>JADZGB010000049.1 GCA_020854105.1 Burkholderiales bacterium | reverse complement strand
TGCGTGAGGACGGGAAACCGTGGCGGCCGGCTGCCGGAACGTTCGAGGGGTGGCCCAAGGCGGCCAAGGACATCACGCTGCTCGACCCTTGCATGGGCAGCGGGCATTTCCTGGTGTTCGCGCTACCCATGCTCGCCGCGATGCGGGCCGCCGAAGAGCGGCTACCGGCAGAGGCCGCCATCGAGGCCGTGCTGCGGGACAACCTGTTTGGGCTCGAGATCGACCCGCGCTGCACGCAGATCGCGGCGTTCAACCTCGCGCTGGCCGCCTGGCGGCGGATCGGCTACCGGCAACTTCCGTCACTGCACCTCGCCTGCTCGGGGCTTTCTCTCGGTGTGTCCAAGGCCGAATGGCTCAAGCTCGCCGAGCGCGCCGCGCAGGCGCTGCCGGTGCCGCCGAAGACCGATCTGCTGGGCACCGAGGACAACCTGTTCTCGGATGCGATGAAGCGGGGGTTCGAGCGGCTATACGACCTCTTCGCGCGCGCACCTTGGCTCGGCAGCCTCATCGACCCGCGCGTTGCCGGTGGTGATCTGATCGAGCACAGCTTCGATGACCTGGAGCCACTTCTCGCGCAGGTGATGGCCAAGGCCGAGACGGCGGAACTCACGGAGATGGCAGTCGCGGCGCAGGGGCTGGCTAAGGCGGCGCAGATGCTCGCCGGCCGCTTTACGTTAATCGCGACGAACGTGCCATACCTCAAGCGAGGCTCACAAGACTCACCTCTAACGGCCTTCGCCGACGTTGCATTTGAAGACGCACGGCAGGATCTTGCGACGATGATGATGTCTCGATGGATGAGGGCAACAAGCCCCGGAGGGGTACTCGCTTGCGTCTCAATGCAGAGCCTGCTGGGAAAGAAGGGAAATGCGCTGCTAAGAGAACGACTCTTAAGGACCTACTCCTGGCCACTTTTAGCCCGCCTTGGTTCGGGTGCATTCGAGGCGATCTCGGGGGAAGTCGTTTCAGTTGCGCTGTACTTCTTGGTCAACGCTTCGCCTCGCAAGGAAGAGGCCATTCAGTTCTTGGACGTCGCCGAAGCACCTGATATTCGTCAGCTCAAGCAGCAGTTGTCGGGCATGTCAAGCCCGGAATCCGTTCTCCTCTCTGCAATTTTGAGTGATCCAAACTTCCGGATTCGCCTCGGTGCTGCGGCGGTTGAGGAGTCGCTCGAGCACTATGCGACCGCCTTGCATGGTCAAGGTGTAGGAGACAACGCTTCCTACTATAGAAAGCACTGGGAAGTACCCGAATTGGGGAATGACTGGGAGCTCTATCAAGTCGCTCCCGAGTGCACGGCGCCATTTTCTGGGAGAGAAGATATTGTGTTGTGGCAGGGGGAAGCAGGCCGCATGGCCGACTTCGCTCAACTTGTGCGTCACCTGAACCACAAGGCGCAACAGTGGCGAAGCGGAAAGCCCAACTGGGGCAAGTATGGCGTTGCTATCAGCCTAGTTGGCGAGAGGCGTGCGACTCTCTACACCGGTCAAATCTACGGTGAGAACTGCTGCGTGGTGATTCCTAACGATCCATCACATCTTGGTGCGATCTGGCGTTTCGTGATCTCTGGAAAGTTTGCGGAGGAGCTCAAGAAGATTGACTCGGGTTTCGCAGTGTCGGTGAAGACGATGCTAGCGGTCCCGTTCGATCCCGATGAATGGAATGACTCGTCTGAGGCTGAGCCGGACCCGACCTCGACACAGTCTGACGATCCGACGCAATGGGCATTTCACGGCATGCCAGCGGAGACGCTCGAGGTGCTGCAAGTCGGCACTGCGCGGCTGTTGGGCATGCGCTGGCCAGCTGAGCATGAACCGGGGTTGCAGCTTAGCCCTCGCGCCAGGGAGCTGATCAAACTGTGTGGCGTGCTTGATCGTCATGCCGACCGCGACGGCATCGTAGCCCTGAGTCCGGTGAAGGGAGAGCAGCCGGCAGCTGCGCGCTTAGCCTCCTTGCTTTCGGAGGTGTTCGGCAAGCAATGGTCAGCCGCGAGGCTTGACGCTCTCTTGTCTCACGTCGGCTTTGAAGGTAAGACGCTCGACGACTGGCTGCGCGATGGCTTCTTCGAGCAGCACTGCGAACTGTTCCACCAGCGGCCCTTCGTCTGGCACATCTGGGATGGCCGCCGCGACGGCTTCCATGCGCTGGTGAACTACCACCGCCTGGCCGCGCCGAACGGCGAGGGACGGCGCACGCTGGAGAAGCTGCTGTACTCCTATCTCGGTGACTGGATCGACCGGCAGCGCGCCGACCAGAAGTCGGGTGTCGAAGGGGCGGACGCGCGGGTCGCGGCGGCAGAGCATCTGAAGACAGAGTTGACGAACATCCTTGCCGGCGAGCCGCCCTACGACCTCTTCGTCCGCTGGAAGCCGCTCGCCGAACAGCCGATCGGCTGGGAGCCGGACATCAATGACGGTGTGCGGATCAACATCCGCCCCTTCATGGCCGCGAGACCTTTCGGCGCGCGCGCCAAGGGCGCCAGCATCCTGCGAGCCACGCCCAAGATCAAGTGGGACAAGGACCGTGGCAAGGAGCCGCAGCGTGCGCGCGAGGAGTTCCCGTGGTTCTGGGGCTGGGATCCGGACAACAAGGATGACCAGAAGGACTTCGGCGGCCGGGGCAAGGAAGCGGACGGCAACCGCTGGAACGACTTGCACTACACGCGAGCCTTCAAGGAAGCGGCGCGGGTGCGTTCGATGGGAGAAGAACGTGTTCGATGATCCGAAAGAGCTGCTGGCGAAGATCCGTCTCGGCGAGGACTCGCGCCTAGAACTGAAGACGCTGCGCGTCGCCGGCAAGCGGGTGACCGCGCCGCACCGCGACGCGCTTGCCGACGAGCTGGCGGCATTTGCCAACGGCAAGGGCGGGGTCTGCGTGCTCGGCGTCGACGATGCGACGAGAAGCGTGGTCGGTGTACCGGTGGAGCAGCTCGACGCGGCGGAGGAGTTTGTCCGCGCGGTCTGCAACGA
Organism: Burkholderiales bacterium; assembly: GCA_020854105.1. Taxonomy (GTDB): domain Bacteria; phylum Pseudomonadota; class Gammaproteobacteria; order Burkholderiales; family SHXO01; genus SHXO01. Next base: position 3,934 of record JADZGB010000049.1, on the reverse strand, counting down.
TTCGATCGAGCCGCCGCTGACTGCCGACATCGAGCGCTTGACGTTACCCGCGGCCGACGGATCGCCGGCTGCGGTGCTCAAGATCGACGTGCCGCGCAGCCTGTTCGTGCACCAGAGCCCCGGCGGCTACTTCCGGCGTCTGGGTAGCTCGCGCCGGCGCCTCACGCCTGAAGTGCTGGCGCGCCTGTTCCAGGAGCGCAGCCAGACCGGACTGATCCGATTCGACGAGCAGATCGTCGCCGGCGCCGCCATCGCGGATCTGGAACCTGCGTTGTGGCGGCGCTTCCGCGGTGCCCGGTCGCGTGATCGCAAGGAGGTCTTGCTCGGCAAACTCGGCCTGGCACGACGCGACGAAGACGCCGTCTCGCGGCCAACCGTGGCCGGCATCCTGATCGCCTCGCGCACACCGCGGCGCTGGTTGCCCAACGCTTTCATCCAGGCGGTGGCGTATCGCGGCGCGAGCGTCGTACCCGAGGGCGGGCGCGACTTGTACCAGATCGACGCCAAAGACATCGACGGACCGGTCGATGAGCAGATCGTCGAAGCCTGCCGGTTCGTGTTCCGCAACATGAAGATTGCGGCGACGAAGTCCGTGGGGCGCCGCGACCGGCCGCAGTACGACATGACCGCGGTCTTCGAAGCCATCGTCAACGCCGTCGCGCACCGCGACTACTCGATCCACGGATCGAAGATCCGTCTGCGCATGTTCCAGGATCGCATCGAGCTGTACTCGCCGGGCGCCCTGCCCAATACCCTCGACATCGGCAGCCTGCCCTACCGCCAGGCCGCGCGCAACGAGACGCTCGCGAGCCTGCTCGCCCGCTGCCCGGTTCCCGAAGACGCGCCGTTCATGACGGATCGCGTGACGCTGATGGACAGGCGCGGCGAAGGGGTGCGAATCATCCTGGAGAACAGCGCCAGGCTTTCCGCAAAGGTGCCCGAGTACCGCCTGCTCGACGAAAGCGAGCTGGTCCTGACCATCTTCGCCGCGCAGACATGAGAGGGAGCCGCCCATGAAACCCTGCACCGATGGCGAACTCGAAGCGATGCTCGCGGATCTGGAGTCGGACTGCGTCGAGCGCAAGGAGTCGTTCAAGGGCGATCAGCCCACCAAAGTCCGCGAGGCAGTCTGCGCGTTCGCCAACGATCTTCCCGGTCACGCAAGACCAGGCGTGGTGGTCATCGGCGCGAGAGACGACGGCAAGCCCGCCCCGGGGTTCGACGTGTCCGACGAGTTGCTGCGCCAGCTCGCCGACATCAAGACCGACGGGAACGTCGTCCCCCCGCCGACCCTGCTCGTCGAGAAGCGACATCTCTGCGGCCACGATCTGGCTGTGGTGACCGTCTGGCCGTGCGACTCACCGCCCGTGCGCTTCAGGCAACGCATCCATGTTCGCTGGGGACCCCGACGGGGGCTCGCAAGCGCGCAGGACGAACGCATCCTCAACGAGCGCCGCCGGCACCGGGACCGGCCCTTCGACGTCCAGCCGGTCGCGGACGCCACGCTGGACGAACTGGATCGCTTGCGCTTCGAACAGGAGTACCTGCCATCGGCGGTCGCGCGGGACGTGCTGGCCGCCAATGAGCGCAGCTACGAGCAACGGCTCGCGGCGACCAAGCTCGTGCTGAGCGATGCCGAGCCGCGGCCCACGGTGCTCGGCCTGCTGGTGATCGGCAAGTCGCCGGCCGACTGGCTGCCTGGGGCATACACACAGTTCCTCAGACTCGCAGGCAATGACCTCACGATGCCGGTAGCCGACGAGGAGTTGATCCACGGCACCGTGGCCGACCAGATCCGCAGGCTGGAAGAGAAGCTCGAGGCACACAACTTGCGCGGCGTTCGTTTCGCCGACACGGCACAGGAGTCTCGCAGCGAGGCGTATCCGATGGATGCGCTGCGGCAGCTCGTGCGCAACGCCTACATGCACCGCAGCTACGAGGCCACGAATGCCCCAGTGCGCGTGTATTGGTTCGACGACCGCATCGAGATCCACAACCCGGGCGGGCCTTTCGGCAGTGTGACGCCGGAGAACTTCGGCCAGCCGGGCGTCACGGACTATCGAAACCCGAATCTCGCCGAGGCACTGCGCGCGCTGGGCTATGTGCAGCGATTCGGCGCCGGCATTGCGATCGCGCGCAAGGCCCTGGGGCAGCGGTTGCGCTTCGAGGTGCAGCCGGGCTTCGTGGCCGCCATCGTCGCTGGGGAGCAACCATGATCAGCATCGCCTTTTTCAACAACAAGGGCGGTGTAGGCAAGACCTCGCTCGTCTATCACGCCGCCTGGATGTTTGCGGAGCTCGGCCACCGGGTGCTGGCGGTGGACCTCGACCCGCAGTCCAACCTGTCCATCATGGCGCTGGACGAGGAACGTCTGGAAGCGCTGTGGCCCGACGACGAGCACCCGCAGACGCTGCATGGTGCGGTGGCGCCGCTCTTCGGTGGCACGGGTGACGTTCGACCGGCGTACGTCGAGTCGCTGGCGGGCGGGCTCGGCTTGCTCGTCGGCGATCTGGCGCTGTCGCGAATCGAAGATGATCTTTCGACGGAATGGCCTCGCTGCCTCGAAGGGCGGGAGAGGGCATTTCGCGTCACCACCGCGTTCTGGCGCGTGATACGCAGTGCCGCGCAGCAGCACGGGGCGGACCTCGTGCTGATCGACGTGGGGCCGAACCTGGGTGCCATCAACCGCGCCGCGCTCGTGGCTTCCAGTCACGTGGTGGTGCCCGTCGCCCCCGACCTTTTCTCCCTGCAGGGCCTGAAGAACCTAGGGCCGACGCTGCGCCAATGGCGAGACACCTGGCAGCAAGCGTTGGCCAAGGCCCCGGGCGCGCTCGGTGAAATGCCGCAAGGTCAGATGTCTCCAGTCGGTTATGTGCTGATGCAGCACGCAGAGCGCCTGGGTCGGCCGACCAAGGCTTATGCCAAGTGGCAGGGGCGGCTGCCGGGTGGCTATAGGGAAAGCGTGCTGAGTCAGGCAGGAGCGGCCACGACGCCGGACCAGAACCAGATCAAACGCATCAAGCACTACCGCAGCCTCATGCCGATGGCCATGGAGGCACGCAAGCCGATGTTCGACCTGACCAGCGCCGATGGCGCGATCGGCGCGCACCAGACCAACGTACAGCAGTGCCGCGCTGATTTCGAGGCGCTGTGCCGCGAAATCGCGCGTCGCGTGGGGTGCGAAAAGTGAACGCGTCTGGTGAGCGACGAACTCTCGTCGACGCGCTGCTTGCCTCGCTCGCCGCGGCGATGCGCTCACCCGAGGGCGTTGCCGATCCCATCGCGTTGCTGTGGACCGATGCAGACGGTCAGTGGCGTCCGCTCCTACCGGCCCTTCAGAAGGCTTGCGCTTACCTGTATGTCCTGGGCGACTACACCCCGGCGCAGCGCACCGGGCCAGCCATCTGGCTCAAGTGCGTTGTCGACCGGACGCTGCCTGACTCGGCGCTAGCGCCCGGCACCGTGCCCATCCTGTACTTGCCGAGCGTCAGCCGGCAGGAACTGCGAGCGGGCGGAGACTGCCCCGATCTGCTCCATCCGTTGATCGAGCTTCAATACCGCGGCGCGGTCTGGCACCAGAAGAACGGCCGGGATTGGACGGTGGAGGCGTTCATGACCTCCGAGGCGGCGTTGGGTCTCGACCTGTCGCTGGACATGCGGACCCGCGAGGCGCTGATGCGGGCGTTGCCGGTGCTGGCTACCGAGCCCATCGCACCGCTCAGAGGACGCCGACTGGATGCGGACGACTTCGACCGTCTTTCGGTGGACGATCCCGTCCGCGATCTGCTCGGCTGGATGTCGGAGCCTGAAGCGTTCCAGGCGCGTTGCGACGCCCCCAGGTGGGAGGCGTTCAGGAACATCTGCGCCCGCGAGTTCGGGTTCGACCCCGACAAGGATGGCCCGGCACGGGCGGGCGACCTGATGCTCAACGGCA
>JADZGB010000048.1 GCA_020854105.1 Burkholderiales bacterium | reverse complement strand
CGTGCGCAACTTCTATTCGGTCTCGATCTCCGGCTATCACATCGCCGAGGCCGGTGCCAATCCGATCAGCCAGCTCGCCTTCACCCTGTCCAACGGCTTCACCTTCGTCGAAGCCTATCTGGCGCGCGGCATGCACATCGACGACTTCGCGCCCAACCTGTCGTTCTTCTTCAGCAACGGCATGGATCCGGAGTACAGCGTGATCGGCCGGGTGGCGCGGCGCATCTGGGCGGTGGCGATGAAGAACCGCTACGGCGCCAACGAGCGCAGCCAGAAGCTCAAGTACCACTGCCAGACCTCAGGGCGTTCGCTGCACGCGCAGGAGATCGACTTCAACGACATCCGCACCACGCTGCAGGCGCTGATCGCCACCTACGACAACGCCAACTCGCTGCACACCAATGCCTACGACGAGGCGATCACGACGCCGACCGAGGAGTCGGTGCGGCGCGCGATGGCGATCCAGCTCGTCATCAACCGCGAGTGGGGCCTGGCGAAGAACGAGAATCCCAATCAGGGCAGCTTCATCATCGAGGAGTTGACCGACCTGGTCGAGGAGGCGGTACTGAAGGAGTTCGAGGCCATCTCCGAGCGCGGCGGCGTGCTCGGCGCGATGGAACTGGGTTACCAGCGCGGCAAGATCCAGGAGGAGTCGATGTACTACGAGCACAAGAAGCACGACGGCTCGTATCCGATCATCGGCGTCAATACGTTCCGCAATCCGCACGGCGACCCGGTGCCCGAGACGCTGGAGCTGATCCGCTCGACCGACGACGAGAAGCGGAGCCAGCTCAAGCGCCTGAAGGACTTCCACGCCGGCAATCGGGCGGCCTCGGCTGCGATGCTCCAGCGCCTGCAGCAGGCGGTGATCGACAACCGGAACGTGTTCGAGGTGCTCATGGACGCGGTGCGAGTCTGTTCGCTGGGACAGATCACGCATGCGCTGTTCGAGGTGGGGGGGCAGTATCGGCGGAGCATGTAGGCAGAGAGATGCCGCTATACGTGGCGCATGTCTCTGGAAAATAGCTGTACAAATGATCACTAGTGCGAGTATGATGAGCGCGTAACAGTCGTCAAGAGGCAATTGGATCGTGAAAGCGGTTGGATTATTTGCTGGAATTGGCGGATTCGAGCTGGGCCTGCACAAAGCCGGCATAGCTGCATTGCATCTCTGCGAGATTCTACCTGCGGCCCGAGCGGTACTTCGAAGCAGGTTTCCGGACGCCGATATCTCCGACGACGTCAGATCGCTTCCCGGCATTCCGGGGGAGGCCGATCTGCTCTGTGCTGGTTTCCCTTGTCAAGATCTCAGCCAGGCCGGTCGCACTCGGGGACTGTCCGGCGACCAGTCAGCACTCGTCCTCGAGGTGTTTCGCCTGCTGCGTGGTCATCGGTGCCGGCTGCCTTGGGTGATTCTCGAGAATGTTCCGTTCATGTTGCAACTTCATGGTGGTCTGGCCATGCGCTCCATCATGGATGAGTTCGAGAGTCTCGGGTATCGGTGGGCGTATCGGGTCGTTGACTCTTACGGGTTTGGGGTGCCACAGCGAAGAGAGCGCGTCTACTTCGTGGCCAGCATGGACGGGAATCCGGAAGACGTCTTGTTGGCGGACGACACACCCGTACCGCGGCCTCCCACGGCTATTGGCGAGAGGGCTCATGGTTTCTATTGGACAGAGGGGTTTACTGGACTAGGGTGGGCCCCCGACGCCGTTCCGACGTTGAAGAATGGAAGCACCATCGGGATTCCGTCTCCACCGGCAATCCTGATGCCGGATGGGCGTCTGATCAAGCCGGACATCCGAGACGCGGAACGGCTACAGGGTTTCGAGCCGGTCAACGGTATACCTTGGACTATCGCCGCAGAGGAAGTCGCTCGATCGTCGGCACGCTGGAGCTTGGTCGGGAGTGCCGTAACGGTGCCCGTGGCTGAATGGGTAGGGCGTAGGCTTGAAACGCCCGGTCGGTTTAGTGCCGAGGGTGGGACCTTTCCATTGACTGGCAGGCTGCCAAAGGCCGCTTGGTTCGATGGGAGAATTCGACGTGCTGCTTACGTCGGCGTCGATCCGCTCGGAGTTCGTACCCCCCCGCTTGCGGATTTCCTGGATTACCCTGGTGATCCCCTGTCGCTAAAGGCTGCAACGGGTTTCTTGGAGCGGACCCGTAGAGCGAAGCTTAGATTCAATCCAGGGTTCATACAGGCTGTTGAGCGGTACATCGCTTCTCTCGGCGGTTTGGTGCCCTCCGTCACGACCAGTTACGAGTTGCCTCTTGTAACGACGTCGATGTAGCAGTCTAATCATCGTCGCCTTCCGTCTCGTCAGTTTCCGACTCGGCAATCTGCTCTAGTTCGGAAATGACAGCGCTTTCCTGTGTATCCTCCCAGATGCGCTTGGGTACGTTGCGCTGGAAGAAGGCCGCCTCGATGGCTTTCAACACTTCGACGAACGTCAGGCGTTGAGCCGGTAAACCTTTCTTCGGCGGTGGATTCGACACGTCGAAGCATACGAGCTCGCCAAGGGTTTCCGGCGCTTCCGCTTCGTACAATGCCACGAACACTTTCTCGAAAAGTTCGGGAGAATCAGAAGGGTCCGCTCTACCCGTGCGATATCGCAATGTCTGACAGGCATGCCCGAAACTGGAATGGGTGTTGACGGCCTCACCCGCATCGAACGCACAATCACGCGGCAGGAAAACAATAGCGGCCAGTACCGCATAAGGCTGGCGAACATGATAGTCGGACGCTTCCGCGCGAAGCTCGTTATCTATACGAGATACGTTCTTCGTGTACCGTCTTGATTTCGCATCCCTGAAATTGAGCGTCTTGATCGACACGCCTAACCCAAGGCCAAGCCTTTCGGTACTGAAGTTCACGTCCAGGCGCTTAACTCCCTTCAGACTGCTGGCGAGAGACTCCACTCCTCGTATTGCCTTGGACCTGATGTCGCCAGAATCCTGATTCCTCATTGGCAGGATCCCGGGGAACGTGGGACGTAGCTTGTCGGCTACCATGAGCGCGAGAAGATCGGAAAAGCGTTGTGCGAAGTTTTTCTTTTCCTCTCTCGATGCAAGCCGCGAATCGACCTGGTTCCAACCTGTCCTGACCTTCACCTTGGTGAGTGGATCGTCGGGCACCAATGGCAGGTACTCACGCACTTGCTGCAAGATGGTTCTAATGTTGTTATCCATACGATTGCACCGGTCACCAACCCCTGACAGTTCGAACCCTTTCGAGCAGGACTGATGGATATATTAACTCGCGCTGATCGACGTAAGCGTATGCAGTCAGTACGTCAGAAGGGCACGAAGCCAGAGCTCATCGTACGCAGCGCCTTGCATCGCATTGGTTTCAGATTTCGCGTCAATGTCGTGGACTTGCCCGGACGACCCGATATAGTGCTTCCCAGGCATAGAGCGGTGATTTTCGTCAATGGCTGTTTCTGGCATGGCCACGACTGTCGTGCGGGTCGCCTGCCCACCTCGAACGGGGCATTCTGGAGCGAGAAGATTGCCGGCAACATGGAACGCGACGCGCGCAAAGCCCGGGCGCTGAGGCGTTTGGGATGGCGTGTCGTGTCGGTGTGGGAATGCAAGATTCGCCCGCCTCGCCTCGATCAGACGATAAGGCGTGTGGCGCGAGTGCTGAGTAAAGGTACTTTGCACGAACATCGCGACGCTACAACGAGTAGGGGACGTTGATGTCCAGGATTGCGCGGCTAACCATTCACCGAGACAGCGAGTAAACGTCCCGTCTACCCTCGCTCGTCTCGACCCGGCCCGCCAGCGTCTCGCTCGCTTCCCGGAACAGGCTGGGCGCTGCGCTGCCCAGCAGCACCTGACCTCGAAGAAGGAGATTCTGAGTTGGGATTTTCAAGGTGAATGGACGCACCTGGGAGATCGGTTGCGGCATCAACTGCCGCGCATGGTGGCCTCTCTGGACCGGATGACCGCCGTGGCTCCTCGGTGTACAGTCTCGCCATCCGCCCGCCGGACGAGCACGCCTGAGCGGTCGAGGTCGCTTACACGGAAGCTGGGGGGCGATTGGTTGGATGCTGTCACCCGATAGGCCCCGGCGCGTCACGCCACCCCGGCTCGTGAGAAACGGGGATATCAGCACACCGCCTGCCTCGTGACGAGGCGGGGATATTGCCCAGGACCGTCATGAACCCTCTGCAGAAGCTCGCTCTCGAAAGCGTGGATGTCCGCGCCTGTTCCGTTCCGTTGCGCAGGCCCCTCGTCGCCAAGGTCGGTCACTTCACCGAGTGGCCGTTCATCCTGATCGACGTGAAGACCCGAGAGGGCGTGATCGGCCGCAGCTATCTCGAGCCGTATCTGAGGAACGCCATCCGCTACGTCGGGCCTGCGATCCAGGACATGGCCGAGGCATTCAAGGGCCGGCAGCTCGCGCCGCTGGACATGTACCGCGACGTGATCGGCACCCTGCACCTGCTCGGCAGGCAGGGCGTGAGCGTGATCGCCGCAGCGGGTCTCGACATGGCGATCTGGGATGCGCTGGCGAAGGCGGCCGGACTGCCGCTCGCCGAGATGCTGGGCGGCACCGTCGGCAAGGTGCGCACCTACAACACCAACGGCTTGTGGCTGCTGCCGCTGGAGAAGCTGGCGAAGGAGGCGCGCGAGCTGGTCGACGAAGGCAACTTCAGCGCGATCAAGATTCGGCTCGGAAGGCCGAAACTCGCCGACGACCTGAAGGCGCTGGAACTGGTGCGCGGTGCGATCGGCAACGACATTCAGCTCATGTGCGACTTCAACCAGGGGCAGACGCTGCAGGAGGCGATCTGGCGCTGCCATGCACTCGACGACCAGGGCCTGTACTGGTTCGAGGAACCCGTGGTGTTCGACAACTACGCGCAGAGCGCGCAGCTCGCGCGTGAGCTGAAGACGCCGGTGCAGATCGGCGAGAACATCTACGGGCCGCGGTCCTTCCTCGAGGCGGTGCGGGCCGAGGCAGCGGATCTGTACATGCCCGACCTGATGCGCATCGGCGGCGTCACCGGCTGGATGCGCGCAGCGGCGATCGCGGGCGCGGCCGGGCATCCGATGTCCAGCCACCTGTACCCCGAGGTGTCCGCGCACCTGCTGCGCGCGACCGAGTCGGCCGACTGGCTGGAGTATCGCGACTGGGGCAATCCGATCGTCGCGCAGCCGTTCCAGGTGGAGAACGGCCAGTGCATCGTCCCGGACCGGCCCGGCAACGGCATCGACTGGAACGAGGACGCGGTGGCGAAGTACGCCTATTGACCGTTGCCGCTCAACGCTGCTCGGCCGGAATCGATGTCGCCGGGCCCATGCCCCATACCTGAATGACGGTTTCCTCGTCCTTCGCGCCGTCGTAGTGCACCTTGCCCGCGTAGTGGATCACGTAGGTGCCTGCCGGCACCGGCACGGTGCTGTCGGGCTCGAACCTGTCGCCGGTTCCGAGCCACCAGGTTCCGGAGATGACGACGAAATGCCGGTCGTTCTGGTGAAAATGCGGGCGGCTCATGTTGCCGGGCAACCACCTGAGCCGCACTACGTAGGGTCCGGGCTTGGTCGGATCACCGAAGAGAACCGCCTGCTCGTTGGTGCCAGCGGCATTGCGCACCCACTTGATATCCGCGGGAATCTGAAAGTCCACGGCGCTGCGGTCGATGTCCGCATGGCTCGAGGCCATCGGCAACACGAGGAGCAGTCCGAACGCGGCAACGAGGATCTGTGTATGCACGAGCCCTCCCGTCAGGGGTTTCGACGTCTGCGATGATCCTACCATGGGCTCTCCGGAGCCCTTGCTGGACCAGCAGCACGCCTGAACCATGAGGACGCTGAACCACGAAGGCGCAACGGGGCGCCGCTCAGAAATACCCGACCAGCCTTCCCAGCGTCAGCACCGCCAGCCAGGCGATGATCGAGAACGCCGCTGCAGCGCACACCGGCCGGGGAGCCGCACCGTTCACCCTCCCGTCCGGCACCGCACGAGGAAACGCCACGCGCAGCACGAGTGCATTCGCGGTGGCCGCCGCCACGATGGCCATTTTCGCCAGAAACAGCGGCGATGCGGCGTACTCGGTTGCGCGGGTGGCGAAGAGCAGGAAGCCGAACAGGATGGCCAGCACGAGCCCGACGGCCGCGGTGCGCGTCAGCACGTGCCACAGCGGCGCAAGCGGTTGGGACCGCCAAGCCGACAACAGCCGCAGGTCGAGCGGGACGATCGAGCCGACCAGCAGCGCGACCCCGAAAATGTGGCCCGCATTGACCAGCGGGTAGACCAACATCGAGTTGCCCAGCGCGCGGGCGAACTGCGTTGCTTCGAGCGCCGCCAGCCACTGGTCGAGCATCCCGCCGGGCCGATCAGGACTCCCGGTCGGGGTAGAGGTTGTGGCTCTTGCCGTCGATGACCACGCGTTCGGCCTTGACCAGGCGCTCGCTCTTTCTGGCCGAACGATGGCCGTGTACCGTGATGGTGCGTCCGACGCTGAACAGGTCGTCGGCTAGCCCTGCCCGCTCGTTGCGCCAGGGCTGGCCGACTTCCACCACCCACTTCTCGCCCTTCGCGTCGATCGTGACCTCGCCGTGCGGATTGCCGAGTCGAACGTTCACGATCCTGCCGCTGATCTCGAACTCCTCGTCGGTCGCCCAGCCCCAGCCATGATGCGCCCTCACGCCCTGTGCCACGATCCCGAAGACGGCCATGGCAAGAATTGCAAGAAGTCCTCTGCGTACGACGTTCCGCTGCATGGTCATCTCCTCCATCGACGTTGCATGCTCAGTGACTCAGCGCATCTGGAACAGTTCCTGGTGAAATCGCCCGGGCGGCAGGCCATGCGCCACGAGATCGGCGCGCAGCGCTTGGCCGAATCGCGGGGGGCCGCAGAACCACACGCTCCCGCTCGACCAGTCCGGAATCGCTTTGCGGAGCCGCTGCCCGTCCAGCCTTCCGTCCTTGGCATCCACCAGCACGTGCAGCCGCACCCCGGCGGCCTGGGCATCGGCGGCAAGCTTGTCGATGGCGGCCTGCTCGTACACCGCGGTCGGATGGAACAGGTCGATGACCGGCCGTGCGCTGCTGCCTGCGAGCTGCTTCATGCGCGCGATGAAGGGGGTGATGCCGATGCCGGCACCGATCCAGATCTGGCGCGGCAGGCCGTCCTCGAAATCGAAGCAGCCGTAGGGCCCTTCGACCGTCACCGGAAGGCCTGGCTTCAGCAACTCGCGCAGGCGGCGCGTATGGTCGCCGAGCCCCTTGGTGATGAAGGTAATCCTGGGATCGGCCGGATTCCAGGCAGAGGCGATCGTGTACGGGTGTGCGCCCTCGCGTCGATCGCTGAGCACGAAGGCGAACTGCCCTGCCGCATGGCCGGACCAGCCGGGTGCGAGCGCAATGCGCGTCTCCAGCACGTCCACTCCCGGGAAATGCGCAACGGCTTCGATCGTGCCCGGCACCTTGCGGCGCGCACCGATGCGGCCGGTCAGGGCAATCATCGCCGCCGCACTTCCGCCCAGCAGCAGCGCGGCGAGCGCCCATCCCACGGGCTGCATCCAGTACTCGAATTTCGCCAGAGCCAGGCTGTGGTAGGCCAGCACCAGGTAGGCGGCCGCGAGCCAGACGTGCGTCTTCGCGAACAGGTGATAGGGAAAGCGTCTGACGAGCGCCAGCACCAGCAGCACGGCCGCAGCGTAGAACGCCCACTCGCCGACGGATTCGGCCAGACCGCGCTGGCCGGCGAGCCACTCCTGCACGGAGCCGAGTTGCGCATCGGACGCACGCGGGCGCACCGGCCGCGCCAGCCATCCCCAGCCCACCATCCACTTGGTTCCCTGCGCCCACCACCAGTGCAGCACCGCGACGATCAGCGCCGTCACGCCCAGCCACTTGTGCAGCCGATACATCTTGTCCAGACCGCCGAACCATCGCTCCACGCTACGGGGACGCATTGCGAGCAGCATGGCGATGCTCATCGCGCCGATGGCGACAAGCCCGGTGTACTGGACGAACACCGCGCGGAACGAGAAGTAGGTGAAGGGCTGCGGAGCCAAGGTATCGGCCAGCAGCCACAGTCCGGTAAGCGCTGCCAGCAGCGATACCAGGAACAGCTTGATGCGGTTCATGTGCAGTTCCCTTCAGCCGGATGGCGGAATCCTTGTCGGGGAACGCGGCGCTAGCCGCGCGTGCGCGTCATCTGCGCCTCGTACCGCGCCTTCGTCTCCGCGTTCATCGGATACAGGCCCGGCAGTTTCTCGCCGCGATTGACCTCGTCCATGATCCAGCCTTCCATGCGCTCCTGCTCGGGCGCTGTCGCCAGCACGTGATCGAGCAGCGCCGCCGGGATCACGACCGCCCCGTCGGCATCGGCAACGACGACATCGTTCGGAAACACGGCCACGCCGCCGCAGCCGATCGGCTCCTGCCAGTTCACGAAGGTCAGTCCGGCCACCGAGGGCGGTGCCGCCGCGCCCTGCGCCCACACCGGCAGGCCGGTGCCGAGCACGCCCGCGAGGTCGCGCAACGCACCGTCGGTCACCAGCGCGGCGACACCGCGCCGGCCCATGCGTGCACACAGGATGTCGCCGAAGATGCCGGCGTCGGTGATGCCCATCGCGTCCACCACGGCGATGCAGCCGGAGGGCATGTCCTCGATTGCCGCACGCGTGGACTTCGGCGAGGACCACGATTCCGGCGTCGCCAGGTCCTCGCGTGCCGGCACGAAACGCAGCGTGAACGCGCGCCCGACCTTGCGCTGCTCGCCGGGACGCAGCGGCCGCGTGCCGCGCATCCACACGTTGCGCAGCCCCTTCTTCAGCAGGATGGTGGTGATGGTGGCGGTGGTGACCCCGGAGAGGATGTCGATGATCCGGCTGTCGAGGGTCTGGGTGTCGAGGGTCATGGCGATCGGTGTCTTTGTCGGGCAAGGCGTGGCAGTGAAGTGTAGCCAAATCGGGGTGGAAACATCCTGGCATTCTGCGTCCTTCGAAGAAGGATCCGTCGTCCCGGCGCATGACAGGATGCTGCCAAAGGCCTCGATCCGGGGCCGGGACCCAGCGAATGACGAAAGGGCAGTTCTACGACCTGGATTCCGGCTTCGCCGGAATGGCGAGATCGTTGATCTTGCGCCCCACTGACGGGACGCTGGAATGAACGGGGCATCGGAAATCCGCCATTGCCAAGAGGCCCGCACTCGGCATACGCTTGCCAGGTACCCGTGCGCGGACTCCAAGGGCCAGCGCCACCAACTCACCGTGAGAGGAACATCGGGCATGAAAGGCGACAAACATCCCAAGGCCATGAAGATCGATATCGGCATGTCGGAGAGCGACCGCGCGAAGATCGCCGCCGGTCTGTCGGGACTGCTGGCCGACAGCTACACGCTGTACCTGATGACACACAACTATCACTGGAACGTTACCGGCCCGATGTTCAATACCCTGCACCTGATGTTCATGGAGCAGTACACCGAGCAGTGGAACGCGCTGGACCAGATCGCCGAGCGCATCCGCGCACTCGGGCATCCGGCCCCGGGCACCTACAAGGAGTTCGTGCGGCTGGCCTCGATCAAGGAGATCGACGGCGTACCCAAGGCGCTGGACATGGTGCGCCATCTGGTCGCGGCGCAGGAAGCCACCGCCCGCACGGCGCGCAAGCTGTTCCCGGCAGTGGAGAAGGCAAACGATCAGCCCACCGCGGACCTGCTCACCCAGCGCCTGGAGGTTCACGAGAAGACTGCGTGGATGCTGCGCAGCCTGCTGGAGCAGTGACCGCCGTCCCGCGCTGGCAACGCCTGCCGCGGGAGTTCTACCAGCGCGACACGATCGCCGTCGCGCGCGACTTGCTCGGGACGCTGCTCGTGCGCGAGCACGAGGGCGTCCTCATGGCGGGACGCATCGTCGAGGTCGAGGCCTACCTCGGCCCCTCCGATCTCGCCGCCCATTCGTCGAAGGGGCTCACCACGCGCACGGCCACCATGTTCGGTCCCGCCGGGCACGCCTACGTCTACATGATCTACGGCATGCACTTCTGCATGAACGTGGTCACCCAAGGGCATACCGGCACCGCCGTCCTGCTGCGTGCGCTGGAACCTCTATCCAACGTCGATGGCCGCACTCAAGGCCCGGCCCTGCTCTGCCAGGCACTGCGCATCGACCGGCGGCTCGACGGGGAGGATCTGCTGGGCGAGCGGCTGTACCTGGCCGCGCCGCCCACGCCCTACCGCTTCCGCATCGCGCGCCGGCCTCGCATCGGCGTCGGTTACGCCGGCGTCTGGGCCAGGCGGTTGCTGCGCTTCTACGTGAGCGGCAACCGCTTCGTGTCGCGCCGCTAGGGCATCGGTGCGACAGTGACATGGACCGCGATGCCTGACGTGAGGCATGGAGGAAGGACGACATGAATGTCCTGCTGCTGGTGAGCCTGATCATCCTCGCCTACTGGATCGGCGCGATCCTGTGGGTTGCATCCCGCAAGGACTGGGACTGAATGGCACCCGATAGCGAGGAGAAGCTGACATGAGCGAGACGGGCGGCGTCGGCATCTGGGGCTGGCTATGGATGGGCCTGTTCCTGCTGATCTTTCTTGGCATCGGCCTCTACGGCATGCGCAAGACGCAGACCGGCGAGGATTTCGCGGTCGCGCGCAATGCCTACGGCCCCATCACCCTCGCGCTCGCCCTCGCCGCCACCATCGCCAGCGGCTCGACCTTCATGGGTATTCCGGGACTGGCATATTCCAAGGGCTTCGCGGCCATCTGGTATCCGGCCATCTACCCGATCGCCATCTACCTCGGCCTGATCGTGACGGTGAAGGTGCTCGAGCGCGTGGGCGACCGGTTCCGCTCCAACTCGCTCCCCGAGCTGATGGGCCAGCGCTACGACAGCGAGGTGCTGCGCATCGCCTTCTCCCTGCTGTCCTTGCTGCTCATCTACTACATCACCGCGCAGTTCGTCGCCGCCGCCACCATCTTCGAGTACATGCTGGGCCTGAAGTATCAGACCGCCGTGCTGCTCACGGTGGGAGTGGTCGCCTTCTACATCGGCCTGGGCGGCACGCACGCCGACATCATGACCGACGGCGTGCAGGGCCTGATGATGCTGGTGATTGCACTCGCCATCGCGGTGCTGTTCTTCGTCTCCTACGGAATGGAAGGCACCGGGCCGGGCGTGATCAACGCGGCGCTGGTGCAGCAGGATCCCGCGCTGGGCTGGGACAACTACTTCGCGCCCGGCGATCCTATCTTCGGCAGCATCTGGCTGGTGATCCTGATGTTCATCGCTCACCTGCCCTTCGCGATGAACCCGCATATCGGCAAGCTGGCGTTTTCGCTCAACCAGCCCAGGCACCTGCGCACCTTTCTGATCCTGGCGATCCCGATCGGCTCGATCCTCGGCTTTACTGTCCTGGGCGGCCTGCACGCGCGGGCGTTGCTCGGTCCGGACGTGCGCCCGGACGCCGCGATCCCAGCGTTGATGACGCATCTGTTTCCGCCTGCGCTCGCTGGCCTGCTGGGCGTGGGAATCCTGTCCGCGATCATGTCCACCGCGGATGGCCTGTTCATCGCCATTGCCGTGCTGTTCAGCAACGACCTGTACAAGCGCACCCTGGCACCGCGCATCCATGCCCGCAAGACGCGCGAGCAGATCGATCGCATCGCCCTGTGGATCTCGCGCATTGCGACCGTGGCGGTCGGCGCGATCGCCGTCATCCTCGCGTGGAACCCGCCCAGGTTCCTGTCGGTGCTGCTGTGGATCGGCGTGGGCGGGATCGTCTCCGGCGCTGCCGGTCCGCTGGTGGTCGGCCTGCTGTGGCGACGCGCCACGCGCGCCGGCGCGCTCGCCTCGTTCTTCACCGGCGTACTGCTGTATGCAGGCCTGTACGTGGTGGTCGGCTGGACGAACCCGTTCGGTGTCGCAGGCGTGTGCGTGCTGGCGGCCTCGGCCGTGATGGTCGTGGTCAGCCTCCTCACACGTCCGATGGACGAAGGCTACCTGGCGCGCATCTTCGGGCCAGCCGGAAGCGGTCGCCGCGGCGCCGCGGCGGGTTGAACGAGGCGGCGGGCTGAACGAGAGGCGCTAGCTTTCCAGCTCCGCGTTCATGCTGATCCTCGCATTCAGCACCCTGGACACCGGACAGTTGGCCTTGGCCTCGTTGGCCGCCGTGTCGAAGGCATTGCGGTCCGCGCCCGGTATGCGCGCCCGCACGTCCAGATGCACGGCAGTGATGGCAAAGCCTGCGTCCTGCTTCTCCAGACTCACGGTCGCCGTCGTTTCGATGCGTTCCGGCACGATGCCACTCGCACCCAGTTGCGCCGACAGCGCCATCGAGAAGCAGCCCGCGTGAGCGGCTGCGATCAGCTCTTCCGGATTGGTTCCGGCGCCCTGCTCGAAGCGCGTCGCGAACGAATACGGGGTTTCACGCAGCACACCACTGTCCGTCGACACGCTGCCCTTGCCCGATTTCAGGTCACCGCTCCACACCGCCGATCCCTCGCGCTTCATCGCCATCTCCTCCTCTGCGCAGTAAAACCCTGTAAAGACTGCAAGCCGCGCACCCGAAGCATCCATCGTCGTCGTGCGGCACGGCGGGCCTCAGGGTTGCCGCCCCGGAAGCTTCACCCATGAGGAGCAGCAGGAGAACTTCATGAATGCACGAATGCACGGCCTGCAGGGGTTCCCGCTGGCCATCGACGGCGTGCTCTACTACTCCAGCCCCTACAACCAGTTGTACGCGCTGGACGGTGCCACGGGCAGGCCGATCCGGGTCTACAAGCAGAAGCTCAACGAAGAAGAGCTGGTCGCACGACAGACGCACTCGCCCTACAACCGCGACATCGCGGCGGGCTACGGCAGCATCCACATGGGTACGCTCGACGGCGAGCTGGTCGCGGTGGACATGAAGACCGGCGAGCTGAAGTGGGAAACCAGGCTGATCGATTCCGAGAAGCTGACCGTCGGTTTCGTCGGTGCGCCGCTGCCGGTGAAGGACAAGGTGATCATCGGCTCGCAGGGCGGGGAATGGCCGTATCGAGGCCCGATCTTCGGCGTCGATGCCAGGAGCGGCGAGGCAGTGTGGCATTTCTTCACGGTCGGCGGCAACGAAGGCAACGGCGAGGCACGCGAGACCTGGGGCAACGAGTCATCGCGCACCAGCGGTGGCGGCGGCTGGACCACCGGCACCTACGATCCGCAGACCAATACCGCGTGGTGGGGCACCGCCAATCCCGCGCCGCTGTACGACCGGGCCGGCGAGAACTGGATGGCACAGGGCCCGCGCCCGGGCATCAACCTGTACACGACATCGGTCATCCTGCTCGATCCCGACACCGGCAAGCTCGAGGGCCATCACCAGCAGCTGCCGCATGACGCCTGGGACTTCGACTCCGCGGCCGGCGAATTCATCTTTCTCGAACGCGATGGCAGGAAGTACGTGGTGCATGCGAACAAGGGCGGGTTCGTGTTCGTATACGACCGCAATGCCAAGTTGCAGAACACCTGGCGCGAGGTGGACAACATCGACTTCGTCAAGGACATCGATCCCAGGACAGGCGAACTCATCGGCCGCCGTGACATGTCGGCCGGCAAGCATCAGAACCTGTGTCCGGCCATCTCCGGCGGCTACAGCTGGAACAGCGGCTCGTACAGTCCCAGGACAGGGCTGTTCTACCGGGTCGGATTCGAATGGTGCATGGATCTGGAGATCGTGAAGACGGAACCCATCACGGAGCTCGTCGCGCAACTGAACATCGGCGCCGACTTCACCATGAAGGGACCGGGCAACGAGAAACCGCACGGGCACATCCGCGCACGCGATCCGATTACCGGCAAGGTCGCATGAGATACCTGGGAGGGATCGCGCTGGTCGCGCTCGTACGCATCCTTGCCCGCTACGGCATGGTGCATCGCAGGCCCTGAGACAGCGGCACAGCGCTTGCGACGCGAGCGTCCCTGTCCTGCGCCGAAGCGGGCCTCACCGCGCCGCTTCGGCCGACGCGGGTCCGGGCCGCCGGCAGGACCAGACCTGCTAAGCTTCGGGGCCCTCGCATTCGCCCGCCCCGATGTCGTCCCCTCCCCGTGTCCGCACCGCGCCGCCCCAGTCCGTGACTGGCGCGGCAGGCTGGATGCTGGGCGCGGTGGCGGCCCTCACCGCCATGGCGATCGCCGGACGAGAACTCGCCTCGGAACTCAGCACCTTCCAGATCCTGTTCTTCCGCAGCCTGATCGGCTTGGGCGTGATCTGCGTGCTCGTGCAGCGCGCCGGGTGGGTGAGTGTGAAGACCCATCGCCTGGGCGCGCACGCCGCGCGCAACGCTGCGCACTTCGCCGGACAGTTCGGCTGGTTCTTCGGCATCGCGCTCATTCCGCTCACCGAGGTGTTCGCGATCGAGTTCACCACGCCGCTGTGGACGGCGTTGTTCGCCGTGCTGCTCCTGCGCGAACGGCTCACGTGGCTGCGCGTGGCCGGCATCCTGTTCGGCTTCGTGGGTACCCTGGTCATCCTGCGCCCCGGCATGGACGCAGTGAGCCCGGGGGCGCTCGCCGTGCTGGGCGCCGCGTTCGCCTACGCGTTCGCGCACACCATGACGAAGCGTCTGTCGTCCACCGAATCGCCGCTGTCCATTCTTTTCTACATGAGCGCACTGCAGTTGCCCCTGGGCCTGCTGCCGGCGCTGGCCAAGGGATGGGTGTGGCCCTCCGTGCAGGCCTGGCCGTGGGTGCTGGTGGTGTCGCTGTGCGGTCTGGCCGGCCACTACTGCCTGGCGCGCGCATTCCGTCTCGCCGATGCGAGTGTGGTCGTGCCGATCGATTTCGTGCGCCTACCGCTGATCGCCGTCATCGGCTATCTGCTGTATCGCGAACCGCTCGACCCATACGTGATGCTCGGCGCCGCCGTCGTCGTGGCCGGCACCTGGCTCACCCTGCGCAGCGCGCGTATCTGAGGCGTCCGGCCATGACATCCGCCACGGCGCGCACGTGCCGGTTTCCCGCCCACAATCCTGACCTTCACCATGATCGACCTCTACTACTGGCCCACACCCAACGGACACAAGATCACCATCTTCCTGGAAGAGACCGGCACGCCATACACCATCAGACCGGTCAACATCGGCCGCGGTGAACAGTTCGCGCCGGACTTCCTC
Organism: Burkholderiales bacterium; assembly: GCA_020854105.1. Classification (GTDB taxonomy): domain Bacteria; phylum Pseudomonadota; class Gammaproteobacteria; order Burkholderiales; family SHXO01; genus SHXO01. The sequence continues at coordinate 199,093 of JADZGB010000048.1, read as the reverse complement.
GAGATTGCGCCCAACAACCGCATGCCCGCCATCGTGGACACCGAGCCAGCCGACGGCGGCGAGCCGATTCCAGTGTTCGAGTCGGGCGCGATCCTGATCTACCTCGCCGCGAAGACCGGCCGCTTCCTGCCGCGCGAGACACGAGGCTGGGTGCAGGTGATGGAATGGCTATGCTGGCAGGTGGCAGGGCTGGGGCCGATGGCGGGACAGACGCATCACTTCCTGCACTACGCGCCCGAGAAGATCCAGTACGGCATCGACCGCTACGTGAACGAGACCTCGCGTCTCTATGCGGTGCTGGACAAGCGCCTCGCGGGACGGACGTTCGTGGCGGGTGACTACTCGATTGCCGACATGGCCTGTTATCCATGGATCGTGTCGCACGCGCGGCAGAACCAGCGCCTGGAGGACTATCCCGATCTGAAGCGCTGGTACGAGTCGATCCAGGCGCGGCCGGCAGTGCAGCGGGCGTACGAAGTGGGCAAGCGCGTGAACACGAAGCCGACGGTGGACGACGAGGCGAAGAAGTTCCTCTTCGGCCAGACCGCGAAAACTGTGCGGCGGTAGCTGGGGCGCAAGGCCTTGCCGGCCTGTGCCGGGCCCCGGCGAAAGCCGGGACGGCCTGTTGCCGGGCGGTCGGCACGACCGCGGTACACTACGATGCATTGCCCTGCCTCGCGCGCACGCCTCACCTCGGGGAGCATTCCATGGCCGACCTGTCCCTTCGACTGGAGCACCTCAATCTCCCCGCACGCGACCCCGAAGGGCTGGCCGGCTGGTATGCCGGAAATTTCGGACTGCACGCCGACCGGCACCTGGTGCGCGGCCCGGGCGTGTTGATCGCGTTCCAGCGCGGCGAGCCCGTGGGCCGTGCCGAGGACGTGCACCTGGGCCTGCGCGTCCCCTCGCTCGAATCCCTGGAGGCGTGGGCAGCGAAGTTCGGCGTGCAGACGCGGACCGGCCCCGAGTTCATCACCATCAAGGTATTCGATCCCGAGGGCAACTGCATCGAGATGTACACGCCCTCCGCCTGACCCCCGACGACGACGACGATGACCATCGGCTTTCGCATCCTGCCTTCCCCGCCCCTGCCCCCCGCAGAACTGATCGCCGCCCTGCGCACGCTGGCGGTCGCCAACCTGACCGACAGCATGCACTTCACCCGCGCTATCGCCGGCGCGATCCGCCCGATGCACGGGGGCGGCGTGCTGTGCGGTCCCGCACTCACCGTGCGCGTGCCGCCCAACGACAACCTGATGGTACACAAGTCGGTGGACGTGGCGCGGCGCGGCGAGGTGATCGTGGTCGAGGCGGGCGGCAATCTGGACGTCAGCGTGGTGGGCGGCATCGTCACCGGCTATGCCGCCAGCCGCGGCGTGGGCGGATTCGTGATCGATGGCGCCATCCGCGACACCGCCGAGATCGGCGCCGGCACACTGCCCGTCTACGCGCGCGGCATCTGCGCACGCGGGCCGCGCAAGGAAGGCCCGGGGGAGATCAACGTGCCGATCACCATCGGCGGCGTGACGGTCAACCCGGGCGACATCGTCGTCGGCGACGAGGACGGGCTGGTGGTGGTGCCGCTCGCCGACGCGAAGGAGGTGATCGAGCGTACGCGCGCCCTGGCGCAGCGCGAACAGGACATCATGCAGAAGATCTCCGCCGGCACGCTGGACCGCAGCTGGATCGACCAGACGCTGAAGGCCAAGGGTTGCAGCATGTAATGCTGCCCCGGACAACGACTATGAAGGAGCCAAGTACATGAAGATCGCCATCGTCGGCACCGGCGCGATGGGCAGTGTCTACGCAGCGCTGCTGGGTGCGGCCGGCCACGAGATGTGGGCCATCGACGCCTGGCGCGAGCACGTCGAGGCGATGCGCACTCATGGCCTGCGCCTGGAGGGGGCCTCGGGCGACCGCACCGTCAAGCTTCACGCGAGCACCGACGCCGCGCAAGCCGGTCCCTGCGACCTCGTGATCATCGCCACGAAGGCGATGCACGTCGAGCAGGCCGCCCAGTCCGCCCGGTCGCTGCTCAAGGACGACACTATGGTGCTGTCGATCCAGAACGGCCTGGGCGGCCCGGACACGGCCGCGCGCGTGCTCGGTCGGGAGCGCGTGATGGTGGGCGTGGTGGGCGGCTTCGGCGCGTCGATGCGCGGACCCGGACACGCGCACCACAACGGCTGGGAGCTGGTGCGGCTGGGCGAGTTCGGGGGCCCGGTCACGCCGCGCCTGCAGAAGGTCGCGCAAGTGTGGGAATCGGGCGGCTTCCGCGTGAAGTGCTTCGACGACATCGACCAGCTGGTGTGGGAAAAGTTGATCTGCAACGTGTGCTTCTCCGGCACCTGCTCGGTGACCGAGCGCACGATCGCGGAAGTGATGTCCGACCCGGACACCTGGGACGTGGCATCGGGATGCGCCCGCGAGGCCTACGAGGTCGCGGTCGCCCGAGGGGTGAAGCTCGACATCCGGGATCCGGTCGAGTACGTGCGCGACTTCGGATCGAAGATCCCGAACGCGCGGCCGTCGATGCTGCTCGACCACATGGCGGGGCGCATGTCGGAGATCGAGTCGATCAACGGCGCCATACCGCCGGCTGCCGCGGCGCTCGGACTGAAGGCGCCGTACAACACCGTGATCAGCGCGCTGGTGCGGGCGAAGGAAAGAAGGATGGGCGTGCGCAAGTAGATTGCAGAACTGCCCGCTCGTTGGAGCTGGGCCCTGGCTTTCGCCGGGGCGACGGAGAGCCCGACATCGCGGTGCAAGCCGGGATCCAGCGAAACAGACTAGGCCTCGGCTTCAGCCGGGGCAGCATGAAGCGAGGAGAACGCCATGAAGAAATACCAGATGTACATCGACGGCAGGTTCGTCGATGCCGCGGGCGGGCGCTGGTTCGACAGCTACTACCCGTTCACCGGCAAGGTGTGGGCGCAGGTCGCGCAGGGCGATGCACAGGATGCAGATCGCGCGGTGGAAGCCGCACATCGCGCACTGTCCGGCCCGTGGTCGCAGCTCACCGCCAGCCAGCGCGGCATGCTCATCCACAAGCTGGGCGACTTCGTCGCACGCGACGCGAAGAAGCTCGCCGAAATCGAAGTGCAGGACAACGGCAAGCTGATTGCCGAGATGGGCGGCCAGCTCAACTACATCCCGCAGTGGTACTACTACTACGGCGGGCTGGCCGACAAGATCGAAGGCAGCGTCATCCCGCTCGACAAGAAGGGCTACTTCAACTTCACGCGCCACGAGCCGGTCGGCGTGGTGGTGGCGATCACCGCGTGGAATTCACCGCTGCTGCTGCTTGCCTACAAGCTCGCCCCCGCGCTCGCGGCCGGCTGCACGGTGGTGGTCAAGCCCTCGGAGTTCACCTCCGCCTCGACCCTCGAGTTCGTCAAGCTGGTCGAGGAAGCCGGCTTCCCGCCCGGCGTGGTCAACGTCGTCACCGGCTTCGGCAAGGAGGTCGGACCAGCGCTCACCGGCCACCCCAAGGTGGCGAAGGTATCGTTCACGGGATCGGATGCCACCGGGCGCGCAATCAACGAAGCGGCGGCAAAGGGCCTCAAGCGCGTGACCATGGAACTGGGCGGCAAGTCGCCCAACGTCGTGTTCGCCGATGCGAATCTGGACGATGCCGTCAACGGCGCTGTTTCTGGCATCTTCGCCGCCGCCGGGCAGACCTGCATCGCGGGCTCGCGCCTGCTGCTGCAGGAGAGCGTGCACGACCAGTTCGTGGAGCGCCTTACCGCGCTGGCCAGGACCGCGCAGATGGGCGACCCGATGAACCCGCAGACGCAGATCGGCCCCATCGCCACGCAGCCGCAGTACCAGAAGGTGCTGAGCTACATCGACATCGCCAAGAAGGAGGGCGCGGAGCTGACCCTGGGCGGGGGCGCGGCCTCCGGCGGCGCATGCGGCGACGGCTGGTTCGTGCAGCCGACCGTGTTCACCGGGGTGAAGAACAGCATGCGCATTGCGCAGGAAGAGGTGTTCGGCCCGGTGCTGTCGGTAATCCGGTTCAAGGACGAGGAGGAAGCCCTGGCGATCGCCAACGACATCCGCTTCGGTCTCGGCGCAGGTGTATGGACCAGCGACATCGGCCGCGCCTTCCGCATGTCGGAGCGCATCCAGGCCGGCACCGTGTGGGTCAATACCTATCGCGCGGTGAGCTACATGTCGCCCTTCGGCGGATTCAAGGATTCCGGCTTCGGCAAGGAGAACGGCATCGCCGCGATCCACGAGTACCTGCAGTTAAAGAGCGTGTGGATCAACACCGGCGCGGCGACGGCCAATCCATTCGTGATGCGCTGAATGATCCAAGCCACAGAGAACACACGGACGTTCGTCGCGCAGAGGCCGTTTCTCTGAGTCCTCTGTGACCTCTGTGGCAAGTGCTTTTCTCCGTGGTAGACACGGTTTACGCAGAGCAGGAGAACAACCATGCAAGGCGTCGTATTTCTGGGCGATCGCGAGCTCGAACTGATGGAGTTCCCGGATCCCACGCCGGGGCCGGGCGAAGTGGTGCTGGAGATCAAGGCCTCCGGCATGTGCGGCAGCGACCTGAAGTTCTACCGCGCCGTGGGCGGTGCGTCCTCCCTCGGCCTGGGCGGCAAGAGCGGTCCGAACATCGCCGGTCACGAACCCTGCGGCGTGGTGGTCGCGGTCGGCCCCGGGGTCCCGGAGAACCAGGCCAAGGTCGGCATGCGCGTGATGCAGCATCACTACCGCGGCTGCGGGGTGTGCGATCACTGCAACACCGGCTGGATGCAGCTGTGCGTGGAAGGCGTGAAGGAGGTGTACGGTGCGACCGGCCACGGCGCGCACGCGCGCTACATGAAGTGCCCGGCGCGCACCCTGGTGCCGCTGCCCGATGCGCTGAGCTTCGAGGCCGGGGCGGCGATCTCCTGCGGCACCGGCACCGCCTGGGGCGCGCTGCATCGGCTGGCGCTGCAGGGCGACCAGACCATCGCCGTATTCGGGCAGGGCCCGGTGGGACTGTCGGCCACGCTGCTCGCCTCGCAGATGGGCGCGCGCGTGATCGCGCTCGACACCAGCGAAGAGCGCCTGCAGCGCGCCAAGGAGTTTGGCGCCGACATCCTGATCAATCCCAAGACCGCGGGGAACACGGTCCAGGCGATCCGCGACGTCACCGGCGGACGCGGCGCGCACGCGTCGATGGACTGCTCGTCCTCGCCGCAGGCGCGTGCCGACGCGGTGAAGTGCGTGCGCACCTGGGGCAAGGCCTGCTTCGTCGGCGAGGGCGACAGCGTCACGCTGGACGTCAGCAACGACATGCTGCGCCGTCAGGTCACCATCATCGGTTCGTGGACCTTCTCGACCGTCGGCCAGGCCGAGTGCGGGCGCTACGTCGCCGAGCGCGGCATCGATCTCGACCGTCTGTTCACCCATCACTGGAAGCTCGAGCAGGCCGAAGAGGCGTACAAGCTGTTCGACCGCCAGACTTCCGGCAAGGGCGTGATCGTGCCTTCCTAGCTCGGCATGCTCGAGGGCTTCAGGCGCGTACCGTCGCTGCTCTTTCTGCACGGCAACCCGCAGACTCACCTGACGTGGCACGCGGTGGCGCCTGCGCTTGCACAGCGCTTCATCGTGGTGGCCAGCGAGTGGCCGCGGGAAACCACGGACGCGTTTTCGATGTTCTTCGGCTGACGGAGCCCTCATGGCGGAATCGAGTCGAACGCCGTCGGGTAGGCGGGAAGCCGAATCGGCAGCCCGGCTTGCCGCTGCAATGCAGAAGCAGATGGATGCCTGGTCGCTGAGTCCGGCCGAGCGTGAAATCGGACTGCTGATGCTCAAGGGATTCGTGCATAAGCAGATCGCGACGCTGCGCGGTACCACCGAAGCCACCGTGCGTCATCGAGCGCGGGCGATCTACGCGAAAGCCGGGGTGCATGGACGCGCCGGTTTTTGCGCCTTCTTCCTGGAGAGTCTCCTGGCCTCGCCAGTAGCGGGCAAAGGCCAGGCCAGCGCACTGACGGGCGCGGCGGCATTGCCGCGTCGCTGACAGCAACTCCTCATTCTCGCTGCACGGGCGTCTATCACACCTGTGCCATGGCAATGCCTAGCGGTTGGGCATACGGTCGAACTGCGCGTTTCGCGCGTCTTCGTCGCTGTCTGACCATGGAGGACATCCATGCACACCTCTGCCCGCATCGTCAGCCCTCTTGCTGGTCTCTGCGCGCTGTTTGTCGTCTCTGCGCTACAGGCAGCACCGGTCCTACCCGATTTTTCCGCCGCGGTGTTTCTGCCAGGCGAGGCCATCGATCATCCCTACTTTCCATTGATCGACACCAGTACCAAGGTCTACCTTGGCCAGACCGAGGAGGACGGCGAAGTGGTGATCAAACGCTCGGAGCTCACCACACTGGGGCCGGGGCCGGTGATCCTCGGCGTGCAGGTGACCACTAGTCGTGACCGCGCCTTCGAGAACGGCCTGCTGATCGAGGACACCTTCGACTACTTCGCGCAGGACACCACAGGCAATGTCTGGTACATGGGTGAGGACGTGACCAACTACGTGTACGACGACGAAGGTAACCTGATCGACACCAACAGCAGCAGCTCCTGGCGTGCCGGCGTCAACGGCGCGCTGCCCGGCTTCATCATGCCGGCGAATCTGGACGTGGGATTCAACTACTACCAGGAGTTTGCTGGGCAGGACCAAGCCCTGGATCAGGGCACCGTCTTCGGTATCCTTTCGGAGTTGACGATCGGTCTCATGACGTATCACGACGTGCTGCGAGTGATCGAGACCACGGAACTGGATCCAGACGTGCGGGAGGCCAAGTATTACGCACCAGGCATCGGCCTGATCTTCGGAGAAGAAGGTCTCGACGAGAACCTATCCAATCCGAGCGAAACCTACGCGCTGGTTGTGGCCGTTCCCGAACCGAGCGCACTGGTCCTGTTGGCCGTGTCCCTCGCCGGGATCGCCACGCGACGCGCCCGTGTGGTCCGAGTGGCGAGCAAGATCCTCGGCTCGCGCGAAACCGCCGCCAGCGGCGGCGCCGGTGCGCGCCTTCCCTTCACTCGATCGCGCGGATGTAGTCCAGGCTCACCCAGCCGCCGGATGTAAGGCCGCCGAGGGTCACGCGCCCCCAGCCGTCCTGCACTTCCAGCAGGTCCACTTGCAGCCCCTGCGCCAGCCGGGCGAGCACGGCGTGCTGCCTGCCCGGTCCCGCGCGCAGATTCAGCAGCGTCGCGGTGACGACGTGGCGCTGGGGCGCGTCGTCGCGGCGCCCGAAGACCGCAGCGCGGAAACTCTCCATGGGAAAGGCAGGACCGGGATCGCACTTGCGCCCCGGCGCGATGTCGTCGTGGCCCAGGATCTCCCCGAGCGGGTACGCCCGCACGAGTGCCACCGCGATATCGAGCGCGGTCTCGACCTGCACATCGGTGAAGGCGTGCCAGCAGGCGTCGGCCTGCTCGTTGCGGTGGCGCGCGGTCACCACATCGGCCGCCGGATAGACCTCCTGGAACCAGGCGCGATAGCCGGCGCCGCTGCGCACCAGGCGACCGGCGTTGTCCAGCTCGATCCCGATCGAGTGCTGGTTGAGTCCCTGCAGGCCCTTCCACGTGCTGCGTCCGGCGTGCCACGCCGAACGGTTGAACGGCACCAGCTGCACGACGCGGCCGTCGCGTCCGACCACGAGATGGGCCGAAGCCTGGGCGGCGGGACGCATGAAGTGCGCGACGCTGCTGTCGAGGCTGCGGCCGGCAGTGTAGTGCAGCACCAGGCAGGACGGTGCGATCTCACCGCCCACGTTGGGCGAGCGCGCGACGGTGATGCGCTCGCCCGGTTCGAACTGGTGGTCGCGGATGCGAAGGTCGAGTGTCACGGTGCGGCTCCCTTTGCCTGCGCGGCGTCCCCCACGGAACGCGGCTTGCCGACTGTACCCGATGTGGACGCCCTCGGTGTGCAATCGATTTCTGGAGATACGGCCATGTTCACGCTGCGCATGACGGTCCTCGCATTCGCGCTCGCGCTCACCGCGCCTGCTCTGGCGCAGGCGCGGGATCAGGAAACGGACGCCCGGCAGAGCACACCGGACTCGCCGGTATACGGCGGTCGCGCGCTCACCACCCGCGGCACCATCGAGTCGGTGGACCGGCAGACTCGCACCGTCTTGATCAAGAACGAGGAAGGGCGCATCTCCTCGCTTCGCGTGGGCAAGGACGTGCCCGGCTTCGACAAGCTCGCCAAGGGCGCCAGGGTGACCGCACGCTACTCGGAAGCCATGCTGATCTCGGTGGGCAACACCGACGCGCCGCCCAAGCCGCAGGTGGACACGCAGACCTCGCAGCAGGATTCAGGCGCTGACACGCCCTCGATGCGCGAGGTGCAGCACACGCGCGTGATGGGCGAGATCACGCAGATCGACAGCGCACGCAACCGCGTCCGTCTGCAGACACCGAAGGGCGAGGACATCCTCATGGCGGTGCCGGACGCCAGGCGCATGGCCGGCCTGAAGGAGGGCGACAAGGTGGTGGCCACCTACATCGAGGCGTTCGCGCTCGCCATCGAGCCCGAGGACGGATCGGACAGTGCCGAATCGGGCAGCAGCCCGGCGCCACGCTAGCGGACCACCATCCGTGCCGGCAGCCAGCCGCGCACCGAGTTGATGAACCACAGGCGCGTGGCGCGCGCGAGATCGTCCACGTGCACGACGCACTCCACGATCTCTCCGGCGCGCAGCAGCGCCGCGCGCTGAACGCCGGGCAGCAGTCCGCTGGCGCGCGGCGGCGTGAGCCGGCGACCATCGATCTCGAGCACCAGATTGCCGCGCGTGAACTCGGTCAGCTCGCTCCGCTCGTTCCACAGCAGCGTATCGAACACGCCGGGCGGCGGCTCGTGTGCGGCGTACACGCCGCGCGCGGTCGTCTTCCAGAACAGGAACTCCTCGTCGCTGCGCACGGGCGCCTTGGCCAGGACAACCGTCACCTGCTCGGGCATGCGCTCCAGCGGGAAGGATTCGGTGCGCAGCGTGCCGTCGCGGGTGCACAGCAGGCGCACGCGCCATTCGCCTCGCGCGTGCGCCTCGCGCAGGGCCGCCCGCACCTGCGACAGCGCCGGTTCGCGCAGGGCAAAGCCGAAGTGCTCGGCGGCCGCGCGCAGGCGCGCGCGGTGCTCCGGCCACAGCGGAATCTCGCCCTCGCTCAGCCGCATCGTTTCCAGCAGCGCGAAGTCCGCGCTCGCGCGCAGCAGGAAGCGGCGTTTGGCCAGCCACTCCGCGTGCTCGCCCTCATCGGTCGAATGGATGGTGATGCCGCTGCCGATCCCGCACTCGGCACGTCCGGCCCGCCTGTCGAGGGCGACAGTGCGGATGGGGACGTTGAAGGTCGCGTGTCCGCCCGGACGGATGACGCCCAGCGCACCGCAGTAGATGCCGCGCGGCGAGGATTCCAGCTCCGCGATCGCTTCCATCGCGCTGATCTTTGGCGCGCCGGTGACCGACCCGCAGGGAAACAGCGCACCGAACACCTGGGCCAGGGACACCCCGTCGCGCGTGCGGCACGCCACCGTGGACGTCATCTGCCATACGCTGGGAAGCGCCTGCACCGCGAACAGCTCGCGGGTGCGCACGCTGCCGATACGGGCGATGCGCGAGAGGTCGTTGCGGATGAGATCCACGATCATCACGTTCTCCGCACGATCCTTCCCGGACCGGGCGAGCGCCTCGCGCGCAGCGGCGTCCCGATCGGGGTCCGCGGCGCGCGCAGCCGTGCCCTTCATCGGTTGCGAGACCAGCGTGTCGTCCCGCCAGTCGAAGAACAGCTCGGGCGAGACGCTGAGGATCTCAAATTCCGGCGTGGCGATGCGCAGGCAATACCCGTGCGGCTGGGACTGCACCAGCGCGCGATGCAGCGCCGCCCCATCGCCGGAAAAGTCGGCGCGCAGGCGCGTGGACAGGTTGACCTGGTAGAACGCGCCGGCCGCGATGCCCTCGCGCGTGGTGCCCACCATCTCCCGTACTGCGCGTGCGTCATCGTTCGCACGCCAGGGACCGCAGGCGAAATCACCCGACTGCGTGGCCGGGGCACCAGCGATGTCGGCCGCCTCGTACGCGAAGAACGCCGCCAGCGGCAGGCCGGCCGGCGCAGGCTGCGTACGCAGGGCCGGATCGAATGCGGACGCGGCCTCGTAGGCGACGAAACCGGCCACCCAGCGCCCGGCGCAGGCCGCGGCGTGCGCCGCATCGATGACACCACGCACCTCGCTCGAGCCGTGTGCCACCCAGCGCTGCGCCGCGCGCCTGGCGTACAGCCGCAGCCGGCCGCCATCGTCCTGCGGAAAATCCAGCTCCAGCCTGACATCGGTCTCATGCTCGTCCATGAGCGCGAGGATAACGCCGCGGCGGGACGCGCCATAGCAGGTATCCTTCGCGCCTCAGCGTCTGCTCATCGCCATGTCTGCCACATCCGCATCCACCAGCCCTGCCGAGGCGCTTCTGCGCGCCGCCCGCGCGCTGTCCGGCGAACTCGCCCACCTGCGCTTGCCCCCGCCGGTCGCGCATGTCTACGATCCGCTGCAGTACGCCTGGGCATCCTACGCGCAGTACGTCGAGCGCTTCGCATCCGCCCCCAAACGTGTGGTGCTGCTGGGCATGAACCCCGGGCCCTTCGGGATGGTGCAGACGGGCGTGCCGTTCGGTGAGGTGGCGGCGGTGCGCGACTGGATGGGCATCCGCGCGCCGGTCGAGAGGCCCGCACACGAACATGCGAAGCGCCGCATCGACGGCTTCGACTGCACGCGCTCGGAAGTGAGCGGCCGGCGCCTGTGGGGATGGGCGGCGGGTCGCTGCGCAGAGGCGGCCAGGTTCTTCGAGCACTGGTTCGTGCTCAACTACTGCCCGCTCGCGCTGCTGGAGGAATCGGGCCGCAACTTCACGCCCGACAGGCTGCCCGCCAGCGTGCTGCAGCCGCTCTACGCCGCCTGCGACCGGCATCTGGCCGCCGCGCTGCAGGCGCTCGCGCCGCAATGGGCGATCGGCATCGGCGGCTTCGCCGAGAAGCGCATCCGCACCGTGGCCGAGAGCACGCTGCTGGAAGGCACGTTCGCACGGCGCCTGCGCATCGGCTGCATCCTGCACCCGAGTCCCGCCAGCCCGCTGGCCAACCGCGGCTGGGCCGAAGCAGCGGAAATGCAGCTGCGCGAGCTGGGGGTCGAGCTACCCTGCTGAGCCGCTAGTCCTGCACGGCACGCACGACGTCGGCCACCAGCTGGTGGGCCGCGAAGTCACTGCCCTCGGGGTCGACCCCGGTGCGCACGATCACCAGGTCGTGCCCGGGTACCACCGTGACGTACTGGCCCTTGCGTCCGGCAGTGCTGAAGGTTCCCGCGGGAACGCCGGGCATGCGATCCAGCAGCCAGAACTGCGCGCCGTAACCCCACTGTCCGTCGGTCGGCGGCTTGGTCGGCGCCGGCGTTGCGAGAAATCGCACCCAACCCTGGGGAAGGATCCGCTGACCCTGCCACATGCCGTCTCCAAGCAGCAGCAGGCCGAAGCGCGCCAGATCGCGGGCCGTGGTGTAGGTCTGGCTGGAGGCGACGAAGTCGCCGGCATGATCCACCTCCATCGTCGTGTCGTACATGCCGATCCGGTGCAGCAGTCTGTCGTAGGGATAGCGCAGGTAGCGCGCGTCGTCTGCCAGTGCGCGGTGCAGCGCCAGGGCCAGCAGCAGCGTGTCGTTGTTGGCGTACTTCCACCGTGTGCCCGGGCGCGCTTCCAGGCCGCCGCCGGTCGCGGCGCTGGCGACGTCCTGTCCGCCGAAGTACACGCCAGCGCTGTTGGATCCGCCGCTGAACAGTCCGCTCGACATCCACAACAGGTGGCGCCCGGTGATCGCGCGGCGCGGGTCGCCCGGACCGCTCCACTGCGCGAACTCCAGCGGTGCATCGAGGTCGATGAGCCCCTCGCCCGCAGCGATGCCGATGAGCGCAGCGGTGATGCTCTTCGAGGTGGACCACGTGCGATAGCCGCTGGCCGGCCCGAACCCGGGCCGATAGCGCTCCGCCACGAGGCGCCCTCGATGCACGACGAGCACGGCGGTGGTGAGGGTGCCCGCCTTCGCCGCAAAGGACCTGCCGTCGAAGGCACGCTCCATCACGCCGGAGAGCGCCGGATAGCTAACGTCCACGCCGGCGGGCGGGAGATGCACGGTGTCGCCGGCCGGAAAGAGCACGGCCGGGCGCCGCACCGGGTCGTGCCGCACGAACGGCAAGCGGTCCGCGTCCGCCACGCCCCATTCGGGCGGCAGCAGGCTGCATCCCATGCCCGGCCGGAAGACGGCGATGCGCTCGAGCGTCGCATCCGCGTCACGCGAATGCACGAGCCTGCGCACCTCGTCGATCTGCGGACTGGGGAAGCCGAAGCGCTGCGTATCCGCCAGTTCCACGCGCTCGATGTCCTCCAGCGCACGGCCGGCGACGAAATGCGCCGAGCAGGTGAAGATGGCCCGATACCCCGCGACGATGTGCGGCGCGCTCTCGTCGTCGATTCCGGCGAGCGGCCGATAGGCGGTCTGCGCCGGGGCGCGCGTGGCGAGCAGGACGAGGACGAGGCCGAGCAGACGACGCACAAGCATGGCATGCGACACGAGGGACGAGGGCGCCCAAGCCTAGCACGCCTGCCACGTCATCCCGCATCTGCCGGCCGATGCCTGCGGATCTGCATGCGCCAGTGCCGCCCACTCCGTCACCCCGGCGGGTGAAAGCCTGCCCCGGAATGCTTTAATCCGGGGCCGGGATCCAGTCGAAACGGAAAAGGGCCCTTGTCAGTCTGCGCTGGGCCCCGGCGTTCGCCGGGTCGACGGGGGAGACGGGGGAGACGGGGCGGCTATCCTGGCGGACGGCGCGCGTCGTCACGGCGTGCGCGAGGGTCGCCCGTCCTTACCGGTGAACGGAAAGATCCCGGCACGGAAGCTCTGGGCCATGTGCCGCGCGACGCGGATGGCGACGTCGGCATCGGGGGCGGCCAGCGCGTCGCGCGCGGCGCTCTCGAACGCGGCGAGCCAGCGCTCGAATGCTTCGGGCCCGAAGTCGAGCCTGGCATGCGGCGCGAAGGCGTTGCCGCGATAGCGCCCGGTGCCGTGTACTGCGCCCGACCAGAAATCCGCCACGATCGCGATATGCGGTTCCCAGTCATGGATGGCCGCACGGAAGATCGGACCGAGCACGTCGTCGCGCAGGCCGCGCTCGTAGAACAGGCGCACCATGCGCTCGATCGCCGCCTCCTGCCCGGGTGTGGTGCAGCCGCTGCCGGCTTCGATCAGCGCCATGGCCGCCCCGCCCCCGTCCGCCGTGGCCGCCGCTCGTCCCGGCGCGGACCTCGCTCGCGCCGTGCAGGCCCGCTCTCCCCGCCATGACGGCGGGCCAGCATGTCGTCGATCGCCAGCGACAGACGCACCATCAGTTCGCGCGCGAGATCGCCATCGGGAAAGACATCCGCACGCCGGTAAGACAGCCAGGAATAGGCGGCGCTCAGCCGGCAGACGTCCTCGGCTTCCTGCAGGTCCATCCGCTGCACCGCGTAGTCCTGGCGGAAGCGGCACGCCTCCCCGCGCGCCATCGCCCACACCCAGGCGCGCCACGCGGCATCTAGCACGATCACGTTGCTGTTGATGGGCACTAGCGAGAGCATGACGCAGTCCTGCAGCGACAGGCCGGTGCGATCGAGCAGCGGCGCCCGCGCCAGGGAGTCCTCGAGGTTCGCAGGCACGAAGAAGTCGTCGCGCAGGTCGAGGTTGCGCACGAAGCGCTGCAGCAGCTTCTCCAGCGACTGCTCCCCGGTGGCATCCCGCAGCGCGTGCAGGTGATCCAGCGAGGGCGACACCTGGAAGCGCGTCGCGTGCAGCGGTTCGGGCTGCTTGCGCAGTTCGCGCTGGATGTGACGGTGGGCGAACTCGTCCAGCCCCGCCACGCGGCCAGCCTCGTGGATGCCGAAGCGGCCGGCACGCCCGGCGATCTGGTGCAGCAGCGCGCGCGGCAGGAAGTCCTCCTCGTAGCCGTCGAACTTGCTCACGCTGCTGAACACCACGCGCGAGATCGGCAGATTCAGCCCCATGCCGATGGCGTCGGTCGCGACCACGATGGAGGCCTCGCGCGACTCGAATCGGCGCGCCTGCGCACGGCGTGCCTCGGGGGACAGCGCCCCGTAGATGGTCGCGACGCTGCGGCCCATGCGCGAGAGCTGCTGCGCGAGGAACAGGACGTCGCGCCGCGAGAAGGCGATCAGGGCGTCGCCCGGCTTCAATGCGTTAAGGCCCATCACCGGCCCGGGATCGACTTCCAGCGGTGCCATGCGCTGCAGGTGCTCCACCTCGAGCGGCACCGACAGGCGCGCTGCCAGCGCGCGCAGCGCCGGCTCGGCGGTCGGGCTGCCGATCAGGTACACGGTCTGCGCGGGAACGCCGCACACCGCGGCGGTCCAGGCGCTGCCGCGCTCGGCATCCTCGAGCATCTGCACCTCGTCGATCACCGCCACGTCCACCGGACGGTGCGGATCGAGCATCTCCACCGTGCTCGCGAAGTGCGTGGCCTGCGGATGCAGCTTGCGCTCCTCGCCGGTGACCAGGCTCGCCGCGATGCCCGCATCGGCCAGGCGTTCATAGTTCTCACTGGCGAGCAGGCGCAGGGGCGCGAGGTACACGCCAGAGCGCGCCTGCTTCAGCGCGTCCACGGCGCGGTGCGTCTTGCCGGAGTTGGTCGGACCGAGCAGCGCGACGAAGCGCCGCGGCAGCTTCACCGCGGGGAAGCTCTCCGGGTAGTCCTCCAGCCGCACCGCCTCCTTCACGCGCTGCGCATTGCGCCGCTCCACCTGCTGCGCATGCGCGGCCTGCATGCGGCCCTCGATGGTGGCGAACCGGCTCGCCTCCTCCAGCCCGTCGGTGTCCAGCGCCGCCCAGTACGGCACCGGGTCGATGCCCAGCTCGGCGCCAAGCGCGCGCGTGCGTGCGAGAAAGGCCGACACGCGCTCGCGCATGCCGGCCAGCGCCTGCGCGTTGAAGCGCTCCAGCACCAGGGCCAGGCGCTTGTCGGCAGGCGTCTTCTTCCAGCGGTTGGCCTTCATCAGGATGCCGTCCGGCGGCACCAGACAGAAGGGCACGTCGCGTCCGTCCACGTGCACGCTGCCGCGCACGCGCACGCAGAACACGCTGTCGGTGCGGAACAGCACCGCATCGTGTGCCTTCAGGTGCGCGTACAGGGCGTCGTGGCTCTGCGATGCGCCGGAAGGCGCGTCACCTTCGACTTCGTCCTCGGCGAGGCCCGCGTCCTCTCTGAGGACGATGTCCTCTGGGAGGACGATGTCCTCTGGGAGGATGGTGTCCTCGGGGAGGACGGTGTCCTCGGGGAGGACGGTGTCCTCGGGGAGGACGGTGTCCTCTGGGAGGACGGTGTCCTCTGGGAGGACGGTGTCCTCTGGGAGGACGGTGTCGGGTTCATGCAACTGCGGTTTCAACGGCTCCGGCCTTTCAGGAAACGGTTACAGGCAGATCGAGGGGCTCCGGGTGAACCCGAATCCCAGGGTGCGCCGCGAGTGCGCGATCGAGTGATGCAGATGCAGTCCTCGCGCCGCGGCGCATCCGGCGCGCCGCAGGCCGCATGTCCCCATTCCCGGTGTCGCCGCCCTCCGGCGGCACGCGTGCGGACAGGATCGCGCAGCGTCCCGGCGCATCCTGCAAGGATGCGCCGGTGTGCCAGGGCCGATTGCCCAGCGGCGTACATGCGGTGGCGGTCGTCCGGTTTCAAGATCCCGCCGCGCTCGTAGAGGCCGATCCATTGTACGCTGCACGTCGCGGCGGCCGCCGGGATCGCCGGCTGCGCGCCTATCATAGCGACCGGATCCCTCACGCCCGCCGTCAACGGGCAGGGCCCGTCACCCTACGAGGAGAAGTGCCATGCAAGTGCTGCTCAATTCCGATAACAACATCCGCGGCGATCTGCGCCTGACCGAGATCGTGGAGGCAGAGGTCGAGCGCGTGCTCGGCCGTTTCGCGGATCGTGTGACGCGGGTCGAGGTGCACGTCAACGACGTCAACAGCAGCGAGAAGAAGGGCGTGGACGACAAGCGCTGTCAGATCGAGGTACGCGTACGCGGGCTGCAGCCGATGTCGGTGTCGCACCATGCCGGTTCGCTGATGGAAGCCATCACCGGTGCGGCGGAGAAGATGGAGAAGTCGCTCGATCGCCAGTTGGGCCGGCTGGACGACGACTGAGCGGCGTTGCGAACGCGCGGACCGGACGCAGCCGCGTCCGGTGATGCACGTTGCATGGCGGCCGCTGCGGCCGCCGCACGTTGCGCGCCCGCCCGCAGCAGACGAATCAGCGCGGTGATTTTCCCGCCGAGTCCTTCTTTGCCGGGCCCTTCTTTGCCGGTTCGGTCTTTGCCGAACCCTTCTTCGCCGCTTCGTTCTTCGCCGATCCCTTCTTCGCCGGTCGTTGCTCCGGCGGGCGGGTCATCGGCGTGGGCTTGCCGCGCTTGGGCATGAGCAGCGTGCCGCGGCACTTCCTCGAACCGCAATGGCAGGGCCAGCGCTTCTTGAGCGCAGGAGTGAGGCGCTCGGGCAGCCGGATGTTGTAGTCGTAACCCAGCTCCTCGCCGGCTGCGATGTTGCGCATGGCCTCGATGTAGATGCGCCCCTCCTCGTCGACGGCCTGGCAGTTGGGATCGCAGGAATGGTTGATCCACCGGGCATCGTTTCCGTCCTGGTTCGCATCGATGACCATGTCGTCCTCTAGCTCGAACAGGAAGGTGTGGGTCGGCTCGCCGTCGACTTCCGGGTACTTGCGCGAGGCCCACGCCCACGAGACGCGCTTGCCCTCGTACTCTATGATGCGCGTGCCCTTGCGAATGGGCGCGACCGCATACACGCCTCGTCCGTGACGGGGTGAATTGGCGACGCGCAGCTTGACGGGTCTGAACTCTTCCACGCTCCGGTCGGAGACGTCGGAGCGGCGAGGCGACGACATGGAGGCGAATACCGGAATACCGAGGGTTGCATGACCGTGCACGCCATTTCCCATGAACGCGCGCACGCCGAGGGCGACAATGATACGACGCTTTCACGCGTCAGCTGCGCTCGCCCGCGATCCCGGCGATATGGGGATCGGCAAGCGCGGCGCGCTCGCGCACCATGCGCCGCGCATCGTCCGCGCAGGCCTCCAGATGTAGGTGCAGTGCGTGGATGCCCCGCATCACCATCATCTTGAAGTACTTTACCCCCGGATCGGTGCTGGCGAACTTCACCGCGTTAGGATACGAGGTGAGGTCGTAGATGCCCGGGACGATGCGTTCGTAGGTCGCCACCTGCAGGTCGCGCATCTCCGATTCCGAGCCCGGCACGCCGTACTTGAGCCGGTCCGTGAAGGTGTAGGTCTGCAAGGTCAGTTCACCCACGAACCACTCGATGACCTTGCGCTGCAGCTGCCCGCCTTCGCTCTGGAAGTGGACCGCGATCTCGTCGGCTTCCTCGTCGTTGAGCGTCTGGGCCGCCGCCTGGCCCCATGCACTGTGCACCCATTGCCCACTGGCTACACGCGCCTGCACCAGGTCGTCCACACCCTGCATGAGTTCGCGCTCCGCCGCCTGCCATTGCGCGAGCGCGGGATTCCAGCGGACCTTGTCCAGGCCAGCGGCGCGGCCGCGCTCCGTCAGCACGTCGCGCGCGGCGAGCAGCGCGGCCTGCTTGACGTAGACGCGTCCGATGCCCACGGAGAGCGTGGGATCGTGGCTCTGGGACAGACGCTCGATGGCGTCCTGCTTCAGTGCCGTGTCCGCCTCCGCGGCCCTGGCCGAGGCAGAAGTGGACATGCTCCCCAGGATCGCGAGGGCGAGCACCAGGGTCGTGCCGAAAACCGACTGCATCACTCACTTTCTCCGATGACAGGGGATGACTGCGAAAAACCTTAGCGCGCCCACCGCCGGGCCGTGTTGACCTGAATCAATGGCGGCGGACCGCCGGCAACGTCCGCCGCTCAATGCGTACGCGGTACTGTCGTTAACCCGATGCAGATTCAACTCTCCGGGCACTGCCGGGGAAGTCCCTCTGCGCGAGTCCGATGAAAACCGCCTTCTCCGGCGTCCCGGAGTCCTCCACGGCCTGACTGATCCTGCTGGCTTGCCTGATCAGCACCGTGGGCACCTGGAGCTACGGGTTCCACGAGCGGCGACAGGACCAGGCAGAACGTTTCCAGCTGCGCGCCTACGCGCTGGCGCATGCCCTGGACGGACGTCTCGCGCAGGCCGAACAGGCAGTCAGGGCGGGCGCCGGGCTGGCCGCGCTGCACCCGAAGCTGAACGACGGGATCTGGCGACGTTTTGCCGGGGAGATGAGCCTCTCCGGTGATGAGCGCCGGGCGGCCATCGGCATCGGTTTCCTGGAGCGCGTCCCGCGCGAGCAGGCCGACATGTACCGGCGCCAGGACGAGGAGGCGTTCTCTGCGGATGCGCCGTTCCTGACGGAGGAACCGGTCCACCATCCGACCCAGGGGGGCGCGCTGGATGGTCAAGACCAAGACCTCGATCGTCGTTGGCAACGGGCGCGAACTGCTGGTGGTGTCCTGCATGGACATCACCGAACGCCGGGAGGCGCAACAGCAGGCCGTCGGCGCGCACGGCTTTCTCCAGCGCGTGTTCGATTCGCTGCCCATTCCGTTCATGCTCAAGGATGACCAGTTGCGCTGGCGGATGGTCAACGACGCCTTCCTGGAGATGTCCGGCCTGACTCGTGAGCGCTGCCTGGGGCGCACGGACACCGACATCTGGGGGTCCGAGCGCGGCGCCCGATACGCGCGCGAGGACAAGTACATCCTGGGGTCGGGACGCACGCTCGCCGGGGAAGAGCCGTTCGTGTCCGTGCGCGGCGAGGAGATGTGGCGGATCAAGACGAAGAAGGCACTCCAGGGTCCGGGCGGCGAACGCTACCTGGTGACCGCCTCGGTCGAGATCACCGATCTGAAGCGCACGCAGCGCGAACTCGAGCGCAGCCGCGCCTTCCTCGACGCGGTGTTCAACGCCATTCCCATACCGATGAACGTGAAGAACGCCGATGGGGCGTGGGTGATGGCCAACGACGAGGCCGTCCGCTTCCAGGGCCGCCCGCGCGAGCAGCTGATCGGGTGGTGCGACGCCGAGCTGTATCCCGGGCCCGACGCCGAGCGCTACGCGGAGCAGGATCGCCAGGTGATCGCCTCCATGCAGCCGCTCACCGTGGAGGAGTACCAGCTTTCCGCGAACGGCACGCGTGCCTGGATGCTCAAGACCAAGAAGGCCTTCGCACTGGGCCAGGACGAGCGCTACGTGGTGGTGGCCTCGCTCGACATCTCGGCGATGAAGCAGGCGGCGCTTCGGATCGAGCGCAACGAGCAGTTCCTGGATGCCATCATCAACGCGCTGCCGATCCCGCTGGTCGTCAAGGATGACGGCCACCGCTGGATCATCGCCAACGAGGCGGTGTCGGATCTGCACGGCCGTCCCCGGTCCGAGTTCTTCGGCAAGCCCGACTACGACATGCATCCGCACGAGTACGCACGATCGGCGTGGGAGGAAGACGACCGCGCATTGGCCGGCGCCCGGCCATTGACGACCGAGATCCTCATGCCGTTCGAGAACCAGGCGCCGCGCTGGGTACTCGAGACGAAGGTCGGGACCACGCTCTCGGACGGGACGCGATACGTGATCGCCGCGATGCTGGACATCACCGCGCGCAAGCAGGCCGAGCAGGAAGTGATCGAGAACCGTGCGCGGCTGGCCAGGCTCAACGACCAGCTCGAGGAGCTGGTCGCGGCGCGCACCGCGGAACTGCTGCAGGCCAAGGAATCCGCCGAGAAGGCGAACCGCGCGAAATCCGCCTTCCTGGCCAACATGTCGCACGAGCTGCGCACGCCGATTCACGCGATCCTGTCGTTCTCGCACCTGGGCATGGAGAAGATCCGCAGCGGTGCGCCGATGCCCGGCAAGCTCATGCAATACTTCACCCGCGTGCACCAGAGCGGGGACCGGCTGCTGATTCTGCTCGACGACCTGCTCGACCTGTCCAAGCTCGAAGCGGGAAAGATGCACTACGAATTCTGCACGCATCCGGTGGCCGGCATCGTCGAGACAGTCGTCGGCGAACTGTCCGCGTTCGCTCGCGAAGCCGGAGTCCGGGTCGAAACGGCGGAGCTTGCCGCCGGAGTCAGCGCCTGGTGCGACACGCTGCGCATCGGCCAGGTCGTGCGCAACCTCCTCGCCAACGCCATCAAGTACACCCCGGCGGGCAGGCGCGTGCGCATCGAGATCGACGTCGGCGTGTTGCATACCGGCGCAGATGGCCTCGGCGCGCCCGTTACGGCGGCGCGCATCTGCGTGATCGACGAAGGCATCGGCATTCCGGCGGAGGAGCTGGAACTGGTATTCGACAAGTTCGTCCAGAGCAGCAAGACGCGCAGCGGTGCAGGCGGAACCAGACTGGGGCTGTTCATCTCGCGCGAGATCGTCGCGCAACACGGCGGACACATCTGGGGCGAAAATAACCCGGCTGGCGGCGCGCGCTTCAGCCTCCTGCTTCCCGGGCAGGACCTGTTCGTGCACGAACCGGACACCCCCGGCCCCGCGCGCATTCGGCATCGAGGGGCAACCTCGAACGGCGCGCAGCGGGCGCATGGCTTGCTGGCGGCGGGTGTCCTGCAACGGAGATCCGGCCATGCGCTTCGTCGCCCTAGCCACCGACTATGACGGCACCCTGGCCCACGACGGCCTGGTGCCCGCGCGGGGCGTGCAAGCGCTCGAGCGCTTCCGTGCCAGCGGGCGCAGGCTCGTTCTGGTGACGGGCCGGGAGCTCGACGAACTGCTGGGGATCTTTCCCGAGATCGATCGCTTCGATTGCGTGGTCGCCGAGAACGGCGCGCTGCTGTACTTCCCTGCGAGCGGCGAGCGCGAGCTGCTGGGCGATCCGCCGCCTCCGGCATTCGTCGCGGCCCTGCAGGCCCGCGGCGTGCCGCTGGCGGTCGGCGCATCGATCGTCGCCACCGTCGAGCCGCACGAGACCGCGGTGTTGGAGACCATCAGTGACCTCGGCCTCGAGCTGCAGGTGATCTTCAACAAGGGCGCCGTCATGGTGCTGCCTGCCTCGGTGAACAAGGCCACCGGACTGGCCCACGCCCTGGCCCGCATGGGGCTGTCCCGCCACAACGTGGCCGCCATCGGGGATGCGGAGAACGACCACGCGCTGTTGCACGCGGCCGAGTACGGTGTCGCCGTGGCCAATGCCATCGCGACGCTGAAGGATACGGCCGATCGCACCAGCGAGCAGGCGCGTACGGACGCGGTGATCGAGCTGATCGACGACATCCTCGCGCACGACCTGCACGAGGCGCCGATGCCGAAGCGGCATCGAATCCTGCTCGGCCATGCGCAGGACGGCGCGCCGGTGCACGTCGATGCCTATGCGCGCGCACTGCTGATCGCGGGAACTTCGGGCAGCGGCAAGTCCACGCTGGCCACCGGCGTGCTGGAGCGGCTGTGCGACCAGGGCTACCAGTTCTGCGTGATCGACCCGGAAGGCGACTACGAGGACTTCGCCAACGGCATCGTGTTCGGCAACGGCGATCGCGCACCGGGTGCGGACGAAGTGCTCACGGCGCTCGAGAAGCCGGATGCCAATGCCATCGCCAATCTGATCGCGCTGCCTCTGGAGGACCGCCCGGCGTTCTTCCTCGATCTGCTGCCGCGGCTGCACGCGCTGCGCGCGCGCACCGGGCGTCCGCACTGGGTCCTGGTGGACGAGACGCACCATCTCATGCCACGTGAATTCGATGCCGCGCCCACCATCCTCGCGCAGGAGTCCAGCGGGATGCTGTACGTGACCGTGCATCCGGAGTGGATGGCACCGGCGGTGTCCAGAAGCCTGGACGCCGTCGCCGTGCTCGGCGCCTCTCCGGCGCAGGCGCTGGCTGCCGTGGCCCTGGCGGCAGACATGGCCGCGCCCGATGCGGACGACGAGACGCTGCCCCCGGGTCAGGCGCTGTTCTGGCGTCTGGGGGACGCGGCCGCGCTGCCGTTCGCCGTGGTCGGACCGCGCGCGCAGCGCCGGCGCTACCGCCGCAAGTACGCCGAAGGCGAGCTGACCGAGGATCGCAGCTTCTGGTTCCGCGGCCCGCAGGGCAAGCTCAGGCTGCGCGCGCGCAACCTGCTCGAGTTCCTGCAGATCGGCGAAGGGGTCGACGACGAGACCTGGCAGCACCACCTGCGCGCACACGACTATTCGCGCTGGATGCGCGACTTCATCAAGGATCCGGAGCTGGGGCAGGACGTGGCGAGGATCGAGGACGAGGCGGCACTCGACGCGGCCGAGAGCCGCCGGCGCGTGCGCGCGACGGTGCAGCAGCGCTGCACGCTCCCCGCCTCCGGCTGAGCTAGTCCACGCGATAACGCGACACGATCTCGGGATCCGGGTCGAAGCCCAGGCCCGGTCCGTCGGGAACCTCGATCGAGCCCTCGCGCGGAATCATGTGCCCGCCGTACAGGCGCGCTTCCAGATCGAAGTAGCGCCACTCCACCAGCGAGTCGCGACCCAGCGCGGCATTGACGTGCACCGCCGCCAGCAGACCGGGGCCGTCGTAGAAGGAATGCGGCATCACGGTCGCGTTGTGCACACGTGCCAGCGTGAACACGCGCACGAGTTCCGAGATGCCGCCCATCTTCGTCGGGCTGGGCTGGACGTAGTCCACCGCGCCCGCTTCGAGCAGTTGCTGGTACTGCGTGAGCGTGGCGAAATTCTCGCCCGAGGCGAGCGCGATGCCACCGGCTGCCCGCACCTCGGCCAGCCCGGCGATGTTCTCCGGCGGCCAGACCGGCTCCTCGAGCCACAGCAGATCGAGCGGTTCGAGCTGGCGCGCCATGTGCAGCGCCTGCTGCACCGTCCAGGGACAATTCACGTCGAGCATGATGGGCAGCGAGTCGCCAGCCGCCTCGCGTGCGGCGCGCGTGGGCGCGACCTCCACCTCGTGCAGCTTGATGTGGCGGAACCCGTCGCGCATCGCGCGTTCGACGTTCTGCGCCACCAGGGCCGGCTCGGCATAGCGGATGAGGCTCGCGTAGGCGGGCAGGCGCTCGGCGCGCCGGCCGCCGAGCAGCTGCGCCACCGGCAGCCCGGCGGCCTTGCCGGCGATGTCCCACAGCGCGATGTCCAGACCCGACATGCCGAAGATCACGGGGCCGCCACGGCCGAAGATGTGCAGCTTGGCGTGCAGCTCGGCCAGCAGCGGCTCGATGTCCAGGGCGCTGCGTCCGATGCAGATCGGGGCGATCATCTGTTCGATCGCTGCGCGCGTGGCCGGGATCGCGTTGTAGCCGAAGGCTTCGCCCCACCCGACCAGCCCGCTCTCGGTGCTCACCTTCACCAGCAGCGCGTCCGCCGTGGTCCAGGCGCGCCCGCCCCACGCGCCGGTGTCCTTGCTGCCGCCGGTGGTGTAGGGAATGCGCAGAACGATGGTCTCGATCGCCCGGATCTTCATGGATTACCCCGTGAGTGCAGGCTTCAATCATAACCTGCACGCGCGCCGATCCGACGGAGGCTGCTAGCAGATGCCGCGTCCTGCGGTGCGCAGGCGCGCAATGAGCGCCTGGGCCCCGGCTCGCGCCGGGGCGACGCGGTTCGCGTCATGCCGGAGCATGCCGTCGTCCGATGCCCATCGATCGGGCAATCAGCATTCGGGCCGGGGCCTCCCAACGCAGATCGAGGGGCGCAGATCGAGGGGTGATCGGGCGCCACGCGTTCAGGCGGCAGAGGACCTGCGGCACGGCATCGCCGCGAATGGCTTGTGCAAGCGGCACCGCTGTTGCTAGGCTTGGCTCACCCAACCCGGGACACCGAACATGGAAATCGCCGGACTCGGCGGACTTTCGCCCCTCGAAGTCTTGAAGCGTGCGATCAGGGACTTCAGTGCCGACAGCATGACCACCTACGCGGCGGCGCTGGCCTATCGAATCATCTTCTCGCTGTTCCCGTTCCTGCTGTTCCTGGTCGCGCTGCTCGGGGTGCTACACATCCCGCAGCTATTCGACTGGATGCGCGAGCAGGCCGCGCTGCTGGTGCCGGGCGAGGCGATGGATCAGGTGAACAGCGTGATCGACGAACTGCAGACCCCGCGCGGCGGGCTGGTATCGATCGGGATCGTGCTCGCGCTGTGGTCGGCGTCGTTCGGCGTCATGACGCTGATCGAGGCGCTGAACGTGGCTTACGACGCGGCGGAGCGAAGGCCGGCGTGGCGGCTCTATCTGCTCTCGATCCTCTACACCGTGGGTCTGGCGCTGCTGATGGTGGCCGCAGCGGCATTGATGGTGCTCGGTCCGCAGGCTGCGGGCTGGGCTGCGGCGCGCCTGGGGATGGACGCGGTGTTCGTGGCGATCTGGAACTGGATCCGCTGGCCGGTGGCGGTGCTGCTGCTGATGCTCGCGGTCTCGGTCGTGTACTACGTCGGTCCCAACGTACGCCAGCGCTTCCGGTTCATCACCCCGGGGGCGATCCTGTCCGTGATGGTGTGGATCGCCGCCTCGGTGGGATTCGGATACTACGTGCAGAACTTCGGCAACTACAATGCGACCTACGGCAGCATCGGCGCGATCGTTATCCTTCTCCTGTACTTCTACCTTTCCGCCTCGGTCCTGCTGTTCGGCGCCGAGATCAACGCCGTGATCCGCAACCACTGCGAGGGCCGGCCGGACGAGCCGCTCGCCGACAAGAGCGACGCGCGCCCCTGAGCACTGCCGGCAAGGCGCTCAATCGGCATCCGCCGCGGCAAGGGGCGTGTGCGCGATGCGGGGCAGGACGAAGGAGGAGCGCGCGCCCCGGCCGGGCAGGTTCTCCGCCCAGATGCGGCCGCCCTGCTCCTGCACGATGTGTTTGCCGATTGATGAATGCGAATCCAGGCGCCGCGCAGGACGGCGGTGCCGTCGTGTACGGCGGACGTCAGTCGGGAAGTGCCCATGCCTGGGGATGAGGGGCTCGGGGGAAGGCGCGAATCCGTATCGGGTGACCCGCTCCAGCCCTTTGGCAGCCCTTTCACGTCTTCTTCTTCTGCTCATGCATGGCTTCTGCAAGTGACATCGTCGATGGCGTGACCGGCGAGCCCTCGAACGTGGTGTGCGCAGTGGTCGGCGGCGGACCGGCCGGACTGATGGCGGCCGAGACCCTGGCCGCCGCCGGCATTGCCGTCGACCTGTTCGACGCGATGCCCTCGGTCGGTCGCAAGTTCCTGCTGGCGGGAAAGAGCGGCCTCAATCTCACCCATGCCGAGGCCCTGCCCCGATTCGTTCGCCGCTACGGCGAGCAGGCGGTGCGCGTAGGCAACTGGCTGGAGCGGTTCGGGCCCGACGCGCTGCGCGCGTGGGCGCATGCGCTGGGCGTGCCGACCTTCGTCGGCAGTTCGGGGCGCGTATTTCCACAGGGCATGAAGGCCGCGCCGCTGCTGCGCGCGTGGCTGGCGCGCCTGCGGCGGCAGGGCGTGCGGTTCCACGTGCGCCACCGCTTTCTCGGCTGGGATGGCACTGACCTGGCGTTCGCGACGCCTGCCGGCGTACTGCACGTGTGCAGCCGGGCAAGTGTGCTCGCGCTGGGCGGAGGCAGCTGGGCTCGGCTGGGATCGGACGGCGCCTGGATGGCGCCGCTGGCGGCCCGTGGCATCCCGCTCGCGCCGCTGGCGAGCGCCAACTGCGGCTTTGAATGCGCCTGGAGCGCGCACTTCCGCGAGCGCTTCGCCGGCAGCCCGGTGAAGAGCGTCGCCGCGCACCTGGACGATGGCATGCCGGCGGTGCGTGGCGAGTTCGTCGTGTCGCAGTACGGAGTCGAAGGCGCGCTGGTGTACACCCTGGCGCGCGCGTTACGTACGATGCTGGAGCGCCACGGTCAAGCGGTCCTGCACCTGGACCTGGCCCCCGATGTTCCAGTGGAACGCATCGCCGCGGTCCTGGCGCGGCAGCGGCCGGGACAGTCGCTGGCCAATCGCCTGCGTGCCATCGACATCCAGGGCGTGAAGGCCGGGCTGGTGCGCGAAGTGTGCGACACGCAGAGCGTAACACCGGGCGCGCGTCTGGCCGCAGCGGTGAAGTCGCTGCCGGTGCGGGTGATCTCGCCGCGTCCTCTGGACGAGGTGATCAGCAGCGCGGGCGGGGTGCGCTTCGAGGCGTTCGACGAACGCCTCATGCTGCGTGCACTGCCGGGCGTGTTCTGCGCGGGCGAGATGATCGACTGGGAGGCCCCCACCGGGGGCTATCTGCTTACCGCCTGCTTCGCCAGCGGACGCGTGGCCGGAGAAGGCGCCGCGACCTGGCTCTCAGGCCGCGGGCATGGCGCGCCCCTCTCGCAGCGCGAGCCAGCCGCGCGCGATGCGGTAGATGGCCCAGATGCCCAGTAGGAACATGCCGAGCACCCAGGTGCCGATGCCGATGACGACGAGAGCGAGCGGAACGGAGACCACGGCAACCAGCACCGCTCACAGCAGCGCGAACCAGAAGGTGCGGATCTGCCAGGAGAAGTGCGAATCGAGATAGGTACCGCGCACGTCGCTGCGTTTCACGTAGTTGATGACCACCGCGATGATCGAGGGCCAGCCGAACAGGAAGGAACCGATCACCATGGCGGAACCGAACGCGCCCAGCACGAGGCTCACGGCGTGCAGGCCATAGACGATGTTGGTGATGCGCACCAGCCCTTCGGCCGGACGCGTCGGCGACTGCTCTTGTGGGGTCATTCCGGAGCGCGGGGGTTGTCGTCCTGTCAAGTCTAGCAGCCCGCGTGCGCGGTGCCGGATCAGGCGGCCAGCCGCGACCAGAGCCGTCTGAGCCAGCCGCCTGCACCGCGGCGGGCCGCGGCGGCGGGGACCACCGCGGGCCTCGCGACCGTCGGCAGCCGCTGCGTGCGGGTGGAGGAGATGCTGCGCGCGCCGACGCTGACAGCCGCCGGCGCCGCCGACGATGGGGCGGGTACACTCGCCGGGTGGGTCCACGCGCTCAGGCCTTCGATCAGCGCGCTGCCGCGGGTGTCCACGCCGATGATGCCGCAGTACTTGCGGGCCAGCTCCAGCGAGTGCTCGATGAGCGGCCGCAGATGCGCGTTCGCCTTGGGAATCGTCGCCTGGAAGCGTTCGATCAGCGCGGCCAGCACCGCTTCGCGCTCCTGGGGCGGCGTGCGCCAGGCGGCGTCGCACAGTTCGCGCGCGAACCCGGCACAGTGCGCGATGCGCTCCCTGTCGGTGGGTGCGGCGGGCAGCACGCCCTCGGGCAGCGCGCGCATCGCGTGCAGCACGTTGGGAGGAAAGTTCCAGCGCCGCGCCACCTCGATGCCCAGTTCGTCGAAGCCGATGCCGAGCACGTCGCGCGAGGCCACCAGTTCGCTCACGCCCTGGGTGCGCACGATGCGCACGATCTCGTCATAGTCTTCGGGGAAGTAGTAGATCGCCAGAATCTCGCCGAGGCGGCTGAACATGGAGCAGATGAACAACTCCTCGACGTTGCTCAGACCGGCCATGCGCCCGAGATTGCGCCCGACCACGCCGGCGACGAAAGCGCCGAGGAGCACCTCGTGCAGGCCCGGGTGCATGTCCTTGCCGCGCGGGGGTGTGGCGAGCATGAGGCTGGTGGCGACCACCCGCACCTGCTCAAGGCCGAGGGCGAGGATCGCCTGCGTGACGCTGGTCACGCGTCCGCTGCCGCCGTACGCCACGGAGTTCACCAGCTGCAGCAGCTTGTGGGTGAGCGCGAAGTCCTGCAGCACGAGGTTGGCGAGCTTCTGCAGCGACAGGCCCGACTCCTCCGAGGTCAGCCGGTTGATCTCGTGGAAGCGCTGGGACAGCACCGGGAAGTCGGCCTTGTGGCGCATGCGCCGCAGCAGGAAGTCCACCGTGCTGTGCGTGGCGGCCGCGTTGAGCTGGGTGGTGCCGCTCGATCCGGTGGGCACGCGGAAGCGGTCCAGCACCTCCTTCATCTCGGCTGCATCGCGGAAGCGCGCCTCCCGGTCCTTCTCCAGCGCACGCCGCACGATCTCGTCCAGGCGCGGATCGATGTCGGGCTTCTTCGCCGATGGCGGCGGGATGACCGCGTTGAGCGTCTGGTAGATCATGCTCACGCTGTCGCTGCCGCCGATGGCCGGCTCGCCGGTGAGCATCTCCCAGAAGATCAGGCCGAGCGCGAACACGTCGGCCCGCAGATCGGGCGCCAGACCCTGGAAATGCTCCGGAGCCATGTAGCGCAGCGTGCCGCTGGGCGCCTGGTCGGGCGAGGCGAACCGGTCGCGCGAGATGCCAAAGTCGGTCACGCGCGGCACGCCCGCGGCCGACAGGAGGATGTTGGCCGGGGTGATATCGCCGTGCATCAGGCCCTTGGAGTGGGCCTGCGCGATGCCGGCCAGGATCTGGCTCATGGTGATGACCGCGCGCGCCATCAGCATCGCGCCGTCGGCCCTGAGCAGCTGGCTCAGCGTGCAGCCCTCCACGTACTCGAACACGACGTAGGGCAGTGCGCCCAGCATGCCCACCTCGTACACCGGCACGATGTTCGGGTGCGACAGGCCGCTGGCGGTACGCGCCTCCTGCATCAGGCGCTGCATGCGCGCCGTGGCACTGTCCCCGGCAAGGGACAGCGTCTTGATCGCCACCAGGCGGCCAAGTTGCGGGTCGGAAGCGAGGAATACCGTGCCCTGTGCGCCGCGGCCGAGCATGCGCACCACGCGGAACCGACCGATGGTCTCGTTGGCCTTCACGGCAGGGACGGTGGCGGCACCAGGCCGCTCCTGGGCATTCACATGAAATGGGATGGCAGGCTACGGTGGGCCTAACGGAGCAGCCGCTCCAAACTTGAGGGAATCCCCGAGGAGTCCCCGGGTGAGAGCCTTCAGGCCGGCGCGAACACCTGCTTCGCCCGGCGCAGCAGCATGAGCGCGATGACCAGGTTTAGGGCGTTCCACAGCGTGCCGTTCACGAAGGCCGCCCGGTACGAGCCGCTCAGGTCGAAGATGGCACCCGACATCCAGCCGCCCAGCGCCATGCCGAACAGGGTGGCGGTGATGACGAAGCCCACGCGCCAGCCGGCCTGCGCAGCGGGAAAGTACTCGCGGATGATGATGGCGTAGCTGGGCACGATGCCGCCCTGGAACAGGCCGAACAGGGCCGAGATCAGGTACAGCGAAACCAGCCCGTCGAAGGGCAGGAACAGCAGCAACGCCAGACCCTGCAGACTGGAACCGAGCAGCAGCGTGCGCAGGCCGCCGATGCGGTCGGAGATAAAGCCGAATCCGACGCGGCTCACGATGCCGCAGGCGAGCATGAGCGAGAGCATCTGCGCCCCGACGGCCGGACCGTAACCGAGATCGGCGCAGTAGGCGACGATGTGCACCTGGGGCATCGACATCGCCACGCAACAGGCCACGCCGGCGATCACCAGCAGGGTCTGCAGCGCCGCAGGCGACATCCCCAGCGGCAGAACCTGCGCGCGGCGTACGGCGGGCGCCGCGGCCGTGCCGCTCGGCGCGGGCGCCGGCGCACGGCGGCGCAGCATCAGCGCGAGCGGCAGCATGGTGGCCAGGCAGAACAGGGCGATGCCCTGGTAGGTGGCGCGCCAGCCGTGCTCGGCGATGAAATGCTGGAGCAGCGGTGGCCAGATCGTGCCGGAGAGGTAATTGCCGCTGGCGAAGATGCCGATCGCGATGCCGCGCCGGCGCGTGAACCACTGGGAGGTATCGGCCATCAGCGGCGCGAAGGTGGCGGCGCTGCCGCTGCCGATCAGCACCCCCTGGATCAGCGCGAACTGCCACAGCGCCGAGGCCGACGCCGCAGTCACGTAACCGAACGCCAGTGCGAGGGTGCACGCGAGCGCGGGCAGCATGATGCCGAACCGGTCGCAGGCACGCCCGAGCAGGATCCCGCTGATGCCGAAGCCGATCATGGTCAGCGTGTATGGCAGGGAAGCGTCGCCGCGCGCCACGCCGAACTCGGCCTGCACCGCCGGCAGCGCGACGATCACCGACCACATCCCCACCCCGCCGATGGTCGACAGGAAGAGCGCGATGATCAGGCGCGTCCAGGCATAGCGCGATTCGGGCTGCGGCGAGGTAGACATCCGGGGACGGGTCGAAGCAGGGAGCCCGGCACGTTACACCAGTTTGCGGCCGGCACGATGCGGCGCAGCGTTGAACCTCGCGGCCGCGCGGCACCCTCGCGTTCATGCGGCGCCATTTTTTCCGCGTGCGCCAATCGCGTAACATGGGCACGCTGGACGGGCGCGCAATAGGATACGAAGTGCGCGCACGCCACTTCCAAACGGACAGTCATGAGCAAACCGGCCGAGTGGGCCTTTCCCGAAGAACTGCAACCGGCGCCGGAGAGCTGCGCCTTCGATCTCGGGCGCGTGCTCGATGCACTGGTGCTGCTGCACGCCGAGGTTCCGGAGGACGCCTTCACTGCCGACATCCTGGGCACCGAGCGCGTCGGCAATGGCGTGGTCATCGGTCCCGACGGACTGGTGCTCACCATCGGCTACCTGGTGACGGAGGCGCGGCGCATCTGGCTCACCACCAACAAGGGGACGGCCATCGAGGCGTTCCCCCTGGCCTACGACTTCGCCACCGGTTTCGGACTGGTGCAGCCGCTCGGGCGCCTGGATCTGCCCGCCCTGCCGCGCGGTTCGTCCGCGGACTGTGCAGTGGGCGACGAGGTGCTGCTGGTCGGACACGGCGGACGCGCACACGCGCTGCGCACCCGCATCGCGGACAAGCGCGAGTTCGCCGGCTACTGGGAATACGTGCTGGACGAGGCGATCTACACCGCGCCCGCACATCCCCAGTGGGGCGGCGCCGCGCTGGTGGGCAGCGCGGGCCAACTCATCGGCATCGGCTCGCTGCTGGTGCAGGAGGCGGTGGACGGGGAGACCGTGCAGGGCAACATGATCGTGCCGATCGACCTGCTCGAGCCGATCATCGCCGACCTGCTGCGCAGCGGCCAGGCCGACCGGCCGCCGCGCCCGTGGCTGGGCATGTACACCACGCAGACCGGCGCGCAGTGCGTGGTGGCCGGCCTCGCCGACGGCGGTCCCGCCCAGCGCGCCGGCGTGAAGCAGGGCGATCACGTGGTGGAAGTGGCCGGCGAGGCGGTCACCTCGCTCGGAGACATGTTCCGCAAGGTGTGGAGCATCGGCCCGGCCGGCAGCGAGATCCCGCTCACGCTGGTGCGCGACGGCGCGGTGATGCGCACGCGCCTGCGCTCGGCTGACCGTGGCGACTTCCTGAAGAAGCCGCAGCTGCACTGAGTCCCGGCCGCCGCGTGCCGCGGCGGCAGTCGAGCTGGCTGCCAGGTCGATGATGCACGCCCACCAGCTCCTCCGCGAGATCACCACTTTCCCGGTCGGGCGGCACGTCACCGTCCAGAGGAGATTGCCATGCTGGTGCGCAAGATTCACCACGTCGCCTATCGCTGCATCGACGCCAAGCAAACGGTCCAGTGGTACGGCGAGCACCTGGGCATGCGGTTCGTGCTCGCCATCGCCGAGAACCAGGTGCCCTCGACCAAGGCGCCCGATCCCTACATGCACGTGTTCCTGGATGCTGGCGGCGGCAACATCCTCGCCTTCTTCGAACTGCCCTCCTGCCCGCCCATGGGACGGGACGAGAACACGCCGACCTGGGTCCAGCACCTGGCGCTCGAAGTCGATTCGGTGGACACGCTCCTGTCGACCAAGGCACGGCTGGAAGCAGCGGGCATCGACGTGATCGGCCCCACCGACCACACCATCTTCAAATCCATCTACTTCTTCGATCCCAACGGCCACCGGCTCGAACTCGCGGCCAACACGGGCACGCCGGACATGATGCAGCGCCTGGACGAGGTGAAGGACATGATGCTCGAGGAGTGGTCGCGCACCCGGCGCGCGCCGTCCCACGCCGCCTGGATGCACGACGGCAGCATGGCAGTGCGCTGAACGGCCACACCGTGAACGGCTGCAACATGCGTCCCGGCGACTTGCTCGGGTTCGGCGAAGTGCGCGCGACGGTGCTGGCCGCCTAGCTCCCCTGCCGGAGAAACAAAGGATTCAGCGCTGCCTCCACCGCCTGCTCCAGCGGCGTCTCCGGCAGATCGCCGACCAGCGCGCGCAGCCGTGTCCCGTCCAGGCGATGGGGTACGTCCCACAGGTAGCGCATCTCGGCCAGCTCGCGCCACATCGGGACCAACGCCCCGCCGATGCGCAATAGCGGCCAGGGCAGCCCCTTTACCTCCAGTTCCTTCCCGGCGGCGAGGAAACCGCGCCCGCGCGCCCACGCACTCATGGCCGCAACCAACTGGGCACCCGTGGGCGCATGGCCGGGGAAATGACAGACCTCGAACGGCGCCAGGCGCGCGCGCGCGTGCGCCAGCGCGACGAATGCACGCGCGAGGTCGGGCAGGTAGGCCCATGCGTGCGATACGTCCAGTCGCCCCGGGTAGACGACCTTTCCCTGCGCGAGCGGCCTGGCGATGATCAGATCGAACCAGGCGCCCTGCCCGGTACCGAAGAAGTCCCCGGCTCGCAGGATGGCGCAGCGTATCCCTGAGCGCGCGCCTTCGCGCAGCATCGCTTCGATCTCGACGCGCACACGGCCCTTGCGCGCGGTCGGTTCCTGCGGCGTGGTCTCGGTGAGCAGCGGCGGCATGCCGGCGCCGAAGTTGTAGACGTTGCCTGGAAACAGAAGCAGGGCGCCAAGGCGCCGCGCGATGTCGAGTGCGTGACGTGCGAGCGGCAGGGCATGGGCATGCCACTGGGGGTAGGGCGGGTTGACGGCATGCACCACGCACTCGATGCGGCCCGCCGCCCGGGCCAGCGCAGCTGCGTCCTCGAGCGGCATCTCCAGCCAGCGCGGCTTGCCGCCCCGCGACGGCGCACGGCGCACCTGCCCCGCGCATTCCCAGCCGGCGTCTTCGAAGGCCGTCATGACGGCCGTGCCTAGCCGGCCATTCGCTCCCAGAACCAACACGCCGCCGCTCATGCATGTCCTCCCGCGCTCGCGCCGCACGCATTGTGGCAGAGGCGCCGGCGCGCGTTGTCGTAGACTCGCTGCTGCACGCACGAGGAGACGCGCATGGACGCAGCCAGACAAGCCGAATTGCTGAACGACGCCGGGAAGTACCTCGCGGGCGGCGGAACCGGACTGTTCATCCTGCCGCCGGAACTGAATCTGGTGGTCGCGCGCGGCGAGGGCAGCCAGGTGTGGGACGTGGCCGGTCGCGAGTACATCGACTATCACCTGAGTTCCGGCCCTGCCCTGCTGGGCCACGCACACCCGGCCATCACGGAGGCAGTGAACGCCCAGTTGCCGAAGGGCACGACGTTCTTCTTCCTGAACGAGCCGGCGATCCGGCTCGCGCAGAAAATGGTGGAGGCGATCCCCTGCGCCGAGGAGGTGCTCTACACCGGGTCCGGCACGGAGGCGACCTTCTACGCCCTGCGCGTGGCGCGCGCGTACGCCGGCCGCAACAAGGTGCTCAAGTTCGAGGGTGCGTGGCACGGCATGCACGACTACGGACTGTGGGGCACGGTGCCCGGCCAGCCATCGGCGTACCCCAGGGCGCAGCCCGATTCCATCGGCGTGCCGGCCCAGACCGGCGAGACGGTGCTGGTGACTCCGTTCAACGAGACCGCGCGCGCGGTGGAGATGATCGAGCGGCATGCGAAGGAACTCGCGGCGGTGATGGTCGAGCCGCTGCAGCGCGTGCTGCAACCGGAGCCGGGTTTCCTGGAGGCCGTGCGGGAGGTCACGCGCAGGCACGGCATCGTCATGATCTACGACGAGATCGTCACCGGCTTCCGCGTGGCCTGGGGCGGCGCGCAGGAGCGCTACGGCGTGGTCCCCGACCTGGCCTGCTACGGCAAGGCGATCAGCGGCGGCTTTCCCCTCGCCGCGGTGGTCGGGCGCAGCGAGATCATGGGGGTGCTCGACGCACGCCGCCGCCCGAAGTCGGAAACGGTATGGGCGACCAACACGCTCAACGGCAACCCGGTGTGCGCGGCGGCGGGGCTCGCCGCACTCGACGTGCTCGCACGGCCCGGCGTGTACGACCGGCTGCACCGCGTCGGCTCGCGCCTGCGCGCGGGCATGATCGAGTCCGGCCAGCGCCATGGCTTCCCGGTGCAGGCACCGGGCGAGGACGCGGTGTGGGGCGTGCGGTTCACCGAGCGCCGCCCGCTGCGTACCTGGATGGATCTCACCACGCACGACAAGGATCTGGGCTGGCGCTGGGCGATCGAGCTGATGAAGCGTGGCCTGCTGGTCAATCCCAACGAGAAGTTCTACATCTCGCTGGCGCACACCGATGCCGACGTCGACCGCACGCTGCAGATCGTGGACGACGCCTTCGCGGCAGTGAAGTAGCGGCCGTCGGCGTGACGATCTTCAAGAAGGTCACCTGAGCGATGCATCCCCGGGCAGCCCTTGTGCATTGCACAACAAGCTGCCTGCTCCCACGCCCGTCATTCCCGGCTAACATTCCCGCTTCCGGCGGGCTGCGTGCGTGCAGCCCGTACACCGAACAACAAGGAAGGACACGAGGATGCACGCCGACGCGGCAACGGACCCGGCGGACACGTTCCCCAGGCTCCTGCTCCAGCACGCGTCGTCGCGCGGCGATGGCATCGCCATGCGCGAGAAGGATCTGGGCATCTGGCAATCCTGGACCTGGCGCGCCGTGGCCGACGAGGTGCGCGATCTCGCCTGCGGACTGAGTGCGCTCGGTTTCCGCCGCGGCCAGAACCTCGCCATCATCGGTGACAACCGCCCGCAGCTGTACTGGGCAATGGCTGCCGCGCAGAGTCTGGGAGGCGTGCCCGTGCCGCTGTACCAGGATGCGGTGGCCGACGAGATGGCCTACATCCTGGACGACGCCGACGTGCGCTTCGCGGTGGTCGAGGATCAGGAGCAGGTGGACAAGCTGCTCGAGATCAAGGACCGGCTGCCCGGCCTGGAAGTCATCGTGTACGACGATCCCCGCGGGATGCGCAGCTACGGCCAGGGCTTCCTGCACGAACTGGCGCGCGTACAGGATCTGGGGCGCGAGCTGCACGGCGATCATCCCGGGCTGTTCCAGCGCGAGATCGATCAGGGCGCCGCCGGCGACGTCGCCATCATGCTGTACACCTCGGGCACCACCGGAAAGCCCAAGGGCGTGTGTCACACGCACGGCGCGATGATTGCGGCGGCGCGCGGCGGCTGCACGTTCGACCGGCTGGGACCGGGCGACGAGATCCTGTCCTACCTGCCGATGGCCTGGGTGGGCGACAACCTGTTCTCCTATGCGCAGGCGCTGGTCGGCGGCTTCACCATCAACTGCCCCGAATCGGGCGACACGGTGATGACCGACATGCGCGAGATCGGGCCGACGTACTACTTCGCCCCGCCGCGCGTGTTCGAGAACCTGTTGACCCAGGTGATGATCCGCATGGAGGACGCCGGACGCATCAAGCGCTGGCTGTTCCACCGCTTCCTCGGGGTGGCGCGGCGCTGCGGAGCGGACATCCTCGACCGCAAGCCGGGCGTGCCGGCAGCCGATCGTCTGCTGTATGCGATCGGCGATCTGCTGGTGTTCGGTCCGTTGCGCAACGTGCTGGGCATGAGCCGCATCCGCGTGGCCTACACCGCGGGCGCCGCCATCGGACCGGACCTGTTCCGCTTCTACCGCTCGATCGGGCTGAACCTCAAGCAGTTCTACGGTTCCACCGAGACCTGCGCCTACGTCTGTCTGCAGCCGGACGGCGAGATCAAGTACGACACCGTGGGGCTGCCTGCGCCGGGCGTGGAGGTGCGCATCGGCGAGAACGGCGAGGTGCTGGTGAAGAGCGCGGCGATGCTCGCGGGCTACTACAAGCGGCCGGATGCGACGGCAGAGCTGTTCGATGCCGCCGGCTGGTTCCGCACCGGGGACGCGGGCTTCTTCGACCAGGACGGCCACCTGAAGATCATCGACCGCGCCAAGGACCTCGGCAGACTCGCCAACGGGGCCGTGTTCGCGCCCAACTACATCGAGAACAAGCTCAAGTTCTTCCAGCACGTCAAGGAGGCGGTCGCGTTCGGCCACGACCGCGCGCAGGTGTGCGCCTTCATCAACATCGACCTGGGCGCGGTGGGCAACTGGGCGGAGCGGCGCGGGCTGGCCTATGCCGGCTACACCGATCTCGCCGGCAAGGACGAGGTGTACGCACTGATCCAGGAATGCGTGGAGCAGGTCAATGCGCAACTGGCGGCCGATCCGATGGTGGCGGACTCGCAGATCCATCGCTTCCTCGTCCTGCACAAGGAACTCGATCCCGACGATGACGAGCTGACGCGCACGCGCAAGGTGCGGCGCGGATTCATCGCGGACAAGTACGCGCTGCTGGTGGACGCGCTGTATGCGGGCAGGTCCAGCTGCCATATCGAGACCGAGGTGAAGTTCGAGGACGGCCGGCGCGGCAGGATCGCCGCCGACGTGAAGATCCGCGACGCCCGCGTCTTTCCCATCCGGCACGAGCAGGCGGCATGAGCAGTGCGCGCAGCATCGGCGAGGTCCTGCTGGCGGTCGAGAACGTGTCGCTGGCATTCGGCGGCGTGAAGGCGCTCACCGACGTGAGCTTCGACGTTCGCCAGGGCGAGATCCGCGCGATCATCGGGCCCAATGGCGCCGGCAAGTCGTCCATGCTGAACGTAGTGAACGGCGTCTATCACCCGCAGCAGGGTGCGGTGCGCTATCGCGGCGAGGCGCGGCGCCAGGTCGATCCACACCGCGCGGCGCGCCAGGGCATCGCCCGCACGTTCCAGAACATCGCGCTGTTCAAGGGCATGAGCGTGCTGGACAACATCATGACCGGGCGCAACCTGAAGATGCGCGCCGGCCTGCTCGAGCAGGCGCTGTGGCTCGGCCGCAGCCGCCGCGAGGAGCTCGCGCACCGCGAGCAGGTCGAGCACATCATCGACTTCCTGCAGATCGAGCACATCCGCAAGACACCGGTGGGCCGCCTGCCCTACGGCCTGCAGAAGAGGGTGGAGCTGGCACGCGCGCTGGCCGCCGAGCCCGTGCTGCTGCTGCTCGACGAGCCGATGGCGGGCATGAACGTCGAGGAGAAACAGGACATGTGCCGCTTCATCCTCGACGTGAACGAGGAGTTCGGTACCACCATCGTGCTGATCGAACACGACATGGGAGTGGTGATGGACATCTCGGACCGCATCGTGGTGCTCGAATACGGTCGCAAGATCGCCGACGGGCTGCCGGACGAGGTGCGCAACGACAGCAAGGTAATCGACGCCTACCTGGGGGTGTCGCATTGAAGGGCAACTGCCACGCAGGGCACCGAGAACACAGAGAGCCTGGCGCCCGATTCTCGCCGGGACGACCTGATCTGGCGTCCTGCATTGCATATGGCCGACCACTTTCCCCGCCGCGCGATTTCTCCGTGCTCTCTGTGTCCTCCGTGGCAAGGATGTTGACTGCATGACCTTCTTCCTCGAAGTCCTGATCGGCGGGCTGCTTTCCGGAGTCATGTACTCCCTGGTGGCACTTGGCTTCGTGCTCATCTACAAGGCCTCGGGCGTGTTCAACTTCGCCCAGGGGGCGATGGTGTTCATCGCCGCGCTTGCCTACGTCACGCTGGCCGAGCGCTTCGGCCTGCCGTTCTGGGCTGCCTTCGCGCTCGCGCTGGCGGTCATGGTGCTGATCGGCATCCTCACCGAGCGCATCGTGCTGCGGCCTCTGGTGAACCAGCCGCAGATCTCGCTGTTCATGGCCACCATCGGCCTGGCCTTCTTCCTCGAGGGCATCGCGCAGATGGTCCAGCTATGGGCATTCAACGACCTGAGCCCGCGTCCGCTCACACTCGGCATCCAGGATCAGCCGATCGAGTGGCTGATGAACGAGTTCGACATCCTGGTGAGCAGCTTCGACCTGCTCGCTGCGGCGGTCGCCGGCGTGCTCGTTGCCGCGCTGGCGGTCTTCTTCAACAGGACACGCATCGGCCGGGCACTGCGCGCGGTTGCCGACGACCACCAGGCCGCGCTGTCGGTCGGCATCCCGCTCAAGACCATCTGGGGGATCGTCTGGTCGGTGGCCGGATTCGTCGCGCTGGTGGCAGGGCTGCTGTGGGGTGCGCGCAGCGGCGTGCAGTTCGCGCTGACGCTGGTGGCGCTCAAGGCGCTGCCGGTGCTGATCCTGGGCGGCTTCGAGTCGATCGCCGGTGCCATCGTGGGAGGCCTGATCATCGGCGCCGCGGAGAAGCTAGCCGAGGTCTATCTCGGACCATTCGTGGGCGGCGGAATCGAAGGCTGGTTCGCCTACGTGCTGGCGCTGCTGTTCCTGCTGGTGCGCCCCGAGGGGCTGTTCGGCGAAAGGCATATCGACAGGGTTTGAGGACGAATTCGCCACAGAGGACACAGAGGACACAGAGGCGATACTCCCCCGCTTCGATGCGCGCGCTGGATCGCGTTACCTCCGGTGTATTCTCTGTGCCCTCTGTGGCAGTTAAAGGCTGATCAAGTGCTCTACCGCGAAGCCGGCCAGTTCAAGACCTCCTACGCCGCCGATCAGCAGCTGCTGCCGATCCGGCAGGATCGCGTCGCGCTGATCGTGCTCCTTGCGATCGCGTATCTCGCGGTGCCGGTGGTGGCGAACGACTACTGGTTCAACGCGATCCTGATTCCCTTCCTGGTGTTCGCGCTGGCCGCGCTGGGGCTGAACATCCTGACGGGTTACGCCGGCCAGCTCTCGCTCGGTTCCGCGGCCTTCATGGCAGTGGGCGCGGTGGCCGCGTACAACTTCGAACTGCGCGTGCCCGGGATGCCGCTGCTGGCGAGCTTCGCGCTCGCCGGCCTGTGCGCCGCCGCGGTCGGCGTGCTGTTCGGCCTTCCCAGCCTGCGCATCAAGGGCTTCTATCTCGCCGTGGCCACGCTCGCGGCGCAGTTCTTCATTCCCTGGCTGCTGGTCAAGGTCGGCTGGTTCTCCAACTACAGCTCGTCGGGCGTGATCACGGCGCAACCCATGCAGATCGTCGGCTACGTGTTCGAGCAGCCGGTGGAGAAATACCTGCTGGTGCTGACCGTGGTCGCGCTGATGGCTCTCGCGGCGAAAAACATGGTGCGCAGCGCGGTCGGCCGCTCCTGGATGGCGGTGCGCGACATGGACGTGGCGGCCGCGGTGATCGGCATCCCGATCATGCGCACCAAGCTCGTCGCCTTCGCCGTCAGCTCGTTCTACTGCGGCGTCGCCGGCGCGCTGTACGCGTATGCCTACGTGGGGACGGTACAGCCCGAGGATCTCAACCTCGACATGTCGTTCCGCATCCTGTTCATGATCATCATCGGGGGCATCGGCAGCATCCTCGGCTCCTTCCTCGGTGCGGCCTTCATCACCCTGCTGCCGATCTTTCTAGAGTCCGCGCTGCACGCCATCACGCAGCAGTTCGGCCTCGACCTGGTGCCGGGCATGACCTCCATGGTGCAGCTTCTCGTATTCGGAGGGCTTATCATCTTCTTCCTGATCGTCGAACCGAACGGGCTCGCGCGCCTGTGGCAGATCACGAAGGAGAAGCTCAGGCTGTGGCCGTTCCCGCACTGACCGCGGGCACATGAACAATCCCGGGGCGGCTGCCTGACCCAGCCGCCCCGTTCCTGGAGACCAAGGTGAAGAACACGAGACTCACGATCATCGGCCTGCTCCTGGCCGCCGCGCTGCTGGCCCCGGCCACCCACGCACAGCAGGCGGGGACGCAGTTCATCGGCATCACGGGCTATCGCGTCGGCCCTTATGGCGCGAACGGAGCCGCCTTCTTCAGCGGCTTCATCGATTACCTTCACCTAGTCAACGAACGCGACGGCGGCGTGAATGGCGTGAAGCTGTCGTGGGAGGAGTGCGAGACCGAGTACAACAACACCAAGGGCGTGGAGTGCTACGAGCGGCTCAAGACCCGGTCCGCCACCGGTCCGACCGCCATTCATCCGATGTCGACCGGCATCACCTATGCGCTGATCGACAAGACGGCCGCAGACAGGATTCCGCTGATCAGCTTCGGCTACGGGCGCACCGACTCGGTGGACGGCCGCGTATTCCCCTGGCTGTTCCCGCTGGTGTCGAACTACTGGGACGCCGCGACCGCCATCGTGAAGTTCATCGCCGACCGTGAAGGCGGCGAGGCGAGGCTCGCCCGGAAGAAGATCGTGCTGCTATATCACGACTCTGCCTACGGCAAGGAGCCGCATCCGGTCCTGGAGGCGGAAGCGAAGAAGCTGCGCTTCGAACTGAAGATGATCCCGGTACCGCACCCCGGCAACGAACAGCAGGCGCAATGGCTCCAGATCCGCCAGTTCCGGCCGGACTGGGTGATCGTATGGGGCTGGGGCGTGATGACCGCGACCTCGCTCAGCACCGCGCAGAAGATGGGTTTCCCCCGCGACAGGATGGTCGGCAACTGGTGGGCGGGCTCGGAGATCGACACGGAAGCGGCCGGCGGCGCGGCCGCCGGCTACTATGCCGCCAGCCTGAACCTCGCCGGACGCGACTTTCCGGTCGTGCGGGATGTCCAAAAGCACGTGCTCGACAAGGGCAAGAGCCAGACACCGGCGAAGACCGTCGGCAGCGTGCTGTGGAACCGCGGACTGGCTGCGGCCATGATGACGGTGGAGGCGGTGCGCACGGCGCAGGCGAAGCTGGGGAAGAAGCCGATGACCGGCGCACAGGTCCGCTGGGGCATCGAGAACCTGGACATCGACGCGAAGCGCCTGAACCAGCTCGGCTTCGGCGGCATGGTGCCGCCCCTCGAGGTCTCCTGCACTGACCACGGCGGCAGCGGCCTGGTGCGGTTCCAGCAGTGGGACGGCAGGCAGTGGAAGGCCGCGTCCGAGTGGGTCAGTGGCGACCGCGCCCTGGTGCGCAGGATGGTGGAGGACTCGGCAGCGAAATACGCGGCCGAGAAGGGCATCAGGCCCGGCTGCCTGGCAGCGCCCTGATGCTCACCGAGCGCTCGTGAACCGCGGGGCTGGGAACACTGCCCGCGGCGAGCGCCAGGACCCAGCGCAAGGGATCGGGCATTTCGCGCACAAGGGCGGTGGAAGGCATTGTCTGTCGTGGCTGGATCCCGGCTTTCGCCGGGATGACGAAGATGGCGGCTGTCGCCGTGAGGACGAAGATGACGGCTGTCGCCGGGATGACGAAGGTGTGGAGTCCGCGCGTATGGCTCTGCTAGCCATCAACAACATCGAGGTCATCTACGACCATGTGATCCTGGTGCTCAAGGGCGTGTCCTTCGAGGTCGAGCAGGGTCAGATCGTCGCACTGCTCGGTGCCAACGGGGCCGGCAAGACCACCACGCTCAAGGCCATCTCGAATCTGCTCGGTTCCGAGCGCGGCGAGGTGACCAAGGGATCGATCGAGTACCGCAGCGAACGCATCGACGGGCTCACGCCCAATGACCTGGTGCGCCGCGGCCTGATCCAGGTGATGGAAGGACGGCACTGCTTCCAGCATCTGACGGTGGAGGAAAACCTGCTCACCGGCGCATTCACCCGCAGCGGCTCGCGCACGCAGGTGCGCAGCGACCTGGAGAAGGTGTACGCCTATTTCCCCCGGCTCAAGGAGCGGCGCAGGAGCCAGGCAGGCTATACCTCCGGGGGCGAGCAGCAGATGACCGCGATCGGCCGCGCGCTGATGGCGCAGCCGCAGATGATCCTGCTCGACGAACCCTCCATGGGCCTGGCGCCGCAGGTGGTCGACGAGATCTTCGAGATCGTGCACGACCTGAACGAGAAGGAACGCGTGAGCTTCCTGCTGGCCGAGC
Organism: Burkholderiales bacterium; assembly: GCA_020854105.1. GTDB lineage: Bacteria > Pseudomonadota > Gammaproteobacteria > Burkholderiales > SHXO01 > SHXO01. Next base: position 157,286 of record JADZGB010000048.1, on the reverse strand, counting down.
AGAACACGATGGTCGCCCTGCGCTACGCGACCCATGGCTACATCCTGGAGAACGGCAGGGTGGTGATGGACGGCCCGGCCGGCGAGCTGTCCTCGAACGAGGACGTGAAGGAGTTCTACCTGGGCCTGTCGGGGTCGGGGCGCAAGAGTTTTCGGGACGTCAAGCACTACCGGCGGCGCAAGCGCTGGCTGGCCTGACCGGGACCGGGCAGCGAACCGAGTCCGCTCCCGCATATCCGGGCAGGCCAGCCAGCGGCCGGCATGCAGTACGTCACGGCATCGCGCGCCAGCGGATCACTGCGTTGGAATCGAGTTCCTTGATCCGGTTTTCCAGGTCCGCGGCGTTCTGCGCCTTGGCCAGGTAGGCCTCGCGCGCCTTGATGACCTGGCGCCAGTAGGCATCCTCGAGCCGGTTGATCAGTCGCTCGAAGAGGCTGGGCGCAGGCGTTGCGCGCTGCATCAACCCGGCGTCCGCGATTGCGCCGGCAGCGGTCGCCTCGACCTTGGCATCGCTGGGTAGAAGGCTACGGTAGTTTTGCGGGAGCAGGCTCGGGAAATCCATAAAACCTCCTGAAATTACGGCTATGTTGCGTTGCACTAAACAATGTACGGTCGACCGCGGGAGAAATCCAATATCTCTTTGCGATGGCCTTCATTGCTTTTTCCGATGGCTGCCCAAACCATCGTGCGGTGCAATATCGGCAGCTACAATGGCTGCTCGACCCTAGGATTGGCATGGAGCTCTACCAGCTGCGCAGCTTCGTCACCGTGGCCCAGGTCGGTCATCTCACCCGGGCAGCGGAGAAGCTGCACATCAGCCAGCCGGCCCTGAGCGGCCATATCCGCGCGCTCGAGGACGAGTTCGAGGTCGTCCTGTTCGAGCGCTCCCCGGCCGGCATGCAGCTCACCGCATCCGGCAGGCGGCTGCTGGCCGCGGCCGAGCGCACCCTGGCGGCGGCCCAGGCCCTGCGCAACGAGGCGCGCGCCATCCGCGGCGCGGTGTCGGGCAGCGTGAGCGTCGGCACCCTTTCGGATCCCGAGTTCCAGCGCCTGGGGCAGTTCGCCGCGGCGACGATGGAGCGCCATCCCCTGCTGCAGCTCCACTTCCAGCGCGAGGTGTCGGGCGAGGCGTTCGAGGACGTACGTGACGGCAGGCTCGACGCGAGCTTCTACTACGGCGAGCGCTCCGACCCGGGCATCGTCAGCGTGCGGCTGACCCGGGTGGTCTACCGCGTGGTGGCGCCCATGGAGTGGGCCGACCGGCTCGAGAACGCCGGCTGGGCCGAGATCGAACGCGAGCCCTGGATCCTCACCCCGTCCATCAGTAGCCACTGGCAGCTTGCCAACGAGCTGTTCCGCGCGCACGGCGTATCCCCGGCCAAGGTGGTCGAGGCCGACGACGAGAACCTGATCTCCTCGCTGGTTGCATCGAACATGGGGATGGCGCTCATGCGCGAGGATCTCGCGCTGGAGAAGGCCAGGGCGCGCCAGGTGGTGCTCTGGAAGGACGTTCGCCTGACCACGTCGCTGCAGTTCATCCACCTGCGCTCGCGTGCGCAGGATCCCGCCATCCGCGCGCTGGTGGAGGTCTTGCATGACATATGGAACCTCCCCGCGTGATGCCCGCGTGCAGCGGCGTTGCTCGTTCGCGGTTATCCTTGGCACATGGGGAAATACTTCGACGATCTAGAGACGCGCTCGCCCGAGGTGCGCGAGCGCGCGCTGTTCCGGGCACTCGATGAGCAGCTGGCGGGTGCCAGGAGGCACGCGCCCTACTTTGCCGAGCTGCTGAAGGACGTGAGGGCCGGCGAGGTGCGCGACCGCAAGGCGCTCGCTGCGCTGCCGCTGACGCGCAAGTCGGGCCTGATCGCCCTGCAGAAGGCAACGCCTCCCTTCGGCGGCATGACCGCCGTGCCGCTGTCGCGGCTGGCGCGCGTGTTCGCGTCGCCAGGCCCTATCTACGATCCGCAAGCCGAGCGGCGCGACTACTTCGGCCTCGCCCGTGCGCTGTTCGCCGCCGGTTTCCGGGAAGGCGAGCTGGTCCATAACACCTTCACCTACCACTTCACGCCCGCCGGCTTCATGTTCGACCTGGCTGCGCAGGCGCTCGGCTGCCCGGTCTTCCCCGCAGGCGTGGGCCAGACCGAGCTCCAGGTGCAGACCATTGCGCAGCTCCGGCCGGTCTGCTACACCGGCACGCCCTCGTTCCTGAAGCTTCTGCTGGAGAAGGCCGACGAGGCGAAGGCCGACGTGTCCAGCCTGCGCAAGGCTGCCGTGTCGGGCGAAGCCTTCCTGCCGGCGGTCCGGCAGCTGCTCGAGGCGCGCGGGATAGCCGCCTACCAGTCCTACGGCACCGCCGATCTTGGCCTGATCGCCTACGAGACGGAAGCACGCGAGGGTCTGGTGGTGGACGAAGGCGTGATCGTCGAGATCGTGCGCCCGGGCACCGGCGATCCGGTGGCCGAGGGCGAAGTGGGCGAAGTGGTGGTGACCACGCTCACCCCGGAGTATCCCCTGATCCGGTTCGCCACGGGCGACATGTCAGCGGTGCTGCCGGGCATCAGTCCCTGCGGCCGCACCAATGTGCGCATCAAGGGCTGGATGGGCCGCGCCGACCAGACCACCAAGGTGCGTGGCATGTTCGTCCATCCCGCCCAGGTCGCCGAGGTGGCGCGGCGGCATCCGCAGATCGTGCGTGCGCGCCTGACGGTCGCGCACGACGATCAGAAGAACGACACGATGACTCTGCAGTGCGAGCTGCGCGAGAGCGCGCCGGGCGGCTTCGTCGAGGCCGTGGAGAACTCGCTGCGCGAGGTATGCAAGCTGCGCGGCGCCGTGGTTCCCAAGCCCGCCGGAAGCCTGCCCAACGACGGCAAGGTCATCGAAGACCTGAGGAAATACGACTGACATGACATACCCCATCAGCCGCTATCCGGTGCCGGCGCTGAACGATCTGCCCGCTGACATCCGCGACAAGATGCTGCAGGTGCAGGAGAAGGCCGGCTTCATTCCCAACGTGTTCCTGACGCTGGCGCACCGGCCGGAGGAGTTTCGCGCCTTCTTCGCCTACCACGACGCTCTCATGCTGCGCGACTCCGGCCTGAGCAAGGCCGAGCGCGAGATGATCGTCGTCGCCACCAGCGGCCACAACCACTGCCTGTACTGCGTGGTCGCGCACGGCGCGATCCTGCGCGTCTACGCCAAGAACGCGCAGATCGCCGATCAGGTCGCCATCGATCACCGCAAGGCCGACATCGCGCCACGCCAGCGCGCCATGCTCGACTTCGCGGTCAAGCTGGCACGCACGCCCGAGGCGGTGAACGATGCCGATTACCAGGCATTGCGGGAAGCCGGATTCGGCGAAGAGGACATCTGGGACATCGGCGGTATCACCGCCTTCTTCGCTCTGTCGAACCGGATGGCGCACCTGATCTCCATGCGGCCGAACGACGAGTTCTATCTCATGGGACGCGTGGCGCCGCCGAAGAAGTAGTCCGGACGGCCGGCGGCGGGCCGCTATAATCGGCGACGGCCGTGCATCACGAATGCATGGCCGTCGAAGCGGCCGGACGAGGTCCCGAGGGGCCCGGCGCCCCGCGCTCCAACCTTACCCAGGGAATTGTAGAGATGGCTGCTCTTCCAGATATCGATCCGCAAGAGACCAACGAGTGGCTCGATGCACTCGACGGCGTCCTGGAGGTCGAGGGCCCGCAGCGCGCGCACTACATCCTCGAGAAACTGATCGAGAAGGCGCGCCGCTCCGGGGCATATCTACCGTACAACGCGACCACCGCGTACATCAACACCATCCCGCCCGGGCAGGAGGAGCGCTCACCCGGCGATCACGCGATGGAGCACCGCCTGCGTTCCTACATCCGCTGGAACGCGATGGCGATGGTGGTGCGGGCCAACAAGGTGTCCTCGGAACTGGGCGGCCACATCGCGAGCTTCGCCTCCGCCGCCACGCTCTACGACGTCGGCTTCAACCACTTCTGGCATGCACCCAGCGACAGGCATGGCGGCGATCTGGTGTACTTCCAGGGGCACTCCTCGCCCGGCGTGTATGCCCGCGCCTTCCTCGAGGGCCGCATCTCCGAGGAACAGCTGAAGAACTTCCGCCAGGAAGTGGGCGGACACGGACTGCCGTCCTACCCGCATCCCTGGCTGATGCCGGACTTCTGGCAGTTCCCGACCGTGTCGATGGGCCTTGGCCCGATCCAGGCCATCTACCAGGCGCGCTTCATGAAGTACCTGAAGGGTCGCGGCATCGTCGACACCGACGCGCGCAAGGTGTGGGCCTTCATGGGCGACGGCGAGATGGACGAGCCGGAATCCCTGGGCGCGATCTCGCTCGCCGTGCGCGAGCGGCTCGACAACCTGATCTTCGTGGTGAACTGCAACCTGCAGCGCCTGGACGGACCGGTGCGCGGCAACGGCAAGATCATCCAGGAACTGGAGGCCGACTTCCGCGGCGCCGGCTGGAACGTGATCAAGGTGATCTGGGGCTCCTACTGGGACGCGCTGCTCGCGCGCGACACCGCCGGGCTGCTGTTGAAGCGCATGGAAGAGGCGGTGGACGGCGAGTACCAGGTGTTCAAGTCGAAGGACGGCGCCTACGTGCGCAAGCACTTCTTCGGCAAGTACCAGGAACTGCTCGCGATGGTGGCCAACATGTCGGACGACGACATCTGGCGCCTGAACCGCGGCGGCCACGACCCGCACAAGATCTACGCGGCCTACGCCGCGGCGGTAAAGCACACCGGTCAGCCGACCGTGATCCTGGCCAAGACCATCAAGGGCTACGGCATGGGCGAGGCCGGTGAAGGCCAGATGATCACGCACCAGCAGAAGAAGATGGGCACCACGTCCATCAAGGCCTTCCGCGACCGCTTCAACATTCCGATCCCCGACGACAGGCTCGAGGAGATCCCGTTCTACAAGCCGGCCGAAGACAGTCCGGAGATGAAGTATCTGCGCAGCCGCCTCGATGCGCTCGGCGGCCTCGTGCCGCAGCGGCGGACCAGGGCCGCCTCGTTGCAGGTGCCGCCGCTGTCGGTGTTCGAGCCGCTGCTCGCCTCCAGCGGCGAGCGCGAGATCTCCACCACGATGGCCTTCGTGCGCATGCTCAACACGCTGGTCAAGGACAAGAACATCGGCAAGCAGGTGGTGCCGATCGTGCCCGACGAGTCTCGCACCTTCGGCATGGAAGGGATGTTCCGCCAGCTCGGCATCTACTCCTCGGTGGGTCAGCTCTACCGGCCAGAGGACGCCGACCAGCTCATGTACTACAAGGAGGACAAGAGCGGGCAGATCCTGCAGGAGGGCATCAACGAGGCTGGTGCATTCTGCTCGTGGATCGCGGCGGCGACCTCGTACAGCACGCACGGCGTGTCGATGATCCCCTTCTACATCTTCTACTCGATGTTCGGCTTCCAGCGCGTCGGCGACCTTGCCTGGGCCGCGGGCGACAGCCGCGCACGCGGCTTCCTGCTCGGCGGCACTGCGGGACGCACCACGCTCAACGGCGAGGGGCTGCAGCACGAGGACGGGCACAGCCACATCCTGGCGAGCACCATTCCTAACTGCGTGGCCTACGACCCGACGTTCGCCTACGAGGTCGCGGTGATCATCCAGGACGGCCTGCGCCGCATGATGCAGGAGCAGGAGGACGTGTTCTACTACGTCACCGTGATGAACGAGAACTACGCGCACCCGGCACTGCCCGAGGGTGCCGAGGCCGGCATCCTCAAGGGCATGTATCTGTTCTCGGAGGGCAAGGGCGAGAGGAAGGCGCCGCGCGTGCAGTTGCTCGGCAGCGGCACCATCCTGCGCGAAGTGATCGCGGCGGCAGAACTGCTGCACGAGGACTTCGGCGTCGTGGCGAACGTGTGGAGCTGCCCGAGCTTCAACGAGCTGCGCCGCGACGGCATGGCGGCGGAGCGCTGGAACCTGCTCCACCCCGAGGCCGCGCCGCGCAAGAGCCATGTCGAGGCCTGCCTGGAGCCGCACGCCGGCCCGGTGGTGGCGGCGACCGACTACATGCGCTCGTTCGCCGACCAGATCCGCCCGTACGTCAAGCGCACCTACAAGGTACTCGGCACCGACGGCTTTGGCCGCTCCGACTTCCGCAGTCAGCTGCGCAAGTTCTTCGAGGTGGATCGTCACTACGTGGCGGTGGCAGCGCTCAAGGGGCTGGCGGAGGACGGCAAGGTGCCGGCAGCGACGGTGGCACAGGCGATCGCGAAGTATGGAATCGACACCGAGCGGCCGAGCCCGTGGCTGGTGTGAGCCGGCCGAGGCGAGCGCGCGCCGCCGGCCGATATTGATCAAGAACAACAGCGGGAGAAACAGGCGTGGGAGCAATGCACGAGGTCCTGGTACCGGACATCGGTGATTTCAAGGACGTGCCGGTCATCGAGGTGCTGGTCAAGCCCGGCGACGCGGTGAAGGCGGAAGACTCGCTCGTCACGCTCGAGAGCGACAAGGCCACGATGGAGGTACCGGCTCCCGTCGCCGGCATCGTGCGCGACATGAAGGTGAAGGTCGGCGACAAGGTCTCCGAAGGTGTCGTGATCCTCACCCTCGAAGTCAGCGAAGGCGCACCGGCAGCGGCGGCGCCCGCTGCCGAAAAACCGCCGCCTGCCGCTGCTTCGGCGGCCGCGCCCGCGGTTGCTCCGGCTGCGGCTCCGGCGCAGGCGGCGGCTGCTCCAGCACCGGCTACGGCTGCATCGGCGCCCGCGCCTGCAGCGGTGGACGAGGCAGCGTTCGCGCGTGCGCATGCCAGCCCCGCCGTGCGCCGCTTCGCACGCGAACTGGGCGTCGATCTAGGCAAGGTCAAGGGCAGCGGCCCCAAGGAGCGCGTTCTCAAGGAGGACATCCAGGCGTTCGTGAAGCAGGCCCTGGCGCGTCCCGCGGCAGCGGCCGGCGGGGGCATCGGCCTCGGCCTGCCGCCCATGCCGGTGATCGACTTCGCCAGGTTCGGTCCGATCGAGACCAGGGAGCTTTCGCGCATCAAGAAGATCTCGGGCGCGAACCTGCATCGCAACTGGGTCTCGATTCCGCACATCACGCAGCAGGACGAGGTCGACATCACCGAGCTGGAAGCCTTCCGCAAGGAGATGTCGGAGTCCGCGCAGAAGCAGGGCGTGCGTCTGACGCTGCTCGCCTTCCTGATCAAGGCCAGCGTCGCGGCGCTCAGACAGTTCCCTCAGTTCAATGCGAGCCTTTCCCCGGAAGGCGACAGCCTCGTTCTCAAGCAGTACTACCACATCGGCGTCGCGGTCGATACGCCGAACGGGCTGGTGGTTCCGGTGATCCGCGACGCGGACAGGAAGGGCGCGCTGCAGATCGCGCGCGAACTCGGTGAAGTGAGCGCACGTGCGCGCGAGGGCAAGATGTCGCCGGCGGACATGCAGGGCGGAACGTTCTCGATCTCCAGCCTGGGCGGCATCGGCGGCACGCATTTCACGCCCATCATCAACGCACCGGAGGTCGCCATCCTCGGTGCGTCGCGCTCGGTGATGAAGCCGGTCTGGAAGGACGGCGCGTTCGTGCCCCGTCTGATCCTGCCCCTGTCGCTGTCCTACGATCACCGTGTGGTCGACGGCGCCGAAGGCGCGCGCCTCATCACCACGCTGTCCGGCGTGCTCAGCGACATCCGCCGCCTGATTCTCTGAGCGCTGAACCGAAACCCCCGGGGACGACGTCCCGCGCGCCCGGCCCGATCGGCATCCTGGGCGGGACGTTCGACCCCATCCACTACGCGCACCTGCGGCTGGGCGAGACCCTCGCCGAGCGCCTGCAACTGGGGCAGGTGCGCTTCGTCCCCGCGGCCGTTCCCCCGCACCGCGCCTCTCCCCGCGTCACGGCGCACGACCGGCTGGCGATGGTGCGCCTGGCCACCGCGGGCAATCCGCGCTTTGTCGTGGACGACCGCGAATGCCGGCGGCCCGGCAACAGCTACACCGTCGATACGCTCGAGGAGTTGCGCCACGAGCTGGGCACGCATCGCCCGATCGTGCTGGTGATGGGCGTGGATGCGTTCAACCTGCTGACCACGTGGTCGCGCTGGGAGCGGCTGTTCGACCTGGCGCACATCGCGGTGGCGCACCGGCCGGGCTACGCGTTCGATGTGGAAGGGCTGCCGGCCGAACTCGCGGCGCAGGTCCGCAGACGCCTGCGCGCGGACGCCACGCCGATATGGCAGAAGGCAGCCGGCACCGTGCTGCCGGTGGACGTGCCGGCACTGGACATTTCCGCAACCTCGATCCGCGCCCTGCTGGCGGCCGGGCATAGCGCTCGCTATTTGCTTCCCGACGAGGTTCTCGATTATATTGGCTCGAACCGCCTCTACAAGGAACTCGATGCAGGTTGAGGAGATCAGGGACGCCGCGGTTGCCGCGCTGGAAGAGATCAAGGCGCGTGACATCGTGGTGCTGGATGTCAGGAAACTCACGGCGTTGTTCGATTACATGATCGTCGCGAGCGGCGATTCCGGGCGCCAGAACAAGGCGCTCGCCCGCAACGTCCATGACAGGATCAAGGAAGCGGGCGGCGACGTGGTCGGACTCGAAGGCGAGCAGACCGGCGAGTGGGTGCTGGTCGATCTCGGAGGCGTCATCGTCCACGTCATGCAACCCGCGGTGCGTGACTACTACAGCCTGGAAGAGCTCTGGGGCGGGCAACCGGCGCGCCGCGTGAGCCCCCTGCGCAGCGGCGGCATCGCCGACCGTGCGCGCCCTTGAACCGGGCGCGTCGTTCGTGCCGGGATGAAGCCCGGTGAAGTTCCACCTCCTGGCGATCGGTCACCGCATGCCCGACTGGGTCGCCGCCGGTTTCGACGAATACGCGCGCCGGATGCCCGGCGACAAGCCGCTGGTCCTGCGCGAGATCAAGCCGCAAGGGCGGCCGGCTGGATATGCCAGCACGGCCGCGATCGCCCGGATCATGCAGAATGAAGCCGCCCGCCTGCGCGCGGCATTGCCTGACGCGGCGTACGTGGTGGCGCTGGACGAGCGCGGCAAGACGCTCACCACCGTGCAGTGGGCCCAGCGCGTGAACGACTGGTTGCAGGGAGGACGGGACGTGGCGTTCGTGATCGGGGGAGCGGACGGGCTGGAGCCCGCCTTCAAGTCGTCGGCCGACATGTTGCTGTCGCTGTCGAGCATGACGCTGCCGCATCAGCTCGTACGCATCGTGCTCGCCGAGCAGCTCTACCGCGCGTTCTGCGTGCTGTCCAATCACCCCTACCATCGGGTCTGACCGTGTACGCACCGCGCGCCCTGCATCTCGCCTCGCGCAGCCTGCGCCGGCGCGAACTGCTCAAGCAGATCGGCATCGGCTTCGAGCTGCTCCTGCTGCGCGAAGCGCCAGGACGCCCGCCGGACGTCGACGAGTGCGTGAAGTCCGGCGAGGATCCGGTCGCGTATGTCGAACGCCTGGCGCGCGAGAAGGCGGAGGTCGCCTGGCTGCGGCTGTGCCAGCGCCGGCTGATGCGCCATCCGGTGCTGACCGCCGACACCACGGTGGAACTGGACGGCGCCATCATCGGCAAGCCGGTGGATCGCGCGGACGCGGTGTCGATGCTCGGGCGCCTGTCGGGCACCACGCACCGCGTACACACTGCGATCGCGGTCATTCTGGACCGCCGCATCGAGTCGGCATTGTCGAGTACCACCGTGGTGTTCGGCGAGCTGAGCGAGGACGAGATCCAGCAGTACGTCGCCAGCGGCGAGCCGATGGACAAGGCCGGCGCCTACGCCATCCAGGGGCGCGCGGGCGCGTACGTCAAGTCGCTGTCAGGCAGCTACACCGGCGTGGTCGGCCTGCCGCTGTACGAGACCGACCAGCTGCTGCGCCGCTTCGCGTGAACGAGGAGATCCTGATCAACGTCACGCCGCAGGAGACGCGCGTGGCGATCCTGCAGCAGGGCACGGTGCAGGAACTGCACGTCGAGCGCGCCAGCGGGCGCGGGCTGGTGGGCAACATCTACGTCGGCACCGTGAGCCGTGTGCTGCCTGGCATGCAGTCCGCATTCATCCAGATCGGCCTTGATCGCGCCGCCTTCCTGCACGTGGCCGACATCTGGGAGCACCGCCAGAACGGGGGCGAACCCCGGCCCATCGAGCGCCTGCTGCACGATGGCCAGCGCCTGCTGGTGCAGGTGATCAAGGATCCCATCGGCACCAAGGGTGCGCGCCTGTCCACCCAGATCAGCGTGGCGGGACGGCTGCTCGTCTACCTCCCGCAGGACTGCCACATCGGCATCTCGCAGCGCATCGAGGACGAAGCCGAGCGCCAGCAGCTGCGCGAGCGCCTGCAGCACCTGCTGCCCGAGGGCGAGACCGGCGGCTTCATCATCCGCACGATGGCCGAGACCGCGTCGGATCGCGACCTCACCTCCGACATCGACTACCTGCGCCGCACCTGGACCGGCATCCAGGAACGCGCCAGATCCGTCACCGCGCCCACGCTGCTGTATCAGGATCTGAATCTGAGCCTGCGCGTGCTGCGCGACATGCTCGACGACGAGACCGAACGCATCCTGGTGGACTCGCGCGAGACCGCACAGCGTCTGCAGGCCTTCGCCCAGGACTACAGCCTGGGCTTCCTCGATCGCATCCAGCACTACAGCGGCGATCGTCCGCTGTTCGATCTGTACGGCATCGAGGACGAGATCGAGCGCGCGCTCGCACGGCGCGTGCCGCTGAAGTCCGGCGGGTATCTGATCATCGACCAGACCGAGGCGCTCACGACGGTGGACGTGAACACCGGCGGCTTCGTGGGCGGGCGCAGCTTCGACGACACCATCTACAAGACCAACCTCGAGGCCGCGCACGTGATCGCGCGCCAGCTGCGCCTGCGCAACCTGGGCGGAATCATCATCGTCGATTTCATCGACATGGAGAATGCGGCACACCGCGACGCCGTTCTCGGCGAGTTCCGCAAGGCCCTGTCGCTGGACCGCACGCGCGTGACGGTGAACGGCTTCACCACGCTGGGTCTGGTGGAGATGACGCGCAAGCGCACACGCGAGAGCCTGGCGCACATCCTGTGCGAACCATGCGCGACCTGCCAGGGTCGCGGCGCGGTGAAGACCGCGCAGACCGTGTGCTACGAGATCCTGCGCGAGACCCTGCGCGAGGCGCGCCAGTACAACGCCGGCGAGTTCCGCATCCTCGCCTCGCAGAAGGTGGTGGACATGTTCCTCGACGAGGAATCGCAGTCGCTGGCGATGCTGGGGGACTTCATCGGCAAGCCGATCTCGCTGCAGGTCGAGACGCTGTATATGCAGGAGCAGTACGACATCGTGCTGATGTAGATGCTCCGTCGCCCCGGCGAAAGCCGGGGCCCAGCGGAAAGGCAGGCCTTACGCACCGCAGCGCGTTTATCCTTTCGGGCAAGCACGCCGAGCGGCACGCACTCCCCATGAACGAACCTCAACGCGTTCAGTGCACGGTCTGTTCTGCGGCAGTACGCGGCCGGCGCGTCGCCTCCCCCAAGTCTGACAGGAGCCCAGGCACGCGAGTAAAGCGATAATCCGGATTCCAAGAACACACGAAAATCGCTTCCCATGATCACCGGCAACATCAAGAGCCAGATCGACCAGATCTGGAACGCGTTCTGGTCCGGCGGCATCTCCAACCCGCTGGAGGTGATCGAGCAGATCACCTACCTGCTCTTCCTGCGCCGGCTGGACGACCTGCACACGCTGGAGGAGAACAAGTCCGCCCGGCTCAAGAAGCCGATGGAGCGGCGGGTCTTCCCCGAGGGCAACGACGGCATTGGCAGGGATGGGGGCCGCCCCTACGACGACCTGCGCTGGTCGCGCTTCAAGCACTTCGCCCCCGGCGACATGTACGCCGTGATCGGCGAGCACGTCTTCCCGTTCCTGCGCACGCTGGGCGGCGACGACTCCACCTACGCGCACCACATGAAGGACGCGCGCTTCACCATCCCCACGCCGGCGCTGCTGGCCAAGGTGGTGGACTTGCTCGACGCGGTGCCGATGGAAGACCGCGACACCAAGGGCGACGTCTACGAGTACATGCTCGGCAAGATCGCCAGCGCCGGACAGAACGGCCAGTTCCGCACACCGCGCCACATCATCCGGCTGATGGTGGAGTTGACCGCGCCGCAACCCACCGACGTGATCTGTGACCCGGCCTGCGGCACCGCGGGCTTCCTGGTCGCCGCTGGCGAGTACCTGCGCGAGCGCCACCCGAACATCCTGCACGACGCGACGCTGCGCGAGCACTTCCACCACCGCATGTTCCACGGCTTCGACTTCGACAACACCATGCTGCGCATCGGCAGCATGAACATGCTGCTGCACGGGGTGGAGAACCCGGACATCCGCTACCGCGACTCGCTGGCGCAGGACCACGCCGGCGAGGAAGAGAAGTACACGCTGGTACTGGCCAATCCGCCCTTTGCCGGCAGCCTCGACTACGAGAATACCGCGAAGGACCTGCTGCAGATCGTCAAGACCAAGAAGACCGAGCTGCTCTTCCTCGCGCTCTTCCTGCGCCTGCTCAAGCCCGGCGGCCGCGCCGCGGTGATCGTGCCCGACGGCGTGCTGTTCGGCTCCAGCACGGCGCACAAGGAACTGCGCCGGATGCTGGTGGAGGACCAGAAGCTCGATGCCGTGGTCAAGCTGCCCGGCGGCGTGTTCCGGCCCTACGCGGGCGTGTCGACCGCGATCCTGCTCTTCACCAAGACCAACTCCGGCGGCACCGACCAGGTCTGGTTTTATGACGTGCAGGCGGATGGCTGGAGCCTCGACGACAAGCGCGCGCCGCTGTTGCCGGAGGAGAAGCTTGGTTCCGTGTCCCGCGCGTCACTGAGCGAGGACGAGCACGCGAAGAACAACCTGCCCGACGTGCTGGCGCGCTGGGCCATGCGGGCCGGCGCAGAGCGCGAACGCCCGCGCACCGCACAGAGTTTCTGCGTGCCCGAGGCCGACATCGCCGCGCAGGGCTACGACCTGTCGCTCAATCGCTACAAGGAGGTGGTGCACGAGGCGATCGAGCACCGCGCACCGAAGGAGATCCTCGCCGAGCTGGCGAAGCTGGAAGAGGAGATCCAGCGGGGGCTGACGGAGCTGGAGGGGATGCTGGGATGAGCGCTCTGCAACCGGCAGCCGCAGCCTTAACGCCGTCCCGGTGGGCCACGACCGTTGGCGAGATATGCGATCGATTCGGCGGTGAGGTACAGACCGGCCCCTTCGGCAGTCAGCTACACGCAGCTGATTACTCAGAGGTTGGAACGCCCGTTGTAATGCCACAGGACATGCAAGACGGAAGGATCGTAACGAATCAGATTGCCAGGGTGGACAGCAAGCATGTCGAACGACTTAAGAAACATAAGATGCGTGTCGGTGACGTCGTCTACAGCCGGAGAGGTGATGTTGGACGATTCGCAATTGTCTCCGAGGCCGAAGCCGGATGGCTCTGCGGTACTGGATGTATTCGAATTCGGCTGAACTGCCCCGATATCGATATCGCATACGTAAGACGATACTTGCAGCAGGAGGCAGTCGCCAAATGGCTCGACCATCATGCCAAGGGCGTGACCATGCCGAACCTCAATACCACCGTGATCCGGGCGCTGCCGTTTGTTTACCCACCCCTGCCCGAGCAGCGACGAATTGCGGAGATCCTGGACAAGGCCGACGCGCTGCGCACCAAGCGCCGCACCGCCCTCGCCCAACTCGACACCCTCACCCAATCCATCTTCCTCGACATGTTCGGCGACCCCGCCACGAATCCGAAGGGGTGGCCGGTCAAGCGGATCGAAGACATAACGGAATGCCTGGATAGGCTGCGGCGGCCGGTTACCGAGTCAGACCGCAAGCAGGGGAACGTGCCTTACTACGGCGCGAACGGTCAGCAGGGATGGATCGACACGGCACTCTTCGATGAGCCGCTCGTTCTGGTGGCCGAGGACGGCGGTTATTTCGACGAGCCTGCGCGGGGCGTTGCCTACCGCATCGACGGTCCGGCATGGGTGAACAACCATGCGCACATCCTGCGAGCGATGCCGACGCACGTGGACACGGAGTTCCTTCACCGGGCGCTTCGACACTTCAACTTCTTGCCGTTCATATCGGGCACGACGCGCGCAAAACTCACACAGGGCCAACTGAATACGGTGAAGCTTTTCGTCCCGCCTCTGGAGCTGCAGCGTGAGCTCGGCGAGCGCGTTGCAGGTGTTCAACGTATCGCACAGGTGACAGCTTCGTCTTCCGACCAGCTTCACGAGCTCTTTGCTGCTCTCCAGTACCGCGCCTTCCGGGGAGCGCTGTAGCGCACCCTTGTATTTCTGGAGTATCACTCCATAATTGCACGCATGATCCCCCGCCGCTGCCTCGCGGACCTCGACGACGCCCTCACCGAAGCCCCGGCCGTCGCGCTGCTCGGGCCGCGGCAGGTCGGCAAGACCACGCTGGCCCTCGAGGTCGCCGACACGCGGCCGTTCCTCTACCTCGATCTGGAATCCGAAGGCGACCGCGCGAAACTGGCCGAGCCGGAACTCTATCTCGCGCAGCACGCCGACAAGCTGGTCATCCTCGACGAGATCCAGCGCACCCCGCACCTCTTCCGGCACCTCCGCGGGCTCATCGACAGAGGCCGCCGTGGCGGGCGCGGCAAGGGCCGTTTCCTCGTTCTCGGCTCGGCGTCGATCGATCTGCTCAGGCAGTCCAGCGAGTCGCTGGCGGGTCGCATCCGCTACCTGGAGCTCGGCCCGCTCGACGCGGGCGAGGTCGGCCGCCAGCGCCTGGACGCACTCTGGCTGCGCGGCGGTTTCCCCGAAAGCCTGCTCGCCGCCGCCGATGCCGCGAGTCTGCGCTGGCGCACCGCCTTCATCCGCACCTACCTGGAACGCGACATCCCGCAACTCGGCCCACGCATCCCCGCGGAGACACTGCGACGGCTCTGGACGATGCTCGCGCACCAGCAGGGCGGCCTGCTGAATGCCGCCGCACTCGCGCGAGCGCTGGCCGTCGACGGCAAGACGATCGCGTCCTACCTCGACCTGCTGGTGGATCTGCTGCTCGTGCGACGTTTGACGCCGTGGCACGCCAACGTCCGCAAGCGGCTGGTCAAGTCGCCCAAGGTCTACGTGCGCGACAGCGGATTGGTCCATGCGCTGCTCGGCATCGCTGACCGCGAGGCGCTGCTCTCGCACCCGGTGTCGGGCGGGAGTTGGGAAGGCCTCGCGATCGAGTCGCTGATCGCCGCCGCGCCAGGTGGCACCGAGGCGCACTTCTTCAGGACCGCGGCGGGGGCGGAGATCGACCTGCTGCTGAAGTTCCCCGGTCAGCGCAAGCCGTGGGCCATCGAGATCAAGCGCGGCCTCGCGCCACGGCTCGAGCGCGGTTTTCATCTGGCCTGTGAATCGGTGCATCCGGAGCGACGGCTGGTGGTGTACGGCGGGAAGGAGCGCTTCCCGCTCGCCGCGAATGTCGAAGCCGTTTCGCTCAACGACCTGTGCGAGGAGCTGCCCGCCGTATGAGCCAGTGTTCATCGACAAACGCCCAGTCGCCGTCCAACTGGATGGGTTGGCATCCGGACTTCGCCACGAACAGCAACGTGCTGCGGCGGCGCTTCGACGCGGTACTGGTGGCTCTGGGGCGCTGGCTGGCGCAGGCGAAATTCGTATTTGAGTACCGGTCCTCCGAAGCGTCGGGTCCTGCGGCCGATCGCGAGGAATACCGGGAAGGGTTCTTCCTCTGGCACGACGCCATCTGGAACAAGATCAATCTGCGTAACGACAGGCAGAGCTGTCAGGATGGCCTGTTCCGTGTCGAACTGCCCACCTTCGATGAAGTGTCGGTGCGCGAATCGCTGCTCAACGCCGTGGCGCATCGGGACTATCGGCTCGGCGGTTCGGTGTTCGTGCGGCAGTATAGGCAGAGACTGGAAGCGGTGAGCCTCGGCGGTCTGCCAGCAGGGATCACCCCGGCGAACATCCTCGACCAGCAGACCCTGCGCAATCGGCGGCTGGCCGAGGCGCTGCCGAGCTTCGCGGGCACCTCGGCGCACGAGGTACGGCTGACGCTGCATGGCGCGGTGGCACCCCGGCGTGGATCCGGCGGATTGCAACATCGAGGAACCATCGCCGTGAGAGCTGCAATCGGCAGTTGCCAAAACTTTTTTAAGTCCATGTTTTTGCGTTACTTCCTTTGCGATTCGATTGCAACCGAAGGGCCATTGGTTGCAATCCAGAAGCAAAGCGCCGGCAATTACCAGCCATCCCCGGACAACGGAACGCCCGGATGAGCCAGTTCACCTTCCTCCAGCGGGAATGGTCGGCGGTTTACGATGCCGCTGCGCGTGCGGAAGCGGCTGTCCACGCGGACCCACGCACCGCCTGCTTCTACGCGCGCCGCGCGCTCGAACTGGCGCTGAGCTGGGCGTACAAGCACGACGCCTCGCTGAAGCTCCCGTATCAGGACAACCTGTCGGCGCTGATCCACGAGCCGAGCTTCAAGCAGGCTGCCGGTGAGGCGGTTTTCAGCAAGGCGCGGGTCATCAATACGCTGGGCAACCGCGCTGTGCATAGTCATCGCGCGGTGCCGGAAGCCGATGCGCTGGCAGCGGTGCGTGAGCTGTTCCACGTGAGCTACTGGTTTGCCCGCAGCTATGGGCGGGTGGGCCAGCCCGAGCCGGGCCTCGCGTTCAATGCCGCCGCCTTGTCGCGGCCGGCAGCAGTCGCCAGGCAGACAGCGGAGCAGTTGCGTGCATTGGAGGCCGGTCTCAAGGAGCGCGACGAGAAGCTCGCCGCACTGCTGGCTGACAAGAGTGCGCTCGATGACGAGCTGAAGCGACTGCGCGTCGAGGTTGCCGAAGCCCGCAAGACCGCTGCCGCGCAGCCCGACACGCACGACTACTCCGAGGCCGAGACGCGTGACTACTTCATCGACCTGCTGCTCAAGGAAGCCGGCTGGCCGCTGGACCAGCCGCGCGACCGGGAGTTTGAAGTTGCCGGCATGCCCAACAACCAGGGTAAAGGCTTCGTCGACTACGTACTCTGGGGCGATGACGGCAAGCCACTCGGGCTCGTGGAGGCCAAGCGCACCCGGCGCGATGCGCGCGTCGGCCAGCAGCAGGCCAAGCTGTACGCGGACTGCCTGGAGCGCCAGCTCGGCCAGCGCCCGCTGATCTTCTACTCCAACGGCTACGAACACTGGTTCTGGGACGACACGCGCTACCCGCCGCGCGCGGTGCAGGGTTTCTACAAGAAGGCGGAGCTGGAACTCGCGATCCAACGACGCAGCACGCGAAAGCCGCTGGCGGCGGGCGAGATCAATACGGCAATCGTCGAGCGCTACTACCAGACGCGTGGCATCCGGCGCATCGCCGAGGCCTTCGAGTGCGACCACGACCGCAAGGCGCTGGTGGTGATGGCCACCGGCGCCGGCAAGACGCGCACGGTCATCGCGCTCGCCGATCTGTTGATGCGCTGCAACTGGGTCAAGCGCGTGCTGTTCCTCGCCGACCGCGTGGCGCTGGTGAACCAGGCGGTGAACGCCTTCAAGCGCCACCTGCCCGACGCCTCGCCGGTGAACCTGGTCACCGAGAAGGACGCCGAGGGGCGCGTCTTCGTCTCCACCTATCCGACGATGATGGGGCTGATCGACGAGACGCGGGACGGGCAGCGGCGCTTCGGCGCCGGCCACTTCGATCTGGTGATCATCGACGAGGCGCACCGCTCGGTGTTCCAGAAGTACCGCGCCATCTTCGACTACTTCGACTCGCTCCTGGTCGGGCTCACGGCCACGCCGAAGGACGAGGTGGACCGCAACACCTACAGCCTGTTCGACCTCGAGAACGGCGTGCCGACCGACGCGTACGGGCTCGACGAAGCGGTCCGCGACGGCTTCCTCGTGCCGCCGAGGGCCGTGTCGGTGCCGCTGAAGTTCCAGCGCGAGGGGATCAAGTACGACGAGCTGTCCGAATAGGACAAGGATCAGTGGGACGCGCTGGAGTGGGACGAAGACGGCAACGTCCCCAATCGCGTGGAGGCCGAGGCGGTCAACAAGTGGCTGTTCAACAAGGACACGGTGGACAAGGTCCTGGAACATCTCATGACGCGGGGCCTCACGGTGGCCGGCGGCGATCGGCTCGGCAAGACCATTCTGTTCGCCAAGAACCAGCACCACGCCGAGTTCATCGCGGAGCGCTTCAACGCCAACTACCCGCACCACAAGGGCGAATTCGCGCGCGTCATCACGTTCAAGACCGAGTACGCGCAGAGCCTGATCGACAACTTCTCGGCCAAGGACAAGGCGCCGCATATCGCGATCTCGGTGGACATGCTCGACACCGGAATCGACATTCCCGAGGTCGTGAACCTGGTCTTCTTCAAGCTGGTGCGCTCGAAGACCAAGTTCTGGCAAATGCTCGGCCGTGGCACGCGCCTGTGTCCGGACCTGTTCGGACCAGACAAGCACAAGGAGTACTTCTGCGTCTTCGACTACTGCCAGAACCTCGAATACTTCAGCCAGAACATTCCCGCCACCGAGGGTGCACTCGGTGAATCGCTCGGCAAGCGGCTGTTCGATGCCCGGCTGGAGCTGATCGGCGAGCTGGACAAGAAGTTGGCCGAAGCCGACCGCCAGACGGCGCGCGAGACACGGGCGCCGCCGCATGGGCACCCGGCATCGGATGAGGAGGTGCGCGCGCAGGTCGCGGCGCTGCTGCAAACGGAAGTGGCCAGCATGAACCTCGACAACTTCGTCGTGCGGCCGCGGCGGCGAATCGTCGAGCAGTACGCCAAGCCCGAGGCCTGGACTGTGCTGTCGCCGGAAGCGCTCTCGGACCTGTCGCACCAGGTCGCGGGTCTACCGTCGGAACTCGACCCGGAGAACGAGGAGGCAAAGCGCTTCGACCTGCTGGTACTGAGCCTCCAGCTCGCGATGCTGCGATCGGAGCCGGGCTTCGCTCGTTTGCGCGATCAAGTCAAGGAGCTTGCCGGACTGCTGGAAGAGAAGTCGGCCATCCCGATGGTGCGCGACCAGATGGCGCTGATCCATGACGTGCAGACCGACGAGTGGTGGCAGGACGTGACCATCTCGATGCTCGAGGCGATGCGCCGGCGCCTGCGTGATCTGATCAAGCTCATCGAGAAGCAGAAACGCAAGCCTATCTACACGGACTTCGAGGACGAGATGGGGGGCGAAACGGTTATCGAGATGCCCGGCTTCGACGAGGCTACCGACTACACGAAGTTCCGAGCAAAAGCTCGAGTATTCCTTCGCGTCCACGCGAATCACCTGGCCATCGAGAAACTGAGAAAGAACAAACCTCTTACGGCAACCGACCTTGCCGAGTTGGAGCGGATGCTTGTGGAGAGTGGCCTCGGTGGACCCAAAGACGTGCAGCGGGCGGCACACGAGTATCAAGGCCTCGGACTCTTCGTGCGTTCTCTGGTTGGCCTGGACCGCAGTGCCGCCAAGGATGCAATGGCAACCTTCATCGGTGGGCAGCGGATGACGGCAAATCAGATCGAGTTCGTAAACCTCGTCGTCGATCACCTGACCGAGCATGGTTTTGTCGTACCGGAGCGGCTGTACGAGTCGCCATTCACCGATCTGACGCCACGCGGACCGGATGAGTTGTTCAGCACCGAGCAAATCGATGGACTCATTCAGGCGTTGGACGCAGTGCGCGCTACGGCGATCGCCGCCTGAGGTTCGGCGCTGCTCCCAGCTTCCGCAGTTCGGTTTCGCCCACATCGAGGAGAAGGCCACGTTCGCCCATGCATCCGCGGTGAAGATGAGGACGGCTAGATCGATGCAAGAAAGGCGACAATTGACGTCAAGAGCGCATCAATCGCCGGTCTCCCTGCTGTTATCGTTATAGCGGCATGCGTGCCTGGATCCCCGCCTTGCACCGGGATGACGCCCAGGAACTGCAGTACGCTACCGGCTTTGCCCATTTGTCGTTCTACCGCTTTTCCGATGATTTCCGCATGAACCTCTCCCACCTCCTCCTGCGCAGCGCGCGCGCCTACCCTGAGCTGCCCGCGGTCGCCGTGGGCACCAGCACGGTCCACACCTACGCCCGGCTCGCCGATCGCACGCAACGCCTGGCCGACGGACTGCGCCGCCACTTCTCGCTCGAGCCCGGCGACCACGTGGCGCTGGTCATGCGCAACTGCCCGCAGTACGTGGAGCTCGCCTTCGCCGCCTGGCACGGCGGCTTCGTCACGGTGCCGATCAACGCCAAGCTGCACGTACGCGAGTTCCAGTACGTGATCTCGCATTCCGGAGCGCGCGTGTGCTTCGTCACCGGCGACCTGTTCGAGGCGATCGCCGGGCTGCGCGACGAGCTGCCGGAGCTGCAGGCGCTGGTGTGCGTGGAAGATGCGGCCTACGAAGCATTGCTGGGCGATGCCGGCAGCGAGCCGACGGATCGCCATCCAGACGATCTCGCCTGGCTGTTCTACACCAGCGGCACCACCGGCCGGCCGAAGGGCGCGATGCTCACGCACCGCAACCTGCTGGCGATGACGACTAGCTACTTCGTCGACGTGGATCGCATCTCGTCGGGGGATGCCATCCTGCACGCGGCACCGATGTCGCACGGCTCGGGTGCCTACATGCTGCCCAACGTGGCGGCGGGCGCCGCGCAGGTGATCCCGGCGAGCGGACACTTCGACCCGCCGGAGATCTACGAGCTGATCCGCGCCTGGCCGGGGATGAGCTTCTTCGCCGCACCGACCATGGTCAAGCGCCTGGTCGAGATGCCGGGCGCCGCGCAGCAGGACGTGCGCAACCTGCGCACGATCGTCTACGGCGGCGGTCCGATGTATCTCGCGGATTGCAAGCAGGCGCTACGGGTTCTGGGGCCGCGCCTGGCGCAGATCTACGGCCAGGGCGAGTGCCCGATGACCATCACCGCGCTTGCCGGCCACTGGTACACGCAGACCGATCATCCGCGTCATGACGCACGCCTCGCCTCCGTCGGCATCGCGCACAGCGTGGTGGAGGTGCGGGTCGCCGACGACGAGGATCTCGCCCTGCCGACGGGCGAGACCGGCGAGGTGCTGGTGCGCGGCGAGACGATGATGCGCGGCTACTGGCACGACGAGGCGGCCACGCAGGCGGCATTGCGCAATGGCTGGCTGCATACGGGCGACGTCGGCACGCTGGACGAGGACGGCTTCCTGACGCTGAAGGATCGCAGCAAGGATCTCATCATAAGCGGCGGCAGCAACATCTATCCGCGCGAGGTGGAGGAAGTGCTGCTGCGCCACGATGCGGTCGTGGAAGCCTCGGTGGTCGGCGCGCCACATCCCGAGTGGGGCGAGGAAGTCGTGGCCTTCGTCGTCGCGCGCGCCGGCTCGCAACCACCGCCGCAGGAACTCGACGCGCTGTGCCTGAATCACATCGCGCGCTTCAAGCGGCCGAAGCGCTACGTGTTCGTGGACAGTCTGCCGAAGAACAACTACGGGAAGGTGCTGAAGACGGCGCTGCGCGAGCGGTTGTGCCAGGCCGACGCCTGAACGCCGGTCACGCCGCCTGGTTCGGCACCGAGGCATGTTCCATCAGGGCTTCGGGCGGTACGCCCGCGACCTGCGCCTTCAGGCGCAGCAGCTCGTCCGCATGCTTCGACAGCGTGAGCTTCTGCGCCTCGAGCTGATGCACGCGCTCCTGCACTGAGGACAGATCGGCCGACAGCCGGCGGAAGTTCTCCACCCGCCGCTGCATCAACGCCTGATGCTCGCTGAGCTGGTTGGAGATGGGCACGAGCGCATCGCGCGACCACACCTGGAAATCCACGCGCACCTGCTCGAACACCTGACGCGCCTGATCGACCAGACCAGTGTAGAAGCGCCGCACGAGGAAGCGCTTCTCGGTCATTAGGTTGCGCGGATCGCGGCAGAAGCGCTCGGTGGTCTGCTTGAGCGTACGCATGGCCAGGACGTGCCGCTCGAGGTTGAGCACTGGCGCCTGCAGGCCGGGCAGGTCGAAGCGCTTCCTGAATTCCGCGTAGACTTCGTCGACGTAGCTGCAGGTGCGCGAGGCGAAGGCCAGCACCCTGTCCGCCTGGGTGGAGAAGGCGTCGAACAGCCGGTTCATGCTCCGGTGCAGTCCGGCAGTGGTCCAGCTACCCTCGATCTCCTTGCGGCTCGCCGCGAAGATCTCGTCCAGACGGGCACGATCGAGGTTCTGCTTCAGCGCCTCGCCCTGCTCGAGCACGTTGCCGTAGGAGCGCTGGAAACGCTCCATCTGCTCGAGATACGAAGCGCGACCCTTCTCCAGCCGCATCAGCATCGATTTCGCGATCCCGCGGTTCTTGCCCGCGAGCGCCGACACGTCCTCGAGCTCGGTCTGCACCTCGGCGAGCTGCCGGATCACCTGGTGCAGGCTCGCGTTCACCATGTCGGCCATCTCCCGTACCACGGCGCTGCGCATGATCTCGCGCTTGGCGGGCATCACCTCGTTGCCGAGCAGCGATTCGAGCTGCGCGATGTTGCTGCGCGCGACGAGCCGCTCGTCACCGCGCACGCGCCCCACCAGCGCCTTCTGGGCGGACAGCGCCACGACGTGCCGCGTCTTCAGCTCGAGCGCCTCGCCGGTCTGCGCGATCTGGCGCGTCACCGCCTGGTCGATCTGCCCGGCGGTGTTGAGGTCGTCCCACAGCAGGTCGATCTTGTTGAGCACGGCGATGCGACAGGTCTGATGCGGCTGCACGTGCTGCTGCCAGATCTCGAGGTCGGAGCGCGTCACGCCAGTGTCCACGGCGAGCAGGAACACCACGGCATGCGCGCCGGGGATGGTCTTGAGGGTCAGTTCCGGTTCGGCACCCAGCGCATTGAGGCCGGGTGTGTCCAGAATCACCAGCCCGTTGCGCAGCCAGGGATGCGGGTAGTTGACGAGCGCGTGCCGCCAGGCAGGAACGACGACCCGATCCGTGCCGGGGTCCTGTCCGTCGAGCAGACCGAGCGCGCGCGCCTCCTGCGCGGACACGGTCTTGGTCTGCGTGAGGTGTGCCATCGCCTGCGCCATCTGTTCGGGCGACTGCGGATCGAGCTTGACCTTCACCCACTCGATCGGATGCTGCTTCATCGACGAAACGCTCTCCTCACGCTTGCGGGTCTCGATCGGCAGCAGGCGCAGGTAGGGCTCGTCGGCCGCATCGAAGAAGATCTCGGTGGGGCACATGGTGGTGCGGCCCACGTCCGATGGCAGCAGCCGGCCCCTGAAGCCGGAGAAGAACAGCGCATTGATGAGTTCGGTCTTGCCGCGCGAGAATTCGGCGACGAAGGCCACCACGAGGCGGTCCTTGCGCAGGCTCTCGAGCAGGTCGTAGATGCGCAGCGTGCGCTGGATGTCGACGTGTCCGCTGCGGTCGAGCCAGGTCTGATAGCCCTCGATGCTCGCGCGGATGTCTTCGCGCCAGCGGTGATAGCTGTCGAGCTGGATTTCGAGCTGGTTGTGCATGGAAAGGGCGGGTGACGATGCGCGTGCGGTGCGTCCACGACACGCGGACGGCCGCGCTAGGCGATCAGCGCCTGCACTCTGCGCAATGTCTCGTCATCCGGTTTGCCCACCTCCACGGTCTTGCTGCGGCTCTTGGCGCCACGCGCGATGCGCACTCGCGACGGCGCGACCCCGAGACGGTCGGCCAGGAACCCGATCAGCGCATCGTTCGCCCGCTGATCGAGCGGGGGTGCCGAGACGCGGATCTTCAGCGCGGACCCATGCAGGCCTGCCACTTCCGTCGAGCGCGCGTTCGGCTGCAGGTGCACCTCGATGCAAAGAGCGTTCCTGCGGGAATCGAGGCGGTACCAGCTCACGCATTCACAGCCGCACCAGCGCCTTCATGACGGTCGCGGACATGGCGATCACGGAGGGAACGACTCGGTCATGCGCCGGAACGACCCGGTCATAGGCTGAACAGCATGGCCATGATGTATTCCAGCAGGAAGATCAGGATCTGGATGACGACGATCAGGAAGATCGGGGAGAGATCGACGTTGCCCACCGTCGGGATGCGGCGCTGGAACGGCCCCAGAAACGGCCGCGTGACGCTGTTGAGTATCGGCATGGCCGGACTCTGGGGCGCGATCCAGGACAGGATCGCCTGCGCGATGGTGGCGAACAGCAGGATGTAGAGGAGAAGCTTGACGATGTCGATCACGGCGATCAGCAGCAGCGCCGCGATTCCGACATCGGCACCACGCAGGGCAATGGTTGCCGCGAGAAGGACGACCTGGAACGCCCATGCCAGCACCAGCGTGGACAGATCGGTACGCCACAGACCCGGGATCACGCGCCGCGCCGGCAGCACGATCCAGTCGGTGACCGCGGCGAGGAAGCCGTACATCGGATTGCGGGTCGGCGCCCGCATGGCCTGTACCAGGAAGCGCAGCAGCAGAACCAGGATGAACAGTCCCAGGAAGGTATTGAGCAGGAATATCAGCAGTTGATTCAGCATGTTCGTCTAGTCGCGGCCAAGCTCGTCGCCCAACTCCCTGGAGCGTACGGCGGCCTGCTTGACCGCCTCGATGACGCGTCGGCGCACCTCCTCCGCATCCAGCGTGCGCAGGGCGCGTTCGGTGGTGCCGCCCTTGGAGGTCACGCGTGCACGCAAGACGCCTGCCTCCTCCTCGCTCTGGCGCGCCAGCACGGCGCTGCCGTGAAAGGTCTCGGTGGCCAGCAGCCGTGCCTGCGCGTGCGTGAGGCCCAGATCCTCGGCCGCCTGCGCAAGCGCTTCGATGAAATAGAACACGTAGGCCGGGCCGCTGCCCGACACTGCGGTGACGCTGTCGAGCAGTTCCTCGCGCTCGACCCACAGGGTGGTGCCCACCGCCGAGAGGATGGATTCGGCCAGATCACGATCGTCCCCGGTGGCGCCCGGCATGGCATAGAGCCCCGTCACGCCGGCCAGCACCAGTGCCGGCGTGTTCGGCATGACGCGCACCGTGCGTACGTGACCGCCCAGCCAGCGCGACAGGTCGGACGTCCGGATGCCAGCCGCGATCGAAATCACCGGACGTCCGGCGATCATCGGCGCCAGAACCTGCGCCACCGGACGCAGCTGTTGCGGCTTGACCGCCAGCACCACGGCGGCCTGGTCGTCCAGCGTGGCAGGCAGGCGCTCGAGCGCGCGTACCCCGAATGCATCGAACAGACGCCGGCGCGCGCCCTCGTCGATCTCCACCACGGTGCAGTCCGCTCCGGACCATCCGCGCCGGGTGAGACCGCCGATGAGAGCGTTGGCCATGTTGCCGCCGCCCACGAACAAGACCTTCATGAATCCCCGGATCTCGAATGAAAATGAAAAAGGCCCACCCCGAACGGGGTGGGCCCTCATCATAGACGCTCGGCGCCCGGAAACGCCAGCCCGGCCAGATTACCGGACTTCGGCCATCTTCTTGACGTTGTCCAGCCCGGCACGGTAGACGGTGCTGATGAACTTCAGGTTGTCATCGTCCTTCTGCCCGGGCTTGGAGGCGAAGGCGCCGCGCCACACGATCAGCGACCGGTTCGCGCCGAGTTCGACGACGTCGAGCGTGGACTTGTAGTCGGTGATCGGCAGAGGGTTCTCGCCGATGATCCGGTAGCTGACGCTCATCCGGCTGGCATCGGCGGCGAGCAATTCCTCGTCGAACTGCGGGCCGTCCTTGACGGTGAGGCGGCGCGTGGCGCCGACCGTGTTGTTGGTGCCGCCGGTCAGTTCGGTGTTCGCGAACACCGGATGCCAGCCGTGCAGATTGTCCCACTGGCTGACGATGTCCCAGACCTTGCGCGCGTCGGCCTGGATTTCGACAGTCTGGAAGGCATTGAGCATGCTCTGCGCCAGCGCGAGCGCGGGCGTGCAGAGCAGTGCGAACAGGACAGTGAGCAGCGGTCTTTTCACGTGGTGTCTCCCCGAGTTGATGTTGTGGCGCCCCTCGTCCCGCCTTACGGACATGCAGCATCCCGCACCCGGCGGCGAATCAGAAGCGGCAGGCAGTATAGGGGTGCGGCTATGCGGATCGCAAGCCAATGGCGCGCCGGCCGCTGGCCCGACCGAGGGCCGGTCACTGCGCCGGGGCGCGGGGGCGTTCGCCGAAGATGGCGCGCCCGATGCGTACCATGGTGGCCCCTTCGGCGATTGCCGACTCCAGATCGTCCGACATGCCCATGGACAGCGTGTCCAGTGCGAGGCCCCCGGTGCGAAGACGGTCGCGCAGTTCGCGCAGCACGCGGAACTGTGCGCGCTGCGCCGCCGGATCGTCGGTGGGACGGGGGATCGTCATGAGACCGCGCAGCCGCAGCCCGGGCAGCACCGCCATCGCGCGCGCGAGCTGCTCGGCCTGCGCGGGGTTCACGCCGCCCTTGGAAGTCTCGTCGCCCACATTGACCTGAAGGCACACCTGCAATGGCGCCTGCCCCGGTTCGCGCGCCTCGCTCAGGCGCTGGGCGATCTTCAGCCGGTCCACGCTGTGCACCCAATCGAAGTGGCGGGCGATGGCACGCGTCTTGTTGCCCTGCACCGGACCGGTGAAGTGCCACTCCGGGGCGGCCGGAGCGCCGCGCAGGGCAAGCAGGCGATCGAGATCGACCATCTTGGCGAGCGCCTCCTGGAGGTAGTTCTCCCCGAACACGTGCTGGCCCGCGAGCACGGCATCCAGCAGGGTTTCGGCCGGGAAGGTCTTGCTCACCGCCACCAGTGCCACGGAATCGGGATCGCGCCCCGCGGCCAGGGCCGCGGCGCGAATACGTGCGTGTACGGCCAGCAGTCGCCCGGCTAAATCGGACATGGGCCGTCACCTCCGCGCCTGCATGGAGATCCCCCAGGCATAGGATTTGCCTGAGACCTTCCCCGCTCCGGTGCGCACGGGTCGCCGCCTTCCTGGCGCGCGCGAACCGGCAGCGCGCTCGCTCGTCTGCTCCGCTTGCCCGTCACGCTCCGAGTATATATGGACATATCCGAACTGCTGGCCTTCGTGGTCAAGAACAAGGCCTCGGACCTGCACCTGTCTGCTGGTCTGCCGCCCATGATCCGCGTGCACGGCGACGTTCGGCGGATCAATCTGCCCCCCATGGAGCACAAGGACGTGCACGCCATGGTCTACGACATCATGAACGACGGGCAGCGCAAGACCTACGAGGAGAACCTCGAGTGCGACTTCTCCTTCGCCATCCCCAATCTGGCCCGCTTCCGCGTGAACGCCTTCGTGCAGAACCGCGGCGCGGGCGCGGTGATGCGGACCATTCCCTCGAAGGTGCTGTCGCTGGAGGACCTGAAGGCGCCGGCAATCTTCAAGGAGATCTCCGAGCAGCCGCGCGGCATCGTGCTGGTCACCGGCCCGACCGGTTCGGGCAAGTCCACCACGCTGGCGGGGATGATCAACTACATCAACGAAAACGAATACGGCCACATCCTCACCGTCGAGGATCCGATCGAGTTCGTGCACGAGAGCAAGAAATGCCTGATCAACCAGCGCGAAGTGGGTCCGCACACGCTCTCGTTCGCGAATGCGCTGCGCTCGGCGCTGCGCGAGGACCCCGACGTTATTCTCGTCGGCGAGATGCGTGACCTGGAAACCGTCCGCCTGGCGTTGACCGCCGCGGAAACCGGCCACCTGGTGTTCGGTACCCTGCACACCAGCTCCGCCGCCAAGACCATCGACCGGATCATCGACGTGTTTCCCGCAGCGGAGAAGGAGATGGTGCGCGCCATGCTGTCCGAGTCGCTGCGCGCGGTCATCTCGCAGACGCTGCTCAAGACCAAGGACGGCAACGGCCGGGTCGCGGCGCACGAAATCATGATCGGCACCCCCGCCATCCGCAACCTGATCCGCGAGAACAAGGTCGCGCAGATGTACTCGTCGATCCAGACCGGCCAGCAGTACGGCATGCAGACGCTGGACCAGAATCTGCAGGAAATGGTCCGCCGCAACATCGTCTCGGTGCCCGAGGCACGCGTGAAAGCCGCGAACAAGGACATGTTCCAGGGCTGAGGCCCGCGCAGGAGAGCACATGGAAAGGGACCAGGCGATCAAGTTCGTGCACGAGCTGCTGCGCGTGATGATCAGCAAGCGCGCATCCGACCTGTTCATCACCGCCGGCTTCCCGCCCGCCTTCAAGGTGGACGGCAAGATGACCCCGGTGTCGAACCAGAGTCTGACGCCGACGCACACGATGGAGATCGCGCGCTCGATCATGAACGACAAGCAGGCGCAGGAGTTCGAGGCGAACAAGGAGTGCAACTTCGCCATCAGCCCGCCCGGCATCGGACGCTTCCGCGTGAACGCCTTCGTGCAGCAGGGCCGTGTCGGCCTCGTGCTGCGCACCATTACCACCACGATCCCCCGCTTCGAGGACCTCGGGCTGCCCGACATCCTCAAGGACGTGGTGATGACCAAGCGCGGCCTGGTGATCGTCGTCGGCGCGACCGGTTCCGGCAAGTCGACGAGCCTGGCCGCGATGCTCGGCTACCGCAACGAGAACAGCTACGGCCACATCATCACGATCGAGGATCCGATCGAGTTCGTGCACGAGCACAAGAACTGCCTGATCACACAGCGCGAGGTCGGCGTGGACACCGACTCGTGGCATGCGGCGCTGAAGAACACGTTGCGCCAGGCGCCCGATGTCATCCTCATCGGCGAGATCCGCGACCGCGAGACGATGGACTACGCCATCGCCTTCGCCGAGACCGGCCATCTCGCACTGGCGACGCTGCACGCGAACAGTTCGAATCAGGCGCTCGACCGCATCATCAACTTCTTCCCCGAGGAGCGGCGCGCCCAGCTGCTCATGGACCTGTCACTCAATCTCAAGGGCATGATCTCGCAGCGCCTCATCCCCAGGCGCGACGGTCCCGGCCGTGCCGCGGCGATAGAGATCATGCTCAACTCCCCGCTGATCTCCGACCTCATCTTCAAGGGCGAGGTGCACGAGATCAAGGAGATCATGAAGAAGTCGCGCGAACTGGGGATGCAGACCTTCGACCAGGCTCTGTTCGACCTGTACGAAGGCGGCCTCATCAGCTACGAGGACGCGATGCGCAACGCGGACTCGATGAACGAGCTGCGTCTGGCGATCAAGCTTCACGGCCACGAGGCCAAGGAGAAGGACATGCTCACCGGGCTGGACCACCTCAACCTGGTGTAGGGCCCGATTCCTCCGGCGGTCGGCGGCGCGCGCTGCCGGCCACCATCTCGAACTCGTACAGGCGGCACTCGAGCGCCCCGTTGAACAGCGGGATCCGGCGCTTCGGTCTGAGTCCGATCAGCTTGGGCAGCCGCAGGTCCGCGGTGAAGATGCACACGTTCCAGCCCGAGAAGCGCTGCTTGAGCGCATCACCCAGGCGCGGATAGAACCGCGCGAGCTCGTCCTGTTCGCCCAGGCGCACCCCGTAGGGCGGATTGGTCACCACCGTGCCCGATGTGCCCGGCGGCGTCAGCTCCAGCACGTTCGCCTGCTTCAGGCTGATGGTCTGCGACAGAGCGGCCTTCTCCAGGTTCGCGCGCGCAATTCCGAGGGCGGCGCCATACAGGTCGCTGCCCCGGATCTCGAGGGGCTGCTCGGGCAGTTCCTCGGCGCGCGCCTGCGCCAGCATGGCCGACCAGCGCGCGGATTCGAATGCGCGCAGCTTCTCGAACCCGAACCGGCGCCGGCTGCCAGGCGCGCGCCGCAGCGCCATTTCCGCCGCCTCGATCAGGAAGGTCCCTGCACCGCACATCGGGTCGAGCAGCGCGCGCTCCGGCGACCACCCGGCCAGGCGCAGGATGCCGGCGGCCAGGTTCTCGCGCAGTGGCGCCTCGCCTCCGGCCATTCGCAGCCCCCGCTTGAACAGCGGCTCCCCCGAGGTATCCAGGTACAGGCTGACGGTCGAGGCATCGAAGTAGGCGTGGATGCGCACGTCGGGTGCCGCCGTGTCGATGCTCGGCCGCGCACCGGTCAGGTCGCGAAAGCGGTCACACACCGCATCCTTGATGCGTAGCGCGATGAAGTCCAGACTCTTGAGCGGGCTCGCGGTAGCAGACACGTTCACCCGGATGGTCCGGTGCACCTCGAAGCAGCTTTCCCAGCCCACGCCTCGCACCAGCTCGTAAACATCGCGTTCGTCCCGATATGCACCGTGCGCCACGCGCCATAGCACGCGGCTGGCGATGCGGCTGTGCAGATTGGCCGCGTAGCACAGCTCGAATGGGCCCGAGAAGGCGACGCCGCCATCGGTCGCCGCGCACGACGCAGCGCCCAGTGCGTTTAGTTCATCGAGCAGGACCGGCTCGAGACCGCGCGGGCAGGGGCAGAAGAACTGCTGGGGACCGGCGGTATCGATGAGCGCGGGAAGGGTGCGCACGGGCGCTGGGCTGGGACGGCGCGAAGCGCCGCGATCGGAAGGCATGCGCGATTATCGCAGCTTCGCCGCCAGGGTCCGCCGCGCCTGGTGTCTGTGGTCGGAGCGCCTCGGCCGCCGGTTCTGCACCTCTTCCCACGACGCGCGCCTCGAATACGTCGTCATCCCGGCGAAAGCCGGGATCAGTGCAGTGGAGGGAAAGTCCCGAACGTTTTTGCTGGGCCCCGGCTCTCGCCGGGGCGACGGGTTTGCTTTTGCATTCGCCGGGACGATGGGCCTGGTTCCGGCTGTCGCCGGGGTGACGGGTTTGCTTCTGCATTCGCCGGGTCGACAGGACCCGCTTCTGGCTGTCGCCAAGGCGATGGCTTTCCTCTGCTTTCGCGGGGAGGCTCTCGGAGACGACCTTACAGATCGCGGTAGATCTCTACGCCGAGCTTGAGCCGGTGATTGCGGTAGCGCGCGAGCTCCGCGATGCGGGCCTGAAGGCCTGCGCCGCGGTCGAGCTGGCGGGCCACGTCGGCGTTGTCCTCTCGCGGCAGGTAACCGAGCATCCGTCCCTGCCATTCCAGCCGCACCGCATTGGCGTCGTTCGGATTGTCCGGCTCGCGCACCAGCGCGAGCGTGTCTCCGACGCGCATGTGCACCCACACCGCCTTCGCGTCGTGATGGCGCAGGCCGGCCGCCAGGGACGACTGCACCAGGATGCGCGCCCGTGTGGGCCTGGCCTCGGCTGCAGGGGAGAGCGTGTGTCGATCATGAGACGGCGGCGGCGGCGCGCGTTCGGCCTGGAGCGGCTGGCCTGCGCAGCACAGCAGCAGCAGCGCGGGCAGCCCGCGCAGATTCAGTCCGACCACGGCTTGACTTCCACCAGGATGACGATTGCGATCATGAGCAGGACCGGGAACTCGTTGAACCAGCGGAACCAGACGTGACTGCGCCGGTTCCGGTCGTGCCGAAAGTCGCTGAGCAGCTTGCCGCACCAGGCGTGATAGACAACGAGCACGAGGACGAGTGCGAACTTGGCGTGCATCCACGCGCCCGCCTCGCGCCACCATCCCACCCACAGCCACACGCCGAGCAGCACGGTGACGATCGCGCCGGGCGTCATGATGCCGAGGAAGAGCTTGCGCTCCATCACCTTGAAGCGCTCGATGCCCACCTCGTCCGTGGCCATGGCGTGATAGACGAACAGCCGCGGCAGGTAGAACAGCCCGGCGAACCACGTCACCATCGCGGCGACGTGAATGGCCTTGACCCACTCCATCGTCATATCTCCCTCGCGTCGGCCGTCAGTGTACTGCTTACTCGAGCAGGCGTCGCCGCACCAGGATCAGCGCGAGCATGAAGCCGACGATCGCGTAGAGCGCGAGCACACCCAGGTGCAGCAGCGCATCCTCGGGCACGCGGCCATAGACCAGCGGCCGTGCGAGGTCGATGGCATGCGACAGCGGCAGCGCCGCCCCAACCTGCTGCAGCAGCGGCGGGAGCGCGCTGATCGGGTAGAACACGCCGGACAGGAGCACCATCGGGGTGACCAGCAGCGAGAAGTAGTACATGAAGAAGTCGTAGCTGCCCGCGAGCGCGGTCATGACCATCGCCATCGACGCGAAGGCGACCCCCATCAGCAGCATGAGCGGTATCAGCCAGAGCGTCAGCGGCGAATGGGACAGCCCCAGCAGCCAGATGAGCAGCAGGATCGCAATGCCGGAGAGTACGCTCTTCGATGCAGCCCACATGGTCTCCGCGAACACGATGTCGTCCAGTCCCACCGGCGCATTCATGATGGAATCCCACGTGCGCTGCACGTGCATGCGCGAGAAGGCCGAGTAGAGCGCCTCGAAGGTGGCGCTGTTCATGGTCGCGTAACAGATCGTTCCGGCGGCGAGGAAGGTGATGTAGGGCACACCGTCGATGGCGGGCATCAATGCTCCGATCCCGAAGCCCAGGCCGAGCATGTAGAACGTCGGATCGGCCAGATTACCGAGTAGCGACGGCACCATGAGCTTTCGCCACACCAGCAGATTGCGCCGCCACACCTGGAAACAGCTCGGGGTCAGCCGCGGCGGAGTGAGATCGAGCCGCATCAGTCGCGCAGATCGTGTCCGGTGAGCTTCAGAAACACGTCTTCCAGGTTGGCCGGGCGCTGCAGATAGCGCATGGCGCCGGCTTGCCGGAGTTCGGCCAGTGCCGGCAGCGGGTCGCGCAGGTAGCAGAAGGTCGTCTCGCCGACCTTCTCGAAGCGCGCCGGCAGGCGTGCGGCATGCGCGTCGAGCCACTGCCCGACTCCCTCCCCGAACAGTTCGAGCACGTGCGGCTCGATGTGCTCGGCAACCAGCTGCTCGGGCGTGCCCTGGGCGATGATGCGTCCATTGTCGAGGATGGCGAGGCGGTCACACAGGCGCTCGGCCTCGTCCATGAAGTGCGTGGTGAGCAGGATGGTCCTGCCCCGTCCCACCAGGCGCTTGAGGCGGTCCCAGATCAGATGCCGTGCCTGCGGATCCAGTCCGGTGGTGGGTTCGTCCAGGAACAGCAGTTCGGGGTCGTTCACCAGCGCACGCGCAAGCGACAGCCGGCGCTTCATCCCCCCGGACAGGCTGGCGATGCGGGCTGCACCGCGCGTCTCCAGGCCGGCGAACGCGAGCAACCCGGGAATGCGGGCGTGGACCGCGCTGTCGCGCAATCCGAAGTAGCGCCCGTACACGAGCAGGTTCTCGGCTACGGTGAAATCCGGGTCCAGGCTGTCGGCCTGCGGCACGACTCCCAGCCGGCGGCGCGCCGCGATCGCGCGCGCCGGCACCGGCTCGCCCAGCACGTGGATGGCGCCGGCATCGGGGGCGATCAGGCCGAGCGCGAGCCGCAGGGTGGTGGTCTTGCCGGCTCCGTTGGGTCCGAGCAGGCCATAGCACTCGCCGGGCCGCAGGTCGAGATCGATCCCGGCGACGACCTCGCGGCCGCCGTAGGATTTGCGCACGCCCTGCAGGGACAGCATTCAGCAGGCGCAGCCGTGATTGACGATGCGGGCGAGTTCGACCAGCTTGCCGTGGAAGAAGTGGCCGGTACCGGGAACGACGACTATGGGCAGGCTCTGCGGACGCGCCCAGTCGAGCACCGCCGCCAGGGGCACCACATCGTCCTCCTCGCCGTGAATGACGAGCGTGCCGGCCGGCACCTCGCTCACGCTGAAACGGTTCACCGCGGGACCGACCAGCACCAGGCGGCTGTGCTCGAGCCGCGTGGACACACAGACCTGCACGAATGCACCGAAGGAGAAACCCGCGAGCGACACCGGCAGCCCCGGGTGGCGTTCGCGCATCGCCTGTGCGACGGTCAGCCAGTCCTCGGTCTCGCCGCGGCCCTCGTCGTACACGCCGTCGCTCGCACCCACGCCGCGGAAGTTCATGCGCACCGCGACGTGATGCTGCGCGATGAATGTGCGTGCCAGCGTCTGCACCACCTTGTTGTCGAGCGTGCCGCCGTACAGCGGATGAGGATGCGCGATCAGCGCGAGCCCACGCGGCTGCACGGGCGTGGCGACCACGACCTCGAGATTTCCGGCGGCTCCGGGCAGGAGCAGCCGTTCCTCGCGCGCCTTCAAATGCGCAGGCGCTCGACCACGCGCCCGTGACGAAGGTGTTCCTCGATGATCTCGTCGATGTCCTCGCGATCCACGTACGTGTACCAGACCGCTTCGGGATACACGACCACGACCGGACCCTCCTCGCAGCGGTCCAGGCAGCCCGCCTGGTTGATGCGCGCCTTGCCAGGACCAGACAGGCCGAGTTCCTTCACGCGCTGCTTGGCGTAGTCGCGCAACTGCTGCGCGCCGTGATTGTTGCAGCAGGCGCGGCCGTCGTCGCGCTGGTTGCAGCAGAAGAAGACGTGGTGATTGAAGTAGCTCATCGGCGGCGCCCGGATGCGATCCGCCTGATTATACCGGGCACCCTGCTGGCAGACGGGGTGCGCCGGATGAGGACGATCAGACCGCGGCGGCCTTGTCGTCGGCGGTCAGGCGCTGCATGGCGGCTTGATCCAGGTGTTCGAGGCGGTAGCCGTAGCGGTAGACGGCGGCAAGGCGCCAGCCGTGTTCGGGCGTGAGGCCGAGCTTGTTGCGGATGCGGCTCACGTGCGTATCGAGCGTGCGCGAGGTGACCACCGCATTCGAGCCCCACACCGTCTCGCGGATGTGACCGCGCGAGAGCAGTCTGCCGATGTTGCGCAGGAACAGCACCGACAGGTCGAAGTCCTTGGCGGTGAGATCGACCTGCTTGCCGTGGCGCAGGACCGTGCGCGTCTGGCAATCCACGCGGAAGGCATCGATCTCCAGCACCTCGGCCTGGTCCTGCACGTGGCGGGCGCGGCGTGCCAGCGCTTCCAGCCGCGCGAGCAGCTCGAGGCGGCGCACCGGCTTGATCATGTAGTCGTCTGCGCCCTCGCGCAGGGCCAGCACGATGTCGTCCTCGCGGTTGCGCCCGGTCACGAACAGGACCGGCACGGAAGAGTGCAGCTGCTGGCGCACGCGGCGCAGGACGTCCACGCCGTTGAGATCGGGCACGTTCCAATCCAGGATCAGTGCGTCGAAGCTCTCGTTCTGCAGCGCCCGCAGGAGGTTCGCTCCCTGCTCGAAGGCGTGCGGGTGGTGCCCGGCCAACTGCAGCCAGTGGCTCAGCAGTTCGCTCTGGGAAGTGTCGTCTTCGAGGATTGCAATTCTCATTGTCTTCGACCGCATCGGATGTATTGAGTTGGACCGGCTAGTTGAATCGGACCTGTATGCGCTTCAGGTATCGCTCCATCGTCGCGAAGTGCGCCTCGAGGAGCTTCTTGTCGCGGCTGCGCGCGGCCAGCTCCAGCTTCGCGCCCAGGACCGACAGTTCCGGAAAACCGAAACCTTCGCCCGCGCCCTTCAGGTCGTGTCCCGCGCGCTCGATCGAATCGAAATCCTCATCGAGCAACGCGGCGCGCATGCGCTGCACGTCCCCTTCCTTTCGGCGAAGGAACCTGATCACCAGTTGCTCCAGGTCCTTGTGCAGCCATACCACCCGGGGCTGCAGGCTGTCCCGGCCGGGCTGGCGCTGTCCTGTTCCGCTCGTCACGCAGTCGCTCCACGGGACAGCACGTCGTTGACGCGGTTCCACAGGACATCACTGTGAATGGGCTTCGACAGCAGCGCATCGCAGCCGCTGGCCAGCGCGCGGTCGGCCTCCGGCCCGTCCCGGTGGCCGGTCAGCGCGTAGATCGGCTTGACGTAGCCGATGCTGCGCAACTGCTTCACCGCGTCGAATCCGGTCATCACCGGCATGTCCATGTCCATCAGTATCAGCGCAGGCTGTTCGCTGAGCGCCAGTTCCACCGCCACACGCCCGTTGTTCGCCTGCAGTACATTCACACCCATCCTGCGCAGTTGGTGGACAACCAGTTCCCGGATGTCCTCGTTGTCCTCTGCGACCAGCACGGCCCGACTTGCTTCCATCTTCGGTCTCTCGAACGATCGCGCTGCTCGGATATTGTCGCGGCGATCACGCGGAGGCGACTTTTGCAAGAGATGTGCCATTGGGATTCACCGTTCGTCGCCTGCCTGGTGGCGTTTGCATGCGAGACCCGGGCCCGCGCGCCGGCCGCATCCCGGTGTCCGACGCGAAGCCTAGATGGCGATGCCCTCGGTGCACACCAGCAAGGTCTTGCGGGCGACTGGCGAGCTGCGGCTGAACGCGGACATGCGGGTCAACTGCCGCAGATGACCGTTGACGGTGGCGCGCTCGACGTATTCGGGGAACGCCTGGCGCGCGGCCTCGAGCGGTGCGTTGATGAGCAGGCCGTACTGCGCGGGCATCTGGCCGCGCCGCGGCACCACGTAGAAGGAATCGATCAGGAAGCCGCGCCTGGCCCCGGCACCGGGCAGCGCGATGACAGCGCCCTCCCCGTAGGAGTCGAGCAGTGCGCCGAATCGCGTCATGTCCAGCCCGCATTCGCTCACGCCGGCGAAGAACTCCTCGAAGGAGGGCAGTTCGGCGCGTGCCGACGCGGTCACCGTGCCGGAGAAGGCAAAACAAAGACAAATGACGGCAGTTCGCGTCGACTTGCCGTGCGCACGGTGGGACGCTGCCGGGCTCATCCGCACTTGCGTGCAGGCTCCGGACTCGGCAGCAGCGCCAGCGTGCACAGGTAAAGGATTGCGGCCAGCGGCCAGAGCGTGGACAGAAGGCGCGTCAGTCCGTTGAAGCTGAGGAAATGACCGTGCCGCCAGGTGCTGAAGGCGGCGGCAATATACGGATTCTCCGGCGCGAGATTCACCAGGAGCGCGCCCAGCCCCACCAGCGACGCCGCGGCCAGCGCGACCGCCACGCGCGGCAGACGGCGCAGGGCCAGGTAGAGCAAGATGCCGGCCGGTATGCCGAGCATGGCGGCCGGGGTCAACCAGACGGCCGCGTCGGCCTGACGGAACAGGGTCTGGGCGGCAACCACCTTCAATCCGAGGGCGGCACACATGAGCGCGAGCAGCAGGCCGGCGAGCGATTCACGCGGGCGGGCCATCGCCTGCACCAGCAGACACACGCCAGCGAGATTGATCGCGGCCACACTGCTCTCGAGCCAGCGGTGCAGGGCCGGATCGAAGCTGCCCGCGACTGCGTCGGGCAGCAGCCAGCCCGCATCGCCATTGCCGAACAGCCACAGTTGCGGATGCAACTGCGTGAACAGCCAGAGCAGCAGCAAGACGAAGCCCAGATCGGTCATGCGGTCCTGCACGAACATACGCTGGCGCGCCTGGTACAGGCGCCCGCTCAGCACCCAGCGCTCGCCGAGCGTGGCACCGAGCAGCGCGCCGGCGAGCGCGCCCAGGCCGTTGCTCAGCAGATCCAGGTTGGATGCCACGCGCGTGGCGGTGAGCTGCTGCAGGCACTCCATCGACAGGCTCAGCAGTACGCCCAGCACGGCCGCGCCGAGGGCAGCGCCGGTAGCCCCTAGCCTGCTGAGTGCGGACAGCACCGCGAAGAAGCCGAACGGCACGTAGGCCAGTACGTTGAGCGAGAGATCGGACAGCGTGTAGTAGCGCGGCCAGGGTGCGGCGACGAATTCGAGGAAGACCTCCGGGGCGCCGCGCCAGCCGGTAAACGGATACAGGCTGGCATACACGATGAGGAGTGTGTAGCCTATCGCTAGATAGCGCATCAGCCGCGAGCGCGGAATGGCGCGCGTGCGGCGCGCGCGACCAGCAACCGCACCGGCCGCCTGCTTCATCTCCGCCTCGCGCAAGCCACCTGCGCCGGATTCGAGCGTACGGGTCTTCAACGATGACGGCCTACGACATCTTCAATGGCGACGCGGACGGCCTGTTCGCGCTGCATCAGCTGCGCCTGGCACGTCCGTGCGGGGCGGTCCTGGTCACCGGTGTGAAGCGCGACATCGCGCTGCTGCGGCACGTCGATGCCAGGGCGGGAGACCAGCTGACGGTGCTCGACATCGCGTTGAGCGAGAACATCGACGCCCTCCGTTCGGCGCTGCGCGCCGGGGCTTCCTGCAGCTGGTTCGATCACCACTTCTCCGGCGAGGTGCCGCGCGACCCGCTTCTCGATGTCCACATCCACCACGCGCCCGACACCTGCACTAGCCTCATCGTGGATGGATACATCGGCGGTGCCCACCGCGCGTGGGCGGTGAGCGCGGCTTTCGGCGACAACGTTCCGCATGCGGCTGTCGCGACAGCGCGCAGGCTGGGGCTGGCGCAGGATCGCATCGAGGCACTGGCCGAACTGGGCCGCCTCGTGAACTATAACGCGTACGGCGAGAGCTTGGACGAATTGCACGTTCACCCCGAGCAGCTCTACCGGCGCCTGCAGGGGTATGCGGATCCGTTCGACTTCATCGCCGCGGAACCCTGCCTGGCAAGGCTCCGGGAGGGCTACCGGGACGACATGGCCCGGGCGCGCGCACAGCCGGCGCTGATCGATGGCGCCACGCACTTCGCGCTGGTGCTGCCGGATGAGGCGTGGGCCCGACGCGTGTCGGGCACCCTGGCCAATGAACTGGCACGCACGGCACCGGAACGGGCGCACGCGGTGCTCACGCGCACGGGCGCACTGCTCACGGTCAGCATTCGCGCCCCGCTGGCACGCCCGCAGGGCGCCGTGGTCCTGGCCCGCCTGTTCCGCGGCGGCGGCGGGCGATCCGCCGCGGCGGGCATCAACCGGCTGCCCGATGAAGAACTCGGGCGCTTCCTGAACGCTTTCTGCGCCGCGTTCACCTGAGCACCGCACCAGGGGCTGCGAAAGCAGCGGCGTCCATGCACGACGGGCCCCGCTGTCCTGCACGGCCGGAATCTACCTCGCCTTGATCTCGGTCCAGATGCGGTTCATGGTGCGCCGCTCCCGGGATGTCATGTCCTTGAGCATCTCGAGCTTCTTCGCGGTCTCGGCATCGGGGAAGATCGCCGACATGGCCTTGATCTCGGGCTTGATGTGCGCCAGTGCTGCACCGTTGGGATTGCCCGATCCGATCATGTTCGTGAGATCGACCGAGTTCTTCCCGTCGAGCATGAAGTTGATGAACTGATGGGCGAGGTCGGGGCGCGGGGCGCTCTTGTGGATGACCATCGCGTCCAGCGCCAGCACCGCCCCTTCCCTGGGCAGTGCATGTCTGATGCGGAACGGCTGCTTCGCCTCCTGGGCGCCCTGATCGGCCAGATAGATGTCGCTGGAGTAGCCGTGCACCAGCCAGATGTTGCCGGCGGCGAGCTGTTCGATGTAGCCGGAGGCCTTGAACGCGGCCCAGTACGGCTTGGCCTCGAGGATCACCTGCTTGGCCTGCTCCCAGTGTTTGGGATCGCGGTCATTGACCGAGTAGCCCAGGTACTTCAGCGCGGCAGCCATCAATTCGCTCTGGCTGTCGAGCACGGTGATGCGCCCTTTCAGCTTCTCCAGGATTCTTGGCTCGAAGATCGCCGACCACGAATCGATGGTCAGGCCCAGCTCCTTGATCTTGCGCTCGTTATAGCCGAGCATGGTGATGGTGTAGGCGTAGGGCACCGAGTACTTGTTGCCGGGATCGAACGGCGTGTTCATGTACGCGGGCAGGATGTTCCCGAGGTTCGGCAGCCTGCTCTTGTCGAGCGGCTGCAGCCAACCGGCCTTGGCCATCCCCAGCACGTAGTTGGAGGTCGGCACCAGGATATCGTAGCCCTTGGCTCCCGCCGCCAGCTTGGCCAGCAGTTCCTCGTTGTCCGAGTAATAGCTCTGCTTGACCTTGCAGTTGCACTGCTTCTCGAAGCGCGCGACGGTCTCCGGCGCGATGTAGTCGTTCCAGTTGTAGATGTGCAGCACGTTGTCCTGTGCCCGGACCACGGCGGGCAACGCCAGCATCGCGGCGACAAGCAGAAGTCTCTTCATTCACCACTCCTCGATTCAAAGACAGAGATGGAGCCCCGGAAGCCCTGGGGCAGGTTCGCGCATACGGCGTGGTACACCGGCGGCGGCCTCACTTCTCCTCCCCGGCGCGCAGGGCGCCTGGCGACAGGCGCATGGCCACCACGATCAGCACCAACGTGACCAGCATCAGGATGGTGGACACGGCGTTCACCTCCGGCGTCACGGTGATCTTGACCATGGTGTAGATCACCAGAGGCAGCGTCATGGCGCCGGCACCGGCGGTGAAGTAGGTGATCACGAAATCGTCGATTGACAGGGTGAAGGCCATCAGCGCGCCTGCAATGACGCCGGGCATGATGAGCGGCAGCGTGACCAGACGGAAGGCCTGCAGCGGCGTCGCGCCCAGATCGCGCGCCGCCTCCACCAGGCTCTCGTCCATGCCGGCCAGCCGGGCACGCACCACGATCGCGACGAAGCCGATGCAGAAGGCGATGTGCGCGAGCGCGATCGAGACCAGCCCCAGGGTCAGGTTGATCGCGACGAAAAAGATGAGCAGGCTCACGCCCATCAGGATCTCGGGAATGGCGATCGGTGCCAGCACCAGGAACGGCAGGACGCGCAGCTTGTAGCGGTGCATCGCGTAGCCCGCCATCGTGCCCAGCAGCGTCGAGACCGCACTCACGACCAGCCCGATCACGAGGGAATTGCGCGCCGCCA
This sequence comes from Burkholderiales bacterium, assembly GCA_020854105.1. Taxonomy (GTDB): domain Bacteria; phylum Pseudomonadota; class Gammaproteobacteria; order Burkholderiales; family SHXO01; genus SHXO01. Next base: position 116,900 of record JADZGB010000048.1, on the reverse strand, counting down.
TGAGCATCTCCTCGTTGGCGAAGAGCTTGCGGTACCAGTCGAAGGTGAAGCCCACCCATTGTGCGTTCATCACGGAGTCGTTGAACGAGTACACCACCACGATGACCAGGGGCAGGTACAGGAACAGGAAGGCGCCGATGGCGGCGGCCCACAGCCAGGGCGAGCGCCTCACAGACGCGACCTCCTGGCGAATGCGGCCGCCAGCCCGGCCAGCGCCACGGCCGTCACCGTCAGTACGATGGACAGCACGCTGCCGAAGGGCCAGTCGCGCGTGTCGAGAAACTGCTGCTTGATCACGTTGCCGATCATGATGCCGCTGGTGCCTCCCAGGATGTCGGGGATGGCGAAGATCCCGAAGGCGGGGATGAACACCAGCGCCGCGCCGGCGAACACTCCGGGCAGCGACAGCGGCCAGGTGACACGCCAGAAACGGTTCCAGGCATTGGCCCCCAGATCCTGGGCCGCGTCCAGCAGCGCCGGATCGTGCTTCTCGAGGTTGGCGTACAGCGGCAGGACCATGAACGGCAGGTGGACGTAGACCAGCCCCACCACCACCGCGAACGGCGTATAGAGCAAGGTGACCGGCTCGAGGCCGAACACGCCGAGGACGCGGTTGAACGCCCCGAGGAAGACGGAATTGGGCCCGAGGATGATCATCCACGCGTAGACGCGGATCAGGAAGTTGCTCCAGAACGGCAGGATCACCAGCAGAACCAGCAGGTCGCGCTGCTTCTTCGGACTGCGCGCGATGAGCATGGCCAGCGGATAGGCGATCAGCAGGCACACCAGCGTGGTGAGCGCCGCGTAGGCGAAGGACTTGATGAACAGTTCGGTGTACAGGAAATCCGAGAAGAAGCGGCTGTAGTTCTCCAGCGTGAGATCGAGGTGGCGGCCGGTTTCGTCCTCGTAGAAGATCGGCGCCAGACCGCCGAAATCTCCGGGGAAGCGGAACGACGCGAGCACCATGATCAGCGTCGGAATCGCGAAGAACACCGCGAGGTAGAGCAGTGGCGGGCCGCTCACCAGCCAGCGCGCGAGCCGTCCGCCCGGGCTGGCGGGCAGGCGCGCCGGCGCCTTCACCGGCACGGAGGCGGCCTCCTGCACGATCCCCGGCGGGGTCTTCTCTCTCACGCGCTCTGCTCGGGCAGGAAACGGCCCGCATCGCGGCGCCAGGAGATCTCCACCGAATCGCCGGGCTCGAAGAACTTGGCACGGCCCGGCGCGGAATTGGGCAGCATGGCCTCGATGCGCGACCCATTGGCGAGTTCGACCACGTAGACCGTGACGTCACCGAGGTAGAGGAAGTCGAACACGCGGCCCGCGAAGTGGTTGTCCTCCGCTCCCGGAGAGAGCTGGTGGCTGATGCAGACCTGCTCGGGCCGCAGCGCCAGCACGCCCTTGGCACCGGAGCGCAGGTGCTCGCCGCGCACTGTTTCCACTTCGCCGAGACCGGTGATGTTCAGCAGCACACGCTCGCCTTCCTCACGCACCACCTCGGCGTCCAGAATGTTGCAGGTGCCGATGAAGTCGGCGACGAAGCGGTTCGCAGGAAAGCCGTAGATCTTCGAGGGCTCGTCGAGCTGCTCCACGCGTCCGCGGTTCATGACCGCGATGCGGTGGGCCAGCGCCAGCGCCTCCTGCTGGTCGTGGGTGACGTACACGAAGGCGATGCCGACTTCCTTCTGGAGCGTGATGAGTTCGAGCTGCATCTTCTCCTTGAGCTTGGCATCGAGTGCCGCGAGCGGCTCGTCGAGCAGCAGCAGCTTGGGCCGGTTCACCAGCGCACGGGCTACCGCGACGCGCTGGCGCTGACCGCCGGACAGCTCGTTCGGGTAGCGCCGTGCCATCCCGGACAGCGACACGTCGTCGAGCGCCTCCTCGATGCGCTGCGCGATGTCGCCAGCCGCGACGCCGGTCATCTTCAGGGGAAAGGCGATGTTCTGCGCCACAGTCATGTGCGGGAACAGCGCGTAGCTCTGGAACACGGTGTGGACGTTGCGCGCCTCGGGTGGAACGCCGGTGACATCGCGGCCGTCGAGGAAGATAGCACCCCCGTCCGGGGCGTCGAAGCCAGCCACCATGCGCAGCAGCGTGGTCTTGCCGCAGCCCGAGGGGCCGAGCAGGCAGAAGAATTCACCGGCCTCGATACTGAGACTGACATCGTCCACTGCGACGAAGTCGCCAAAGCGCCGTGTGACGTTGCGGATTTCTAGCAGAGCCATCGCGGGAGCCGATAAAGCGCGCATTCTAAAGCAAATGCCGCAGTGCGAGACCCTGCCCGTATGGCGCGGAAGGCGCCCGCGCGGGACGCCTTCCGGTGTAATTGTAAGCGTAACTGCCTGGCTGGCAGCGCCTCAGAAGTACAGTGCGGCGCGCAGCGTGACAGCCTTCTCGTAGTCGTGGTTTTCCCCGTTGACGCGAATCGGGGTATCGAACTGCGTCTGCACGTAGTTGAGGTAGACGCGCACATTGGTGACCGGAATCCACTTCAGCCCCAGAGTCCAGGCATCCGCCTTATTGGTGAAGGCGGTCGATGCCGTGGGAGCAGTGACGGTGAAGTCTCCGGCATCGAAGTCGCTGTAGCGCAGGCCCACCTCGAACGCGCCCAGGCCGCCGCTGCCCAGCGGCCTGTTCGGTGCGATGGCCCGATACGCACCGCTGCGGTAACTCCTGGCGTGGCTTTCACCGGTGACGAGCCAGCTGGCCGACGCGTAGTAGGCGTCGATATCGCGGTCGCTGCCCGCATCGCTGTCGAAGCTCGCCCTGGTGTACTCGCCCTGCAGCTTGAACGGACCCCAGGCGAGCGACAGTTCCCCGCCGAGCCGCTGCCGGTCCACGTCGGTGCCGGCACTCGATGCCAGGTTGCCGGCCTGGAAGAAGGTGACGCCACGCGCCTCGGTGCGCCCTGATGGTACGGCCGAGTTGCCCGCCAGCGTGCCGTTCGAGTAGGCCAGACCCGCGTGCAGCACCATGCCCGGCTGCTGCAGCCACTCGGCGGCGTTGCCCGATACGCGCGCGATCAGGTCGGGACGGTCGAGTTCGACGCTGGTTTCGTTGTTGTTCTTGCCCTGGCCGTTGGACAACGCGACGCCGTAGTTCAACCCCTTGAACGGTTCGCCGTGAACCATGATGCCGCGCTCCTTGGCAGGCACCAGCGCATTCATCGTCGAGCGCTCCTGGAAGTCGATGAAGCGCGAGCTGGTCTGCTCCTCGATGCTGAAGGGCATCTTGAACTGGCCGACCCGCAGCTGCGCGGACTGCAGCCATGCCGCGTTGAACCAGGCCACGTCGAGCGTGGTACCGGACTGGGCGAAGTCGCCCGTCACGTCGAACGTGTAGATGTCGTACAGCTTGCCCTGTATTCCCAGATACGCGCGGCGCACGTCGAACGTGCGCGGAGCAGTGTCGTCCGCGAAGTGACGATAGTCGCCGTGGACGCGCCCGCTGACGGAGATGCCGTGCTGGCGATCGCCGGACTCGAAGATGAACCCATCACGGAAGCGCCCGGCCAGAGCCGTCTTCGACTCATCCTTGGACTTCTCCTCCTTCTCCGCGGCCTGTGCTTCGCGCAGGGCACGCTGGCGGCGCTCGGCGCGCGCGGCGAGGCGTTCCGCCTCGCGCTCGGCCTTCAGGGCCTGGTACTCGTCCTCGGTGAGGATTCCCCGGTCCTTGAGCTTGTCCAGCAGCTGGTCGAGGATCGGCGTCTCCTGCGCCTGGACAGCGGGCATGGCCAGGGCCGCGGCTGCCGCCATGGCGGCGAGCGCGAACCGTCGTCGGACCTCGAGGTGCTTGCGCATTCAGTTCTCCCTATGGATCGAAATTGCCGAGCGGCGCTGGGCAATCGCCTTCGCACGCGTCGATGAGCGAGGCGGATTGTGACCACGGGAGATGACCGTTTGATTACTGCGCAGCCGCCGGGAAGGCCAGGCGGATCAGGGCAGACGGACCGATCAGCGCAGCAGGCGCAGCAGTTCCAGGAGCGTGACGAGCGAGAGCGCAGCCAGTGCGAGCCAGAGCAGTCGCGTCTGCAGACGCTGGCGGGCGTCCAGCAGATCGAGACGCCGTTGCAGGTTCGAGGCGTCGGAACGCGCCAGCGCCCTGTGCGCGAGCCGGGGCAGCTGCGGCAGCGTCCGCACCCACTCGGGCGCCTCGTCGCGCAGCCCGCGCACGATGGCGCGCCAGCCGACCTGTTCGGACATCCACTGCTCCAGGTAGGGCTTGGCCGTCTTCCACAGGTCGAGTTCGGGATCGAGCTGGCGCCCCAGGCCCTCGATGTTGAGCAGCGTCTTCTGGAGCAGCACCAGCTGCGGCTGGATCTCGACGTTGAAGCGGCGCGAGGCCTGGAACAGTCGCAGCAGCACCTTGCCGAAGGAGATCTCGCGCAGTGGCCGGTCGAAGATCGGCTCGCACACTGCGCGGATGGCGGCTTCGAACTCGTCGATGCGCGTGCCTTCCGGCACCCAGCCCGCGTCCAGGTGCGCCTGTGCCACCCGGCGGTAGTCGCGCCGGAAGAAGGCGAGGAAATTCTGCGCGAGATAGTTCTTGTCGGTCCCCGTCAGAGTACCCATGATACCGAAGTCGAGTGCGATGTAGCGCCCGTCACGATCCACGAAGATGTTCCCCGGGTGCATGTCGGCGTGGAAGAAGCCGTCGCGCAGCACCTGCGTGAAGAAGATCTCCACCCCGTAGCGCGCGAGCCGCGGAATGTCCACGCCCTGATCGCGCAGCGCCTGCACCTGGCTGATGGGCGTGCCCGCCATGCGCTCCATGACCATCACATCGGCCGTGCAGTAGTCCCAGTACACCTCGGGTACGCGCAGCATGCTCGAGCCGGTGAAATTGCGCCTCAGCTGGCTGGCATTGGCCGCCTCGCGCATGAGGTCGAGCTCGTCGGTGAGATGCTTCTCGAACTCGGCCACGACCTCGCGCGGCTTGAGCCGCTTGCCGTCGGCCCACAGGCGCTCGATCAGGGTCGCCCCCGCATTCAGCAGCGACACGTCGTGCCGGATTACCTCCGCGATGCCGGGGCGCAGAACCTTCACCGCGGCCGGCGTGCCGTTCTCGAGCGTCGCGAAGTGCACCTGCGCCACCGACGCACTGGCCACCGGCACCGGATCGAACTTCAAAAACACCTGCGCGAGGGGACGGCCGTAGGTGCCCTCCAGCGTGAGCACGACGCGGTCCGAATCGAACGGGGGCACGCGATCCTGCAGGCGCGCGAGTTCATCGGCGATGTCGGCTGGCAGCAGGTCCCGGCGCGTAGACAGCACCTGCCCGAACTTCACGAAGATCGGGCCGAGACGCTCGAGGGCACGGCGCAGCCGCACCGCGCGCGGCTCGCGCAGATCGCGCCAGAACAGCACGCGACCGACCAGCGTGCGCACGCCGCGCACGCGTTCATGACCGAGGAGGAATTCGTCCAGGCCGAAGCGCAGCGCCACCTGGACGATCAGCAGCAGCCGCAGCAGGCGCATGCGGTCAGTCTTCTTCCGACAACCGGTCGATGCGCTTGGCGAGGCGCTCGAGATCGTCGCGCAGCGTGTCGACCGCTCGCGACCAGGCGCGTACCTGTTCCGGCGAGGCGAGCAGCCTGCGCTCCTCCACCAGGTACTCGGCGCTGCCCTGCATCAGATCGCGCGCACTGCGTCGCTGCCACGCGGCGAGGTCGCGCCCGCCGCCGACGATGCGGTGGGCGGCCACGTCACCTACCAGCCTGCTCAGGTCCTCCTCGACGTCCCAGCGCAATTCCCTGAACACGCTCTGCAGCGCGCCGGCCAGAGCGGCATCACCGCGCACCTCGACCTGCCGACGTGCATCGGCGTCTCCGGCCAGCAGCCGCATCGCGGCGAGGGGCGACAGGGACACGTGCGCATCGGACTCTTCCGCCGACCGTGCCGACGGGGACAGCGCGCCGTCGGCGCCGATCTCGAGGCCGGCGGCGAACGGAAATACCTCGATGCGAGCGCGACGGCCCGCGAACGGCACGAGCTTCTCCTGCAGCCACGGCTGGCCCGCGAGCAGGTGTGCCAGGGCCCGGGACAGGACGGCTGCGGGCAGGTCGGGCATCGCGCCTATCAGAGACGGTAGCCGCGATGCAGCGCCACCACGCCCGCGGTGAGGTTGAGGTAGTCGACGCGCTCGAAGCCCACGCCCTGCATCATGTCGCGCAGCTGCTCCTGGCCTGGATGCATGCGTATCGATTCGGCGAGGTAGCGGTAACTCCGCGCATCGCCGGCCACCAGCTTGCCCAACCATGGCAGCACACCGAAGGAATAGACGTCGTACAGCGGCCGCAGCGGCTGCCACACCTGCGAGAACTCGAGCACGAGCGCCCGGCCGCCCACACGCAGCACGCGGCGCATCTCGGCCAGCGCACGCTCCTTGCGCGTGACGTTGCGCAGGCCGAATGCGATGGTCACGCAGTCGAAGCTGCGCTCGGAAAAGGGCAGGGCCTCCGCGTCGCACTGGACGATGGGCAGCGCGACCCCGGCATCGAGCAGGCGGTCGCGGCCGTTGCGCAGCATCTCGCGGTTGATGTCGGTCATCACCACCTGTCCGCCGGAGCCGACGCGCTCGCGCAGCAGGGCACTGATGTCCCCGGTGCCGCCCGCCAGATCGAGTGCGCGCTCGCCGGGGCGCAAGCCGCAACGCTCGATCAGGATGCGTTTCCACAGGCGGTGCAGACCGCCCGACATCAGGTCGTTCATGACGTCGTAGCGGCTGGCGACCGAGTCGAACACCTGCGCCACCCGCTGCGCCTTCTCCGTCTCGGGCACCTGCTGGTAGCCGAAATGCGTGGTCGGCCGGTCCGGCTTCACAGGCTCTTCCACCGCTTCGAGCCCTCTGGCGGCGTGGAGGCCGGCTGGGGTGCGCCGGCGGGCTGTTCCGGATCGCGGCTCCCCCGCTCCGCCTGCAGTCGCTCGACATAGCGCCGCCACAAGGCATCCTGGTCGCGCCCGAGCTCGTACAGGTAATCCCAGGAATACAGCCCGGTGTCGTGTCCGTCCGAGAACACCAGCTTCAGCGCGTAGGTGCCCACGGGCTCTACCGCGGTGATGGTGACATCGCGCTTGCCCGTCTGCAGCACCTCCTGACCGGGCCGGTGTCCGCGCACCTCCGCCGAGGGGGAGTACACGCGCAGGTATTCGCACGGCAGGCGAAAGGCCGCTCCGTCGGAAAAGGCGACTTCCAGGACGCGCGAGGCCTGGTGCAGGGTGATCTGGGTGGGTGCGGGCATGGCGTCGTTCGCCGGAGGAGACTGCCGGCAGAATGATACCTTAGGGCAAGCGCAGCGGTTCCTTCGCGACAGGCCGGACATTGCGTCATGTCTGTGTAACATCCCGGTCATATGCTGGCGGCCACGGGACTGGGAGAGAAGGCATGGCAGCAACGGTGCTGGTGGTCGAGGATGAACCCGCCATCCAGGAACTGATCGCGTACAACCTGAGGCAGGCCGGGCATCAGCCGCTGCGGGCGGACAGCGCCGAGCAGGCGCTGAAGCTGATGCAGGAAGCGCTGCCCGATCTGGTTCTGCTCGACTGGATGCTACCCGGGCTCTCGGGCATCGAGCTGGCGCGCCGGCTGCGGGCGGATCGCCGCACCAGGTCGATTCCCATCATCATGCTGACCGCCCGCGCCGAAGAACACGACAAGCTCACCGGGCTGGAGACGGGCGCGGACGACTACATCACCAAGCCATTCTCGCCGCGCGAGCTGACCGCGCGCGTGAAGGCCGTGCTGCGCCGGCGCGCCCCGCAGATGACGGACGACGTCGTGCAGGTGGGCGAACTGCACCTCGATCCCGCCACGCACCGCGTGAGCGCGAGAAGCGAGCCGGTGCAGCTGGGACCGACCGAGTTCCGCATGCTGCACTTCCTCATGACGCATCCCGAGCGCGTGCACTCGCGCACGCAGCTGCTCGACCAGGTGTGGGGCGACCACGTGTTCGTCGAGGAACGCACGGTGGACGTACATATCCGCAGGTTGCGCAAGGCACTGGAACCCACCGGGCAGGACGCGCTGATCCAGACGGTACGCGGATCGGGCTATCGACTGTCCGGCGGCTGAGCCGGCGCCGCAACGGCAGCATCCGATTTGGGATAATCGCGGCGCAACATCAACGCCGCGCCCCTGGGGGCGCCCGGGAGAGACGCGTTTGGGCAAGATGTGGGGACGGCCGCTCGTCCCGGTGATCTCGGTCACCGCCGTCGCGGCGTTTCTGTGGCCGGTGGCGGGGGCGGCGGTCGCACTGGGTGCCTGGGCCATGATGCTGCTCGCACTGGTGTATCACCATCTGCGCAACCTGTCACAGCTGTACGAGTGGCTCGAGGCCGTCTCTGCGCGTTCGCTGCCGGACGGCAGCGGGTCGTGGGAGGAGATCTTCTCCGGGCTGTCGCGACTGCTGCGCCGGCAGACGCAGATCGAGAGCCGGCTTTCGGCAACCCTGGGGCGCTTCCAGAGGGCCGGCGCAGCGCTGCCAGAAGGCGTGATCTTCCTCGACGAGCACGACCGCATCGAATGGTGCAACCCGCGCGCCGAGGCGCTCTACGGCCTGGACAGCGAGCGCGACCGGCAGCAGCAGATCACCAACCTGATCCGCAATCCCCAGTTCGTCGACTACCTGCAGCAGGGCAGCTTCAACGAGCCGCTTACGCTGCGCGTGTCCCGCGCGGACACGGAAGTGGTGCTGTCGATCCAGCTCGTGCCCTACGGCCGCAGTGACAAGCTGCTGCTCACGCGCGACATCACGCACTGGGATCGCCTGGAGACCACACGACGCGACTTCGTCGCCAACGTGTCGCACGAGCTGCGTACCCCGCTGACCGTGGTGGGCGGCTTTCTCGAGACGCTCACCGACATGCGGGAACCGGACCCGGAAGCCACCCACCGATTCATCGGGCTGATGAGCGAGCAGACCACGCGCATGAACCGGCTGGTGGAGGACCTGCTCACGCTGTCCCGTCTGGAGAGCACGCAGAACCCGGTGCGCGAGGAGTTCGTCGACGTGCCGGAACTGCTGGCCGATCTGCGGCGCGAGGCCATCGCCCTGTCCGGCGGACGCCATCGCATCGAAGTGCAGGCGGACAGCCGCGAAGGGCTGGATGGCAGCATCGAGGAGCTGCGCAGTGCATTCGGCAATCTGGTTAGCAACGCGGTGCGCTACACACCCGATGGCGGCCCCATCGACATCGGCTGGGTGGTGCGCGAAGGCATACCGGTGTTCTTCGTGCGCGACAACGGCATCGGCATCGAGCCGCAGCACCTGCCGCGGCTCACCGAGCGCTTCTACCGGGTCGACCGCAGCCGTTCGCGCAGTACCGGCGGAACCGGCCTGGGTCTGGCCATCGTCAAGCACGTGCTGTCGCGACACCAGGCGCACCTGGAGATCCAAAGCGAACCCGGAAAGGGCAGCACCTTCAGCGCCGTGTTTCCCCCCGCCCGGCTGCATCGCACGGAGCTCCCCGTGCGCGAGACGGCACCGCAGGAAGCGGATCGCTAGCCCGCCAGGTGCCCCTGCAGCGCGTGGCGCATGCGTTGCGGGAAATCGGGCGGCAGTGGCGGCGGCGGCGCATCGCGCAACCGCTCGCCCCAGATCGCATTGGGGAAATGCGCATCACCGGCAAAGCGCGGAATCACGTGCCAGTGCAGGTGCGGCACCACGTTGCCCAGGCTCGCCAGATTGATCTTGTCCGGGGCAAGTAGCTCGCGCAACGCCTCTTCCAGCGCGAACACGACAGCCATGGTGCGCTGGCGCTGGGCCGGATCGAGGTCGCTCATTTCCTTCACGTGACGCTGCGCGATCACCCGGCACAGGCCCGGCTGCTCCGGCTGCCCCGCCCAGACGATGCGGTGCCCGGCGTCCTGCCACAACAGCTCGCCGCCGTCCTCGCGGCACAGCAGGCAATCGTGCAGCGCGTTCACAGCAGCACTCGCTCGATGCCGCCGCGGTTGGCGGCATCGACATACTCGCGCATCCAGTTCTCTCCGAGCATGTGCTTCGCGAGCTCCACCACGATGTAGTCGGCGCTGGTGCCGGAGTCGTTGTCGTAGCGCGACAGGCCCTGCAGACAGGACGGACAGGAGGTGAGCACCTTCACCGGTCCCTGGTGGCCGCCGGCACGGATGCGCGCGGCGCCCGCTTGCATCTCCTCCTGCTTTCGGAAGCGCACCTGCGTGGAGATGTCCGGCCGCGACACCGCCAGCGTGCCCGACTCGCCGCAGCAGCGATCGTTGCGATCCACGCTCTGCCCCATCAGCGCGCTGACCACCTTGATCGGCTGGTGCGTCTTCATGGGAGTGTGGCAGGGATCGTGATACATGTAGCGCACCCCGTTCACGCCGTCGAGCGTCACGCCCTTCTCCATCAGGTACTCGTGGATGTCGAGCAACCGGCAGCCGGGGAAGATCCGGTCGAACTCGTAGTGCTGCAGCTGGTCATGGCAGGTGCCGCAGGAGACGATGACCGTCCTGATGTCGAGGTAGTTGAGCGTATTGGCCACGCGGTGGAACAGCACGCGGTTGTCGGTGCTGATCTGCTGGCCCTTCTGCGCCTCGCCCGCTGCCCGCTGCGGATACCCGCAGCACAGGTAGCCGGGCGGCAGCACGGTGATGGCGCCCACGTGATAGAGCATCGCCTGCGTGGCCAGCCCGACCTGACCGAACAGGCGCTCGGAGCCGCAGCCGGGGAAGTAGAATACCGCGTCGGAATCGTCGCTGACGGTGCGCGGATTGCGGATCACCGGGACGATCGAGCGGTCCTCGATGTCGAGCAGCGCACGCGAGGTCTTCTTCGGCAGTCCGCCCGGCATCGGCTTGTTCACGAAGTGGATCACCTGCGCCTTGACCGGCGCGCGCCCCAGGGTGCTAGGCGGCGCCTTGACCTGGGACTGGATCAGCCCCAGGCGCTTCGCCACCTGATGCCCGGCGCGCTGGGCACGGTAGCCGACATCCACCATCAGCCTGCGCACGAGCTTGATGGTGCCCGGATCGGTGGAATTGAGGAACAGCATCGCCGCCGCAGAGCCGGGATTGAACTTCTTCCTGCCGATCCTGCGCAGCATGCCGCGCATGGCCATCGACACGTCGCCGAAGTCGATGTCCACCGGGCACGGGCTCTCGCACTTGTGGCACACCGTGCAATGGTCGGCCACGTCGCCGAACTCGTCGAAGTGACGGATGGAGATGCCGCGCCGCGTCTGTTCCTCGTACAGGAACGCCTCGATCAGCAGCGAGGTGGCGAGGATCTTGTTGCGCGGGCTGTACAGCAGGTTGGCGCGCGGCACGTGCGTGCTGCATACCGGCTTGCACTTGCCGCAACGCAGGCAGTCCTTGATCGAATCGGAGATGGCACCGATGTCGCTCTGCTCGAGGATCAGGCTCTCCTGCTCGAGCAGGCTGAAGCTCGGTGTGTAGGCGCGATCGAGATTAGCCCCTGGCAGCAGCTTGCCGGCGTTGAAGCGCCCGTGCGGATCGACCGCGCGCTTGTATGCGGCGAAGGCCTCCACCTCTGCCTGATCCAGGTAGTCGAGCTTGGTGATGCCGATCCCGTGTTCGCCGGAGATCACCCCGCCCAGCGACCTGGCCAGCGCCATGATGCGCGCGACCACATCGTTGGCCTGCTGCAGCATCGCATAGTCGTCCGAGTTCACCGGAATGTTGGTGTGCACGTTGCCGTCGCCCGCGTGCATGTGCAGTGCGATGAACACCCGGCTCTTGAGCACGCGCTGATGGATCTCGTCGAGCTGGCGGCATACGGCCTGGAACGCGCGACCGGAGAATGCCTCCAGCAAGGGCTGGCGCAATTCGCTCTTCCACGACGCCCGTACCGACCAGTCCTGCAGGGCGCGGAACGCGCTTCTGTCGACGTATGCGCGGTCGGACGGCTCGGGACTTCCCGCCACCGGTGCGTCCAGGTTCGCCAGCAGCCAGCGCCAGCGCGCGCGCACCTGGTGCACCAGCGCGAGTGCGGCGTCCGCGCGCCCGCTGATGATCTCCTGCGCAGAGAGCGCCTCCGACTCCTGCACCAGCGGCAGCTCGCCCTGCAGGAAGCCCTCGAGTTCGTCGCACAACCGGATCTTGTTGGCGAGCGACAGCTCGATGTTCATGCGCTCGATGCCGTCCGCGTAGTCGCCCAGCCGCTCCAGCGGAATGACGACGTCCTCGTTGATCTTGAACGCGTTGGTGTGCTTCGCGATCGCTGCCGTGCGCGCCCGGTCGAGCCAGAAGCGCTTGCGCGCCTCCGCACTGACGGCGACGAACCCCTCCCCGCCGCGCAGATTGGCGATGCGCACTACCTCCGATGCGGCTTCGCCGGCGGCATTCTCGTCGTCGCTGACGACGTCGGCGAGCAGCACCATGTTCGGCCGCGCGCCGCGGCGGGCCTTGGTCGCATAGCCAACCGCCTTGACGTAGCGCGCGTCGAGGTGCTCGAGCCCGGCGAGGATTGCCGACGGGTGCGCGTCCAGGTAGCGCTTGATCTCGACGATGGAGGGCACGGCCTCGCGCACCTGCCCGAAGAATTCCAGGCACACGGTACGCACGTGCGCCGGCATGCGGTGCAGGACGAAGCGCGCCGAGACGATGATGCCGTCGCAGCCCTCCTTCTGCACCCCGGGAAGCCCGCACAGGAACTTGTCCGTGACGTCCTTTCCCAGCCCGATCTTGCGGAACGAGCGTCCGGGAATCTCCAGGAGGCGCGGTGCTCCGTCGGGAGTATGCTCGTCCGCGCCGAAGCGCTGGATCGAGAAGCGCGCAACCTCGCAATCGTGGATCTTGCCCAGGTTGTGGCCGATGCGCGTGATCTCCACCATCCGGCCGTCCGGGTCCACCATCCGCCAGGAGACCAGATTGTCCAGGGCCGTGCCCCACAGCACCGCCTTCTTGCCGCCCGCGTTCATCGCGATGTTCCCGCCAATGCACGAGGCATCGGCAGAGGTTGGATCGACCGCGAAGACCAGGCCGGCGACTTCCGCCGCGTCCATCACGCGGCGCGTGACGACCCCGGCACCGCAGACGATGGTGGGCACCTCGAGCTGCACACCGGGCACCGCGATGCGCTCGACCGGGCCGAGGCGGTCCAGCTTCTCGGTGTTGATCACCGCGGCCAGTGGTGTGAGCGGCACCGCCGCGCCCGTATAGCCGGTACCGCCTCCGCGCGCGATGATGGTCAGGCCGAGCTCGATGCAGGCGCGCACCAGCTCGGGCACCTCGTCCACGCTGTCGGGACTGAGTACCACGAAGGGATACTCGACCCGCCAGTCGGTCGCATCGGTAACGTGCGAGACGCGGGCGAAGCCGTCGAAGGCGATGTTGTCCTTGCGCGTGACGCGCGCCAGGCGGCGCATGACACGCCGTCGCCGGGTACGCGTCTGCTCGAAATCCGCGGCGAAGCGGTCTACCGCCGCGGTGGCGGCGTCCAGCAGCGCGCCCACCTGGTCGTCGCGGTTGGTCCGACGCGCCTCGATCTCGTGCAGACGGTGGCGCATGGCCTGGATGAGCGCATCCAGGCGCGCGCGGTTGGCAAGCAGGTCGTCCTGCAGGTACGGATTGCGCGCCACCGCCCAGATGTCGCCGAGCACCTCGAACAGCATGCGCGCCGAGCGGCCGGTGCGGCGATGCGCGCGCAATTCGTGCAGCATCGTCCAGGCTTCGGAACCGAGGATGCGGATGACGATTTCGCGGTCGGAGAAGGAGGTGTAGTTGTAGGGAATTTCGCGCAGCCGGGTGGTCATGCTAAATAACTGAGAATGCAGAAGAAACAGAATCGATGATAACATCCGGCCGGAGCCGCACCGGCGCCGGGCACGTGCAAGCTGTCAGACCGCTGCCTGCGCCACCACCCAGTAGCGCGCGAACTTGCCCACGACGATGAACAGGGCCGATCGGCCCGGCGGGATGCGCAGCCAACCCGCAGCCACGCACAGCGCATCGCCGATCACCGGCACCCAGGACAGCAGGAGAACGGCCGCACCGCCGCGGCGGATCCAGTCCAGGGCACGCGGCGACGCCCGCCTGCTCGCCGGCAGCAGGCGACCCAGAAGGTAGGATGTCAGCGCCCCGAGCGTGTTGCCGAGCGTGGCGACGGCCAGCGCAGGCCACAGCGCGGCCGGGTCGTGCGCGAGCAGCGCGTATAGCACCACCTCGGATCCGCCCGGCAGGACGGTCGCCGCGAGGAAGGCACTGACGAACAGGCCGCCAAGCGGCGCGAGGCTGTCCAAGAACGAGCTGTTTGCGTGGTGTGACCGGCCGCAGCAGGCGGTGCGGCCGCGAGGCGGAAGTGGCGCGCCCGGCGAGATTCGAACTCACGACCCCTGCCTTCGGAGGGCAGTACTCTATCCAGCTGAGCTACGGGCGCGGCGCTCAAGCCGGCCATGATACGGATTCCCCACCTGCCCGTCCAATCAGCGGTTCAAGGGCAGCCGTTCGAGGGCAGCGGTTTGAGGGTACCCGGCGAGTCCGTATAATTCCCGGGATTTTTCGGTATCCCAGCCAAGGAAAGATCCATGAGTGAAGCAAGCCGCGACGAATCCGGGCCGATCAAGCACTGGAAGCAGGTTCTGGTGCTGGGGGTGGCCGCATTCGCCGTCCCGGTGTTCATCATCATTTCGGTGGTCAAGCTGATCACCGGTGGACTGGACGCGGACCCCTCCGCTCCGAGCATGAACGAGGAACTCGTCGCCGCGCGCATCAAGCCCGTGGGCGAAGTGAACCTGGTCCAGACCGCAGCCTCCGGTGCCGAGCGCAGCGCAGAGGAGATCTACAAGGCCGCATGCGCGGCCTGCCACGACGCAGGCCTGATGAACTCGCCCAGGACGGGCGACAAGGGAGGTTGGGCCGCGCGCATCGCGCAAGGCGAGAAGACGCTGATTTCCCATGCGATCGCAGGCATCCGCAACATGCCCCCACGTGGCGGCAATCCCAGTCTGTCGGATGCCGAGGTCGCCCGGGCAGTGATCTGGATGGCGAACCAGTCGGGTGCGAGCTTCCAGGAGACGGCCGTCGCTCCCGTAGCCCCCGCGGCCGCCGCTCCCGCCACCGACCCGGCAGCCGCCGAAGCTGCAACCACCGCCCCTGCGCCGAGCGCACCGGCGTCGACTCCCGCACCTACCGCTGCGGCCACGTCCTCCGGCGAACAGGTCTATCAGCAGGCTTGCGCCATGTGTCACGCGACCGGGCTGGCCGGTGCGCCGAAGCTCGGCGACGCAGCCGCGTGGAAGCCGCGCATCGCGCAGGGCACAGCGGTGTTGCACGAGAATGCGATCAAGGGCATCCGCGCGATGCCGGCCAAGGGCGGGAACCCGTCCCTGGCCGACGCGGCCGTCGCTGCCGCCGTAGACTACATGGTGTCGGCGGGGAAGTAGCGCCGAGCCGGTCCCGGGTTAGATAGGTCTCGGGTCAGCTCGGTCCCGGGTTGGATCGATCCCCGCTCAGATCGATCCCCGCTAGGCTCGGTCCAAGTCTTGGATAGCTCCGGACTCGATCGATCAGGTCAGGGCTTCGATCCAGAAGGCGCGCCCCGGGGCGCGCCTTTTCGTTCGCATCGCCTTCACACTGCGCCTGGAGTGCATGAACACCTACGCCATCGGCGACATTCAGGGCTGCCTCGATCCGCTGCAGCGGCTGCTCGACCTGGTCGCATTCGATCCGGCCGTCGACCGGCTGTGGTTCGTGGGCGATCTGGTCAATCGCGGACCGGACTCGCTCGCAACCCTGCGCTTCGTACGCGGCCTGGGCAGTGCGGCTGTCACCGTGCTCGGCAATCATGACCTGCATCTGCTCGCCATCGCAGAGGGCTTCGAGACGCTCAAGCGCGGCGACACCCTGCTCGGGATCCTCGAGGCGCCGGACCGTACGCAACTGCTCGACTGGCTGCGCGTGCAGCCGCTGCTGCATCGTGAACATGGCTTCACCCTGGTGCACGCGGGCCTGTTGCCGCAATGGAGCGTAGAGCAGGCGGCCGCGCTCGCGCGTGAAGTGGAAGCAGTGCTGCGCAGCCGGGACTATCGCGACTTCCTGGCCAACATGTACGGCAATCGACCCGCGCGCTGGGACGAGACCCTGTCCGGGTTCGATCGGCTGCGCGTGGTCGTCAATGCCATGACCCGCCTGCGCGCCTGCACGGCAGAAGGCGAGATGGAATTCACCCACAAATCGCATCCGCGCGATCTTCCCGCGCCCTGGTTGCCTTGGTACGCGGTACCCGGGCGGTGCAGCGCAGTCGAGCCGGTGCTGTTCGGACACTGGTCCTCGCTGGGCGTGCTGCACGACGCGCACAACGTCTGGTGCCTGGATGGCGGCTGCCTGTGGGGCCGCTGCCTCACCGCGCTGCGGCTGGACGATCGGCGCCTGTTCCATGTGGACTGCGCGGCGGCACCCAGGACTCCAGGGCGCGCGCAATGAGGCTGCGGCTCTCGTCGGCCAGTTCACGGCGCGTCCTGCCTTCGGCATCCACGTAGCCGAGGAAGTGCAGCTCCGCGCGCGGTGCGCGCTGCCTCAGAATCAGGCGCACCGATTCGAGCAGGGACCGATCTCCCGCGTATGAACAGTCGGGATTGGGACGTCCGTCGGGCAGCGGATAGCGGATCGCCGCCACCGCCAGGCGCGTGCCGGGCGCGAGCGCAGGCTGGAACAGCGAGGCATGGAATCCGCGCAAATGCGTGCCATCGGTGGTGGTGCCCTCGGGAAAGACGGCGACACCCTCCGGCCGTGCCATCACTTCCTGGATGTGGCGGTTGATGCGCGCGGTATCGCTGCGGCGTCCGCGCTCGATGAAGATGGTGCCGGCCTGTTTCACCAGCCAGCCGGCCAGTGGCCAGCTGGCGATGTCGACTTTGGCCACGAAGCGCACCGGATGCACGGACAGGATCAACCACACGTCGAGCCACGACACGTGGTTCGACACCAGCAGGGTGGGACGTCTGGCGGAAGGGCGCCGGCCACGCACGGTCACCTGCACGTTCATGATCGCGAGCATGCCCTTCGACCACCAGCGGATGATGCGCAGCTGACGGCGATTGCCCGCCCAGGGAAAGACGGCTGCGGAGATGATCAGCCCGAGCAGCACGTGAAGGACAAGGCGTGCGCGGCGCCAGCCGCGCACCTGCGCGGCGGTCGGCGCAGACGGGCCGTGCGCCGCATGCTGCATGCTCATACGGCGTTACTGCCAGGGCCGATAGCCGAAAGCCGCCTTGTAGCGCTCCGCGATCTCGTCGCGCGCGAAACGATGGTTCTGCCCGCCCCGGCTGGCGATCTTCAGAGCCCCGAGCAGCGACGCGAGGCGCCCGGTGGTCGGCCAGTCGAAGCCGTTGGCCAGCCCGTACAGGAGGCCGGCGCGATAGGCATCTCCACAACCGGTGGGATCCAGGATCTGCTCGGGTCTGACACTCGGAATGTCGATCGTCTTGCCGCCTGCGTGGATGATGGATCCTTCGCCGCCGCGCGTGACGATCAGCGCCTCGACCATGCCCGCGAGCTGCTCGAGCGCAATGCCGGTCCTGTCCTGCAGCAGCTGTGCCTCGTAGTCGTTGACCGCGACATAGCTCGCCTGGCGGATGAAGGCGAGCAGTTCCGGACCGTCGAACATCGGCAGGCCCTGGCCCGGGTCGAAGATGAACGGAATTCCCGCCTCGTGGAATTCGCGCGCATGCTGCAGCATGCCCTCGCGTCCGTCCGGGGCGACGATGCCGAGCGAGACCGCTTGCGCGTCCCTGACATGGTTCTGGTGGGAGAAATTCATCGCGCCCGGATGGAAGGCCGTGATCTGGTTGTCATCCAGGTCGGTGGTGATGAAGGCCTGCGCCGTATAGGCGTCCGGCATAGCCTGGATGTGCGTCTGCGCCAGACCCAGACGCTCCAGCCGGTACGCATACGGGTCGTGGTCCTGCCCGACGGTGGCCATGATCAACGCATTGCCGCCCAGCAGGTGCAGGTTGTAGGCGATGTTTCCGGCGCAGCCGCCGAACTCCCTGCGCATGTCCGGCACCAGGAACGCGACATTCAGGATGTGGATCTGGTCCGGCAGGATGTGGTTCTTGAACCGGTCGCGGAACACCATGATGTTGTCGTACGCCATGGAGCCGCAGATGAGGGTGTGCATGTGTGCCTGGTCGGTGGAGCGGTCGAGGTGGCGCAGTATAGCCAGTTCGCGGCCGCCGGCCCGCGGTCACGGAGCCACGAGGGCCGGTTCGATGGCAAGCCCCGCGCTCACCTCGGCGGCGGCCTGAAGCGCCTCGGCCCGCGAGGCGAAAGGGCCGGTGCGCACGCGGTACATGCCCTCCTGTTCCTGTATCGCGGTGAGCGGGGCCAGCATCGGCATCGCGCTGCGCGCACGCCGCAGCAGCGCCTGGGCGTTGGCTGCATCGGCGAATGCGCCGAGCTGCAGCCAGACCGCCCTGCTGGCGAGTGTGGCAGAGGGCACCGGCGAGGCTACCGGCGCCGAGGCCACGGCCGGCAACGCCGCGGTATCTGCCGGCACGATGGCATCGACCCGCACGCGTCCCTGGCCGTGGGCGACGATGCCGAGCTTGTATGCCGCCGCGTACGACAGATCGATCAGGCGCTCGGCCAGGAAGGGACCGCGGTCGTTGATGCGCACCACCACCGAGCGTTGCGTGTCCAGGTGGGTGACACGCGCGTAGCTCGGGATGGGCAGCAGCGGATGCGCGGCACTCATCGAAAACATGTCATACGGTTCGCCCGAGGCCGTGGGCCGGCCGTGGTAACGCCTGCCGTACCAGGAAGCGATGCCGGTCGCCGTGTACGGCTGCAGCGAGGCCATGGGCACGAAGCGCCGGCCCAGCGCGGTGTAGGGACGGGTGGTCGATGACTTGATCGGCTCGGGGCGCGGTTGCGCGTCGGGGATCGCCTCGAGCCGCGCCGGCGTGGCGTCCGGCGGGCCGTCGTCGAGGTAATAGCCGCCCGGTTTGCGCGCCGGGACATCGGACTTCGGTGGCGGACCCGCGCAGGCGCACAGGGCTCCGACGAGGAGCAGAACGCCGGCACGCCCGGCTCCTGCCATTCAGCTCTGCACCAGGCGCTTGTGCGTCTGGATGCTCATCAGGATGCCCAGGCCGAACAGGATGCTCACCAGCGACGTGCCACCGTAGCTGACGAGCGGCAGCGGCACGCCCACCACGGGCAGGACACCGGAGACCATGCCCATGTTCACGATGACGTAGGTGAAGAAGGTCAGCGTGATGGCGCCCGCGAGCAGTCGGGTGAACAGCGTCGAGGCATTGAAGCTGATGAACAGGCCGCGGCCGATGACGAACAGGAACAGAGTGACCAGCACGATGTTGCCGAACAGCCCGAACTCCTCGGAGAACACGGCGAAGATGAAGTCGGTGGTGCGCTCGGGCAGGAAGTCGAGGTGCGCCTGCGTGCCGTTGAGCCAGCCTTTGCCGAACAGTCCGCCCGAGCCGAGGGCGATCGCTGCCTGGATGGTGTGGTAGCCCGCGCCGAGCGGATCCTGGCTCGGATCGAGCAGTGTGAGCACGCGCTGGCGCTGATAGTCGTGCATCAGCGACCACAGTACGGGCAGGCATCCGAGCGCGGTCAGCACGATGCCGGTCACGATCTTCCAGCTCAGCCCGGCCAGGAAGATCACGAAGAATCCGGCGGCTGCCACCAGCAGCGAAGTGCCCAGGTCCGGCTGCTCGGCGATGAGCAGGACGGGAACCGCCATCATGATTCCGGCGATCACGAAGTCGCGCAGCTTGAGGATCGCCTCGTACCGGTCGAAGTACCAGGCGAGTGCCAGCGGCACGCCGATTTTCATCAGCTCGGATGGCTGGATGCGCGTGATGCCCAGGTCGAGCCAGCGCTGCGCGCCGTTGGTGATCTCGCCGAAGAACATCACCGCCAGCAGCAGGACGAGGCCAATCACGTAGACCGGCATTGCCAGGCGCTGAATGTAGTGCGGCGAAACGTTCGCCGCCAGCCACATGACCAGCAGGGCCACGCCAATGTTGGCGACCTGGTTGCCCACCCGCGCGAAGCTCTCGCCCGAGGCGCTGTAGAGCGTGATCAGCCCCACCACCAGCAGCGCGCCGATGGCGGCCAGCAGATAGCTGTCCACGTGCCGCCCGAGGTAGACCAGGATCCGGTCAATCATTTACCGCTTCCTCCTGCGCGCCCTGTGCCTTCTCCACCTGCGGCTCCTTGCCCAGCAGATAGAAGTCCATGATCTTGCGCGCCACCGGGGCCGCGCTCGAGCTGCCGTGCCCGCCGTTCTCCACCAGCACCGCCACCGCGATGGTAGGCGCCTCCGCGGGCGCATAGGCGATGAACAACGCGTGGTCGCGATGGCGCTCGTGCACGCGCCGTTCGTCGTACTTCTCGTTCTGCTTGATGCCGATCACCTGGGCCGTGCCGGTCTTGCCGGCGATGCGGTATTCGGCGCCCAGACCGGCCACGGCGGCCGTGCCGCCCGGCTTCATCACGTCCACCATCGCTTCGGTCACGCGCACGACGCTGTCTTCCTTGAGCTCGACCTTTCCGACCGGCGCGGGTTCGATCGTCGTGAGCGCGCCGCTCTGGCTGTTCTGCACCTGGCGCACGATGTGCGGCCGGAAGATGACGCCGCGGTTGGCCAGGACCGACGTCGCATGCGCGAGCTGCATCGGGGTGGCGAGGTTGTAGCCCTGGCCGATGCCCACCGAAATGGTATCGCCGGGATACCACTTCTGCTTGAAGCGCTTCATCTTCCATGCCTCGGAGGGAAGCAGGCCGCCGACTTCGCCGTCGATGTCGACGCCCGTGCGCTGGCCGAACCCGAACTGGCCGATGAACGCGTGAATGTTCTCGATCCCCATGTCGTGCGCCAGTCCGTAATAGTAGGTGTCGCAGGAGACGACGATCGACTTGTGCAGATCCACCACGCCGTGGCCGCCGAGCTTCCAGTCGCGCCAGCGGTGGCTTCCGCCCAGTGTGAAGTAGCCGGGATCGCCGATGGAATAGCCAGGGGTGCGCTCGCCCAGTTCCAGCGCGGCCAGCGCCATGAACGGCTTGAACGTGGAACCGGGCGGATAGACGCCCTGGAGCGCGCGGTTGTTGAGCGGATGGTCGGGAGAATTGTTGAGCAAATCCCAGTTCTGGGTATCGATGCCATCGACGAACAGGTTGGGATCGAAGCCGGGCTTGCTCACCAGTGCCAGCACACCGCCGGTCGAGGGCTCGATGGCGATCAGCGCGCCGCGGCGCTCGCCGAACACCTGCTCGGCCACGTTTTGCAGGCGCGCATCGAGCGACAGCAGCAGGTTGTTGCCCGAGATCGGAAGGGTGCTGCGCAGGGTGCGCACGGCGCGGCCGCCGGCATCGGTCTCGACCTCCTCGAAACCGGTGGTGCCGTGCAGTTCCTGTTCGTAACGCCCTTCCAGGCCGACCTTGCCGATGAAGTCCGAACCCGCGTAGTTCGGCGCCACGCCCAATTCCTTGAGCTTCGCCAGGTCGCGCTTGTTGATGCGCCCGATGTAGCCCAGTACGTGCGACGCCACCTCGCCATTGGGATAGTGGCGGAACAGCCGCGCCCGGATGTCGACGCCGGGAAAGCGGTACTTGCTGGCCGCAAAGCGCGCCACCTCCTGGTCACTGAGACGGGTGCGGATCGGCGCGCTGGCGAAATCGTGCCCCTCGTCGAGCAGCTTGCGGAAACGCTTGCGGTCGCGCGGCTGGATGTCGACCACGGTCGCGAGCTCGTTGATGAGCGTATCGAGCTTCCCCGCCTTACTGGGGGTGATCTCCAGCGTGTAGGCCGCGTAGTTGTGCGCCAGCACGGCCGAGTTCCGGTCCAGGATCAGTCCGCGGTTGGGCACGATAGGGACGATGGAAATGCGGTTATTCTCGGCCAGCGTGTGGTAGTAGTCGTGCTGGATCACCTGCACGTAGAACAGCCGCAGCAGCAGGGCACCGAACACGATGAGGATCGCGGTCGCCATGAGGCCCAGGCGCAGCTGGAAGTTCTGCAGTTCCTTCTGGTGATCGCGCAGTTCGGCACGACGTGCGCCGCCCAGGGCCATGGGGTGGGCATCGCGGCGCAGGCTCGAACGGCGGAAATGCTTCACTTGGAACTTGGCGGCGGGTTCGATGTACCTCAGGCCACGTCGGCGCCGGTTCGCGGACGCAGCGGCATGCGGATCAGGGCGAACAGCGCTGGCCACAACAGCGCGCCCAGCACGCTGGGCACGAAGTAGGTGATGCCGGGGAAATCGGCGCCTGCGGCCAGGCGCACCACCAGCATGACGGCCTGCGACACCACCAGGATGGCGAATACGTGCAGCATCTGCTGGATCATCCCGAACATGACGATGCGTCGGTAGAGCACGATGGACAGATACATCAGTACCGCGTAGCCGAGCGCGTGCTCGCCGAACAGGCTGCCGTTGGCGACGTCCATCACCAGACCGAGGATCCACGCCGGCAGGAAGCCGAGCCGGCGCGGGTGGTACACGACCCAGTAGATCAACGTCAGCGCCAGCAGATCCGGACGCAATATCTGCGCTACACCAGGCAGTGCCAGAAGGTTAGCGCTCACTGCGATCGTGAGCGTGAGCAGGATGTAGCCCCAGCGCGCGGGACGCAGGATCTCCGAGCCTTCTCCACGCTCGGCCATCAGCGCTGCTCCTGCACCGCTGCGGGCGGCGCGCCGGGCGACCCGGGCGCCGCCGGATCGGCCCCCGCCTCGGCAGCATTCACGATCAGGATCTGGCCGTAGCTGCTCACCCCCGCGGCGGGTGTGCAGGTGATGCGCGCGAACGCGTAGGCAGCGTTGCGCTCGATGTTCGATACCACCGCCACCGGCAGACCGGGAGGATAGGTTCCGTCGATGCCGGAAGTCACCAGCAGATCTCCGTTCTGGATGTCGGCGTTCACCGGCATGAAACGCAATTCGAGTGTTCCATCGTAGCCGATGCCGAAGGTCACGCCGCGCACGCCGCTGCGAAGTACCTGGATCGGGACCGCCTGCTCCTTGTCCGTGATCAGGCTGACTTCCGAGGCGAAGGGAAACACGCGCGTCACCTGGCCGATCACGCCCAGGCGGTCGATTGCCGCCAGGCCGGGTCGCACGCCGTGCTGCGCCCCCCGATCGACCACGACCCGCCGCGCGAATGGATCGCGCGGCGCGTGCAGGATCTCGGCCGGGATGGTGGTGCGTTCGACGCGCTCGCGCATGCCGAGCAACTGGCGCAGATTGTCGTTCTCGGCGGCGAGCGACTGCTGGGTCTGAAGTGCCGCGGCGTTGTTCAGCGCCTCGCGCCGCAGACGGTCATTCTCCCGCCGCAGATGGGAGGAGGTGACGAAGAACTCGGCCACGCGTGACAGGCCGTCGGCGGGCAACGCGAACAGACGCTGGAAGGGGTTGACGATGGCGGCCAGCATGCCGCGGGCGGTGTCCATGTAGCCGAAGCGGGCGTCGGCCACCAGCAGAGCCACCGAGACGAGGGCGAAGAAGCCGAAGCGAGTGAGGAGCCCGGGTCCGCGCTTGAAGAAGGGAGGCGGGGAGTATTCCATGCAGAGCTCCGCACGTTGGCGGCGCGCGGCACGGGGGGATCAGGCGGAGGGCCGGGTTCCCGTGCCGGTTCGATCGGACGCAGGTATCAGTCGCTGGTGAAGATCGTGCCCACCTTGTCCATGCGCTCGAGCGCCTTGCCCGATCCGCGCACCACGCAGGTCAGCGGATCCTCGGCGACGATCACCGGCAGGCCGGTTTCTTCCATCAGCAGTCGATCGATATCGCGCAGCAGCGCTCCTCCACCAGTCAGCACCATGCCTTTTTCGGCAATGTCGGCGCCAAGTTCAGGCGGTGTTTGCTCGAGCGCCGATTTCACCGCACTCACGATGCTGTTGAGCGGCTCGGTGAGCGCCTCGAGGATCTCGTTGCTGGAGATGGTGAAGCTGCGCGGAATGCCCTCTGCCAGATTGCGGCCCTTGACCTCCTTCTCCCGCACTTCGCTGCCGGGGAAAGCCGAGCCGATCTCCTTCTTGATCTCCTCGGCGGTGGTCTCGCCGATGAGCATGCCGTAGTTGCGGCGAATGTAGTTGATGATGGCTTCGTCGAACTTGTCCCCGCCCACCCGGACCGAGCCGGCGTAGACGATTCCGCCCAGAGAGATGACGCCCACCTCGGTAGTGCCGCCGCCGATGTCCACCACCATCGATCCCGTGGCTTCGTCCACCGGCAGGCCGGCGCCGATGGCAGCCGACATCGGCTCCTCGATCAACTCCACCTTGCGCGCGCCCGCGCCATAGGCGGACTCGCGGATGGCACGGCGCTCGACCTGGGTGGACCCGCACGGCACGCAGATGACGATGCGCGGGCTGGGCGAGAACAAGCGGTTGTCGTGCACCTTCTTGATGAACTGCTTGAGCATCTGCTCGGTGACGGTGAAGTCGGCAATGACGCCGTCCTTCATCGGGCGGATGGCGATGATGTTGCCGGGGGTCCGCCCCAGCATCTGTTTCGCCGCCAGACCGACTTCCTGGATCACCTTCTTGCCGTTGGGTCCACCTTCCTGACGGATGGCAACCACCGACGGTTCATTGAGCACGATCCCCTTTCCACGGACGTAGATGAGGGTGTTGGCGGTGCCGAGGTCGATGGCGAGGTCGTTGGAGAAGTACCCGCCGAGGAATCCGATCATGAACCTCCCGGTTTTAGAGTTCGTGCGCCCGGTTCGATGGTGTGGAGGGGCGTGCCGGTTAAACTATCTGCGCGGGCGTGACAGCTTTCGAGCCTAAGCCCTTAAAGAAGCTATAATAGCGCACAAGCTCGAAGGGACGAAAGCCGTCATGCGGCGACACGCTCCCGAGCCTGCCCGCCATCGTCGCAATTCACGGCTCCGGCCCATGCTCCTGTCAGTCGAGGACGTACAGCGCATCGCCACACTCGCGCGCATCGCGGTGCCAGAGCGCGATATCGACCGGATTGCCGGCGAGCTTCAGGCCATCTTCGGCCTCATCGAGCAGATGCAGGCAGTGGACACCAGAGGAGTGGAGCCGATGGCCCACGCGCAGGACGTCGTCCTGCGGCTGCGGCCGGACGCGGTGAGCGAGAGCGACCGGCGTGAACAGTTCCAGGCCGTGGCAGCGAGTGTCGAAGCCGGCCTGTACCTGGTGCCTAAAGTCATCGAATAGCCTCCGCCGCGCCGAGTCCGGCGCGGGTCGCGCATGATCAACGCATCCCTGACCGAACTGGCCGCGGCGCTGGCCGGAAAGAAGATCTCGAGCGCCGAGCTGACCGGGCTGTTCCTCGAACGGGCGCAGGCGGCTAACCCGCGGCTCAACTGCTTCATCACGCTGGACCCGGAGCGCACGCTGGCCCAGGCACGTGCCGCCGACGCCCGTCTTGCCGCCGGCAAGGGCGCCCCCCTGACCGGCATCCCGGTCGCGCACAAGGACATATTCTGCGCCAGTGGGTGGCTCACCACCTGCGGCTCGCGCATGCTGTCGAACTTCGTCTCGCCCTATGACGCCCACGTGATCGAGCGCTTCAATGCCGCCGGCGCCGTCATCCTGGGCAAGACCAACATGGACGAGTTCGCCATGGGCTCGTCCAATGAGAATTCGTACTACGGCCCGGTACGCAACCCCTGGGATGCCGGCGCAGTCCCGGGCGGCAGCTCGGGCGGGTCGGCAGCTGCGGTGGCCGCACGCCTGACGCCCGCTGCCACCGGCACCGATACCGGCGGTTCCATCCGCCAGCCCGCCGCGCTGTGCGGCGTGTCCGGGATCAAGCCGACCTACGGACTGGTGTCGCGCTACGGCATGATCGCCTACGCCTCCAGCCTCGATCAGGGCGGCCCGATCGCCAGGTCCGCCGCCGACCTGGCCGTGCTGCTCAACGCGATGGTCGGCTTCGACGCGCGCGATTCCACCTCGCTGGAGCGCGCACCCGAGGACTGCACGCGCGCATTGGAGCACTCCCTGGACGGCCTGCGCATCGGCCTGCCGCGGGAGTTCTTCGGCGAGGGCCTGTCCGCCGACGTGGCGCGCGCAGTGGACGAGGCCATCGCCAGCCTGCGCACGCTGGGCTGCCGCGTGGTGGAAGTGTCCCTGCCCAACACACGGCTGTCGATCCCGGCCTACTACGTCCTCGCACCCGCGGAAGCCTCCAGCAACCTGGCGCGCTACGACGGCGTGCGCTACGGCTACCGCACGGCGCAGTACGACGACCTGCTCGACATGTACATGAAGTCGCGCGCCGAGGGGTTCGGTGCGGAGGTCAGGCGTCGCATCCTGATGGGCACCTACGTGCTCTCGCACGGCTACTACGACGCCTATTATCTTCAGGCGCAGAAGATCCGCCGCCTCATCGCGCGCGATTTCGCGGCGGCCTTCGAGCGATGCGATCTGATCGCGGGACCGACCTCGCCCAGTGTCGCCTTCAACCTCGGTGCCAGGGCGCAGGATCCGGTACAGATGTACCTCTCGGACATCTACACCATCGGCGTCAACCTGGCCGGCCTGCCGGGGCTGTCCATTCCCTGCGGCTTCGGCGAGGGAGGACGCCCGGTCGGGCTGCAGCTGATCGGCAACTACTTCGGCGAGTCGCGCATGCTCAACGCCGCGCACCGCTATCAGCAGGCGACCGACTGGCACCTGCGCCAGCCGGACGGGGAGGCGCGCCCATGAGCTGGGAAGTGGTGATCGGCCTGGAAACGCATGCACGGCTGTCCACCGTGTCCAAGATGTTCTCGGGCGCAGCGACCGCCTTCGGGGCCGCGCCCAATACGCAGGCCAGCGCGGTCGATATCGCGCTGCCTGGTGTCCTGCCGGTCGCCAATCGCGGCGCGGTGGAGCGCGCCATCCGCTTCGGACTCGCGGTCGGCGGCCGCATTCACGATCGCTCGATCTTCGCGCGCAAGAACTACTTCTATCCGGATCTCCCGAAGGGCTACCAGATCAGCCAGTACGAGCAGCCCATCGTCACCGGCGGAACCATCCGCATCGGAGACGGTGAGAGCGAGAAGCAGGTCCGGCTCACCCGAGCGCACCTGGAGGAGGACGCCGGCAAGTCCCTGCACGAGGACTTCCACGGCATGAGCGGCATCGACCTGAACCGCGCGGGTACACCGCTGCTCGAGATCGTCACCGAGCCCGATCTGCGCAGCGCGGACGAGGCAGTGGCCTATGCCAAGGCACTGCACGCCCTGGTACGCTGGATCGGCATCTGCGACGGCAACATGCAGGAGGGCTCGTTCCGCTGCGACGCGAACGTGTCCTTGCGCCGGCCCGGGGAGCCGCTGGGCACGCGCTGCGAGATCAAGAACCTGAACTCCTTCCGCTTCCTCGAGCGCGCCATCCAGTACGAGATCGCGCGCCAGAGGGAGATCCTGGAGGACGGCGGCCGCATCGTGCAGGAGACGCGGCTGTACGACCCCGACCGGGACCAGACGCGGTCGATGCGCTCGAAGGAGGACGCCCAGGATTACCGCTACTTCCCCGACCCCGATCTGCTGCCGCTCGCGGTGAGCGCCAGCTGGATCGCCGAGGTCGCGCACGACCTGCCGGAACTGCCCGAGGCGCGTCGCGCGCGCTTCGTCGAGCAGTACGGACTGACTGCCTACGATGCAGGCGTGCTGATCGCGGCGCGCGAGATCTCCGACTACTTCGACGCCCTCGCACGGCGACTGCCGCAGCAGGCCAAGCTCGCGGCGAACTGGATCATGGGAGAGGTGTCAGCCCGCCTCAACCGGGACGGCCTGGAGTTCGACCGCATTCCTCTGTCGGCCGAGCGCCTGGCGGAACTGCTCGCGCGCGTCGCCGACGGCACCCTGTCCGGCAAGATGGCCAGGGAGGTGTTCGACGCGATGTGGAACGGCGAGGGCAGCGCCGAGCAGATCATCGAATCGCGCGGACTGCGCCAGATCTCCGACAGCCACGCCCTGGAACAGCTGGTAGCCGAGGTGGTCGCGGCCAACCCGGCGCAGGTGGCCGAGTACCGGTCAGGCAGGGAGAAGGCGTTCAACTTCCTGGTCGGACAGTGCATGAAGGCGAGCAGGGGCAAGGCGAATCCTGCCCAGCTGAGCGAGATCCTGAAGGAGGCGCTGGCGTCCTGAACTCCGCTCAGCGGTGGGCAACCTCCGTCAACTCCGCGAAACGCTGCTTGTCTTCGTCGAAGCGCCGGTTGATGGCCGCGATCTCGGCATCGTGCCGGTCCCTGTCGATGCGGATCTCACCCATGGCCTGGCGCTGCAGGTCGATGTCCTCGGCCAGGTGGGGCGGAACCTGCCGCCCGGCGCTGCGCAGTCTCCCGGCCTGCTCCTCGAGTTTGTCCATGCGCGCCTGCGCGTGCTGCAGGCGCGGCTGCAGACCCCTGATCGCCTGCTGCGGAAGCGCCAGGGTGCGCTCGCGGGCCGCGTCGATCTCGCGCGCGCTGGTATAGGTCGCCAACAGCGCGGTATCGCGACGCCGCGACGCCACCTCGCGTTGCTGCTCTTCCTGCTCGCGCCGCGCGCGCTCTTCGGCAGCCATGCGCTGTTCCGGGGTCATGGCGCCGTGGATCTGCCTTACCGCCACGCCGCCCCGGCTCATCTCGGTGGCCGCCTTGTCCCGGTACTGGGGCGGTATGATTTCGCCATAGTGGGTAACGCCACGTTCGTCCACCCACTTGTAGATCTTCGCGCTCGGCACCGCACCCTTGGTCACCTTCTTCGACTGCTTCGCGGCCGCCCCCGACTCCGCCACGGCCAGCAGGCCGACCAGGCAGATCAGAACGGGCACAAACTTAGGTGACATTCGGTGACGCTCCGTAGCGGGTTCGATACGCCGCCACCGATTGCAACTCGCGTGCCATTGCGCCTTCTGTTTGCAAATGCGCCACCAGATCGTCC
The DNA here is from genome assembly GCA_020854105.1 of Burkholderiales bacterium. Lineage (GTDB taxonomy): Bacteria > Pseudomonadota > Gammaproteobacteria > Burkholderiales > SHXO01 > SHXO01. Next base: position 88,074 of record JADZGB010000048.1, on the reverse strand, counting down.
AGGGTGGCAATGCTGAGCACCGGAATGCCGTACTGCCGGTTGACCTCCTGCACCGCCGACATCTCCCCGGTGCCGCGCTCCATCCGGTCGAGCGCGATCACCACGCCACAGGGCCGGGCCCCGCTACGCTCGATCAATTCCACCGACTCGCGAACCGATGTACCCGCGGATATGACGTCGTCCACGATGAGGACGCGGCCGGCCAGCGGTGCGCCGATGGTCGTGCCTCCTTCGCCGTGATCCTTGGCCTCCTTGCGGTTGAAGCAGATCGGCACGTTGCGGCCGAACTCGTCGAGCGCGACCGCGGCCGCCGTCACCAGCGGAATGCCCTTGTAGGCGGGGCCGAACAACAGGTCGAATCCGATGCCGCCCGAGACGATGGCTTTTGCGTAGAATTGCCCGAGCCGCCTCAGTGACTGGCCGTCGTTGAACAGGCCCGCATTGAAGAAGTACGGCGACAGCCGCCCAGCCTTTGTCTTGAATTCGCCAAAGCGCAACACGTCGCGCTCGATGGCGAACTGGATGAATTCCCCGCGAAACCCCTGATCGATCTGTTCTTCGAGCATGCGCATCGTCTCTCTCAATCTGAACGGCATCCGCTCCGCGGTCGGGAAGGGCTTCCTCGACTGGCTGGCCAAGCAGGACGCCGACGTCGTGTGTGTACAGGAACTCAAGTGCCGGCCCGGCGACCTGACCGAGGCCATGCGCAACCCCGGCGCCCTGCGCGGATACTTCCATTGCGCGCTGCGGCCCGGGTACAGCGGGGTAGCAATCTACAGCAAGCGCGAGCCCGACGAAATCCGCGAGGGCCTCGGCATCGAGGACATCGACGCGGAAGGCCGCTACATCGAAGCGCGCTTCGGCAATCTGAGCATCGTCTCGTTCTACGTGCCCTCCGGGTCGAGTTCGCCCGAGCGCCTGCAGATCAAGTTCGGCTTCCTGGAACGCGTCATCGCACCGCTGCACGAGCTGGGCTGCAGCGGCCGCGAGGTGGTCATCTGCGGCGACTGGAATATCGCGCACAAGGAGATCGACCTCAGGAACTGGCGCTCGAACCAGAAGAACTCGGGCTTCCTGCCCGAGGAACGCGCCTGGCTGTCGGGCGTGTTCGACCGACTTGGCTATGTAGATGTGTTCCGGCGCGTCGATACTCGGGCGGAGCAGTACACGTGGTGGTCGAACCGGGGCCAGGCGTGGGCGAAGAACGTCGGGTGGCGGCTGGACTACCAGATCGCGACGCTGGGGATCGCCGCGCGCGCGCACCGTGTCGCCATCTACAAGGACCAGCGTTTCTCCGACCACGCACCCCTGACTGTCGACTATGACCATCCCTTCTGAGCGCTGCCGATGAACGAGGCCGGGAAGCGTTCCTGGCTGCACGATCTGCGCGTCTACCTCGAGCCGCCGGTGGCCCGCATGCTGCTGCTGGGCTTCTCGGCCGGCCTGCCGCTGCTGCTGGTGCTCGGCACCCTTTCCTACCGCCTGCGCGAGGCAGGCATCGACCGGACCACCATCGGCTTCCTGAGCTGGGTCGGACTGGCCTACGGGTTCAAGTGGATATGGGCGCCGCTGGTCGACAGGCTTCCCATCCCGGTCCTGACGCGTCTGCTGGGCCGCCGGCGCAGCTGGCTCGTCCTGGCGCAGGCGGCCGTGGTGGCCGGCCTGGTCGGCATGGCCCTGACCGATCCAGCCGTGCAGCTGGGTGCGCTGATCGGCTTCGCGCTCCTGGCCGCGTTCGGCTCGGCCACTCAGGACATCGCGCTGGATGCATTCCGCATCGAGTCGGCTGCACTGTCGCGCCAGGCCGCGATGGCAGCCGCCTATCAGGTCGGGTATCGCGCTGCCATGATCACCTCCTCCGCCGGGGCATTGTGGATCGCCGCCGCACTCGATCCGGACGAGCAGACCTATCAGCATGCACCCTGGGTCGCTGCCTACCTGACGATGGCCGCGCTCATGGCAGTGGGCATAGTGACCGTGCTGTTCTCCAGCGAGCCCAAGCGCGAGATTTCGGCAGAGGTGCTCTCGCGCGAACAGGCGATCGCGGGCTGCCTCGGTCGGCTCGACATACCCCAGCCGCTGCGCCGCCTGCTCGCCTTCGTGCACGCCGCCGTGTACAGCCCGTTCCAGGATTTCCTGCTGCGCTACCGCTGGCACGCGCTGCTGCTGCTCGCCCTGATCGGCACCTATCGCATCTCGGACATCGTGCTGGGCGTGATGTCCAACCCCTTCTATCGCGACATGGGTTTCACCAAGGACGAGGTGGCCGCGGTCTCGGGCGTCTATGGCGTAATCATGACCCTGGTCGGAGCAGCGCTGGGCGGGGTGCTGTCGCTGCGGCTGGGCGTGATGCGCGTGCTCTTTCTCGGCGCGCTGTTGTCCGCCGCCACCAACCTGCTGTTCGCCTGGCTCGCCACCCGCGGCCACGATCTCGCGGGGCTGGTATTCGTCATCTCCGCCGACAACCTGAGCGGCGGCATGGCGAGCGCGGCCTTCGTCGCCTATCTGTCCGGACTCACCAGCCTCGCCTACTCGGCCACGCAGTACGCGCTGTTCAGCTCCATCATGCTGCTGCTGCCGAAGTTCCTCGCCGGCTTCTCCGGCTGGGTGGTGGATCATCACGGCTACACCAGCTTCTTCCTGGGTACCGCGCTGCTCGGGGTGCCGGTCATGATCCTGGTCCTGCTCGCGGGACGCAATGCACGCACGCGCGCCGCTGTTCAGGCAGGCGCACCCTCCACCTGATCGCTGCCGTTCAGGCGCGACCCGCGTCGAGCCGATAGACCGCGACCGCGCCGAGCAGATTGGGCAGAAAACCGATGCGTTCGCCGCGCTCGTTCATCACGATGCGCTCGAGGATGCGGATCCCGTGCGCCACGCAGAACGACTCGAAATCGGCAATGGTGAACAGGTGCACGTTCGGCGTGTTGTACCACTCGTACGGCAGGTTCTTCGACACCGGCATACGCCCGCCCAGCAGGATCTGCGTGCGCAGACGCCAGTAGCCGAAGTTCGGAAAGCTCACGATGCCTTCGCGCCCCACGCGCAGCATCTCCCTGAGTAGATCCTCCGTGTGTCGCACCGCCTGCAGCGTCTGCGACAGGATCACGTAGTCGAACGAGTGCGATTCGAAGCCGGACAGGCCGGATTCGAGATTGCTCTGGATGACGTTCACCCGGTTGCGCACGCTCGCGACGATCTTCGCATCGTCGATCTCGATGCCGTAGCCGTTGGCCGCACGCGTCTCGCGCAGGGTGCGCAGCAGCGTGCCGTCCCCGCAGCCCAGATCGAGCACGTGCGCACCCGACCGGATCCACCGCGCGATCGCGGCGAAGTCGTGGCGCGCGGCGCGGCCGGGGCGCACCGTCATGGTGCCGTTGGCGGACTCAGCGGACATCGATCCCGTCGAGGTAGGCTCGCACCACGCCGTGGTAGCGCTCGTCGTCCATCAGGAAGGCATCGTGGCCGTGCGGCGCGTCGATCTCCGCGTAGGACACGTCCAGCCGGTTATCCACCAGTGCCTTGACGATCTCGCGCGAGCGCGCAGGCGAGAAGCGCCAGTCGGAGGTGAAGGACACCACCAGGAAGCCGGCCTTCGCGCGCGCCATCGCCTTTGCCAGATCGCCTCCGCACTCCGCGGCGGGATCGAAGTAGTCGAGCGCCTTGGTGATGCGCAGGTAGGTGTTGGCGTCGAAGTACTCGGAGAACTTGTCCCCTTGATAGCGCAGGTAGGACTCGATCTCGAACTCGACGTCGAAGTTGAACTTGATGCTGCCCGTGCGCAGGGCCCGGCCGAATTTCTCGGCCATCGCATCGTCCGACAGGTAGGTGATGTGGCCCAGCATGCGTGCCAGGCGCAGGCCGCGCCTGGGCACCACTGCGTGGGCGTAGTAGTCGCCGCCGTGGAAGTCCGGGTCGGTGGTGATTGCCTGGCGCGCGACCTCGTTGAACGCGATGTTCTGGGCAGACAGCTTGGGCGCCGCCGCGATCACCAGCGCATGCCGCACGCGCTCCGGGTGGCTGATGGTCCACTGGAGCGCCTGCATGGCGCCCAGGCTGCCGCCGATCACCGCGGCGAACCGCTCGATGCCCAACTCGTCGGCCAGCCGTGCCTGCGCCTCGACCCAGTCCTCCACCGTCACCAGCGGAAACTGCGCACCCCAGTGCCGGCCGGTGGCGGGATTGATCGATGCCGGCCCGGTGGAACCATGGCAGCCGCCCAGATTGTTGACGCCGACCACGAAGAACCGGTCGGTGCCCAGCGGCTTGCCGGGGCCCACCAGGTTGTCCCACCAGCCGACGCTCCTCGGATCCTCGGCGTATGTCCCGGCCACGTGATGCGAGGCATTGAGCGCGTGGCACACCAGCACTGCATTGCTGCGCGCGGCGTTGAGCGTGCCGTAACTCTCGTAGGCAAGCTCGTAGCGGTCGATGACCGCGCCGCTGCGCAGCGGGAGCGGCCGCTGGAAATCCACGCGCTTCGCCGTCACCACTCCGACGGATCCGGGCGCGGCGAGTGCAGCGGCGGGTGTGGTCGAGTTCACGGTCAGGAGGCGGGGGGTGTGGCGGTCAGATCGATGATGGACAGACGGCGCACGAGCTGCTGGATGGCATCGTGGCGCATCTCCTGGTAGAGGAAGATCTCCTCGTTCTCCTTCGCCAGCACCGCATCGTCGTCGTAGATGAGGTCGCGCTCGAGCGTGATCTCGTCGGGCGGGAGCAGTTCCCGGCCGCCGGCATCGCGCACACGAAAGGCGATGCGATAGCGCAGCAGGTACTCCTGCACGCGCCCGGCTGCGCTCAGCGAGAGGATCTGCTTCTGCTGCGTCTCTCCCAGGATCTCCAGGACGGCGTCCGCACCGCCCGGCGTGTCCGCCAGACGGCTGCGGCTGTGGCTCTCCACGTAGCGCTTGAACTCCGCTCCGAAGGACGAGTAGTCGGGCGTGGCCACGTACAGGTTCTCGAACGGAATCTCCGCCGGTGCCACCGGCTTGAATCCGCACCCGGCCAGGATCAGCGCGGCCGCGCCAGCAAGTGCGAGCAGGCCGGTTCTCATGCGACCAGGTTCACCAGGCGTCCAGGCACCACGATCACCTTCCTGATCGGCTGGTCGCCCACGTGACGGGCGGCCGCGGGGCCGCTGCGCGCGATCTGTTCGATCTGCTCGCGCGAAGCGTCCACGGGCACCCTGATGCTGCCGCGCGTCCTGCCGTTTATCTGCAGGACGAGTTCGATCTCGTCCTGCGCCAGCGCCGCTTCGTCGGGCTGCGGCCAGGCTGCGGTGAAGACGTCCTCGCCAAAGCCCAGTTCGCGCCACAGGTGGTCGCACAGATGCGGGGTGATGGGAGCCTGGACCCGCAGCAGGATCGACAGCCCCTCCTCGATGACGCGCGCGCCCGCCTCCCTGTTCGCGCCCTCGAGCGCGTTGAGCATCTTCATGCAGGCGGAGGCCACCGTATTGAACTGCTGCCGTTGCATGTCGAAACTGGCCTGCTTCAGGTTGAGGTGGACCTCCCGGCGCGCTGCGGCGGCGGACGCATCCAGCCGGGCACCGAGGACCGGCGCCGCGGCGAGCAGCGGCCGCACGTCCTCGTGGTACCGATGCGCGAACGCCCACACCCGGCGCAGGAAGCGGAACGACCCTTCCACTCCCGAGTCCGACCAGGCCAGTGTCTGCTCGGGTGGGCTGGTGAACATCATGAAGAAGCGCGAGGTATCGGCGCCGTACTGGTCGACCAGCGACTGCGGATCGACCCCGTTGTTCTTCGACTTCGACATGGTGCCGATGCCGCCCGATTCCACGGGCAGCCCATCACCCTTCAACGCCGCCGAGATGCGATTGCCACGCTCGTCGGTCTTGATCTCCACGTCCACCGGATTGTAATAGGCAATGCGGCCGGTGCCGTGCTTGCGCAAGAAGATCTCGTTGAGCACCATGCCCTGCGTGAGCAGGCGCGAGAACGGCTCGTCGAAGGAAACCAGCCCCAGGTCGCGCATGATCCTGGTCCAGAAACGCGAATAGAGCAGGTGCAGGATCGCGTGCTCGATGCCGCCGATGTACTGGTCCACCGGCAGCCAGTAGTCGACGCGCTCGTCCACCATTGCCTGCGCGTTGTCCGGGCAGGCATAGCGGATGTAGTACCAGGACGAGTCCACGAAGGTGTCCATGGTGTCGGTCTCGCGCCGTGCCGGCCTGCCGCACGCGGGGCACGTGGTGTTCACGAAATCCGCCCGCCTGTCGAGCGGATTGCCGCTGCCGTCGGGCACGCAGTCCTCCGGCAGCACCACGGGGAGCCGCGCGTCGGGCACGGGCACGTCGCCGCACGTGTCGCAGTGGACCAGCGGGATCGGGCAGCCCCAGTAGCGCTGCCGCGAGATTCCCCAGTCGCGCAGTCGGTACTGGGTGCGCTTGCGCCCCAGGCCCTTGCGCTCGAGATCCGCGGCGATGGCATCCACTGCGGCCTGGAAATCCATCCCGTCGTAGCGTCCCGAATTGGTCAGCACGCCGCGCTCGGCGTATGCCTCCTGCCAGGGCGCGGGCGTGGTCTCGCCCGCGGAGGTGCGTATCACCGGCTTGATCGGCAGGCCATATCTGCCGGCGAACTCGAAATCGCGTTCGTCGTGTGCGGGAACGGCCATCACCGCGCCCTCGCCGTAGCCCATCAGCACGTAGTTGGCAATCCACACCGGCAGCTTCTCCCCGGTCAGAGGGTGAAGCACGAACAGCCCGGTGGGCACGCCCTTCTTCTCCTGGGTCGCGAGTTCCGCCTCCATCGACGGCCCGCGCTTGCACTGTTCGATGAAGGCGGTGAGCCGCGGGTTGTCGGCAGCGGCCAGGGCGGCCAGGGGATGCTCGGCCGCCACCGCGCAGTAGGTCGCCCCCAGCAGCGTGTCGGCCCGCGTGGTGAAGACCTTCAGCGCCTGGCGCTGGTCGTGTGCATAGGGGAAGGACACCTCGACACCTTCGCTGCGCCCGATCCAGTTGGCCTGCATCAGCTTGACGCGCTCGGGCCATCCCGGCAGCCCTTCGAGTGCCTCGAGCAACTCGTCCGCGTACGCCGTGATGCGCAGGTAGTACATCGGAATCTCTCGCTTCTCGACCAGTGCACCGGTGCGCCAGCCGCGACCGTCGATGACCTGCTCGTTGGCGAGCACCGTCTGATCCACCGGATCCCAGTTCACCACCCCGGTGGTCTTGTAGGCGAGGCCCTTCTCGAGCATGCGCAGGAACAGCCACTGGTTCCAGCGGTAGTACTCGGGACGGCAGGTGGCGATTTCGCGCTCCCAGTCGATGGCGAAGCCTAGCGACTGGAGCTGCTTCTTCATGTACGCGATGTTGTCGTAGGTCCACTTCGCCGGCGGTACGCCGTTGGCCATCGCCGCGTTCTCGGCCGGCAGACCGAAGGCATCCCAGCCCATCGGCTGCAGCACGTTGTAGCCGCGCATGCGGTAGTAGCGCGAGAGCACGTCGCCGATGGTGTAGTTGCGCACGTGCCCCATGTGCAGCTTGCCCGAGGGGTAGGGAAACATCGACAGACAGTAGTACTTGGGCCGCGAGCGGTCCTCCAACACCCGGGCGGCCTTGCGTTCGTCCCACGCGGCCTGTGCCTGCGCTTCGATGTCTGCTGGGCGGTACTGGGGCTGCATGCGTGAGCTGCCTTCGGGATCGGATCGGAGGACCGCGAATTATACCGGGCAAGCCCGCCTCTCACGCCGCATGCAGCGCCTGTCCGGGGCCGGCACATGGGCGCTGCCGTATAATCGAAACGCTTTCGTAACGACTCTCTCCGTGGCTTCAGGCAACCTTCTCGAAGGCCTCAACGAACAGCAACGCCTCGCCGTCACCCTGCCGCAGCAGTCCGCACTGATCCTCGCGGGTGCCGGCAGCGGCAAGACGCGGGTCCTCACCACGCGTATCGCCTGGCTGATTCAGACCGGCCAGATCGGACCGCAGTCCCTGCTCGCGGTCACCTTCACCAACAAGGCCGCCCGCGAGATGCTCACACGCATCTCGGCGATGCTGCCCATCGACACTCGCGGAATGTGGATCGGCACCTTCCACGGCCTGTGCAACAGGATGCTGCGCGCCCATCACCGCGACGCCGGGCTGCCGCAGACGTTCCAGATCCTCGACAGCCAGGACCAGCTCTCCCTGATCAAGCGGCTGCTCAGGACGATGGGCGTGGACGACGAGAAGCTCCCGCCGCGTGACCTGCAGTACTTCATCAACGGCAACAAGGAGCACGGACGGCGTGCCGCGCAGGTCGATGCCTTCGACGAGCACTCGCGCCGTCTGACCGAGCTCTACGCCGAGTACGACCGGCAGTGCGACCGCGAGGGCGTGGTGGACTTCGCCGAGCTGCTGCTGCGCAGCTTCGAACTGCTGTCGCGTAACGAAGTGCTGCGCGCGCACTACCAGCGGCGCTTCGTCCACATCCTGGTGGACGAGTTTCAGGACACTAACCGTCTGCAGTACCGCTGGCTCAGGCTGCTCGCGGGCAGCGACAACGCGATCTTCGCCGTGGGCGACGACGACCAGTCGATCTATGCCTTCCGCGGCGCCTCGGCCCAGAACATGTTCGAGTTCGAGCGCGACTTCGCGCGCGGCGCGGTGATCAAGCTCGAGCAGAACTACCGCAGCCACGCCAACATCCTCGACGCCGCCAACGCACTGATCCGCCACAACCACCGGCGGCTGGGCAAGGACCTGTGGACCTCCGAGGGCAAGGGCGAGCCGCTGCGTCTGTACGAGGCGGCCACCGACCTGGAGGAAGCGGCCTACATCCTCGACGAGGTGCGCCACCTGCGCGCCGAAGGCGTGCGGCTGTCGGAGATCGCGCTGCTGTACCGTTCCAACGCGCAGTCGCGCGTGCTGGAGCACGCGCTGTTCAACGCCGGGCTGCCATACCGGGTGTACGGCGGGTTGCGCTTCTTCGAGCGCCAGGAGATCAAGCACGCGCTTGCCTACCTGCGGCTGGTGGCGAACCCGGCGGATGATGGGGCACTGCTGCGCGTGATCAACCTGCCCGCACGCGGGGTCGGGGCTCGCACCCTGGAGCAGTTGCAGGAGGCCGCCCGCATGCGCGGCGTCAGCCTGTGGCAGTCCGCATGCTCCACGCCGCTGGCCGGCAAGGCCGGCGCTGGCGTGGCCGGGTTCGTGCAACTCATCGAGCAGCTGCAGCGCGAGTGCCGCGACCTGTCGCTGCCCGCCATCGTCGAACGCACCATCGAACGCAGCGGACTGATCGCCTACTACGAGACCGAGCGCGACGGCGCCGATCGAATCGAGAACCTGAACGAACTGGTCACCGCGGCGACGGGCTTCGAGGCCGAAGGCGGCGGCTTCGACGCCAGCCAGGATGCAGTGCCGGGCGAGGCGCCGCCCGGAGCACCTGACACGCCGCTGCACGCGCTCGAGAGCTTCCTCGCCCACGCCGCGCTCGAGGCCGGCGAACACCAGGCGCAGGCCGGCGCGGACGCGCTTCAGCTCATGACGGTACATGCCGCCAAGGGCCTGGAATTCCACACCGTGCTCGTCAGCGGCCTGGAGGAGGGGCTGTTCCCGCACGAGAACAGCCGCGGCCAGGACGACGGCCTCGAAGAGGAGCGCCGCCTGATGTACGTAGCGCTCACGCGCGCGCGCCGGCGCCTCTACCTCACGTTCGCGCAGAGCCGCATGCTGCACGGACAAACGCGCTACAACGTCGCCTCTCGCTTCCTGCCCGAGATCCCGGAGGGGCTGGTCCAGCGCGTCAACGACGCACGTGCGGCACGCGGATCCTGGTCGCCTTCGTCCTGGCCTGGCTCCGACCGTGCGGGCGATTCCATGCGCGGTTCACGGCGCGAACCTGCTGCAAGCGCACGCGCAGGCGCAGGCGGCTTCGCCGATCCGGCGTTCCCGTTTCGCGTGGGGCAGAACGTAATGCATGCGAAGTTCGGGCCCGGCGTCATTGTCAGCGCCGAGGGACGCGGTGCGGATGCGCGTGTGCAGGTGAATTTCCGCAGCAGCGGCCTGAAATGGCTGGCCCTGGAGTACGCGAAGCTCACTCCCGCGTGAGCGTCAGCGCGTCTCTACGTCCGCTCCGACAGCGGCACAGGCGCCCCAAAGATGTCCCGGTATGCGGTGTAGGCGCTCAGGATCGCCAGCGGCACCCACAGTGCCAGACCGACGACCACCAGCGCAAGTGCGACCAGCAGCAGCACCGACATCACCGCAACGTACAGCAGGAATGGCAGGACGTTGACCAGGCAGGCGCGCAGACTCAGCGACATCGCGCGCCATGCCGGCACCTTCTCCAGGATCACCAGGGCCGGCGCGAACCACACGATCATCGCCAGCGGGAGAAACAGCGCCGCAGCGACCAGTACGGCCACGCTGGCCCGGTTCGCCGCAGCGGGGTCGACATCCTCGGGCCTGCCGGCAGCGGCCGCCTGCAACACCTGGCGCAGATCCTCTCCGCCCAGCGACAGTGCGAACCCGGCGATGATGACATTGCCGACGAGGTAGACCCCGCCCACGGTGACCAGCTGCGTGGCGTTCTCGACGAACCCGCGGAACAGGTGCGCGATCTCGATCTCCTGCCCGGCCTCGGTGTCGCGCGCGGCCACCATCAGCCCGCCCAGCAGCAGCGGTGTAAGCAGGTACAGCAGGTAGCTGCCCAGCACCGGGATCATGCTCAGCGCGAGTGCCAGCAGCAGCATGATCATGCTGAGCACGATCCAGATCAGGGCCGCACGCCGGAACAGCGCGAATGCATCGGCGATCCAGCGCCAGCCACGGCCGAAGGAGACGCGGCGCATCATGCGCACAGCAGAGCCGCACTCGCCCCGCTGCGCGCGCCTTCGCGATGGCGCAGCAGGATGCGGCGGAAGCGCTCCGGGTCGTGCGCGTGCGTGAGGTCGCCAGGTCGCGGAAGATGGAAGTCGTACAGGCGCGAGACCCAGAAGCGCAGCGCCCCCGCCTGCAGCATCACCGGCCAGGACTGGCGCTCGGCCCGCGTGAACGGCCGGACGGAACAATAGGCCGACAGCAGCGCGGCCGCACGCGCCGTGTCCACCTCGCAGTCCTCGGTCGTGCACCAGTCGTTGAGCGTGATCGCCACGTCGTACATCAGCACGTCCACGCAGGCGAAGTAGAAGTCGATGACGCCGCCCACGGCCGGTGCGCCGGCCGTCGCCTCGCGGAACAGGACATTGTCGCGGAACAGATCGGCGTGGATCACCCCGCGCGGCAGATCGTCGTGACGATGCTGGGCCTGGAAGCGGATTTCGCCGTGAAGCAGCTCGGCGTCCTCGCCGCTCAGGAATCGATGCAGCTCGGGAGCGCAGCCGCTCCACCACTGCGGACCGCGCAGATTGTCCAGGTGGCCGCGGTAGGTCTGGCCGGCGAGATGCATCTGCGCCAGCACCTCGCCCACGCGCGCGCAGTGCTCCGGCGTGGGATTCATCACCGGCCGGCCTTCCAGGAAAGTGACGATGGTCGCGGGCTTGCCGTTGAGCTCGCCCAGATACGCGTTGCGCAGGTTGGCAATCGGCTGCGCACAGGGCAGGCCATGCGAGGCAAGGTGCGCCATCAGGTTCAGATAGAATGGCAGCTCGGAGGGCTTGAGCTTCTCGAACAGCGTGAGCACGTAGCGGCCGCTCGAGGTGCTCACGAAGTAGTTCGTGTTCTCGATGCCGGCAAGGATGCCACGCAGCTCGGTCAGGGCGCCGATCGAATAGTCCTTGAGCCAGGCAGAGAGCTGCTCCGGCGTCACCGTGGTGAAAACCGACATCGCCTACAGGTTCAGGTGTGCCTCGCGCTCGCGCGCGGACGGCTCGAAGCCGCGCTTCTCGTAATGATCGAAGATCGCCTTCACCACTTCTTCGGGGCGGTCCACCACCTGGATCAGGTCGAGGTCGGCCGGGTCGATCATCTTCTCCGTCACCAGGGTTCCACGCAGCCAGTCCATCAGGCCGGACCAGTACGCGCTGTACACCAGGATGATCGGCATGCGGCGAATCATACGTGTTTGCACGAGCGTGAGCGCTTCCATCAGTTCGTCCAGCGTGCCGTAGCCGCCGGGCATGACCACGTAGGCCAAAGCGAACTTCACGAACATCACCTTGCGTGCGAAGAAATGGCGGAAGCTCTGGCTGACGTCCTGGTAGGCGTTGGTCTGCTGCTCGTGCGGGAGCTGGATGTTGAGCCCCACGGACAGCGAACGGCCGTCGTAGGCGCCCTTGTTCGCGGCTTCCATGAGTCCCGGTCCGCCGCCGGAGATGACCGTGAAGCCGGCATCGGACAACTCGCGTGCGATCTCCTCGGTCAGCCGGTAGTAGGGATGATCGGGCGGCGTGCGCGCGCTGCCGAAGATGCTCACGGCAGGCCGGATGCCGTTGAGGCGTTCGGTCGCTTCGGCGAATTCTGCGATAATCGCGAACACTCGCCACGCTTCTCTGCCGGCCCACGGTTTCTCGATCAGTTCGGGCGCCAACAGGGGCGGAATTTTTTCTGCAGGGTCCATAGTCGCTGATGTCGTGTTCATCGCGGCCGGCGGAGCATCGCTTCGCGCTCTGCGCCGGCGGTCCGGTCCCGGCCCGCGAGCATTTATCGCGCCCACGCGCCTGTCCTCGATGAAGACTCTAGTGTTGGTCGACGCCTCGTCCTACCTGTACCGGGCGTTCCACGCGCTGCCAGATCTGCGCAACAAGGCGGGAGAGCCGACCGGTGCCATCTACGGCGTCCTCAACATGCTGCGGCGGCTGCACAAGGACGTGGCGGCGGATTATAGCGCGTGCATATTCGACGCCAAGGGCAGGACCTTCCGCGACGACCTGTACGATCGCTACAAGGCCAACCGCCCGCCCATGCCGGACGATCTAGGAGCGCAGGTCGCCCCCCTGCACGAATGCATACGCGCCCTGGGCTGGCCACTGCTGGAGGTTCCGGGCGTCGAGGCCGACGACGTGATCGGCACGCTCGCCTCCCGTGCCTGCCAGGCGGGCATGCGTGTCGTGATCTCCTCGGGTGACAAGGACCTGACCCAGCTCGTGAACGGCTCGGTGACCATGGTCAACACCATGTCCAACGAGACCTACGACGAGGCCGGGGTGCAGGCCAAGTTCGGCGTGCGCCCGGATCAGATCGTGGACTACCTGACCCTCATCGGCGACAGCGTCGACAACGTCCCGGGCGTGGACAAGGTCGGGCCGAAGACGGCGGTCAGGCTGCTGCAGCAGTACGGCAGCCTGGACAGCCTGATGCTGCATGCCGGGGAGGTCGGCGGCGTGGTCGGCGAGAACCTGCGCAGGGCACTGCCCTGGCTGCCCACCGCACGGGCTCTGCTCACGGTGAAGTGCGACGTCGTCCTCCCGGCCGGCTTCGACCAGATGGCGCACGTCGAGCCGGACCGCGACAAGCTCGCGGCGCTGTACACGCGGCTGGAGTTCAGGACCTGGCTGCGCGAACTGATCGGGGCCGGCAGCCCGCCCGCCGTGGTAGCGCCGGCGCAGGAGGAAGCGGCACGTCCTGCGCGCGCGCGCGCCTACGAGACCGTGCTAACCCCCGTGCAGTTCTCCGCCTGGATCGAGCGCCTGCAGAGCGCCGAACTCGTCTGCGTGGATACCGAGACCACCGGGCTCGACCCGCACAACGCGCGGCTGGTCGGTGTTTCCCTGTCGGTGGAACCCGAGCGCGCCTGCTACATCCCGCTGGCGCACGCCTACGCGGGCGCGCCTGCCCAGCTCGCATTCGAGTCCACACTGGAGCGCCTGCGTCCCTGGCTGGAGGACGCCACCCGCTTCAAGGTCGGACAGAACGCCAAGTACGACACCCACATCTTCGCCAACCACGGTGTACGCATGCGCGGTGTGGTGCACGACACCTGCGTGCAGTCCTACGTGCTGGAGAGCCACCGCTCGCACGACATGGACAGCCTGGCGCAGCGGCACCTCGGCCTCGAGACCATCACCTTCGAGGAGGTGGCGGGCAAGGGCGCGGCGCAGATCGGCTTCGACCAAGTGGACATCGAACGCGCGACCGGATACTCGGCGGAGGACGCCGACGTGACGCTGCAATTGCACCGTGCGCTCTATCCCCGGATCGTGGCGGACGAGCGCCTGCACTTCGTCTACGAGCGAATCGAGATTCCGGTGATGGAGGTGCTCTACGAGATGGAGCGCACCGGGGTGCTGATCGACAGCACGCGCCTCGCACGGCACAGTCATGAGCTGGGCCGGCGCCTGCTCGAGATCGAGCAGCAGGCCAAGGACGTCGCCGGGCAGCCGTTCAACCTCAATTCGCCGAAGCAGATCCAGGAGATCCTGTTCGAGCGCCACGGGCTGCCGGTGATCAAGAAGACCCCCGGTGGTCAGCCCTCGACGGACGAGGACGTACTCGAGCAGCTCGCCCTCGACTACCCGCTCGCACGCCTGATCCTGGACTACCGCGCCCTGTCCAAGCTCAAGTCCACCTACACCGACAAGCTGCCGCGCATGGTGAACGCGCGCACCGGACGCGTGCACACGACCTACAACCAGACCACGGCCGTGACGGGACGTCTGTCGAGCAACGATCCCAACCTGCAGAACATCCCGATCCGCAACGCCGAGGGCCGGCGCATCCGCGAGGCGTTCATCGCCGCGCCCGGCCATCAGCTGGTGTCGGCCGACTACTCGCAGGTAGAGCTGCGCATCATGGCGCACCTGTCGCGCGACGCGACGCTGCTGGAAGCCTTCCGCTCCGGGGAGGACGTGCATCGGCGCACCGCTGCGGAGATCCTCGGGCTCGCCCCCGATGCCGTGACCAGCGAGCAGCGCAGATATGCGAAGACCATCAACTTCGGGCTGATCTACGGCATGTCGGCGTTCGGGCTCGCCTCGCAACTGGGCATCGAGCGCTCCGCCGCGCAGCAGTACATGGACCGATACTTCACGCGCTACCCGGGCGTGAAGCAGTACATGGACGCGGCGCGCCAGTCGGCGCGCGAGACCGGTTACGTGGAGACGGTGTTCGGGCGGCGCCTGTACCTGCCCGACATCAATGCTTCCAGCAGCCAGCGCCGCATGGGCGCCGAACGCGCCGCCATCAACGCGCCGATGCAGGGTACGGCTGCCGACCTGATCAAGCTCGCCATGCTGGCCGTGCACCGCTGGCTGGCGAGCCAGCGCATGGCGACCCGCCTCATCCTGCAGGTGCACGACGAACTCGTGCTGGAAGTCCCGGACGAGGAAGTCGGCAGCGTGCGGGCGCACCTGCCCGGACTCATGTGCGGCGTGGCGACACTGGACGTGCCGCTCGTCGTGGATATCGGCGCCGGTCCGAACTGGGACAAGGCGCACTGAGCGCAGCGCGCAGTTCGCGTGCCCGCTACGGTTGGGCGGAGAACTGCAGACGGTGCAGCCGCGCGTAGAGACCGTCGCGCGCGATCAGTTCCGCGTGCGTACCGGCTTCCGCGATCTTGCCACGGTCCATCACCACGATGCGGTCGGCGCGCTCGATGGTGGACAGGCGATGGGCGATGACGAGGGTCGTGCGACCCTGCATGAGCGCGTCCAGTCCGGCCTGCACGTGCCGCTCCGACTCCGAGTCGAGGGCGGAAGTGGCCTCGTCCAAAATCAGGATCGGTGCGTTCTTCAGCAGGGTACGCGCGATCGCCAGGCGCTGGCGCTGCCCGCCGGAGAGCTTCACACCGTTTTCCCCGACCATCGTGCGCAGCCCCTGCGGAAGGGCCTGGATGAACTCCCAGGCGTGCGCTGCGCGCGCCGATGCCACGATCTCGTCCTCCGATGCGCCGGCCTTGGCGCCGTAGGCGATGTTCGCGCTGATGGTATCGTTGAACAGCACGACGTCCTGGCTCACCAGGCCAACGTTCGCGCGCAGGCTGGCGAGGCGGACCGCCTCCAGGTCATGGCCGTCGATGCGGATGCGGCCGGAGAGCGGGTGGTAGAAGCGCGGAATCAGGTTGGCGAGCGTGGTCTTGCCGCTGCCCGAAGCGCCCACCAGGGCCACCGTCTCGCCCGGCCGCACGTGCAGGGACACGCCTTCGAGCGCGTGACGCTCCGCGCCGGGATAACGGAACGTCACCTGTTCCAGGCACAATTCACCGCGGGCACGCCCAAGCTCGATGTGCCCGCGATCGTCCTCCGCCTGTTCGTCGATGACTCCGAACACGCTCTCGGCCGCGGACAGGCCGCGCTGGATCTGCTCGCTGACCCCGGTCAGGCGCTTGAGCGGAGCGAGTACGAGCAGCATGGCGGCGATGAAGGATACGAACCCGCCCACCGTGGTGCGGTCGGCCTGCACGTCGAGCGTGACGCGATAGATCACGACAGCCACGGCAATGGACGCCAGCACCTGCACCATCGGCACGTTGAGCGCCGCGGCGGCCTGCTCCTTGAGCAGGAACTGGCGCACGCGGTTGATCGCCTTCTCGAAACGGCCGCGCTCGTAGTCCTGTCCGCCGAAGATCTTCACCACCTTCTGGCCCTCGATGCTCTCCTGCAGCACCTGAGTCACGTCCCCGACCGCGCGCTGGGTCTGGCGGGTGAGCCCGCGCAGGCGGCGATTGAACACGCGCACCATGAACGCGATCGGGGGAATGGTGATGAAGGTGATGAGGGTGAGCTTCCAATCTAGCCAGAACAGATAGCCGAGCAGGCCCACCACCGTGATCGAATCACGCACAAGCACCGTCAGCACGGTGGTGACCGCCGACGAGACCTGGGTCACGTCGAAGGTGAACTTGGAGATGAGCTTGCCGCTCATCACCTCGCCGTAGAAGCCCTGGGGCAGGGCCAGCATGCTGGCGAACATCTGCCGGCGCAGGTCCTGCACCACCCGCTGGCCGACGTAGGCGCTGGCATAGGCGCCCATGAACATTCCCAGGCCGCGCACCGCGAACAGCACCACGATCACGAACGGCACCCAGCGCATGAACTGCGGATCGCGCTCGACGAAGGTGCCGTCGAGAAACGGCTTCGCCGCAGCCGGCAGGGCCACTTCGGTCGCAGCCGAGATCGCCATGCCGAGCACGGACAGGGCGAAGATGCCGCGGTACGGCTTCACGTAGCGCAGCAGGCGCGGATACAGGCCGCGTGTCATGGCATGTTCACCCGGCTCGCGTGGCGGCGGGGGCAGATCGGGAGCGCAGGAGCGGATCGGTAACGGATCACGGAGGAGGCCAGGCTTCGGGCAGGCGAAGTTTACCCCGTCCCGGTCCGCTCCCGGCGTAGCCAAAGCCGGCATCACCTGGCGCAAGGCGGTGCAGTCCTCGAGCCCGAACAGCGACATGTCCTTGCCGCAGCCGCAATGCCAGTGCCGCAAACTGGTGCGAACTGCGCTTGGCCGAAGCATTCCCCAGGCGTGCGCCAGGCCGGAATGTTGACGCGCAAAGAACACGCTCACTATAGTGTCGTGATGGACGCGGAACTGGACTCCCTCGACGCGAAGATCGTCCAGCTGGCGCAGCTGTGCCAGCGGCTGCGCGCCGAGAACACCGGCCTGCGAGAGCAGCTGGCGGCGGCTCAGCTGGACAACCGCCAGCTTTCGGACAAGATCGAAGCTGCCCGGACGCGCCTGGAGGGGCTCCTGGGCAGGATTCCGGAGGACGTGCGATGAGCGAATCCGGCGTGATCGAGGTCAGCCTGCTCGAGCGCAAGTTCCAGATCGCCTGCAAGCCGGAGGAAGAGACCGGCGTGCGCCAGGCGGTGGAGTATCTCGATCGCAGGATGCGCGAGCTGCGCGACGGCAAGAAGGTGGTGGGCTACGACCGTATCGCGATCATGGTCGCGCTCAACATCACCCACGAACTGCTGTCGCTGCGCCTCGGAAACGGTTTTGACATGGGTACGCTGAAGCGTAGAATGCAGCAGATGGCGGCCAGGATCGATCAGGCCACGGCCGCGCAGGACGAACTCTTCTGAGTGGCCTGCGCGGATTTCTAGAGTTGCTCCCTGCGGTGTTCGTATAGGTCGTATATTCTGTGAACCAATGTCGTTAGCTTTGGTTGCGGCCCACACGTAGTGCTGTTGTGCGCGTCCTTCGCGGAAGCGCCTGATGCGCTCGGAAAGCGACCACCCTTGAACCTCAAGTTCAAGATGCCGGCCTTGCGGCACTCGCGGGGGGCACCATCAGGAAAGAAAACGAGCGGCTCTGCCGCTCGTTTTCCTTTTCAGTACCGATGTTCAGTACCGATGAAAGCGGCCGGCTGCAAGGCGGCCGGATCAGCGAGCAGCCACAGTACGAGCAGCACGGCCACCCCGCCCCAGAAGGCGATCTTGATGTGCTCAGCAGGATCCCGCTTTGCCCGCTAACCTGCCCACGATCCCGTCCAGCGGAGTGAACGGTTACCTCCAGGAACTACCGTCGCTGGAAGAGGCGCGATTGTCTCCCAGCAGGAAGCAGTGACCTTCGGGCACCCGCCAGGCTCCGCACTTGCTTCCGGCGCGAGAGACATACGGCTCGGGCACCTGCATGCCATTGCGGACGAGGCCGCTGGAGCCGAGCACCAGTCGATCGCCGGGCAGCCCCACGACCCGCTTGACGATGTACCGACCCAGCTCGGCGGAGCGAACCACGGCGATGTCGCCGTGGCGAATCTGGCGCTCATGCAGGACTAACCGGGTGAAAACAAGCTGCCCCGGGCGCAGCGTTGGCCACATGGAGTCGGCGAGCACCCGCGTCACGAATCCGACATGGCGCCGGAACAGAAGGGCTGCGATGACCGCAGCCCCGAGCATTGCGAGCCGTTGCCAGTTCACACCGACGGCTCAGTGATGATGGTGATGATGATCGTACTCTTCTCCTTCCGCAAACTTGTAGAAGGACACGTAGGCCTCTATGTACTTACGCCCTGCTTCCACATCGTTAACGTCGAACTGCGTCAAGGCCCTCGCCTTGTCGAAACGGCGTTGCAGCTCCGTGCGCTTGCCCGCAGGTATCAGTGCCATCAGCGGCATCAGATCGCCGTTCTCCATCGCCCGGTCCGCCGCCATGACTTCGGGAGCGAGTTCGGTGCCCGTGGGCTTGATGCCGTCATAGGATGCGCCCTCGCCGGCGCGGTGGATGCGCACCATGTTCTCGAGGAAGTAACGGTCGGCCACTTCGGCCGCATCCGCGCCCAGGGCACGTACCTTGACGGCCTCGTCGAAGATCGGGCGCAGCTCCGATTCGCCTTCGGGCAGGATCCACTTGAGCGCGTAGTCGACATTGCCAGTCTGCAGCGCCTTGCGCCCATCGGCAACGGCCGGGCCGTCTTCGGTGTCGCAATGAGCACTGGCTCTGCGGGGAACCAGAACGATCAGAGTGAACAACTAGAAGGTCGAGAGGAAAGTCAGAGTCAACACGCATCTCTCCTTGAGAATGATCGTTTGCAAGGATGCATCCGGCGAGCCCGCCTGACAGCGAGTCCCCCTCTCCACGTGCCTGCACGTATCGGCTTCCTGCATACGAGCGGGACTCCCCTGCACCATTCAAAAGCCTATGCCCGGCTGCGCCCGGCTCGTTGACCTGCATCAAACGCAGCGTGCAAGAGCGGGGACGAGCCACGCTACGCTGGCTGTCACTACTGTCCAGCGGGTTGTTTCCGTTCATTCGGCGAGCGCGCCGCGCCTGAGCGAGCGACAGGCGGCCGTTGTCGAGCCAACTCGATATACTCTCGCCGGCTGCGCCAAGCTTATCGAGAAAAGTACTCTCTGGAGTTCACCAGGCCTGCCTGGGACATCTATGCGTTATTGGCTGATGAAGTCCGAACCGGACGTGTTCGGAATCGAGGATCTCGCCAAGGCGCCCGGGAAGACCACGGCCTGGTGGGGCGTGCGAAACTACCAGGCGCGCAACTTCATGCGCGACGACATGCAGACCGGCGACGAGGCATTCTTCTACCACTCGAGCTGCGCCGAGCCCGGCATCGCCGGCATCGTGCGCGTTTCGCGCCGCGCGTATCCCGACGAGACGCAGTTCGACCCGAAGAGCGAGTACTTCGACGCGAAATCCACTCGCGAAGCGCCGCGCTGGGTAAACGTCGATGTGACGCTGGTGCGCAAGACCCCGCTGCTGTCCATCCAGACGCTGCGCGGCCATCCGCAACTGGCGTCGATGCGCGTGCTGCAGCGGGGCAACCGGCTGTCCATAACGCCGGTCGATCCGGACGAGTGGATCTTCATCCTGAAGCTGATGTAAGGCGCCGGCGACGATGGAATGGTGGTGGGGTGCCTATCTGGTGCTGGGGTTGTTCGTCGGCTTCTTCGCCGGCCTGCTGGGTATCGGCGGCGGCCTCATCATCGTCACGGCGCTGGTGTTCATGTTCACCCATCAGGGATTCCCGGCGGACCGCGTGGTGCACATCGCCCTGGGTACGTCGCTCACGAGCATCGTCTTCACGTCGCTGTCTAGCATCCGCGCGCATCAGCGCCACGGAGCGGTGCGCTGGGACATCATCCGGCGCGTGCTAGTCGGTGTCGTGCTCGGGACGCTCGTCGGCACGCTGTTCGCGGACGCGCTGCCGTCGCGCTACCTGGCAATCTTCTTCACGGTCTTCGTCTACTACTCCGCCGCCCAGATGTGGCTGGACATGAGGCCGAAAGCCTCCCGCCAGCTTCCCGGTCGGGCGGGAATGACCATTGGCGGCCTGGGCATCGGCGTGATTTCGAGCCTGGTCGGTGCGGGCGGAGGAGTGGTCAGCATCCCGCTGATGACGCTGTGCAACGTCCCCATGCGCAACGCGGTGGGCACCTCGGCAGCGCTGGGACTGCCGATCGCCGTCGCTGGTGCGGTCGGCTACCTGATCACCGGTATCGACCAGACCAATCTGCCCGTGCTCACCTTCGGATACATCTATCTTCCGGCGCTTGCGGGAATCGTGATCGGCACGTTCTTCACCGTTCCGTACGGGGCGAAGGCGGCGCACACCCTGCCCGTCCCCATGCTGAAGAAGATCTTCGGCGTGATTCTCTTCGTCATGGCCACGAAGATGCTGTTCACGCTCTTCTGAGCGTCAGTCGCTGCTCAATCCGCATGGCGCTCGCGCAGCACGTTCTTCTGTACCTTGCCCATCGCATTGCGCGGCAGATCGTCGATGATGATCACGCGCTTGGGCACCTTGTAGTTGGCGAGTTCGCGCCTGAGCGCTGAAATGATGTCCGGCTCCGAGAGCGTGGCGCCCTCGCGCGGCACCACCGCCACTGTCACCGCCTCGCCGAAATCCGCGTGCGGCACCCCGAAGACCGCCGATTCGGCCACGCCGTGAAGACTGTCCAGCACCAGTTCGATCTCCTTGGGATAGACGTTGTACCCGCCGGTGATGATGAGATCCTTCGCGCGCCCGACAATCGAGAGGTAGCCCTGTGCGTCGAACACGCCCACGTCGCCGGTGCGAAACCAGCCATCGACGGTGAATTCCTCGCGGGTCTTCTCCGGCATGTTCCAGTAGCCCGTGAACACGTTCTCTCCCCGGATCTGGATGGCCCCGATCTGACCGGCGCGCAGCGCCGCGTCCCGATCGTCCGCCACCCTGACCTCGTTGCCCGGCAATGGCCGGCCCACGGTTCCGCCCTTACGCTCGCCGTGCAGGGGATTCGAGGTGATCATGCCCGCCTCCGACATCCCGTAGCGTTCTAGAATGCGCTGACCGATGCGCTGCTCGAACGCGCTGAACGTCTCCATCAGCAGGGGCGCGGATCCGGACACGAACAGCCGCACACCCGCGCACGAGGTCCTGTCGAAGCCGGCCTCGGAAAGCAGCCGGGTATAGAACGTGGGCACGCCCATCAACACGCTCGCCTTGGGCAGGTCGCGCAGAACCAGCGCGGGCTCGAACCTGCGATGCCAGATCATGCGCGCCCCGGACAGCAACGCGCAGTGGCTGGCGACGAACAGGCCGTGCACGTGGAACATCGGCAGCGCGTGCAGCAGCACGTCCTTGCCGGTGAAGCCCCAGTATTCCACCAGCACGCGCGCGTTCGACACCAGATTCCGGTGGGTGATCATCGCTCCCTTCGACCGCCCGGTCGTACCCGAGGTATAGATGATCGCAGCGAGCGCGCCTTCATCGACCTGCGCAATCGCGTGTACCGGCGCGCACTGCGCTGCCGCCTGGTACAGGCTGCCCGTTCCGTCCTCGCCCATGGTGTGCACAGTGGCGCCCGCGGCCATGGCTTCGACCTCGCCGCGGCTCTGCGGCCGGCACACGATCGCGCGCGGCTTCGCGTCGCCGATGAAATAGCTCAGTTCGGATCTCTGGTAGGCCGTGTTGAGCGGCAGGTAGACGAACCCGGCACGCAGGCAGGCCAGGTACACGAACAGTGACTGCACCGACTTGTCCACCTGCACCGCCACCCGGTCGCCGATCCGCACTCCCGTCCGCGCCAACGCGTTGGCATAGCGGGCCGACTGGGAGTGCAGGTCGCCCCAGGTGAAACGCTCTCCCTGATCGGTGATCAGAAGCTCGCGCGCCGGGTCACGCAGGGCCGTCTGCTCGATGTGTGCGTAGAGATTGCTCATGTGACGGGTCCGCTGGGTTGCACGAGGTTCAGGCGCAGCCGCTCCTCCAGGAGGGCATCGGCGACACCGGCAGCGAGCCAGTCGCAGCCGGCTCCGCCGGTGCCGCGTGAGCCGACGATCGCCGCGCGCGCAGCCGGCGGCAGGATCTCGATGCGTGCGTCGATCGCTGCGGACACGCTGTCCGCTGCGGCTGCGAATGCGATATAGGACGCGCCCGAGGCCTGGCCGACGATCCACAAGGCGACGCGATGTCCGGCATGCGCGAGCGATGCGATGACCAGGCTCAGGTGCACCAGGTAATCCGAAAGCAGCAGGCGTTCGTCGCGCACACTGGCCGAGTGTGCGCTCGCGTCGAGCAGCAGCACCAGTGCGCTGCCCGGGTGGGAGGTGCCGGCCTGCAGCAGCATGGCAGCCGCGCGCAGACTGTCGCCGGCATCCACGGGTGCCCCTCCCAGCACGCCGACAAAAACGGGCTTGCCCGGCCCCGCTTCCGCCCGCACCGAGCGACCAGAGAAGACCGGAGCGTAGCCAGGCGGAAGCAGCGCTTCGAGCAGTGCCGGCGCGAGCGCGGACGATGCCAGCCCCGCGGATGCGCTCTGCAGGAGCCGGCGCTCCAGATCGGCATGCTCGAGACGCAGATCGGGAGGTCCCTCGCTGCACGCCATGATCCAGTCATGCACCGCTGCACGCGCGGCTTGCAGCGTATCGGTGCGCTCTAGGTCCTGATCGTGCCAGGTCATGCGTGCGGCCGGTCCGAGCAGTGCATGGACGGCGCGCGCGTCGGAGGCGTCGAAGTGTTCATCGTGGTGGGCCGCCTGGATCACCCGCGGACCGGACGCCGCAAGCAGGGTGGCAGCCAGGTAGCTGCGCTTCGCGCACAGGCTGGCCAGTAGACTGGCCCCGCCGAAGCAGACGGCACCGAGCAGCGCGAACATGCGCACGCCTGCCAGGCGGGCGCGCAGGGCTTCGCGAAACAGGGCACGAAAGGCGCCCAGCGCAGGAAGGCCTTCGTCCACGCGCGCACCCGATGAATCCAGCAACAGCACCACGGGACGACCGTCGCCGCGTGCGCGCGCCAACAGACGGGCGAGTGCCTGTGCCTCCTCGACTCCAATCGCGCCGCGTTGCCGCGCGACGTCGTTGGACGCGATCGCGACCCGCCGACCCGCGGCCTCCCCCTCGGCAACGAGCAGGGCGCCGTGGCGCTCGATCGGTACGCAGGCACTGTCGAGCAGCGCACGAACGCGCATCTCCACCGCTGCGGAGGCGAACGGCGCGTCGTGCACCGCGTCGATCCTCAGGCCAGACACCAGCGCCGGATGATCTCCTCGTATGCGGAGACGGCCTGGCCAATGCGGTCCACCACGCAGTACTCGTCGGTCTGATGCGCCATCTGCGGCTCCCCGGGTCCGAGAATCACCGTCGGCGGATTGCCGTAGGCCCGGTTCAATGCTGCGGCATCCGTGAAATAGGTCGCGGTGCGCGCACTCGGCGGGGCATGGAGAAGCGGGGTCATCACTTCGAACACGCTCTGGATCCAGGGATGGGAAGGGTCGGTATAGACCGCCTCGAGATCCATCAGCGTCTCCAGCTCCACGTCGGGTGAGAGCTTCCGGGCGAGGGTCGCGAGCAATTCGTCGTGGCGCACCGTAGGCACCGTGCGGATGTCGATTCCAACGCTCGCGCGGTCGGGAACGGAATTGATGTTTAGACCACCGTGGAAGGTACCCACGTTCAGCGTCGCCTGTCCCATCAGCGGATGCGGCGGATTGTCGAAGCGGAACGCCTCCAGCTTGCTCACGGCGCGCGCCGCCTTGTACACCGCGTTCTCCCCCTTGTCGGGCATGGAGCCGTGTGCCGTCACGCCACGCGCGTGCGCCTGCAGCCAGAACGCGCCCTTGTGGCCGACGAACGGATAGTTCGAAGTCGGCTCCGCCACCACCACCGCCCCCGCGCGCCCGAGCACGCCGTCTCGGTGCATGTGGAACGCACCTTCGCATCCAGTCTCCTCGCCGGCGGTGATGACCAGGGTGAGCCCCTGGGTGCGCGAAAGGTGCGGTGCCATGCGCACCGCAGCGGCGACGAAGGCCGCCACTCCGCTCTTCATGTCGCTGCTGCCGCGCCCGTACACGCGGCCGCCATCGAGCTCCCCGGCAAACGGATCCTTTTTCCACGGCGCTGCACCCAGCGGCACGACGTCGATGTGTCCGGTGAAGCACAGCGGCAGGCGCTCGGCATCCCCGCCGATTTCGGCCAGCAGGTTCACCCGTCCCGGGCCGAAGCCGTGATAGCGGGTGCGGAACCCCGCCCGCTCGAGCATGGCACCGAGCAGGCGTGCACAGTCCTCCTCGTTGCCGGGCGGATTGACGGTGTTCAGCCGCAGGATCTCCTGCGTGAGCAGCAGCGGATCGGGAGCGTTCATGATGGAACCCGTTCAGGTCCGTCTAGGATACGCGCATTCTCCGGCCTCAGCCGAAATAGGCGCGCCGCACCTCGGGGTTCTCGCGCAGCACATCCGCATCTCCCTGCGCCACGACACGGCCCTGGGCGAGCACGTAGCCTCGGTGGGAGATCGCCAGCGTCTGCTTGACGTTCTGCTCGACCAGCAGGACCGACACGCCACCGTCGTTTACCCGCCGGATGACGTTGAAGTTCTCCTTCACGAACAGCGGGGACAGGCCGAGCGAGGGTTCATCGATGACGAGCATCTTCGGCCGCGACATGAGCCCGCGGCCGATGGACAGCATCGCCTGCTCACCCCCCGACATGGTGCCCGCGAGCTGCTCGGCACGCTCCTTCAGCCGGGGAAACGTGCGGAACACCTGCTCGAGGCTGTCCCGGATATCGTCCCTCGCCCGGACCCGATAGGCGCCCGCCAGCAGGTTCTCGCGCACCGACATGCGCGGAAAGACCTTGCGGCCCTCGGGAATGCACGCGAGACCGAGCGCCACGATGCGGTGCGTCGGCCGTCCGGTCAGTTCCTCGTCGCCAAGACGGATGCTGCCGTGCCGCGGTGGAGTGAGGCCGAGTACCGAGCGAATGAGCGTGCTCTTGCCCGCGCCGTTGGATCCCAGGATGCAGGTGATCTCGCCGGCGCGCGCATGCAGGCTCACGCCGTGCAGGACGTCGGCACGATCGTAGGCGGTGGTCAGCTCGTGCACGCGCAGATCGATCACGCCGTCACTCCGAGCCCAGATAGGCTTCCTGCACGCGCGCATCGGCCACGACCGAGGCGTAGGAACCCTCGCAGATCTTCTCGCCGAAATTCAGGACGGCGCAGCGATCGCTCACGCGCTCGATCACGCCCATCTCGTGCTCGATGAGGATGATGCTCAGTCCCGGCTGGCGCGCGCGCGTGGCCAGAATGTCCTCCATCAGTTCATGTGTTTCCTCGTGCGTCATGCCGGCGGAGGGTTCGTCCAGCAGCAGCAGCCTGGGCTCTCCGATCAGCGCCCGGCACACCTCCACGCGCCGCCGGTCGATCATGCCCAGCTCGCCGGCCGGGTCGTATAGACGATCCGGCAGGCTGGGGTGGAAGGTCTCCAGCAGCATGCGCGAGCGCGCCTGGTGCTCGCGCAACTCCTGCTCGAACGCGCGTCGGCGCAGAAGATTGAACGCGAGCCCGCGCGAGAGCCGGCGATGATTGCCGATCATCAGATTGTCGAATACCGACAACGTCAGACACAGCCGCGAGCGCTGGAACGTGCGCGCGATGCCGGCGTCGTACAAGTCCTGAGGCGACGCACCGGTCATCTCGCGCCCGCCGAAGCGTACGCGCCCCGCGACAAGCCTGTACAGGCCCGTCAGCGCGTTGAAGAAGGTGGTCTTGCCCGAACCGTTGGGACCGATCAGGCCCAGCGTTTCGCCATGCTTGAGCGTGAGGTCCAGTCCGTTGAGAGCGGTCAGGCCGCCGAACCTCACGGTCAGTCCACGACAGTCGAGCAGGACGTTCACGCCTTGCCCCAGCTCGGAAAGTAGCGGCGCAGGCTTCTGGGGAGGAGGCCGGCCGGCTTGAACAGCAGAATGAGGATGACGATCGCGGAGAACAGCAGGTAGCGATACTCCTGGATGAACTGCAGCTTCTCCGGCAGCACGACCACGAGCACGGTCGCCGGCAGTACTGCCGCCGGATTGCCCAGACCGCCGAGAATGACGATGGAGACGAAGATCAGCGACTCGGCCAGGGTGAAGCTGGCAGGCGCGACGAAGCCGGTCATCATGCCGTACACCGCACCTGCCACCCCGGCGAGCACGTTGCCCAGGCTGAACGCGAGGATCTTCCAGCGCGCGACCTGGAACCCGAATACCGAAGCCGCAGTCTCGTCGATGCGCACGGCATCGAGGCTCAGGCCCAGCCAGGAGCGCTCCAGGCGCCATACCAGGATCAGGCCGATCGTGAACAGCACGAGGCTGAAGCCGGCGTACGCCACGTAGAAGGAGAACTCGGTATCGGCGTCGACCACGATGCTGTCGTTGAAGCTCCATCCCAGAATCGCCAGGCCGGGTACCTTCAGGCCCTGCGGGCCGCCCAGCAGATCGTTCACCTCCAGGAACGTGCGGAACAGGATCGCGAAGGCGATCGTGATGAGCGCAGCGTAATGGCCGCGCGTGCGCAACAGCGGCAGGACGAGAAGGGAACCGACG
Source organism: Burkholderiales bacterium (assembly GCA_020854105.1). GTDB lineage: Bacteria > Pseudomonadota > Gammaproteobacteria > Burkholderiales > SHXO01 > SHXO01. Next base: position 60,950 of record JADZGB010000048.1, on the reverse strand, counting down.
ACGCCCGAGAGCAGGCCGGCCGACGCGAGGATTACCAGATGCGGCAAAGCGGTGTGCGCCGCGAGCACCGCCGCTGTATAGCCACCGATGCCGAAGAACGCCGCGCCGGCGAAATTGAGCACTCCCGCATAGCCGAACTGGACGTTGAGGCCCAGACACACGAGCGCGTAGAGCAGCACGGTCGCGACCATGAGCAGGGCGAAGTGGTCCTCTCGCAGCACGTAGATGAGCGCGGCAGCCACGACGAAGGCCAGCCAGCCCAGCAGTGACGGCGCGGCGCGCCAGCTCCGGTCCAGTGCGGCGCCGACACGGCGGCTTCCCGCTGCGAGGATGGCGGCCACACCCGCGAGCGCGAGAATGGCGACCTGCCACTGAGCTTCCGCGTGCAGGAAGACATATCCGTACCCGCCGAGGAGCGGCAGCAGCAGCAGCGCGGGCCACACCGGGGCAGGCCTGAAGATCTTCCTCACACGCGCTCCGCGGTCTTCTCGGCAATCAGGCCGGTCGGGCGCCACGCCATGATGAGGATGACCAACGCGAAGGCAAACACGTCCTTGTATGCCGGCACGCTGAACCACACGGCACCCAGCGTCTGCAGGGCGGCGAACAGGAAGCCCCCGAGGACGGCGCCGTACAGATTGCCCAGTCCACCCACCACCGCCGCGCTGAAGCCGATGACGCCCAGCAGCAGTCCCATGCCGAAGTTGATCTCGCTGTAGTACAGGCCGGCCGTGACACCCGCCAGCGCGGCAAGGGCGGACCCCAAGGCGAAGGTGACCAGGACTACCATCTGGAAATTGATCCCCATGATGCGGGCAGTCTCACTGTCCTGGGCGGCCGCCCGGATCGCCAGCCCGAGCCTGCTGCGCGTGATCAGCAGGTGCACGCCGACGATGGCAGCCGCGCCAACGGAGAGCAGGATGACGTTGTCCAGGCGCAACGTAAACGAACCCATGGTCAGCGAATCGGTGGGTAGCAGCCGCGGAAACGGCTTCGGATTGGCACCGGCGGGGTAGAACAGACGGATCAGTTCGCGCAACACCGTGCCTGCCATGAGCGTGATGAGGAGGACGTTGATCGCGGGCGCATTGCGCAGCGGCAGGACTATCCAGCGCGCCATCAGGGCGCCCAACGCGCCCATGGCCAGCATGGCGGCAAGCGTCAGGCTCAGTGCGAGCACGGGGGCGGAAGTGACACCGAGCGCATCGAGTCCATGGTAGGTCGCCAGGCCGACGAATGCTCCGACCGTCAGCACGTCGCCATGGGAGAACTTGATCACATCGAGCACCCCGAAAAAGAGGGTGAACCCGACGGCTACCATCGCGTAGATGATGCCGAGCATCAGTCCGTTGAAGATGTACTGGCCGAGCAGGCCGGCATCCATGGCAGAGCGTTCCCGCAGCGCAGGATCAGCGCGATACCAGCTTGCGCTTGCCGGTCGCGAAGTCGCTGTCCTCCCAGACGATCCACTTCCCGTCCTGGACCACGAGCTTGGTGATCAGCGGCACCGCGTTCTGGCGATGATCATCGAAGGTCACCGTGCCGACGATCGACTGATGGTCCTTCGTGGCATTGAGTGCACTGCGCACCTTCCTGCGATCTGGGCCGACACGCTCGATCGCGTCCATCACCAGGTTGGCAGCCGCGTAGGCGAAGGGGCCGTAGGCTTCGGGGGGATCGTTATACTTCTGCGCTGCATACTGTTCCATGAACCGCCTGCCCCCCGGCAGCCTCTCGAGCGGCGCCCCTTCACGGAAGGCCACGGTCCCCTCTGCCTGCTTGCCGAGTCCGTCGACATAGGCATCGGAGACGATACCCGAGGTACCCTGGAACACGGCCTTCACGCCCAGCTTGTCCATCTGCGTGCGAATCCGCACACCTAGCGGCGTGGTGCCACCGAAGTAGATCACGTCCGGGCCGAGATCCTTGATCTTGGTGAGTTCGGCCGAGAAGTCCTGCTGATCGGCGGTCACGCCGAATGTCCCGAGAATCTGCCCGCCGTTTCTAGTCAGATACTGGGAGAAGTACTTGTTGTGGCCCTTCCCGTAGTCGGTGGTGTCGTGGATGATCGCCCAGCGCCTGTAGCCCTGCGCGACCATGAATTTCGCCGCGGTCTCGTTCTGGTTGATCATCGTGCCGTTGATGCGATGGATCTCGCGATAATTTTGCGCATAGGTGACGTCCGGAAGCACCGCACCCCAGACCACGACCGGCAGACCGAACTTGTGATAGACGTCCACGGTCGCCATCGCGACCGTGGAGCAGTAATGCGTGATGCCGGCGACGATGCTGCGGTCGGTGGCAGCCTTGGTCGCGACCTGAACGCCGATATTGGGCTTGCATTCGTCATCGAGCGCGACCAGTTCGTAGCGGTAGCGTGCCTTCGCATCGGCGTTGCGCACCTTCACCGCGAGTTCCGTGGAATTGCGGCCGCCCAGTCCGTTGGACGAGTTGCCGCCGGTGAGCGGCCCGATGAACACCAGCTTGACCGTGTCCTTGGCGTATGACGTCACGGGAAAGAGCAGCACGGCGGCGGCGAGGATGGAGCGCAGTGCACGGGCGAACATGAAACCCTTCCTTCTCGGCAGTGGAAGCGCAGAAGGCTATGGGCTGGACACTGGCTTGTCAATTCGGGACGCGCCGGCCCAGGGCGAAAAAAAAAAGCGGCAGGCGCCGCTTTTCCTCGAACCCCGGCAGGTACCGGAGATTCTTCTTCTTCGTCGTTGTTGTTGCTATCTCTTGCGCAGGCGGCGAATCGCGGCCAGCTGGGCCGCCAGCATGGCGAGTTCGCCTTCCACCACTGCCAGTTCCTCCTTCCCCTGGGCACTCCTGCGTGCCTCTTCGGCGCGCTGTTGCGCTTCCAGTGCCTTCGCTTCGTCCAGGTCTGCCCCCCGGATCGCGGTGTCCGCAAGAACCGTCACTGCCGTCGGCTGCACTTCGAGGATGCCTCCGGCCACGAAGATCAGGTCCTCGTCGGCCTTGCCGACGGACTTGATGCGCACGGCACCGGGCCTGATGCGGGTGATAAGCGGCGTGTGCCGGGGATAGATCCCCAGCTCTCCTGCCTCGCCGGGCAGCACGACGAACTCGGCATCGCCCCCGAAGATCTGCTCTTCCGCACTGACGACATCGACCCGAATGGTATTGGCCATGGCTCTCTTCCTGGACTGCGATTACTGCAGCGTCTTGGCCTTCTCGAACGCTTCCTCGATCGGGCCAACCATGTAGAACGCCTGCTCGGGCAGGTGGTCGCACTCACCGTTGACGATCATCTTGAAGCCCTTGATGGTCTCGGCCAGCGGGACGATCTTGCCGGGTGACCCGGTGAATACTTCCGCGACGTTGAACGGCTGGGACAGGAAGCGCTGGATCTTGCGCGCGCGCGATACGGCCAGCTTGTCTTCGGGTGCGAGCTCGTCCATGCCCAGGATCGCGATGATGTCGCGCAGTTCCTTGTAGCGCTGGAGCGTGGCCTGTACCGCGCGGGTCGTGTTGTAGTGGTCCTCACCGATGATATTGGGATCCACCTGGCGGGAGGTCGAATCGAGCGGATCCACCGCGGGATAGATGCCGAGCGCGGCGATGTCGCGGCTCAACACCACCGTGGCGTCGAGGTGACCGAAGGTGGTGGCGGGCGAAGGATCGGTCAGGTCGTCCGCCGGCACGTACACGGCCTGGATCGAGGTGATCGATCCCACCTTGGTCGAGGTGATGCGTTCCTGCAGCTTGCCCATCTCCTCTGCGAGGGTGGGCTGGTAGCCCACCGCCGAGGGCATCCGGCCCAGCAGCGCGGAGACTTCGGTGCCGGCCAGGGTGTAGCGGTAGATGTTGTCGATGAACAGCAGGATGTCACGCCCCTCGTCGCGGAAGCTTTCCGCCATCGACAGTCCGGTGAGCGCCACACGCAGGCGGTTGCCGGGCGGCTCGTTCATCTGTCCGAACACCATCGCCACCTTGTCGAGAACCTTCGACTCTTCCATCTCGTGGTAGAAGTCGTTGCCCTCGCGGGTGCGTTCACCGACCCCTGCGAACACCGAATAGCCGCCGTAGGACTTCGCGATGTTGTTGATGAGCTCCATCATGTTGACGGTCTTGCCCACACCGGCGCCACCGAACAGCCCGATCTTGCCGCCCTTGGCGAACGGGCAGATCAGGTCGATCACCTTGATTCCGGTGGGCAGCAGTTCGACGGAGGGGGACAATTCGTCGAACTTGGGTGCGGGTTGATGGATGGCGCGGCGCTTGTCCGACTGGATGGGGCCGGCTTCGTCGATCGGGCGGCCGAGTACGTCCATGATGCGCCCCAGGGTTCCGGGACCGACCGGCACGGAGATCGGGGCGCCGGTGCTGCGCACCCTCATGCCACGGCGCAGGCCGTCGCTGGATCCCAGAGCGATGCAGCGCACGATACCGTCGCCGAGCTGCTGCTCGACCTCGAAGGTAAGGCCCTTCTCCGCGAAGGACGTGCCCTCGGATTCCTCGAGAACCAGGGCTTCGTACACCTTCGGCATGGCTTCCCGCGGGAACTCGATGTCGATGACCGCGCCGATACTCTGGACGATGGTGCCTTGTGCTTGTGCCATGAATAGTCCTAACGGTTCTTGATTCGGGGACGGATCAGACGGCTGCAGCGCCGCCGACGATCTCGGACAGTTCCTTGGTGATCGCCGCCTGCCTGTTCTTGTTGTAGATCAGCGTCAGCTCGTCGATCAGGGTGGCGGCGTTGTCGGAGGCAGCCTTCATGGCCACCATGCGTGCCGACTGCTCGGAGGCCATGTTCTCGGCCACCGACTGGTAGATGATCGCCTCGATGTAGCGCGTGAGCACCTGGTCGAGAACCTCCTTCGCCTCGGGCTCGTACAGGTAGTCCCAGCCACCCTCCGGCGCGCCCAGCCGCTCGCCACTGATGGGCAGCAGCTGTTCCATCACCGGCTCCTGCTTCATCGTGTTGATGAAGCGCGTGTAGCACAGCAGCAGCCGGTCGAAACGGTCCGAGACGTATCCTTCGAGCATGAGCTTGATCGCACCGATGAGCCGCTCCAGATGCGGACGGTCGCCGAGCTGCGTGACATGGGAGACGACGTTCGCGCCCAGGCGCTGCATGAAGCCCAGCCCTTTCGCGCCGATCGCGCAGACCTCCACTTCCTCGCCCTCGGCCTGCCACTGCTTGTAGTGGCCCAGCACCAGACGCAACACGTTGGTGTTGAGCGCGCCGCACAAGCCCTTGTCCGTGGTGATCACGATCAGCCCTACGCGCTGGACCGTGTCACGCTGGACCAGGAACGGATGGCGGTACTCGGAATTCGCGTGCGAGATGTGCGCGGCGACGGTGCGGATCTTCTCGCCGTACGGGCGCGAGGTGCGCATGCGCTCCTGCGCCCTGCGCATCTTCGACGCGGCGACCATTTCCATCGCCTTGGTGATCTTCCGGGTGTTCTGCACACTCCGGATTTTCATCCTGATCTCTTTGGTGCCTGGCATATCTGGCTCTAGCTGCGGGCGCTCGCGGCGCCCGATTGATCCGCCGTGTCGGCGCGCTCAGTACGTGCCGTTCTTCTTCCAGTCCTTGATCGCCTCGGCGAGCTTCGCCTCGTCGTCCTTGGACAGGTCCTTGGTGGATTCCATGCGCTCGACCAGGTCGCCGTACTTGCCCTTGATGTAGTCGCGCATCGAACGCTCGGCGGCGAGGGCGCGCTTGACGTCTACGTCGTCGAAGTGGCCGTTGTTCACTGCGTACAGCGTGAGCGCCATCTCCCACACCTGCAGCGGCGAGTACTGCGGCTGCTTCATCAGTTCGGTCACCATGCGGCCGCGTTCGAGCTGTCTGCGCGTGGCCTCGTCCAGGTCGGATGCGAACTGGGCGAATGCCGCCAGTTCCCGATACTGCGCAAGGGCCAGACGGACACCGCCCCCGGTGTCGCGGCGCTTCATGATCTTTGTCTGCGCGGCGCCGCCCACCCGGGAGACCGAGATACCGGCGTTGATCGCGGGACGGATGCCTGCGTTGAACAGGTCCGTTTCCAGGAAGATCTGGCCGTCCGTGATGGAGATCACGTTGGTCGGCACGAATGCGGTCACGTCGCCGGCCTGCGTCTCGATGACGGGCAGGGCGGTGAGGGAACCGGTCTTGCCCTTGACTGCGCCCTTGGTGAACCGCTCGACATACTCCTCGTTCACGCGCGCGGCGCGCTCGAGCAGGCGCGAATGCAGATAGAACACGTCGCCCGGATACGCTTCGCGGCCCGGCGGGCGGCGCAGCAGCAGCGAGATCTGACGATAGGCCCAGGCCTGCTTGGTCAAATCGTCATAGATGATGAGCGCGTCCTGACCGCGGTCGCGGAAGTACTCGCCCATGGTGCAGCCGGCATAGGGGGCGATGTACTGCATCGCCGCCGATTCGGAGGCCGAGGCGGCAACGACGATGGTGTAGGCCATTGCGCCGTGCTCTTCGAGCTTGCGCACCACGTTCGCGATCGTCGATGCCTTCTGTCCGATGGCGACGTACACGCAGAACAGATCCTTTCCCTTCTGGTTGATGATGGTGTCCACCGCAACCGCGGTCTTGCCGGTTTGTCGATCACCGATGATCAACTCACGCTGACCGCGGCCGATCGGCACCATGGCGTCGATCGCCTTGAGGCCGGTCTGCACGGGCTGCGAAACGGATTTGCGGGCGATCACGCCCGGCGCCACTTTCTCGATGACGTCGGTCTCGGAGGCCTGGATGGGGCCCCTGCCGTCGATCGGCTGACCCAGCGCGTTGACCACGCGGCCCAGCAGGGCGGGACCGATGGGCACTTCCAGGATGCGCCCCGTGGACTTGACCACGTCGCCCTCGGTGATGTGCTCGTACTCACCGAGAATCACCGCACCGACAGAATCGCGCTCGAGGTTCAGCGCCAGACCGAAGGTGTTGTTGGGGAACTCCAGCATCTCGCCCTGCATGGCATCGGATAGCCCGTGCACGCGGCAGATGCCGTCGGTGAGTGACACGACCGTCCCCTGCGTGCGCATTTCCGCGCCCACCGCCAGGTTCTGGATCTTGCTCTTGATGAGTTCGCTGATTTCCGATGGGTTGAGCTGCATGCTCGCTCCTAGTTATTTCGTCAGGGCCGTGGCCATCGAGTCGAGCTGGCCACGCACCGATGCATCCCATACGTCGTCCCCGATCTGCACGCGTACGCCGCCGATCAGTTCCGGTACCACCTTGACGCTCGGCCGCACGGCGCGCTTCATGCGCGCCTCCAGCCTTCGAACCAGAGCCGCCAGCTGCTCGCCGCTCATCGGGAAAGCGGACTCGACTTCGGCGTCGACGATGCTTTCCTCTTTCGCCTTGAGCGCCTCGAACAGCTCGAGCACCTGGGGCAACGCCTCGAGGCGGTCGTTGCGCACCAACAGTCCGATGAGATTGCGTGCGGTCCCGTCGATGCGATCGCCGCATACGGCCAGGAACAGGCGTTCGATGTCCGCGCGGGTGAGCGTGGGATTCGCCAGCGCCGATCGCATGCCGCTGTCGCCATACACGCCGACCAGGAAGCCCAGCATCTCCGACCATTTGGCCAGCTGCCCCTGTTCCCTGGCGTGCGCGAACACACCGCTCGCATAGGGTCGCGCTACCGTGATCAACTCGGCCATGGCGGTCTCTTACAGCTCGGCTGCGACGGCGTCGAGCAGGTCGGAATGCGTCTTGGCATCGACCTCGCGTCGCAGGATCTTCTCCGCCCCGCGCACGGCCAGGGTGGCAACCTGATTGCGCAGCGCCTCCTTGGCACGCAGGACCTCCTGGACCACTTCGGCCTTTGCCGCCGACACGATGCGGTCGCCTTCCGCCTTGGCCGAGGCACGCGCCTCGTCTTCGATCTGCGCCGCACGCTTCTCGGCCTGCGCGATGATCTCCTGCGCCCGCTCCTTGGCCTTCGCGACCTCCTCGTCGGCCCGCTTGGCGGACAGCTCCAGGTCGCGCTTGCCGCGTTCAGCGGCGGCGAGTCCGTCGGCGATCCGCTTGCGGCGCTCGTCGACCGCCCGTAGAAGCGGCGGCCAGATGAACTTGTACGTGAACCAGATCAGGACGGCGAACTGGATCGCCTGCCCGATCAGCGTCGCGTTGACGTTCATTGCGACACTCCCGTCGTTTCGTTAGTGCTTATCCGGCCTGCAGAACGGCAAGCAGCGGGTTGGCGAAGGCGAAGAACATGGCCACTGCGACACCGATCAGGAACGCGGCGTCGATCAGACCGACCAGCAGGAACATGCGGCCCTGGAGCTGCGGAATCAGTTCGGGCTGGCGGGCGGCCGCTTCCAGGAACTTGCTGCCCATGATGCCGATGCCGATACAGGCTCCGATGGCGCCCAGGCCGATGATGATGCCGATGGCGAGAGCGGTATAAGCCTGGATGATGGCCAGAAATTGCTCCATTTTGTTTCCTTTGCTAGTGACGGAGGTTGCTGGGGAACATGCTCTTTAGTGATGCTCGTGCGCCATCGCCAGGTACACGGCGGTGAGTACCATGAAGATGAACGCTTGCAGGGTGATGATCAGAATGTGGAAGATGGCCCATGCGGACCCCGGAATCCACTGCACCCACCAGGGCAGCAGCGCGATCAGCAGGAACACCAGTTCGCCCGCATACATGTTGCCGAACAGACGCATGGCCAACGACACCGGCTTCGAGAGCATCTCGATGATGTTGAGCAGGAAGTTGGGGATCCACAGCGCCCAGTGCGAGCCGAACGGCGCAGTGAACAGTTCGTGGAGGAACCCGCCTGTGCCCTTGGCCTTGAAGCTGAAGAAGACGATCAGGAAGAACACCGTGATCGACATGGCGAGGGTGGTGTTCAGATCGGCTGTCGGCACCGCCTTGAAGTATTGCACGCCGAACAGCGCCAGGACGGTGGGCACGAAATCGACCGGGATGAGGTCCACGGCATTCATGAACAGCACCCACACGAAGATGGTGAGTGACAGGGGAGCAATGAAGCTGCGGTCGCCGTGGAAGACATCACGCACCTGCCCGTCCACGAACTCGTAGACCATCTCGATGAAGGCCTGGAAACGTCCTGGAACGCCCGGAGTCGCGCGGGAAGCCGCACGCCACATGATGCCGAAGGCGAAGATCCCGAGCATCGCGGCAATGATGAGGGAATCGACGTGGACCACCCAGAAGGGTCCTTGCCCGACGGCAGCAGCGAGATTGGTCAGGTGGTGGCCGATGTACTCTGTCGGTGATGCGCCTGCCATAGTGGATCCTGAGTTACACCTTCAACGCCAAGCCAAACCACGTCGCCGCGAGCGAAGCGACGAACACGCCGAGAAACGCCGCGGCGGACAGATGTCCGCCAAATCCCGTCAGAGCCCACAGCAGCATCGACGAAACGGCCAGTACCTTGGTCAACTCGCCCAGCACGTGTGCCCGCAGATGCGCCTTCGGCCGCCTGCCCCCCCAGGAGATCAGCGCCCACACTGCGAGATAGACAACCGAGCCGAACGCAGCGACCGATCCGCCGGCAAGGCCGGAGAGGCCGACCCGTCCGCCGAAGGCGATCCACAGCACGGTCCCTGCCGCTGATGCGATGCCGAGTTGGATCGCGGCTACCGCGAGGACCGTCTTCAGCATCGGTATGCTCGACGGCCCGCGGAACCGGGCCAACAAAGCCCGCGATTATGATCGTCCTGACGCGCCGCGTCAAAGCGGATTTGGTCGAATCTTTGCAAGAATGCCGTCCAGCTGATCGAGATCGCCGTAATGGATAACCATCCGCCCCGATGCGCCGCGGCCGGTCAAGATCTCGACGCGCGTGCCGAGCGCATCTGCAAGCTCCTCCTGCAAACGCCTCACGTCGGCGTTCCCGGTCCGCGCCGGAGTCGCCGTGCGCGGCGCGAGCTGCCGGCGTACCAGGGCCTCTGCCTCCCGCACCGACAAACCGTCCTGATCGATGCGATTGGCCAGTTCGATCTGCAATGCGGGCGGCAGGGGCAGCAGCGCTCTTGCATGCCCCATGTCCAGGCGCTTGCGCAGAACCAGTTCCTGTACCGGTTTGGCCAATCCCAGCAGCCGCAGGAGGTTGCTCACGCCGCTGCGCGACCGGCCGACGGCTTCCGCAGCCTGCTCATGCGTCATGCCGAACTCGGCGACCAGGCGCTGCACGCCCTGCGCCTCCTCCAGCGGATTGAGGTTCTCGCGCTGGATGTTCTCGATCAGCGCCATGGCGAGCGCGTGCTCGTCGTCCACCTCCCGGATCAGGACCGGTACCGAGTCGAGGCCAGCTGCCGTCGCGGCTCGCCAGCGGCGCTCGCCAGCGATGATTTCGTACATGCCTCCGTCCACCGGACGGACCAGGATGGGCTGCATCACGCCCTGCACGCGTATCGAACTGGCCAGGTCAGCGATGGACTCGGGATCGATCTGGGTGCGCGGCTGATACCGGCCAGGCTGCAGCCGCGAAACTCGAAGGTCGGTCAGCCGGTCCCTTGAGGGTAAGGGCTCGCTCTCGCCCAGCAGCGCGTCAAGTCCTCTGCCCAGACCCTTCAGTTTCGCGTTCATGGTTCCTCTCATGCGGCCTTGGATAGCATCTCACCGGCGAGTGCGAGATAGGCGAGCGCGCCCTTGGACTGCTTGTCGAGCGCGATGACGGGAATGCCGTGGCTCGGGGCTTCAGCCAGCCTGACGTTGCGCGGAATGACCGTGCGGTAGACCTTGTCGCCGAAATGCTTCTGCAGTTGTTCGGAGACCTGCTGCGCCAGGGTGTTGCGCGGGTCGTACATGGTGCGCAGCAAACCCTCGATCTCCAGATCCGGGTTGAGACTCACGCGCACCTTCTTGATCGTCTGCACCAGATCGGAAAGTCCTTCGAGCGCGTAGTACTCGCACTGCATTGGAATCATCACCGCATGCGCCGCGCACAACCCGTTCACGGTAAGCAGATTGAGGGCGGGGGGGCAGTCGAGCAGGATGAAGTCGTATCGGTCGGCCACGGAGCCGAGCGCGGACTGAAGCCGCGTTTCACGTTGCGGCAGGTCGATCAGTTCGACTTCCGCCCCGGCAAGCTCGCGATTGGCGGGGAGCAGATCGAAGCCGGTACTGCCCTTCACGATCGCGGCGGACGCGTCACTTGTGCCCAGCAGCACCTGATATACGGTGCGTTGCAGCTTGCGCTTGTCCACACCGCTGCCCATTGTTGCGTTTCCCTGCGGATCGAGATCGACGAGGAGCACCCTGCGTCCGGCGAGCGCGAGGCTGGCAGCCAGGTTGATGCTGGTCGTGGTCTTTCCTACCCCACCCTTCTGATTCGTGATGGCCAGAACGCGCGCGCTCATCCGGTGCCTCGCAAGTTCATGAGAATCAGGTGCCGTGCAGCACGCATCCCGGGCACCTCCAGTGGAATGACCCGGTCGACTTCGACCCATGAAGGCAGAAGAGCCAGTTCCTCGTCCGGATGGACCCCCTTCATGGCCGCGAGCCAGCCGCCGGGTCGGACCAGACCGCGGGCGGCTTCCGCAAAGCCGGTCAGATCGGTAAACGCACGCGAGATGGCACCTTCGAAGCGGGTGGCGGGCCTCCAGTCCTCGGCGCGGCCGACGTGGACGCTACAGTTGCGCAGCCCGCATTCGATGGCCGCCTGCTGCAGAAACGCCCCTTTCTTGTGGTTGCTGTCCAGCAAGACGACGGAACGCTCGGGCTGCGCAATCGCCACCGGAATGCCCGGCAGGCCAGCGCCGGTTCCGATGTCAACCATGGCGCCAGGCGGTAGATGGCGCACCACCGCTAGTGAATCCAGTATGTGATGACTCACCCATTTTGCTCGTTGCCGGATTGCGGTCAGGTTGTAGACGCGATTCCACTTGTGCAGAAGCGCGAGATAAGTGAGCAATTGCTCACACTGCGACTCGGGCAGAGGGAGCCCAAGTTCCGCGGAGCCCGCCACCAGCTGCGCGGCCAGGTCGGAGTCTCGGCTTGCCGTCATGCCGCGCTGACCGCGGAAGCAGCCGACGAGGCACGCAGGCGCTTCAGATGCACCGCCAACAGCGAGATTGCAGCAGGCGTCACTCCGGGAATCCGCGCCGCGTGACCGAGTGTCTCGGGTCGTTGCGCCTGAAGCTTCTGTCTCACCTCGTTCGAAAGACCGCGCACCGAAGCGAAATCCAGTTTCTCTGGAATGATCCATTCCTCCTGGGCACGCATTCTTTCGATTTCCGTCTGTTGGCGCTCGATATAGCCTTCGTACTTCACCTGGATCTCGATCTGTTCACCGACAGCCCCCACAGCGACACCGGCGTCTGCTCCTGCGAGGTCCGCGAGGGTCGGGTACCCGACACCGGGGCGGCGCAACAGCTCCTCGAGCGTGAAATCCCGCTCCAGAGGCTGCCCGAACAGTTCGATCTGCCGTTCAGTCGCCAGATTGCGGGGATTGACCCAGGTGTCGCGAAGACGCTGACGTTCCCGCTCGATCAGCTCCCGCTTCTCGCAAGTCCTTCGATAACGCATTTCACCGACAACGCCGAGCCGATGGCCAAGTTCAGTGAGACGCAGATCCGCATTGTCCTCACGCAGCTGCAGGCGAAACTCCGCGCGGCTGGTAAACATGCGGTACGGTTCGGTAACGCCACAGGTGGTCAGATCATCAACCAGCACCCCGAGGTAGGCCAGCTCGCGGCCCGGTATCCATTGTTCCCTGTCGCGAACACGCAGCGCGGCATTCATGCCTGCAAGCAGACCCTGCGCAGCGGCCTCCTCGTACCCGGTCGTGCCATTGATCTGCCCGGCAAAATACAACCCGCTGATTGCCTTCGTTTCCAGGGTTCTCAGCAGGCCCCGCGGGTCGAAATAGTCGTACTCAATGGCATAGCCTGGCCGCGTGATGTGCGCCTTCTCCAACCCCTTGATCGAGCGTACGAGGCGTAGCTGCGCGTCGTACGGCAGGCTGGTGGAAACGCCGTTCGGATAGATCTCGTGCGTCTGCAGGCCCTCCGGCTCGAGGAATACCTGGTGACTGGACTTGTCGGCGAACCGGACGACCTTGTCTTCCACCGACGGACAGTAGCGCGGTCCCACGCCTTCGATGACGCCGGTGTACATGGGAGAGCGATCGAGTGCACCCCGGATGATCTCGTGCGTGGTCGGATTGGTGTACGCGATCCAGCAGGGAACCTGCGCTGGATGTTCCTCCCGTGATCCGAGAAACGAGAACACGGGGCGCGGATCGTCGCCGGACTGCCGTTCCATCGCATCGAAGTCGATGGTTCGACCGTCGAGGCGCGGTGGTGTGCCCGTCTTGAGCCGTCCTGCGGGCAGATTCAGCTCACGCAGTCGCGCCGCGAGAGAAACGGACGGAGGATCGCCCGCCCTGCCGCCCTGATAATTGGCGAGACCAACGTGAATCAGCCCGCCGAGAAAGGTGCCGGCGGTCAGAACGACCGCGCGCGCCCCGAGCCGCAGGCCGATCTGTGTGATAACGCCTGCTACCTGACCCTGGTCGAGGACCATGTCGTCGACTGCCTGCTGCATGATCAGCAGGTTCTCGGCGTTCTCCAAGGCGCTACGGACGGTGCGCCGATACAGCATCCGATCGGCTTGGGCACGGGTAGCACGCACCGCAGGCCCCTTGCTAGCATTCAGCGTCCGGAACTGAATACCCGAACGATCCGCGGCATGCGCCATCAGCCCATCGAGCGCGTCGATTTCCCGAACCAGATGTCCCTTTCCGATTCCGCCTATCGAGGGATTGCACGACATCTGACCGAGCGTGTCGATGCTGTGCGTCAACAGGAGCGTGCGGCAGCCGAGTCTCGCAGACGCGAGCGCTGCTTCCGTTCCTGCGTGCCCTCCCCCGACCACGATGACGTCGAAAACGTCTGTCCAAGCCATCTGAATTGGCCTACTAAAGGTACCGAATAATATAGAAGTGATGTTCCACGTGGAACTGTTCCACGTGGAACATCACCAGCTATTTGCCGATGCAGAACTCTGCGAAGATCTGCCCGAGCAATTCCTCGGCCGTGGTCTGGCCGACGATCTCCCCCAGCGCCTGTTGCGCCATGCGCAATTCCTCGGCGAGCAGAACCACGTCGAGGCAGCCGAAACACGCGTCGATGTGCTGGAGTGAGAGATCGAGCTGGCGCAGATGACGTGCTCGCGCGAGAAAGGCTCCTTCCTGCAGTTCACGCAGCCCCAGATGGGACGCAATCGCTTCCCGGAGTTCCTCCAGTCCCTCGCCGGTCACGGCGGAGACGTAGACGCCTTGCGCGATGGGGTCAGACTGAACCTCATGACAGAGGTCGACCTTGTTCAGCACCCGAATCGCCGGGCAACCGAGATCGGGCATGAGGAGCGGATCCGGCTCCGGTGCGCTGGCGTCCTCCACGGCCAATGCCAGATCCGCACATTCGAGGCTCGCCCGAGTCCGTTCCATGCCGAGCTGTTCGATCGGGTCCAACGACGTGCGGAGTCCGGCGGTGTCGAGCAATTCGATCGACACCCCGTGTAGCTGTATGGTGGCGCGCACCACGTCCCGGGTGGTCCCGGGCGTAGCGGTGACGATCGCGATGTCCTCCTGAGCCAGCCGATTGAGCAGGCTCGATTTACCGACATTGGGTGGCCCGGCAAGAACGACACGCGCGCCGCGCAGCAACTGGCCACGTTGTGCGCTTCGCTTCAATGTACGAAGCTGGCTTCGGATGGACTGCAACGGCGCCTCGGCCTCCACCATGGAGAAAAAATCCACGTCGTCCTCGGGGAAATCGAGGTAGGCCTCGGCTTGTACGCGGAGCTTGGCGATCGCCTGAGCGATGGCGTTTACCCTTTCCGAGAAATCCCCGGAGAGGGCGTGCAGCGCAGAACGCGCGGCCGCGGCCGACTTGGCCTCGATTAGATCCGCAACGGCTTCAGCCTGGGCCAGGTCCATCCGCCCGTTCAGATAGGCGCGGTAGGTGAACTCTCCCGGTTGCGCGGGCCGCGCACCGAGCTCGAGACAGCGTGCCAGAACGCTCTCGAGTACCGCCTGCCCGCCATGTCCCTGAAGTTCCAGGACGTCCTCCCCCGTATAGGATGCGGGGCCGGGGAAGTACAGGGCCAATCCTTCATCCAGTACTTCTGAACCGGCGTCTCGGAAACGGCAAAGCGTCGCAATGCGTGGCTGCAACGCAGCCCGTCCGAGCAGCGGCCCGAACAACCGCTGCAGCCCGGATCCGGACAGCCTGACGATGCCCACCGCGGCCGTGCCGGCCGCGGTGGCGATCGCGGCAATCAGATCACGCTGCTCCATGCGCGGCCTTCGCGCGCTCTATGGTCCGAGTGATATGCCACTGCTGGCCAATGGACAGCACGTTGTTCACCAGCCAATAGAGAACCAGACCGGCGGGGAAGAAGAAGAAGAAGATGCTGAATGCGACGGGCATGATCTTCATGAGGCGGGCCTGCATGGGATCGGGGGGCGTGGGGTTCAGCCACGTCTGGATGAACATCGTGGCACCCATCAGCACGGGTAGGATGTAATACGGGTCAGGGGTAGATAAGTCTTTGATCCAGAAGTAAAACGGCGCGTGGCGCAATTCCACGCTGAGGAGCAGCACCCAGTAGAGCGCGATGAACACCGGAATCTGCACCAGGATTGGAAGACATCCGCCCAAGGGATTGATCTTCTCCGTCTTGTACAACTCGATCATCGCCTGGTGCAGCTTCTGCCTGTCGTCCCCGTAGCGTTCCTTCAGCTTCTGCAGCTTGGGCGCCACCACCTTCATCCGCGCCATCGACTTGTAGCTCGCAGCGCTGAGCGGATAGAACACGAGCTTGATCAGCACGGTGAGAATGATGATCGCCACGCCCCAGTTGCCGACGAAGTCGTGGATCTTGCTCAGCACCCAGAAAAGAGGCACTGCCACCACCCTGAGCCAGCCGTAATCGACGGCCAATTCCAGCCCGGGGGACAAGCCCTTCAACAGATCCTGCTCCTGCGGACCGACATATAGCGGCACGCTGAAGGTCTGGGTCGCAGCCGGTGCGATCGACCCCATCGGTACGATAACGCCGGCAGCGATCAGCCCGTTGTCCAGTCTGCGCGCGAAGAACTCCCGCTCCGCGCCACCCCTCGGCAGCCAGGCGGCCAGGAAGTAATGCTGGACGATGGCCACCCAGCCGTCCTTGCTGTTCGCCGGGTACTTCGCGGTGCCGTCAGCGACGTCGTCGAACTTGACCTTGGTCAGCTTCTGCGCATCGGTATAGATCTCGATTCCGTTGTAGGTCGGCATGACCTTGGACGAGCCGTCGGGCGCGGATTGGTCCCGCACCAGCTGGAAGTACGCGTGTGCATCGAGCGGTTCGCTGCGCGTATTGGTCACCGCCAGGGCAACGTCGATCAGATAGCTGTTGCGCCTGAACGTAAAGGTCTTCAGCAGCGTGCCGGCGTCACCTTGCGCGGTGAGTTCGACCTTGATCTCGCCCGCTCCCGGGTCTAGTGCGTAGTTAGTCTTTTGTGCGCTGAACCTGCTGTTGTGATTGGGAAGTCCTGGCGTCGCGAGTCCGCTCTGCGCGATGTAAGTGTGTTGGCCAGACTCGTTCAGCAGCACGAAATTATGGTCCGCTTGTTCGCGCGCGCGATGCTGCAGAAGCTCCACGCGTCGAAGGTAGCCGCCGTTGGTATCGATCTCGACGAAGAGCGTGTCGGTGCGTACGGTGATCCGCTCGCCTGGTACGGCTCCAGCGGCGGCTCCGGGAAGGGCGGGCGCCGTCGCGGCGCTGCCGCCCGAAACGGTTGGGACAGGCGGCTGTTGTCCTGCCGGAGCGGATTGTCCTGCCTGCGGTGCCGGGGCTACAGGCGCGCGCTCGCGCATCCAGGCATCGAACAGCATGAAAACGGCCACCGCGAACACGGCGCCAACAATCAGGCGATAGCTATCCATCGAAGGAGTTGAACGATTCAGGGAACGGGATCCACGCCGCCCGCATGCCAGGGGTGGCACCTGGCCAGGCGACGCAGCGCCAGGCCGGTGCCGCGTACGGCACCGTACCGGCCAAGCGCCTCGATGGCATAGTCGGAACAGGTCGGATGAAAGCGGCACCTCGGCCCGATC
The DNA here is from genome assembly GCA_020854105.1 of Burkholderiales bacterium. Taxonomy (GTDB): domain Bacteria; phylum Pseudomonadota; class Gammaproteobacteria; order Burkholderiales; family SHXO01; genus SHXO01. Next base: position 43,888 of record JADZGB010000048.1, on the reverse strand, counting down.
AAGGGGCTCAGGGTCCACTGATAGATCCGGATCATGAGTACGCCGATGTGCTTCACTTGGGAGGTATCAGGTCGGCTGCCTTCGCCAGCAGGCTTGCGAGCTCTTCACGGCCCAACCGGGAATTACCGGGCGGCGCACGCAGTTGAACCACGATGTCGCGCCCCGTACCGACCGCACCTGCGACACGAGTACGGAACGACTCCCGGATCATACGCTTGATCGAGTTGCGGGCGACCGATGTACGAGTCAGCCGCTTTCCGACGATCAGGCCAAGGCGATCATGGGAAAGATCATTTGGCACCACGCATACGACGAACCATTTGCCGCCGTGTCGTCTGCCCCGCATCGCGGCGCGAAACTGCGCGGCGCTGTGCAGGCGTCGATGCCAGGAAAACCGTTGCCGGGACTTCGAGTATCCCTGGCAATCGGATCCCGCGCTGCCGAATGGAATCAGACGGCCAGCCGCTTCCGACCCTTGGCACGGCGCGCATTGAGGACCTTGCGACCGCCGAGCGTCTTCATGCGTGCGCGAAACCCGTGTGTGCGAGCCCGACGGACCTTGGAGGGCTGATAGGTACGCTTCATGGAACGCCTCCTGAACTGAAATATATAGAGAAAGCCTGCTATTACAGCGCTTGGCCCGGGCACTTGTCAACCGGGCTGGCTTGCGTTGTAGGGGGATCCTGTGGATAAGTCAGTTATCGGCTGTTAAACTGACGGACTCCCGCGCTGGTCTCCCTCCACTTTCTTTACCTAACTTAATAGGGCTCTGACTTCGATTCATGGACGCCTTGTGGACCAAGTGTCTGGCCCATTTCCAGGAGGTGCTTCCGCCGCAGCAGTTCCGCACCTGGATAGAACCCCTGCGCGCACGCCGTGAAGGCAGCAGGCTGTTCGTCGAGGCACCCAACCGGTTCGTCCTGCAGTGGGTAAAGGATCGTTTCCTTCCCACGATCGAGAAATTCGCCAGGGACAGCGACAGCAGCGATTGCACCGTGATGCTGGAACTGGGACAGCCCGGTTCGCCAGGCACTGCAGTAGCGCAGATCCAGACCGAGCGGCGCGGAAGGACCAAGCCAGATGCGCCCCGGGCAGACGGCGCCGCTCAGCACGGGAGGGAAGTCTCTCGCCTGAACCCGTCGTTCACCTTTGATACTCTGGTAACGGGTAAGGCAAATCAACTTGCCCGTGCTGCAGCCATACAGGTCGCCGAGCATCCCGGCACTGCATACAACCCCCTGTTCATCTACGGAGGCGTGGGCCTGGGCAAGACTCACCTTCTCCAGGCAATCGGCAACCTCGTACAACAGCACCGGCCAGACGCGAAGACACGGTATACCCACGCGGAACAGTATGTTTCCGATGTCGTGCGGGCCTATCAGCACAAGGCGTTCGACGGCTTCAAGAAGTTCTATCACTCGCTGGATCTGCTGCTGATAGACGACATCCAGTTCTTCAGCGGAAAGAACCGGACCCAGGAGGAATTCTTCTACGCGTTCAATGCGCTGATCGAAGCGCACAAGCAACTAGTGATCTCCTGCGACACCTATCCGAAAGAGATCAGCGGTATGGAAGATCGGCTGATCTCGCGCTTCGGCTGGGGTCTCACTGTCGCCATCGAACCGCCCGAACTCGAGATGCGCGTGGCGATCCTCCTGAAGAAGGCCGAGGCGGACCGGATTGGACTACCACAGGACGTGGCGTTCTTCATCGCAAAGCACGTGCAGTCAAACGTGCGTGAACTGGAAGGCGCGCTCAAGCGCGTCATCGCCTATTCGCGCTTCGTGGGTCAGGGCCTGAGCGTGGACCTGGCGCGCGAGGCGCTGAAGGATCTGCTTGCGCTGCAGTTCCGTCAGGTTTCGGTGGAGAACATCCAGCGCACGGTGGCGGACTACTACAAGATAAAGGTCGCGGAGATGTATTCGAAGCGCCGGTCTCGCAACGTTGCCCGGCCGCGCCAGATGGCGATGGCGCTCGCCAAGGAACTCACGCAACTGAGTCTGCCCGACATCGGTGACGCGTTCGGGGGGCGGGATCACACCACTGTCCTCCACGCCTGCAGAAAGATCGCGGAACTGCGTCAGGAGGCACCGGACATCGCCCGCGACTTCGAGGCACTGCTACAGGTATTGCGCAGTTGAGAACGTATGGACAGGCAGTGGATAAGCCGGCCCGAACCCGGCTGCTCGCAATCCATCCACAATTCCTGCACAGCCGCTCACGCTGTCATCCACAGGATCGATCCCGCTCCCCTGCCTTTGATGGTGCGGGCGTCGTGACTAATCCACAGAAAGGCGCAAGGCTTATCTGTTCTTATCAGGAAGAGAAATGACTTCAATAAACATCCAGCGCGACGTCGTTCTGCTTCCCCTCCAGGCAGTGAGCGGCGTGGTCGAACGCCGCCACACGCTACCCATCCTGTCCAACGTGCTGGTGGAGCTGCGCGACGGGGTACTTGCTCTAACGGCAACTGACCTGGAAATTCAAGTGTGTTGTCGAGCACAGACCGATATTGGTGTCACGCGCGAAGCTACCACCGTGTCGGCGCGCAAGCTGCAGGACATCCTGCGCGCGCTTCCTGACGGATCGCAGCTCAGCGTCGACTTGCACGACAAACGCATGCAGCTGAAGGCAGGGAAGAGCAAGTTCGCTCTGCAAACGCTTCCAGCGCAGGACTTTCCGAAGCTCGCCGTGGCCGACGGGGGCGACGGACGCCGCCTCGAGGTGCCTCAGAAGGCGCTCAAGCGCCTGTTCGGACTGGTGCACTATGCGATGGCCCAGCAGGACATCCGCTACTACCTCAATGGCCTGCTGCTGAGCCTGTCCGGCAACGAGTTGACGCTGGTGGCTACCGACGGACACCGGCTCGCATGGGCCAGCATGCCGATCGATTCGGAGCAGGAGAAGATCGAGGTGATCCTGCCTCGGAAGGCGGCGCTGGAAGTGTGGAAACTCCTCTCGGACACCGATGCATCGGTGCGGATCGACATTCGCGACAATCAGGTCGCGTTCACCATCGGAAGCGTCGAGGTGATCTCCAAGGTCGTCGATGGAAAATTCCCCGACTTCCAGAAGGTAATCCCGACAGGGTACAAGCGGCACTTCTTGCTCGACCGCCATACGCTGCAGCAGGCATTGCAACGGGCGGCAATCCTGTCCAACGAGAAGTTTCGCGGCGTGCGCTGGCTGGTGAACGACACCAGCCTGCGCATCGTCAGCAGCAACACGGAGCAGGAAGAGGCCGAGGAGGAACTGGAGATAGAGTTCTCCGGCGGTCCGATCGATATCGGTTTCAACGTCGGCTACCTGCTTGACGTGCTGAGCAACGTGTCGGCGGAGCGGATCGACTGCTGGCTGGGAGACTCGAATTCCAGCATGCTCCTCACCGTCCCCGACGACCCGGCTTTCAAGTACGTCGTCATGCCGATGCGCATCTGACGTACCCCAGGCCCGATCTCACCCGCAGAGAACACAATTGGCAGATTCCATGCAACAACCAGCATCCGATTACAACGCCGAGAGCATCAAGGTCCTGAAGGGGCTCGAGGCCGTGCGCAAACGTCCCGGGATGTTCATCGGCGACACGAGCGACGGCACCGGCCTGCATCACATGGTCTTCGAGGTGGTGGACAACGCCATCGACGAAGCTCTGGCGGGCTTTTGCGACGATATCCGCGTCGTCATCCACTCGGACAACTCGATCAGCGTGGTCGACAACGGCCGCGGCATTCCGACGGAAGTGCATCCGGACGACGATCTCGGCCGATCGACGGCCGAGATCGTCATGACGGTGCTGCACGCGGGGGGGAAATTCGACGGAAACTCCTACAAGGTTTCCGGTGGTCTGCACGGCGTGGGCGTGTCGGTGGTCAATGCGCTGTCCGAATGGCTGCGCCTGACCATCCGCCGCGATGGCATCGTGCACCAGCTGGAGTTCCAGAAGGGCGAGACTCTGGCCCCACTACGCGAGCTCGGCGCGACCGATCGGCGCGGCACCGAAGTGCATTTCATGCCCAGTACGGAGATCTTCGGAAACGTCGAGTTTCACTACGATATCCTGGCCAAGCGCCTGCGAGAGCTCTCGTTCCTGAACAATGGCGTACGCATCGAACTGATCGACCAGCGCAGCGGCAAGGAGGAATTGTTCCAGTTCGCCGGAGGAATCAAGGCATTCGTCGATTACGTCAATCGAACCAAGACGGTGCTGCATTCGCACGTGTTCCATATCAGTGTCGAACGCGACCGCATCGGCGTCGAAGTGGCGATGCAGTGGAACGACTCCTACCAGGAGTCGGTTCTGTGCTTCACCAACAACATTCCCCAGCGCGACGGCGGCAGCCACCTGACTGCATTGCGCGCGGCAATGACGCGTACACTCAATCAGTACATCGACCAGAGCGATATCGCGAAGCGGGCAAAGGTCGAGACCACCGGCGACGACATGCGCGAGGGTCTGACCTGCGTGCTCTCGATCAAGCTTCCCGACCCGAAGTTCTCGTCCCAGACCAAGGACAAGCTGGTCTCTTCCGAGGTCCGCCCGGTGATCGAGGAGGCCGTGTCGGAAGGACTCATGAACTTCCTGCTAGAGCACCCGAACGACGCGAAGATCATCGTGGGCAAGATCGTCGAGGCAGCGCGGGCACGCGAAGCCGCCCGCAAGGCGCGCGAGATGACGCGGCGCAAGGGCGTGCTCGACGGACTGGGGTTGCCCGGGAAGCTGGCCGATTGCCAGGAGAAGGATCCGGCGCAGTCGGAGCTCTACCTGGTCGAGGGCGATTCCGCCGGCGGCTCGGCGAAACAAGGCCGGGACCGCAAGTTCCAGGCGATCCTTCCACTGAAGGGCAAGATCCTGAACGTGGAGAAGGCGCGATTCGACAAGCTGCTGTCGTCGCAGGAGATCGCGGCGCTCATCACCGCACTGGGCACCGGCATCGGAAAGGACGAGTATCGCATCGACAAGCTGCGCTACCACCGCATCATCATCATGACGGACGCGGACGTCGACGGCTCCCACATCCGCACGTTGCTGCTCACCTTCTTCTATCGTCAGATGCCCGATCTGGTCGAACGGGGTCATATCTACATCGCCCAGCCGCCGCTGTACAAGGTGAAGCACGGGCGTGAGGAGCGCTATCTGAAGGACGACCACGAGTTCAAGGACTACCTGCTCAAGCTCGCCCTCAAGGATGCGCAGCTGTTCCCCTCCGAGTCCATGCCCGCGCTGTCCGGTGAGGCGCTTGCGGAGGTCGCGCGTGCGTACATCCTGACCGAGGCAGTGATCGAACGGCTCTCGCGCCGGGTGGACCCCAGCGTCCTTGCCGCCCTGTTGAAAGGCGTGGAAGTCTCGTTGGCCAACGCCGAGGATGCCGCCCACAGCGCACGCGTTCTCTCCGAGGCAGTGGCACATGCCCAGGTCACGGTGGAGGCGCGCTTCGACGAAGCGCTCGAGGCGCACCGTCTGGTGGTGCGCCGGAACGTGCACGGCAACGTGCGCTCCGGTTTCCTCGACCAGGATTTCCTGGACAGCGGCGATTACGCGCAGATCCGGCGCACCGCGAAGATGCTCGAAGGATTGATCCTTCCGGGTGCCTACGTGCAGCGGGACGATCACAAATCCGCGGTATCGGACTTTGGCCAGGCGGTGACCTGGCTGCTGGATCAGGCGAAGAGCGGATTGACGGTGCAGCGCTACAAGGGGCTCGGCGAAATGAATCCCGAGCAGCTGTGGGAAACGACGATGGATCCGGCCTCGCGTCGCTTGCTGCGTGCGCAGATCGAGGACGCCCTGGCGGCAGACGAGATCTTCACGACTCTCATGGGCGACATGGTCGAGCCGCGACGTGCCTTCATCGAGGCCAACGCGCTGGGAGTACGCAACCTCGACGTGTGAGTCGCACGTCCGGCGCGCGCCGGACGACGCGTCCCGGACCGGGGCTAGCCGGGCTTGCGTGCCCGTGGGCTCTTGGGTGCGCGCCGCGGTCCGGCAGACTTGCGCGCCGGCTGCCGTGCCTGCCCGCCCGCAGCCTTCACCCCCGCCGGATTGCCGGTCGGCCTCCCGGCTGCCTGGCCTGCGCCCTGTCCCCGACCGCCGTGTGCGCGCCTGCCTCCGCCGCCGTTTCCTGCCGCCGGCTTACCCGGGTGCGTACCCTGTCCCTGGCCAGGCCGATTCCCGCGCCCCCGGCCCACGTTCGCGCGGATGCCCGCCGGCCCCTGCGCTGCCAGCGGCGTGGGCGATGCGGTGCTGCCCGACTTGGCGAGTTCCTTGGCCGCCTTCTCGGCAAGCAGGTCGACGGCGTCGTCGAGCGTCAGCGTCGCCGGATCGTACTCAGAGGGGATGGTGAGGTTGACGTTGCCGTGCTTGATGTAGGGTCCGTAGCGGCCGTCCATCACCACGACGGGCTTCTGGTCGATCGGGTGTTCGCCCAGGGTCCGGCCGTCGCCGCCGCGCTGTGTCTTAGGTTGTGAAAGCAGTTGCACTGCACGCTCCAGGTTGATGTCGTAGACGCTCTCGCTCTTCGGGATGGACTTGAAGGTCGTATCGTGCTTCACGTACGGACCGAACCGTCCGATGCTCGCTTCCACCGGCTTGCCCGACTCCGGGTGCGTGCCCAGCGTGCGAGGCAGCGAGAGCAGCCGTAGCGATTTCTCCAGCACCTCGTCGGAGCCCTCCCGCGGAATCGGCCACTCCTGCGGCCATTTGCCGCGCTTCGGCTTGGTGCCCTCCACATTCGGTCCGAGCTGAACGTAGTATCCGAAGGGACCCTTCAGCAGGGTGATCGGCAGACCCGTGTCCGGATCGACGCCAAGCGGCACGCCCTCCACCGGAGGCGAATCCCAGGGGCGGGTGTAGTCGCACTTGGGATACGCACTGCAGCCCACGAACAGGCCGCGACGGCTATTTTGCAGCAATACGAGGCTGCTGCACTTTGGGCAGGTTTCCACCGGCTGTCCGGCAGCGCGCCACGCATCGCTCAGTACGCGATCGGCATAGTCCTTCCAGTTCGACACGATCGGATCGGCTGCGGGCAGCGGCACGCCCCGGCCGGTCTCGCCCTTCTCCTGCAGGTTGCCGACAAAGGGCTGCCAGAATTCGCGCAGCATTTTCATCCAGTCCAGTTCACCGTTGGAGATCTGGTCGAGTTCCTCCTCCATCTCGGCGGTGAACGCGTAGTCGACATAGCGACCGAAGTGCGCGGTAAGGAAACCATTGACCAGCCGGCCCAGGTCGGTCGGAACGAAGCGCTTCTTGTCCAGGATGGTGTAGCCTCGATCGAGCAGGGTCGAAATGATGCTCGCGTACGTCGACGGCCGCCCGATGCCGTACTCCTCGAGCTTCTTCACCAGGCTCGCTTCCGTGTATCGCGGCGGCGGCTGCGTGAAGTGCTGCTGGCCGGAGATCTGGTCCACCGGCACGAGTTCTCCCTCCTCGAGCGCCGGCAGCCGCTCCTCGGCTTCGTCGGCACTGTCATCCGCGCCTTCCTGATAGACGGCGATGAAGCCGGGGAACACCAGCACCTGGCCGGTGGCCCGGAACACCGCGTCCGCCTTGCCCACGCCAAGGTCGATGCCGGTCGTGTCGAAGCGCGCCGGCGCCATCTGGCAGGCGAGTGTGCGCTTCCAGATTACCTCGTACAGCCGCGCCTGCTCCGGCGTCAGATAAGCACGCACGTCGTCGGGCGTGCGGAAGATGGACGTCGGCCGGATCGCTTCGTGCGCTTCCTGCGCGTTCTTCGACTTGCTCCGGTACTCCACTGTGGATTTCGGAAGGTAGGCCGCGGCGAAGTTCTTCTTCACGTACTCGCGGATCTCCTGCATGGCCTCGGCCGCGAGGTTGGTCGAGTCCGTGCGCATGTAGGTGATCAGGCCGACAGTGTCCCCGCCGATGTCCACGCCCTCGTACAGCTGCTGTGCCGTGCGCATGGCGCGATCGGCCGACATGCCGAGCTTGCGCACCGCCTCCTGCTGCAGCGTGGACGTGATGAAGGGTGCGGCGGGCGAGCGCGACTTGGGCTTTTTCTCGACCTTGAGGACGACAGCCTGGCCCTTTGCCGCCTGCGTCAGAGCGCGAATGACATCCGCCTGCTGGGCCTCGTTCGTGAACGAGAACTGCTCGACCCGGGCTCCGCGATAGTGGGTCAGGCGAGCGTTGATCTTGTCCGCGTCCTTGTGACCCTCCAGATGGACGGTCCAGTACTCCTGGCTCTTGAACGCCTCGACTTCGAGTTCGCGCTCGACGATCAGGCGCAGCGCCGGACTCTGGACCCGGCCGGCGGCGAGGCTGGGGCCGATCTTGCGCCACAGCAGGGGCGAGAGGTTGAAGCCCACCAGGTGATCGAGAGCGCGCCGCGCCTGCTGCGCGTTGACCAGCGGCATGGAGATGTCGCGCGGATTCTGCACGCCCTCCTTCACCGCCGACTCGGTGATCTCGTAGAACACCACCCGCTTGAGGGGGCGGTTGCGCAGGCTCTTGCGGCTCTTGAGGATCTCCGACAGATGCCAGGCGATCGCTTCCCCTTCACGGTCCGGGTCGGTCGCCAGGAGGATCTGGCTCGCGCCCTCGGCTGCACGCGCGATCGCATCCACATGCTTCTTGTTGCGCTCGATCAACGCGTAGCGCATGGCAAAGTCCTGCTCCGGATCCACTGCTCCCTCCTTCGCCTCCAGGTCCCGGACGTGTCCGTACGACGCGAGCACTTCGAACTCGTGCCCCAGATACTTCTTCAGGGTCTTGGCTTTCGAGGGAGACTCTACGATCAGGAGGTTGTTTGCCATTGCGTGGTTGAGCGGAAGAGCGTTCTTTCAGTGTAGAGGGTGGCCACGGCTTCGCCGTGGTGGCCGCCGTTACGTTTCCGATGCCGTGCGCAGCAATCCGTGGACCGCCGGGAACACGGCGCGTCGGTCCGACGCGGCCGGGGGCGTGGGATGCATGCCGGTACGTCCGGCAAGCCGCCAGCGCTTGGGCGATGAGGTTCTGCACATCGTCGCGAGCGTGCTCGCGATTCGTTGTACTTCAAAGAAAATTTATGGGACTTCCATCGCGGCATGCGGCGCATGCCGGGGGTCGACTGCTCATCCGGCCCGATCTGTTCGGCCGTGGAGCGGATCGTCGAATCGACCCCGATGTCCCTTGACCTGGTGCAAGCAGCCGCAGAATCCTTCGTGCCGATCTGCCGCCGCATCGGGCGCATGCTCCGCCCGCCACCGGACGTTGCAACCGCACTAACGCAGGCACTGGTAGAGTCCGCCTGTCAGTCGTGCTACGTAACCGTCCAGTTCGAGTGTCAACAGCATGGCGGAAGCAACTTCGGCCGTCAAGCCCGTCCGGTCGCACAATGTATCGATGGGCAGGATGTCCTGGCCGAGCGCAGCGAGAATGTGACCGGCCTGCTCGCTCGGCACCCGCGTTAGTGCGACCGGGACGGGTGCGTTACCCGCGACCATGCCGAGTTCCTCCAGGATATCGGTTGCGTTCTCGGCAAGCTTCGCGCCCTGCTTGATCAGCCAGTGGCAGCCCTTTGCCAGTGGCGAATGGATCGAGCCAGGCATCGCGAACACCTCCCGCCCCTGCTCGGCCGCTTCCTTTGCCGTGATCAGTGAGCCGCTGTGCATCGCCGCCTCCACCACCAGGCAACCGAGGGCGAGGCCGCTGATGATGCGGTTCCTGCGCGGAAAGTTGGAGCGCACAGGCGGTGTCCCGAGCGGAAACTCCGAGACCAGTGCGCCGCGCTCGGCGAGCTCGCGTGCCAGGTCCGCGTGGCGATTCGGATAGACCCGGTCGAGGCCGGTACCGACCACCGCGATGCTCACAGAGGCGCCATCCAGCCCTCCGCGGTGAGCGGCCGCATCGATGCCCAGCGCCAGTCCGCTGACGATGCACAGTCCCGCGTCGCTCAGCGCATGTGCGAATGCCTGCGCGTCCACCTGTCCCCGCGGCGTGGGCGAGCGGCTGCCGACCACTGCCAGGGCCGGCCGTGCGAGCAAGCGCGTGTCTCCTGCCACGTACAGCAGGGCCGGAGCGTCGGAAACGTGTCTGAGCCGTTCGGGATAGTGCGCGTCCGCCAGCGTGACCACGGCATGACGCGGGTTCTGCAGCCAGGCGTGCACGGCGCGCAGGGCGGCGGCAGGAATCCCGCCGCGGATCGCGGCCGCGGCCCGTGCGCCGGCCAGCCGGTTCAGTTCGCGTTCGGGCGCGACCAGGATCCTGCGTGGTGATCCCAACGCATCGAGGAGCCGGCGCAGCGTCGCCGGGCCGATGTTCGGGACGAGGCAGAGGCGCAGCCAGTCATCGATGTCGCCGCGAGTGACTTTGCGTTCGATCGGCCCGCCTCCATCTGTTGACTCACGGGTTGCGCACCGTGTCGAGTACGTGCACCGGCCGGGTGGCGGACATCACCAGCCCGTACGCCATCTTGTCGAACACGCGGAACACCAGCACCAGGCCATAGCGTTGCTCGGGCAGCGGGATCGGCTTGTTGCGGCCGTTCGGAATGCTGCCCTCGCTGTGATACAGACCCAGCACGTGGCCCGACTGCAACCCGTTGCGCGCGCCCTGGTTGATTATGATAGTGGAATACGGCGCCATTTCAAATACGCTGTTGTCCGACCCGGCGATGACGCGTCCCTTGACCTCCTGATCGGGCGCATGCGGGACGAACGGTGCGCTCGTCTGCGGCGGGGCGATGGCGAGCTTGTCGCCCACGGCGATCTCCTGTGCCGCCCGGGCGATGTGCAGGGTGCTGACATTGCCGCTGCCCATTAGATCCGCATCGCCCAGGTACACGGCTTCGAAGCCGAGAACTTCCTTGGTGTCGGGGTCCTGGAACACGCGGCCCTGTCTGTATACTTGCCAGCGCGGCTGCTGCACATCGGTCAGTCCGGTGACATAGGCGGTGTCGCCTGCCGATACCGCTACGCGGCTGTCGGTGGCGGCGACGATGGTGGGCGCCGAGGCCACCTGGGAAGCATCGACTACCAGGGTGCGTGCGAGGAACGGCTCGATCAGCTTGGCGGAAATGGTCGGTATCGGCATCTTCGCCAGCTCGTTCGAGCGCATCTGCGGGCTGAGCCGCGACAGCTGCGGCTCGCCCTGGCTCCAGCGCGATACCCCGCCGTCGTCCGCGCCCTCCAGCCGCAGCCGCGGCGTGGCGCCGGTCAGATCGAGGATCACCACGTCACCGGGGTAGATCAGGTGGGGATTGCCGATGGCGTCCTTGTTGATGCCCCACACCTCTGGCCAGCGCCAGGGATTGCGCAGGAAGCGTGCGGAGATGTCCCACAGCGTATCCCCGCGCTTGACCACGTAGCGGTCCGGGACCGGGTTCTGGAGCAGCGGTTCGACCGCGGCCGCCGCAGAGTGGGCAGTTCCCTGTTCGACGCCGGCGCCAGGGGCTTCCCGCGCTGCCTGCGCCGTTTCCTCTGCCCAGGCACTTGTCGAGGGAATCACCAGACCGAATATAAAGGGCACTACCGATATAATTCTGCGCATAAAGCAGTCTCCCGACGGGTTGCGCGCAATGCCCGGGCGCGCGGTTACAAGAACCGCACCAGCCCGCCAGCCTCGGCTGATCGCTCGCGGCGACCCGAGAATTTCTGCAGGTTGTTCAAAAGACTAGCAAGATGGCCTTGCTGCCCATCCTTCATTACCCGGACGAACGTCTTCACCGTGTCGCGGCCCCGGTCGGGGACATTAACGACAGGATTCGTCAGCTCGTTAGGGACATGGCGGAAACCATGTATGCCGCGCCCGGGATCGGCCTGGCCGCGACCCAGGTCGACGTGCACGAACAGGTCATCGTGATCGACCTGTCCGAGACCCGCGATCGGCTCCAGGTCTTCATCAACCCGGTCATACTCGAGCGGCGGGGCGAGGCCGAGTTCGAGGAAGGCTGCCTGTCGGTGCCGGGTATCTACGAGACCGTGACACGGGCGAACTGGATCCGCGCGGAGGCCTTCGACGCCCAGGGCCAGCGTTTCACGCTGGAGGCAGATGGGCTGCTGGCCGTGTGCATCCAGCACGAGATGGATCACCTCCAGGGTCGGGTATTCGTCGAGTACCTGTCGCGTCTGAAGCAGAGCCGCATCGTCGCCAAGCTGAAGAAGAATCAGCGCAGGGCCTTGTGATGCGACTGGTGTTCGCCGGCACACCGGCTTTCGCGGCCCGCGCCCTGCACGCCATCCTCGCCGCCGGGCACGAATTGGCGTTAGTGCTTACTCAGCCCGATCGCCCCGCAGGGCGCGGGATGGCACTTCGGACTTCGGAGGTGAAACAACTTGCCCTCGAACGCGGTCTGGCGATCAGCCAGCCGCTCACGCTCAGAGCCCCTGAAGCGCGCGAGGAACTGGCCCGCGCCGGCGCGCAGATCATGGTGGTGGCGGCCTACGGGCTGATACTGCCGCAATCGGTCCTGGACACCTTCCCCATGGGATGCGTGAACATCCATGCCTCGCTGCTGCCGCGCTGGCGCGGAGCCGCGCCCATCCAGCGCGCCATCCTCGCGGGCGACGGCCGGACCGGCATCAGCATCATGCGGATGGATGCCGGCCTGGACACTGGCCCAGTCCTGCTGGAGGAAGCGATCCCTATCTCCGACCGGGAAACCGCCGCAACCCTGCACGACCGGCTCGCCGCACTGGGGGGGCGCTGCATCGTGCAGGCGCTCGACCGGCTGGCGGCCGGTACCGCCCGGGCAGTGGCCCAGCCGGAAGCGGGAGCTACCTACGCAGCCAAGCTAACCAAGGAGGAGGCACACATCGACTGGACGCGGTCTTCCGCGGAAGTGGACCGGCAGGTGCGGGCCTTCAACCCCTTCCCCGGGGCCATCACTTTGCTGGGCGCGGAGCCGTTGAAGATCTGGGCGGCGCACCCGGTCGCGGGCTGCGGACAGCTGCCCGGCACGATCCAGCAGGCCGGTGCCGACACGCTCGTCGTCGCCTGTGGCGAGGGTGCGCTCGCGCTCGAGGAACTGCAGCGCGCTGGCGCGCGCCGGTTGCCCGTGCGCGAGTTCCAACGCGGTGCCAATCTGGAGCGGGGAATGCGCCTGGGCCGCCCGGCGTGATCGAGATCCAGCGTCACGCGAGTTTCGCCCTGTCAGGGGTGCTGCGCGGAAGGAGCCTGACGCCGACGCTCGCGCAGCTGTGGCAGCAGCATCCGTCCCTGGACCCGCAAGCGCGCGGCGCGATACATGACATCGCTTTCGGCTCGTGCCGCTGGCTGGGAACACTGCGGGCCCTGCTCGATCAGTTGCTGCGAAAGCCCCTGACCGACGCGCCGCTCGAATCCCTGCTGCTGATCGCACTCTATCAGCTCGGCTGGACACGCGCACCGGCGCACGCAGTGGTCGATTCCGCCGTGCGCGGCTGCGCCCGCATCGGTGTGCGCAGCGCGAAGGGACTGGTCAATGCCGTGCTGCGCGGTTTCCTGCGCACGCCCGGGCCCTGCCTGGAACGAGCGCGCGCTGCATCCGAGGTCGGCCGCTACTCGTATCCGCAGTGGTGGATCGATCGCGTGCGCGCGGCCTGGCCACAGATGTGGAGTGAAGTGCTGGCCGCGGGCAATGAGCGTCCGCCGCTCACGTTGCGGGTAAATACGCGCCGTATCGGTGTCGAGGCGTACCGCAGCCGGCTCGAGGCCGAGGGCATCGACTATGCGCCGGTGCGCGCGAGCGCACTGCGCGTGACGCGCCCGGTGCCCGCGCAGCGCCTTCCGGGTTTCGGGGAGGGGCTGGTTTCCGTGCAGGATCTCGGCGCCCAGTTCGCCGCTCCGCTGCTCGAGCTGAGCGCCGGTCAGCGCGTCCTCGACGCGTGCGCGGCCCCTGGCGGGAAGACTGCACACATCCTGGAGAGCGCGCACGTCGAAGTGCTGGCACTGGATCGCGATGCCGAGCGGCTGGAGCGGGTGCGCGAGAATCTCGCGCGGCTGCAGCTGGCCGCGACGCTGCGAGCGGCAGATGCGGGCGCTCCGGCCTCCTGGTGGGACGGACGATTCTTCGATCGCATCCTGCTCGACGCGCCCTGCAGTGCGTCCGGCGTGGTGCGCCGCCATCCCGACAGCAAGTGGCTGCGGCGCGACACGGACATCGTCCAGCTCGCGGCCGAGCAGCGCCGGCTGCTGCGCGCGTTATGGCAAACGCTTGCGCCCGGTGGTAAATTGCTTTTCGTCACCTGCTCGGTTTTTCCCGAGGAGACAAGCGCGCAGATCGTCGACTTCCTCGATGCGCACCGGGATGCCGCGCGCCTGCCATTGCGCGCGTTCCCCCAGGACGACGGGCAGATCCTTCCCGGCGAGGAGCACGACGGATTCTTCTATGCCCTGCTCGAGAAGCGGACCGTGCATGGCCGCCAGCCGGATGCGTGACCAGCTGCCAGGGTGGCTGATGCCGCGTACCGCGCTCCTCTCGGCCCTGTTGTGGGTGCTCGCCGCCGCTGCCTTCGCCGAGGGCATCACCATCAAGTCGGCAGAGCTCATCCCCAACGAGGGCGGCTACATCCTGGAGGCGCGATACGACGTCGATCTCTCGCCCACGCTCGAGGAGGCACTGGTGCGCGGCTTGACGCTCACCTTCATCGCGCAGTTCGAACTGGTATACCCGCGCTGGTGGACGCTCAACATCTGGAACAAGGAGCTGGCCGGGCGCGAGGCGATGTACCGGCTGTCGTACAACGCCCTCACGCGCCAGTACCGCTTGTCGCTGGGAGGTTTCCACCAGACCTTCCACGGCGTCGAACAGGCACTCGCCGTGCTCGGGCGCGTGCGCTTCAATCCTGCGGTCAAGGAGGATCAGATCGAACCGGGCACGGTGTACATCGCGGGCGTGCGGTTGCGGCTGGACACCGGCAAGCTGCCCAAGCCGCTGCAGCTCGATGCCATCGGTTCGCGTGACTGGAACCTGGCGTCTGACTGGTATCGCTGGACGTTCACGCCGTGACCACACCGCTGCACACCATACGGCGCCCGCTCATCTCGCGCGGGATGAAGCTGCTCATCGCCGTCATCCTGCTGATGGGCGCGGTGATGCTCTATCTGCTGTCCTCGGCGAGTTCGAACACGCCGCTGTTCGCCGCCGATCTGCGCCTGCTGTTGCTGCTGGGCGTGGTGCTGGTGCTGATGTTGATGGGGCTGGTGGGCTATCAGCTGCTGGCTCTGCGCCGGCGCCTGAAGGCGCGCCTGTTCGGAGCCAAGCTCACCCTGCGGCTGGTGCTGCTGTTCGCGCTCGTGGCCCTGCTCCCCGGAGCACTGGTCTATGCGGTGTCGGTCCAGTTCCTGAACAAGAGCATCGAGTCGTGGTTCGACGTGCGCGTGGAAAAGGCGCTCGAAGGCGGTCTGGCGATCGGGCGCACCACGCTGGACAACATGCTGCGCGAGCTGGCGCGCGAGGCCGAATCCATGGCGGTGATCCTCGACGACGCCAGCCCGCGCCAGCGCGCCCGAGTGCTCAACGCGCTGCGCGAGCAGGGCGGCCTGTCCGAGGTCGGCGTGTTCACCGCCGATGGCAGGCCGGTGGCGTTCTCCTCCGCGGACGCGGCAGCGCTCATGCCCTCTTCCCTGCCGGCAGCGGCCGCGCGCCAGATCCGGCTGCAACAGGCCTACCGCGATGTGCGCCAGGACAGCGGCGAGGCACTGACCCTGGTGGTGGCGGTGCCGCTCAACACCGTAGAAGGCACGCTGGCGCTGCAACTCATACAGCCCGTGGCAGCACCGCTCGCGCAGGACATGAGCACGGTGCAGACGCTGTATCAGGACTACCAGGAGATCGCGCTGGCGCGCGGCGGGCTCAAGCGGCTCTACGGCCTGTCTCTCACGCTGTCGCTGCTGCTCGCGCTGCTGTCGGCCCTGGTCCTCGCGATCCTGTTCAGCGAGAGTCTGACCGCGCCCCTGGTCATGCTGGCAGCCGGCACACGCGCTGTCGCACAGGGCGACTTCAGCCAGCGCCATCCGGTGCGCAGCCACGATGAACTCGGTGTGCTGACCGAATCCTTCAATACAATGACGCGCCAGCTGGCGGACGCGCGTGCGGCGGCGCTGGGGAACCAGAAGGAGCTCGAGGCCGCCAATGCCTACCTGGAGACCATTCTCGCCAAGCTCTCCGCGGGCGTTCTTTCGCTCGATCGGGAAGGGCGTCTGCGCTCGGCGAATCCGAGCGCGAGCGGGATTCTCGGCATCGATCTGGACGCGCTGATCGGTGTGACGGCATCCGAGTGGGCAACGCGCGCGCCGCAGTTGCGCGAGGTGGGCGAGGCAGTGCAGGCGGCAATCGTCGCGGCACGTCCCGAGTCGTGGGAGAAGCAGCTGCAGCTCGACGACGGCAAGGTGCTGCTGATGCGCGGCAGCGCGCTGCAGGTGGGCAGCGACGCAGGCTCCGTCGTCGTCTTCGACGACATCACCCGACTGCTGCAGGCGCAGCGCTATGCAGCTTGGGGCGAGGTCGCGCGCCGGCTCGCGCACGAGATCAAGAATCCCTTGACGCCGATCCAGCTGTCGGCGGAGCGCCTGGAGCACCGGCTGAGCGACAAGCTCGATCCGGCGGATGCGCAGATGCTGGCGCGCTCGACCCGTACCATCGTCAGTCAGGTGTCGCAGCTCAAGGGGATGGTGGACGCCTTCAGCCAGTACGCACGCACGCCCGAGACGCAGCTGCAGCCCCTGGACCTGAACCAGCTCGTGCGCGACGTGCTCACCCTGTACGAGGGGCAGAAGTCAGTGGTCACGCCGTCGCTGGACGACGCGCTGCCGCCGGTGCTGGGCGATGCCGCACGCCTGCGCCAGGTGATCCACAACCTGCTGCAGAACGCCGAGCAGGCGGTGTCCGCCACGAGGGCGGCGCGCGTGGGCGTGCGCACCGTGCCGGACGGCACTGCCGCGCTGCTGGAGGTGATCGACAACGGCCCGGGATTCCCGCCCGAGATGCTGGCGCGCGCCTTCGAACCCTACGTCACCACCAAGGTCAAGGGTACCGGACTGGGACTGGCCATCGTCAAGAAGATCATCGAGGAACACAACGGTAGTATTCAGCTCTCGAACGCCGGCAGCAGCGGCGCGCAGGTCAGGATCCGTCTGCCGCTTGCGCTCGCGCCGGGGCAGGCGCACACAATGCCGGGGGACGTGAGGGTCGGACAGGTGCCATGAGCCAGATACTGGTGGTCGACGACGAGATGGGCATCCGTGAGCTGCTGTCCGAGATTCTCGGAGAGGAGGGCCACGAGGTCAGGCTCGCGGAGAGCGCGGGCGAGGCGCGCGCGCTGCGCAACCGGGCGCGGCCGGACCTGGTGCTGCTCGACATCTGGATGCCGGATACCGACGGCATCACCCTGCTCAAGGAGTGGGCCACCACCGGCCAGCTCACCATGCCCGTGGTGATGATGTCAGGGCACGGCACCATCGATACCGCGGTGGAAGCCACCCGGATGGGGGCGTACGCATTCCTGGAGAAGCCCATCGCGCTGCAGAAGCTCCTGTCGACCGTCGGGCAGGCGCTGCGCCAGCAGCCGTCCGCGCCCGCCGCGTCGCAGCTTCTGCCGGCCTATCTCGGCAAGGCGGCGGTTGTGGGCGAGCTGCGCCAGCGCATGGAGGCGCTGAAGAGTCTCAAGCTGCCGCTGCTCATCGTCGGCGAGCCCGGCGCCGGCAAGCGCACCTGCGCGCGCGCCCTGCACCAGCCCAATACTGCCTGGGTCGAGCCGGAGGACTACAAGGTCCTGGACGACCCGTTCGGCGACCTCGCCCGGCAGGCGGCGGAGGGCACGCTGTTCATCCGCGAGATTGCCGACCTGGGCACGCAGCAGCAACGCAATCTCCTGGCCCTGATGCCATCGTTCGAGCGCGCCCACACGCGCGTCATTGCCTCCACCGCGCGAGAGCTGCCGCGCCTGGCCGCCGAAGGGCGCTTCGATCCTCGCCTGGCCGCAGCGATCGCGCAGACCCAGTTGCGCGTCCCGAGCCTGCGCGAACATGCCGAAGACATACCGGAGCTGGCGCGCCTGATGCTCAGTCGCCTGGTCGAAGCCAGGGCCGTGCCCCCGCGCACGCTCAGCACCGCCGCGCTCAACGCACTGCGCGTATACGACTGGCCCGGCAACCTGACGCAGCTCGAGACCAGCCTGCGCAGCATGGCACTGCTGACGCCCGGCAACGAGCTGGGGGTGAGCGACGTCAACATCGCGCTGGCGCAGGTGGAGGGGGCGCAGCCCGGCGCGTTCGCGGGCCTGCGACTGGACAGCGAACTGCGCGATGCGCGAGATGCGTTCGAGCGCATCTACTTCGAGTACCACATCGCGCGTGAAGGGGCGAACATGAGCAAGGTCGCCGAGCGCGTGGGCCTCGAGCGCACCCACCTGTACCGCAAGCTCAAGCAGCTGGGGATCAAGCTCAACCGGCGCGAACAGTAGGATCCCCCGCAACGCCGGGCGGCGCGGGTCTCACCTATAATTGAGCGTTTCGTGCGCCGCCGGCCGCGGCGCATTCCCCTGCCCGCACGCCGGGCTTCAACGGATCCGAATTCGATGGCAACGCGAAAACAACTGGCCGACGTCCTGCGCGCTCTGGCAATGGATGCAGTGCAGAAGGCGAACTCCGGGCACCCCGGCATGCCGATGGGCATGGCGGATATCGCCGAGGTGGTGTGGAACCACCACCTGCGCTTCAACCCGGCGAATCCGATGTGGCCCGATCGCGACCGCTTCGTGCTATCCAACGGCCACGGCTCCATGCTGCTCTACGCACTGCTGCATCTGACCGGATACGATCTGCCGATGTCGGAACTGCAGCGCTTCCGCCAGCTGCACTCGAAGACGCCCGGGCATCCGGAGTTCGGCATCACGCCTGGCGTCGAGACCACCACCGGCCCGCTCGGGCAGGGACTGGCCAATGCGATCGGCATGGCCCTGGCCGAGAGGATGCTTGCCGCCGAATTCAACCGCCCCGGATTTCCCGTCGTCGACCATCACACCTACGTGTTCCTGGGCGACGGCTGCCTGATGGAGGGTATCTCGCACGAGGTCTGTTCGCTGGCGGGGACGCTGGGACTGGGCAAGCTCATCGCGCTGTACGACGACAACGGTATTTCCATCGACGGGCACGTGCAGGGCTGGTTCACCGACGACACCACCATGCGCTTCGAGGCCTACGGCTGGCACGTCATCCCGGGTGTCGACGGGCACAGCTTCGACGCGGTGCAGGCTGCCGTGGAGAAGGCCAAGGCGGTCACCGACAAGCCCACCCTGATCCGTTGCAAGACCGTGATCGGCAAGGGATCCCCGAACAAGGCCGATACACCCGAAGTGCACGGCGCGGCGCTCGGCGAGAAGGAAGTCGCGGCCACGCGCGCGAACCTGGGCTGGATGTACGCGCCCTTCGAGATTCCGCAGTCAGTCTACGAGGGCTGGGATGCACGCGCTCGCGGCGCCGGGCTGGAGAAGGACTGGCGCGACCGTTTCGAGGCGTACGCGCATGCGCATCCCGAGCTGGCGGCGCAGTTCGAGCGCCGCATGTCGGGCGCGCTGCCGCAGGACTGGAGCGAGCGGGCACGCGCCTTCGTTGCCGCCGTCGCCGCCCGGGGCGAGACCCTCGCCACGCGCAAGGCATCGGAGAACGCCATCGAGGCACTCGCGCCGCAGCTGCCCGAACTGGCGGGCGGTTCCGCAGACCTCGCCTCGTCCAACCTCACCATGTGGTCCGGCTCGCGGCCGGTGCGCGCGGCGGGCGGCGGCAATTACGTGTTCTTCGGCGTGCGCGAGTTCGGCATGGCCGCCATTCTCAGCGGCGTGTCGCTGCACGGCGGCTTCATTCCCTACGGCGGTACCTTCCTGACCTTCTCCGACTATTCGCGCAACGCGCTGCGCATGGCAGCCCTGATGCGTGTACGCAATATCTCGGTGTTCACCCACGACTCCATCGGTCTGGGCGAGGACGGCCCAACCCATCAGCCGATCGAACAGGCGGCGACGCTGCGCTACATCCCGAACATGGACGTGTGGCGCCCGTGCGATACCGTGGAGACCGCGGTCGCATGGGTGGCCGCCATCGAGCGCGCCGACGGTCCGACATCGCTGCTGCTGTCGCGACAGAACCTTCCGTTCGTCGCCCGCAGTGCGCAGCAGATCGAGGAGATTCGCCGCGGCGGCTACGTCCTGTCCGATGCCCAGGGTGCACCGAAAGCCGTCCTGATCGCCACCGGTTCGGAGGTCGCGCTGGCGCTCCAGGCACAAAAACAGCTGGCAGGCGAGGGCATCCAGGTTCGCGTCGTCTCCATGCCCTCCACCACGCTGTTCGACCGCCAGCCCGCCGCCTACCGCGACGCCGTGCTGCCCAGGGGCGTGGTGCGGGTGGCGGCAGAGGCCGGCATCGGTGACTTCTGGCGCAAGTACGTCGGTCTGGACGGTGCCGTGCTGGGCATCGATCGCTTCGGCGAGTCCGCGCCGGCCGGGGAGCTGTTCAAGTACTTCGGCTTCACCCCCGACCATCTGGTGCAGACGGTGAAGGGCGTCCTGCACGCGTGAGCGACGTGGCGGCGGGCGAAGGATTCGGGCTGCTGGCCGACATCGGCGGCACCAACGTCCGCTTCGCCCTGGTCGCGCCTGGCAGCTCCGAGCCCGAACAGGCGATCAGCTATCGCGGCGCCGATTTCGTCGGGTTCGAGCAGGCAGTGCGGGCCTATCTGCAGGCCACGGGGCAGCCGCAGGTGCGCCGTGCGGCGATCGACGTGGCGACCGCCATCACCGGCGACCTGGTCCGGCTCACCAACAGTCCCTGGGCCTTCTCCATCGAGCAGACGCGCCGTCAGTTCGGCTTCGAGCGCTTGCTCGTGCTCAACGACTTCGCCGCGCTCGCCCGGTCCCTGCCGACACTCCCGCCGGAAGATCTGCGTCAGGTGGGACGCGGCCGCTGCGAGCCGCGCCGGGCGAAGGCCCTGATCGGACCGGGAACCGGGCTGGGGGTGTCGGGGCTGGTGCCCTGCGGCGAGGGCTGGACCGCCCTGGAGGGAGAGGGCGGCCACACTGCCTTCAGCCCGATGACCGAACGCGAGGATGCGGTGCTGAGCGTGCTGCGCGAGGGGTACGGGCATGTCTCCACGGAACGGCTGGCGAGTGGCCCGGGCCTGGTGAACCTGTACGAAGCGCTGTGCAGGCTCGATCACGAGGTGCCCAGGGGGCTCGAGCCCGGCCAGATCTCCGAGGTGGGAATGGCGGGCAGCGATCGGCATTGCGTCGAGGCCCTCGAGATGTTCTGTGCGGTGCTCGGTACGGCGGCGGCCAACCTGGCAGTCACGCTGGGCGCACGCGGCGGCCTGTACATCGGGGGCGGCATCGTGCCCAGACTGGGTGAGTGGTTCGACACGTCCCCGTTCCGCCGGCGCTTCGAGCACAAGGGGCGCTTCTCGTCATATCTGGCCGCAGTCGCGACTCTGGTCATCACCGCCGAGAATCCCGCGCTGCGCGGGCTGGCGGCGGCACTGGCCGGCGACGGCTGAGCCAGCCCGGCGAGCACGGCGCCGGGTGTGGCAGGTGCGACGCTGCAGTAAAATTACCCGTTTCCGCAAACGAGACCCGAGGATAGAAAGCATGGCCATCCGAATCGCTATCAACGGCTACGGCCGAATCGGCCGCAACATCCTGCGTGCCTTCTACGAGTCGGGCCGCAGCAAGGAGCTGCAGATCGTCGCGGTGAACGATCTGGGCAGCCCGGAGACGAACGCTCACCTCACCCGTTTCGACACCGTTCACGGGCGCTTCCGGGGCACCGTCGAGGTGGACGGAGATTCGATGGTGGTCAACGGCGACCGCATCCGCGTGCTCGCACAGCGCGACCCGGGCAAGCTTCCCTGGGGCGAGCTGGGCGTGGACGTGGTGCTCGAGTGCACGGGCTTCTTCACCAGCAAGGAGAAGGCGTCCGCCCACCTGCAGGGCGGTGCGAAGAAGGTCATCATCTCGGCCCCCGGGGGCAAGGACGTGGACGCCACTATCGTGTACGGCGTGAACCACGGCATCCTGAAGGCCAGCCACACGGTGATCTCCAACGCGTCCTGCACGACCAACTGCCTCGCGCCCATGGTCAAGCCCCTGCATGACAGGATCGGCGTGGTCGCCGGCCTGATGACCACCATCCATGCCTACACCAACGACCAGGTCCTCACCGATGTGTACCACGAGGATCTGCGCCGTGCGCGGTCGGCCACGCAGTCGATGATCCCGACCAAGACCGGTGCGGCTGCGGCGGTCGGACTGGTGATGCCCGAGCTCAACGGCAAGCTCGACGGATACGCCATCCGCGTGCCGACCATCAACGTGTCCATCGTGGACCTGACCTTCACCGCGATGCGTGCCACCAGCGTGGACGAGGTCAACAGCGTGCTGAAGGCCGCCTCCGAGGGAGAGCTGAAGGGCATCCTGGCCTACAACAAGGCGCCGCTGGTGTCGGTGGACTTCAATCATGATCCGCACTCGAGCATCTTCGACGCGACGCTCACCAAGGTCGCGGAGGGCACCCTGGTGAAGGTATCGAGCTGGTATGACAACGAGTGGGGCTTCAGCAATCGGATGCTCGACACCACCGTCGCACTGATGAACGCCAAGTAGGCAATCCAGGCGACCCACGCCCCGTTCGTCGCGGCAAGCCCCGCGTCGTCGAGCGCAGTCAATGCCGCAATGAACGGGAAAGCGGTTCCCCCAATCCGTCACCCACGATCGTCCATGTCCATCCTGAAGATGTCCGACCTCTCCCTCGCCGGCAAGCGCGTGCTGGTGCGCGAGGATTTCAACGTGCCGCTGCAGGATGGCCGGATCAGCGACGACACCCGCATCCGCGCCTCGCTGCCGGGCATCCGCTCGGCACTGGAGCAGGGTGCCCGGCTCATGCTGGTCTCGCACCTGGGCCGGCCCACCGAGGGCCAGTTCGACGAGGCCGACTCGCTGGCGCCGGTGGCGACGCGCCTGTCGCAACTGCTGGGCGAGGACGTGCCGCTGGTGCGCGACTGGCTCGATGGCGTGACGGTTGAGCCCGGCAAGGCAGTCCTGCTGGAGAACTGCCGCTTCAACAAGGGCGAGAAGAAGAACGACGAGGCACTGGCGCGCAGGATTGCGGCCCTGTGTGACGTCTACGTGAACGACGCCTTCGCGACCGCGCACCGCGCCGAAGCCACCACCCACGGGGTGGCACGCTTCGCGCCGGTCGCCTGTGCCGGACCGCTGCTCGCGCGCGAGCTGGAAGCGCTCGGGCAGGCGCTGGAGAATCCCGCCCGTCCCCTGGCGGCCATCGTCGGCGGCGCCAAGGTGTCCACGAAACTGACGGTACTCGACCAGCTGGCGGCCAAGGTCGATCAGCTGATCGTGGGCGGCGGCATCGCCAACACCTTCATGCTTGCCGCCGGCATGAAGATCGGCAAGTCGCTGGCCGAACCCGATCTGGTCGCCGAGGCCGGACGTGTCATGGAGCGCCTCGCGGCCAAGGGCGGCTCCGTGCCGCTCCCCGTGGACGTCGTGTGCGCGAAGGAGTTTTCCGCCGCTGCCGTGGCGACCACCAAGGCGGTGGCCGATGTTGCCGAGGACGATCTCATCCTCGACGTGGGGCCCCGGACCGCCGCAGCGCTCGGCGCCCTCCTGGGCAAGGCGGGCACGATCGTCTGGAACGGACCCCTGGGTGTGTTCGAGTTCGACCAGTTCGCCGGAGGCACCCGGGCGCTGGCGCAGGCTATTGTCGCCTCGCCGGCGTTCTCGCTGGCCGGTGGCGGCGAGACCGTGGCGGCGCTTGCAAAGTTCGGCGTGACCGACCGCATCGGCTACGTCTCCACCGCGGGCGGCGCCTTCCTCGAGTTCCTCGAAGGCAGGAAACTGCCGGCGGTCGAGATCCTGGAGGCGCGGGCGCGGGGCTGACCCGCACGCGCCCGCCCGCCATGCAGCGCAACACCAAGATCGTCGCCACCCTGGGACCGGCCAGCTCGGAGCGGGAGGTGCTCGCCCGCATGATCGCCGCGGGCGTGGACGTGGTGCGCCTCAACTTCTCGCACGGGACGGCCGAGGACCACGCCGCGCGTGCCACGCTCGTGCGCGAGGTGGCACGCGAGTTCGGGCGCACGGTGGGCATCATGGTCGACCTGCAGGGGCCGAAGATCCGTGTCGGCAAGTTCGAGCAGGGCAAGATCCAGCTCGGCAAGGGCGAGCGCTTCATCCTCGATGCCGACTGCACCGTGGGAAACCAGGAACGTGTCGGTCTCGACTACCGTGAGCTGGTGCGCGACGTGCGGGCGGGGGACGTGCTGCTGCTCGATGACGGACGCATCGTGCTCGACGTGGTGGACGTGCACCCGCCGGAGATAGTGACCACGGTACGCCATGGCGGTGTGCTGTCCAACAACAAGGGCATCAACCGCCAGGGCGGCGGACTCACCGCGCCGGCGCTCACCGCCAAGGACATAAAGGACGTCAAGACCGCCGCGCACCTCAAGGCCGATTTCCTCGCCGTGTCGTTTCCGAAGAGTGGCGCCGACATGTACATGGCGCGCGAGCTGATGCGCGCCGCGGGCGGCCACGCGCTGCTGATCGCCAAGGTCGAGCGCGCCGAGGCGATCGGTGCGCTGCAGGAGATCCTGGACGCATCCGACGCGATCATGGTCGCTCGCGGCGACCTCGCGGTCGAAGTCGGTGATGCCGCCGTGCCGGCGCTGCAGAAGCGCATGATCCGCATGGCGCGCGAGCGCAGCAAGGTCACCATCACCGCCACCCAGATGATGGAATCCATGATCAGCAGCCCGGTGCCCACGCGCGCGGAGGTCTCGGACGTGGCCAACGCGGTGCTCGACGGCACCGACGCGGTCATGCTCTCGGGTGAGACCGCGGCCGGCAGGTACCCGGTCGAGACGGTCGAGGCGATGGCGCGCGTGTGCCTGGAGGCGGAGAAGTCGACCGAGGTCACGCTCGATCGCGAGTTCCTCGATCGTGTCTTCACGCGCATCGATCAATCCATCGCGATGGCGGCTCTGTTCACCGCGTATCACCTCAAGGTCAAAGCCATCGCGGCGCTGACGCAGTCCGGCTCCACCGCGCTGTGGGTATCGCGCCTGAACTCCGGCGTACCGGTCTATGCGCTCACCCCCGAGATCACCACCCGCTACAAGCTGTCGCTGTTCCGCTCCGTGTTTCCGCTCATGCTCCAGTACCAGGGCGACAACCGGGAAACCCTGGTGCGGCTGGCCGAGGACAAGCTGCTGCAGGACGGGTACGTCAAGCCGGGCGATCTGATCGTGATCGCCTTCGGCGAGCCGATCGGCCTCCCAGGCGGCACGAACACCATGAAGATCGTCCGCGTCGGCGAGCAGCGCTGAGTGCATTCGATGAACGGGCAGGAGAGTCAGGCATGAGCGCACCACTGGTCGGCGTGGTGATGGGCAGTGACAGCGACTGGGAGGTCATGCAGCATGCAGTGCGTCAGCTGGAACAGTTCGGCGTTGCGCACGAGGCGCGCGTGGTGTCGGCACATCGCACGCCCGACGTCATGTTCGAGTACGCCGCCGGCGCCGCCGGACGCGGCTTGCGCGTGCTGATCGCCGGTGCTGGCGGCGCGGCCCATCTGCCCGGCATGCTGGCGGCCAAGACCACCCTGCCGGTGCTGGGCGTGCCGGTCCCGAGCCGCCATCTGCAGGGCCTGGACTCGCTGCTGTCCATCGTGCAGATGCCGCGTGGCGTACCGGTGGCGACCTTCGCCATCGGCGAGGCAGGTGCGGTGAATGCCGGCCTGTTCGCCGTGTCGCTGCTGGCGGGGGGCGATGAGGCGCTCGCCCGCCGGGTCGCGCAGTTCCGCGCCGAACAGGAAGCCAAGGTGCGGGCGATGACTCTGCCGCCCGCCAGACCGTGAGTGCCGCCGCGCCGATGACCCGAGCGGCGCGCGAGCTCCCGCGCATGATCGAGCCGGGGGCGTTTCTCGGCCTGCTGGGCGGCGGCCAGCTGGGGCGCATGTTCACCATGGCCGCGCAGAGCATGGGCTACCGCGTCATGGTGCTCGATCCGGGTGCGGACAGTCCCGCGGGCAGCGTGGCCGATGCTCACGTTCAGGCTGACTATCTCGACGCGCAAGGGCTTCGTACCCTCGCCTCGCACTGCGCGGCGGTCACCACCGAGTTCGAGAACGTACCGGCCGAGAGCCTGCGCTTCCTGTCGGAGCACTGCCGCGTGAGCCCCGCCGCCGACAGCGTGGCCGTCGCGCAGGACCGCATCCGCGAGAAGCAATTCCTGGCTTCCGCCGGTCTCGAGGTGGCGCCCTACAAAGTGATCGAATCGGCGGGCGATCTCGCCGAAGGCGTCGCCCACCTGCTGCCCGGCATCCTCAAGCGCAGCCGCCTCGGCTACGACGGCAAGGGGCAGATCCGCGCAGAGCACGCCGACCAGCTCGGTGGCGCGTTCGCGCATCTGGGCGGCGAGCCCTGTGTGCTGGAACGGCGCCTGGCGCTGGCGCTCGAGCTCTCCTGCGTGGTGGCGCGCGGACTGGACGGACGCACGATCGCGTGGCCGGTGGCGGAGAACGAGCATGCTTCGGGCATTCTCGATGTCAGCATCGTCCCGGCGCGCGTGCCGCCTGGGCTGGCGGCGGCAGCCCGGGATGCCGCGCTCGCGGTCGCCGAACGGCTCGACTATCGTGGCGTACTGTGCGTCGAGTTCTTCGTGCTCGACGACGGGCGGCTGCTCGCCAACGAGATCGCGCCGCGCCCGCACAACTCGGGCCATTACACCATCGATGCCTGCGTCACCTCGCAGTTCGAGCAGCAGGCGCGCGCGCTGTGTGGCATGCCTCTGGGCGATACGGCCCTGCACGGCCCTGCGGTGATGGTCAACGTTCTAGGCGACCTGTGGGCGTGCGGCGAACCTCGCTGGGAGCACGTATTGCGCATCCCGCGCGCGAAGCTGCACCTGTACGGCAAGCGTGAAGCCCGGCCCGGCCGCAAGATGGGCCATTACACCGTCCTCGCCGACAGCGTGGAGGAGGCCCTGCGCGCGGCGCTGGACGCGCGCGAGGCGTTGCGCAACGATGCTGCAGTCGCGCTCTAGCAGCGCGTGCTGACCCCCAACCATACCGCTCCCGACATGTCCTCACCCATGCTGGAAAGCTCGCTGACCTCGCTCAGGTTCCTGCACCGCGGAAAGGTTCGCGACCTGTACGAGATCGATGCGCAACGCCTGCTCATCGTCCAGACCGACCGCGTGTCGGCCTTCGACGTGACCCTGCCCACGCCGGTGCCGGGCAAGGGCGAGGTGCTGACCACGCTGTCCCGCTTCTGGTTCAAGCGGCTCGCCCACGTCATTCCCAATCACATGCTGGAGGAAGATCCGGCGAAGTTCGTCTCGCCGGCCGAGCGCGAACAGGTGGCGGGACGGGCGATGGTCACGCGCCGACTCCAGCCGCTGCCGATCGAGGCGATCGTGCGCGGCTACGTGGCGGGTTCGGGCTGGAAGGACTACCGCAGGACCGGCGCGATCTGCGGGATCGCCCTGCCGCCCGGACTGCAGGAGGCCGACCGACTGCCCGCGCCGGTGTTCACCCCGTCCACCAAGGCGCCTGCCGGCACCCACGACGAGAACATCCCCTTCGCCGAGGCCGAGCGCCTGCTCGGCGCCGAGCGCGCCGCGCAGGTGCGCGAGGCGGCGATCCGCCTGTATACGGAAGCCGCCGATTTTGCGCGTGCACACGGCATCATCATCGCCGATACCAAGTTCGAGTTCGGCACCGACCAGGCCGGCACGCTGTATCTGATCGACGAGGCGCTCACGCCCGACTCCTCCCGGTTCTGGCCGGCGGCGCAGTATCGTCCGGGCAGCAGTCCGCCCAGCTTCGACAAGCAATTCGTGCGCGACTGGCTGGAGGCGCAGAACTGGGACAAGCGCCCGCCTGCGCCGGCGCTTCCCGCCGACGTGCTGGCCCGTACCGCGGACAAGTACCGCGAGGCCCTGCGTCTGCTCACGGGCGGCTGAACCGGCTCCCGTGCCCTCGAACTCGCCCGTGTCCATCGTCACGCCTACCGACGCCGAGATCGAGCGTGCCGCGAACGTTCTGCGCGCGGGGGGTCTGGTCGCCTTCCCGACCGAGACGGTGTACGGGCTGGGGGCCGACGCCTCGAATGCGCGGGCGGTGGCACGCATCTTCGAAGCCAAGGGCCGGCCGGCCAGCCATCCGCTGATCGTGCACCTGCCCGACGTCGCCGCCCTGCCGCGCTGGGCAGGCGAGATTCCGGACGCTGCCCTCCAGCTGGCGGAGCGATTCTGGCCCGGCCCCCTGACCCTCATTCTCGAGCGTGCACCCGGCGTTCTCGACGCAGTGACCGGAGGACAGGACAGCGTCGGCCTGCGCGTGCCCGCGCATCCCGTGGCGCAGGCGCTGCTGCGCACATTCGGCGGCGGCCTCGCCGGCCCGTCGGCCAATCGATTCGGATGCGTGAGCCCTACCACCGCCCGGCACGTGCACGACGAACTGGGCGCGCGCGTGGAGATGATCCTCGACGGCGGTGCCTGTCCGGTGGGAATCGAATCGACCATCGTGGACCTCTCCAGCGGTGCGCCGGTGCTGCTGCGGCCGGGCCGCATTACACCCCAGGAGATCGAGGCGGTGCTGCGCACGCCGATGGCGCGCGGCAATGTCTCTTCGCCGCGCGCGTCCGGCACGCTGGCGGCCCATTACGCTCCGCGCCTGCCGCTGCGCCTGGTCAGCGGCGGGATGCTGGACGCCGCCGTGCGCAAGACCGCCGCGCAGCGTCCGGTTGCCGTGCTCGCGCGCCACGCCCGGCCGAGCTACTCGGCCGCCGCCGTCTGGATGGTCGCACCCCTCGATGCCGCGGAATATGCACGCCTGCTGTACGCAGGCCTGCGCCAGCTCGACGAGTCGGGCTGCGCGCTGATTCTGGTGGAGGCGCCGCCCGATACGCCGGACTGGGCTGCGGTACGCGACCGCCTCGCCCGCGCCGCGGCCGGCAGCGCTGCGGATCCGGGCATGCGCAAGCCGTCCGACAGTCTGCCCTGAATGGGGCTGGATCCCGTCGTCCTGTTCTTCCTGCTCGGCGTCGCCGCGTGCCTGCTGCGCAGCGACCTGCGGCTGCCGGAGGCGATGTACGAGGGCCTGTCGATCTACCTGCTGCTGGCGATCGGGCTGAAGGGCGGCGTCGAACTCGCACGCCATCGGGGTGACGTGCTCGCGATGACCCTGTTCGTGGCGGACATCGGCGTACTGCGCCCGCAGAAGTTCTAGGGACGCTTCGGCCGAACTGGGCGCTGCGCCTCGTTGCCTGCGGGTGCCGGGCGCCAGCGCGCGAGCAGCAGCGCGTTGCCGACCACGCTGACGCTGCTCAGTGCCATGGCGGCGCCGGCAAGCACGGGCGAGAGCAGGCCGGAGGCCGCGAGCGGGATGCCGATGACGTTGTAGACGAAGGCCCAGAACAGGTTCTGGCGGATCTTGGCGTAGGTGTGCCGCGAGATGTCGATGGCATCCGCGACCAGGGCCGGATCACCGCGCATCAGTGTCACGCCCGCGGTGTGCATGGCGACGTCGGTGCCGGTTGCCATGGCGATGCCGACATCCGCCGCGGCCAGGGCCGGTGCGTCGTTGATGCCATCGCCCACCATGGCGACCTTGGAAGCGCCGCCGCGGAGCCGCTCCACCGCCTTTGCCTTGTCCGCCGGCAGCACCTCGGCCTCTACCTTGTCGATGCCCAGGGCATGCGCCACCGCAGCGGCGGCACGCGCGTTGTCCCCGGTGAGCAGGACGGTCTCGACCCCGAGCCGGTGCAGCCGCGCCACGGCCTCGGCGGCCGTGGGCTTGAGCGCATCGCCGAACGCGAACAGTCCGAGCGCGCGCACGGCTGCGTCCTGCGTCCCGGCCAGCCAGGACACGGTCCGTCCCTCCTGCTCCAGGCGTTGTGCGATCGCTTCGAGCGCAGAGAGGTCGAGTCCCAGTTCCAGCATGAGCCGGCGGCTGCCCAGGTGCAGCGTGCGTCCCGCCACCGTGCCGGTGAGGCCGCGTCCAGGCAGCGCGGAGACGTCGGTGGCAGCGGGCGGCGCCAGGCCGTGCTCGTCCGCCGCGCGTATTAGCGCCTTCGCCAGAGGATGCTCGCTGCTCCTCTGCAGCGCCGCGCCCAGTCCGAGCACGTCCTCCTCGCCGGAGGGCGGCAGGGCGTGCAGGGCGACCAGAGCAGGCCGCCCCTGCGTCAGCGTGCCGGTCTTGTCGAAAGCAACCGTTGCGATCGCGTGCGCGAGTTCGAGCGCTTCCGCGTCCTGGATGAGGATGCCGTGACGCGCGGCCACGCCCGTTCCCGCCATGATCGCGGTCGGCGTGGCCAGACCGAGTGCGCACGGGCAGGCGATCACCAGCACCGCGACCGCGTTGAGCGTCGCCTGCGTCCAGTCTCCGGTCACGCTGCCCCAGCCGATGACGGTCAGCAGTGCGATGCCGATCACGACCGGGACGAATACCGCGCTCACGCGGTCCACCAGGCGCTGGATCGGCGCCTTGCGCGCCTGGGCCGACTCCACCAGGCGGATGATGCGTGCCAGCGTGCCCTCCGCTGCGACGGCCGTGGCGCGGATGCGCAGCACGCCCTCGCCGTTGACCGACGCGCCGATGACGCGGCTGCCCGGCTGCTTCGGAACGGGCAGGCTCTCTCCGGTGAGCATCGCCTCGTCAACGTGCGTGCGACCGGCGATGACTTCGCCGTCCACCGGGATGCGCTCCCCCGGTCGCACGGACAGTTCGTCACCCTCCTGCACCGTTTCCACCGGCACGTCCTGCTCACCATCCTCGCGCAGCAGGTGCGCGCGCTCGGGGCGCAACGACTGCAGCGCACGGATCGCCGCGGTGGTCTGGCGCTTCGCGCGCGCCTCCAGCCATTTGCCCAGCAGGACCAGGGTGATGACGACGGCGGAGGCTTCGAAGTAGAGGTGCGGCATCTCGCCGGGTGCCGCCGCGAACAGGTGATACACGCTCAACGCATAGCCCGCACTGGTCCCGATCGCGACCAGCAGGTCCATGTTGCCCGTGCCGGCCCGCAGGGCCTTCCAGCCGGCGCGGTAGAAGCGGGCGCCGAGCCAGAACTGCACCGGGGTGGCGAGCGCCCACTGCAGCCAGCCGGGCAGCATGGCGTGAACGCCGAACGGTGCAGCCAGCATCGGCAGGGCGAGCGGCAGGGACAACGCTGCCGCGAGCGCCACCGGCCACCAGTCCGGCGCGCCGCCCTGGCCCGGAACGCTGCCGTCCGGCTCGGGGGTGGCGATCCGGGCGTCATAGCCGGCGCGCTCCACGGCGCCGAGCAACAGTGCAGGCTCCAGGCCGGCGCCGAGGACTTCGGCGCGCTCGGTCGCCAGATTGACGCTGGCGCCGCGCACGCCCGGCACCGCGGTGAGCGCCCTCTCGACGCGACCGACGCACGAGGCGCAGGTCATGCCGTCGATCTGGATCGCGATGCGATCGTCCGGCACCGCATAGCCGGCGCGCTCGATCGCCTCGACCGCTGGTTGCGCGGCCGCGCCGGGCGCCAGTTCGACCGTGGCCGTCTCGGTGGCGAGGTTGACGCTCGCGTCGAGCACTCCTTGCGCGTTGTTCAACGCCTTCTCCACCCGCGCGACGCAGGACGCACAGGTCATCCCCTGTACCGGCAGCGTCAGGCGGTGTGTGCGGACCGAGGCATGCGGGTTCATCATCCGTGTCAGATGGCGTCGGGGTCGACAGTTTGCAACAGGAGGGCGTACGCGGGCCGTCTGCTGGTCCCCGGTCATTTCTACATTGATCGTTCCCAAACGTTGGTGCATCACCGCCATGGCGGGCGTATGCCGCCTGCCTTGCTGCTGCGCAGGGCGCCGGGCGCTTCAGGGAAATACGAAACCGCAGGCCTTTTGCCCGTGTGCGGGTTTCACGCGGGAGGCGAGCCGTTTATCATCGGGACAGCACTGCCCCGCAGCGGGGGCGCAGACTTCCGCCTGACGAGGCGCCGATACGATGCGCGAGAGAGGAGACAGACCCATGCAGGGGGCTCGGGTGGGATTCATCGGCGTGGGACGCATGGGCGGTCCGATGACGCAGCGGCTGCTCGCGGCTGGCTGCACGGTGTGCGCGTTCGACGCCAGCGCGCAGGCGCTGGCGCACGCCCGTGAACTCGGCGCCAGGGCCATGGGCTCGCCGCGCGAGGTCGCCGACGCGGCCGACACGGTCTTCCTCAGCCTGCCTAGCCCGGATATCGTCCAGCGTGTGTGCACCGAGGCGGGTGGCCTGGCGGAGGGGGCGCGCGTGCAGCGCGTCGTGGACTTCTCCACTATCGGTCCGCGTGCCGCCAGAGTCGCCGCGGACGCACTCCATGCCCGCGGCATTTCCTACATCGATGCCCCGGTGAGCGGCGGACTGAAGGGCGCGCGCGAAGGAACGCTCGCGGTGATGGTGGCCTGCCCGGCCGACCGGTACACCGCTGTGGAGGCCACGCTGAAGATTTTCGGCAAGCCGTTCCACGTGGGCGAGTCGGCAGGCCAGGCGCAGGTGATGAAGCTCGCCAACAATCTCCTCGCCGCCGCCGCCCTGGTGGTCTCGTCCGAGGCCATGGTGATGGGGGCCAAGGCCGGCCTCGATCCGCAGACGATGCTGGACGTCGTCAACATGAGTTCCGGGCGCAACAGCGCCACGCAGGACAAGTTCCCGCGTGCCATCCTGCCGGGGACATTCGACTTCGGCTTTCACACCGGGCTGTCCTACAAGGACGTGCGGCTGTGCGTGGACGAGGCCGAATCGATGGGCGTGCCCATGGTCGCGGGCGCGGCGGTGCGCCAGATGCTCGCCGTGACGCAGGCGATGTACGGCGCCGATTCCGACTTCACCTCGATCTGCAAGGTGGTGGAGAGCTGGGCCGGCGTGCAGGTGCGCGCCCGCTCCTGACCCCGTTTTCATTCGAATCAACCAGCGAGGACCCGATGTCGAGCGCTGTTGCCATTCCCGTTGCTGCCGCCTCTCGGGAACCGCTCGCCGCGCGCCTCGCGCACGACGTGCTCGAGGTCTCGCTGGATCGGCTGCCGGCCGAAGTCGTCGAGAAGACGTGCGTGTGCCTGATGGACCTGATCGGTTGCGCATTCGAATCGAAGGATCTCCCATGGAGCCGGCAGGCCCGCGCGATGACCGATCGAAACGACGCTGGCGCGACCGTCATCGGTGGATCGCAGCGTGTGGGCGTCGGTGAGGCTGCCTTCGTGAACGCGGTCATGGGACACGGGCTGGTGCGGGAGGACATGCACGCAGGCAGCATCAGCCATCTTGGCATCGTCGTGCTGCCCACGCTGATGGCCCTGGCGCAGACGCGGCGCGTGAGCGGGCGTGATTTCATCGCCGCGGTCGTCGCGGGCTACGAGGTCGGCGGGTGCATCGGGCGGGCGGTGATGGATGCCCAGGTCGCGCGCATCCATCGGCCCACCGGCGTGACCGGCCCGCTGGCCGCGGCCGCAGCCGGCGCCCGCCTGCTCGGACTGGATGCCGCCGCTGCCACCAGCGCGCTATCCATCGCCGCGAACACCATCCTCGGTTTCAACCAGTGGGCGCACACCGGCGGCAGCGAGATGTTCTTTCATCCGGGATTCGTGGCGCGCAACGCCGTGAGCGCAGTGCGTCTGGCGCAGGCCGGTGCGTACGCCTCGCCCACCGCTCTCGAGGGCGAGGCCGGCATGTTTGCCGCGCTGGGCAAGCGCGCCAATGCGGCGCAGGTGGAACTGTTCCGTGGCATGCCGGAGCTGCTGAGCGTCTATCACAAGCCGGTGCCGGCCTGCAATTTCGCGCAGACGCCCAGCCAGGCGGCGCTGGAGATCGCACGCAGCGCGCGGCTGGCGCCGGAGCGCATCGCCGCCATCCGCATCCGCGTTCCGCGCGCGGGCAAGCTCTACCCGGGTTGCGATCACCCCGGTCCGTTCGCCACCGCGCTGCAGGGAAAGATGAGCATCCAGTTCAACGTCGCAGCGGCCCTGCTCACCGGCACAGTGGCCGAGAGCAACTTCGACTTGCTGGACGACGCGCGCGTGCAACGCCTGATCGGCCTGGCCACACTCGAGGTGGACGAGCCGATGACGGCGGCCTACCCGCAGCGCCAGGGCGGCGAAGTCGAAGTGCTCGACAGCGCCGGTGCGCTGCACCGGACCAGATTGCCCGACGTGGTGAACGCCAGCTTCGACGACGTGCGCGCGCGGTTTCGCGCGGCGGTGGCTGCGGCGCTGGGAGACCGGCGCGCGGCAGCGATCGGGCAGGCCATCGAGGATCTGGACCGCAGCGAGGACGCCGGCGCCATGGTCACGCCGCTCGGCGCGTGAGCCCGTCCTCCCCGGGGCGGGCGCGCTAGTCCCGTGGATGCGCCGCAACTGGTCGAGAACTTCCTGCAGGCGCTGACCGCCGGCCTGTCCACCGGCGCCATCTACGGCCTGCTCTGCGTCGGCCTGAGCCTTATCTTCGGTGTCATGCGCGTGATCAATTTCGCGCAGGGCGATTTCATGATGCTCGGCATGTACGTGGCCTTCTACGCCTTTGCCGTGCTCGGCGGCGAAGCCGCGTTCGGTGCCTACCTGGCGCCCTACCTGAGCGCGCTGCTGGCCGGTCCCGCCATCTTTCTCGCCGGCATCCTCGTGCACGGGCTGCTGGTGAGCCGTGTGAGCGGCATGCGCGCCAGCGCGCTTGCTGCCGAGGGTCATTACGCGCAGCTCATTCTCACGCTGGGTATCGCGCTGGTGCTGCAGAACGGCGCATTGTGGCTGTTCGGCTCGACACCGGTGTCGATCCAGACTCCGCTCGCCTCCGAAGCCTGGGCCGTGGGGCCGCTCTACGGCGATCGCATCGAGGTGTTCGTCAATCAGGGCCAGGCAGTGGCCGCCGCCATCGCCATCGGCGTCGTTGTCGGCTTCGTCGCGCTGATGAATCGCACCCGCCTGGGGAAGGCATTGCGTGCGGCTGCCGACAATCCGGTGGCCGCGACATACATGGGCATCG
This sequence comes from Burkholderiales bacterium, assembly GCA_020854105.1. GTDB lineage: Bacteria > Pseudomonadota > Gammaproteobacteria > Burkholderiales > SHXO01 > SHXO01. The sequence continues at coordinate 8,934 of JADZGB010000048.1, read as the reverse complement.
ACGTGGCTCGTGCACACCGGCTCGCGTTCGGGCTCGGGGTGGGCATCACCGCGGTGGGCGGCGGACTGCTCGCATCCGGGGTGTCCTTCCAGCCCTATGCCGGACTGGAGTACGTGATCGTGATGTACGCCGGCGTGGTGCTGGGGGGATTGGGCAGTGTGTCCGGCGCGTTCCTCGGCGGCCTGACCATCGGCCTGATCCAGCAGCTGTCCACGCTGTTCCTGCCGAACCAGCTGCAGAACGCGGCCATCTTCGTCATGTTCCTCGCCATCGTGCTGCTGCGCCCGCAGGGCATGTTTGGCGCCGCTTCGAGGCGTACCTGAGGCGCAGACCGGCGTGCGGCGCGAGATCCTTCCCATCCTCGTCTTCGGCCTGCTCTATGCGGGTCTCGCCGCGCTGGTCACGCACTCGTACTACCAGCTCATCCTGACCGTCGTACCGATCTGGGCGGCAATGGGACTGGCGTGGAATGTTCTCAGTGGCTACAGCGGATTCGTGTCCTTCGGACACGCCGCCTTCTTCGGCCTGGGCGCCTACTTCGTCGCGCTGACGCAGATCGCCTGGAACCTCACGCCGTGGTTCGGCATTCCCGCCGCGGGGCTGGTGGGCGCGCTGGCCGGACTCATCGTCGGCATCCCCACCTTCCGGCTGCGCGGACACTACTTCGCCCTGGCCATGCTGGCCTATCCGCTCGCGCTGATGTACGTCTTCGAGTGGCTCGGCTACCAGGAGCTGGCACTGCCGATGCAGCGCGATGCGCCGCTGGCATACATGCAGTTCGACGATCATCGCGCCTACACCTGGCTCGCCACCGGGCTGATGGTGTTCGCCATGCTGCTGACCGCTCGCATCGAGCGTTCGCGCTTCGGCCTGTCGCTGATCGCCATCAAGGAGGACGAAGCCGCGGCCGAGGCGGCCGGCGTGCACGCCCGGCGCTGGAAGCTGCGCGCGATCACGCTCAGCGGTGCGCTCGCCGGGATCGCCGGCGGACTGTACGCCGTTGTCCTGCTGGTCGTCACCCCGCCGGCGGTGTTCGGCATGCTGGTCTCCGCGCAAGCCCTGATCGTGGCGATGTTCGGCGGCGTGGCCACGATATGGGGACCGGTCATCGGGGCGCTCGTGCTGGTGCCGCTGAGCGAGATCCTGCACGCGCAGCTGGCCGACAAGATCCCTGGCATCCAGGGTGTCGTGTACGGGTTGGCCATCATCGCGGTCATTCTGGTGGCGCCGGAGGGCGTGGTGTGGAAGTGGCGCGCGCGCCGCCGCGGCGGCGCGGAGGAGAAGCCGGTCGAGGACCGGTCCATCCCGAGCTCGGAGCCGGTGCGCCCCGACACGCGCCAGGCGCCGGTCATCTTCGAGGCACGCGATCTGTCCAAATCTTTCGGCGGCCTGCAGGCGGTGCGTTCGGTGAGCCTGCAGGTGCGCCAGGGTGAGATCCTGGGCGTCATCGGTCCCAACGGGGCGGGCAAGACCACGCTGTTCAATCTGCTCAACGGTTTCGTCGCGCCGGACGCGGGCAGCATCCTGCTCGAGGGCCGCGACGTGACCGGTAGTTCGCCGCCGCAGCTGTGCGCAGCCGGCATCGGCCGTACCTTCCAGGTGGCCCGCCCCTTTCGCCGCATGAGCCTGCTGGACAACGTCATCGTCGCGGCCTGGCTGCACGAGCGCAGCGAAGCGTCGGCCCGCGCTCTGGCGCTGGAGGCGCTCGTACTGGTCGGTCTGGGGGCATACGTCCGGCGCACGGCCGGGGCCCTGAGCAACAAGCAGCTGCGTCTGCTCGAGATCGCGCGGGCGCTGGCCGCGAGGCCACGCATCCTGCTGCTGGACGAGACCATGGCCGGTCTGACCGCGACCGAGGTGGAGGAGCTGATGACGCTGGTGCGCACACTGGCCGCGCGCGGGCTGACCATCGTAATCATCGAGCACACGATGCAGGCGATGGTGCGGCTCGTGGACCGTTTCGTCGTGCTCGATGGGGGCGCGGTGCTCACCGAGGGTGAGCCGGCGCGCGTCACGCGCGATCCGGCCGTGATCGACGCCTACCTCGGACGCAGGTGGAGGCTTGCCAATGCTTGAGCTGCGCGGCGTGTGTGCGGGATATGGCGGCGTACCGGCACTGCACGACATCTCGCTGAGCGTCGAGGCGGGCGAGTTCGCCGCCATCGTCGGGCCGAACGGCGCCGGCAAGAGCACGTTGTTCAGGACCATCTCCGGCATCGTCAGCGCCACACGAGGTTCGATCCGCTTCGAGAACCTGGAGCTGGTCGATCTTCCGGCGGCCCGGCGTGCGCATCTGGGCATCGCCCACGTGCCGGAGGGCCGCCAAGTCTTCCCCTCGCTCAGCGTGCGCGAGAATCTGGAGATGGGCGCGTACACCGCGCGCGCACGGCGCGCGTGGAGGGACAGTATCGAGCGCATCCACACCTGGTTTCCCGTTCTCGCCACGCGCGCCGCGTCCCTGGCGGGCGCGCTGTCCGGCGGCCAGCAGCAGATGCTCGCCATCGCCCGCGGCCTGGCATCCTCGCCCAGGCTGCTGATGCTCGACGAGCCGTCCATGGGCCTCGCACCCGCGGTGGCGGACGAGATCTTCGAGCGCATCGTGCAGATCCATGCGCAGTCCGGCCTCACGGTGCTGCTGGTGGAACAGCGCGTGGCCGAGGCACTGCACTTCGCGCAGCGCGGTTACGTGCTGGAGGCCGGACGCGTGGTGCTCAGCGGCGCGCACGACCAGCTCATGCGCGACGACCGCATCCGGCAGGCGTATCTGGGGATGTAGGCTAGAGTAGCGACAGGAACGGAGCGGAGGAGGAGGAGAGGATGCACCGCAGAAGAAGCTGGACCGCCGCGGTCATCGGACTGGCCATCGCGTTGCTCGGTTGGAGCGTGTACGCGCAGCCGAAGGAGGTCGAGGTCGGCTTGATCGCGCCGATGTCGGGCCCGTGGGCGCGCCAGGGTCAGGTGATGAAGACTGCAGCCGACCTGGCCATCGCAGCCATCAACGCGCAGGGCGGCATAAAATCCATGGGCGGCGCCAGGCTGAAGCTGGTGGTCTCCGACGCCGGTGACAGCGTCGAGAAGGCGAAGAACGCGGCGCAGCGCATGGTGGCCGAATCTCCCAACCTGGTCGCGGCCACCGGTGCCTATCTCAGCTCGTTCACGCTGGCCGTGACCGAAGTGACCGAGCGCGCGGCCCTGCCGGTGGTGACCTTCTCCTATTCGGATCTGATCACCGCGCGCGGCTTCAAGTACGTGTTCCAGACCTCGGCCACCGGTGACCAGCAGGCGGAAGGCTCGCTGCCGGCGCTGATGGAGATGGCCCAGGCCACCACGGGCAGGGCGCCGAAGACGATCGGCATCGTCATGGACAACACCGCCGCTTCGGTCGCCTTCGTCAAGCCCATCAAGGACCATCAGCTGCGCAAGCTCGGCCTGCAGCTGGTGGTGGACGAGGTGTTCACGCCGCCTCTGGCCAATGCCACGCCGCTCATCCAGAAGGTGCGCGCCAGGCGTCCGGACATCCTGCTGCTGCTTCCCACCGCGATTCCCGACGCCAAGCTGCTGCTCGAGAAGATGAACGAATTCGGTCTCGGCAAAGGCAGGCTACCCACCGTCTCGAACGGAGCCGCGATCCTGGATCCGGATCTGCGCAGGAACATGAACGTCGCGCAGGTGGAAGGCGTGATGTCGGTGGTCGCGAACTGGCCCACCGTGTCGCAGAAGGCGTTCGTCTCGGAAGTGCAGCAGAAGACCCGGGAGCCGTGGCCGACGCAGCACTTCGTGACCACCTACGGGGACATGTGGATCTTCAAGGCCGCCCTCGAAGCGGCAGGCAAGGCCGATCGCGCCGCGGTGGCCGATGCCCTGCGCCGGATGGACCTCAGGGACGGCGCGGCGCGCTTCTTCCCTGGTGGCCGGGTGAAGTTCGACGCGAGCGGACGGCGCGAGGGCGCCGGCCTGCTGATCGTGCAGTGGCAGAACGGCGTGCCGGTCACCGTGTATCCCCCCGGGGACGCGGTGGCAACGCCGGCCTGGCCGAAACGCTGATGCTCTTTTGCCACACAGGGCACAGAGAACACAGAGCGAATCGCTGCCCGGAAGCTTCGCTTGCCGCGGTTCAGACGACCGGCCTTTCTCTGTGTACTCTGTGATCTCCGTGGCGAATTCTTTCCACAAGGAGACCTGCAAATGAACGACGAACTCTTCAACCTCGGCCTCGAGATCCGCAAGTCGGTGCTGGGCAAGGAATACGTGGAGAAATCTATCGCTGCCGCCGACGACTTCAACCGTCCCCTGCAGGAGCTGGTGACCGAGTACTGCTGGGGCGCGGTGTGGGGGCGCGAGGAGCTGCCGAAGAAGACGCGCAGCATGCTCAACCTTGCCATGCTCTCGGCGTTGAACCGTCCGCACGAGTTCCGGCTCCACGTGCAGGGCGCGCTGCGCAACGGCGTGACCAAGGCGGAAATCCGCGAGGTGCTGCTTGCCGTGATGATCTATTGCGGCGTGCCGGCGGCAGTGGACGCCTTCCGCAACGCACGCGAGGCGATCGCCGAGTACGAGAAGAACGGCGGCAAGTAGTGCCCGCCGTCCGAGACAAGACATGAGCGAAGAACAGTACGAGGTCTACGCGGTCAAGTATGCGCACCTCGTGCGCCGATCCCCGGACAACTTCCTGGGAGGCGATCCGCACGACGTGGAGATGCCCCTCGACTACTATGTGTGGGTGATCCGCAACGCGCAACGGGCGGTGGTGGTGGATACCGGCTTCAACGAGGAGATGGCGAAGAAGCGCAACCGGCGCATCATCCGGCCGGTGGGCGATGGCATCAGCGCGCTTGGCCTGGCGCCCGGGAAGGTCACCGACGTCGTGATCACGCACATGCACTACGATCACGCCGGCAACCTCCCGCTGTTCGGCAACGCGCGCTTTCACCTGCAGGACAAGGAGATGGAGTTCGTCACCGGCCGCTGCATGTGTCACGACATGATGCGCCATCCGTACGAGGTGGACGACGTGGTGCACATGGTCCATTGCGTGTACGACCGACGCGTGCAATTCCATGATGGTGCCGGTCAGGTGGCCCCGGGAATAGAAGTGCACCACATTGGCGGCCATACCAGGGGAATCCAGGCGGTACGCGTGCGCACGAAGCGTGGCTGGGTCGTGCTCGCCTCGGACGCCAGTCATTTCTATGCGCACATGGAGGGTGACCGTGCCTTCCCGATCCTCTACAGTCTCGCTGACATGCTGGAAGGATTCGACAGGCTGCGCGCACTGGCGACATCGCCGCGGCACATCGTGCCGGGGCACGATCCGCTCGTGATGGAACGCTATCCGGCGGCGGGGGAAGGGATGGCCGATTGGGTGGTCAGATTGGACATCGAGCCGAAATGACCTGACGCGTTTCGTCCGGGGATAACGAGCATCTACAAGGAGAAGCGGACATGGGATTGATTCGTATGGGGAGCAAGCCGCCCTGCGCCGTGTCGCCGGGCGATACCGCGGCCCAGGCGGCCGTCACGATGACGGGCCGGCAGGTGGGTGCGGCGACCGTCGTGGATGGTGACGAGATCGTCGGTGTCATCACCGAGCGCGATGTCTTGGGAAAGGTCGTCGCGGCGGGCCGCGATCCCGCGACCACGCACGTGCGCGACATCATGTCGAGCCCGGCGTTGTGCGTGCAATTGCGTACCTCTGTCGAAGACGCCGCCGAGATGATGCGCAGGCATCACATCCGGCATCTCGTGGTGGTGGACGAGAATCAGAAGCTGGTCGGCATGCTGGCGCTGCGTTACCTGCTCTACGAGATGATGGACGACATGCATCGCAACGTCGGCGATCTGGTCGGCTTCATCATGAGCGACGGGCCGGGGGGGTGAAGCGGCTGTGCCCGCTTCTTTGCGGGGGCCTCGCCGCTATTCCCCGGCCAGCACTTGCAGCGCCGCCTGCACGCCGCTGTTCTTCACCGGCACGCCCGCCAGCTTGAGCCCCATCTCCACGCCGCTCAGCGTCCCCGCGAGCGTCAGGTCGTTGAAGTGGCCGAGGTGTCCGATGCGGAACACCTTCCCCTGCAGCTTGCCCAGTCCCATGCCAAGCGACATGTCGAAGCGCTCGAGGATGAGATCGCGCAGCCTGTCGGCGTCGTGACCCTCCGGCATCAGCACCGCGGTGAGGGAGCTGCTGTACTCCTGCGGATTCGCGCACAGGATCTCCAGCCCCCACGCGCGCACCGCCGCGCGCGTGGCCTCGCCGTGGCGGAGGTGGCGTGAGAACACGTTGCCCAGGCCCTCTTCCTCCAGCATGCGCAACGCCTCGCGCAGGCCATAGAGCAGATTCGTCGCGGGCGTGTACGGAAAGAAGCCCGTCGCATTGGGTCCGGCCATCTCGTCCCAGCTCCAGTACGAGCGCGGCAGCCGCGCCGTCCTGCTGGCCGCGATGGCCCTGTCGTTGATCGCGTTGAACGACAGTCCAGGCGGCAGCATCAGGCCCTTCTGGGAACCGCCGACGGTGACGTCCACGCCCCACTCGTCCATGCGGTAGTCGATGGAGGCGAGCGAGGAGATGGTGTCCACCATCAGCAGGGCCGGATGCCGGAGCCGGTCCATCGCCGCGCGCACCGCGGGCACCTGCGTCACCGCACCGGTCGAGGTCTCGTTGTGCACCACGCACACCGCCTTGATCGCCTGCGTGCGATCCTCCGCGAGTCTGGCTTCGATGCGTGCCGCCTCGGCGCCGCGCCGCCAGTCGCCCGGGATGAACTCGACCTCGAATCCGAGGCGCGTCGCGAGCCGCCGCCACAGCGTGGCGAACTGACCAGTCTCGGCCATCAGCACGCGATCGCCGGGCGAGAGCGTGTTGACCAGCGCCGCCTCCCAGGCGCCGGTGCCCGAGGCCGGATAGATGATCACCGGGTGGCGGGTCTGGAACACCTTGCGCATGCCCGCCAGCACCTCCAGGCCGAGTTCGGCGAATTCGGGGCCGCGATGGTCGATGGTGGGCGCATCGATCGCGCGCAGGACGCGATCGGGCACGTTGGTCGGACCGGGGATCTGCAGGAAGTGGCGGCCGGTGTGGAGGGTCATCTGCGCATTCCAATCGTTGCTGGCGGTGGACGTGAACGATAGGATACCCGGCCTTGCCTCCGGGCTCCTGCCGGTGTCGTTCAGGATGAAGCGAGCGGTCTGGATCATCGTCATCGGCCAGTTGTTCGGCGTATCGCTGTGGTTCAGTGCCAACGCCGCTGCGGTCGATCTCGAGCGCGCCTGGGGCATGACCGCGGCACAGCTGGGTCTGCTGACCAACGCCGTCCAGATCGGCTTCATCGCGGGAACGCTGGGCTTCGCCCTGACCGGCCTGGCGGACCGCTTCTCCGCCAGCCGCATCGTGTTCGTCTGCTCGGTGCTCGGCGCAGCCTCCAACGCGGGCTTCGCGCTGTTTGCCGGCGATCTCGCGCGAGCCTGGGCCTACCGGTTCGCAGTGGGACTGAGCCTCGCCGGCATCTATCCGGTCGGCATGAAGCTGATCGTGTCCTGGGTCGCCGACAAGGCCGGCGCCGCGCTGGGCCTGTTGATCGGCATGTTCACGCTCGGTACCGCCCTGCCGCACGGCCTGCGCGCGCTCGGCGCCGGCCTTGCCTGGCAGCACGTGGTGCTGGCCTCGTCGCTCCTGGCGCTGGTCGGCGGCATCGCGGTCCTTGCGGTGGGCGATGGGCCGCATCTACGGCCTGCTGGCCGCTCGTCGCCGGGGCTGGGCAGCGTGCTCGGCGTGTTCCGTCTCCCGCGCTTCCGGGCCTCTGCCTTGGCCTATTTCGGCCATATGTGGGAACTGTATGCGTTCTGGACCGTGGTACCCCTGCTGGCCGCGCGCGCGATGAGCGGCGCGTCGGACACCGCTGTCTCGGTCCTCGCCTTCGCCATCATCGCCGTGGGCGGCATCGGTTGTGCGCTGGGCGGGCGTCTGTCGCAGCACATCGGCAGCGCACGCGTCGCCGCGATCGCCCTGACGGGCTCGGCGGCGATGTGCGCGGTCTATCCCGCCCTCGGCGCCGCGCCACACTGGCTGAGCATCGTCGCGCTGCTGCTCTGGGGGGTCGCGGTGATCACCGACTCGCCGCAGTTCTCCGCATTGTCGGCCGCCAACTGTCCGCCCGAGAAGGTCGGCAGTGCCCTGGCGATCCAGAACGCGATCGGCTTTGCCATTTCAGTCGCCGGGATCTCTGTCGCGACGGGAAGCATCGCGCACATCGGCGCGAACGTCGCCTGGCTGCTGCTGCCCGGCCCGTTGCTGGGCCTGCTCGCATTGAGGCCGTTGCTGAGGCGCGTGCCGATACGGGGCGCAACGCCAGCGGCATCCGCGCGTTCCGCTGCCGTTCAGCACGTGCCGCGTAACCTTCGTCTCACGCCGGGCGAGCGTCCGGATCACCAAGAAGGAGACGAAAGATGAAAGTGACGCTCACGAAAGCCCTGGGGACACTCGCGCTGATCGGATTCGGCAGCGCCGTCGGCACCGCCTCCGCACACGATGGCGACAAGGATCGCGGCTGGAAGCAGAAGCACCGGTTCGAGCAGCGCTGGGATCGTCATCACGGGCATTTCGACCACAGGCGCCTGCGTGCGCGCCACGATGACAGGCGCGACCACCGCCACGGCGATTACCGGCGCCCGGCCCGGGGTGGCGGCGAACGCGTCACCATCATCCTGCGCGACATCTTCCGGTAATCGTTGCAGCCTCGTGACCGCCTGCCGCATTGACGAGGGAGGCAGCCGCCTCCCTCGTACTGCTTCCGCAGGCCGTCCGCACGCCTGCGCGACTAGCAGGCTGTTGAAATTCGTCGCAATGCGAGAGCGGCGATCGTTTCAGCGAGCTTTTTGGATGAACTTTGGTGTCCGGACGGATCGATCCAGGGGCGCTGCGCGCCGAGAAGGCGAGCAGCGGCT
>JADZGB010000047.1 GCA_020854105.1 Burkholderiales bacterium | reverse complement strand
CTGGGGACAATATCGGGATGGTGGTGACGCTCATTGCGCCCATTGCGATGGAAGAGGGATTGCGCTTTGCCATCCGCGAGGGCGGGCGCACCGTGGGCGCCGGCGTCGTCGCCAAAGTGCTGGAGTAACCGGACATGGCCATGCAGAGTCAGAAAATCCGCATTCGACTGAAGGCGTTCGACTACCGCCTGATCGACCAGTCGGCACTGGAAATCGTCGAGACGGCCAAGCGTACGGGCGCCGTAGTGAAGGGGCCGGTACCCCTGCCCACACGCATGCAGCGTTTCGATCTGCTGCGCTCGCCGCACATCGACAAGACGTCGCGCGACCAGTTCGAGATCCGTACCCATCTGCGCCTGATGGACATCATCGATCCTACCGACAAGACGGTCGATGCGCTGATGAAGCTCGACCTTCCCGCCGGCGTGGACGTGGAGATCAAGCTGTAGGCAGGCTGTAACAGGCGGAGTGAAGGGGGAGCCCGATGCAGGCGCCTTCCGCTCCAGATACGTAGCGCTGACCAATTGCAGTCAGCACCTCTACCGAGGGAATAACAAATGAGTTTAGGACTTGTCGGCCGAAAGGTCGGCATGACGCGGCTGTTCACCGATGACGGAGACTCCGTCCCGGTGACGGTCGTGGACGTGTCGAACAATCGCGTCACCCAGATCAAGACCCAGGAGGCGGATGGTTACTCCGCCGTGCAGGTGGCCTACGGCCGCCGCCGTCCGATTCGCGTCATCAAGCCCGCGGCCGGTCATTTCGCCCGGGCCGGGGTCGAGGCCGGTTCGATCCTCAAGGAATTCCGCGTCACCCAGGAGCAGGCTGCCTCGCTGCAGCCCGGTGCCACGATCGGGGCGAACATCTTCCAGGCCGGGCAGAAGGTCGACGTCAGCGGTTCGACCATCGGGAAGGGGTTCGCTGGCGTCATCAAGCGCCACAACTTCTCGTCCAACCGTGCCTCGCATGGCAATTCGGTCTCGCACAACAAGCCGGGTTCGACCGGTCAGAACCAGAGCCCCAGCAAGGTGTTTCCGGGCAAGCTGATGCCCGGGCACATGGGCGATGTACGCCGGACCGTGCAGAATCTCGAGGTGGTTCGCGTCGATGCCGAGCGTCAGCTGCTGATGATCAAGGGGGCGTTGCCTGGTTCCAAGGGCGGCAACGTGGTGGTTTCGCCTACCGTGCGGGTGAGGGCCTGATGGACCTGACAGTCATCGACGACAAGGGCCAGCCTGCATCCACGCTGGCGGCGGCCGACGAGTTGTTCGGGCGCGAATACAACGAAGCGATCGTGCATCAGGTCGTGACCGCGTACATGGCGAACGCACGCCTGGGCACGCGTGCCCAGAAGGGCCGCAGCGAGATCAACAAGTCGAAGAAGAAGCCCTGGAAGCAGAAGGGCACCGGTCGGGCGCGCGCAGGCAAGGCCTCCAGCCCGCTCTGGCGCGGCGGCGGCAAGATCTTCCCGAACAGCCCGGACGAGAATTTCACCCAGAAGCTCAACCGCAAGGTCTACCGTGCCGGACTCGCCTCGATCCTTTCGCAGCTCGCGCGCGAAGGGCGACTGAGCGTGGTCGAAAGCTTCGAGGTCGATGCTCCCAAGACGAAGCTGCTCGCCGACAAGCTCAAGGGCATGGGAGTCACCGAAGCGCTCGTGATTACCGACACCATCGACGACAACCTCTACCTGTCGTCGCGCAACCTGCCTACCGTGCTCGTGATCGAGCCGCACCACGCCGACCCGGTCAGCCTGATGCGCTTCGAGAAGACCATCATGACCAAGGCGGCCGTGGCCAAGATGCAGGAGATGTTCGCATGAACGCGAAGTCATTTTCGCAGGAGCGCCTGATGCAGGTTCTTCTGGCGCCCCAGATCTCCGAGAAGAGTACCTACGTGGGCGAGAAGCACAACCAGTGGGTGTTCCGTGTCACCTCCGACGCCACCAAGCCGGAGATCAAGGCCGCAGTCGAACTCATGTTCAAGGTCGAGGTGCTGGGCGTGCAGACATCCAACAGCCACGGCAAGGAGACCAAGCGGCTCGGTCGCGCCGTCGGGCGCCGTCGCAGCTGGAAGAAGGCTTTCGTTTCGCTCAAGCCGGGTCAGGAGATCAACCTGGCCGCGGCCGACGCGAAGTAATCGGGCAACGTTGGAGATATCAATATGGCATTGATCAAAGTCAAGCCCACGTCGCCCGGCCGCCGCGCCGTCGTCAAAGTCGTGCGCGCCGATCTGCACAAGGGCAAGCCGCATGCGCCTCTGCTCGAGAAGAAGTCGAAGCGCGCGGGCCGCAACAATCTCGGCAAGGTGACTACTCGGCATCAGGGGGGCGGCCACAAGCAGCACTACCGCATCGTCGATTTCCGTCGCGACAAGGACGGGATCGTCGCCAAGATCGAGCGCCTCGAGTACGACCCGAACCGCACTGCGCATCTGGCGCTCCTGTGCTACGCGGACGGTGAGCGTCGCTACATCGTCGCGCCCAAGGGGATCGCGGTCGGCGCACAGGTGGTGAGCGGCTCGGAAGCGCCGATCAAGGTCGGCAACACGCTTCCCCTGCGCAACATTCCCGTGGGCACCACCGTGCACTGCGTGGAGATGCAACCCGGCAAAGGCGCGCAGATGGCGCGTGCGGCCGGCACCTCCGTGCAGCTGCTCGCACGCGAGTCGAGCTATGCCCAGCTGCGCCTGCGTTCCGGCGAGATCCGCAAGGTGCACGTCGATTGTCGTGCAACGGTGGGCGAGGTCGGCAACGAGGAGAACAACCTGCGCTCCATCGGGAAGGCCGGTGCGCAACGCTGGCGCGGCATCCGTCCGACGGTACGCGGCGTCGTGATGAACCCGGTCGATCATCCGCATGGCGGTGGCGAAGGCCGCACCGGCACCAAGCGTGACCCGGTCAGCCCGTGGGGCCAGTTCACCAAGGGCTACAAGACCCGGACCAACAAGCGCACCCAGAAGATGATCGTGCGCAGCCGGCACAGAGCATAAGAGGTAACGTATGGCACGTTCTATCAAGAAGGGTCCGTTCGCCGACCATCACCTCGTCGCCAAGGTCGAGAAGGCGCGCGCCACCAGCGACAAGCGTCCGATCAAGACCTGGTCGCGCCGTTCCACCGTCCTTCCCGACTTCGTCGGACTGACCATCGCCGTGCACAACGGCAAGCAGCATATCCCGGTGTACATCACCGAGAACATGGTCGGTCACAAGCTCGGCGAGTTCGCGCTCACCCGCACGTTCAAGGGCCATCCGGCGGACAAAAAAGCCGCTATGGGCAAGAGATAGGTGACAGTCATGGAAACCACTGCCAAGTTGTGGGGCGTGCGGCTGTCGGCCCAGAAGGGTCGGCTGGTCGCCGATCAGGTGCGGGGCATGCAGGTCGGCAAGGCGCTCGACCTGCTCCAGTTCAGTCCGAAGAAGGGCGCCCGCATCATTCGCAAGGTGCTCGAGTCCGCTATCGCGAACGCCGAGCACAACGACGGTGCGGATGTCGACGAACTCAAGGTGAAGCGCATCATGGTCGAGCGCGGTACCTTCCTGCGCCGCTTCCGCGCCAGTGCCAAGGGCCGCGCTGCCAAGATCATGAAGCCGACCTGCCACATCTTCATCACGGTCGGGGACTAGGAGTCATCATGGGTCAGAAAATTCATCCGACCGGGTTCCGTCTCTCGGTCAATCGCAACTGGACGTCGCGCTGGTACGCCAACAGCAAGAACTTCCCCGCGATGCTGAACGAGGACATCAAGGTCCGGGATTTCCTTCGCAAGAAGCTGTCGCACGCGGCCGTGAGCCGCGTCGTGATCGAGCGTCCTGCCAAGAACGCGCGCATCACCATCCACAGTGCGCGCCCCGGTGTGGTGATCGGGAAGAAAGGCGAGGACATCGAGTCCCTGCGCGGCCACCTTCAGCGCATGATGGGCGTTCCAGTGCACGTGAACATCGAGGAAGTGCGCAAGCCCGAACTCGATGCCCAGCTCATCGCCGACAGCATCGCCCAGCAGTTGGAGAAGCGGATCATGTTCCGCCGCGCGATGAAGCGTGCCATGTCGAACGCGACGCGGCTCGGGGCACAGGGTATCAAGATCATGAGTGCCGGCCGCCTGAACGGGATCGAGATCGCGCGCACGGAATGGTATCGCGAGGGGCGTGTGCCGCTACATACCCTGCGCGCTGACATCGACTACGGATTCGCCGAAGCCAAGACGACCTACGGCGTGATCGGCATCAAGGTTTGGGTGTTCAAGGGCGAGACCCTGGGCAAGGGCGAGCAGCCTGTCGCCGCGCCGGCGCCCGAACCCGAGAAGAAGCCGCGCAGATCAGGAGCCAAGAATGCTGCAGCCAGCTAGAAGAAAGTTCCGCAAGGAACAGAAGGGGCGAAACAAGGGCATCGCCACGCGAGGCAACAAGGTGAGCTTCGGCGAGTTCGGCCTGAAGGCGATCGGACGCGGCCGCCTGACTGCACGCCAGATCGAAGCCGCGCGGCGTGCCATGACGCGTCACATCAAGCGCGGCGGCCGTATCTGGATCCGCATCTTTCCGGACAAGCCGATTTCGCAGAAACCGGCCGAAGTGCGGATGGGCAACGGCAAGGGCAATCCCGAGTACTTCGTCGCCGAGATCCAGCCAGGCAAGGTGCTCTACGAGATGGACGGCGTGGACGAGGCGCTGGCACGCGAGGCGTTTCGGCTCGCGGCCGCCAAGTTGCCCATCATCACCACCTTCGTCTCACGTCAGCTGGGGTAAGCCATGGACGCAAAGGAACTCAGGGGCAAGAGCGTGGAGGAACTGCAGAAGGAGCTCTATGAACTCCTGCGCGGCCAGTTCGGCCTGCGCATGCAGAAGGCCACGCAGCAGTTGAACAACACATCTGAACTGCGCAAGACGCGCCGGAGCATCGCGCGTGTGCGCACCATCATGAGAGAAAAGGTGAAGCAGGCATGAGCGAGTCGAACGCACAGGAAGGCGTCCGCCGCCGGCTGACCGGCCGCGTGACCAGTGACAGGATGGACAAGACGGTCACGGTGCTGGTCGAGCGCAAGATCAAGCACCCGCTGTACGGAAAATACGTGGGCCGCTCCAAGAAATACCACGCGCACGACGAGAACAACGAGTTCCATGCGGGCGACGTAGTGCTGATCGAGGAGTGCCGGCCGCTGTCCAGATCCAAGGCCTGGCGCGTGGTCAAACTGGTGGAGAAGGCGCGGGAAGTCTAGCCGCGGGCTTGCGTCGAGGCGGGGGGGACGCTAAACTACTCCGCTTTTCGAGCTTCGCCCGGGTGTCGGACGCTCTTGCGAGCGCACCACCTCCCGGATCACCTCGAGCAATCGAGGCCCCCTCACCCAACGGGTTCCAAAACTGGCCGCTTGCGGGTCATCGCTGGCGGAGAAGTTGGAGAGAAAGACATGATCCAGATGGAAAGCATGCTGGACGTCGCCGACAACACCGGCGCACGCTCAGTGATGTGTATCAAGGTATTGGGCGGTTCCAAGCGCCGCTATGCCGGCATTGGCGATGTCATCAAGGTCAGCGTGAAGGATGCTGCCCCGCGCGGTCGCGTGAAGAAAGGGGAAATCTACAACGCCGTGGTGGTGCGTACCACCAAGGGCGTACGCCGTCAGGACGGCTCCCTGCTCAAGTTCGACACCAACGCCGCGGTGCTGCTGAACAACAAGCTCGAGCCGATTGGCACGCGCATTTTCGGACCCGTCACCCGCGAACTCCGGACCGAGCGATTCATGAAGATCGTCTCGCTCGCGCCGGAAGTGCTGTGAGCGCGGCTGCTGAGAGCTAAGGAACGCGATGCGAAAGATCAAGAAAGGCGACGAGGTGGTGGTCACCACCGGCAAGGACAAAGGCAAGCGCGGTACGGTCCTGCGCGTGATCGATGCCGAGCACGTCGTGGTCGAGGGGGCGAACGTGGCGAAGAAGCACGTGCGCCCCAATCCCATGAAGGGGCTTGCGGGCGGTATCGTCGACCGCGAGATGCCGCTGCACCTCTCCAATGTGGCGATCTTCAATCCTTCCACCAAGAAGGGCGACCGGGTGGGCATCAAGGTGCTGGACGACGGACGGCGCGTACGCGTGTTCCGGTCCAGCGGCGAGATGATCGACGTTTGAGGGCAAGGTAGATGGCACGCCTGCAGGAACATTATCGGAACACCGTCGTCGCCGAACTGATCAAGAAGTTCGGCTACAAGTCGGTGATGGAAGTGCCGCGCCTCCAGAAGATCGTTCTGAACATGGGGGTGGGCGAAGCGGTCGGAGACAAGAAGATCATGGACAACGCGGTCGGCGATCTGCAGAAGATTGCCGGCCAGAAGCCCGTGGTCACCGTCGCGCGCAAGTCGATCGCCACGTTCAAGATCCGTGAGGGCTATCCCGTCGGGTGCATGGTGACCCTGCGCGGGCGGCGGATGTACGAGTTCCTCGACCGCCTGGTGGCGATCGCGATCCCGCGTATCCGCGATTTCCGCGGGATCCCGGGGCGTTCGTTCGACGGTCGCGGCAATTTCAATTTGGGGGTGAAGGAGCAGATCATCTTCCCGGAGATCGAGTACGACAAGATCGACGCGCTGCGGGGGATGAACATCACCATCGCCACCACTGCGAAGACCGACGACGAGGCGCGTGCGCTGCTGTCGGCCTTCAACTTTCCGTTCAGACATTGAGGTCGCAATGGCCAAGCTTGCACTGATCAATCGCGAGCAGAAACGACGCGAGACCGTGAAGAAGTTCGCCGCCAAGCGTGCGGAGCTCGCAGCAGTTATCGCCAACACCAGGCTCTCGGACGAGGAGCGCGACGACGCACGCGCCCAGTTGCAGAAACTGCCGCGCAATGCCAGTCCCGTGCGCCTGCGCAATCGCTGTACGCTCACCGGACGCCCTCGCGGGGTGTTCCGCAAGTTCGGCCTGGCGCGCAACAAGCTGCGCGAGATCGCCATGCGTGGCGAGATCCCGGGCGTGATCAAGGCCAGCTGGTAGGCGAGCGGAGAGGAATAGCAGATGAGCATGACTGATCCCATTGCCGACATGCTGACGCGCATCCGGAACGCACAGTTGTCGGAGCGCACGTCCGTGGCCATGCCGTGCAGCAAGGTCAAGGTCGCGATCGCCCAGGTCCTGAAGGACGAGGGCTACATCGAGGACTACAAGGTAGCCGCAGACGGCGCGAAGAGCACGCTGGAGATTGGCCTGAAGTATTACGCGGGGCGCCCGGTGATCGAGAAGATCGAACGGGTGAGTCGCCCCGGGCTGCGGATCTACAAGGGCAGCAAGGAGATTCCGCAGGTCATGAACGGTCTGGGAATCGCCATTGTCTCCACCTCGCGTGGCGTCATGACCGACCGCAAGGCTCGCAGCAGCGGCGTCGGCGGCGAAGTGCTGTGCATCGTGGCATGAGGCCGTCGCGCCCAATGCCATTGGCTAAAGGAAAGAACTGAACATGTCCAGGATCGGAAAGCTTCCCGTTCAGATCCCCTCGGGGGTGGATGTGACGGTGGGTGCCGGCGAGGTTTCGGTGAAGGGGCCGCTCGGCGCCCTGTCGCAGCCCGTGCCTGCCGAGCTGAGCCTCGAGCGCGAAGGATCGGAAGTCACGCTGCAGCTCAACGAGGACTCCATTCGCGCGAATGCGATGTCCGGCACCTTCCGCGCCCTGCTGGCGAACATGGTCGCCGGTGTTTCCAAGGGCTTCGAGCGCAAGCTCACCCTGGTTGGGGTGGGCTACCGGGCTCAGGCCCAAGGCGACAAGCTCAATCTGACGCTCGGCTTCTCGCATCCGGTCGTGCACGCGATGCCCCAGGGAGTGAAAGTCGAGACGCCTACCCAGACCGAGATCGTCGTGAAGGGCGTGGACAAGCAGAAGGTAGGGCAGGTGGCAGCGGAGATTCGCGCCTATCGTCCGCCCGAGCCCTACAAGGGCAAGGGCGTGCGCTACGCGGACGAGGTCGTGGTGATCAAGGAAACCAAGAAGAAGTAAGCGAGGCGAGCCATGAAGCAGAAAAAGGTGGCGCGGCTGCGCCGTGCGCGGCAGACCCGGGCCAAGATCTCCCAGCTTCGTGCAGTGCGCCTTGCGGTGCACCGCTCGAATTCCCACATCTACGCGCAGGTGATCGACGCGAGCGGCAGCAAGGTAATCGCCTCTGCCTCGTCCCTGGACAAGGAGTTGCGCGAGAGCGTGGCAAACGGCGGAAACGTCAAGGCCGCGAGCCTGGTCGGCAAGCGCATCGCTGAGAAGGCGCGCGAGAAGGGAATCGAATCGGTGGCGTTCGACCGCGCCGGTTACAGGTACCACGGACGGGTCAAGGCGCTGGCGGATGCCGCCCGTGAGGCCGGTCTGAAGTTCTGAGGATAGAGCGATGGCGAAAGCACCCCAGTCGGAAGAGCGCGGCGACGGCCTGCGCGAGAAGATGGTGGCCGTGAATCGGGTCACCAAGGTGGTCAAGGGCGGGCGCATTCTCGGCTTCGCCGCGCTGACCGTGGTCGGAGACGGCGACGGTGGGATCGGCATGGGCAAGGGTAAGGCACGGGAAGTGCCGGTCGCAGTGCAGAAGGCGATGGAAGAGGCGCGCCGCAAGATGGTGCGCATCAGTCTCAAGAGCGGCACCCTGCACCACGCGGTGATCGGTGAACACGGTGCGGCGAAGGTGCTGATTCAGCCCGCCTCCGACGGCACCGGAATCATCGCCGGCGGCCCGATGCGCGCGGTGTTCGAGGTCATGGGCGTGCAGAATGTCCTGGCGAAGTGCTTCGGCTCCACGAACCCGTACAACGTCGTGCGGGCGACGCTGAACGCCCTCGAATCGATGAATACGCCGTCCGAAATCGCCGCCAAGCGCGGCAAGTCGGTCGAAGAGATCACGGGCTGATGCGCAAAATGGCGAAGAACATCCAGGGCAAGACACTGAAGGTCACGCTGGTGCGAAGCGTCATCACCACGGAGGCCAGCCACCGCGCCACCGTGCGCGGCCTCGGCCTGCGTCGTCTGAACCACTGCGTAACTCTGGAAGACACCCCCGCGATACGCGGGATGATCAACAAGGTGTCCTACCTGTTGAAGTGCGAGGGTTGAAATGCGTCTGAACACCATCAAGCCGGCCTCCGGCGCGAAGCATGCGCGCAAGCGCGTGGGTCGGGGCATCGGCAGCGGTCACGGAAAGACGGCAGGCCGTGGCCACAAGGGTCAGAAAGCGCGCGCCGGCGGATTCCACAAGGTCGGTTTCGAGGGCGGCCAGATGCCGCTGCAGCGCAGGCTGCCGAAGCGCGGCTTCGTTTCCCTCGGCCAGGGGCTGACCGCGGAAGTTCGGCTGAGCGCCCTCAACGGCGTGCCGGGCGATGCGGTCGACCTGTCTAGCCTGAAGGCAATCGGACTCGTGCCGCGCGATGCGCTGGCGGCGAAGGTGATCCTGGCGGGCAAGATCGAGCGCGCGGTTCGTCTGAAAGGCATCGGTGTGACCAAGGGTGCGCGCGGCGCCATCGAGGCGGCCGGCGGAAGCATCGAGATCGAGGGCTGAGGCCCGGGAAACGGTAGAAGACGTTGGCCAACGAAAACATCAGCCGTGGCGCAGGAAAGTTCGCCGACCTGAAGAGGCGGCTGCTGTTCCTGCTTGGGGCGCTGATCGTATACAGGATCGGTACGCACGTGCCGGTGCCGGGGATCGACCCTACGCAGCTTGCCGAACTGTTCAAGTCGCAGCGCGGCGGCATCCTGGACATGTTCAACATGTTCTCGGGCGGCGCGCTGTCGCGTTTTTCCATTTTCGCCCTGGGCATCATGCCCTACATCTCGGCGTCCATCATCATGCAGCTGCTGACGGTGGTTTCGCCGACGCTCGAGGCGTTGAAGAAGGAAGGCGAAGCCGGCCGGCGCAAGATCACGCAGTACACCCGCTACGGCACGCTGGCGCTGGCGACATTCCAGGGGCTGGGAATCGCCATTGCGCTGGAAGGCCAGCGCGGACTGGTGCTCGATCCGGGCCTGATGTTCAGGTTGACGACAGTGGTGACGCTGGTGACCGGGACCATGTTCCTGATGTGGCTCGGCGAGCAGATCACCGAGCGCGGCATCGGCAACGGCATCTCGCTGATCATCTTTGCCGGCATTGCCGCTGGTCTGCCGAGCGCGATCGGCGGAACGCTGGAACTGGTTCGCACGGGCGCGTTCGCGATCCCGACCGTACTGCTGCTGTTCATCGGCGCGATCCTCGTGACGGCGCTGGTCGTGTTCGTCGAGAACGGGCAGCGGCGGATACCCGTGCACTATGCGAAGCGGCAGGTGGGACGCAAGGTGTTCGGCGGGCAGACCTCGTTCCTGCCGCTGAAGCTGAACATGTCTGGCGTGATCCCGCCGATCTTCGCTTCGAGCCTGATCCTGTTCCCGGCTACCCTGGCGGGCTGGTTCGGCACGAGCGAGAACGCGACCTGGCTGCGCGACCTGTCGGCCATGCTCTCCCCTGGACAGCCGATCTACGTTGCCCTGTATGCTACGGCGATCGTGTTCTTCTGCTACTTCTACACGGCGCTCGTCTTCAATCCGAAGGAGACCGCGGAGAACCTGAAGAAGAGCGGGGCATACGTACCCGGGATCCGCCCAGGCGAGCATACGGCGCGCTACGTCGAGCGGATCATCCTGCGGCTGACGCTGACCGGTGCGATCTACGTGACGCTGGTCTGCCTGCTGCCCGAGTTCCTGATCGTGAAGTGGAACGTGCCCTTCTACTTCGGCGGTACTTCGTTGTTGATCATCGTGGTCGTGACCATGGATTTCATGGCTCAGGTCAAGGCCTACATCATGTCGCATCAGTACGAGAGTCTCCTGAAGAAGGCCAACTTCAAGGGGGGCGGACCGCTCCCGACGCGATAGGGCATGTCCAAGGAAGACACGATACAGATGCAGGGTGAAATCCTGGAGACCCTGCCTAACGCAACGTTCAGGGTGAAGCTCGAGAACGGACATGTCTTACTCGGGCATATCTCCGGAAAGATGCGGATGCACTACATCCGCATTCTTCCCGGAGACAAGGTAACGGTGGAACTGACGCCCTATGACCTGAGTCGCGGGCGCATCGTGTTCCGCGCGAAGTAAACGGCCGGCGGTGATGCGGCCGTCAATGGAGGCGGGAAAATGAGAGTACAGGCTTCGGTCAAGAAGCTGTGCCGGAACTGCAAGATCATCCGGCGCAATCGGGTGGTGCGGATCATCTGCACCGATCCACGTCACAAGCAGCGCCAGGGCTGAGCCCCTGATCCGCGGATAGAACAGGTCAAGGATTGCTATGGCACGTATCGCCGGCGTCAACATCCCCAACCACCAGCATGCCGAGATCGCGCTGACCGCCATCTATGGCATCGGGCGCACCACCGCGCGCAAGCTGTGCGAAGCGGCTGGCGTTGTCTCGACGACCAAGATCAAGGATCTGTCTGACGGAGAGATGGACAAGCTCCGCGACCAGGTCGCCAGGCTTACGGTGGAGGGCGATCTGCGCCGTGAGGTGTCGATGAACATCAAGCGGTTGATGGATCTCAACTGCTACCGCGGGACGCGCCACCGTCGCGGCCTGCCCGTGCGCGGCCAGCGTACCCGCACCAATGCGCGCACCCGCAAGGGTCCGCGCAAGGCCGCGATCAAGTCGGGCGGCACCCCCGGCAAGTGACCGTGGCCCAGGCAGATATTCGAGGTTGCAGGAACCGCAAGGACTGATCAGACATGGCAAAAGCTCCAACTCGAGTGCGGAAGAAGGTGAAGAAGAACGTGGCCGAAGGAATCGCCCACGTTCACGCCTCCTTCAACAACACGATCATCACGATCACCGATCGCCAGGGCAACGCACTCGCCTGGGCGACATCGGGCAGCTCGGGCTTCAAGGGATCGCGCAAGAGCACGCCGTTCGCCGCGCAGGTCGCCGCGGAGCAGGCCGGTCGCCAGGCGCAAGAGTACGGGGTCAAGAACCTGGAGGTCCGCATCAAGGGCCCGGGGCCCGGCCGCGAATCGGCCGTGCGCGCACTCAATGCGGTGGGCTTCAAGATCATCAGCATTTCCGACGTGACGCCGGTCCCGCACAACGGCTGCCGCCCGCCGAAGAAGCGGCGCATCTGACGAGGAATTATCAGTCATGGCAAGAAATCTCGACGCTAAGTGCCGCCAATGCCGTCGCGAAGGCGAGAAGCTGTTCCTGAAGGGAGAGAAGTGCTTCACCGACAAGTGTCCGGTCGAGCGCCGCAGCTATCCGCCCGGTCAGCACGGGCAGAGGCAGAATCGTCCGTCCGGCTATGCGACTCAGCTGCGTGAAAAGCAGAAGGTGCGCCGCATCTACGGCGTGCTGGAAGGGCAGTTCCGTCGCGTGTATGCCGAGGCGGACCGGCGCAAGGGTGCGACTGGCGAGAACCTGCTGCAGATTCTCGAGTGCAGGCTCGACACCGTCGTCTACCGCATGGGATTCGGCGCATCGCGCTCCGAGGCCCGTCAGGTCGTACGGCACAACTCGATTACGGTGAATGGACGCCGCGTGAACATCCCGTCCTTCCAGCTGCGTCAGGGCGACGTGGTCGAGGTGGCCGAGCCAGCGAAGGTGCAGCTGCGCATCAAGGCCGCCGTCGAAGCGGCGGAGCAGCGTGGTTTTCCGGAATGGCTCGAAGTCGATGCGAAGGGCATGAAGGGCACTTTCAAGGCGATGCCTCAGCGTTCGGATCTGCCGTCCAATATCAACGAATCTCTGGTGGTGGAGTTGTATTCGAAGTAACGCAGTGAGAGCGGCCGGCGCTCGCGCCGGCCCTCCTGATCAACGCGAAACCTTCTCTCCTTACAGAGGCTTTACCCTATGCAAAGCAGCACCCTACTCAAGCCCCGCATCGTCGATGTGCAGAGCGTTGGACCGTTCCACGCGCGCATCACGATGGAGCCATTCGAGCGCGGCTACGGCCACACGCTGGGCAACGCCTTGCGCCGGATCCTGCTGTCCTCGCTGCCCGGTTACGCACCTACCGAAGTGAAGATCAGCGGCGTGCTGCACGAGTACTCGACGATCGACGGCGTGCAGGAAGACGTGGTCGATCTGCTGTTGAACCTCAAGGGCATCGTGCTCAAGCTGCACAACCGGGACGAGGTTACGCTGAATCTGAAGAAGCAGGGCGAGAGCGTCGTCACTGCCGGCGACATCGAGGGCACGCACGACGTGGAGATCATCAATCCGTCCCACGTCATCGCCCACCTCGCGCCCGGCGGCAAGCTCGACATGCAGATCAAGGTGGAGCAGGGCCGCGGCTACGTGCCGGCCTCGGTGCATGCCAGCGCCACGGAATCGCGATCCATCGGCAGCATCGTCCTGGATGCGTCGTTCAGCCCAGTCAAGCGCGTCAGCTATGCCGTGGAAAGCGCGCGGGTCGAGCAGCGTACCGATCTCGACAAGCTGGTCGTGGACGTGGAAACCAACGGCGTGATCGAGCCGGAGGAGGCGATCCGCTACGCCGCACGGGTACTGGTCGATCAGCTCATGATGTTCGCGGACCTCAAGGGCACGCCGGTGTTGGCGGAGCAATCCAAGACGCCACCGGTAGACCCGATCCTGTTGCGTCCCGTGGACGATCTCGAGCTCACGGTGCGCTCCGCCAACTGTCTGAAGGCAGAGAACATCTACTACATCGGCGACCTGATCCAGCGCACGGAAACGGAACTGCTCAAGACCCCGAACCTGGGCCGCAAATCGCTCAACGAGATCAAGGAAGTCCTTGCCTCGCGCGGCTTGACCCTGGGTATGAAGCTCGAGAACTGGCCGCCCGTCGGGCTGGAACGAGCCCTGGAGAAATGATGTCGGCTGCTCCGCCCGAGCGCGGGGCAGCGGCTCGACAGTCTGCAAGAGGAAGAAGATGCGTCACCGTCACGGACTTCGTAAGCTGAACCGCACCAGCAGCCATCGTCTGGCGATGCTGCGGAACATGACCAATTCGCTGCTGCGGCACGAAGCGATCAAGACCACGCTGCCCAAGGCGAAAGAGCTGCGCAGAGTGGCCGAGCCGATCATCAATCTGAGCAAGAGCCCGAGCCTGGCAAACCGCCGTCTGGCGTTCAATCGACTGCGCGACCGCGAGATGGTGACGAAGCTCTTCGACGAACTCGGCCCGCGCTTCGCCAAGCGCAACGGGGGTTACCTGCGCATCCTGAAGTTCGGCTTCCGGCTCGGCGACAACGCACCGATGGCACTGGTGGAGTTGATGGACAGGCCGGAAGGCGGCGAAGCCGCGGAAGGCGAGCGGTAGGCGCGCGTGGTGACGCGGACCGGGCTCGGCGAGGCAGAGTTGGTTGTCGGTAGCAGCCTGTCGTAGCCACAGCGCCCCAGGGTCCACATCGTAGAACGGCCGGCTTTCGCCGGCCTTTTTTTGTTCAACGCACCGAAGTGCCTATGTCCAGATCGCTTCCGCGACCCGCTCTGGACCCAGCATCTGGGCCAGCTGCCGGGCGCTGACCGGTCGGCTGAACAGGTAGCCCTGCAGCACGTCGCAGCCATGCTGCTGCAGGAAGGCGAGCTGCTCCCGGGATTCCACGCCCTCTGCCACCACCTGCAGGCGCAGGCTGTGCGCCATCCCGATGATTGCCTTGGTAATCGCGGCGTCTTCCGGATCGCGCGGCAGATCCTTCACGAACGAGCGATCGATCTTGAGCGCGTCGAGCGGGAAGCGCTTGAGGTAGGACAGGGACGAGTAACCGGTTCCAAAGTCGTCGATCGCCAGCCGCACCCCCATCTCCTTGATCTCGTGCAGGGTGGCGAGCGTGGTCTCGACGTTCTGCATGAGTATGGATTCGGTCAGTTCGACCTCCAGCAGGGCGGGATCGAGGCCGCTGCCGCGTAGCGCCTCGCTGATCGACGCAGTCAGCCCCTGGCGAAAGTGCGGGCTCGAGATGTTCACGGCGATGTGTGTGCGGGGCAGGCGAGCGCGCTGCCAGGCGCGGTTCTGTTCGCACGCGGAGCGCAGCACCCACTCTCCGATCGGAACGATGAGTCCGGTTTCTTCCGCGAGCGGAATGAACTGGTTCGGCGGCACTATTCCCAGTTCGGGATGCTGCCAGCGGATGAGCGCTTCCACGCCCACCACTCGGCGCGTCGCAGCATCGATCTTGGGCTGGTAGTGCAAGAGGAACTCGTCTCGCTCTAGCGCCTTGCGCAGCTGTGACTCCATCGACAGCTTCTCCAGCGCGGTGGCGTTCATCGCCCGGCTGTAGAACTGGTAGTTGTCACGTCCCTGTTCTTTGGCGAAATGCATTGCAGCGCCGGCGTTGCGCATCAGGCTGTCCGCGTCGTCGCCGTCCAACGGATACAGTGCCATGCCGATGCTGGCGGTGAGAAACACCTCCTGCCCGCCGGCCTCGAAAGGTTTGCGCAGTTCCTGGAGCAGGCGATGCGCGACCTTCGCCGCGTCGTGATAGTGGTCGAGATCGGTGAGGAGCACGCTGAATTCGTCACCATCCAGCCGCGCAGCACCCTCCGAGCCTTCCAGCCGCTGTTCCGACACGCTGATCACGTCGCATTCGCGCAGCGTCGCGACCAGACGCTGCGCCGCCGCCAGCAGGACTTCGTTTCCCACGCCGTGGCCGAGCGTGTCGTTCACGCGTTTGAACTGATCGAGGTCCAGCGCGATGATGGCCAGTTGCCGATGATGGCGTCTGGCCACGCCCAGTGCCTTGCCCAGGCCTTCTATGAACGACTGCCGGTTGGGCAGGCCCGTAGCTCCGTCGTAGCAGGCGAGATGGCGGATGCGCTGCTCCGCTTCCTGCAATTCGGTCACGTCCTGTATCGTGCCGCTCAGGCGCGTAACGGTGCCGGCCCCGTCGAGGCTGCACAGGGCCTGCAACTGCACGTAGCGCAAGCCGCCGCCAGGTTGCACGATGCGGATCAATCTCGGGGCGAACTCACCGCACCTGACCAGTTCCATGACTGCATCGCGCGTGCTCCGGCGCTCGTCCTCGTGCACGCATTGGAGGAAGGCTTCCAGGCTGGGATGCGCTTGCGCGGGATCGAGGCCGAGGATGCGGTAGGTCTCTGCCGACCAGTAGTGCTCGTTGTGCGGAATGTCCCATTCCCACCCGCCGAGCCGGGCGATGCGCTGGGCGGTCTCGAGGCTGCTCTGATGCTTGGCGACGTCGCGCAGCGCGCGACTGGCACGCATCACGTAGCGCACGCGGTAACCGAGCACGCCCCAGCTGATGGGTTTGCCGATGAAGTCGGTGGCGCCTGCCTGGTAGGCTCGATCGATCGAATCGTCGTCGTCCAGCCCGGTCAGCATGATGACCGGCACATGCGAGGCCTCCGGGAGGCGGCGCAATTCCGCACAGGTGCCGTAGCCGTCCAGTTCCGGCATCACCACGTCAAGCAGGACGATGTCGGGGGAATGCGTCCCCATCAGCTTCAACGCGTCGCGACCGTTTCCGGCCTCGTGACAGACGAAGCCTGAACGTTCCAGTGTCTGCCGGATGAGCAGCCGCATCATCGCGTCGTCATCGACGATCAGAGCGATGGGCGTGCGCTGCTCGGCAGTCATCATCCGGCCTCGCCGAGCAGCGCGTCGAGCGCGCGGCATGCTGCTTCGAACTCCTCCTTCACTGACGGGAAGGACGGCAGCCCCTGGCCCAGGATGCCAGCGCGAGCCGCGGTCTCGAGCTGTCTGGCCATGTCGCCAAGCACTGTCGCGCCCAGGTTCGCGGCGCTGGACTTGAGCGTGTGCGCGGCCATGCGCAGACGGTCCATTTCGCCGTTCTTCAGTCCGGCCTCGATGTCCTCGAGCAGGGCAGGCGTGGAATCGACGAACAGGCACACGACCTGCCGGAGAAGATCGTCGGAGCCGTCGCTGATCGACCGGATCGTCTCGAGCGCGGCCCTGTCCAGCTCTGCGAGTCTATGCGCGGTTTCCATGTCGCTTTCCACGAGCGTCCTGCATACGCTCGGCATTGGCTGCTCCGGGCGCCGTGCCTGGCGCACTGCGCTGATCGGTCGGGCCCGCGGCCATCGGGCAGGTCGGGGTGCTTGCGCGAGGCATGCGTTGCGATTGGTCTGATGGCATCGGGGCGGCCAGGATCCGCGCCCGACCTGGCGGCGGATACAGGATCCATATCGGACTCGCCCCCGGCCACTTTAGTGCATGGAGAGCGCAGCAGAATCAGACCAGCGCGGTGCGCGCCTCCCGTCCCGTCAGCACCGGAGCCAGATATTGCCCGGTGATGCTGTCAGGATTGGTGGCCACCACCTCGGGCGTGCCCTGGGCCACGATCATGCCGCCCTGGTCTCCGCCGTCCGGCCCCAGGTCGATAATCCAGTCAGCGGTCTTGATCACGTCCAGGTTGTGCTCGATCACCGCGATGGTGTTGCCATGGTCGCGCAATTGATACAGGACCCGAAGCAGCAGGGCGATATCCTGGAAGTGCAGCCCGGTGGTGGGCTCGTCCAGGATGTAGAGCGTATGGCCGGTATCGCGCTTCGAGAGCTCGAGTGCGAGCTTCACGCGCTGCGCCTCCCCGCCAGACAGCGTGATGGCGCTCTGCCCCAGGGTGATGTAACCCAGGCCGACATCGAGTAGTGTGCGCAGCTTGCGTGCCACCGCCGGGACGGCGGAGAAGAACTCGTGCGCCTGATCCACGGTCATGTCGAGAATCTCGTGGATGTTGCGGCCCTTGTACTGGATCTCCAGCGTCTCGCGGTTGTAGCGCTGCCCATGGCACACGTCACAAGGCACATAGATGTCAGGCAGGAAGTGCATCTCGACCTTGAGCACGCCATCGCCCTGACAGGCCTCGCACCGCCCGCCCTTGACGTTGAAGGAGAAGCGCCCGGGGCCGTAACCGCGCTCGCGCGCGAGCGGGACGCCCGCGAACAGGTCCCGAATCGGCGTGAATACTCCCGTATAGGTGGCGGGGTTGGATCGCGGTGTCCGGCCGATCGGGCTCTGATCGACGTTCACCACCTTGTCGAACAGCGACAGCCCGTCGATCTCGTCGTGCGGAGCCGGTGCCGGCGTGCTGCCGTAGAGCCGCTGGGCCAGCGCCCGATAGAGCGTGTCGTTCACGAGTGTCGACTTGCCGGAACCCGACACACCGGTGATGCAGGTGAACAGGCCTGCCGGCAGGCGCAGATCCACGTTCTTCAGGTTGTTGCCGCGCGCACCCGTGATGGTGATCCACTGCTCGGGTGAAGGCGCCTTCCTGCGCGACGGCACCGGGATGCGGCGTGCGCCGGAGAGGTACTGGCCGGTGAGCGAGTGCGGGTTCGCGGCAATCTCGCGTGGCGTGCCTGCGGCGACGATGCGGCCGCCGTGCTCGCCTGCACCGGGTCCCATGTCGACCAGGAAGTCGGCCGCCTCCATGGCATCCTGGTCGTGCTCGACCACGATTACCGAGTTGCCCAGATCGCGCAGGCGTTCGAGGGTGGCGAGCAGGCGACCGTTGTCGCGCTGGTGCAGGCCGATGGACGGTTCGTCGAGCACGTACATGACTCCGGTGAGGCCGGAGCCGATCTGGCTGGCCAGCCTTATGCGCTGCGATTCGCCGCCGGACAGCGTCTGGGCCGAGCGTTCGAGCGTGAGATAGCCCAGCCCGACATCGTCGAGAAAACGCAGGCGGTTGCCGATCTCGTGCACGATCTTGTCGGCGATCGCCAGACGCGCACCGCTCAGTTGCAGGTTGCCGAGCACGGCCTGGGCCTCGCGCAGCGGCAGTCGGCTCAGCGCGTAGATGGTGTGCTCGCCCACGTACACGTGCCGTGCCTCGCGGCGCAGACGAGTGCCTTCACATTCCGGGCAGACACTGGTGTTCAGGTACTTCGCCAGTTCCTCGCGCACCACCGCTGAATCGGTCTCACGGTAGCGCCGCTGCAGATTCGGCACGATTCCCTCGAACGTGTGCTCACGCTGTTGGCGCGCACCGCGCTCGCCGACGTAGCTGAACCGGATCTTGTCGCGTCCCGAGCCATTGAGCACGATGTCCTGCACCTTCGCGGGCAGGGAGGCGAACGGTTCATCCACGTCGAAGCCGTAGTGCTGCGCGAGGCCCTGCAGCATCTGGAAGTAGAACTGATTGCGGCGGTCCCAGCCGTGGATCGCGCCGGAGGCGAGGGAGAGGTCCGGGAAGGCGACGATGCGCCCGGGATCGAAGAACGTGACTTCGCCCAGCCCCTCGCAGCGGGGGCAGGCGCCCACCGGGTTGTTGAACGAGAACAGACGGGGTTCGAGTTCGGCAAGCGAGTATCCGCAAACCGGGCAGGCGAAGCGCGCCGAGAAGACGTGTTCGCGCCCGCTGTCCATCTCCACGGCAATCGCCCGTCCGTCGGCGTGCCGCAGCGCGGTCTCGAACGATTCGGCCAGGCGCTGCCTCGAGTCGGTTCGGACCTTGAGGCGATCGATCACCACTTCGACCGTGTGCTTCCTGTTCTTCGCCAGCTTCGGTCCGCTGTCGAGCTCGTACACCTGGCCGTCGATGCGCACGCGCACGAAGCCCTGCGCGCGCAGGTCCTCGATCAGATCGTGCTGCTCGCCCTTGCGCCCGACCACCAGCGGCGAGAGGATCATCAGACGGGTGTCCTCCGGCAGCTCCAGCACGTGGTCGACCATCTGCGAGACGCTTTGCGCGGCCAGCGCGGCGCCATGATCGGGGCAGCGCGGCTCCCCCGCGCGCGCGAACAGCAGCCGCAGGTAGTCGTGGATCTCCGTGACGGTTCCGACGGTCGAGCGTGGATTGTGGCTGGCCGCCTTCTGCTCGATCGAGATGGCGGGTGAGAGCCCTTCGATCAGGTCCACGTCGGGCTTTTCCATCAGCTGCAGGAACTGCCTGGCGTAGGCGGACAGTGATTCGACGTAGCGGCGCTGCCCTTCCGCGTACAAGGTGTCGAAGGCCAGCGAGGACTTGCCCGATCCGGACAGGCCGGTGATCACCACCAGGCGATTGCGCGGCAGATCGACGTCGATGTTCTTGAGGTTGTGGGTGCGCGCACCGCGGACGCGGATGAGCTCCATAGGCGACAAGGGCAAACTGCTAATATAGCGCACCGCGCAAGCGATCCCAATTCACCCTCTCCCCGCTCAGGATGTCCGACCGCCAACGCATGACCCCGGCCGAATTGCGCGCAAGCCTAGGGCTTGCCGGCATTTTCGGTCTGCGCATGCTCGGCATGTTCATCGTCCTGCCGGTGTTCGCGCTCTACGCCGAAACTCTGCCCGGAGGGCACAGCCATACCCTGGTCGGGCTCGCGCTGGGCGCGTACGGCCTGACCCAGGCCCTGCTGCAGGTGCCGTTCGGAGCCTTGTCCGACCATTGGGGGCGCAAGCGTACCATCTACCTGGGCCTTGCCATCTTCGCCGCAGGGAGCTTCATCGCCGCGCTCGCGCAGGACATCTATATGGTGATCCTCGGACGCACCGTGCAGGGCGCGGGTGCGATATCGGCAGCGGTGATCGCCCTGACGGCCGATCTCACCCGCGAGAATCAGCGTACCAAGGCAATGGCACTGATCGGAATGACGATCGGTGCCACGTTCGGCTTGTCCATGATCGCCGGACCCCTGCTGGGGCGCTACATCGGGGTGCCGGGCATCTTCGCCATGACCGGCGTGCTGGCGGTGGTCGCGCTCGCGGTGGTGCGCTGGGTGGTGCCCGATCCGGCTTCGGTGGGTGCTCCGCGCACCGAGACCCGCGTGTCCATCGCCGGGATACTTCGCCACCGCGAACTGCTGCGGTTGAATCTCGGGATCTTCGTGCTGCACGCCGTGCTCATGGCGCTGTTCGTGGTGGTGCCGTTCTCGCTGCGCGATGCAGGTCTGGACAGCGTCGATCACTGGAAAATCTACCTGCCGGTGATGGTCGGCTCGGTCCTGCTCATGCTGCCGCTCATGCTGGCCTCCGAACGCCGCGGGCAGTACAAGCAGACGTTCGTATTCGCCGTGGCGGTGCTACTGGCCGCGCAGGTGCTGCTGGGACTGCTGTTCGGGTCCCTGACGGGACTGGCCATTGCGCTGCTGGTGTTCTTCGCCGCCTTCAACTACCTCGAGGCGAGCCTCCCCGCGCTGGTGTCGCGGCTCGCGCCGTCCGGGGCAAAGGGTGTGGCCGCCGGCGTCTACAGCAGTGTACAGTTCTTCGGCGCGTTCGTCGGCGCAACCGCGGGCGGCGCGATTTCGCAGCACTTCGGCGCCGCCGCGGTCTTCGCGTCCTGTGGTATCTTGACATTGTCATGGCTGACGGCCGCGCGCGGAATGCGCACGCCTGATCGGCTGGATACGCGCACCTACCCGCTGCCGCAGATGGACGAGGTCCACGCGCAGGGGCTGTCGCGCGAGCTGGCCCGGGCGCCAGGTGTGCGCGAAGCACGGGTGCTGGCCGGGGAGCAGGTGGCGCGCCTGATCGTGGACATCGCGCGCTTCGACGAGCAGCATGTGCTTAGGCTCATTTCCGGGGAGATTCGCTAAATGGCATCGGTCAACAAGGTCATCCTCATCGGCAACCTCGGACGCGACCCCGAGGTGCGCTATCTGCCCAGCGGCGAAGCGGTCGCCAACTTCAGCATCGCCACGACCGAGAAGTGGAAGGACAAGGCGGGCGAGACGCAGGAACAGACCGAGTGGCACCGCGTCTCGTTCTTCGGCCGGCAGGCCGAGATCTGCGGGGAGTACCTGCGCAAGGGCAGTTCGGTGTACGTCGAAGGACGTCTGCAGACCCGCAAGTGGACGGACAAGGACGGCAACGAGCGCACTACCACCGAGATCCGCGGCGACCGCATGCAGATGCTGGGCTCGCGCGGCGGCGCAGGCGGCGCGGGCGCGGAGACGCGCGAGGCGGATTACGGCGGCGGCGAATCCACGGCGCCTGCGCGCAAATCCGCGCCGTCGGGCGCGGCGAAGAAGCCATCCGGCTTCGACGACCTGGACGACGATATTCCGTTCTAGCGGCGGGTGCTTCGCGGGCGAGGGCGCGGCCCGGCGGACGCCCGATCCGGTATGTTGAACGCGGGCAGCCCGGCCAGCTTCGCAGCCAGGGCCTCCACCAGCGCCCGCACCTTCGCCGACTGCTGCGCGCCCGGCATGCGCAGCGCGTGGATGGCGAGCGGCGCGGGTTCGAAGCCGCTCAGGATGCGCCGCACGCGCCCCTTCGCGATGTCCTCGAAGTAGATCCACAATGGTCCCACCGCGATGCCGTTTCCGGCCAGCACCGCGTGGCGGATGGCCTGCAGGTTGTTGGCGCGGAAGTTCCCCGTCACCTGCACACGCAGTTCGCCGGCGGGACCGGCAAAGCGCCAGTGTCCGTGCGGCGACAGCAGGTTGTTGACGATGCACCGGTGCGCGCTCAGTTCCTGCGGCGTACGGGGCTCTCCGCGCGCCCGCAGGTAGGCAGGGGAGGCGAGGCAGATCTGCGGACTGAGACCGATGCGGCGTGCCACCAGGCGCGAATCAGGAAGGGGGCCGAACCGCACCGCCACGTCGATGCCTTCCTCCATCACGTCGAGCCAGCGGTCGTTCAGCAGCAGGTCAACCGTCAGGCGCTCGTGCGTCTTGGCCAGTTCCAGCAGCATGGGAGCGAGGTAGCTCTGTCCGAAGGCCACGGGGCAGCTCACCCGCAGAGTGCCCGAGGGCGCCTCGATGCGCGTTGCGATGTCCGTCTGCAGTGAATCCAGTTGTTCGACCAGCATCTTGGAGCGCTCGTACAGCGTCTGCCCGGCATCCGTCAGGCGCAGGCCGGCCGCGCTGCGTCCGAACAGGCGCACCTGCAGGTGATCCTCGAGCTGCGCGATCTGCTTGCTGACGGTCGGCTGCGTGACGCCGTTCTGGCGTGCGGTGGCGGAAAAGCTGCCGGTTTCGGCCACCCGCACGAACAGGCGGAGGTGATTGAGGAGATCCATTCTCATAGCCTACCGTGAATGGCCATTTGCAGCCTGCGCCCCGAGCTTGCCGGGAAGTCCATAGACGCCAGTGCATGCCCGGCATGCCGACGCCAGGCGTTCCCGCCGGGCCCTCGCAGGACTATCCTCCGACGGGTGGGGCGGCGCGATACGATTAAAGACCGAAAAAAGACCGCATGCGAAGCCCGCAAGGACCCGGCCGCCGGAGCGGATCGGGGCGGCAGGGCAGCACGATCGAGGAGCGCGACATGAAGCAGTACGAACTGCAGCACAGGAGCGGACTGGACAGCCTGACACGGGTGGAGCGCGCCGATCCCCGTCCCGGGCCCGGCCAGGTGCTGATCGCCGTCAAGGCCTGCTCGCTCAACTTCCGCGACCTGCTGGTCGCCAGGGGCGCCTACGGCGCACCGCCGCCGCTGGGCCGCGTTCCGCTCTCCGACGGTGCCGGCGAAGTGATCGAGATCGGCGCAGGCGTGACCCGGGTGAAGGTCGGCGAGCGCGTAGCCGGCATCTTCATGCAGGGCTGGATCGCGGGCGATGTCACCGCCGAGGTCGCGGGTACCGCGCTCGGAGGTGCCGTGGACGGCATGCTGTCCCAGTACGTGGTCCTGAGCGAGCAGGGCGTGGTGAAGGTGCCGGCGCACCTGTCCTACGTCGAAGCGGCCGCGCTGCCATGCGCCGCGGTCACTGCATGGAACGCGCTCGTACGTCACGCACGCGTCAAGGCCGGTGACGTGGTCGTCCTGCAGGGCACCGGCGGCGTGTCGCTGTTCGCGCTGCAGTTCGCACGGATGCACGGGGCGCGCTGCATCATTACCTCCAGCAGCGACGAGAAGCTCGAGATCGCGCGCCGGATGGGTGCCGACGAAACCATCCACTACGGGCGCGAACCCGATTGGGACAGGGCGGTGATGGCGCGCACGGACGGGCGCGGTGCCGATGTCGTGGTCGAGGTAGGCGGTGCAGGGACGCTGGAGAAGTCGTTCAACGCGGTGCGACCCGGCGGCAGCGTGCAGTTGATCGGCGTGCTCACGGGCGTGGCCGGACCGATCCCGACCGCGGCGATCCTGCGCCGTTCCATCACCGTGCAGGGCATCTACGTCGGGTCTCGCGAGATGTTCGAGGAGATGAACCGGGCGATCGAGCTGCACGCAATGAAGCCGCACATCGACCGAAGTTTCGATTTCGAGCAGGCGCGCGTAGCCTACGAGCACCTCGCCGGCGCGAGCCACGCGGGCAAGGTGGCGATCACCTTCTGAACCGCTGCCAGGAAGTCCGATTTCCCTTTCGCCGCGAGGGTTCGAGGCTGGGGATAGTTATGGCAGGATGCGCGGTCCAATATTGATTCCGAAGGCGTACGCGATATCGCGGCGCACACTGACCTCATCAAGGCGGGCATGCCATGGCGCTTCGCAACGTTTCCCTCGACGACAAGTACACCCTGCAGTCCGGCCGCATCTACATCACGGGCACGCAGGCACTGGTGCGCATGCCGCTCGTGCAACACCTGCGCGACAAGGCGGAAGGATTTCACACCGGCGGCTATATCAGCGGCTATCGCGGCTCGCCGCTGGGCGGTTACGACCAGCAGCTATGGGCGGCCAAGAAGCTGCTGAAGGAACACCACGTCGTGTTCAACCCCGGTGTCAACGAGGATCTGGCGGCAACCGCCTGCTGGGGTACCCAGCAGCTCGGCTTCCACGGCGAAGCGAAGTACGACGGGGTGTTCGCCATCTGGTACGGCAAGGGTCCGGGCGTGGATCGCACCGGCGATGCCTTCAGGCACGCCAATCTCGCCGGCACCCATTCGCGCGGCGGCGTGCTCGCGCTCATGGGCGATGACCATACCTGCGAATCCTCCACCACCGCGCATCAGAGCGAGTACGCGATGGTGGACGCGATGATACCGGTGCTCAATCCCGCCGGGGTGCAGGAACTGCTCGACTACGGCATCTACGGCTGGGCGCTTTCGCGCTACGCCGGCACCTGGGTCGGCCTCAAGTGCATGAAGGACGTCATCGACGCCTCCGGGTCGGTCGACGTCAGCCCCGAGCGCGTGCAGATCGTCACTCCCGCCGAGCACGTCCTTCCCGAGGGCGGGCTGAGCATCCGCTGGCCGGATGCGGCGCTCGATCAGGAAGCGCGCCTGCACCGCCACAAGCTCGACGCCGTACGGGCGTTCGCGCGCGCGAACCGACTGGACCGCGTAGTCATCGACGCACCGGACGCGAAGCTGGGCATCGTCACCTGCGGCAAGTCCTACATGGACGTACGCCAGGCCCTCCAGTATCTGGGCCTCGACGAGGCCGAAGCGAAGCGGCTCGGCCTGCGCGTGTACAAGGTCGGCATGACCTTTCCGCTGGAGCCCGAGGGCGTGCGTGCCTTCGCGCAAGGGCTCGCGAAGATCGTGGTGGTCGAGGAGAAGCGCGGCCTGGTCGAGTCGCAGCTCAAGGAGATCCTGTACGGCACTCCTGGCGCACCGCAGGTGGTGGGAAAGGCCGACGAGCACGGTGCGCTGCTGTTCCAGAGCAACGGCGCGCTCGATCCAAACCACATCGCGATCGAGATCGCACGCCGCATCCTGGAGCGCGTTAGCGACCAAGGGCTGGTGCAGCGCGTGGTCGAACAGGAGAAGCTGCGCACGCGTGTGCCGGAGAAGCCGGCGATGGACCGCACCCCCTACTTCTGCTCGGGCTGTCCGCACAACACCGGCACGAGGGTGCCGGAGGGCAGCATCGCCCTGGCCGGCATCGGCTGTCACTTCATGTCGCAGTGGATGGACCGCAACACTGCCGGCTACACGCAGATGGGCGGAGAGGGCGCGAGCTGGATGGGGGAAGCGCCCTTCGTCAAGACCAGGCACGTGTTCCAGAACATCGGCGACGGTACCTACTTCCACTCCGGTTTTCTGGCCGTGCGTGCCTCGGTTGCCTCCGGTGTGAACGTCACGTACAAGATCCTGTACAACGACGCGGTCGCGATGACCGGCGGTCAGCACATCGACGGCAACCTCGCGCCGCCGCAGATCGCCGCGGAGCTGCTGGCCGAGGGTGTGAAGAAGGTGGCCGTGGTCACCGACGAGCCGGAGAAGTACGCGTCCGGGGCCTTCCCGCCCGCCGTGAGCATCCATCATCGCGACGACTACGACCGCGTCCAGCGCGAATTCCGCGAGATCGAGGGCGCCAGCGCGATCATCTATGACCAGACCTGTGCCTCCGAGAAGCGCCGCCGGCGCAAGCGCAATGCATTCCCCGATCCGGCCAAGCGTCCGTTCATCAACGACCTGGTGTGCGAAGGCTGCGGCGATTGCGGCGTGCAATCCAACTGCGTGTCGGTCACCCCGCTGGAGACCGAGTTCGGTCGCAAGCGCAGGATCGACCAGTCCTCGTGCAACAAGGATTACTCCTGCGTGAAGGGATTCTGTCCGAGCTTCGTCACCGTGCACGGGGGCGGTGTGCGCAAGGGCACGAGCGTGGCAACGGGTTCCGAGTCCGGCAAGGAGCCGGCGCTGTTCCCGGTCCTGCCCGATCCCCGGCTGCCCGCACTGGACCAGCCGTACGGGATCCTGGTCACCGGCGTGGGGGGAACCGGCGTGGTGACCATCGGTGCCATCGTCGGCATGGCGGCGCACCTCGACGGGCTGGGCTTCTCCAGTCTGGACATGGCGGGCCTGGCCCAGAAGGGCGGCGCGGTATGGAGCCACCTGCAGATCGCCCGGCAGCCGGACGACATCAAGACCGTTCGCCTGGGATCGGGGGGAGCGAGTGCCGTCCTCGGCTGCGACCTGGTCGTGTCCGCCAGCCAGAAGACCATGGACACCACGCGGCCGGGCAGCCGCATGGTGGTCAACACGCACCAGCAGATGACCGGCGAGTTCACGCGCGACGCCAATATCGCGTTCCCGGCGCAGTCGCTCAGGCGCACCATCGGCCAGGGCGTGGGCGAGGACAATGCCGCCTTCGTCGATGCCACCCGGGTGGCGACGGCGCTGATGGGTGATTCCATCGCCACCAACATGTTCATGCTCGGTTACGCCTACCAGGCCGGAATGATCCCGGTATCGGCCGCGGCGATCGAGAAGGCGATCGAGTTGAACGGTGCGGCGGTGAAAATGAATCAGGCCGCCTTCCAGTGGGGCCGGCGCATGGCGGTCGATGCGGGTGCGGTGGAACGGCTGATCGCGCCGAAGACGTCCGCCGCGCAGCCGGCGAAGCTCTCCCCCGGCCTGGACGAGACGATCCGGCAGCGCGTCGAGTTCCTCACCGCCTATCAGGACGCGGCCTACGCGCAGCGCTACGCCGATCTCGTCGCGCGCGTGCGCCGCGAAGAGCAGGCCCGGGCCAAGGGGCTCACGGGGTTGAGTGAAGCGGTCGCGCGCTACTACTTCAAGCTGATGGCATACAAGGACGAGTACGAGGTCGCACGCCTGTACGCTGATCCGGCCTTCATGGAGAAGGTGAAGGCGCAGTTCGAAGGCGACTACCAGCTGCGCTTCCATCTGGCCCCGCCACTGCTCGCCAAGCGCAACGAGAAGGGCGAGCTGGTGAAGAAGGAATACGGCCCCTGGGTGTTCACCGCCTTCAAGCTGCTCGCGAGGCTGAAGTTCCTGCGCGGCGGTCCCCTCGACATCTTCGGGCGGACCGCCGAACGGCGCACCGAGCGCAGGCTGATCGAGGACTACGCGGGGCAGATCGAGGAGATCCTCGCGAAGCTGACGCCCGACAACCACGCTGTGGCCGTGCAGATCGCCTCGATCCCGGAGGACATCCGCGGCTTCGGTCACGTGAAGGAGCGCCACCTGCATGCGGCCAAGGCCAGGGAGGCCAGGCTGCTCGAAGCGTTCCGCAATCCGCAGACTGCCCGCGCTGCCGCATAAGCCTACGCAATTGCCCAGCCCCGTCGCACCGGCGAACGCCGGTGCCCAGCGCTTCAGAAGTGCCCCACGACGGGTGCATCTTTCGTCGCACCCTACTACACTGCATTGGTCCTTGGCGCAGGAGCTGCGATGAGTCTAGAGAAGGTCGTGTTCGGCTTCTTCATCCTGCTGGCCGCCACGCTGAACTTCGGCTTCGTCTGGGGCGACATCGACAATCCCGTGCATCATGACGCCTGGGAGCTGTTCGGCGCTCTCGTCGTCAGCCTGATCGCCACCGTACTGAAGCTCGGCGATCGCACCCAGGTCGGCGCCGTTCATCTCGCCACCAGCCTGGTGGCAGACCTGCAGCTGATCGCCGCTGCGGTGGTCTGGGTGCACACCTCCAGCGCCGGCATCGAGGTCGGGCCCGACAGGATGGCGTCCATCGTCTCGCTGGCCGTCGGCGCCCTGCTCGCCAACCTGGTGTCGGTCACCATGCTGGTCGTCGAGACGATGATGCTTCGGCGCTGAACCGGAGACCCCCGGTGAACAGCGCCATCTTCGTCGCGCTGCGACGCCTTCGCTTCCCGATCATCCTGCTGATCGGTATCTGTGCGCTCGGCATGATCGGTCTCGTGCTGATCCCCGGCGTCGACGAGAACGGCGCCCCGTGGCACATGACCTTCTTCGACGCTTTCTACTTCATGAGCTACACGGCGAGCACGATCGGCTTCGGCGAGATCCCGCGGCCGTTCAGCTACGCTCAGCGTCTGTGGGTCACCTTCATCATCTACCTGTCCGTGCTCGGGTGGGCGTACGCGATCGCGCGCCTGCTCGCGCTGCTGCAGGACCGGGGCTTCCAGCAGACGCTGGTCCAGCAGCGTTTCACCCGCGAAGTCCGGCGGCTGCGTGAGCCCTTCTTCCTCGTGTGCGGCTTCGGCGAGACAGGCATGCAGGTGTGCCATGCCCTGGACCGCATGAGGATGCGCTTCGTCGTGATCGACCTGCGCGAGGACCGCGTGGCGGAAGTCGACCTTCAGGCGTTCCAGACCGACACGCCCGCGCTCACCGGGGACGCGCGCTTTCCGCAGAACCTCGCCATGGCAGGTCTGGAGCACCCGGCATGCAGGGGCGTGCTGGCCCTCACCAGCGACGACGGCGCGAACCTCGCGGTGGCCATGGCCGGCAAGCTTCTCCATCCCGGCGTGCCGGTGATCTGTCGCGCGATGAGCAGATCGGTCGCCGACAACATGGCTTCCTTCGGCACCGACCATGTCATCAACCCCTTCGACACCTTCGCCGACTATCTCACGCTGGCGATGAACTCCCCCGGCAAGCATCGCCTGACCGACCTGCTGGTCGGCGAGTCCGGTCAGCGCTTCCGGCCCGCACCGTTGCCTCCGCGCGGCCACTGGGTGGTGGTCGGCTACGGCCGTTTCGGCCGCGAGATCGTGACCTGCCTCGATGCCGAGGGGCTGGACGTGAGCATCATCGATCCCGCTCCGGAGATTCCCGGCCGCCGTCACGTCCGCGGGACGGGAACCGAGTCCGGGCCGTTGCGCCAGGCCGGCATCGAGCGGGCCGCGGGCGTCGTTGCCGGCACGGGAGACGACGTGAACAATCTTTCCATCGCGGTCACCGCGCGCGAACTCAATCCGCGCGTGTTCGTGATCGTGCGCCAGAACCTGCAGGCGAATCGATCACTCTTCGACGCCTACGACGCGCAGCTGAACATGGTCCCCAGCCAGATCATCGCCGACCGCTGCGTGGCCTTGCTCGGCACGCCGATGCTGGCCCGTTTTCTCGCGCTCGCGCGCGGGCAAGACGACGGCTGGG
Source organism: Burkholderiales bacterium (assembly GCA_020854105.1). Lineage (GTDB taxonomy): Bacteria > Pseudomonadota > Gammaproteobacteria > Burkholderiales > SHXO01 > SHXO01. The sequence continues at coordinate 3,305 of JADZGB010000047.1, read as the reverse complement.
CGGAGGAATTGGCAGGGCGTCTGGAGGCGCTGGTGCCCGGGCGCGTACCCGAACTGTGGGACGTGCGCCTGGACCTCGACGAGGCGTCCGCGGTGTACCGCGCGCTCGTCGATCGCGACGGCGAGGTGCGGGTGGGCACGCTGCTGCGCGACCCAGCCGACCGTGGTGCCGCGCTCGATTGCATCGCGCTCATGCTGAGCCGTACGCGCCGCCCGGAGCTGCTGCCTTCGCGCGAACTGCGCGTACGCCCCGGCGACCGGCTGCTGTTCGCCGGAAGCGTCGAGGCACGGGAACGGCAACGCAGCGTGCTGCAGAACGCCAACGTGTTCGACTACGTGCACAAGGGGAGAGAGATCCCCGGCGGCTGGGTGTGGGAGGCAATGACCCGCTTGCGCGCCGGACGGCGCGGCTGACGCGGACAGCACCAACGCCCGGTGTATGCAAAGGCCGGGTCCTGGAGAGTTAGGCCGTATGCGTTCAGGCCGGATGAGGCTTCGGGCGCGTGCGACGGCCGGCTCGTGTCGCGGGCCGGCCGTCGCGGCGTCGCCGTCTACTTGATGGCGATCGGGTTGATGATGGCCTGCACGGCACCGGTCAGGCGGGACGGTCCCAGGGTGAACAGGAACTCCCACGCCTTGTCCTTCACCAGTTCGGCGGTGTTCATGTTCTCGAGGATGTAGATCCCGTTCTGCTGAATGAGGATCTGGTGAACCTCGAACACGCCGACGCCCTTCTCGAAGGGAAGAACTTCCAGGCCCCACGTATCGGCACCGACCGCCGCCACGCCGAGCGAGGCGAGGTACTGCGCACCTTCCTTGCCCAGTCCGGGTTCGCCGTTGTTGTAGCGCTGATCATCCTTGCCGATCAGATCGATCCAGCCGGTGTAGAACAGCACGACATCGCCTTTCTCGATGCCCTTGATGCCCTGCCTTTTCATGGCAGCCTCGATCTCGGCTTTGTTGAAGGCCGTACCTTCCTTGACCATGCCCGTGTTCATCAGTCCGGCCATGTCGAGCACGATGCCGCGCGTCGCGATCGCGGGCACCGTTTCGATGCCGAACTTCGTCAGCCCGGTGACCTTGGCGAAATCGGCAGCCTTCTGACAGTTGAAGTACGTGTTGTCCCAGCCGATGTGGCCGAAGCCGTCGATCTGTGAACCGACGCCATTCCAACCCATGACGATGTCGTCGTTGTAGGACAACTTGGTCGGACCGAGGGTGGTGCCGGCAACCTGCCCGGGCTGCAACACCGTGACCGCATAGTTGCGCGGCGGATAGGCCGGCGTGCCGCGATTGGTCTCGATGCCGAGCCGATACGCCTTGCCGCGGGTCACCAGTTTCGTGGCGGCCAGCGTCTTCTCCGGCGTGATGTAGTTGGAATTGCCGATCTGATCATCGGGACCGAACTTCGACGTGCACTCCGCCGCTCCCGCGCTCGCCGCGAACAGCGAGCAGGCGAGAGCGATGGCACCGAGCATTGCGGGATTCTTCATTTCCTTCCTCCGTGATTGTTTTTCAGATGCACTTCGCGAGTGATTGCATGGAAGTGGCTGCCACGACTTCCGCCGTCTGCACGACGATCGCCTGATGCGGCATGGGCAGTATACTGGTTTGCATGCGCGAGATGCATGGTCGGGCCGGGCCGGCCAGGCTCCGGCAGCCTCGACCATGGGACGCGGCGAATCAGTGCGGATCCGAGGGATGCACGGCATCTATCAGACGCATGTCAACGCCATTGTACATCGGGAGGCATAGTGCATCGGGAGGGGAGATGAGCCGCATCACCAGGGTCGAGGTCCATGTCTTCGGGTTCGACGCGCACAACCTGGGCGCCGTGCGCGGCGCCGGTGTCGGCGCGTTCGGCTACGCCAAGGGAGCGAGAACGCGCATCAGCAAGTACGCCGTGATCGTCATGACCGACAACGGCCTGCGCGGCGAGTACGTCACCCACTGGGTCGCATCGGGTTCGGCACTGGGGCAGACGCTCATGCTCGCGCCCTACTTGCTGGGCAAGGAGGCCGAGGCGCGCGAGCTGATCTACGACGACCTCAAGCGCCAGGCGCGCCAGTTCGACCACATGGGCCATGGTCCGCTCGACATCGCCCTGTGGGACCTGCACGGCAAGAAGCTCGGCGCCTCGATCTCGGAGCTGCTCGGCGGCTATCGCACGCGGCTTCCGGCCTACGCCAGCACCTACCACGGCGACCGCAACGGCGGACTCGACAGCAAGGAGGCCTTCGCCGCCTTCGCCCAGCAGTGCCGCGAGATGGGCTACGGCGCCCTCAAGATCCATGGCTGGAACGACGGCAATGCGCGCGAGGAGGCACAGAACCTCCTGCACGTGCGCAAGGTGGTGGGCGACACGATGAACCTGATGATCGATCCGGCCTGCGAGCTGCGCACCTTCGCCGACGCGCTCTACGTCGGCCGCGCCTGCGACGAGGCCAACTACTTCTGGTACGAGGATCCGTTCCGCGACAGCGGCACCTCCGCCTTCGCGCACAGGAAGCTGCGCGAGATGATCCGCACGCCGATCCTGCAGACCGAGCACGTGCGCGGGGTGGAGCCGAAGGCGGATTTCCTGATCCAGGGCGGGACGGATTTCCTGCGTTCCGATCCGGAGTACGACATGGGCATCACCGGCGCGATGAAGATCGCGCATCTGGCCGAGTCCTTCGGCGTCGACGTCGAGATCCATGCCTGCGGCCCGGCACACCGGCACTGCATGTCGGCCACGCGCAACAGCAACTACTACGAGGTGGCGCTGGTGGGGCCGGACACGCCGAACGCCGTGCCGCCGGTGTACAAGTGCGGCTACAGCGACCAGCTCGATTGCGTCGGCAAGGATGGCTGCGTGCCGGTGCCGACCGGGCCGGGATTGGGGGTGGAGTACGACTGGGAGTTCATCGGAAAGAATCGCACGGCGCTACACGTGTTCGAGTGAGGAGGGATCGGTACAGCGGCAGTCTGTACGCCAGAGGTGGCTTGACGAAGGAAGCACTGCAAACAAAGCTTGGCAATGTTGTAGGCATTCGACTAACCTTTGGCCAGCAATCGCCGGAGTAGAACACATGAGAATGGCGCGGGAGGTGTTTGGGAAGGTGTCGCGGAGTAGCGACGGCCCTTGGTTCGCTCCGCGCCCAATTGAACTATTCAGCTCCGCCAAGCGCAGGGCGTCCTTGAGCTTCCCCCGGTTTTTCGTCTAACAAGGGTATGGCCTCAAGCCGCCAATTTTCGTTCGTCCTGAGCCGTGACCCAGTGCTGCAGGAACTGGATCGGTGACTGATAGCCGAGCGTGGAGTGACG
>JADZGB010000046.1 GCA_020854105.1 Burkholderiales bacterium | reverse complement strand
CTGGGGACAATATCGGGATGGTGGTGACGCTCATTGCGCCCATTGCGATGGAAGAGGGATTGCGCTTTGCCATCCGCGAGGGCGGGCGCACCGTGGGCGCCGGCGTCGTCGCCAAAGTGCTGGAGTAGGAAGCGTTCCCCGCCGCGATTCGAGTAAGTGTACGAGGACCACAGGCCAATAGCTCAATTGGTAGAGCGTCGGTCTCCAAAACCGAAGGTTGGGGGTTCGAGACCCTCTTGGCCTGCCCTGCTTCAGCCCTGTTAACTGGCGCTCGCGCGCCGCACCCGCAACCATGTTGGACAAGATCAAGCTCGTCATCGCCGCCGTCATCGTGATCGCCGGCTTCTGGGGTTTCTACCAGCTCGGCACGAGTCCGATGATCGCGCGCGTGGGCGCCATCTTCGGCAGCATCCTGGTCGCCCTGGGTGTCGCCTGGACCACCGAGCCGGGCAAGCGCTTCTACGTGTATGTCCAGGAGGCAATCGCCGAAACCAAGAAGGTCGCCTGGCCCACCCGCAAGGAAACCGTGCAATCCACGGGCGTGGTGATCGCCTTCGTGATCGTGATGGCGGTCTTCCTGTGGATCGTCGATGCACTGCTCGCATGGGCCGTCGAGTTGATGATCGGGACGGGAGGGGCGTGATGTCCAAGCGTTGGTACGTCGTCCACGCCTACTCTGGGTTCGAGAAGAGCGTCGCGCGCAATCTGAAGGAGCGCATCGAGCGCTCCGGCATGCAGGAGAGCTTCGGGCAGATTCTGGTGCCGGTCGAGGAAGTGGTCGAGATGAAGAGCGGCCAGAAGAACATCAGCGAGCGCAAGTTCTTCCCCGGCTACGTGCTGGTCGAGATGGACATGACCGACGACAGTTGGCACCTGGTGAAGAACACTCCCAAGGTGACCGGCTTCGTCGGCGGTTCGGCGATGCGGCCCACGCCGATCAGCGACAAGGAAGTGCAGGCCATCCTGCAGCAGATCCAGGAAGGCGTCGAGAAGCCCAAGCCCAAGATCCTGTTCGAGGCGGGCGAGGGCGTCAGGGTCCGCGAAGGACCGTTCACTGACTTCCACGGTACCGTCGAGGAAGTGAACTACGACAAGAACAAGCTGCGCGTTTCAGTCTCGATCTTCGGGCGTGCGACGCCCGTGGAACTCGATTTCTCGCAGGTGGAGAAGGCTTGAAAGACGGTGTTAAGTGATTGGTGATCCGTATCAATCATCAACTTACGCAGGGGAGGGTGTCTTCGGGCATCCGCTATCACCCGCTTTAGGAGAGCCAAGTGGCAAAGAAGATCGTCGGATTCGTCAAGCTGCAGGTTCCGGCCGGCAAGGCCAACCCCAGTCCCCCCATCGGCCCGGCGTTGGGGCAGCGCGGCCTGAACATCATGGAATTCTGCAAGGCATTCAATGCCCAGACGCAGGGCGTGGAGCCCGGCCTGCCGATTCCCGTGGTGATCACCGCCTACCAGGACAAGAGCTTCACCTTCGTGATGAAGACGCCGCCCACCACGGTGCTCATCAAGAAGGCACTCGAGCTGCAGAAGGGCAGCCCCAAGCCGCACGTGGACAAGGTCGGCAAGCTCACGCGTGCGCAGGTCGAGCAGATCGCGAAGTCCAAGACCCCTGACCTCACTGCCTCGGATCTGGATGCGGCCGTGCGCACGGTCGCGGGCAGTGCCCGCAGCATGGGCGTCGAAGTGGAGGGTGTCTGACATGGGACGGCTTTCGAAGCGCATGCAGGGCCTGCGCAGCAGGATCGATCCGCAGAAGACCTATGCTCTGACCGACGCCATCAGGATGGTCAGGGAGGGCGCGACTGCGAAGTTCAACGAATCCATCGACGTGGCGGTCAATCTGGGCGTCGATGCCAAGAAATCCGATCAGCAGGTGCGCGGGTCGCTCGTGCTGCCGCAGGGCACGGGCAAGAGCGTTCGGGTCGCGGTGTTCACGCAGGGTGCTCCTGCCGAGGCCGCCCGGGCGGCGGGGGCCGACATCGTCGGCTTCGACGATCTCGCGGCACAGGTGAAGGAAGGGAAGATCGAATTCGACGTGGCCATTGCCAGCCCGGACGCGATGCGGGTGGTGGGTCAACTGGGCCAGATCCTCGGCCCGCGCGGGCTGATGCCGAACCCGAAGGTGGGTACGGTGACCGCGGACGTCGCCGGGGCGGTGAGGAACGCCAAGGCTGGCCAGGTGCAGTTCCGCACCGACAAGGGTGGTATCGTGCAATGCACCATCGGGCGCGCCTCGTTCACCGAGGACGCCTTGCGCGAGAACCTCATGGCCCTGCTCGATGCGCTGAACAAGGCTAAGCCCGCCAGCGCAAAGGGGCAGTATCTCAGGAAGATCGCGCTCTCCAGCACGATGGGAGCGGGCGTGCGCGTCGACCAGTCGAGCATGGTCGCACAGCAGTAGAGGCTCTTTGGGCCGGGGCTTCGCCGTATGGAAGTCCCGGGTTGTCAAAGACCGTTGGGGTTCGAGGCATGCGCTGCCGGCAGCAGCGGCGGCAACACGGCCGAGGGCTTAATCGGAACGCGGCGCGAGTCGCGTGCACCCAACGCAGATGGCGGTCCCGAAGACAGGAAAAGCTTGCGGGGCGTTGGCCGGTTCCCCGGACCCGGATGGCGCACTGCGGCGATTTTGCCTGATCGAAGGTCGCTGCATCTGACACCGAGGGGTTGGTGACAACCCTTCATATTCAGGAGGTATTGGACCTTGGGTCTCAATCTGGACGAAAAAAGGGCACTGGTTGCCGAGGTCAGCGCGAAGGTCGCGCAGGCGGGGGCGATGGTGCTCGCTGAGTACCGCAGCCTGGAGGTGGTGGAAATCACCCGCCTTCGCGCAAAGGCGCGGCAATCAGGCGTCTACCTTCGTGTTCTGAAGAACACCCTGGCGCGGCGTGCCGTGTCCGAGACACCGTTTGCCGGACTGGCCGAGCACATGCGCGGCCCGCTGGTATACGGCATCTCCACCGACCCGGTCGCGGTTGCCAAGGTGCTGCAGGAGTTCGCCAGGACCAACGACAAGTTCGTCATCAAGGCAGGCGCACTGCCCAACCAGGTGATGTCCTCGAAGGAGGTCGGAGCCCTGGCGAGCATGCCCAGCCGCGAGGAACTGCTCGCACGGCTCATGGGAACCATGCAGGCCCCGATCGCCAAGTTCGCACAGACGCTCAACGAAGTTCCGGGCAAGTTCGTGCGCACCCTGGCGGCGGTGCAGGAAGCGAAGGAAAAGGCGACGGCTTAACCCAGAGCGAAGAGGCAATCGCCGTTTTCGCGCAGCAGTTATCGGAGATATAGTGAAATGGCTCTTACGAAAGCAGAAATTCTGGACGCGATCGCGAACATGAGCGTCCTCGAGTTGTCACAGATGATCAAGGACATGGAGGAGAAGTTCGGCGTCTCCGCCGCCGCCGCGACCGTTGCGGTGGCCGCCCCGGGCGGTGCCGCTGCCGCGGCCCCCGCTGCGGAAGAGCAGACGGAATTCACGGTCATGCTGACCGGCGCAGGGGACAACAAGGTCAACGTGATCAAGGTGGTGCGTGCCATCACCGGCCTGGGCCTGAAGGAAGCCAAGGACTTGGTCGACGGTGCCCCGAAGCCCGTCAAGGAAGCGATTCCGAAGAAGGATGCCGACGATATCGTCAAGCAGATCGTCGAGGCCGGCGGCAAAGCCGAAATCAAGTAAGCGCTGCACCGGCGATCCTTCAGGCTGGGGGGAAACCCCCGGCCTTTTGCCGTTTAAGGAGGCTGAACATCGGAACGCTTCCAGTGCCGCGTACCCAGTACGTGGCAGTCTCGGGGAAGTGTTGCGATTTCCAGCTTCGAGCCGTCCCGACCCCTGTTTTTCACAGCTGAGGTGATCATGCCCTATTCATTCACCGAAAAGAAGCGTATCCGCAAGAGCTTCGCGAAACGTGCGCGCGTACTGCAGGTGCCGTACCTGCTGGCCACGCAGATCGAGTCGTACGCCTCCTTCCTGCAGGCGGATACGTTGGCAGGCTCGCGCAAGCTGCAGGGCTTGCAGGCTGCATTCAATTCGGTGTTCCCGATCTCCAGCCACTCCGGTAATGCCCGCCTGGAGTTCGTCAGCTACTCGCTTGGCGTTCCGCCCTTCGACCAGAAGGAGTGCCAGCAGCGCGGGCTGACCTTCGCCTCCCCGCTGCGCGCCAAGGTGCGATTGACCATCATGGACAAGGAGGCCACCAAGCCGACCGTGAAGGAGGTCAAGGAGCAGGAGGTCTACATGGGCGAGATCCCGCTCATGACGCCGACGGGCTCGTTCATCATCAACGGCACCGAGCGCGTGATCGTGTCCCAGTTGCATCGTTCGCCCGGCGTATTCTTCGAGCATGACCGCGGCAAGACGCACAGCTCCGGGAAGCTGCTGTTCTCCGCGCGCATCATTCCCTATCGCGGTTCCTGGCTCGACTTCGAATTCGACCCGAAGGACTACGTCTACTTCCGCGTCGACCGCCGACGCAAGATGCCGGTCACGATCCTGCTCAAGGCGCTGGGCTACACGCCCGAGCAGATCCTGGCGCAGTTCTACCAGTTCGACACCTTCCACCTGAGCAAGGAAGGTATCGAGTTCGACATGGTGCCCGAGCGCCTGCGCGGCGAGATCGCGCGCTTCGACATCTATGCCAGGGGCAAGCTCATCGTCTCCAAGGACAAGCGCATCACGGTCAAGCACGTGCGCGAGATGGATGCGGCGAATCTGCGCAAGCACGCGGTGAGCGAGGACTTCCTGCTTGGCAAGGTGCTGGCGCACGCCGTGATCGACAAGGAGAGCGGCGAGATCCTCGCCGGTGCCAACGAGGAGATCACCGAGGCCGTGCTGAAGAAGCTCGTAGCAGGCGGGATCGAGCAGATCAACACGATCTACACCAACGACCTCGACCAGGGACCGTTCATCTCCCAGACGCTGCGCATCGACGAGACCCAGGATCAGACAGCGGCGCAAGTGGCCATCTACCGCATGATGCGCCCGGGCGAACCGCCCACCGAGGACGCAGTGCGCACGCTGTTCAACGGACTGTTCTTCGCCGAGGAACGCTACGATCTGTCGGCTGTCGGGCGCATGAAGTTCAACCGCCGCGTGAGCCGCGAGGAGTTGACGGGCGCGAGCACGCTGTCGAACGAGGACATCGTCGCCGTCATCCGCATCCTGGTGGACCTGCGCAACGGCCGCGGCGAGATCGACGACATCGACCATCTGGGCAACCGCCGTGTCCGCTCCGTCGGTGAACTGGCAGAGAACCAGTTCCGTGCCGGCCTGGTGCGGGTGGAACGCGCGGTCAAGGAGCGCCTGTCGCAGGCCGAGTCCGAAAACCTCATGCCGCACGACCTGATCAACGCCAAGCCCGTGTCCGCGGCGGTGCGGGAGTTCTTCGGTTCGTCGCAGCTGTCGCAGTTCATGGACCAGACCAACCCGCTGTCCGAGATCACCCACAAGCGCCGTGTATCCGCGCTGGGTCCTGGCGGTCTGACGCGCGAGCGCGCCGGCTTCGAGGTGCGCGACGTGCACCCGACCCACTACGGCCGGGTGTGTCCGATCGAGACGCCGGAAGGCCCGAATATCGGCCTGATCAACTCGCTCGCCCTGTACGCACGAACCAATCCGTATGGCTTCCTGGAGACGCCGTACCGTCGCGTCCTCGACGCTCAGGTGAGCGACGAGATCGTGTTCCTGTCGGCCATCGACGAAGGCCAGTACGTGATCGCGCAGGCCAATGCCGCGCTGGACGATAACGGCAGATTCATCGACGAGATGGTGTCGTGCCGGCATCACAACGAGTTCGCGATGTCCACGCCCGATCGGATCCAGTTCATGGACGTGGCCCCGTCGCAGATCGTGTCCGTGGCCGCCTCGCTCATTCCGTTCCTCGAGCACGATGATGCGAACCGCGCCCTCATGGGCTCGAACATGCAGCGCCAGGCCGTGCCCTGCCTGCGTCCCGAGAAGCCCCTGGTGGGCACCGGCATCGAGCGCACGGTTGCGGTCGACTCCGGCACCGCGGTGCAGGCGCGTCGCGGCGGGGTGGTGGACTACGTGGACGCCAGCCGCATCGTGGTGCGCGTCAACGACGAGGAAACCAGTGCGGGCGAGGTCGGTGTCGACATCTACAACCTGATGAAGTACACCCGTTCGAATCAGAACACCAACATCAACCAGCGGCCGATCCTAGAGGTCGGCGACCTCATCGCCCGCGGCGACGTGGTGGCCGACGGTGCATCGACGGACATGGGCGAACTGGCGCTGGGACAAAACCTGCTGGTCGCGTTCATGCCGTGGAACGGGTACAACTTCGAGGACTCGATCCTGATCTCGGAGCGCGTGGTCGCCGAGGACCGCTTCACCTCGATCCACATCGAGGAACTGTCAGTGGTCGCGCGCGACACCAAGCTGGGGCCCGAAGAGATCACGCGCGACATCTCCAACCTGTCGGAGGCGCAGCTCGCGCGCCTGGACGAGTCGGGCATCGTCTATATCGGCGCCGAAGTAGAGGCGGGCGACGTCCTGGTGGGCAAGGTCACGCCCAAGGGCGAGACGCAGCTCACGCCGGAAGAGAAGCTGCTGCGCGCGATCTTCGGCGAGAAGGCCTCCGACGTGAAGGACACCAGCCTGCGCGTGCCCTCGGGCATGTCGGGCACGGTCATCGACGTGCAGGTCTTCACCCGCGAAGGCATCGAACGCGACAAGCGTGCGCAGCAGATCATCGACGACGAGCTCTCGCGCTATCGCACCGACCTCAACGACCAGCTGCGCATCGTGGAGGACGACACCTTCGGCCGTATTCACCGCCTGCTGCTGAACAAGGTGGTCACCGGCGGTCCGAAGAAGCTTGCCAAGGGCGCAAAGATCAGTGAGGAGTACCTGAGCGAACTGGAGCGTTATCACTGGTTCGACATCCGCCTGTCCAGTGAGGAAGCGGCCAGCCAGCTCGAGCAGCTCAAGGCGAGTCTGGAGCAGAAGCGGGTCGAGTTCGACCACGCCTTCGAAGCCAAGAAGAAGAAGCTCACCAGCGGCGACGAACTGCCGCCCGGCGTGCAGAAGATGGTGAAGGTATACCTCGCCGTCAAGCGCCGCCTGCAGCCTGGAGACAAGATGGCGGGCCGCCACGGCAACAAGGGCGTCATCTCCAAGATCGTACCGATCGAGGACATGCCGCACATGGCCGACGGCACGCCGATGGACATCGTGCTGAACCCGCTGGGGGTGCCCTCGCGCATGAACGTCGGCCAGATCCTGGAGACCCACCTCGGCTGGGCTGCCAAGGGCGTCGGAAAGCGCATCGGCGAGATGCTCGATGCCCAGGCGAAGGTGGCCGACCTGCGCAAGGCGCTCACTCTGGTCTACAACTCCAGCGGCACGCCCGAGGAGGTCGACTCGCTGGCCGACAACGAGATCGTGGATCTGGCGAAGAACCTCCGGACGGGGGTGCCGTTCGCCACGCCGGTGTTCGACGGTGCGGCCGAGGACGAGATCAAGAACATGCTCGAACTCGCGGGGTTGCCGCGCTCCGGGCAGGTAACGCTGTTCGACGGACGCACCGGCGAGGCTTTCGACCGTGCGGTGACGGTGGGCTACATGCACATGCTCAAGCTGCACCACCTGGTAGACGACAAGATGCACGCGCGCTCCACCGGACCGTACAGCCTGGTCACGCAGCAGCCTCTGGGCGGCAAGGCCCAGTTCGGCGGCCAGCGCTTCGGCGAAATGGAAGTCTGGGCGCTCGAGGCCTATGGCGCTGCCTACACCCTGCAGGAGATGTTGACGGTCAAGTCGGATGACGTCAGCGGCCGGACCAAGGTGTACGAGAACATCGTCAAGGGCGAGCACAAGATCGACGCGGGCATGCCGGAGTCCTTCAACGTGCTGGTGAAGGAGATCCGCTCGCTCGCCATCGACATCGATCTGGAGCGCTACTAGGGACCAGGGGACGCGCCTCGGGCCGGAAGGGCCTTGGAGCGCTGCAGGCCGCTGGTTTCCCGAAGCAGGGTCGTTTTTGTAGTGCGGGGCTATGGGCGCGGGCAAGCCGGACGGGGATGTCTCCCCGCCCACTGCCTCCAGCCCCGAAATTGAGGAGCCGCCATGAAGGCATTACTCGATCTGTTCAAGCAGGTTACGCAGGAAGAAGAGTTCGACGCAATCCGCATCGGTCTCGCCTCGCCGGAGAAGATCCGGTCGTGGTCTTACGGCGAAGTGAAGAAGCCCGAGACGATCAATTACCGGACCTTCAAGCCGGAGCGTGACGGGCTGTTCTGCGCGAAGATCTTCGGCCCGGTGAAGGACTACGAGTGCTTGTGTGGCAAGTACAAGCGCCTCAAGCACCGTGGCGTGATCTGCGAGAAATGCGGCGTCGAGGTCACGCTCTCGAAGGTGCGCCGGGAGCGCATGGGCCACATCGAGCTGGCCAGTCCCGTTGCGCACATCTGGTTCCTGAAGTCGCTTCCGTCGCGGCTCGGCCTGGTGCTGGACATGACGCTGCGCGACATCGAGCGCGTCCTCTACTTCGAAGCCTACGTCGTCACGCATCCGGGCATGACGCCGCTGCACCGCGGCCAGCTGCTCTCCGAGGACGATTATCTGTCCAAGGTGGAGGAGTTCGGCGACGACTTCTCCGCGGTGATGGGCGCCGAGGGCATCCGCGAGCTGCTGCGCAATCTCGACCTCACCCGCGAGATCGAGAAACTGCGCAAGGACTTGGACGGCACCGATTCCGAGACCAAGATCAAGAAGTTCGCGAAGCGCCTGAAGGTTCTGGAGGCTTTCCACAAGTCCGGCATCAAGCCCGACTGGATGATCATGGAAGTCCTGCCGGTGCTGCCGCCGGAGCTGCGCCCGCTGGTGCCGCTCGATGGTGGCCGCTTCGCGACGTCGGACCTGAACGACCTGTACCGCCGCGTCATCAACCGCAACAACCGCCTCAAGCGCCTGCTCGAACTGAAGGCGCCCGAGATCATCGTGCGCAACGAGAAGCGCATGCTGCAGGAAGCGGTCGACTCGCTGCTCGACAACGGCCGCCGGGGCAAGGCCATGACCGGTGCCAACAAGCGTCCGCTGAAGTCCCTGGCCGACATGATCAAGGGTAAGGGCGGTCGCTTCCGGCAGAACCTGCTCGGCAAGCGCGTCGACTATTCCGGCCGTTCGGTGATCGTGGTCGGACCGCAGCTCAAGCTGCACCAGTGCGGCCTGCCCAAGAAGATGGCGCTCGAACTGTTCAAGCCCTTCATCTTCCACAAGCTGGAAGTGCTTGGCCTGGCGGCGACCATCAAGGCGGCCAAGCGTCTGGTGGAGCAGGAAGTGCCGGAAGTGTGGGACATCCTGGAAGAGGTGATCCGTGAGCATCCGGTACTGCTCAATCGCGCTCCGACCCTGCACCGCCTGGGCATCCAGGCATTCGAGCCGGTCCTGATCGAGGGCAAGGCCATCCAGCTGCACCCGCTGGTGTGCGCGGCATTCAATGCCGACTTCGACGGGGACCAGATGGCCGTGCACGTGCCGCTGTCTCTGGAGGCGCAGATGGAAGCGCGCACGCTCATGCTGTCCTCCAACAACGTGCTCTCGCCCGCCAACGGCGATCCGATCATCGTGCCCTCGCAGGACATCGTGCTGGGCCTGTACTACATGACGCGCGAGCGCGTTAGTGCCCGCGGCGAAGGGATGTCGTTCATCGACGTAGGGGAAGTGCTGCGCGCCTACGAGAGCAGACAGGTCGATCTCGGTGCCCGCATCAAGGTGCGGATCCGGGAGCTGGAGCGCACCGAGGATGGCTCCCTGCAGGAGAAGCTCAGCCGCTACGAGACCACCGTAGGGCGCTCCATCCTGTCGGAGATCCTGCCGCCCGGGCTACCGTTCCAGCTGATCAACAAGGCGCTGAAGAAGAAGGAGATTTCCCGGCTGATCAATGCCGGATTCCGCCGCTGCGGCCTGCGCGAGACGGTCATCTTCGCCGACCGACTGATGTACACCGGCTTCACCTTCGCCACCCGGGCGGGTTTGTCGATTGCAGTGGACGACATGCAGGTGCCGCCGGAGAAGCACGAGATCATCGGCAATGCGGAGAAGGAGGTCCAGGAGATCGAGGCGCAGTACACCTCTGGCCTCGTGACGCAGGGCGAGCGCTACAACAAGGTCGTTGACATCTGGGGTCGTGCAGGCGACATGGTGGCGAAGGCGATGATGGACCGTCTCGGCACGGAGCCTGTCATGGCCTGGGACAGCAGGAGCGACGGCTGGGCGCCGCTCACGGACAAGAAGGGCAATCCGTCGATGCAGGAGTCCTTCAACGCGATCTACATGATGGCCGACTCCGGCGCGCGCGGCTCCGCTGCCCAGATCCGCCAGCTGGCCGGCATGCGGGGTTTGATGGCCAAGCCGGACGGTTCGATCATCGAGACGCCGATTACCGCGAACTTCCGCGAAGGGCTGAATGTCCTGCAGTACTTCATCTCCACCCATGGTGCCCGCAAGGGTCTGGCCGATACGGCGCTGAAGACGGCGAATTCCGGCTATCTGACGCGCCGCCTGGTGGACGTGACGCAGGATCTGGTGGTGGTCGAAGATGACTGCGGCACGGCCGAGGGCTTCACGATGAAGGCCCTGGTGGAAGGCGGTGAAGTGGTCGAGGCCCTGCGCGAGCGGATCCTCGGACGCGTGTCCGCCAACGACGTCTCGCATCCGGAGACCGGTCTCACGCTCTTCCCGGCCGGTACCCTGCTGAACGAGTACGAGGTCGAGACCGTCGAGGCGCTCGGCATCGACGAGGTCAAGGTGCGCACCCCGCTCACCTGCGAGACGCGCTACGGCCTGTGCGCCAAGTGCTACGGCCGGGACCTGGGCCGGGGACAGCTGGTCAACGTGGGCGAAGCGGTCGGTGTCATCGCCGCGCAGTCCATCGGGGAGCCGGGTACTCAGCTCACCATGCGCACGTTCCATATCGGCGGTGCGGCTTCGAGAACCGCGGTTGCCAGCCAGCTGGAGAGCAAGTCCACCGGTACCGTGCGCTTCTCGTCGCAGATGCGCTACGTCACCAATCCGCGCAACGAATCGATCGCGATCTCGCGCAGCGGCGAAGTGGTCATCGTCGACGACAACGGCCGTGAACGCGAGCGGCACAAGGTTCCGTACGGCGCCACGCTCATGGTGGCGGACGGCACCGCCGCGAAGGCAGGTAAGGTGCTTGCGACCTGGGATCCGCACACCCGCCCGATCATCACCGAGTACGCGGGCCGCATCAAGTTCGAGAACGTCGAGGAAGGCGTCACGGTGGCGAAGCAGATCGACGAAGTCACCGGTCTGTCCACCCTCGTGGTGATCGATCCGAAGCGGCGGGGCGTGTCCCAGGCCAAGGGACTGCGTCCGAGCGTGAAGCTGATCGACGACACCGGCAAGGAGGTGCGCATACCGGGTACCGAGCTTCCGGTGAACATCACCTTCCAGATCCACTCGATCATCACGGTGAAGGACGGTCAGCAGGTTCAGGTCGGCGAAGTGCTGGCCCGGATCCCGCAGGAGACCTCGAAGACGCGCGACATCACCGGTGGTCTGCCGCGGGTGGCCGAGCTGTTCGAGGCGCGCTCTCCGAAGGATGCCGGCATGCTGGCAGAGATCACCGGCACCGTGTCCTTCGGCAAGGACACCAAGGGCAAGCAGCGTCTGGTCATCACCGACTTGGACAGCGTTGCCCACGAGTACCTGATCCCCAAGGACAAGCACGTCATGGCGCACGACGGGCAGGTCGTGAACAAGGGCGAGATGATCGTGGACGGCCCGGCCGATCCGCACGACATCCTGCGTCTTCTCGGGGTGGAAGCGCTGGCGCGCTACATCATCGACGAGGTGCAGGACGTCTACCGGCTGCAGGGCGTGAAGATCAACGACAAGCACATCGAGGTGATCGTGCGGCAGATGCTGCGCCGCGTGAACATCGTCGAGCCCGGCGACTCCGAGTTCATCCAGGGCGAGCAGGTCGAGCGCTCGGAAGTGCTCGAGGTCAACGACGAGTTGATCGAGGGTGCCAAGCGCGGTGCGGGCTACGAGCACATCCTGCTCGGTATCACCAAGGCCTCCCTGTCCACGGATTCGTTCATCTCCGCGGCTTCCTTCCAGGAGACCACGCGGGTGCTGACCGAAGCCGCGATCATGGGCAAGAAGGATGAACTGCGCGGTCTAAAGGAGAACGTGATCGTCGGCCGCCTGATCCCCGCGGGGACGGGGCTGGCATACCACAATACCCGGCGCAAGCAGCAGTCCGGAGAGGATCAGGCCCTGGTGCCCGATCTCATGGAAGCCGACGTCGGGGTCTCCACCCAGGACGAGCAGGTGGCGTAAGGGGTTCCCTGCCCGGATGCCTCCTTGACACTGTCCGAGCAGGGCCCTAGAATCTCGCGTCTTTTTACCCGGTCGCGTGGCGCGGACACCCAGGCGGCAGGGCGAAACGGCGGAAATGACCTGGACGGCGCTCTCGCGCCGTCCCGATTTTTTCCGAGCCGGGATTCTCGTGGTTCGGAAAGTTGGATTTCTACGACTGGAGCCGGCGGCGTCGCCGCGGTACCGGTCCTTCGAGCCCAGCACGGGCTGTCGGGAACGGAGCGCTGTCCGTAGCGCTCGCGCCCGCGAATTCAGGTAACAGAACAGCACGCCAGCTAACTGATCGTGTAACAGAGGCCTTCATGCCGACAGTAAATCAGCTTGTGCGCAAGCCGCGCGCAGAGAAAAAACCCAAGAGCAAGGTTCCGGCGCTCGAGAACTGCCCGCAGAAGCGAGGCGTGTGCACGCGCGTCTACACCACCACGCCGAAAAAGCCCAACTCCGCGCTGCGCAAGGTGGCCAAGGTGCGCCTGACCAACGGCTACGAGGTCATCGGCTATATCGGCGGAGAGGGCCACAACCTGCAGGAGCACTCGGTGGTACTGATCCGCGGCGGCCGCGTGAAGGACCTGCCCGGGGTGCGCTACCACATCGTGCGTGGAAGCCTGGATACACAGGGAGTGAAGGATCGCAAGCAGAGCCGTTCGAAGTACGGCGCGAAGCGCCCGAAGGCGGCCTGACGGTCGTCCCGACAGTTCGAGAGATATCTGAGGTAGACAGATGCCGAGGCGTAGAGAAGTTCCGAAGCGGGAAGTGCTTCCTGATCCGAAATTCAACAACCAGGACGTCGCGAAGTTCGTGAACGTACTGATGAACAGCGGCAAGAAGTCCGTGGCCGAGCGCATGATCTACGGCGCCCTGGAGCAGATCGCCAAGAGGGGCGGCAAGGATCCCCTCGAGGTGTTCTCGACCGCGCTGTCCAACGTGCGTCCGATGGTCGAAGTCAAGAGCCGCCGCGTCGGCGGGGCCAACTACCAGGTGCCCGTGGAAGTGCGTTCCGTGCGCCGCACGGCGCTGGCGATGCGCTGGATCCGCGATGCCGCCCGCAAGCGCAGCGAGAAGTCCATGAGCGCGCGTCTGGCCAACGAGTTGTCCGAGGCGGCCGAGGGCCGCGGAGGCGCGATGAAGAAACGCGAGGAAGTCCACCGCATGGCAGAAGCCAACAAGGCCTTTAGCCACTATCGGTTCTAGTCAGCAGCACACTCGGGATAATTCAAGTGGCACGCAGCACACCTATCGATCGATACCGGAACATCGGTATCAGCGCCCACATCGACGCCGGCAAGACCACCACGACCGAGCGCATCCTGTTCTATACCGGGGTGTCGCACAAGCTGGGCGAGGTCCACGACGGCGCCGCGGTGACTGACTGGATGGAGCAGGAGCGCGAGCGCGGCATCACCATCACGGCGGCGGCGGTTACGTGCTTCTGGAAGGGGATGGACAGCAGTTATCCCGAGCATCGCATCAACATCATCGACACGCCGGGCCACGTGGACTTCACCATCGAGGTGGAGCGTTCCATGCGCGTGCTCGACGGCGCTTGCCTGGTGTACTGCGCCGTGGGCGGCGTGCAGCCGCAGTCGGAGACGGTGTGGCGCCAGGCCAATAAGTACGGTGTGCCGCGTCTGGCGTTCGTCAACAAGATGGATCGCCAGGGCGCGGACTTCTTCAAGGTCTACAACCAGATGCGGCAGCGTCTGAAGGCCAATCCCGTCCCCATTCAGATTCCGATCGGTGCGGAGGAGCGCTTCCAGGGTGTGGTGGATCTGCTGCGCATGAGGGCGATTCACTGGGACGAGTCGTCCCAGGGCATGAAATTCGAGTTGCGTGACATTCCGGCGGAACTCGTCGATCAGGCGAAGGAGTGGCGCGAGAAGATGCTCGAGGCTGCCGCCGAGGCCAGCGAAGAGCTGATGAACAAGTACCTGGAGGATGGTTCGCTCAGCGAGTCCGAACTCAAGCAGGCGTTGCGCCAACGCACCATCGCCGGCGAGATCGTGCCGATGATGTGCGGCTCCGCGTTCAAGAACAAGGGCGTCCAGGCGATGCTCGACGCGGTGATCGACTATCTGCCCGCGCCGGCGGACATCCCGGCGGTGACCGGCGAGAACGAGCGCGGAGAGCCCGAGAGTCGCGGTGCGGCAGACGATCAGCCGTTCTCGGCATTGGCGTTCAAGATCATGACCGATCCCTTCGTCGGCCAGCTGATCTTCTTCCGCGTGTATTCGGGGATAGTGAACTCGGGCGACACGATCTTCAATCCGGTCAAGGGCAAGAAGGAGCGCCTTGGCCGGATTCTCCAGATGCACGCGAACCAGCGCGCGGAGATCAAGGAAGTGCGCGCCGGCGACATCGCGGCCGCCGTCGGACTGAAGGAAGCCACCACGGGCGACACGCTGTGCGCTGTCGACAAGCCGATCATTCTCGAGCGCATGGAGTTCCCCGAGCCCGTCATCAGTCAGGCGGTAGAGCCCAAGACCAAGGTGGACCAGGAGAAGATGGGAATCGCCCTGGGGCGCCTGGCGCAGGAGGATCCGTCGTTCCGCGTGCATACGGACGAGGAGTCCGGCCAGACCATCATCTCCGGCATGGGTGAACTGCACCTCGAGATTCTCGTGGACCGCATGAAGCGCGAGTTCAACGTCGAGGCCAACGTCGGCAAGCCGCAGGTCGCCTACCGCGAGGCGGTGCGCAAGGGCGTCGAGATCGAGGGCAGGTTCATCAAGCAGACCGGCGGCAAGGGCCAGTACGGCCATGTCTGGCTCAAGGTCGAGCCGAACGAGGCTGGCAAGGGCTTCGAGTTCGTCGATGCGATCAAGGGCGGTGTGGTGCCGCGGGAGTATATCCCCGCGGTTGGCAAGGGTGTTGCCGATGCGACCAAGGCGGGGGTGCTGGCCGGCTACCCGGTGGTGGACGTCAAGGTCACCCTGTTCGATGGTTCGTACCACGAGGTCGACTCGTCGGAGAACGCGTTCAAGATGGCCGGCTCCATGGCCTTCAAGGACGGCATGCGCAAGGCGAACCCGGTGCTGCTCGAGCCGATGATGGCGGTCGAGGTGGAGACGCCGGAGGACTTCATGGGCAACGTGGTGGGCGACCTGTCCTCGCGCCGCGGCATGATCCAGGGCATGGACGATCAGGTCGGCGGGATCAAGGTGGTGAAGGCAGAGGTTCCGCTCTCCGAAATGTTCGGTTACGCGACCACCCTTCGCTCGCTGACTCAGGGCCGTGCCACCTACTCCATGGAGTTCAAGCAATACTCCGAAGCGCCGAAGAACGTGGCGGACGCGATCATCAACAAGAAATAGCACGGCAAACACTGTCAGTCTGGTATTGAGGGATTTCGATCATGGCTAAGGGAAAATTCGAGCGGACCAAGCCGCACGTGAACGTAGGGACGATTGGTCACGTGGACCATGGTAAGACGACGCTAACGGCTGCCATTACGTCGGTGCTGTCGAAGAAGTTCGGTGGTG
>JADZGB010000045.1 GCA_020854105.1 Burkholderiales bacterium | reverse complement strand
GCCGGCCTGCAGTGCGTCGACCTCGAGCAGCGTGCGCTCGTCGTGCATCGTCGGAGCGGACGAGTCGTCGGCCGCCTTTCGTGCAGCCCTCGCCGCCTCGGTCATGTATCCGGTCTGTCCCGTCCGCAGTCCCGTCTTCATGGACGCGAAGCGCCGAGAAGACGCGCGATGGCGTCCTCGTACATCCCGAACAGATCCTTCGCGCCGGGCGTGCTGCCCACCGAATAGGGCAGTTCCACCACCGGCATGCCGGTCTGCTGCGACAGCCACTGCGCCGCCTTCGGGTTGTTGATCGCCGTGCGCACGATCAGCTTCGCCGGCGTGGACCGCTGACGCTCCACCAGCGCGACCAGATGCGCAGACGTCGGTTCGACACCGGGCTTGGGCTCGAGCGATCCGAGCACGGGCATGCCGAGCCAGGCGAACAGGTAGGACAGCGCGCGATGATGCTCGATCACGCCGGTACCGCGCAGCGGCGCGGCCTTCTGCTGCCACTGCGCCACCGCCTGTGTCCAGCGCTGCTCGAACTGCGCGAAGCGCGACTCGTAGTACCGCGCGCCCGCGGCATCGATCCTGGCCAGACGATCTGCCAGCACTTCGGCGACCGTCAGGACGTTGCCGGGATCCCAGTGCAGGTGCGGGTTGCCGCGCGGATGCACGTCGCCCATGGAGCGGTCGACGACGGCAGGCACCTCCAGCATGCGGGCGACACTCGCGGCCTCGAGGTGACCGGGCTTGCCCGCCTGGATCCTGGTGTTCCCGGCCTGCTGCAGGATGAGCGGCAGCCATCCCGCTTCCAGGTCGGCACCCGAGCACACCAGCAGCTCGGCATTGCGGGCGCGTGCGATCAGGCTCGGCCGCGCCTGGATGCGATGCACGTCCTGCAGGCCGGTGGTCGCGGAGAACACGTTCACCCGGTCGCCGCCGATCTCCCGCGTCAGCGCCGCCCATTCCGACTGGCAGGCGAACACTGCCACCTCGGCCAGCGCCGGCACGCTCGACGCCAGCATGATCACGCTGCCGAGCAACGACACGAGTCGCTTCATCGGTGAATCCTCCTTGATGGCGTGGCTGCGCGAATCTCAGAACCGGTGTCCACCGTGCGCGCCCAGGCTGAAGATGTATTGCAGGAAGATCTGGTCGTCGGTGAGTCGCTCCTGCGTCCTGTCGCGCGTGTATTGCAGGCGGATGCGGCTGTACTCGGACGGATTCCAGTCGAGCATCGCCGACCAGCGCCGCGGCGTGAAGCCGGCTGGTTCGACCAATCCGTTCAGGTTGGAGGCCAGGTCGTAGGAGCCCTCGTCCAGCTGGTCGAAGCGCAGACCCACGCGCCACTGCGGCAGGAACTGGAATACGCCCTGCAGGTACCATCCCGACTGCGTCGCCTCGAACGAGCCGCTGTCCAGCGCGCCGCCCAGGTCGGTGTCCAGTACGCCGTCGAGGCGGCGCTGATACCACTCCGCGACCAGCTTGAAATTGCGGTACTGCGCATTGCCCTCGGGCGCCCACTTGTAGACGAGGTTCAACCCCCACATCCTGGTGTGGCCGTCGGACAGCGTGCTCGAGCCGGTGTCGAAGCGCTCGTCGAAGTCGAGGATCGGCGCGTTTCCGGCGCGATTCTCCGCGCGCATCAACCAGCCGCCGATCCGATAGCTGTGGCTCAGGCCGATGTCACCGCCCACACGGGCAAACACGGTTCCTCCGGTGATGCCGTTCTTGCTGCTGTCGCTGTCCTCGAAAGGGAACTCCACCGGCATGCCGATTTCGCCGCCTATCTCGACCATGATCGGCAGCGGCGCGATCCAGCTCACCTGCAGAGCGTCCATCGCGAAGTTGCCTCCCAGCAGGACGTTCTGCGCGAGCGAAGGGTCGAGGAAATCGCGCGTATGCGGATGCTGCTGGTTTTCGTAGCCGATGCCGGAGAAGAAACGGCCGAACTTCACCGTCAAGCCATGGTCGAGCGCCGGCGTCTGGACGAACGCCTCCTCCACCTCGATGCCGCCGTCCTCCAGCGCCAGCGTCGCCTGGCCGTAGAACAGGTGATCGATGCTGGCCGAGACGGTGATCTCGCTCTCGTCCAGGCTGAAGCCGCGCTCGCCCAGGTCGTAATCCCCGCCGGGGATGTAGCCGGTCACGCCCCGCTCGCCGGGATCCTCGCCGAAGTGCCGGTAGGACCCCTGCAGGATGAGCGAGATGCCGGGATTGAAGGCGCTCTGCTGCGCAGCCGGCGCGTTTCCGCGCTGCACGGCAGGGTCGGCGGCCGGCGTCGCGGGGCGCGCCGCCGCCTGCGCCTGTTCCTGTACCAGGGCGGTGCTGGCCTGCGCGCGCGCTGCCGTGGCTTCGGCGTCCTGCAGGCGCTGTTCCAGCGCGCGGATCGCGTTCTCGTAATTGTTCCTGAGATCTTCGATCTGCCTGCGGATCGCTTCCAGCTCAGTGTCGTCCTGTGCCAGCGCGCCCGTGGGCGCGCCGACGGCGAGCAGCAACGCTGCCGCCGCGAGACGGGGCTCGAACATCGAATTGGCTCCGGTGACGATGACATGCCCGCGGCCGCACGATGGTGCGGACACGGCCTGGCGTCGAGCTCAGGACGAGACCGGAGGAGCGCGCGAACTGAACGGGGCGAACGCCCCGGTGAGGAAGACCGGATCAGCCGGTGCGGCCGGTGCGGCGTGGGAAGTGACGTGGTCCGGGCAGGACGTGCTCGACGTAGGCGTACCACCCAGCTGGACGGCGCGCGCGCACTGCTCGCACGCCTGCTGGTCCGATGTCGTGCCCGCGAGCTGATGGTCCAGCGCATGCGCGAACGCGACCTGCTGCGAGAACAGCAGGACGATCACCAGCAGCAGGCGCTGAAGAAAAACTGGCATCGGCGTCAGTCGTCGGAAGGCCGCGCACGTCCGGGAGGCAGGCAGGAGCGAGTCAGTCTAGCGCAGACTCCGCTTCATGCAAAGCGGATGTGCCTGCTGCTGCGGAGGCGCCGGCTGCTGCGGATGCGCCGGGTGCGCGAGGCGTGCGGGTCCGGCCTAGAAATCATCGAGCGCGGCATCGCGCGTCAGATGCGAGATGTCGCCCCACTGCTCGAGCAGCCAGTGGCCGCGCTCGCTGCGCATCCAGTTCAGACTCGCGTTATAGACGGGAAAGTCGCGCGGTTTCTCCAGCGGTGTGCTTGTCACGTGCCGATACAGCGCGTCGAGTATGCCGCCGTGAGTGAACACCGCGAGCGTGCGGTCGGGGTGTGCCCGCGCCGTTGCGTCGAAGAAGCGCGCAACGCGGGCATACACCTGGCGGATGCTCTCGCCGCCGGGCACGGCATGATCGACCTCGCGCGCGTGGAAGCGGGCGTAGTCCTGCGGATGGCGTGCCTGGCATTCGGCTCCCGTCAACCCCTGGAACACGCCCAGGTGGCGCTCGCGCAGCGCTGCATCGCGCACCGGCTCCATGCCGAGCCGATCCAGCAGCGGCTGCACCGTCTGCAGCACGCGCCCCAGATCGCTGCAATAGACCGCGTCGATGCGCTCGCGCGCGAGGCGCTCGCCCACCAGGATCGCCTGGGCCAGGCCCTCCTCGTTGAGCGGGCTGTCGAGGTGACCCTGAATGCGGCCCTGGGCGTTCCAGGCAGTCTCGCCGTGACGCACGACGATGAAGCGGGTGGTGCTCATCGGATCTCCATCTCGTTCAACCAGGCACCCGGCACAGCAGACCCTCGAGGTGCTCGATTCAGCCCTTCTTCTTTGCGCGCGGGTGGGCCGCGTCGTAGATCCTGGCCAGGTGCTGGAAATCGAGATGCGTGTAGACCTGGGTGGAGGAGATGCTGGCGTGTCCGAGCATCTCCTGCACCGCGCGCAGATCTCCGCTCGACTGCAGCACGTGCGAGGCAAAGGAGTGGCGGAGCATGTGCGGGTGCACCGGTGCGCTCAGGTCCTGCATGACGCCGTGCGCACGCAGGCGCCGCTGCACCGTACGCGGCGACAGGGGCCGATCGCCGCGCCCGGGGAACAGCAGACCCGCGGGCGGCGCGCCGCCCGCGGCACGCACGGGCAGCCAGCGCCGCAGCGCGGCGAGGGCGGCGCGGCCCACGGGCACGATGCGCGCCTTGCTGCCCTTGCCCATGACGCGCACGGTCTCGTCGTCGAAGTGGACGTCCTCCGTGCGCAGTGCCGTCAGTTCGCCCAGGCGCAGACCCGAGGAGTAGAACAGCTCGAACATCGCCAGGTCGCGCACCTGCCCGGCATCGTCGGTCCCGAACGCCAGCAGCCGGGCCGCCTCGTCCGGCGACAATGCCTTCGGTAACCGCCTGGCCGATCTGGGCGCGCGCGTGCCCTGGAACGGATTGCTGGCGAAGCCGTGGTCGCGCACGAGGTAGCGGTACAGTGCGCGCCATGCGCTGAGCATGCGCGCCAGCGAACGTCCGCCCAGGCGCGGACCGTGCAGCCGCGCGAGCATGCGACGCCCGGCCGTCACGTCGAGTCGTGCCAGATCCGTGCTTCCGGCCAGCTCCAGCAGTCTGTCGATGTCCCGACCGTATGCCGCGAGCGTGTGCGCGCTCAGCCGCCGCTCGCTGCGCAGGTGCGCCAGGAACGCGGCGGCCCGCTCCCGGTTGCGCGTCGCCGCGTCGTCGGTCGGAGCAGCATCGCGCACGGACGGAATCACTATTCCAGATGACGCCGCAGCGCCATGCTGATCAGTTCGGCGATGCGCACCAGATAGAGCGTGCCCATGTCCGGGGTGAACCGGCGCGGGTCCGGGCTGCCGAGGGCCAGCAGGCCGAGGGGGCGGTCCACGCGCAGGGGCAGATAGACCAGTGAGCGCAGGTCGGCGGACTGGGCGGAGAACCAGGCGCCCGATTCGAACATGGGTCGATCGCAGAAGTACGGCGTGGCGAGTGCGTCCCCGAATGCGCGTGCCTCCTCGCTCACCGGCCCGGACTCGGGCCCGGCATCGATCTCGCGCGCGCCCCACAGCCGCAGCGCCACCTCGGGCACGGTGAAATCCTCACGCAGGCTGATGTCGATGGCCTGGATCAGGCCGGCGAGATCGGGTGCGGCCAGCAGCGCGAGGCTGAGCCGATGCACGCGGTCGCTGGTGGTGTCGTTCTCCTCCCCGAACTGGACCAGCTCGCGCAGCTTGCCCTCGAGCGTGCGGCTGCGCTCGCGCAGGGCAAGCACCTGCCGCTCCGACAGCGGGATGGCGCGGCCGCCGTAGGGGTGCCGCACCTGCACCGTGCTCAGCAGCTCGGCGTACTCGTCGAAGAACTCGGGGTGATCCTTCAGGTACCTGGCCACCTCTTCGTGTCTCATGCCCATGCTCAAAGCTCGATCTCTCCCTCGAAAACCGTTTCCGCGGGTCCGGTCATGTACACCGGACGGCCCTCTCCTTCCCAGGCGATGCGCAAGGCGCCGCCACGCGTGTGCACCTCGACCGGGCTGCGCAACAGCCCGCGCTGAATGCCGGAGACGACTGCGGCGCACGCGCCCGTGCCGCACGCCAGCGTCTCCCCCGCGCCGCGTTCGAACACGCGCAGGCGGATGCGCCGCGGATCGATCACCTGCATGTAGCCGGCGTTGACCCGCTGCGGAAAGCGCGCGTGGCGCTCGATGAGCGGCCCCTGCGTGGTCACCGGTGCGGTGTCCGCGTCGTCCACCACCTGCACCGCGTGCGGATTGCCCATCGACAGCGCGCCGATGGTGACCGTCTCGCCGTCGAGTTCCAGGGCATAGGTCAGCGCGCGCTCGGCCGCGACGAACGGGATGCGGGCCGGCTCGAAGATCGGAGGCCCCATGTCGACCGTGACCTGCCCGTCGGGCTCCAGACGCGGCACGATGATTCCCGACAGCGTCTGGACCCGGATCTCGCGCTTGGTGGTGAGGCCCTTGTCCAGTACGAAGCGCAGGAAGCAGCGGGCGCCGTTGCCGCAGTGCTGCACCTCGTCGCCGTCGGCGTTGAAGATGCGGTAGGTGAAGTCCGTGTCCGGGGTGTGCGCAGGCGCGATCAGAAGAACCTGGTCGCAGCCCACGCCGAAGTGGCGGTCGGCGAGGCGGCGCACGGCCCGCGCGTCGAGCGCGATGGGCTGGTTGATGGCATCGAGCACGACGAAGTCGTTGCCCACGCCCTGCATCTTGGTGAAGCGGATGCGCATGTCGGAAGGGTCGCGGTTGCCCACTGTCGGATCGATATTCTAGCCGGTCGAGGCGGACGGAACGCCGCGGGCTGCGGCCGGTGTAGCCGGGATGCAACAGGCACGCAGCGGCTCGGGCGCGGGCCAGACCACCCGATGGACCGGCGAGGCTCATCGGCGCGCATACGGCGATGGTTCGCCCGGCGGGCGCGTCTTGAAGCGACGGTGCGTCCACAGGTACTGCTCCGGCATCTCGCGGATGCGCTCCTCGATGAACGCGTTCATGCGCCGGGTGTCTTCCTCGACCGAGTCGCCCGGGTAGTCCTCCCACGCCGGATAGAAGCGGGCGACGTAGCCGCGGCCTCCTTCCAGCTGGCGGATCACCAGCGGCACGATGCGGGCCCGCATCAGCCGCGCCATGCGCGGCAGGGCGGTCACGGTCGCGGCCGGCACGCCGAAGAACGGGACGAACACGGCGTCCTTCGGGCCCAGGTCCATGTCCGGGGACAGCTGCAGCGCCTGGCCCTCCTGTAGCGCGCGCAGGATCGGCTTGACCCCCTCCTGCCTGGCCACCATGCGTGTGCCTGTGAAGCGCTCGCGCTTGCGCTTCAGGAATGCATCGACATACGGGTCGCGCTGGCGCACGTACACCGCCACGCCGCGGTAGTCCATGGTCATGCGTATGCCTTCCAGTTCGATGCCCACGAAATGCGGCACGAGCGCGATGAAGCGTTCTCCCTTCATCGCGTCCACATGCTCCTGTCCCTCGATGCGCACGATGCGGCGCAGGCGCTCCGGCGAGCCCCACCAGGCGATGCTCGATTCCACCAGGGCGCGCCCGAAGCACTGGAAGTGCTGGCGCAGGAGGCGTGCGCGCTGGGCCGGCGCCATGTCGGGAAAGCACAGGGCGAGGTTGGCCGCGGCGATGCGCCGGCGCTTGCCGACTACGGCAAGCGCCGTCATGCCCACGCCGCGGCCAATGAGGGCGAGCCAGGGCAGCGGCAGGAAGTGCAGCAGCCACAGGACGAAGATGCCGATGCGTCCGCTCATGTGCGTGCTGCACTGTGGCGGGATGCGCCTCGCAACGCCTGCGCGCAATGCCGGCCGGCCTCGGTGTGCCGGCCGCGGTGTGAACCCGAGAACAGTGTCAAACGGCCCGAAAAGTCGTGTGAGCCGCGCCCGGCGCGGCTACAAGCTGCATACGCAATCTGCTATCCTCGATCGACGCGGACAAGCCAAAACTCAGACCTTCAGACCTGCGGTGAACTGCACCGCCTCCAGCAACCAATCGAAGCCGGCCCACGCCAACACGATGAGCGAACACCTCTTTACTTCCGAATCGGTCTCCGAGGGGCATCCAGACAAGGTTGCCGACCAGATCTCCGACGCGGTGCTCGACGCGATCTTAGCCCAGGACAAGCACGCCCGGGTTGCTGCCGAGACCCTGGTCAACACGGGCCTGGTGGTGCTGGCCGGCGAGATCACCACTGCCGCCACGGTGGACTTCCAGCAGATCGCGCGCGACACCATCCGGCGCATCGGCTATGACAATACCGAATACGGTATCGACTACAAGGGCTGCGCCGTCCTCGTCGCCTATGACAAGCAGTCGCCAGACATCTCGCAGGGCGTCACCGAGGGGGAGGGCATCGATCTCGAGCAGGGCGCGGGAGACCAGGGCCTCATGTTCGGCTACGCGTGCGACGAGACGCCGCAGCACATGCCGCTGCCGATCTACCTCGCGCACCGGCTGGTCGAGCGCCAGTCGGAACTGCGCCGCGATGGCCGCCTGCCCTGGCTGCGGCCCGACGCCAAGTCGCAGGTGACGGTGCGCTACAAGGACGGCCAGCCCGACGCCATCGACACCGTCGTGCTCTCCACGCAGCATGCACCGGAGATCACGCACGAGCAGATCGAGGAAGCGGTCATCGAGCAGATCGTCAAGCCGGTGCTGCCTGCCCATCTCGTCAAGGGCAGCATCCGCTACTTCATCAATCCCACGGGACGCTTCGTCGTGGGTGGACCGCAGGGCGACTGTGGACTCACCGGGCGCAAGATCATCGTGGACACCTATGGCGGCGCGGCGCATCACGGCGGCGGCGCCTTCTCCGGCAAGGATCCCTCCAAGGTGGACCGGTCCGCGGCCTACGCCGGGCGCTACGTCGCGAAGAACATCGTCGCCGCCGGACTGGCGAGCCGGTGCGAGATCCAGGTGTCCTACGCGATCGGCGTGGCACGTCCTACCAGCGTCATGGTCACGACCTTCGGTACCGGGAGGATTTCCGACGAGAAGATCGCGGAACTGGTCCAGCGCCACTTCGATCTGCGGCCCAAGGGCATCGTGCAGATGCTCGACCTGCTGCGGCCGATCTATCAGAAGACTGCCGCATATGGCCACTTCGGCCGCGAGGAGCCGGAATTCACCTGGGAGTCCGCCGACCGGGTCGAGGCCCTGCGCGCCGACGCGGGAATCCGCCTGCACGCCTGACCGGCAGGCGCTTCCGCACCGGGGCCGGCGAGGATATACTTCGCCGCTGCTGAGGAGCGCTGCGACCGGCCCGACGGGCCGGCCAGGCTCAGCAAGACGAACGGCGCTCGCATCGACATGGTGCGGGCGCTTTCTGTTTTTGGGACATCCCGTACAGTGAGCCGTGGCCCCTGGTCTTCAGCGGCAGCGGCAGCATCTCTACCGATATCGCCGTCCCGAGGGGCGCTGCGACGTGTCGGGCAGGCAACGTGCTTGCCGGGCACGCCAGGCTCGGGAGCCCGGCGAGGTGATCGAACGGCGCCCGTTCTGCTTACGAACGGAGGCAACATGAGCGCGGTATTGCAGGCCAACCAGGGCAATGATTTCCACGTGGCCGATCTCGGCCTCGCCGAGTGGGGACGCAAGGAAATCAGGATCGCCGAGACCGAGATGCCCGGCCTGATGGCGATCCGGGAGGAGTACGCGACGCAGCAGCCGCTGCGCGGGGCGCGCATCACCGGTTCGCTGCACATGACGATCCAGACCGCGGTCCTGATCGAGACGCTCCAGGCCCTGGGTGCGGACGTGCGCTGGGCATCGTGCAACATCTATTCGACCCAGGATCACGCCGCGGCCGCGATCGCGGCACGGGGCACGCCGGTGTTCGCCTACAAGGGCGAGTCGCTCGAGGAGTACTGGGAATTCACCCACCGCGTCTTCGAGTGGCCCGACGGCGGCTACTCCAACATGATCCTGGATGACGGGGGCGACGCCACCCTGCTGCTCCACCTGGGCGCCAAGGCGGAGAAAGATACCAGCGCGATCACGCATCCGGGCAGCGAGGAGGAGACTTTCCTGTTTGCCGCGATCAAGGCGAAGCTCGCCAGGGATCCCGAGTGGTACTCCAGGCGTCTGGCGAAGATCATAGGCGTGACCGAGGAGACGACCACCGGCGTCAAGCGCCTGTACCAGATGGCCAAGGAGGGCCGGCTCGCCTTCCCGGCAATCAACGTCAACGATTCGGTGACCAAGTCGAAGTTCGACAACCTGTACGGCTGCCGCGAGTCGCTGGTCGATGGCATCAAGCGGGCGACCGACGTGATGGTCGCCGGCAAGGTCGCTCTGGTGTGCGGTTACGGTGACGTGGGCAAGGGATCGGCGCAGGCCCTGCGTGCACTGTCGGCGCAGGTGTGGATCACGGAGATCGATCCGATCTGCGCATTGCAGGCGGCGATGGAAGGCTATCGCGTGGTGACAATGGACTACGCTGCCGACAAGGCGGACATCTTCGTGACGGCGACCGGCAACTTCCACGTGATCACGCACGATCACATGAAGAGGATGAAGGATCAGGCCATCGTGTGCAACATCGGTCACTTCGACAACGAGATCGACGTCGCCGGCGTGAAGAAGTACCAGTGGGAGAACATCAAGCCGCAGGTCGACCACGTGATCTTTCCGGACGGCAAGCGCATCATCCTGCTTGCAGAAGGACGGCTGGTGAATCTCGGCTGCGCCACCGGCCATCCCAGCTACGTGATGAGTTCTTCGTTCGCCAACCAGACGATCGCGCAGATCGAGCTCTACACCAACACCGAAAAGTACCCGGTGGGCGTGTACGTGCTGCCCAAGCACCTCGACGAGAAGGTCGCCCGCCTGCAGTTGAAGAAGCTGGGCGCGCAGCTGACCGAGCTGACCGATCCGCAGGCCCGCTACATCGGCGTGCACAAGGAAGGACCGTACAAGCCGGAGCACTATCGCTACTGAGTCTGGCGGCGCGGCGCACGCGCTCGTGCGGGGCCGCTCGCGCCGGCCCCTCCGCAACCCCGGACGCCGGTCCCGGACCGGCGTTCCCACTGTCGCCCTCGGACATGACAGCGAAACTGTTCTCCTTCGAGTTGTTCCCGCCGCAGACGCCGGAAGGCATCGAGAGGCTTCGGGCGACGCGCCGGCAGCTGGCGCAGCTCGAACCCGCGTACTTCTCGGTGACCTACGGGGCCGGTGGCACCACGCGCGAGCGCACGCTTGGCGTCGCGCTCGAGGTGCAGGCCGAGGGACAGCAGGTGGCTCCGCATCTGTCCTGCGTGGCCTCCACCCGCACCTCGATACGCGAGATCCTGGAACAGTACCGCAAGGCCGGCATCCGTCGCCTGGTCGCCCTGCGAGGTGACCTGCCGTCCGGAGTCGCGGAGGCCGGGGAATTCCGCTACGCCAGTGAACTCGTGTCCTTCGTTCGTGCCGAGTTCGGCGATTGCTTCCACATCGAGGTGGCCGCCTACCCCGAATACCACCCGCAGGCGCGCAGCGCGCAGGAGGATCTGCGCGCCTTCAAGCGCAAGGTGGAGGCGGGCGCGAACGGTGCGATCACGCAGTATTTCTTCAACGCGGACGCCTATTTCGCCTTCGTCGAGGAATGCGAAGCGATGGGGATCGATGTCCCGATCATCCCCGGGATCATGCCCATCAGCCGTTTTTCCCAGCTCGCGCGCTTCTCGGATGCCTGCGGCGCGGAGATTCCGCGCTGGATCCGCCGGAAACTGGAAGGATTCGGGGACGACGCGGCCTCGATCCGCTCGTTCGGCCTGGACGTGGTGACGGCGCTATGCGACCGGCTGCTGCGCGGCGGAGCGCCGGGCCTGCACTTCTATACCCTCAACCAGGCCGGCCCCACCACCACCGTGTGGCAGCGGCTGGGTCTGTGAGCGGCGGGCGTCAGGCCGCAGTCTCCAGCTCCGCCGTCTCCGGCAGGGCGGCGATCGCCTCCAGCAGCGCCTGGTGTGCCGCGCACACGCGTGCGACCGCGCTCGCGCTTGCCCTCCAGTCCTGCCCCTCGCGCAGCCCCGTCTCCAGGTCGGTCGCGCTTTGCTGCAGCTCTCGGGCGCCGAGGACGGCCGCCACGCCGCGCAACGTGTGGGCGATGTGCCCCAGCTCGACCGGATCCCGATATGCCTGCGCCGCACGCAATTCGTCGGCGATGTCGGTGTGACAGGAAGCGTACTTGCGCAGACGCTGGATGTAGTGGTCGACCCGCCCGGCCGCGAAGCGCAGCCCGCGCTCGGCATCCAGAGCGGGAATCGCGTTCATCGCGGCGCGCAGTGCGGTGTTACCGGAATCGTCGATGGGCATGTCCGATCCTCCCCATGGGCTGAAGATCACAACCCATCATCGGCAGGCCGCGGGAATCCCACAGGGATTCGTGAACGATTCGTGTCGAGCGTCGCCCGGCGGTGTCAGACGCTCTTCTCGAAATCGATGCGCTCGTCCACGGGCAGGCCGGCAAGCTGACGACGCAGGCAATCCAGCGCCATCTCGATCGCGCCCAGCCGTAGCCACTCGCGTCCGCCCTGCAGCCTGCTGCGGCGCGTGGCCACGGCGGCGGCGGTGACGATGGCAAGATCCACGGTGCCCCCGAACTCGACGCGATCCTGTCCCTCGTCCACGTCCACCAGCACGGCCAGGCCGTGGCTGGCCCCGGTGTCCGCTCGCGCCGCCGCTGCCAGCGACACGGCGCCGGCATCCGCCGCACCCAGGGTCCGGGCAAGCGCCTCGCGGTCCAATCCGACCACCGCGCGCCGGAACGCCTTGCCGGCATCGGGCAAGGGCGCGAGCCGGGCGGCGATCTGGCCCCCGGTGAAGGTCTCCACGATTGCCACAGAGGCGCCGTCCGCGAGCAGGGCACCCAGGACATTGCGCTCGAGCGTCTGGTCGTCCTCGGCCAGGAGGAAGTTGCCCAGGCGCCTGCGTACCTCCGCCTCCACCGGACCGAGCTGGCGCCGTACCTCCTCCATGTCCCGCCCGCGCACGGCGAGCTTGGTCTCGAGCTGCGGATAGTGTGCGCGGAACCCCAGCCTGACACTGCCCTCCGGCGCCAGCGCCTCGACGCCGGCCAGCATCTCGTCCACGCGCGACTCGCCCAGGCCGAACGAGTGGAAGCGCTTCAGGTAGATGGTGCTCCTCGTCCCGTACATCTCCAGCAGGCGCGGAATGAGCTGCTCGTCGATCATGCGGCGGACCTCGCGCGGCACGCCGGGCGTGAACATGAAGCGCGCGCGGCCGATGGTCATCGCGAATCCGCATGCCGTGCCGATCGGATTGTCGATCAACTCGGCGCCCGCCGGCAGCATCGCCTGCTTGTGGTTGGTGGACGGCATGATGCGTCCGCGCGCCCGGAAGTACTCCTCCATGCGCGCCACCCAGCCCTCGTGCCGCACCAGATCCACGCCCGCTGCCCTCGCCGCGACCTCCTGGGAAAGGTCGTCGACGGTGGGTCCGAGGCCGCCGTTGACGACCACCGCGTGGGCGCGCTGCCCTGCAAGCTGGAACGCGAGCAGCAGCTCGTCACGATCGTCGCCCACCGTCGTTTCCCACCGGACCGCTAGCCCGACATCCTCCAGCTTCTGGCTGATCATCGCGAAATTGGTGTTGATGGTCTTGCCGGTAAGCACTTCGTCGCCGGTGCAGATCACTTCGATGCGCATGATTGTTCTCGTGTCCTGGTCCGCGGGGCGTTCACCACTTGTTGCGCAGTTCCCTCAGCTTGAGGAACACCGTGCGGGGATCCACGTCCTCGGGCAGGTCGGGAAATGCTTCGCGCAGGCGCGCGATGACGCCGGGGCTGCGCAGGCGAAAGAAGGTGTTGATGTCGCGTTCCACCCCCAGCGTGGAAACGTAGGCGTGCGCCGGATCCTGCCCGGACAGCCGTCCGAGCATCGATGCTGCGCTGGCATTGTCCGGTTCGCGGTCGAGCGTGAAGCGCAGGTTGTGCTCGATGTAGTCGTGGCCTGGATAGATCAGGGTGGCATCGGGCAGGCGCTCGAGCTGCTCCGAGAACGTCCTGTAGAGCTGTTCCGGGTGGCCGCCGTTGTGGCAGTTGCCGGCCCCCGCATTGAACAGCGTGTCGCCGCAGAACAGGGCCGGCTGGTCAGTGTGGGAGCGCAGGCATACATGGGCCATGGTATGGCCAGGCGTGTCCATCACCTCCAGTTCCACGCTGCTGCCGACCTTGACCACGTCGCCGGCGCGCAGTCCACGGGCGATGCCCGGAATCGAGTCCCTCGCGTTCTCGTGGGCCAGGATGCGTGCCCCGGTGGCGCGCGCCAGCGCATCGTTGCCGCCGGTGTGGTCGCGGTGCTCGTGGGTGTTGACGATCTGCCGGATGGTCCATCCCCTGGCCCTGGCGCTACTCAGGCACTTCTCGTGGTCGAGCGGATCCACGGCGAGCGCCTCTCCTGTCCGGGGGCAGGCGATGAGGTAGTTGAAGTTGCGATAGGCGTTGGCGGTCCAGATCTGTTCGACGAGCATGGCTGCAGGTTCCAGGATACACGGCTGTCCATGTTAGCCTGCCGCAATGCCAGCGTGCGGCACTGCGGCTGCAGGCAGTGTACGCACGGTCCGGCCGTAGAGCTGCTGCAATGGCCGCATCGGCATGCGCCGACACGGACATCTCAGATACGCGGTTCGCGTCCGGCCAGAACGTCGTCGTAGAGCTTCTCGAGCCTGGCGAAGATGACCGGGGGCTTCAATTCCTGCACCGCCTGGAGTGCGGCGCGCCCCATCTCTTCCTTGCGGTGCGGATCGTCCATCAGCGTGCACAGTGCGTCTGTCATGGCGGGGGTGTCGTCAGCTCCCACCACCAGGCAGGTACGGTCGCGGTCCAGGAAGTCCGGGTTGAACACGTGGTCGCTCACCACGATGGGCTTTCCGAAGCTCATCGCCTCGAGCAGGACCATCGGCTGGACTTCGTTCTTCGACGGAAGAACGAACACGTCGCACTGGGCGTAGCGTTGACTCAGATCCTGCCAGGCGAGATGGCCGAAAAATTGCACCTTCTGGCGGATCCCGAGTTCGGCGCACAATGCCTCGAGCTGTGGCTGCAGCAGTCCCTTGCCCGCCAGCCACAGCTCGACGCGAGGTCGCCTGGCCGCAAGTGCCGCGAATCCACGGATCAGCAGCGCGAGATTCTTCTCCCGTGCCAGCCGGCCGACGTACAGGATCCGGAAGCACGCATCGGACGATGGCTTCGGGGCGGTCGATTCCGGAATGTCGAACAGGACGGGATTGCTGAGGTACAGGATCGGCGTGGAGATTCCGTCGGACTGCATCTGCGGGATGACCTTGCGCGAGGGGGTGATGATCGCCTTCATGCGCTGCGCGAACGCCCGGTAGAGGGCGAACAACAGCGGTCTGAACGGACGCATCGGCAATGGCTGCGACAGCAGTTCGACGGACATGTGATAGGTATAGAGTTGCGGGAGTCCAATCCGGGCGGCGACGCGCGAGCAGGAGGCGGACAGGCCGCTCAGGTAGTGATGATGGACGAGCTCGACGCGCTCATCGTGCAGAATGCGGCGTATCTGTCCCGGGGAGAACAAGGCCTGGTCGAAGCCGAACATGGTGACCGTCAGACCCCGATGGATCCTCAGGTTCGGCGGCAGAGCCCGGTCGTGGTGGCCCTTGGGGCGGCTGGTCAGCACCACGACATGGTGACCGCGCACTGCCAGATGCGATGCGAGGCTCTCGAGATAGTAGCCCGCTCCAGTCATCGGCGGCATGAAGTCGTCGGACACGAGCGCGATGCGTCGCGGATTTGCGGCGAGCTGCATTGGAGGATTCCTCAGGCATCCCGTAGGATGGATTGGCTCCGCGCCCTGGGCATGTCCGGGAGTGTGCCACACCCATCCCGCTACATCGGCACACGCTCGGGGAAAGTGCATAGGTTACACATGGTTTGGTATCCGGGCTGCGCCGTGCGCTCGTCCGCCTCCACTGGAATGCGCGCATGGCATCGGCCATGACGCCGGCTCCCGCTCCGGTGCGCACTGCACACCAGGCGGCGGTGTTCCTGTCACCGCATCTGGATGATGCGGTCTTCTCCTGCGGCGGGCTCATCTCCCGGCTCGCGGAGCAGGGCTGCCGACCGCTCGTCATCAACGTGTTCTCGAGAGCCGGCGTGGATTTCCGGACCTCGGCCGGCACGGACGACACGCGCATCGAGGAAGAGCACGCCGTCAGCGGCTATCTGGGTTTCTGCGTGCGCTTCGTGGGCGAATGCGATGCGTGGTTCCGAAAGGACGCGTACAAGTCGTTGTCCGGACTCTTCATGGCCGATCCGCGCTCCTATGCGCAGGAGCTCGAGCGCATCCGCTCCGCCATTGCGGCCGCCTTGCGCGATGTTTCCTGCGACGTGGTCTACGCGCCGCTGGGCATCGGCTGGCATGTCGATCATCTTCTGACTCACCTCGCCGCGCGTTCGCTGATCGACCCCGGGCGCCTGCGCTTCTACGAGGATGCACCCTACATGCTGCTTCCGCATCTGCAGGAATATCGGCTGGCCGAGCTGGATCCGCGCAGGCCGGTGCGCACAGGAGGCTCGAGCTTTCGACATGCGCGCCGGGCCGGGCGCCACTACGCTGCGACAGAGGTCATTCGAAGCAGGTTCCGGCCCTGGCTGCGACCGTTCGTGCGTCCGTTCCTGGATGCCTGGTTCCACCGGCTGCTGCGCAGCGGCACGGGGCGAGTCGGCGGCCCGCTCGCGCTCGAGCCGGTCGTGGAGGACGTAACGGCCGCGCTGGACAGCAAAGTGCACGCGTGCGCGCTGTACCGTACGCAGTTCCCGCAGTTCTTCGGCAGTGCCAGGGAATGCAGTGAAATGCTTCGCGCCTATTCCGCCGGGATCGGCTCCGATCGGAGCTATTGGGAGCGTTACTGGACCCCGTGCCCGGACCGGCCGGACGCTGCCGCGGGCTGAAAGGCGAACGAGCCGCCTGCGGCAGCTCGTCGGGCCCGATTGAAGTGTCCTGGGGCGAAGGGTCCCCGCAGGAAGTGTCCCGGCACGCAGTGTCCCGGGACCAGGCGTTCCGGCTCAGGCGGCTGCCTGCACCCGCTTCTTCTGCTGCGCCGCCTTGGCATGGAGCTGGGCGTACGCACCGTGTGCGGCGGCTTCCGCCTCGCCGACGTGAATGGGCAGACCCATGTCGGACAGCACCGAGCCGAGCGCCGACAGACAGACCATGACGTTCTCGGGCTTGCAGCTGTAGCCCATGATGCCGATTCGCCAGATTTTGCCGGCGAGAGGTCCGAGGCCGGCGCCGATCTCGAGGTTGAACTCGGTGAGCAGCGTCTTGCGCACTTCCGCCTCGCGCTCCCGGATTGCCTCGGGGATGTGCACGGCGTTCATCTGCGGCAGTTGCGCCCCTTCCTTCACCAGGTACTTCAGCCCCATCGCTTCCAGGCCGGCCTTCAGCGCGAGGCGATGGCGCTGATGGCGCGCCCAGGAGTTCTCGATGCCTTCCTCCTTGAGGATCAGCAGGGCTTCGTGCAGCGCATACAGGCTGTTGGTCGGCGCGGTGTGATGGTAGGTGCGCGTGGTCGCACCCCAGTACCCGAGCAGCAGGTTCATGTCCATGAACCAGCTGTGGATCTTGTCCTTGCGGCTCTTCACGTAGTCGACCACGCGCTCGCTGAACGACACCGGCGACAGGCCGGGCGTGCACGACAGGCACTTCTGGCTGCCGGAATAGATGGCGTCGATCTTCCACTCGTCGACCAGCACCGGCGTGCCGGCCAGCGAGGTGACGGCGTCGACGATGGTCAGCGTGTCATGCCGGTGCGCGATCTCGACCAGCGTCTTCGCGTCCGACTGCACGCCGGTCGAGGTCTCGGCGTGCACGAAGGCGACCACGCGCGCATCCGGATGGGCCTCGAGTGCATCCTCGAGCTTCTGCGGATCGACCGGTTCGCCCCAGGTGTCCTCCACCACGACGGGGACGCCTCCGCAGCGCTCGACGTTCTCGATCATGCGTCCGCCGAACACGCCGTTGCGGCACACGATGACCTTGTCCCCGGGAGCGACCATGTTGACGAAGCAGTACTCCATCCCGACCGATCCCGGGCCGGAGACGGGGAAGGTGAGCGGGTTCCTGGTCTGGTAGGTGTAGCGCAGCAGGCCTTTCAACTCTTCCATCATCTCGACGAAGATCGGGTCCAGATAGCCGATCGCCGGCAGGCTCATCGCGGCCATGACGCGCGGATTGATCTCGGACGGGCCGGGGCCCATCAGGGTGCGCTGCGGGGGATGGAACGACTGGATGCGTTTCGCCGGGGCGAATTGGTTCATGGTGTCACTCCCTGCCAGAGATGGGCCAAAAAGACTGTCTTCTTCGCCGCGCGACTTGAGCCGGATGGGCTTGCGCGCATTGGCTTCGTTCAGGACTTCGGTCGCGAGGATCCGGCCGTCGGTGGCGTGCTCGACTTCCATGGCCCATCGCGACGGCACATAACCGGATTTCACCCAGTTGCTGACCAGGGCGCGGTCGATGCGGAAGTGGCGGGCGACTTCGGCCTGGCTGCCGAAGATGGCAACGAGGCGTTCAGCGCAATTCATGGAAAGGCAATCCGGTGACTGGCGACCGGGCCAGTATGCGTCACCGGATTTCCGCTTGTCAAATTGATCTTGACAAGAAGGATGTCACATTTTCGGTCTCGGCGCGCTCCTCATCGTCGTGCGCAACCGCAGGAAGGGGAAACGGCGGCAGCGGCTCGCGGTCGAGCGCGAGATCTCCCCCTGCTTCGGGAATTCGCCCGGGTGCAAGTCCCGCGAAATCGAACAGGCGGGTGTCGGCCAGGTGCGAGGGCACCACGTGCTGCAGGCCGCGAAACATGCTCTCGACGCGGCCGGGAAAGCGCTTCTCCCAGTCGCGCAGCATGGCCTTGACCTGCTGGCGCTGGAGGTTGTCCTGCGACCCGCACAGGTTGCAGGGAACGATCGGGAACTCGCGCACCTGCGCGTAGCGCTCCAGCTCGCGTTCGGGCACGTAGGCGAGCGGGCGGATCACCACGTGGTTGCCGTCGTCGCTCACCAGCTTGGGCGGCATCGCCTTGACGCGGGCGGCGAAGAACAGGTTGAGGAAGAAGGTCTCGAGGATGTCGTCGCGGTGGTGGCCGAGCGCGATGCGGGTGGCGCCCAGCTCCTTCGCGACGCGGTAGATGACGCCGCGGCGCATGCGCGAACACAGGCCGCACATGGTCTTGCCCTCGGGCACCACGCGCCTGACCACGCTGTAGGTGTCCTGGGTCTCGATGCGAAAGGGCACGCCGCGCGCCTCGAACCAGCCGGGCAGCACGTGCGCCGGAAAGCCGGGATGGCGCTGGTCCAGATTGAAGGCGATCACCTCGAAGTCGACCGGCGCATGCGCCTTCAGACTCAGCAGGATGTCGAGCAGGGCATAGCTGTCCTTGCCGCCGGACACGCACACCATCACCCGGTCTCCCGGCCGGATCATTTCGTAATCCGAGATGGCCTGCCCGACCAGGCGGCGCAGGCGCTTGTGCAGCTTGTTGGCTTCGTAGGTTTGGCGTTGCGGGTCCATTGGATTTTTACAGGTGGATGCTGCGGCCGCCGTCCACGGCGATGATCTGCCCGGTCACGTAGGGCGCGTCGAACACCAGGAAACGCACGGTGGTGGCGATGTCGTCCGGGTCGCCGATGCGCTTGAGCAGAGTGGTCTGTATCAGCCGTTGGCGCCCGACCTCGTCGGCCCACTGCCCGTCCTCGGGCCACATGATGATGCCGGGCGAGACGCCATTGACACGCACGTCTGGCCCCAGTTCCGATGCGAGCGAACGCGTCAGGGCCAGCAGCCCGCCCTTGGCGATGCTGTACACGACGTGGTTGAGCATTGGCCGGTCGGCATGGATGTCGACGATGTTCACGATACAGCCCTGCGTGCGCTTCAGGTGCGGCGTGGCCGCCTGCGACAGGAACAGCGGAGTCTTCAGGTTGGTGCCGATCAGGTCCTCCCACTCCCGCTCGCTGATGCGGCCCAGCGGGGTGGGGAAGAAACTCGAGGCGTTGTTGACCAGCACGTCCAGGCGGTCGAAGCGCTTCAGCGTCTGTCCGACCATGGCCGGAAGCGCCGCCCTGTTGAGCAGATCGGCCTGTACCAGCGCCACCGAGTCGGCGCGCACCGCGTTGAGCTCTGCCTGCAGTGCCTGCGCCTCCGCAGCCGACCTGCGATAGTGCACCATCAGGTTCATGCCGCGTTCGTGCAGACGGCGCGAGATGGCCGCGCCGACGCGGCGGGCACCGCCGGTGACCAGGGCAACCTTGTTCGACATACGAGCGGCCTGCGCGGCGCTGGAGGGTAAACTCGTATTCTAGATGAGCGCCGATGCCCTGCCCCGTCCCTCGGCGGAAGCCGCCGAACACAGCCTTGCCCTGGCCGCGCTCATAAGGGCGCGGATCGAACGCAGCGGCGGCTGGATCGACTTCGCGCAGTACATGGACCTCGCCCTGTACGCACCCGGGCTGGGCTATTACGTCGCCGGATCCACGAAGCTGGGCGGGACGGGCGACTTCGTCACCGCTCCCGAACTGACGCCGCTCTTCGCCCGGACGCTGGCGCGGGGGATTGCCCCGTTGCTCGACGAAGGACGCGGCGGCGATCTGCTCGAACTGGGTGCCGGCTCGGGCGCACTCGCCTGCGGCCTGCTGCGCGCGCTCGACGAAGCAGGCGCGCTGCCCAGACGCTACGGCATCCTGGAACTGAGCCCGGAACTGCGGCAGCGCCAGGCGGCACGCATCGCCGCACTGCCGGGCGAGCTGGCCAGCCGCGTTCACTGGCTCGAGTCGCTTCCCGATCGCATCGACGGCGTGGTGCTGGGCAACGAGGTGCTGGACGCGCTCCCCGTCCATCTGGTGGTCTGGGATGCAGAGGGCGTGCGCCAGCGTGGCGTGATCGTCCGGGACGGCGGCTTCGCATTCGAGGACAGGCCGGTGCTGCAGGGGCCGCTGCGCACGCATGCGCAGGCGCTGCCCGTTTCCGCGCCCTACGTGAGCGAGATCAACCTGCGCGCCAGCGCGCTGGTCGACGCGCTGGCCCGGCGGCTTGGGCGCGGTGCGCTGCTGTTCATCGACTACGGCTTCGGCCGCGCCGAGTATTACCACCCGCAGCGGGTGCACGGCACGCTCATGTGCCATTACCGCCACCGTGCGCACGACGACGTGTTCTTCCTTCCCGGGCTGCAGGACATCACCGCGCACGTGGACTTCACCGCGGTGGCCGAGGTCGGCATCGCCCGCGGCATGCAGCTGCTCGGGTACACCACGCAGGCGGCGTATCTCATCGACCTCGGCATCACCGACCTGCTGGCACGCGCACAGCCGGGAACTGTCGAATACCTGCGCCAGGTGGCCCCCGCGCAAAAGCTGCTCAGCCCAGCGGAGATGGGCGAGCTGTTCAAGGTGATCGCGCTCGGCCGCGACGTGTCGCCGCCGCCGGGGTTCTCGCGTGGAAACCTGTCCCGCCTCTTGTAGAATCGGTCGATGCTCCGGTCCGAGATTCTCAGAACAGCCGACGAGCGCTTCCGCGACCTGCCCGGCTTTCCCTTCCTCCCCTGCTACGTCGAGGACCTGCGCGGCTTCGAGGGCATGCGCATGCACTACGTGGACGAGGGGCGGCGCGATGCGCCAGTCACTTTCCTGTGCCTGCACGGCGAGCCCACCTGGAGCTACCTCTTCCGGCGCATGATCCCGGCGTTCGTGCATGCCGGTTGCCGGGCGGTGGCACCGGATCTGTTCGGCTTCGGTCGGTCGGACAAGCCTCGTGACGATGCCCGCTACACCTTCGACTTCCATCGCGATGCGCTCCTCGCCTTCGTCGAGCGCCTCGACCTGCGCGGCATCGCGCTGGTGTGCCAGGACTGGGGCGGACTGCTCGGGCTCACGCTTCCGCTCGACCTGCCGGACCGCTTCACCCGGCTGCTGGCGATGAACACGATGCTGGGGACCGGCGATGCGCCGCTTCCCCCGGGATTCCTCGCGTGGCGCGACTGGGTTGCGCGCAACCCGGATCTTTCGCCCGGCAAGCTGCTCGGCCGCGCCTGCCCGCATCTGACGAGCGAGGAATGCGCGGCCTACGACGCGCCCTTTCCCGACGTCCGCTACAAGGGCGGCGTGCGCCGCTTTCCGCAGCTCGTCCCGGACCGCCCGGACGCAGCCGGCGCGTCTATCGCGCGCGCCGCCCGTCAATGGTGGCGCACACGCTGGAGCGGCGAGAGCATGATGGCGATCGGCATGCAGGATCCGGTGCTGGGTGCGCCCGTCATGCACGCACTGCGTTCGGACATCCGCGGCTGCGACAGCGTCCTGGAGATCGCACGGGCCGGCCACTTCGTGCAGGAGTGGGGCGAGCCGGTGGCGCAGGCCGCGCTCCTGCAATTCGGGCCTGCCCCTTGACGCGACCCCGTGCGGGTCGCGGCCGGCCGGCTGCGACGCCGGCGATACACTTTCCGCACCCTGCGCCGTAATCCGCAGGAGGCGCCGTTATCCGCAAGAACCTATTCCGCCTCGTAGCGAACACCACTCATGCACATCCATATTCTCGGCATCTGCGGCACCTTCATGGGCGGCATTGCCGTCATCGCCCGCCAGGCGGGTCACAGGGTGACCGGATGCGACGCCAACGTCTACCCGCCGATGAGCACGCAGCTGCAATCGCGGGGCATCGACCTGATCGAGGGCTGGGATCCCTCGCAGACCGCGCTCGCCCCCGATCTGTTCGTCGTCGGCAACGTGGTCTCGCGCGGCAATCCGCTGATGGAGGCGATCCTGGACCAGGGCCTTCGCTACATCTCGGGCCCGCAGTGGCTGTACGAGAATGTGCTGCGCGACAAGTGGGTGCTCGCCGTCGCGGGGACGCACGGCAAGACCACGACCGCCTCCATGCTGGCCTGGGTGCTCGAGCATGCGGGGCTGAATCCGGGCTTCCTCATCGGCGGGGTCCCGATGAACTTCGACGCCTCGGCGCGGCTGACCGACGGCGCGTTCTTCGCGATCGAGGCCGACGAGTACGACACGGCGTTCTTCGACAAGCGCTCGAAGTTCGTGCACTACCGGCCGCGCACGGCGATCCTGAACAACCTGGAATTCGACCATGCCGACATCTTCGACGACCTGAAGGCGATCGAAACGCAGTTCCATAATCTCGTGCGTATCGTACCGCGCGCCGGACTGATCGTAGCCAACGGCCGCGACGAAGCGCTCGCGCGCGTCCTCGCGCCCAGCAACGGGAAGCCGCGCTGCTGGACGCCGGTGGAGAACTTCGACGCGAACAGCCAGTGGAATGCACGCGAGCTCGACGCGAACACGTTCGAGGTGCGCTTCGGCGGCGAGGCGCTGGGCGCCGTGCACTGGGATCTGCTCGGCCGTCACAACGTCAGCAACGCGCTGGCCACGATCGCGGCCGCACGCCACGCGGGTGTTCCGGTCGCGACGGCGGTCGCGGGGCTGGGTGGATTCCGCAACGTCAGGCGCCGGCTCGAGGTGCGCGGGAGCGCGCGTGGCATCACCGTCTACGACGACTTCGCGCACCATCCCACCGCGATCGAGACCACCATCGCGGGCCTGCGCAGCAAGGTCGGCATGGCCCGCATCCTGGCCGTGCTCGAGCCGCGCTCGAACACGATGAAGATGGGCGTGATGAAGGATACGCTCGCGCCCAGCCTCGCCGATGCGCAAGGCGTGTTCTGCTATACGGGCGGCATCGACTGGCCGGCCGCGGCCGCGCTCGCCCCCCTGGGGGAGAAACTCAGCTGTGCGGACGACCTCGATGCGCTGGTGCGCAGCATCGTGGCGGTTGCGCGCGCCGGCGACCACGTCCTGGTAATGAGCAACGGCGGCTTCGGGGGCGTGCACGCCAGGCTTCTGGAAGCGCTGGCCGAGCCGGCCTGACCGCGTGCCGGCTCATTCGCCGGCCGCCTGCAGCACGCAGTCCGGTACCGGCCCGGTATCGGCCTGCGCCGTGCCGGCCGGCTTGATCGTCAGCACCCGTTCCCGGTCGCGGCACAGCACCTGCATGGGCATCCCGGCTGCCCGGGCGTCGTCGTACGTGCGGTGGTCCATCACGGCAATCGCCGAGGGGGCTTCGGCCCATGCCGCCCTGAACCTGCCGGCGTCGAGCAATGCGCGCTCGGGTTCCAGCCGCACTCCGAACGCCATCTGCCCGGTCTCCTGCGCGAGCACGACGGTCCTGCCCAGATAGAACGGCAGCGCCAGGTACGACGCGCCGACCATGAAGACCCGTGTGTCCGGCTGCGTGCGCGCGGCGATCTGCCGTGCGAGCGCGTGGCTGGAGCGCAGCGGCGAAAGCGACTCGAACCCGAGGACGCAGAGCTGGATCGTAATCAGGCCCGCGACCGCAATCCCGCCGATCAGGCGCGGTCCGGACGGGCGCAGTGCGCCGATGAGCGCGCTGCCGAGGAGTGCCGTGAACCCGGCCCCGTACAGCCATGTGGCGTAGCGGTCGAATAGCACGCGATACGGCTGCGCAGCGTGTGAATGCGGCAGGAGCACTGCCGCGACCAGGATCGCCGCCCCCATCGCCGCCAGCAGCGGCAATACGCGCCGCCGCGTCGCACGGGCGTCCAGATCGGCGATGCACATGCCGGCGAGCATGCCCAGCGCAGGTATGGCAGGCAGCACGTACGCCGGCATCTTTGCCCTGGAAAAGGTGAAGAACACGATGATGGACGCCGCCCAGATCAGGAGAAAGCGGGCAGGCCGGAACGGGGTGCCCGCCGGCGAGGGCGCGCGCCATGCCGCGCGCACGCCGGACAGCGCGACCCATGCCCATGGCATCATTCCCACGACGATCAGCGGGAGGAAGAACCACATCGGCTGGGTGCGCCGGTGGATGCTGCTGGTGTAGCGCGCGAAGTGCTCG
Source organism: Burkholderiales bacterium (assembly GCA_020854105.1). Taxonomy (GTDB): domain Bacteria; phylum Pseudomonadota; class Gammaproteobacteria; order Burkholderiales; family SHXO01; genus SHXO01. The sequence goes on along the minus strand of JADZGB010000045.1, from coordinate 43,935 downwards.
TCGACGAGGAAGAACCGCAGGAACTCCGGGTTGCGCAGCGACACGGCGATGAACCAGGGTGCAGCGAGCGCGAACAGCACGCACGCGCCCGTGAACGGGTGCAGCCGGCGCCACATGCTCCACTGACTCTGGCTGATCGCGTACAGAGCGGCCGCCATCAGGGGGAAGACCACGCCGATCAGCCCTTTGCTCAGCACGGCCAGTGCCATCGCGGCCCAGGCGGCGAGCATCGCGTTGCGCTCCCTGGCCGAGTCCGGCGTTGCGTCCAGGCCGAGCATCAGTGCGCACATCGCGGTGGTGACGAACAGGGTGAGACCCATGTCGATGGTTCCCACCTGCGCGAAGAACGTGAAGTAGAGACTGCTGCCCAGCACGGCGGCAGATGATATCCCCGCAGCCGCACCGAAGAGCCTGCGCATGGTGAACATCACCACGAGCAGCGCGAGCATCCCGGCGAGCGCCGGCCACAGGCGCGCGGCCCATTCGTTCACGCCGAAGAGGTGGAAGGCGAGCGCCGTCATCCAGTACTGCATCGGCGGCTTGGTGAAGTGCTTGAAGCCGTTCAGGCGCGGGGTGACGAAGTCGCCGGCCGCGAGCATCTCGCGCGCGACCTCGGCGTAGCGCCCCTCGTCGGGTTCGACCAGCCTGCGGTGGTCGAGCCCGCCGAACCATAGGGCGAGAAAGATCGCGAGCAGGATGACGCCGCCGACGCTCACCTGGCGGCGGCCCGTGAGCGCTGCGGGAATGCGCGGAATGCCCTTCACGCCCTCTGCACGATGCCTTGCCGGGCAGGAGATGACACCATCGGAATCGGTAGCCTCATGGGGAGGATGGACGCCCATCTGATCCGCATCCGGGTCCTGGGAAAGATCCGGTCGATGATCGTATCGATGTACGAAATACATGACAACCGGTTGAACGCGGCAGGCCAGGAAGCGCCGGCTTCACGCAGGCGCTTCCTGGCCGGAGCCGGCCTGGAACGTCATCAGCTCTTGTGCTCGCGTTCCTTCTCCTTGTCTTTCTTGTGCACCTTCTTGGTTGCCTTTGCGGGCGCGGCCTTGTCCGCGGGCGTGGCCGCTGCGGCCTTGTCGGCCGGTGTGGCCGCTGCAGCCGGAGGCGCTTCCTTCGCAGGCTTGGTATCGGCCGCAAAATCGGCGCCGGCTGCGGCGGCGATGGTCAGTGCGGTGCCCAGGGCAAGTACCTTCTTCAGATTCATGATCGCTCCTCGATCGGGTTCAGAGACGTGGCGCGCATCGACGACTGCCACGTGGGCATCATGCGCCGGGGGCGCTTAACGAAGGCTTAAGCCCGGGCAGTTCCGGCGCCGGTGACAGCGCCGGTGCCATGCCTTTGTGTGCGGCCGCACGCTGCGGCACAATGCCTGCGACCTCGAAGAAACGACTATAGAGAAGCGAACCAGAGAAACAATGATCGTCTACGTGCATGGATTCAACAGCTCCCCGGCGTCGACCAAGGCGCGTCAGCTCGGAACAAGACTTGCGGCAATGGGCATGGCCGACCGCTTCCGCTGCCCGGCGCTGCCCCACCGTCCGGCCGACGCGATCGCCCTGCTGGAGAGCGGAATACGCGGCGTGCCGCCGGAGCACATCACGCTGGTCGGCAGTTCGCTCGGCGGTTACTACTCGACCTGGCTGGCGGAGCGTCATGGCGTGCGCGCGGTGCTGGTCAATCCCGCCATCACCCCGCAACTCGGCCTCCAAGCCTACCTGGGCGAACAGCGCAACCTCTACACCGGCGAGGCATACCAGCTGACCCGCACCCATCTGGACGAACTGAGCAGCTTGTGGGTGGAGCGCCCGACGAGGATGGACCGCTATCTGCTCATGGTCACCACCGGGGACGAGGTGCTCGACTACCGGGAGGCGGTTGCGCGCTATGCGGGCGCCGATCAGCTCGTCGTGCAGGGCAGCGATCACGGCTTTGCCGAGTTCGAACAGTACCTGGATCGGGTTCTGCGCTTCGCCGGTATCGAGGCCGCGTAGGCGCATCCTCGGCGAGACCGGGGCGCCGGTTATAATTCCGGCCTTTTCTGCGGCGCCCGAGCATGTCTTCGACGTTCCTCCCTCCCACGCGCCGCCCCGATCGCGCATGAACGTCTTCTACGAGGAGGACGGCGGCTTCAGGATCGGCGCCGTGCTGGCGGACGCCGGCGCCTCCCTTCAGGTCGAGGCGGTGCACGGCAAGCGCAGCAAGGTCAAGGCTGCGCACGTGCTGTTCCGCTTCGAGGGGCCGATCGCCGGCTTCGTCGAGGACGCGCAGCGCGCCGCGCAGGACATCGACGTCGATTTCCTGTGGGAGTGCTGCGGGCAGGACGAGTTCGGGTTCGAGACCCTGGCACGCGACTACTACGGCCACGCGCCCGCTGCGCTCGAGCAGGCGGCCGTGCTGTACCGGCTGCACGGCTCGCCCATGTACTTCTACCGCAGGGGCAAGGGTCGCTACCGGCCGGCCCCTGCGGAGGCGCTCAAGGCGGCGCTGGCAAGCGTGGAGCGCAAGCGCCAGCAGGCTCTGCAACAGGCGCGCTACATCGAGGAGCTGTCGGCATTCCGGCTGCCGGCCGAATTCCAGCCGATACTCCCGCAGCTGCTGTACAGACCGGACCGCAACACCATCGAGGCGAAGGCACTGGAGCAGGCTGCCTCGGAAGCCGGCCTGTCGGTCGCGGAGCTGCTGTCGCGCTGCGGGGCCATCGCCTCCTCGCGCGACTATCACGTCAACCGCTTCCTGTTCGACTACTTCCCGGACGGTGCGCAGGCGCGCGAACTGCCCGAGTCGGCGCTGCCGGACGACCTGCCCGTGGCCCCGGCACGGGCCTTCAGCATCGACGACTCCACCACCACCGAGATCGACGATGCCTTCTCGGTGCGACCCCTGTCCGGGGGTGGCTGGGAGATCGGCGTTCATATCGCCGCGCCCGCGCTGGGGATCCCGCCCGGCTCCATCTTGGACCAGGAGGCCGGTACGCGCCTGTCCACCGTATACATGCCCGGCGGCAAGATCACCATGCTGCCGGCCTCGACGGTTGAGCGCTTCACCCTTGCCGAGGGCCGGACCGTGCCGGCGGTGTCGCTGTACATGGACGTCGCGGCCGACCTGCGCATCCGCGGCACGCGCAGCGCGGTCGAGCGCGTGGAAATCGTGGGCAATCTCCGCCACGGCACCCTCGAAGCGCAGTTCAACGAGGACTCGCTGGATGCCTTGCGGCAGGACTTCCCGTTCGGTCCGGAACTGAAGATTCTGTACGATCTGGCCACGGTGCTCGAGGGTGGCCGCGGCCGCCCGGAACAGCCGCGCCCCGTGCACATGGACTACAGCTTCTACGTCGAGAACGACCGGGTGCGCATCGTGCGGCGCAAGCGCGGCGCGCCGATGGACAAGCTCGTGTCCGAGCTGATGATCTACGTCAACTCGGAGTGGGGGCGGCAACTGGCGGAAGCCGGCGTGGCGGCGATCTACCGGGCGCAGGGCAACGGCAAGGTGCGCATGTCCACCATTCCCGCCGCACACCAGGGGCTTGGCGTCGCCTACTACACCTGGATTAGTTCACCATTGCGCCGATATGTGGACCTGTTGAACCAACAGCAGCTGGTCAGCTGGCTGCGCGGGGACACACCTGCCTACGGCCCCAAGAGCGAGCGGTTACTCACGGCGATGCGCGATTTCGACCAGGCGTACGAGGCCTACAACGAGTTCCAGCGGATGATGGAGCGCTACTGGTGCCTGCGCTGGCTGGAACAGGAGCAGGTCACCTCGACCTACGCGGAGGTGATCCGCGAGAACGTCGCGAAGATCGGCGACATGCCGCTCGTGGGCAAGATCCACGGCCTGCCTTTCGCGGCGCCGGGGAGCATCGTCGAAGTGGACATCTCCGACATCGACCTGCTGGGCATTGATTTCCGCGCCCAATACCGGGCGATGCGCCCGCTGCCCGCGCCATGACAGCGGTCCCTGCCTTGCATAGAATGCCAGGAACGATCGCCGCCCGACCTCCGTTGCAGGCCTCCGCACCTCGTTTCAGCGCACCCGGCGCACAGCCCCTCGGGGACGAGATCCTCTTGCCCCTGCTGCGCGACGAATCGGGCAGGCGCCTTCGAACCGCGCTGATCGTGTCCGTTGCGATCCACGCCGTTCTGCTCACGATCCACTTCAGGTTTCCCACCATCGATCCGTTCCGGCAGGTCTCGCCGGTACTGGAGGTGGTGCTGGTGAACAGCCGCTCCGCCATCAGGCCGGTGCGTGCCGATGCCGTGGCGCAGGCCGATCTGGATGGCGGCGGCAATACTCCGCGCGCGTTGCGGGCGACCACCAACCTGCCTGCCATCCCGGACAGCATGGCGGAAGCGCAGATCCAGGTTGCCGCCAGGCGCGTGCAGCAGCTGGAGCAGGAAGCCCAGCGTCTGATGGCCAGGGTCGGCGAGCAGGGACCGGCGGTGAGCAGGACCACGCTGCCGGTGGAACAGCTGATCAGGTCGGATCTGGAGAAGATGACCGACGTCTCCAGCGAGGCGCAGCGCATCGCCAGGCTCGAAGCCGAGATCTCCAGGCAGTGGCAGGCCTATCAGGAGATGCCCAAGCGCACTTTCGTAGGTTCGCGCACCACCGGCGCGGTCTACGCCGAGTACGTGGACGAATGGCGGCAGAGGATCGAGCGCGTGGGCACGGCGAACTTCCCGGTCGAGGCGAGGGCTCGCCAGGAATTCGGCACGGTGCTGGTGACGGTCGCCATCAAGGCCGACGGCAGCGTGGAGAAGATCGAGATCGATCGCTCCTCGGGCTCGCAGCTCCTCGACCAGGCCGTACGCAGCATCGTGCAGCTGTCGATGCCGTACAAGGCCTTCCCCGCGAAGGTGCGGCAGCAGACCGACATCCTGCACATCACGCGCACCTGGTCGTTCACCCGCAGCGATCTGGTGGTGCAGTAGAACGTTCATGGCTGACCGCTACGCAGTCGTGGGCAACCCGGTTGCCCACAGCAAGTCCCCCGACATCCACGCCATGTTCGCCCGCGAGACCGGCGAGGATCTGGTCTACGAACGATTGCTGGCGCCACTGGACCGGTTCGTCGAGACGGTGCAGGCATTCCGGCGCGCAGGCGGGCGCGGCTGCAACGTCACCGTACCATTCAAGGGCGAGGCATTCCGCTTCGCCGGCGAGCATAGCGAGCGCGCGCGCGTCGCCGAAGCGGTGAACGTCCTTAGGTTCGACGGCGACCGCGTGTTCGGCGACAACAGCGACGGCGTGGGGCTGTTGCGCGACATCGAGCACAACCTGGGCGTGCCGCTGCGCGGGCGGCGCGTGCTGCTGCTCGGAGCGGGCGGTGCCGCACAGGGCGTGCTCGGGCCGCTGCTTTCAGCCGGGCCGGCGCGCGTGGCGATCGGCAACCGCACCCTGGAGAAGGCAGAGCGGCTGGCGGCGCGGTTCCGCCAGGCGGGCGCCGCGGCCGGCCCGTGCGCCCGCAGCTTCGAGGCGCTGGCCGGCGAAGCCTTCGACGTGGTCGTGAACGCCACCTCGGCAAGTCTCGACGACGCTGAGCTCGCGCTGCCCGCAGGGTTGTTCGCACCCGGTGCGCTGGCCTACGACATGATGTACGGAAAGGGCATGACTCCCTTTCTGCGAGCGGCCCGCACTGAGGGTGCCGCGCTGCTCGCCGACGGTCTCGGCATGCTCGTGGAACAGGCGGCCGAATCGTTCCTCGTCTGGCGCGGCGTGCGTCCCGACACCGCCAACGTCCTAGCGTCCCTGCGCGCGTCGTGAAGCGGTTGCTGAAGCTCGGCGGGCAAGCGGCTCTGCTCCTGCTCGCTCTGGTCATTCTGTACCAGGCATGGCTGTTCGGCCACGTGCTGTGGTGGAACTTCTTCGATCCGTCTTCGAGCGCCTTCATGGACGACCGTCTGGCGGTCCTCCAGCAGAACGATCCCGAAGTGCAGTTGCGCCACCAGTGGGTGCCCTACGAGAGGATCTCGCCCAACCTGAAGCGCGCGCTGATCGCGGCGGAGGACGCCAACTTCCTCGAGCACGAGGGCTTCGACTGGGAGGCGATCGAGAATGCCTACGCGAAGAACCTGAAGAAGGGCCGGTTCGTCGCCGGCGGCTCGACCATCAGCCAGCAGCTGGCGAAGAACCTGTTCCTGTCGGGCCGGCGCAGCGTGGTGCGCAAGCTGCAGGAGGCGATCATCACCGTCATGATCGAGACGGTGATGAGCAAACGCCGCATCTTCGAGATCTACCTGAACATCATCGAGTGGGGCAACGGAGTGTTCGGCGCGGAGGCTGCCTCGCGCCACTACTTCCGCAAGAGCGCGAGTCAGATCGGCACCTGGGAGGCTGCACGCATGGCGGCCATGGTGCCCAATCCACGCTTCTACGATCGTCACCGCAACACACGCTACCTCGATCGCAAGACCCGTCTGATCGTCTCGCGCATGCCCGCTGCGGTGGTGCCCTGAGCGGGCGTCAGCGCGCGCTGCGCGTGCGGTAGACGCAGATCTCGAAGTCCTCGCCGCTCTCCAGCACGCGCACGGGCTCCAGCAACCAGCGCCGGTCGTAGGCGCGCATCTCGATGGCGCCCCTGATGCTGAACATTCCGGGCCTGAGCAGCAGGGCCGCTTCGTCTGGATTCCTGGCAGCGCCGGCGAGCAGCACGCACAACTCGCCTTCCGGCGCAGCACTCCTTGGTTTCTCCAGCGGCAGGATGGTGACGGCGCATCCCCCGCGTCCGACGTACTGGACGCCGACATAGCGTTCGCCGTGACGGCGCCCGACGATGCGGCGCACGATGCCGGCGCGCCACGCGGTCCCGTTCTCCGGGCGTGCAGCCACCAGGCTGCCCACGCGCAGCCATTCACCGCGTCCCTTCGGAACGACGAGCCCGCAGCCGCCGTCGCTCTGGTCGGCGAGCGCCCACGATTCATCGTTGCTCACGAATGGCGAGTCGAGGAACAATGCACCGGCGTTCGCGCTGACTTCGTCGTAGTCGTGCGCCACGCGCATCTGCTCGGTGGCTGACACACGCGGCTGCGCGCGCCTGGGCTGCATCGGCCACCAGTAGCGCTGCAGGTGCTCCAGCGTCGTGAGCAGCACGTGCGGCGCGACGTCGAATCCGAGATTCAGTTCTGCCGGCACCTGCCCGCTGCGCTGCAGCCGGGTGGTGTACTTGCTCGCACGCACGATCGCATCGCCCGGACCGAAGAACAGCGCATGTTCGGACCGCGTCGCCCTGTAACCGACGCGCCCGGGCGGTTCGCTGCTGTTCAGTTCCATCGCGTAGTGCAGGCCCTCTCGCGCCTGGCGGCTCGGCACGAAGGCATCGGCCCAGGCCGCGGTGATGCGATCGACGAGCTCGACCTGCAGCGGCGGCAGCGAATGCGGGGCGGACATGAACAGCATCAGCGGACGCAGGAACTCGCGTACCGGTGAGGACTCCGCGCGCTCGCCGCGGTACATCGTGACGATGCTGTCGTTGTATCCGAGGATCTCGCCCATCGCGTAGAGCCGTCCCATCTGCAGCCACACGTCCGGATCGACCTCGCCGTAGTGCAGGAGCGTCCACTTGATCTTGCCACCATAGGCGCGCAATGCGCGTCCGGCCATGCGCGGGAGCGCCGACCTGAGCGAGGCGGCGCCGGGCGATCCCGCGTGATAGCGCGCCAGGCAGGTCTGGTACCCCTCGGCCAGCTGGCCGAGCAGGCTGTGGCAGGTGAACCACAGCCGGTGCTGCTGAAAGCGGGTGAGCCGCCGATGTGACGACAGGTACTCGTGCGTCAACTTGCGTAGGATGGGCCGGGCCGAGCGGTCGAGCAACTCGACGATCTCCAGCGCACGTGATGCCTTGAGCGTCTCCGCGGTCTTCACCTCGTCGAGATAGGAGGCCATCTCCTCCAGGGCAGCGAACGGCCCCTTGTCGGCGAGCCGCCCGAGCAGACGCTGGGCGTCGTCCTTTCTTTCGAGGGGGTGTTCGGATTCACGGGCGCGCAGCCAATGCAGCATGGGGAACTCCTCCGTTGTGCCGTGCGCGCGGGCGCAAGTTCCATGCCAAAGTCCTGAAGCGCGTGCGCCCGAATCGCGACCCCCGAATCGCGACCCCCGAATCGCGACCCCCGGAATCGCGACCAGGCCGTCCGCACCCGTCACGTATAATCCGCACTCCTCCCCGCCGGCGCCTGCATGTTCGTCCACCCGGATTTCGATCCCGTCGCGATCCAGCTCGGTCCCGTCGCCGTGCGCTGGTACGGCCTGATGTACCTCGTCGGGTTCGTCGCCTGGCTGCTGCTGGGCCGCATACGTGCCAGGCAGCGGCCGGAACTGGGCTATACGGCGAAGGATCTCGACGACATCCTGTTCTTCGGCGTGATCGGCGTGGTGCTCGGCGGCCGGCTGGGCTATGTGCTGTTCTACAAGTTCAGCGAGTACGTCCACGATCCGCTGCGCATCCTGTACGTATGGGAAGGCGGGATGTCCTTCCACGGCGGCTTCCTCGGCGTCATCCTGGCCATGGCCTGGTACGCACGGCGCACCCGGCGCCACTGGTTCTCCGTGACCGATTTCATCGCACCGCTGGTGCCGCTCGGCCTCGGCGCGGGGCGGCTGGGCAACTTCATCAATGCCGAGCTGTGGGGCCGGCCCACCGACCTGCCGTGGGCAGTGATCTTTCCGAACGTCGATGCGCAACCGCGCCACCCGTCGCAGCTATACGAGTTCGCCCTCGAGGGCGTGGCCCTGTTTCTGATCCTGTGGCTGTTCTCCAGCCGGCCGCGCCCGCTCGGTGCCGTATCAGGCGTCTTCCTGATCGGTTACGGCGCGTTCCGCTTCCTGGTCGAGTACACGCGCGAACCCGACAGCTATCTGGGCGTGCTCGCGATGGGCTTCACCATGGGCCAGTGGCTGAGCCTGCCTATGATCCTCGGCGGGATCGTCATGCTGGCCTGGGCATACCGGCACGGGCGCAAGGACGCGCCGGCCTGACGCCGGCCGGCCGTCGCTCGCCCGCGCGAACGGCGGTTCCATGCTTCGACGCGCATGAACGAAGTCCCGGTGAGCGAGATCCGGTGACGAAATGCCGGTGAGCGAAATCCGGGGCGCTTCACCGACACTTGTGTTGTACAATGCGCGCCTCCTTCGGCGCACGTCCCGTGCGCCGAAACGCGTGGGGTGGTAGCTCAGCTGGGAGAGCGTCGCGTTCGCAATGCGAAGGTCGGGAGTTCGATCCTCCTCCACTCCACCATCAATCCTGAAGCTAGGTCTCTCGCCTGGCTTTTTTCATTCCCCGAAGCGCGCACGCTGGCTTCTGCGGGGCGATCCGGTGCCCGGCCTCGCGGCTGCGGCGTAGCGGGCGCCCTCCAGAGGTTAAAGGTCGCCAGGGGCGTCTACCGGTTGGACATGCTCGACCGGCGCAGAACGCTTGCCCCCAGCGTTGGCGCGGGTTCCGGGCTCGGCCTCTTGAGCACCCCCCGCCCGGAACCACCATTTCCGACGTGCATTCCGCCGTCTTTCTCTCTCTGTTCTCCGTCGCCCTCTTGAACATCCAAGACCCGAAGTCATGTACTGGCCCGGGCCAGCACCTTACGCGCTGGTCGTCGTCGCCGGCCCTGAAGGCATGCTGACCCGCTCGCTCGACTGGGGTGCGAGCCGGAGCCGGCCAGCATGCAGGTTGCCGCAGCTAGGCCGTAGAATCTGCTGGCATTGATCCGGCGCAATGCCGTACCCGCGCCTCGGCGATAGCCTGTGCAGGAACACCGGGACACGCATGGACATCATTCGCAAGCAACTCGAGGCGCTGCCGGTTCGCCCGAACCTGCTCGATTACGAAGCCGAGCGCGCCGCTTTCTCCTGGACCGCAGCCCGGCGCTCGCTCGACGGGCTGCCCGGCGGGCGCGGGCTGAACATCGCGCACGAAACCGTGGATCGCCATGCCGCAGGGCCGCGATCGACACGGGTCGCACTGCGCTGGCGCGGACGCAATGACGCCGCGCAGGACATCACCTATGCAGGACTGCGCGACCTCACCGCGCGCTTCGCCAACGTGCTCGCGACACTGGGCGTCGAAGCCGGCGATCGTGTCTTCCTGCTGTGCGGACGCATTCCGATGCTCTACATCGCGCTGCTCGGCGCGCTCAAGCACCGCTGCGTGGTCACGCCGCTGTTCTCCGCCTTCGGACCCGAGCCGATTGCCACGCGCATGGAGATCGGCGCGGCCAGGGTGCTGGTGACCACCGCCAGCCTCTACCGCCGCAAGGTCGATTCGATCCGCGCACGCCTGCCGGCGCTCGAGCACGTGCTGCTCCTCGACGACGAAGGCGGCGCCGCCCTGCCGCCGGGCACGCTCGCGCTGCAGCCGCTGCTCGACGCGGCCAGCCCGGACTACGAGATCGGGCCCACCGACCCGGAGGTGCCCGCGCTGCTGCACTTCACCAGCGGCACCACCGGCAAGCCCAAGGGCGCGCTGCACGTGCACCAGGCGATCGTCGCCCACTACGAGACCGGCCGGCTCGCGCTCGACTTCCACTCCGACGACGTCTTCTGGTGCACCGCCGACCCCGGCTGGGTCACCGGCACGTCGTACGGCGTGATCGCGCCGCTGGCGCACGGCATTACCCAGGTCGTCGACGAAGCCGATTTCGACGCCGAGCGTTGGTACACGATCCTGCGGCGTGAGCATGTGAGCGTCTGGTACACCGCCCCGACCGCGGTGCGGATGATGATGAAGAGCGGCGCCGAAGCCGCGCGCCGCCACGCGTTTCCGAAACTGCGCTTCATCGCCAGCGTGGGCGAGCCGCTGAACCCGCAGGCGGTCACCTGGGGCGTCGAGGCCTTCGACCTGCCGATCCACGACAACTGGTGGCAGACCGAGACCGGCGGCATCATGATCGCGAACTATCCCTCGCTCGACATCCGGCCCGGCTCGATGGGCAAGCCGCTGCCCGGCATCGAGGCGGCGATCGTGCGGCGCACGCACGACGGCGGCGCCGAGCCGGTCGACGATCCCGCCTTCGAGGGCGAACTGGCGCTGCGCGCCGGCTGGCCGTCGATGTTCCGCACTTACCTGAACGAGGAAGCGCGCTATCGCAAGTGCTTTTCGGGCGACTGGTATCTCACCGGCGATCTCGCCCGGCGCGACGCCGACGGCTACTACTGGTTCCTCGGCCGCGCCGATGACATGATCAAGTCGGCCGGGCACCTGATCGGCCCTTTCGAAGTGGAGTCCGCGCTGATGGAGCATTCGGCGGTGCACGAGGCCGGCGTGATCGGCAAGCCCGATCCGGTCGTCGGCGAAGTGGTCAAGGCCTTCGTCGCATTGAAGGCCGGTTTTGAACCCGGCGAGGCGCTGCGGCGCGAGCTGCTCGGGTTCGTGCGCAAGCGCCTCGGAGCCGTAGTGGCGCCCAAGGAGATCGACTTCGTCGCGAACCTGCCGAAGACGCGCAGCGGCAAGATCATGCGCAGGCTGCTCAAGGCGCGCGAGCTCGGCCTGCCCGAAGGCGACACCTCGACGCTGGAGTCGGCATGAGCATCGAATCCGGCGAGGCGCACCGGCTGCTGTGGCAGATGGTGCGGATCCGGCGCTTCGAGGAGAAATGCGCCGAGCTCTACAGCGCCGGCCACATCCGCGGCTTCCTGCACCTGTACATCGGCGAGGAGGCGATCGCCGCCGGCGCGCTGCCAGAACTGCGCGCCGACGACAGCATCCTCGGCACCTATCGCGAGCACGGCCACGCGCTGGCGCGCGGCGTGCCGGCCGGGGCGATCATGGCCGAGATGTTCGGCAAGCGCGAGGGCTGCAGCGGCGGCCGCGGCGGCTCGATGCACCTGTTCGACGTCTCGCGGCGCTTCTTCGGCGGCAACGCGATCGTCGGCGGCGCGCTGCCGCTGGCGGTCGGCTTCGCGCTGGCCGAGCAGATGCGCGGCACCGATCGCGTGGTCGCGTGCTTCTTCGGCGAGGGTGCGATGGCCGAGGGCGAGTTCCACGAGTCGGCCAATCTCGCCGCGCTGTGGAAGCTGCCGGTGATGTTCCTGTGCGAGAACAACCTGTATGCGATGGGCACCGCGCTCGGCCGCTCGCAGTCCAACGTAGACCTGTGCGAGAAGGCGCACGGCTACGGCATGCGCGCGCTGTCGGTCGACGGCATGGACGTGCTCGAGGTGCGCGACGCAATGCGCCGCGCAGTGGCTTCGGTGCGCGCCGGCGAAGGGCCGATCTTCGTCGAATTCCGCACCTATCGCTTCCGCGCCCACTCGATGTTCGATCCCGAGCTCTATCGCGACAAGGCCGAAGTGGCCGCATGGCGCCAGCGTTGCCCGATCGAGCGCTTCGTACGCACCGCGCTCGAGCGCGAGTGGCTGGACGATGCGGGCGTGGCAGCGATCGAGAGCGAAGTGGCCGCCGAGATCGACGAGGCGGTAGCAATCGCGCACGCCGGCACCTGGGAGCCGCTCGAGGCGCTCGAGCGGGATGTCTACGTGCGCGCCCCGGCGGCGCCGGCAGCGCGGGCATGAGCACGACGATCCGCACCACCTATCGCGAGGCGCTGCGCATGGGTCTGCGCGATGCGCTCGCGCGCGACGAGCGCGCCTTCCTGATGGGCGAAGACGTCGCCCACTACGGGGGCACCTACGCGGTCAGCAAGAGCCTGCACGGGGAATTCGGCGAAGACCGGGTTCGCGACACGCCCCTGTCGGAATCGGGCTTCGTCGGTGCGGGCATCGGCGCGGCGATGAACGGCATGCGGCCGATCGTCGAGGTGATGACGGTCAACTTCAGCCTGCTCGCGCTCGACCAGATCGTGAACAACGCGGCGACGCTGCGCCACATGTCGGGTGGGCAGATCGAGGTGCCGGTGGTGATCCGCATGACCACCGGCGCCGGGCGCCAGCTGGCGGCGCAGCACTCGCACAGCCTCGAAGTCTGGTACGCGCACGTGCCGGGCCTGCGGGTGGTGGCGCCGGCCACCCTCGCCGACGCGCGCGGCATGCTCTGGACCGCGCTGCAGGATCCCGACCCGGTGGTCATCTTCGAGCACGCGATGCTGCTGCCGATGGAAGGTGAGCTCGACGCCGACGCCGGCGCGGTCGACATCGACCACGCAGCGGTGCGGCGTCCGGGCACGCAGCTGTCGCTGATCACCTATGGCGGATCACTGCACAAGTGCCTGGAAGCGGCCGAAGTGCTCGCGCGCGAGGGAGTCGACGCCGAGGTCCTGGACCTGCGCACGCTGCGCCCGCTCGACGTGGACGCAATCGTCGCCAGCGTGACGAAGACGCGGCGCGCGCTGGTGGTCGACGAGGGATGGAAGACCTGCAGCCTCGCCGCCGAGATCATGGCGCTCATCGTCGAGCACGCGTTCTACGACCTCGACGCGCCGCTCGCGCGCGTGTGCAGCGCCGAGGTGCCGATCCCCTACCCGAAGCACCTCGAGGACGCCGCGCTGCCGCAGGTCGGCCGCATCGTCGCTGCCGCGTGCGAGGTGCTGAGCCGATGATCGAATTCCGCATGCCCTCGCTGGGCGCCGACATGGAAGACGGCGTGTTCGTCGAATGGTGCGTCGCCCCCGGCGAGCCCGTGGCGCGCGGGCAGGTGGCCTGCGTGGTCGAGACGCAGAAGGGCGCGATCGAGGTCGAGATCTGGGACGCCGGCACGGTGGCGCGGCTGATTGCCGAACCCGGTCAGAGGATTCCGGTCGGCCAGACGATGGCGATCGTCGCGTCGGCCGGCGAGGACTGGCAGGCGGTAGCGACGTCGACCGCAACGCTGGCCGCGCCCGCCGCTGCGGTCGCTGCTCTCTCGCCGCTCGCGCAAGCGCCGGCTGCGCCTGCGGCCGGCTTGCCCTCGCAGCCGGCACGGGTGCCGGCTGCGACAGGCCGGCCTGCCCTGCCGCCGCGCGCCTCCCCTGCGGCGCGCCGCCGTGCCGCCGAACTGGGGGTGGACCTCGACGCGCTGGCGGCCGCAACCGCGGGCGCCCCGATCAACGTGGCCGAAGTCGAGCGCGCGGCCGCGACGGCAGCGGCGAGGACCGCAGCCACGGGCGCGGCTGAAGCCGGCGCCACAGCCGCGGCGCCGGCCGCTGCGAGCCCCGAGGCCGCGATGCGCGCCGCGATCGCGGCCGCGATGACGCGTTCCAAGCGCGAAATTCCCCACTACTACCTGGGCAGCGAGATCGAGGTCGAGCGCGCGCTGCAGTGGCTGGAAGAGTTCAACGCGCCGCGCCCGCTCGCCCAGCGGGTGCTGTTCGCCGCGCTGGCCTTGCGCGCGGTCGCACTCGCGCTGCGCGAGGTGCCCGACCTGAACGGCCGGTTCGTCGACGGCCGCTTTCACCGTTCGGAGGCGATCCACGTCGGCGTGGTCACCTCGCTGCGCGGCGGCGGCGTGGTCGTTCCGGCGGTGCACGATGCAGACCGGCTGACGCTGCCCGAACTGATGGCCTCGCTGCGCGACGTGGTCGCGCGCGCGCGCAGTGGCCGCCTGCGCAGCTCCGACCTCGCCGATTCGACGATCACGCTCACCAATCTCGGCGACCTGGGCGTCGAAACGGTCTACGGCGTGATCTATCCGCCGCAGGTCGCGCTGGTCGGGTTGGGCCGCGTGGTGTCGCGTGCCGCGGTGCGCGGCGGCGCGATCGTCGCGACGCGCACGGTGAACGCCACGCTCTCGGGCGATCACCGCGTCACCGACGGGCTCGCCGGCGCGCGCTTCCTCACAGCGCTGCGTGCGCGATTCGACGATCCGCAGGCCCCGTGAGCGCAACGCCGGAAACGATCCGACAGGCGGTGATCGACAGCGTCCGGGCGATCGCGCCCGAGGCGGACTTCGCCGCACTCGACCCGCGCCGTCCGTTTCGCGAGGAACTCGACCTCGACTCGTTCGACTTCCTCAACGTACTGATCGAGCTGCACGCGCGGCTCGGCGTGGAGATACCCGAAGCCGACTACGGCAAGCTGGGTACGCTGGAGGCGATACTCGGCTATCTCGCCGCGCGGCTGGAATCGGCATGACCGCCCTGCTCACCGACCTGTATCAGCTGACGATGCTGCAGGCTTACCTGCACCGCGGGATGGTCGAGTCGGCGCCGGCGGCCTTTCCGGTGGAGATTTCCGGGCGGCTTCGCACGCTGGCGCGCGAGGTTGACGTCGCCACGTCCTGAGCCGGCCGCGAGCGATGCGCGATTCCGACGCCGGCAGGCTCGAAGATCCGGGCACCGAGGCGCGGCTCGGCTTCCTGATGTCGCGCGCCGCGCACGGTGCGGACCCGGCCGCCGCACAACTGATCGAGACGCACATGTCGTGGGTCATCGTTGCCGGTGAACGCGTGCTGAAGATGAAGAAGGCGGTGCGCTACCCGTTTCTCGACTTCTCCACGCCGCCACTGCGCGAGCGCAACTGCCGCGAAGAGCTGAGACTGAACCGCCGTCTCGCGCCCCGGGTCTACCTGGGGTTGCTCGCCCTGCAGTGGGACGAAGGCGGCTTTGCGCTGCTGCCCGAGGAGCGGCTGCCTGGCCCCGGAACCACGATCGACTGGTTGGTGCTGATGCGCCGGCTGCCCGCCGAGCGGATGCTCGACCGCGTGATCGCGGCCGGCGCGCTGCAACCCGGAGACATCGACGCGGTGATCGCGCTGCTCGCTCGCTTCTATCGCGACGCCGCGCGCACCACTCTCGGGCCGGACGCCTATCTCGTGCGTGTTCGCCGCGAGCAGGCGGTCAATCGCGCGCTGCTCGTGCAACCGCGCTTTGCCGGGCTGGACGCGTGCCCGGTGCTCGATCGGCTCGATGCGGCGATCGAAGCGTGGGCCAACGTGCTGCGCGGGCGCGTGTCGGGCGGCCACGTCGTCGACGGGCACGGCGACCTGCGCCCCGAGCACGTCTGCCTGAACGATCCTCCGGTGGTCATCGACTGCCTGGAGTTCAGCGCCGAGTTGCGGCAGGTCGATCCGTTCGACGAACTGGCCTACCTCGGGCTCGAATGCGCGGCCGCGGGCGCGTCCTGGGTCGCGCAACGGCTGGTCGACGGTGTCGCCGCGGCGCTCGGCGAGCGCCCGCCCGATGCGCTGATCCACCTCTATACCGCTAACCGCGCGGCATTGCGCGCGCGACTAGCCGTCGCGCACCTGCTCGATCCGCAGCCGCGCACGCCCGAACGATGGCTGCCGCTGGGCGGGCGCTACCTGGCGCAGGCAGCGTCGGCGCTCGACACGCTCGATCGCGGCGGCGACGAGCCGTAGCCGCACGCCGGCCGCGGCGTCCATGCCGTGCGGCTGGCCGCGTCGCGGCCCCTGCGGCTCGCCTTCAGCCCGCCGCGTGCAGTCGCCGGATCGCCTGCGCGAACAGCGGCGCGCACGAGGCGATGCGCAGCTTGCCGCGCACCGGCGCGTCGGGCGGCAGCCGGAACGCGGGGACGCTGTCGGTCACCGCCAGTCGCGCGATCGCTTCGTCGGCCAGAACTTCAGCGGCCTGGTCGATGAACAGGCCGTGGCCCGCGCAGGCCACGATCGAGGCGGCGCCGGCACCGCGCAGCGCAAGGGCCGCCTGCCGCATCGTCTCGCCGCTGCCGATCAGGTCGTCGAGCAGCAGCACGGTGGCGCCGGCGACATCGCCGGCCACCAGGCCGCGCGTGGACATCACGCCGGCACTGCGACGCTTGTCGACCATCGCGAAACCGACCGGCGCCCCCCGTCGCTCCTCCAGCGCCTCACGCCACAGTTGCGCGCGCTTCACCCCGCCCGGATCGGGCGAGGCGACCGCCAGCGGGCCGTCGTTGGCGAGTTCCGCGATCAGCGGGCCGAAGGCGTGATGCGCCTCGAGGCTGATCGCCGGAAGCCGGAACGCGTTCTCGAACGCGGCGACGTTGTGCGCCTCGAGCACGATCAGCGCGTCGGTGCCGACCGCCTCGAACAGCTGCGCCACGTAGCGCAGACCGATCGGATCGTGCGGCTTCGTGCGGCGGTCCTTGCGCGCATAGGCGAGGTATGGAGCGACCGCGGTCACCCGCCGCGCGCCGTGGTCGCGCAGCGTGGCGACGAAGGCCAGAAGGCGCCAGAGCTTGTCGTGCGGGCTGTCGAGCGGCCCGCCGTGCAGTCCGAGCACCACGCAGGCGTCGGCGCCGCCGACGTCGACCAGCGGGCGCAGCTTGCATTCCTCGTCGGCAAAGCGCCGCTCCTCGTGCGCGGCGATCTCCACGCCCAGTTCGCTGGCCAGCGCCGCCGCGAACGCGCTGCCCGGCTCGAGGGAAAAGAGCATCACTTCGGATCTCCTCCGGTGACGGCCGGTGGGCCGGTTCTCCGCGCTCGTGACCGTCGATTCCATGCTCGCATTGTGCACGCCTCGCGTCCTGTTCAGTCAGCGCGAGGGGCGCGCGAGGAACGCCTGCGGCGGCATCAGCACGAGCGGCAGGCCGTACAACCATGGCCGCACTATCCGGCTCCGGGTTGCGGTCGATCAACACGCCGGCTGGATTCGGGGGGATTATTCCACCATGGGCCGGGAGCCGGCCGCAGGGGTGAGCACGGCCATGCAGGAGCACTGGGAGCACTACGAACATGGCGCCGACATCGGCGTGCGCGGCATCGGTGCGACGATGGCCGGCGCGTTCGAGCAGGCGGCATTGGCGCTGACCGCGGTCATCACCGATCCGGTGGGCGTCGCGGTGCACGATGCGATCGACATCGCCTGCGAGGCACCGGACGCGGAGCTGCTGCTAGCCCAGTGGCTGAACGCGCTGGTCTACGAAATGGCCGTGCGGCGGATGCTGTTCGGCCGCTACCGGGTCGAGATAGACGGCACGCGGCTGCGGGCCCAGGCTTTCGGCGAGCCGACCTCGGTCGAGCGGCATCGGCCGGCGGTGGAGGTCAAGGGTGCCACCTACACCAGCCTGCGCGTCGCGCCGACCGCGGACGGCGGCTGGATGGCGCAGACCGTGGTTGACGTCTAGCCGGAGTCGAGTCGATGAACCTGGACGAACTGGTCCGACGCGGACCCTGCGAATGGGAAGTGCCGATGCGCGGCGACATGCGCGTGCCGGCAATCGTCTACGGCAGCGAGGCGCTGGTCGCCGAGATGGACGACAAGGTGCTCGAGCAGGCGAGCAACGTCGCGAAGCTGCCGGGCATCGTGCGCGCTTCCTATGCGATGCCCGATGCGCACTGGGGCTACGGCTTTCCGATCGGCGGGGTCGCGGCGTTCGACCCCGAGCGCGGCGGCGTCGTCTCGGCGGGTGGCGTCGGCTTCGACATCTCGTGCGGCGTGCGCTGCCTGCTCACCGGCCTGCGTGCGGAAGACATCCTCGCCGTGCAGCGGCCGCTGGCCGAGGCGCTGTTCGCACGCATCCCGGCCGGAGTCGGCAGTACCGGCGCGATCCGCCTGGACGTCGCACGGATGGAAGCCATGCTCGTCGGCGGTGCGAGATGGGCCGTCGACCAGGGCTGGGGCACGCCGGCCGACCTCGAACGCATCGAAGAGCGCGGCCAGATGCCGCACGCGAAGCCCGACAAGGTGTCCGCGCTGGCCAAGAAGCGCCAGCGCGACGAGATGGGAACCCTGGGCAGCGGCAACCACTATCTCGAGGTGCAGCGCGTCGCGGAGGTGTTCGACGAGTCGATCGCCGGCGCGTTCGGGCTGCGCGTCGACGACGCGGTCGTGATGATCCACTGCGGCTCGCGCGGGCTCGGGCATCAGATCGGCACCGAGTTTCTGCGTGAGATGGCGATCGCGGCCAAGGGCTTCGGCATCGCACTGCCGGATCGCGAGCTCGCTTGCGCGCCGATCCGCTCGGATCTCGGCGAAGCCTACCTCGGTGCGATGCGCTCGGCGATCAACTGCGCGCTCGCCAATCGCCAGATCCTGACGCACCTGGTGCGCGAGGTCTTCGCCGGATTGCTGCCGGCGGCACGCATGCCGTTGCTCTACGACGTCTCGCACAACACCTGCAAGCTCGAGACGCACCGCATCGACGGGCACGAGCGCGCGCTGTTCGTGCACCGCAAGGGCGCCACCCGCGCGCTCGGTCCCGGGCACCCCGAGCTTCCCGAATCGCTGCGCCTGGCCGGCCAGCCGGTGCTGATCGGCGGCTCGATGGGCACCGGCTCGTACGTGCTCGCCGGCACCGCGCGCTCGGAGTCGCTCGCGTTCTCGTCGGCCTGCCACGGGGCGGGACGGGCGATGAGCCGCCACCAGGCAGTTGCGTGCTGGCGCGGACGCCAGGTGGTCGACGATCTCGCCGCGCGCGGCATCATGGTGCGCAGTCCATCTTCGCGGGGCATCGCCGAAGAGGCGCCGGGCGCCTACAAGGACGTCTCCGAGGTCGTCGACGCCACCGATGCCGCCGGCCTGGCGCGCAAGGTGGCGAAGCTCGTTCCGCTCGTCTGCGTGAAGGGATGAGCGCCGCCGGGGCCGACGGGATCACGGTGTTTCTGATGCCGGTGCTGACCGCGCTGTCGGCGGGCGCGAGGATTACCGTCGGCAATGGCACGCTGGCGCGGGACGTGATGCCACCTGATCGCAGCAGCATTCGGCCAGATCATCCAATTCACGCCCCGAGGCCGTTTACTATCCGGTTTTGAAAGCGGACGCGGGTTCGGTTCCGTGCTACGCCGCGTCGATCTGAAACCCAACCCTTTTCCGGCGCTGTCCAGGCGCCGCGACGGAGACATCACGTCATGCAATGGAATCCACCCGTAGAGGAATTCACGACCCCCGATCCGATCACGGCGACGGAGGACTTGTCGATCGAACAGCTTCGGGAGTTGATGCAGCAGCACGGCGTGCGCCATCTGCCGATCGTGCGCGGCGGCAAGGTGGTGGGGCTGGTCAGCGACCGGGACGTGCGCGTGGCGCAGGGGCTCAGCGCCGAGCACATGATCCAGGTGCGAGCGGCGGACATCATGGCCACCGACCCCGTGGCGGTATCCGCCGCGACGCCGCTCGACGATGTGGCGTACGCGATGTCGGAGCGCAAGATCGGCAGCGTGATCGTGAACGATGACAACGGCGATTTCCGCGGCATCTTCACCGTAACCGACGCCTTGAATGCGCTGATCGAGATCAGCAGAGCGGCGCGCAGCAACCGCTGAGCGGCGCGGGGTCGCGGGCAGCATCGAAAATGGTGCCGGCGGCGGCCGGCCAGCGGCAGACCCGGCCAGTAGCGCCGGGTCCGAAGGCCCAGGTCGGAATGCCTCGGCTCAGGAATGCCTGGCGAGTTCGTCCAGCCGGTCCAGCGCCTGCTCCGGCGTCACGTATCCGACGGCGAGCGGCATGATCCGGCTGTCGTGCTGGTAGAGCAGTGTCGGGAAGGAACGCACACCCCACTGCCGCGCGCGCTGGAACGACTGCCGCACCCCCTCGCGCGCGCCGGCCGATTCGAACGCCAGG
The DNA here is from genome assembly GCA_020854105.1 of Burkholderiales bacterium. Taxonomy (GTDB): domain Bacteria; phylum Pseudomonadota; class Gammaproteobacteria; order Burkholderiales; family SHXO01; genus SHXO01. The sequence continues at coordinate 23,569 of JADZGB010000045.1, read as the reverse complement.
CGAAACGCGTCGAAGTCGATGCCGAGCGCGGCGCAGATGCCGGCATGGAACCGCGCGGTCTTGGGGTCTTCCCCGTCGACGTAGAAGTGCTGCTGCACCGCCGAGAAGAAGCGCAGCGACAGCGACGGATCCAGTCCCGCCGACTGCTGCAGCATCTGCACTGTGACCACCGCCCGGCATGCCGGCTCGGTGTCGTAGTCGAACTCGGCCCGGTCCAGCAGGGTGAAGCCGAAGGGCTGGCCCGTCGCCCGCGCGATGTGGCGCCATTCATTGCGCAGGAAGTCCTTGAAGGCCGCGTTCCAGGGATCGCCGCCCCCGGCGCGCAGGCCGCCCATGGTCAGCGTGAACGCGATCCCCTGTCGCGCGCAGCGCGCGGCAAGCGCGTGGATGGCTGGTGAGATGCCCCAGCACCAGGAGCACATCGGGTCGCCCACGTAGTGCACCGTGGCGTTGTCGCCCCTGATTCGGGGCGCGGGATCGGCTAGCGTGTGCGGACCGGGACTTGCGCAGGCACCGGCAACGGGATCGCAGTCGTGCATGTCAGGTGCTCCCTGCGTGACGGGGGCTGTATCGGCCTTGCGCCATCCGCGCCCCGGGATCAGTGTGCCGGCTGGGCGACGCCGAACGGATTGCCGACCGCGTACCGCCAGCTGCCATCGGCCTGGCGAACCACCATGTCGGCGCCGCCATCAGGAGCTTCAGCATGTCGTCCTCAATGGCGGTAGAACACGAAGACCAGTCTATTGATAGGACGGTTCGAGATATACAATCCGTTTCTGGATACATTGTTCGTGATTCGCGAACGAAACTGTGGACAAGTTGGCGGCGATGGCCACCTTCGCGAAGGTGGTGGAACTGGGCAGCTTCACCCGGGTGGCGCTGGCGCTCGAGCAGCCGAAGGCGCGCGTGTCACAGCGCGTCTCCGACCTGGAGCGTGCGCTCGGCGTGCGGCTTCTGCACCGTACCACCCGAACGCTGCGCCTCACCGACGACGGGGAGTCCTACTTCGCCCGGTGCCGGGTGATCCTGCAGGAGATCGCGGAACTCGAAGGTGCGCTCAAGGGTGCGACGGCGGAGCCTCGCGGCAGGCTGCGCGTCGAGGCCCTGATGTCGATCGCGCGCTGGGTGATCGCGCCGCACCTGCACGCGTTCCAGGCGAGGTATCCGCAGGTGGAGGTACGCCTGGGGGCGTCCGACCGCATCAGCCACCTGCTGGAGGACGGAATCGACTGTGCGATCCGTGGCGGTCCGCTGGACGATTCCGCCTTGATCGCGCGCCACGCCTGCGATGTGCAACTGGGCTTGTACGCAGCGCCGGCCTACCTGCGTCGCGCGGGGCACCTGCGCCATGCACGGGAACTGCAAGGCCATCGGCGGCTTTCCTGGTTCGGCGGCCTGCGCCATCCGTTCGCCTGGAGGCTGGAATCCGCTGACGGGCCCTGCGAGGTGCCTGCGGCCGGCGGCCTGCGATTCGACGATCCCGACGTCGCCATTGCCTCGTGCATGGCCGGTGCGGGCATCTGTCCGGGGGCGCCGTTCGCGGTGGCCGGCTGGGTGCGGGCCGGGGCCCTGGAGCCCGTGCTGCCCGACTGGTGCTTCGCGCCGCGCCCGATCCACGTCATCTACCCGGGCCGCAGGCACCTGTCGCCGCGTGTGCGCTGCTTCGTGGAATGGCTGCTCGAGCTGATGGCGGCCGACCCCGCGCTTCGCATGTCGCCGCGGGAGCTGGCGCTCGCTTCGTAGCGGGGCCGCAGCTCGCCGGTCAGCTCTCTGCGCGACGGCGGTCCTCGCCGCGTGAGACCATGACGCACCGCTGCACATCACCCGGTCGCAGGACCTCGAGAAGAAGACGGCACACCGCCGCAACCCACGGAGACCACTCATGAACTACCGCCTGCTCGGCCGCACCGGCCTGTTCGTTTCCGAGATCTGCCTGGGCACCATGACCTGGGGCGGCAAGGGCCGCTTCCAGATCGTGGGGAAGCTCGGCCTGGAGGATGCCAAGGCGCAGTTGCGCTGCGCCGTCGACGCCGGCGTGAATTTCATCGACACCGCCGACGTGTACTCCGAGGGCGAATCCGAGCGGCTGCTCGGCGCAGCCATCCGCGAGCTGGGCCTGCCGCGGGAGGAACTGGTGATCGCGACCAAGGTGCGCATCCGCATGGGCGAGGGGCCGAACCGCGTCGGCCTGTCGCGCGTGAACATCCTGAACGCCCTGGACGCCAGCCTGAAACGCCTCGGGCTCGAGCACGTGGACCTGTACCAGGTTCACGCCGTGGACTTCCTCACCCCGATGGAGGAGACGCTGCGCGCGCTCGACGACCTGGTGCGCTCCGGGCGCGTCCGCCACATCGGCGTGTCGAACCATGCTGCCTGGCAGATCATGAAGGCGCTCGGCATCTCCGAGCGGCACGGCTGGAGCCGATTCGAGGCGATCCAGGCCTATTACTCCATTGCCGGACGCGACCTGGAACGCGAGATCATGCCCCTCGCCCTGGACCAGCAGCTGGGCATCCTGGTGTGGAGTCCGCTCGCCGGCGGCCTGCTGTCCGGGAAGTTCAGCGCCGACAGCCAAGGCCCCGAGGGCGCGCGCCGCACCACGTTCGACTTTCCTCCGGTGGATCGCGAGCGGGCCTTCCGCTGCGTCGACGCGATGCGCCCCATCGCCCGGGCCCATGGGGTCTCCGTGGCACGCGTCGCGCTGGCGTGGACCCTGCAGCAGCCCGGCATCGCGAGCGTCATCGTGGGTGCGAAAAGCGTGCAGCAGCTCGAGGACAATGTCGCTGCCTGCACATTGCGCCTGTCCGGGGACGAGCTGTCCGCGCTGGATGGGGCAAGCGCGCTGCCAGCGGAGTATCCGGGATGGATGATCGCGTTCCAGCGCCGCGACCGCGAGCCGGGCGCGGCCATCAGGTTCGAAACCAGGCCGCCGGCGGATCGCGCCTGACGCCGGTAACTTCGCCGGCGCTCTACGGCGTGTCGCGCACCGGGCGATAATCCGTCGCGGCGCGCTAGCCGCGCCGCCTGCTCGACGCTCGGTCTCTCCCCGGACTCCAGGATCCTCCATGGCTGGCAGCAGTCTTCTCGCCCTCATCGACGACATCGCCAGCGTGCTCGACGACGTCTCGGTGCTCACCAAGGTCGCTGCGAAGAAGACGTCCGGCGTCCTGGGTGACGACCTCGCACTCAACGCGCAGCAGGTGACGGGCGTGCGTGCCAAGCGTGAACTTCCGGTGGTGTGGGCGGTGGCCAAGGGTTCGCTCCTGAACAAGGCGATCCTGGTGCCCGCTGCCCTGCTGATCGCCGCCTTCGCGCCGTGGCTGATTACACCGCTGCTCATGATCGGCGGCGCTTTCCTCTGTTACGAGGGTGTAGAGAAGCTGCTCCACCGCTTCCTGCACACGCGGACCGAGGACGAGGACACGCACGCACGGCACGTGCGGGCGCTGGCGGACGAGAACGTGGATCTCGTCTCGCTCGAGAAGAGCAAGATCAAGGGCGCGATCCGCACCGACTTCATCCTGTCGGCGGAGATCATCGCCATCACGCTCGGCACGGTGGCGCAGGCGCGGTTCCAGATCCAGGTGGCGGTGCTGGTGGGGATTGCCCTGTTGATGACGGTGGGCGTCTACGGGCTGGTGGCAGGCATCGTGAAGCTCGACGACGCAGGCCTGAAGCTCCTGAGACGGGAGGGGGCGGGTGCATCGGCACGCGTCAGCCGCGCCCTGGGTGCCGGCATCATCGCCGTGGCGCCCTATCTCATGAAGACCCTGTCCGTCGCCGGTACCGCGGCCATGTTCCTGGTCGGCGGCGGTATCCTGACGCACGGCATCGCGCCGGTCCACCATGCCATCGCCCATGTGGCCGAGCTTGCCGCGGCCGCCTCCGGTCTGGGCGGCTTCGTCCGCGTGGTGGTGTCGATGGCGCTGGATGCGCTGGTCGGCATCGTCGCGGGTGCGGCCGTGGCCGCCGTGGTGCTGGCACTCGGACGCGCGCGCTCAGCGTTGGGGTAGCGCCTGAGCGGCGAGGCCGGCCTGGCGCAGCGTGCGCATCTGCGCTTCCCACGGCTCGCACGCCTCGTCGGACTCGCCCCGCAGGACGCGACGCACGAAATAGTGCATGACGATCTGCGCCTGCTGCTCGCGGTTGAACGAGAGGAAGGACCTGCTGCGCAGGGCATCCTGACCTCCTTCCCCGGTCGCGTGGCATGCGGGATCGGCGCGCCCGCGCTGCGCTCCCGAGTAGTCGTACCCCTCGCCCAAGAACTGCGCGTGCAGCGCCTGCCACAGACAGCAGGGGCCGTACACCTGCGCCTGCCAGACATGCGTCAGTTCGTGGATGAGGGTGGCGCGCGCAAGTGCATGCCCGGGCACCGCGTGCACCAGCCATCCGGTGACGAAGGGCCGTGCCGCGCCGCCACCCTGTGTCACGCACTGCACGGCGAACAGCAGGCGGTGCAGCAGGCCGGACTGCGCGATGCGCACCCGGCTCAGGTCCAGGCTGTCTCCGAACACGAGCGCGGCATCCGACCGCTCGGCCTCGTCCAGGCAGCGGTAGCGGCCCATCCGGCCGAGCACGCCGGCGATGAGCAGGGAGGCGATGCTGCCCACCCGACGCAATGGCGTGGACAGCCACGTGCGCGGGCGCGCGCGCGGCGACGGCACAGCAGTTGCCGCCTCCTGCGGATTGCGCCGCCTCGTCATGCGCCGCACGCGCGACCTCATGCTATCCTTCGCCGCCAATGCAACTCGATCGCGTGCAATTCGATCGCGGGCCGCATTGCCGTGGGCGTCGACGACGATGCGGCCTGTGCGCAATATGGGAGATGTTCATGGCCAGGCAATTGAGTATCACATACCTCGCTGACCGGGACATGCTGGGCCTCGTATCCGACGAGGATTACGAGCAGTTCAAGGACATCCTGCTGGAGGCCCTGCACAAGGAATGGCCCAAGGCCACCCTCGCAGTCGAGGACGGGGAGCACGCGGCGGTCGAAGTGGTGTTCGCCGACGGCGATTTCCCGAACGAGAAGGCGCTGCAGGAAGCGATGTCCGACGTGGAATCGCGCGTGCACGAGATCGCCAACGACGTGATCGAGGAGCGCGAGTGGGCGACCGAGGAAGAGTACGAAGGCTATGACGAGGATCTCGAGGAACTCGAGGAGCGCCGTGGCCGGGACGACGACGACTACTGAGCGGTGCGCGGAGGCGCTCGCCCGCATCGCCCCGCCTCAGCCCTCCTGCCGCTTGCGCAGGCGCCGTGCGAAGACCGTCATCTCCTTCGCCGCCTGCTTGTCACCCCTCGACTCGGCCGCGGCGATGCCCCGATCGTACGCCTCGAGCGCGCGCTCGAACTGCCCGAGCTGGGTGAGCGCCTGCCCCAGCAGCTTCCACGCAGCCGAGTAGGCCGGCTCCAGCGTCACCGCGCGCTGCAGGTGTGCAGCAGCCGTGCCATGGTCTCCCGCCTTCATGTACGCGCTGCCCAGTCCGAAGCGCAGCATCGCACTGTCCTTGCCGGCAGCGAGCAGCTTCTCCAGATTCGCTATTGTCATCGGCGCCTCCGCTCGCCGGGCCTACAGTTCGATGCGCGTGCCCAGCTCGACCACCCGGTTGGTCGGGATCTTGAAGAACGCGGTGGCACTGGCCGCGTTGCGCGACATCGCTGCGAAGATCTTCTCGCGCCACAACGCCATGCCCATGCCGCGGGATTCGATCGGCACCAGGGTCTGTCGCGACAGGAAGAAGGACGTCTCCAGCATGCTGAACTCCATTCCCTTCTCGCGCGCCAGCTCGAGCGCCGCGGGCAGATCCGGTTCGTCCTTGAAGCCGTAGTGCACCAGCATGCCGTAGAAATCGTCGCCCAGATCCTGGATCTCGATGCGCTGGCTGTCCGGCACGTGCGGGATGTCCTCGGCGCGCACGGTCAGCAGCACCACACGTTCGTGCAGCACCTTGTTGTGGTTCAGGTTGTGCAGCAGCGCGTGCGGCACGCCCTCCTGCGAGCCGGTGAGGAAGATCGCCGTGCCCGGCACGCGCGCGGGCGGGGACAGTGTCAGGCTGGTGATGAACGGCTGCAGCGCGATCGCGCCGGGGCGCAGGCGCTCGAACAGGATCTCGCGGCCGCGCTTCCAGGTGGACATGACCACGAACACCGCGATGCCCACGATCACCGGGAACCAGCCTCCATCGAGTACCTTGAGCAGGTTCGCGCTCAGGAAGGCGAGATCGACCGCCAGAAACAGCGCGGAGATCGGCACCGCCACGAACAGCGGCCAGTTCCACAGCTTGCGCATCACGAAGAAGATCAGGATCGAATCGATCGCCATCGTGGCCGTGACCGCGATGCCGTACGCGCCCGCCAGGTTGCTCGAGGAACCGAAGCCGAGCACCAGGCCGACCACGGCGAAGTACAGGCCCCAGTTGATCCAGGGCAGGTACACCTGGCCGATCTCGCGCTCGGAGGTATGCTCGATCATGAGCCGGGGGCAGTAGCCGAGCTGAATCGCCTGGCGCGTCACCGAATACGCACCGGTGATGACGGCCTGGGAAGCGATCACGGTTGCCATCGTGGCGAGCAGTACCAGCGGCAGCAGTGCCCACTCGGGCGCGAGATGGAAGAAGGGGTGCCTGATCGCATCGGGCTGGCGCAGCAGCAGTGCACCCTGCCCGAAGTAGTTCAGCAGCAGGGCGGGGAACACGAACCACAGCCAGGCGAGCCGGATCGGCCGTTTGCCGAAGTGGCCCATGTCGGCGTAGAGCGCTTCCGCACCGGTGACCGCCAGTACGACGGCGCCGAGCACGAAGAAGCCCAGCGCGCCGTTGCCGACGAAGAAGCGCACTCCCCACCACGGATTGAGCGCCTCCAGCACACTCGGATACTGCAGGATGCTGTACAGGCCCATCAGGCCTAGCACCGAGAACCACACCACGGTGATCGGCCCGAAGAACGCGCCGACCTTGCCCGTGCCGGAGTGCTGCACGAGGAACAGGGCAGTGATGATGATCAGCGTGATGGGAATCACGTAGGGCTCGAGCACCGGCGTGACGACTTCCAGTCCCTCGACGGCGGACAGCACCGAGATGGCCGGAGTGATCATGCCGTCGCCGTAGAACAGCGCTGCGCCGAACATGCCGAGCGCGAGCAGTGCGGTGCGCAGCTTCGGGTCGCCGTCGAGGGATCGGCGCACCAGCGCCATCAATGCCATGATCCCGCCCTCGCCGCGGTTGTCGGCGCGCATCATGAGCACCACGTACTTGAGCGTGACGATGGCGAACAGCGCCCAGGCCATCAGCGAGAGCACCCCCACGACATTGTCGTGGTGGACGGGCAGCGCGTGCGCCCCTCCGAATGATTCCTTGAAGGCATACAGCGGACTGGTGCCGATGTCGCCGAAGACGACGCCGATGGCGCCGACGGACAGTCCGATCAGGCCGCGTCTGCCTTGGCGGTCGCCCCGATGCTCGTGCAGGGCGAGTGCCGGGCCTCGCGTTCCGTTGTTGTCTTCCACAGAGTCAGCCTTCTTCACTGCGGCGCCGGATCATAGCACGCGGCCCCGCGGCCCCCGATCGCGCGCGCTGCATCACGTTGTCGCAGAGAGGGTTCGGGACTAACATTGCCCTCACACGTTCCGTAAACGTACGAGGCGGGGACATGCCCAAACAGGTCATCCGGACCACCGATGCGCCACAGCCGATCGGCATCTATTCCCAGGCGGTGAAGGCCGGGGACGCCATCTACCTGTCCGGCCAGATCGGGCTCGATCCGCGCACCATGCAGCTGGTCGAGGGCATCGATTCGCAGATCCATCAGGTGTTCCTCAACCTGCGTGCCGTGGCCGCTGCGGCCGGCGCCTCGCTCGACGACGCCGTCAAGTTCACCGTGTTCCTCACCGACATGGCGAACTTCTCCCGGGTGAACGAGATCATGGCCGGTTACGTGCGCGCACCCTATCCGGCGCGCTCGGCGGTCGCAGCGGCGGCGCTGCCGCGCGATGCGCTGGTGGAGATCGAAGCCGTTCTGATGGTCGAGCCCTGAGCGCCCGCCGCACGCCGCAGACGGTGTCCGGCGGCAGCCTCGAGAGCCTGCCTGCCGCGGCGCGCGGGCATCTGGAGAAGCTGGGCCTGCGCAATGCCTTCGACCTCGTCCTGCACCTTCCGCTGCGCTACGAGGACGAGACCCGCATCACGGCGCTGAGCGAGGCGCGTGCGGGCGAGACCGTGCAGGTCGAGGCGGTGGTCGAATCGAGCGAGATCGCGTTTCGCCCGCGCCGCATGCTGCTGTGCCGGACACGCAGTGTGGATCAGCCGCTCGTCCTGCGCTTCTTCCACTTCTACCCCAGCCAGCTGAAGCAGCTCGCGCCGGGGGTGCGGGTGCGTGCCGTGGGCGAAGTGCGGCCGGGCTTCTTCGGCGCAGAGATGATCCACCCGCGCTATCGGGTCGTGCGCGCCGATACCCCGCTGCCGCAGTCTCTTACCCCGATCTATCCGACCACCGCCGGGCTGCAGCAGCATGTCCTGCGCAAGGCCATCGGCGAGGCCATGGCCGAGAGCGATCTGAGCGAGACGCTGCCGCCCGAACTGCTGCGCGCGCTACGCCTGCCCGATTTCGCCGCCAGCCTGCGTCTGCTGCACCAGCCGCCCCCGGACATTGCCGCGCAGGCACTGGAGCATCGCACGCATCCGGCGTGGCGGCGCATCAAGTTCGACGAACTGCTGGCGCAGCAGCTGTCGATGCGCGTGCACCAGCGGCGCCGGCAATCCGCACGCGCACTGGCGCTGGCGCCGCCGGCGAGGCTCACGCGCACCCTGGTCGAGCGCCTGCCCTTCTCCCTCACCGCCGCGCAGGCGCGCTGTCTCGCGGAGATCCGCGCCGATCTGGCGCGGGCGCATCCGATGCAGCGGCTGCTGCAGGGCGACGTCGGCAGCGGAAAGACCGTCGTTGCAGCGCTGGCCGCGCTGCAGGCGGTCGAGAGCGGCGCGCAGGTCGCGGTGATGGCGCCGACCGAGATCCTGGCCGAGCAGCACTACGGCAAGTTCTCCGCCTGGCTGCAGCCGCTGGGCGTATCGGTGGCCTGGCTGAGCGGCAGCCAGCCGCGTAGGGAAAAGCGCGAGGCGGCTGCGCGCATCGAGACGGGCGAGGCGCAGGTGGCGGTGGGCACGCACGCGCTGTTCCAGGATCAAGTGACGTTCCACCGGCTGGCCCTGGCGGTCGTCGACGAGCAGCATCGCTTCGGGGTGCATCAACGGCTCGCCTTGCGCCAGAAGGGCACGGACCAGGCGGGTGCGCTGCAGCCGCACCAGCTCATGATGAGTGCGACGCCCATCCCGCGCACGCTGGCGATGACCTTCTACGCCGACCTCGAGGTATCCGTCATCGACGAACTGCCGCCTGGCCGCACGCCGGTGCTGACCAAGCTGGTCGCCGACGCGCGGCGCGACGAAGTGATCGCACGCGTACGCGAGGCTTGCCTGTCCGGCCGCCAGGCCTACTGGGTGTGTCCGCTGATCGAGGAGTCGGAGGCGCTCCAGCTGCAGACCGCGATGGATACCTACGAGAGCCTGCGCACGACCTTTCCCGATCTCAGCGTCGGCCTCGTGCACGGCCGGCTGTCGTCGACGGACAAGGCGGCGGTGATGGCGCGATTCTCGGCCGGGGCGCTGCAGCTGCTGGTCGCCACCACGGTCATCGAGGTCGGAGTCGACGTGCCGAATGCGTCGCTCATGGTGATCGAGCACGCCGAGCGCATGGGCCTGGCGCAGATGCATCAGCTGCGCGGACGCGTGGGACGGGGCGCGGCTGCGAGCGTGTGCATCCTGCTGTTCCAGAATCCGCTGTCCGACAACGCGCGCGAGCGCCTGCGCATCATCTACGAGCACGTCGACGGCTTCGAGATCGCGCGGCACGACCTGCGCATCCGCGGTCCGGGCGAGCTGCTGGGTGCCCGCCAGAGCGGCGTGCCGATGCTGCGCTTTGCCGACCTGGAGGCCGATGCCGATCTGGTCGAGGCCGCGCGCGACGCCGCCCCCCTGCTGCTGCAGGAGCATGCGCAGGCGGCGCAGCTGCACCTGCAGCGCTGGATGGGCGGGCGCCAGGAGTACCTGCGCGTATGAGGGCGCTGCGCGCCTGTTCAGGCAGGTGCGGGCCAGGCAGGTGCGGGCCAGGCAGATGCGGGTCAGGCAGATGCGGGTCAGGCAGGTGCGGGTCAGGCAGATGCGGCGGCGCGCAGGGTGTGGCTGCGCTATCATCGGGTGCCACCCGCGAGAACCGGGGACAGGGTCTCGCTGCAGACCTCATCGCCCCGGCACGATTGGGGTGCACGGGCCCGGCAGCCGCGGGCCGTTCGTAATCGTTCCAAGTGCCTCTTCTCGATCTCACTCTCGCCGTCGTGGTGTACTGGATCGCGCTCGGCGCAGCCGGCGTGGCGATTCCGCTCGAGCGCGCGGTGCATGCACGCGTGTTCTTCACGCTCGGCACGCTCGGGGGGTTGCTCCTCACCGGCGTGGGCCTGGCAGGCCTGAGCGGCTGGCCGCAGTCCGCCGTGCTCGGGCTGGGCCTGCCCGACCTGCCGTTCCACGTACGCATCGATCCGCTGTCGTCGTTCTTCCTGCTCCTGCTCGGTGCAGCGGGCGCGGCGGTGTCCGCGTTCTCGGCCGAGTACTTCCAGCGCGGCGGCGGCGGCGAGATCCGGCTCGTGTGCCTGCTGTACCACGTCTTCCTCGCGGCGATGACCATGGTCCTGATCGCCGACGACGCCTATCTGTTCATGCTGGCATGGGAGACGATGGCGCTCGCCTCGTATTTCCTGGTGATCACCGACCACCGCATCGCGGAGATCCGCCGCGCGGGCTTCATCTATTTCCTGGTCGCGCACCTGGGTGCCATTGCCATCCTGCTCGCCTTCGGTCTGCTGCAACTGGGGCAGTGGGACTACACCTTCGAGGCGATGCGCAATACCTCGCTCGGCACGCAGTGGAGTGCAGCGGTGTTCGTCCTCGCACTGATCGGCTTCGGCGCGAAGGCGGGCTTCCTGCCGCTGCACGTGTGGCTGCCGGAGGCGCATCCGGCCGCGCCTTCGCCGGTCTCCGCGCTGATGAGCGGTGTGATGCTCAAGACCGCGATCTATGGCTTCCTGCGCGTGAGCTTCGACCTGCTGCAGAACCAGGTGTGGTGGTGGGGCGTGGTGGCGCTGGCGGTCGGCCTGGCCACCGCGTTCTACGGCGCGGTGTTCGCGGCGCTGCAGACCGACATGAAGCGGCTGCTGGCCTATTCGTCCATCGAGAACATCGGCATCGTGCTGGCCGGCGCGGGATTGGCACTGGTGTTCCACGCCTACGGCATGGACCTGCTCGCCGCGCTGGCGCTGGCAGCCACGCTGCTGCACTGCCTGAATCACGCGCTGTTCAAGACTCTGCTCTTTCTCGCCACCGGTGCGGTGATGCACGCCACCAGCCAACGCAGCCTGGGCAAGCTCGGAGGCCTGATCCGGCGCATGCCATGGGTGGCCGGCCTGGCACTGATCGGGACCCTCGCGATCGCCGGGCTTCCGCCGCTCAACGGCTTCGTCTCGGAATGGCTCCTGTTTCAGTCCTTCCTGCTCAGCCCGAGTCTGCCCAACTCCTATCTGAACATGTTCATCCCCATCGGCACGGCGCTGCTGGCGCTGGCGGTGGCGCTGTCGAGCTACGTGATGGTGAAGTTCTTCGGCATCGTATTTCTCGGCCTGCCGCGCGAAGAGAGCCTGCACGAGGCGCATGACATCGGACTCGCGGCGCGCATCGCGATGGGTTGGCTCGCGCTGTGGTGCGTGCTGATCGGGCTGGCCCCCGTGCTGTTCCTGCGCACGCTCGATCCCGTGTTCCAGACGCTGGTGGGTACGGGACTGCGCGACAGCCTCGCGCGATCCAATTGGACCTTCCTCACCGCGGTCGCGCCCGAACAGGCGAGCTACAGCGCGCTCGCGTTCCTGCTGGTCATCGTGTTGGTGATCGTCATCGTCGCGATGCTGCTGCGCCGCTGGTTCCCGGTCGACCGGCGCCGTGCTCCGGCGTGGGACTGCGGCTTCGGCAAGCTCGACGCGCGCATGCAGGACAGCGCCGAGGGCTACGGACAACCCGTCAAGCAGATCTTCCAGGTGTTCCTGCGCCTGGAGCGGCACCATCCGAGCCCCTTCGACCGGCAGCCGCGCTACCACTCGCGCATCGAGGATCCGGTGTGGGAGCGGCTGTATCTGCCGGTGGCACGCGGCGTCGAGCGGCTCGCCTCCATCATCGGCGCGGTACAGCACGGACGCATCGCGATCTACCTGGTGTACAGCTTCGTGACGCTGCTGCTGCTGCTGGTGGTGATCCTGTGAGCGTCTCCCAAGCCGTGCTGCAGCTGTTCCAGGGCGTCCTCGCGGTGGCCGTGGCGCCGCTGGTGCTCGGCTGGCTGAACCAGTGCCGTGCCTGGCTGCAGAACCGCCGCGCGCCCTCGCTCCTCCAGCCCTATCGCGTCCTGATCAAGCTGCTGCGCAAGGAGATGGTGCTGGCGACCAACGCCTCGTGGCTGTTCCGCCTCGCCCCCTATGTCGTGTTCGCCTGCATGGTGCTCGCGGGCGCCATCGTGCCGCTGGTCGCCACCGACCTGCCGTTCGCGCGCGCTGCGGACGTCATCGCGCTGGTCGGCCTGTTCGCGCTGGCGCGCGTGTTCATGGCACTGGCTGCGATGGATGTCGGCACCGCCTTCGGTTCGCTGGGCTCGCGCCGGGAGATGCTGATCGCTGCCCTGGCCGAACCGGCTCTGCTGATGGTGTTCTTCACCCCGGCGCTGATCAGCCACTCCACCGCGCTCACCACGATCGTGGACCAGTTCTCCAACGGCGCCCTGCAGATCCATCCCAGCATGGCCTTCGCCGCCGTCGCGTTCGTGATGGTGCTGCTGGCGGAGAACGCCCGCATTCCGGTGGACAACCCATCCACGCACCTCGAGCTGACCATGGTGCACGAGGCGATGATCCTGGAGTACTCGGGGCGCCATCTCGCCCTGATGGACTGGGCCCACGCGCTCAAGCTCACCGTGTACATGGGCATCGGCATCGCCCTGTTCCTGCCCTGGGGCATGGCGCACCCGCAGAACTGGCTGGAACTGCCGCTCGCGCTGGCGGCACTGGGGGTGAAGCTCGCGCTGGCAGGCGCCGGCCTCGCGCTGCTCGAGACGCTGGCCGCGAAGATGCGCATCTTCAAGGTGCCGGAGTTCCTGGGCATGGCCTTCATGCTGGCCGTGCTCGGCATGCTGGTTCACTTCCTGGTGGAAACGTGAGCAGTCCCTTCGTCGGCCAGGTGATCGACCTGCTCGCGGCGCTGATGCTGCTGATCGCCTTCGCCATGCTCGCGCAGCGGCGTCTGCTGCGGCTCATCCACCTGTTCGCCCTGCAGGGCGCCGTGCTCACGCTCAACACGATGGTGGTCGCCGTCACCCTCGTCCAGAGCCACCTGTGGTTCTCGGTCGCACTCAACCTCGTGCTCAAGGTGATCGTGCTGCCGATGATCCTCATCCGGGTGGTGAATCGGCTCGGCCTGCGCCGGGATGCGGAGTCGGTGGGCAACCTGCCGTTCATCATGCTGGTCGCCGTGGTCCTGGTGATCCTGTCGTTCAACGTGGCGCTGCCGATCTCGCGGCTCGCCGGTACCATCACGCGAGGAACGCTGGGCATTGCCATGGCGAGCATGTTGATCGCCTTCCTGATGATGATCACGCGCCGCAAGGCGGTCGCGCAGGTGGTGGGCTTCCTGGCGATGGAGAATGCGCTGTTCTTCGCGGCCACCAGCGCCACCTACGGCATGCCGATGGTGGTGGAGCTGGGCATCGCGCTCGACGTGCTGGTCGGCACCTTCATCTTCGGCATCTTCTTCTTCCAGATCCGCGAGACCTTCGACAGTCTCGACACCCGCAGTCTCGAGCGGCTCGGGGGCCGGGAATGACGGAACTGCTGCTCATCCTGTGCCTGCCGCTCGCCGGCGCCGCCGTGCTGGGCCTGCGCGGCGAGCGTACGTGGGCCGCGGAGGCGAACGCCGCCTTCAGCCTGGTCACCTTTCTGGCCGCCGTCGCCCTGGCGGCGCGGGTGGTGGGGCAGGGACCGCTGGTCCTGCTCTCGGAGCTGTTCTTCGTGGACGCGCTCAACGTCTTTCTGGTGACGCTCACGGCGTTCGTGGGCTTCACCACGTCACTGTTCAGCCGCGTCTACATGCGGGTGGAGCAGCAGCTTGGACGCCTCACCGGGATGCGCCTGCGCCTGTACCACGGCATGTACCAGATGTTCATGTTCACGATGCTGGTGGCGCTGCTCACCAACAACGTCGGCATCCTGTGGGTGGCGATGGAGGCGGCTACGCTCGCGACCGTGCTGCTGGTGAGCCTGTACCGCACCCCGGCGAGCATCGAGGCGGCCTGGAAGTACTTCATCCTCTGCGGCGTGGGCATCGCGCAGGCGCTGTTCGGCACCATCCTGCTCTACCTCGCGGCCGAGCGCGTCCTGGGCGCCGGGGGCTCCGCACTGCTGTGGACGCATCTGCACGAGGTCAAGGACCAGCTCGAGCCCACCGTGCTCGGTATCGCGTTCGTGTTCCTGCTCGTGGGCTATGGCACCAAGGTCGGCCTGGTGCCGCTGCACAACTGGCTGCCGGATGCGCATGCCGAAGGCCCCACGCCGATCTCCGCGGTGCTCTCCGGCCTGCTCCTGAACGTGGCGCTCTACGCCGTGGTGCGCAACAAGGTGTTGGTGGATGCGGCGCTGGGCAGTCCCCTGCCCGGCTACCTGATGATGGGATTCGGCCTGCTTTCCGTGCTGGTGGCCGCGTTCTTCCTGTTCCGCCAGAAGGACGTGAAGCGCCTGTTTGCGTACTCCTCGATCGAGCACATGGGCATCGCTGCCTTCGCCTTCGGCATGGGCGGGCCGGTGGCCGCCTTCGGCGGCCTGCTGCACATGACGGCGCATTCGCTGACCAAGTCCGCCATCTTCTTCGCGGTGGGCCATGCCGCACAGAAGACAGGCACGCAGAACATGGACGAGATCCGCGGGCTCGTGCACGTCAGCCCCGCAGTGGGCTGGGGTCTGATGGTGGGCGGCATCGCGATCCTCGGCATCCCGCCCTTCGGCGTGTTCGCCAGCGAGTTCGTGATCCTGACCACGGCGATGCGCGATCATCCATGGGCCGCGCCGATCCTGCTGATCGGCCTGGGGGTTGCCTTCGCTTCGGTGTTCTCCCGGCTGCAGGCGATGGTGTTCGGCGACACCACGGCGAAGCGGCTGCCGCACCCGCCCGCGCTGCTGCCGGTGTTCGTGCATCTCGCTCTGGTGCTGATGCTCGGCCTGTACATGCCGCCGTATCTGGCTGCCTGGTACCGCCAGGCGGCCGCCATGCTGGGATGATCAGTCGATGAAGATCGACATCCTCGTTCCGGAGTTCGAACCGGTGCCGGGTGCGGTGATCGCCTGGCGGGCCGAAGTCGATGCCGCCACCTGGCGCCTGAGTGCGCACCAGGTGTGGGAGCACGGCGGACGGCTGATCGCGCTGTGGGCGGCGGACACCGGGCGTTCTCCCAGCGTGCACCTGGCGCTCGTGTTCGCCGGCAGGCTGCTGTGGCTGTCGCTGCCGGTGAAGGGGCCGGAACCGGAGTACCCGGACCTGAGCGACCTGTTTCCCGCCGCCGCACGCATGCAGCGCGCGGTGTTCGACCTGGTCGGCATCCGGGCGCGCGGCGACCTGGTCGACAAGCGGCGCTGGCTGCGGCACGGCGCATGGCCCGTAAGCGAGTTTCCGCTGCGCCGCGGCTTCGACGCCGGACGGCGCTTCGATCCGGTGGCCGACGACTATGCATTCGTGCGCGTCGCGGGAGATGGCGTACACGAGATCGCGGTCGGCCCCGTGCATGCCGGCGCCATCGAACCGGGGCACTTCCGCTTCTCCGTCGTGGGCGAGCGTGTGCTGCGGCTGGAGGAGCGGCTGGGCTACGCGCACAAGGGCATCGAGAAGCGTTTCGAGACGCTGGGCGTGCACGACGGGTACAGGCTTGCCGGGCGCGTGAGCGGTGATTCCACCGTCGCCTACGCCTGGGCCTATTCGATGGCCGCCGAGGCGGCCGCCGGCCTCACGCCCCCGCCGAGGGCGCTGTGGCTGCGGGCGCTGTGGCTCGAGCGCGAGCGCATCGCCAATCACCTGGGGGATCTCGGCCACATCGGCAACGATGCCGGTCTGGGATTTGCCTTGGCGCAGTTCTCGCGCCTGAAGGAAGACTGGCTGCGCAGCAACCAGTATGCGTTCGGACACCGCTACCTGATGGATCGAGTGCTGCCTGGCGGCGCCGCGGTCGACCTCGCCGACGACGCGATGATGCGCATGCGTGACGACATCGTGCGCGTGCGCGGGGAGATCGCCCGTCTCAGGGTCATCTTCGATGAGCACCCGGGGCTGCAGGACCGCCTGGTCGGGACCGGCCGCGTGACACGCGAACTGGGCGAACGTCTCGGCATGACCGGCCTGGCGGCGCGCGCCAGCGGCATGCCCCTGGACCTGCGCAGCAGTTTCCCCTGCGCGCCCTACGACGCCCTGCAGCCGCGCATGGTGGTGCACGAGGGTGGCGACGTTGCCGCCCGCACCGCACTGCGTTTCGACGAAGTGATCGAGAGCCTGCAGTGCTGCGGCCGCATCCTGGACGGGATGCCGGAGGGCAATATCGCGACGCTCTACCCCACTCCCGAAGAGGGGGCCGTGGGCATTGGCTGGGTCGAGGGCTGGCGTGGCGATATCCTGATCGCGCTCGAGACGGGGTCGAACGGTGCGCTGCGGCGGGTGCATCCGCACGATCCGTCCTGGCGCAACTGGCCGGTGCTCGAGCACGCGATCATCGGCAACATCGTTCCCGACTTCCCGCTGATCAACAAGTCGTTCAACCTCAGCTACAGCGGACAGGACTTGTAGCCATGTACCGCATCCTCAGGCAGATCGCCCGCACCGGCATCGTCTCGGAGACGCCGCCCCGCCCCGACGAAGCCTATCGGCTGCTCAGCGCGCGGCTGCGGGCCGAGGTCCTGCGCAGCTTTGCCGGCGCGCTGAGCATCCGCCATGTCGACGCCGGCTCGTGCAACGGCTGCGAGCTCGAGATCCACGCCACCAGCAATCCCGTCTACAACCTCGAGGGCCTGGGCATCCGCTTCGTGGCCAGTCCGCGCCACGCCGACATGCTGCTGGTCACCGGTCCGGTCTCGCGCAACATGGAAACCGCGCTGCGCCGCACCTACGATGCCACCCCCGCGCCGCGCCTGGTCGTGGCGATCGGCGACTGCGGCTGCACGGGCGGCATCTTCGGCGAGAGCTACGCGAGCGCCGGGCGCGTGTCCAAGGTGATCCCGGTCGACGTCGCCGTCCCGGGCTGTCCGCCGACCCCGGTGCAGATCATCCAGGGCATCCTCACCGCCATCGAGGTCCGCGCGGCCTCCTGAGCCGCCGTGCGTGCCCAGCGATGACCCGATCGATCGTTGCCGAGAAACTGCATGCCTACGCGCGGCTGATCCGGCTCGACAAGCCGATCGGCACGCTGTTGCTGCTCTGGCCTACGCTGTGGGCACTGTGGCTCGCCGCCGGTGGTGTGCCAGGTGTCCACGTGCTCGCCGTGTTCATGGCCGGAACGCTGCTGATGCGCTCCGCCGGCTGCGCGGTGAACGACTTCGCCGATCGCGACGTCGATCCGCATGTCGCGCGCACGCGAGAGCGCCCGCTCGCCGCGCGCCGGATCCGCTCGCGGGAGGCGCTCGGCCTTGCCGTGCTGCTGTCGCTGCTGGCCTTCGCGCTGGTGCTCACGCTCGACACGCTGACCATTGCCTTGTCCTTTCCCGCACTGTTCCTGGCGGTCAGCTATCCCTTCACCAAGCGCTTCTTCGCCATGCCCCAGGCGTATCTGGGCATCGCGTTCGGCTTCGGCATTCCCATGGGCTACGCGGCGGTGCTCGGCCGGGTGCCGGCGGAAGCCTGGCTCCTGCTCCTGGCCAATGTTCTCTGGACCATCGCCTACGACACCGAATACGCCATGGTCGACCGCGAGGACGACCGCAAGATCGGCATCCGGACCTCGGCCATCCTGTTCGGCCGCCTGGACGTCGCCGCCGTCATGCTCTGCCACGCGGCATTTCTCGCGATCCTGCTGTGGATCGGCCTCGCGCGCGGCCTGGCATGGCCGTTCCATGCCGGCCTGCTCATGGCGGCGGGCTTCGTCGGTCACCAGTACGTTCTAATCCGCCATCGCGAGCCGGCTGCCTGCTTCCGCGCCTTCCTGGGCAATAGCCGGGTGGGTGCCGCGGTCTTCGTTGGCCTCGCCGTCGCGCTGCAGTTGCCGGCCTGAGCGTCTCTGCCTATAGTCGAAGGCATCACGACGACAGGACTCGGCACATGGACCTCGGACTCACCGGCAAGACCGTTCTCATCACCGGCGGCAGCAAGGGCATCGGGCTCGCGTGCGCGCGTGCGTTCCTGGCGGAGGGCGCACGTGTCGCCCTGGTGTCGCGCACGCAGGCCAATCTGGACGACGCCATGCAGCAACTCGGCGGTGCCTCCGACGCGCAATTGATCGCCCTTCCCGCTGACCTGACGGATGCGGCGTCTGCGCAGGCAGTGGCTGCGAACGTCGACGCGCGGTGGGGAAGCGTCGACGTGCTGGTCAACTCCGCCGGTGCGGCAAAGCGCTACCTGCCAGAGGATCTGAACGCGCTCGCGTGGCACGACGCGATGGACGCCAAGTACTTCACCTACATCCACGCCATGGATGCAGTATTGCCGCGCATGGCGGCGAAGGGCGGCGGTGTGGTGGTGAACATCATCGGCATGGGCGGCAAGGTGGCCACGCCCTACCACCTGCCCGGCGGGGCGGCGAACTCGGCCCTGATGCTGGCCACCGTCGGGCTGGCCAATGTCTACGGGTCGAAGGGCGTGCGCGTGAACGCGATCAATCCTGCAGCGACCATGACGGGACGGGTACAGGAGGCGCTGCGGCTGGAGGCGAGGATGCGAGGCACCAGCGAGCAGGAGGTGCTCGCACAGGGGGAGGCCAAGGTGCCCCTGCGCCGCTACGCCGCGCCCGAGGACGTCGCCGAGCTCACGCTGTTCCTCGCCTCGGATCGCGCGAGCTACGTCACCGGTGCGCTGATCCCGATGGACGGCGGGGCGAATCCGCTGATCTGACATGCGCTATGCCGACCTGCGCGACTTCGTCGCGCAACTGGAAGCGCTGGGCGAGTTGAAGCGCATTCGCACCGAGGTCTCGCCGCGCCTGGAAATGACCGAGATCTGCGACCGCGTGCTCAAGGCCGGCGGCCCTGCGCTGCTGTTCGAGCGGCCGGCCGGCCACTCGATCCCGGTCCTGGGCAACCTGTTCGGCACGCCGCGGCGCGTCGCACTGGGGATGGGCGAGGAATCGGCCGAGGCGCTGCGCGAGGTCGGCAAGCTGCTGGCGTACCTGAAGGAGCCGGAGCCGCCCAAGGGCATGAAGGACGCCTGGGACAAGCTGCCGGTGCTGCGGAAGGTGCTGGACATGGCGCCGAAGGAACGCGGCTCGGCGTCGTGCCAGGAGATCGTATGGGACGGTGCCGACGTGGATCTGTCGCGCCTGCCGATCCAGACCTGCTGGCCGGGGGACGCAGCGCCGCTGATCACCTGGGGGCTCACCGTCACGCGTGGGCCGCTCAAGAAACGCCAGAACCTCGGCATCTACCGCCAGCAGGTGATCGGCCGCAACAAGGTCATCATGCGCTGGCTCGCGCACCGTGGTGGTGCGCTGGATTTCCGCGATCACTGCGCCGCGCACCCGGGCGAGCCGTTTCCGGCGGCGGTGGCGCTGGGAGCCGACCCGGCGACCATCCTCGGAGCGGTCACGCCTGTGCCCGACACACTGTCGGAGTACCAGTTCGCCGGCCTGCTGCGCGGTGCACGTACCGAACTGGTGAAGTGCATCGGCAACGATCTTCAGGTGCCGGCGAGCGCGGAGATCGTGCTGGAAGGGTCCATCGCGCCGGACGAGGTCGCCCTGGAAGGGCCGTTCGGCGATCACACCGGCTACTACAACGAACAGGACCGGTTCCCCGTCTTCACGATCGGGCGCATCACGATGCGGCGCAATCCGATCTACCACAGCACCTACACCGGCAAGCCGCCGGACGAGCCCGCCATCCTCGGCGTGGCGCTCAACGAGGTGTTCGTACCGCTGCTCGCCAGGCAGTTCCCCGAGATCGTCGACTTCTACCTGCCCCCCGAGGGCTGCAGCTACCGGCTCGCCGTGGTGAGCATGCGCAAGCAGTATCCAGGGCACGCCAGGCGCGTGATGTTCGGCATCTGGTCGTTCCTGCGCCAGTTCATGTACACCAAGTTCATCGTGGTGACCGACGACGATGTCGACATCCGCGACTGGAAAGAGGTGATCTGGGCGATCACCACCCGCGTGGACCCGGCACGCGACACGCTGCTGGTGGAGAACACGCCGATCGATTATCTGGACTTCGCCAGTCCGGTGTCGGGGCTGGGCTCGAAGATGGGCATCGACGCCACCGGCAAGTGGCCGGGCGAGACCACGCGCGAGTGGGGCCGGCCGATCGCGATGGACGAGGCGGTGAAGCGGCGCGTGGACGAGATGTGGTCGTCCCTGGGACTGTCGTAACTGTTCTGCCACAGAGGGCACGGAGAGTTTTCGCGCGATAGACCGGCCAACTGCCCTTGGCCGGTTCAGAGCTCGAGCGTGCCCCGTGCCTGTTACGCAGTGCAGGGTCGCTCCGCTCGCAGCGTCGTCTCCGTCTCTGTGGTGAAGATTATCGGACGCAGCGTGCACGAACGCGTTTCTCCGTGCCCTCTGTGGCGAAGACTTTAATATGCCCAACCGCCTCGCGAACGAAACCAGCCCCTACCTGCAGCAGCACGCGGACAATCCGGTCGACTGGTATCCGTGGGGCGAGGAGGCGCTGCGTCGCGCGCGCGACGAGGACCGGCCGATTCTGCTGTCGATCGGCTACTCGGCCTGTCACTGGTGCCACGTGATGGCGCACGAGTCCTTCGAGGATCCAGATGTCGCCGCCGTGATGAACCGCCTGTTCGTGAACATCAAGGTCGATCGCGAGGAGCGCCCGGACATCGACCAGATCTACCAGGCGGCGCACCAGGCGCTCACGGGGCGGGGCGGCGGCTGGCCGCTCACCATGTTCCTGACACCCGACCAGCGTCCCTTCTTCGGCGGCACCTACTTTCCCAGGAGCGCCCGCTACAACCTGCCGGGGTTTGGCGACCTGTGCGTCCATGTCGAGCGCGTGTACCGAGGCCAGCGCGCGGCGATCGACGTCCAGAACGACCAGCTGCAGGCTGCACTGCAGCGCGCGCAGGCCGCACCGGCGCCCGGGAGCGAGCCGCAGGAGGCGGCCATCCGCCGCGCCATCGTCGAGTTGAAGCAGCTGTTCGACCGCGAGCACGGGGGCCTGGGCGCCGCGCCGAAGTTTCCGCATGCTGCGGAACTCGAGTTCTGCCTGCGTCAGGGGCTTGCCGGCCGGGACGGCGAACTGGGGCAGCTCGCGCTCCTCACGCTGCGCCAGATGGCGCGCGGTGGCATCCACGACCAGCTGGGCGGGGGATTCGCACGCTACAGCGTGGACGCGACATGGACCATCCCCCACTTCGAGAAGATGCTCTACGACAACGGGCCGCTGCTGCGCCTGTACGCCCAGGCGTGGCAGGCCGCCGGGGAACCCCGCTTCGTGCACGTGTGCGAGCAGGCGGCTGCCTGGCTGATGCGGGAGATGCAGTCGCCCGAGGGCGGCTACTACTCCAGCCTGGACGCGGACTCCGAGCACGAGGAGGGCAAGTTCTACGTGTGGGTGCGCGAAGAGGTCCACGCGGCGCTCGAGCCGGCCGCGTACGAACTGGTCGCACGCGTCCACGGGCTGGATGGCCCGCCGAACTTCGAGGGCAGGCACTGGCACCTGCGCATCGAGCGCGAGACGGACGACGTCGCGCGTGAACTGGGCCTGGACTCCACAGCGGCGGCGCGTATGCTGGAGCGTGCGCACGCGACGCTGTTCGCGTGGCGGGAACGCCGCGTGCGGCCGGGTCGCGACGAGAAGATCCTGACCGCCTGGAACGCGCTCGCCATCGACGGCATGGCCTGCGCTGCGCGGATATTCGGGCGCGAGGACTGGCTCGATTCGGCGCGGCGGGCGCTGGCATTCGTGGAGCGCGCCATGTGGCGCGACGGCAGGCTGCTTGCCACGTTCAAGGACGGCCGGGCGCATCTGAACGCGTATCTGGACGACCACGCGTTCCTGCTTGCCGCCCTTCTGGAGATGCTGCAGGCGGAGTTCCACCCGGACCGCCTGCGCTTCGCCGTCGAGCTCGCCGACGTCCTCATCGACCGGTTCGAGGACAAGGAGGCGGGCGGGTTCTTCTTCACCAGCCACGATCACGAGCGCCTCATGTCGAGGCCCAAGAGCGCGTACGACAATGCCACCCCGTCCGGCAACGGGGTGGCGACGATGTCGTTGCAGCGCCTGGGGCACGTAACCGGCGAGACGCGCTTTCTGCAGGCCGCGGAACGGTCCCTGCTGGCTTTCCAGGGACAGCTCGCCGCGCATCCCAGTGCCTTCTGCTCGTTGCTCCTCGCGCTGCAGGAGCAGATCCAGCCGCCGACGCTGGTGATCCTGCGCGGTGACGCTGACGGGATGCGCGAATGGGAACGCGCGCTGGCCGCCGCTCCGGACCCCGGCAGGCTGGTGCTGTCGATCCCGCCCGGGATGGCAGGGTTGCCCGCGACCCTGGACAAACCCTGGAGCGGCGGTGTCAACGCCTGGGTGTGCCGCGGCGTTACCTGCAAGACGTCCGTGTCGGAAGCGTCCGGCCTGCTGGCGTCGCTGAGGGAGCCTGCCTGGGCGGCTAGTTCCAACGGGGCAGAAATGGCTTAAACTTTCGAAGCTTTACGCTCAATCACTAACGAGAAGGGGTTGTGGACATGAAGAAATTCCTGATTGCCGCTGTCGCGGCTGCAGGGGTGCTGGCTGGCGCGAATGCCGGTGCGGCGGTTGATGCGGCCAAGGCCAAGCAGTTGGCCACCAAGTACAACTGCATGGCCTGTCACGCCGAGGACAAGAAGCTGGTCGGTCCGGCCTTCAAGGAGGTCGCCAAGAAGTACAAGAGCGATGCCGGCGCAGCTCCAAAGCTGGCCGGCAAGGTCAAGGGCGGCGGCGGCGGCGTGTGGGGCAGCATTCCGATGCCGCCCAACAACGTGCCCGAGGGCGACATCAAGACCATGGTGGAGTGGATTCTCTCCATGTAAGGATCGCCCCGCGATCGAAGAAACAGCCGGCCCTGCGCCGGCTTTTTTGTATGCGCCCAGCATGGGTGCACTCCTGCGGGTGCAAGTCCCGCCGTAAGTTGGTCACAGCGAACGACAAGCAGCGCATCCGCTGGATGACGCGCCGCTCGTCGGGGCGCAGCCTCGAGCAGGTGGGGCAACGGTGTCGAGCGTACCTGCCGGGGTGGAAGGCGTACTTCCAGCTTGCGCAGACGCCGAAGGT
>JADZGB010000044.1 GCA_020854105.1 Burkholderiales bacterium | reverse complement strand
GGGCGCTTCATCAGCTTCAGGATGCGCGGGCTGGCGTGCTGGAACGGCACGTCGAGGTAGGGGAGCAGTCTGCCCTGCGCCATCAGGGGTACGACCTCGTCCACGTGCGGATAGGGATAGACGTAGTGCAGGCGTACCCAGACGCCCAGCTCGCCCAGCGCAGCGACCAGTTGCGTCATGCGCGTCTTGAGCGGACGTCCGTTCCAGAAGCCGGTACGGTAACGCAGATCCACGCCGTAGGCGCCGGTGTCCTGGGAGATCACCAGCAGTTCCCTCACGCCGGCCTTCACGAGGCTCTCGGCTTCCTGCATCACCTCGCCGATGGGGCGGCTGACGAGGTCGCCGCGCATCGAGGGGATGATGCAGAAGGTGCAGCGGTGGTTGCAGCCCTCGGAGATCTTCAGGTAGGCGTAGTGGTGCGGCGTGAGCCTGATGCCCTGGGCCGGAACCAGGCTGGTGAACGGGTCGTGCGGCTGCGGCAGATGGCGGTGGACCGCATCCATGACTTCGCCGGCGGCATGCGGGCCGGTCACGGCGAGCACGTGGGGGTGGGCCTGGCGCACCGTGTCGCCCTTCGCGCCCAGGCAGCCGGTGACGATCACCTTGCCGTTCTCGGCCAGCGCCTCACCGATGGCATCCAGCGATTCCTCGACGGCGGCATCGATGAATCCGCACGTGTTCACCACGACGAGATCCGCGCCATCGTAGCTTGGCGAGATCTCGTAACCCTCGGCGCGCAGCTGCGTGAGGATGCGCTCGGAATCGACCAGCGCCTTGGGACAGCCCAGCGATACGAATCCGACGCTCGGTGTGGACGCGCCGGAGCCCGGCTTACGGCTTGCGTTCCGGGCCACTCGTGCTACCGCTGGGAGTATTCTCGTCCTGCGGGGCCCCGAAGGGCTGCGGGAAATTGGGGAAAGGGAAGTTGCCGAACAGGTTGCGTGCCTGCTTCTGCAGCTGGGTCTGCATCTCCAGGAAGGCCTGCGCGCTCTGCTCCAGGTAGCTGGTCATCAGTCCCTGGATCGCCGGGCCCTGCATCTTCACGAACTGGCCCCAGGCATCGCTATTGAGCAGGGGGTTGTCGCCCAGCTTGCCCATCGACTGCTCCTGCAGCCGCCTCTGGATCTCCATGAAGGTCTGGATGTTCTTCTCCAGGTAGTTGCCCATCATTCCCTGCATCGCGTTTCCGTAGAAGCGGATGATCTGCGACAGCATGTCCGAGGAGAACATCGGAGCGCCCGCGCTTTCTTCCTCCAGGATGATCTGCAGCAGGATGCTGCGGGTGAGATCCTCGTTGGTCTTGGCGTCGACCACCTTGAAAGGGGTCTGCTGCAGCACCAGTTTCTTGACGTCGGCCAGGGTGATGTAGCTGCTCGTCGCGGTGTCGTACAGGCGCCGGTTGGGGTACTTCTTGATCAATCGTGCGTCTTCGCTCATTGCGCTTCCGGCTCCGATTTGTAATTTTGCCAGGGACGGGGCAGCAAAAGCGCGCTCAGGCCCCGATGTCATCCAGTTTAGTCCATTGAAAACAGGCCGCAAACTTTTTTCTTGCGGTGCGATAGGGAGTGCTTGACTTGGGTTCCCTACCTGCCTAGTATCTTGCTTGTGCGATGCAGCATCACAAGGCAAAGACAGGCAAAATTTACCACGGCAAGCGGTGAAGCCTCAACACAATAGGGTGGTTTCTGCAGGCAAAGGATGATTGCGGCGGCGTAGCATGGCTGGTCCAGGTACGACGGTCGCTGAAGTAGCGGTCATGCCACCACGGCGCCACGCGCGGGATGGCAATGGCGGTAAAGGCTCCTCCCCCTTTATATAAGGTTCGCCTTATATCAAAGGTTTAACCCCGGCTCATCGGCCGGGGTTTTTTTTGGCGGGCGCGGGCGGGTACTCAGTACATGTGCTGGCCGCCGTTGATCGAGATGTTGGCCCCGGTGACGAAGGCTGCCTCGTCGGAGGCGAGGTAGATGATCAGGCCCGCCACTTCCTCGGGCTTGCCGAGGCGCCCCACGGGGATCTGGGGAAGGATCTTGTCGATCAGGATGTTCTCGGGGATCGCTGTCACCATCCTGGTACCGATGTAGCCGGGCGAAATGGTGTTTACGGTCACGCCCTTCTTGGCGACCTCCAGTGCCAATGCCTTGGTAAAGCCGTGCATGCCGGCCTTGGCAGCCGAGTAGTTGGTTTGCCCGAATGCGCCCTTCTGGCCATTCACCGACGCCACGTTGATGACCCGCCCCCAGCCGCGCTCGACCATGCCGTCCATGACCTGCTTGGTCATGTTGAACACGCTGTCCAGGTTGGTACGCAGCACGGCGTCCCAGTCCGCCTTGCCCATCTTCTTGAACGTCATGTCGCGGGTGATGCCGGCGTTGTTGACCAGCACGTCCACGGCTCCGATCTGCTGCTCCACCTGGCGTATCGCCTCGGCGCAGGAGTCGTAGTCGCCCACATCGCACTGATAGGCGCGGAAGGCGTAGCCGCGCTCGCGCATCTGCCCGAGCCAGGACTCCGCCTTGGTGTTCCCGGGCGAGTAGGTTGCCACCACCTGGTAGCCGGCATCGGCCATCTTGGTGCATATCGACTCGCCCAGTCCGCCCATTCCCCCCGTCACCAGTACTACGCGCTTCGCCATGTTGCCTCTCCTGGATGTTGGCGCTGAACCGCTGTCTATCGAGTCGGCACGCCGCGCTCGCGCACGTACCGGCCCGGTGCTGCCTCGATGGGAGGGTGCGCCGCAGAACCCGGCACACCAGGCGCACGCTTCAGCGCACCCGATCGCGTCCGCATCCACCTCGCCCAGTGTTCCCACCAGCTGCCGCCGTCGCGTGTGGCGCCACGCAGCCACGCATCGGCATCGCTGGCCGGGATCGTACCGTGCCAGAAGCCGCGTGGAGTGCGCGGTGGTGCCACGATGCCGGCCACGTGGCCACTCGCCCCGAGGACGAACTCGATTGTACCCGCAAGCAGATGCGCGCCTGCCCATGCGCTGCGCCAGGGGACGATATGGTCCTCGCGCGTGGCAAGCACGTATGCCGGCATGCGCAGCCGGCCGAGGTCGACGGGCCGGCCGCATACCGAGAGCGTACCTGGCGAGCGCAGGCGGTTCTCCCGGTACATGTTCCTCAGGTACCAGGCGAACAGGCGGCCCGGTACGTTGGCGCTGTCCGCATTCCAGTAGAGCAAGTCGAACGCCGCCGGATCCTTTCCCTCGAGATAGTTGTTCACGACGAAGAACCACACCAGTTCGTCGGGGCGCAGGCTGGCGAACGCCCACGCGATGCGCGCTCCGGGCACGAGTCCTCCGTCGGCGAACTCGCGCTCGCAGCCCGCGACATACTGTTCGTCGACGTACACGCCGATCTCGCCGACCTCGGAGAAGTCCAGCAGGCAGGCGAGAAGGGTGAGGCTCGCGACCCGCCGTGCGCCGCCCGCGGCTGCAAGCGTGCTCGCCAGCAGCGTGCCGCCCACGCAGAATCCCAGCGCGTTCAGCCGGCTGCTGCCCGAGATCTGCAGGACCGCGTCGATCGCACGCAGCACGCCCTCCCGCGCGTAGTCTTCCCAGGTCGCTTCGCGCAGGGCGCTGCCCGCGTTGCGCCACGAGATCATGAACACCCGCAGTCCGCGCTCGAGGGCGAAGTGCACGAAGGAGTTGTCCTTCTGCAGATCGAGAATGTAGTACTTGTTGATGAAAGGCGGGACGATCAGCAGCGGGCGGGCGTGTACCGTCGGCGTGAGCGGCGCATACTCGATCAGCTGCATCACCTGGTTCTCGAACACCACCGCGCCCGCGCTGGTCGCCAGATTACGGCCTACCTCGAACGCCGAATCGTCGCTCATCGAGATGGCGCCGCGCGCCACGTCGCGGCGCAGGTGCTCCAGCCCGTCGCGGATGCTCGCACCGCCGGTGGCGAAGGCGCGCCGGATGGCTTCGGGGTTGGTCGCCAACTGGTTGGTGGGGGCAAGTGCGGCGACGAGCTGCTTGGCCAGGAAGCGTGCGCGCTGCGCCAGTTCCGGGGGCAGTTGCACGGCTTCGACGAGCTCGCCGATCCAGTGCGCGTCCTCTTCGTACGCTTCGCGCAGGAAGCGGAAGTAAGGCAGGTCACGCCACTCCCCGGCGCGGAAGCGGCGGTCGGGCCGCACGGCAAGCAGGTCGTCCCCCGGCGCCTGCCGCAGCATGCGCGTCCACAGCGCCAGGCGTGCGCTATAGTGGCGCGCGTTCACCTTTGCCACCACGTGTGGCTGGGCTGCGAGCGCGGCCAGGAACGTGTCCAGTGCCGTGCGGGCCTGGGGCAGCTGCTCCAGCAGACTGTCGACCAGGCGCATGCTGCCGTCCTGCAGCTGTTGCAGTGGCGGGAGATCGGTGTGCGGTGCGGTGGACATGAACGAGTGCAGGTCAGTGCCGATTCTCGGCGGCGTCGGACCGGGGCGTCAAGGCGGGAGCGGTGCAGTGTTCGTGATATGGGCAGCCTGGCTGTACGCGATCGGCATGCTGGCGCTCGGCGCACACGATGCCATGCGTGGTGTCGCGGTGTTCGTCGTGTTCGGTATCGCCCCGGTGCTGTTCATGGTCTGGGTGGCGGCGCTGCGCGTGCGCAGCCTCCGGGCCTCAATGCGCGATGAATGAACGGACCAGCCAGATGGTGAAGATACCCAGGCCGATGAGCAGCACCTGCTGGATCGTGGCCCGCAGGTCCACGCGCCGGTGCAGTCCCGGGATGAGGTCTGCCACAGCGACGTAGATCATGCTGGCAGCGACGAAGCCGAGCAGGTCCGGGATCCACGTGTTCAGGCTGGCGAAGGCGAGGTATCCGACGATACCGCCGACCACCATCGCCAGGCTCGACATGAGGTTGATCAGCAGCGCCTGCCGCCGCGAGTAGCCCGAATGAAGCAGGATCAGGAAATCGCTCACCTCCGACGGGATCTCGTGCGCGAGAATCGCCAGCGCGGTGACGATGCCCAGATGCAGATCGGCCAGGAAGGCTGCTGCAATGAGGGTGCCGTCCACGAAATTGTGCACGGTATCGCCGATCATGATGAGTGCGCCGCTGCGCCCGTGGTCGTGGCCATGAGTATGGCCGTAGCCGTGGGGATGCCGATGCGCATCCACGGGGGGCGCGCCGTCGTGCTCCTGCGCCTGCGCCTGCTCTCCCCACTGCGGGGCGTGGTGGTGCCGCCATAGGACGAGTTTCTCGAGCACGAAGAACACCAGCAGGCCGGCGAGCACGCTCGCGCCGAGTCGAGCGGGCTGCGCCATGTGCTCCATCGCGTGCGGCAGGACGCCGAGAAAGGTTGCGCCGAGCAGTGCGCCGACCGAATAGCTGACCAGGATCGGCACCGCCGACGCGCGGGCCTTGACCGCCATGAGCGCGGCAGCTGCCACGCTCAGCGTGCCGCCCAGCAGGCTGCTGCCCAGAATCCAGGCGAGCGTGTTCACCGCGCCCGCAGCCAGATCAATGCCGCGTGGCGGCCGCTGCGTCCGTCACGCCGGTGCGAGAAGAAGCGCGCCCGGTCCTCGACCGTACAGTCGTGTCCGCCGTGGACGGCGTGGATGCCGGCGCGCCCGAGCCGGCGGCGAGCCAGACCCGCCAGATCAGCCCACCACTTGGATTCGCCGCGCGTCCCGGGCGCCTTGGGGCGGAAGCAGGCCTCGTCCTGACCGTGGTGCGACACGAATGCTTCATGCACGTCGGCGCCGACCTCGAACGCGCGCGGCCCGATTGCAGGTCCCAGCCAGGCGACCACGCGTCCGGGCGGGCACCCCATGGCGGCGAGCGTGGCTTCCAGCACGCCGCCGCTCAGTCCCCGCCACCCCGCGTGCGCGCAGGCCACCACCGACGCCTCCAGGTCGCAGAACAGGACGGGCAGGCAATCAGCGACCATCACTGCACAGACGGTGTGGGGCGCGCGCGTGACCGCGGCATCCGCCTCCTCACCGTGGAATCCGGCATCCGGACGGGCTACGTGTGTGCCGTGTACCTGCCGCAGCCACACCGGCTCTGCCGGCAACGCCTCGCGCAGGCGTGCGCGATTGCGCGCGACCGTGCCGGGATCGTCGCCCACGTGCGTTCCCAGGTTCAGCGAATCGAACGGCGGTTCGCTGAAGCCGCCCGCGCGCGTGGTCATGAACGCAGCCACCGGGGCTGGCGCCGGCCAATCCGGCACGATCCAGTCAGCGTGGCGCTGCATCGGTTCGGAGTCTCTCGAGCAGATCGCGCATGTCGGCGGGCACAGGCGAGTGCCAGTGGCATCGGCTGCCGTCCACCGGGTGTTCGAGTGCGAGCGCGGCAGCGTGCAGTGCCTGGCGCGGAAACGCGTATGCGGTTCCGGGAAGGCGGCGCGCCGCCTGGCGCGGAAAGTAGACCGGATCACCGAGCAGGGCATGTCCGATGTGCGCCATGTGCACCCGGATCTGATGCGTGCGTCCGGTCTCCAGCCGGCACTCCACCAGGCTCCAGGCGGTGCCTTGCTCGAGCACGCGATAGTGGGTCACCGCCGACTTTCCGGACGGCACCACTGCCATCTTCGTGCGCTGCTGCGGGTGCCGTCCGATCGGTGCCTCGATGCTACCCGAAGCGTCGGGCACGCCCGCGACCACTGCCAGGTACGTGCGGCCCACGGTACGGGACTGCAGCTGGCGCACGAGGCTGACCTGGGCCACGAGGGATCGCGCCACGACCAGCAGCCCGCTGGTGTCCTTGTCCAGCCGGTGGACGATTCCCGCCCGCGGCAGTGCCGAAAGCTCCGGCGCACGGTGCAGCAGCGCGTTCATCATGGTGCCGGCGCGGTTTCCGCTGCCGGGATGCACCACCAGACCGGCCGGCTTGTCGATCACGATCAGGGCTGCGTCTTCGTAGACGACGCTCAGCGGGATGTCCTCGGCCAGAGCGCCGCCGTCGGGCTCGAGCAAGGGAATCAGACGAATGCCTTCCCCGCCCCACAGTTTCGCGCTCGGCACGACAGCGTTGCCATCCACGGTGACGAGACCCTGGCGCACCCACTCCTGCAGGCGGCTGCGCGAGAACTCCGGAAACAGCCGTGCCAGCACCTGGTCGACACGCATGCCGGCGCAGCCGGTCGGAACTTCGGCCAGACGCGTGGCGGGAGAGGTTGCGAGGGAGGAGAGCGGAGTCGATCGGCTATAATCGACCGCGTCTTTTCGAGGACTCATAGGACGGTGCGTAGTTTATCCATATTCGTCCGCGCGCTGGCGCTTGCTCTGGCGCTGACGGCTGCCGCCTGCGGCACGACCGACAGCGAACCCTACGACGACACCCGAGGCTGGTCGGCCGAGCGCATCTACAACGAGGCCAAGAGCGAACTGCTGGCCGGCTCCTACAAGAAGGCGGCGGAGCTGTACCAGAAGCTCGAGGCGCGCTATCCGTACGGCAAGTACGCGCAGCAGGCCCAGGTGGAGCTTGCCTACACGTATTACAAGGACAACGAGACGGTGCTGGCACTGGCCGAGGTCGAGCGCTTCATCAAGCTCTACCCGGACCACAGCAATCTCGATTACGCCCTCTATCTCAAGGGGCTGATCAACTTCAACGAAGACCTCGGCATCTTCGGCGGGCTCGCCAACCAGGACATGAGCGAGCGCGACCCGAAGGCGGCAGTGGAATCGTTCGAGGCGTTCCGCGAGCTGGTGGAACGCTATCCGGAGAGCCGCTACGCCCCCGATGCCTTTCAGCGCATGCGCTACCTGGTCAATGCGCTGGCCATCAACGAGGTGCGGGTGGCGCATTACTACCTGCGCCGCAAGGCCTACGTGGCAGCCGTCAACCGGGCGCAGAGCGTATTGCTGAACTATCAGCAAACCACCGCAGTGGAGCCGGCGCTGGTAATCCTGGTGAAGGCCTACGATGGCCTGGGACTGGCCGATCTGCGCGATGATGCGCAGCGGCTGCTGGCGCTCAACTACCCCGACAGCACGAAGCAGGTCGCCGCCCGCGACCGGCGCTGGTGGCAGGTCTGGTGAGCAACCGGAACTAGCTGTTCGCCACGCGGGCGTCGAATCCCGCTGCCTCGACCGCCTGGATCAGGCGCTCCGAGCTCACCGTCGAATCTCCGGTGCTCACCAGGGCCTCGCCCCGCTCCAGCGAGACTGCCACGGCGCTCACGCCGGGGACCGACTCCAGCACCCGGGTCACGCTGCGCACGCAGCCCTGGCAGGTCATGCCGCCCACTTCCATTCTGATCTGTACCATTGCCTGCTCCAATCGGCGTCTGCTCCACTCGGCTCCCGCAATCCTACCGCGGAGAATCGCCTGTCGTGCCTGCGGAGGGTTCGGGTCCGAGCGACATGATCAGCCGCCTAGGCCTGGAGTTCGGGCCGGCCGCGGAACAGCTCTAGCGCTTCGGGATTGGCCAGCGCATCCTGATTCCTCACGGGCCGGCCGTGCACCACGTTGCGCACCGCCAGCTCCACGATCTTGCCGCTCTTGGTGCGTGGAATGTCGGACACCTGGCAGATGCGTGCCGGGACGTGACGCGGGGTGGTGTTGGTGCGGATCTGCTGTTTGATTCGCCTGGTCAGCTCGTCGTCGAGCGTGACGCCCTCGCGCAGGCGAACGAACAGGACGACGCGCACGTCACCCTCCCATTCCTGGCCGATCACGAGGCTCTCGATCACTTCGGGCAACTGCTCGACCTGGCGATAGATCTCGGCGGTCCCGATGCGTACGCCGCCGGGGTTGAGCACGGCGTCGGAACGCCCGTAGATGACACACGTGCCACGCGGCGTGATTTCCATGTAGTCGCCATGGCACCACACGCCGGCAAACCTGGCGAAGTAGGCGTCGTGATACTTACGCCCGTCCGGGTCGTTCCAGAAGCGCACCGGCATCGACGGGAATGGCGCGGTGCACACCAGTTCCCCCTTCTCGCCGATGACGCTCCTGCCGGTGTCGTCGAACACCTCGACCTTCAGGCCGAAGCCGCGTGCCTGGATCTCTCCCTTCCACACCGGCAGCAGCGGGCTGCCCAGGACGAAGCAGGACACGATGTCGGTACCCCCCGAAATGGAGGACAGCAACAGGTCGGTCTTGACGGCCCGGTAGACGTACTCGAAGCTCTCGGGAGACAGCGGTGATCCGGTAGAGGTCATCGTCCTGAGACTGTCGAGCTGGTGCGTCCTGCACGGTTCCAGGCCGACCTTGGCGATGCCGTCGATGTACTTCGCCGAGGTGCCGAATACCGACATGCGCTCCTGCTGCGCGAAGTCGAACAGCACGTTCGGATTCGGATGGAACGGCGATCCGTCGTAGAGCAGCAGGGTGGCTCCGCTGGCGAGCCCCGAAGCCAGCCAGTTCCACATCATCCAGCCGCAGGTGGTGAAGTAGAACAGCCGATCGCCACGCTTGACGTCGGTGTGCAGCTGGTGTTCCTTCAGGTGCTGGAGCAGCGTGCCGCCTGCCCCATGGACGATGCACTTGGGCACGCCCGTCGTGCCGGACGAATACAGGATGTAGAGCGGGTGGTCGAAGGGCAGGCGTTCGAAGGCGATCGTGGCCGGCGCGAAATCCGAGATGAATGCCTCCAGCGTCACCGCCCCGGAAACGGCTGCGATCGCTGGTGCTCGCGAGAGATAGGGCACGACTACCACGCGCTCCAGTGTGGGCAGCCGGCCCGCGATCTCGTGCACGCGCTCCAGGCTGTCATGGGTCTTCCCGGCATAGTGGTAGCCGTCCACGCAGAACAGGATCCTCGGTTCGATCTGGCCGAAACGGTCCAGCACGCCCTGCACGCCGAAGTCGGGCGAGCACGACGACCAGATGGCGCCGATGCTGCTCGCCGCCAGCATGGCGGCGATCGTCTCCGGCATGTTCGGCATGAAGCCGGCGACCCGGTCGCCCGGCCCGATCCCCAGTGCACGCATGCCCTGGGCCAGGCGCGACACCAGGTCGTGAAGCTCACCGAAGGCGAGCTGTCGCCTCACCTTGTCCTCGCCCCAGAACACCATTGCCGCTTCGCTGTCCCGGCGGCGCAGCAGGTTCTCGGCGAAATTCAGCCGGGCATTCGGGAACCACCTGGCGCCCGGCATACGCTGCGCATCGACGAGGTACGGTCCCGGGCCCTTGTCGCCGATCACGTCGGCGAAATCCCACATCTCCTCCCAGAACTGCTCCGGCGCGCGGATCGACCACTCGTACAGACTCGCGTGATCGTGGGCGCCCGCGTGCCGGCGCAGGTTGACGCGTTCGATGAAGCGGGTGATGTTGGCCTGCGCGAGGCGTGCGGGGGACGGTTCCCACAGTAGTGCGGGAGTGGCGGAGCTGTCAGTCATGATTGCGCTGGATGGACGGCGGTCGTTACTCGGGGCGCATCTGCGGGAACAGGATCACGTCACGGATGCTGGGACTGTCGGTGAGCAGCATCGCCAGGCGGTCGATCCCGATGCCTTCCCCGGCGGTGGGGGGAAGGCCGTGCTCCAGAGCCCGGATGTAGTCGGCGTCGTAGAACATGGCCTCCTCGTCGCCGGCCGCCTTCGCATCCGCCTGCTGGCGGAAGCGCTCGGCCTGGTCCTCCGGGTCGTTCAGCTCGGAGAAGCCGTTGGCCATCTCGCGCCCGGTGATGAACAGCTCGAAGCGATCGGTCACGGCCGGATCGCCCTCGTTGCGGCGCGCGAGCGGCGATACGTCGGTCGGATGCGCGACGATGAACGTGGGCTGGACCAGCTTCGACTCGGTGGTCTGCTCGAACAGCTTGAGCTGCAGCAGGCCGACCCCGTCGGTGGGGAACACCTCGATGTCGAACGGTGCCAGCGCGGCCCTGAGGTACTCCGGCTTCTCCAGTTCGTGCAGTGGGTAGCGCGGGTTGTACCTGGCGATTGCCTGCGCCATCGTGAGACGGTCGAAGGGTTTGCCCAGGTCGATCGTCTCGCCCTGGTAGGTCAGCTTCACATTGCCGGTGACCTTCACCGCCACCTCGCGCAGCAGCTCTTCCGTCAGGTCCATCAGGTACTCGTAGTCCTGGTAGGCCTCGTAGAACTCGAGCATGGTGAACTCGGGATTGTGGCGGGTCGAGATACCCTCGTTGCGGAAGTTGCGGTTGATCTCGAACACCTTTTCGATGCCCCCGACCACCAGCCGCTTCAGGTACAGCTCCGGGGCAATTCGCAGGTAGAGCTGCATGTCGAGCGCGTTGTGATGGGTCACGAACGGCCGCGCCGCCGCGCCGCCCGGAAGCGGCTGCATCATGGGTGTCTCCACCTCCAGGTAGCCGCGCGCGACGAAGAACTCTCGCATCGCCTGGATCAAGTGCGAACGCATCCTGAACGTGCGCTGCGCCTCCGGATTGCTGATCAGGTCCAGGTAGCGCTGGCGGTAGCACTGTTCCTGGTCGGTCAGTCCATGGAACTTCTCGGGCAGCGGACGCAGCGACTTCGACAGCAGCCGCAGGCGGGTCACCTTGAGCGAGAGTTCGCCGGTCCTGGTGCGGAACATCGTGCCGGCCGCTCCGACGATGTCGCCCAGATCCCAGTGCTTGAACGCGTCGTACACGCTCTCGCCCAGCGCGTCCCGGGTGAT
Organism: Burkholderiales bacterium; assembly: GCA_020854105.1. Taxonomy (GTDB): domain Bacteria; phylum Pseudomonadota; class Gammaproteobacteria; order Burkholderiales; family SHXO01; genus SHXO01. Next base: position 56,451 of record JADZGB010000044.1, on the reverse strand, counting down.
GTACAGCTGCAGCCGTCCCGACATGTCCTGAATGGTGGCGAAGCTGGCCTTGCCCATGACCCGCTTGAGCATCAGGCGGCCCGCCACGGCGGCCTCGCTCGGGTCGGCTTCGAGCCGTTCGCAGTCCTTGCCCTCGCCCAGGACGTGCACCTCGCTGGCGAGATGCGTGCGGCGGAAGTCGTTGGGAAAGGGATTGCCGTGTGCGCGCAGCGCGCGCAGTTTGCCGCGCCGTTCCTCGACGATCTGGTTGGTGTCCGGCTGCGGCTGCTGTTGTTCTTCGTTCATGGATCGTCTCACACGCCCTGCTTCAGGCTGGCGGCGATGAAGTCGTCGAGGTCGCCGTCGAGAACTCCGCGCGTGTTGCCCACCTCGTGATTGGTGCGCAGGTCCTTGATGATGGACTGGTCGAGGATGTAGTTGCGGATCTGGTGGCCCCAGGCGATATCGGTCTTGCTGTCCTCCATCTTCTGCTTCTCGGCTTCGCGCTTGCGCAGCTCCAGTTCGTAGAGGCGCGACTTCAGCATGGCCATCGCTTCCGCGCGGTTGCGGTGCTGCGAGCGGTCGTTCTGGCACTGCACGACGATGCCGGTGGGAAGATGGGTGATGCGGATGGCCGAATCGGTCTTGTTGATGTGCTGACCGCCGGCGCCGCTCGCGCGGAAGGTGTCCACACGCAGATCGGCAGGATTGATCTCCACCTCGATGGTCTCGTCCACCTCGGGATAGACGAACACGCTGGCAAACGAGGTGTGGCGCCGAGCGTTGGAGTCGAAGGGCGACTTGCGCACCAGGCGGTGCACGCCGGTCTCGGTGCGCAGGATGCCGTAGGCGTACTCGCCCGACACCTTGATGCTGGCGCTCTTGATGCCGGCCACCTCGCCGGCCGACTCCTCCAGCACCTCGACTGCGAAGCCGCGGCGTTCGCAGAAGCGCAGATACATGCGCTCGAGCATCGAGGCCCAGTCCTGCGCCTCGGTGCCGCCGGAGCCGGCCTGGATGTCGAGGAAGCAGTTGTTCGGGTCCATGGGATTGGAGAACATGCGGCGGAACTCCAGATCCGCCACGCGCCTCTCCACCGCGGCCACGTCATCCTCGACTGCCAGCAGGGTGGCTTCGTCGTTCTCCGAGACCGCCATGTTCAGCAGTTCGCGATTGTCGCGCAGGCCCTGGGCCACCTGCTCGAGCGCGTCCACCACCGCCTCGAGCGACTTGCGCTCCTTGCCGATCTCCTGCGCACGCTGGTTGTCCGCCCACAGGGCGGGATCCTCGGAAAGCTTGATGACTTCGGTCAGGCGCGATCGCGTGGCATCGAAGTCAAAGATACCTCCGCAAGGAGGCGGAGCGCTGCTCCAGGTCGTTCAGCGAATTGCCGACGGCATTGATCCGTTCTGCTTCCATGTGTCCTGCGTTCCCCGGGAATGCGCGCAGACCGCACGTGGCGGCGGCGCAGGAAAAGAACGTAATTCTAGCTCAGCCGCGCGGACCGGATCCTCATGCCAGCTCCTGCCAGTGCTCCACGACCAGTTGCGCCGCACGCAGGCCGCTCCATTCGTTGACCTCCAGGCGGTACACGCAGCGGATGCGCGCCGGCAGGCGTGCCTCGCACCGGAACAGCATGGCATCCACGCCCGAGGCCGTGCCCGGGACGGCCAGCCGCAGCTTGAGGTGGGCTCCGCCGACCACGCGCTGGTCGGCCACGCGGAACTCGCCGACGAAGCGCGGCGGAGGGAAACCCTGGCCCCAGGCGATCCGGCGCAGCGACTCGGCGAGATCGAGGCCGATGTGGTGAGCTTCGAGCACTCCGTCCGTCTCGATGCGCTCCTGCAGGTCGGCCGGCGAGAGCAATTCGCGCAGGACCGCATCGAAGGCCTGCCGGAACGAAGCGAACGAGTCGGTGCGGATGGACAGGCCGGCCGCCGCGGCGTGCCCTCCGAAGCGCAGGATCAGTCCGGGTTGGCGCTTGTCCACGAGGTCCAGCGCGTCGCGCAGGTGCAATCCCGCAATCGAGCGTCCCGAGCCCTTCAGTTCGCCGTCCAGGCCATCGGCGAAGGCGATGACCGGGCGGTGGAAGCGCTCGCGGATGCGTGCTGCGAGGATGCCGATCACCCCCTGATGCCAGTCGCGCCGGTACAGCGCGAGCCCGAACGCGCCATCGGCGTCGATTTCCTCGAGATGAGCCAGAGCCGTGGCCTGCATGTCGGCTTCGATGTGACGCCGCTCGCGGTTCAGTTCGTGCAACTGCCGGGCAAGCTCGTGTGCCCGCGCGGCATCGTCGCTGAGCAGGCATTCGATGCCCAGGGTGATGTCGGTCAGCCGCCCGGCGGCGTTCACGCGCGGGCCGAGCAGGAACCCCAGATCATGCGCGCACAGCTGATCTGGTTCCCGTCCGCACACCTCGAGCAGTGCGCGGATGCCCATGCGAGCGCGCCCGGCGCGCATGCGCCGCAGGCCCTGTTCCACCAGGATGCGGTTGTTGTAGTCCAGTCGCACCACGTCAGCGACCGTGCCCAGCGCGACCAGGTCGAGCAGGGCGCCGAGGTTGGGCACCTCGCGCCCGGCGAAAGCGCCGCGCCGCCGCAGTTCCCCGCGCAGTGCCAGCATGGCGTAGAACATGACTCCCACGCCTGCCAGATGCTTGCTGGAGAAGCTGCATCCGGCCTGGTTCGGATTGACGATGCAGGCGGCCTCGGGCAGCCGCTCCCCGGGCAGATGATGATCGGTGACGATCACGCGCATGCCCAGGGCATTGGCTTCGCGCACGCCGTCGACGCTGGCGATGCCGTTGTCGACCGTGATCAGGACGTGCGGCCTGCGCTGGGCGGCCACGCGCACGATCTCGGGGGTGAGGCCGTAACCGAACTCGAAGCGGTTGGGCATCAGGTAGTCGACCTGGGCACCGAACGCGCGCAGGGCGAGCACCCCGGTTGCGCATGCGGTGGCGCCGTCGCAGTCGTAATCCCCCACGATCAGAAGGCGCTCTCCGGCGCCGATGGCATCGGCCAGCAGCCGTGCCATGCGGTCCAGGCCCAGCAGGCCGGCGGGAGGAAGCAGGTGCTCGAGGCGCAGGTCGAGTTCCTCCGCGCAGGTCACGCCGCGTGCGGCCAGCAGCCGGGCCAGCACGGGGTGCACGCCTGCGCGCTCGAGGGCGGCTCGGGGCCCGGACGGCGCCTGGCGCTCGACGATCTCAGGCATGCGTCGTCGCCGGGGCCGAGGGCGGCAGGCCGGGGTCGCGCCGCCAGAATTTCCAGCGGTCCGCGCGCGCCAGGCGCCAGGCGAGGCGCTGGCCGTGCGCGACGGTGACGAGGGTGGCGCTGGCCAGGCGATTCTCGGCGAGCGCGCTCCACAGCGGTCCGATCCAGGCCTGGTCGAGCGTTGCCGCCGGTGCATCGAGCGCCACCAGATGTTCGCCGGTGCGCGCCTGTTCCAGCCAGGCTCGGGCATCGGTGGGCAGCACGGACGTTGCCACACCCGCGCGCCGGGCCATGCCCTGCAGGAAATCATCGCCGCCCCAGACCGCCCCAAAGCCGGTACGACACACGGGCAGGCTGCCGCAGCCCCATATCCACACACTGTTGATCGTCGGCGCGCCGCGTGCCTCCCGGGCCTCGTTCACTGGATGCTGGTGCAGGAGCATCTGCGCCTCGTTGCTGCGCCGGTGCCAGAGCAGGGCATCCTCGCCGCGCGGCAGAAGCGAATCGATGCTGTGCCCGACAGCCGCGGACAGCGACACGGTGTGCAAGCGCACCGGGCGCTCGACTTCGGCGAACCAATGTGCAGGCGCGAGCGCATGCAGGCGGACGGCGTCCTGTGCGAAGTGCGCGTTGAGCGATTCGGTCAGCGCCTGGCTCTCCGCCGGCTCGATGTGCAGGCGCCCGGCGTCCACCAGCACCAGCTCGGTGCGCCGGGCATGCAGGTGGACAGGGTCGGCATGGAGCCAGCACGCGCGCTCCGGATCGATTCCGGCTCCGAGCAGGCTCAACGCCGCATGCGGCAGTTCCTGCACGCCCGCCAGACCGAACCAGTCGGCGATGGCGATCTCGGGATCCGCGGCCGGGTGGGCGTCATGCCGTGCGCGGCACAGCCAGCGGTGCAACGCCGGGCGACCGGAAAGCCAGGCGCCCGCAGCCTCGTCTGCCGGAATCAGGGCGCGTACGAACAGGGTGAGGGAGAGCACGGCCGCTGCGGTGGCTCCGTTGGGCCGCGACCGGTCCGGTCGCGGCGGGCGCCGAGTGTAGCAGAGCCGGCTCGCTGCCCTGCAGCGGCAGGCGGGCGGTCATGCAGCCGCGTTGTGGCACACTGAGTCTCTTTCGCCCCGCGCGATCCCGGGCCGGACCATCGACCTTGAGTCCTTACGAGCTGCTCATCGGGCTGCGCTATACGCGTGCCAAGCGCCGCAACCGCTTCATCTCCGTCATCTCCCTCATCTCGGTCATCGGCATCACCATCGGCGTGGCCGCGCTCATCGTGGTGCTGTCGGTTATGAACGGATTCCAGAAGGAACTGCGTACGCGCATTCTGGGCGTCGCCTCGCACGTCCAGATCGCCGGCGTGGAGGGCGCGCTCGCCGACTGGCGCGGCATCGCCGCGCAGGCCTCGCGCAATCCCGACGTGGTGGCAGCCGCGCCCTACGTGAGCCAGCAGGGGTTGATCGGCTTCCAGCAGAACGTCCAGGGCGCCATGGTGCGGGGCGTCCTGCCCCGGGACGAGGACAGGGTGGCGGACATCGGCCGCCACATGAAGGTGGGGCGTCTGGAGGATCTCGCCCCGGGCCGGTTCGGGATCGTGCTGGGAAGCGAACTGGCACATGCGGTCGGTGCCGGGGTGGGCGACAAGGTCGTGCTCATCGCGCCGCAAGGTCAGGTTACGCCGGCCGGCATCATGCCGCGCATCAAGCAGTTCACGGTCACCGGCGTGTTCGAGGTCGGCATGTACGAGTACGACGCCGGCCTCGCCCTGATCCACCTGCAGGATGCACAGACGCTCTACCGGATGGAAGACCGCGTGTCGGGGGTGCGGCTCAAGCTCACCGACATGTTTCTCGCGCCCCGTGTTGCCCGCCAGCTGCTGGGAACGCTGCCGCCCGAGGTCATGGTGGCCGACTGGACGCGTGCGCATGCCAATTTCTTCCGGGCGGTGCAGATCGAGAAGCGCGTGATGTTCATCATCCTAACCCTCATCGTGGCAGTGGCGGCGTTCAACCTGGTGTCCACGCTGGTCATGGCGGTGACCGAGAAGCAGGCCGACATCGCCATCCTGCGCACGCTCGGGGCGACACCGGCATCGGTGATGAAGATCTTCGTCATACAGGGCGCGATCGTCGGCACGGCGGGCACCGCCGTGGGGGTGCTGCTCGGGGTGCTGACCGCGCTCAACGTCGAGACCATCGTGCCGGCCATCGAGCGTCTCTTCGACACCCAGTTCCTGGCAAAGGACGTGTACTACATCAGCGATCTGCCCTCCGATCTGCACTGGGAGGACGTGACCACGGTCGGGCTGGTCTCGCTGGTGCTCAGCTGGCTGGCGACGCTCTATCCGAGCTATCGCGCCTCGCGCGTGAATCCGGCGGAGGCGCTGCGCTATGAGTGATCGTCCGCGAAGTGATCGTCCGGCGAATGAGCGTCCGGTGATCTCGTGCCGCGGCCTGAAGAAGGTCTATCGCCAGGGACCGCACGAGGTGCCGGTGCTGCTCGGCATAGATCTGTCCATCGCGCGCGGAGAAAGCCTGGCAATCGTCGGCGCATCGGGCTCGGGCAAGAGCACGCTGCTGCACCTGCTCGGCGGCCTGGACCAGCCGACCGGCGGCGAAGTGCACATCGAGGGCCGGGACATCGCGGCGCTCGGCGAAGCGGAGAAGTCGAGCGTGCGCAACAAGTCGCTCGGCTTCGTGTACCAGTTCCATCACCTGCTCAACGAGTTCACCTCCCTCGAGAACGTCGCCATGCCGCTGCTGATCCGGCGCCTGCCGCCGGCCGAAGCGGCGGGCAGGGCCGCGGCGATGCTGCGCGAGGTCGGTCTGGGTCATCGCCTCACCCACACACCCGGGGAGCTGTCCGGAGGAGAACGCCAGCGTGCCGCGCTCGCACGGGCGCTGGTGACGCGCCCCGCCTGCCTGCTCGCCGACGAGCCGACGGGGAATCTGGACCGCCACACTGCCGAGGGCGTGCTGGCCCTGATGCTGGAACTGAACAGGGCGTTCGCCACCAGTCTGGTGATCGTCACCCACGATCCTGCGATCGCCGCGCGCATGGACCGCACCCTGCGCCTCGAGGACGGCAGCATGCGGCCCGCCTGAACCAGCCTACAGGCGCATGCGCCACCGCCTGCGCCATGCGAGGTTGACGTAGATCCGCCAGGCGAGCAGCACGGCGAAATATCCCAGCACCGCCATGATCGCGGCCAGCAGCAGCAGGCCGAGCAGAAAGGGCTTGCCCATTGCCGTGATCCATGCCATAAGCATGGACGTCCACTCGGCCATGTTGGAGAAGTTCAGGTCCAGTTCCGGTACGGCCAGGCTGCGCGGGCTGTGGCCGGTGAGGTACATGCCCAGCTTGTAGGCGATGAAGTAGAGGGGCACGATCGTGAACGGGTTGGTATACCAGGTGCCGAGGACGGCGACCGGCAGGTTCACGCGCAGCACGACCGCCATCACGGCTGCACTGATCATCTGCAGCGGCCCGGGAATGAGGCCGCAGAACAGGCCGACCGCTACACCGCCTGCCACCGATCGCCGGTTGAGGTGCCAGAGGTTGTGATGGTGCAGGGCGGTGCCGAAGAACGCGATGTAGCGGTTGCCCTTGATCGATTCGTGGCTGGGGAGGAACCTGCGGAAGTGCTTGCGTGGCATCACGGTAGTGTAATGCCTGGACCGACGCAGGCGCAGAGCATGGGCGCACCCGCGATGGCCTTCGTCGCCGGCGCCTGGTGGCTCCAGCAGCAGGCGCAGCTCCCGGCGCTGGCGTGGGCGTACCTGATGCTGCCGGCCGCGGCGGCCTTGGCGCTGCTGTCGCGCCGTGCCGGATTCGTCCCGCGCACCCTGTGGTGGTGGACGTGGATTGCCTGGTGGGCAGGTGCGGGATTCCTGGTTGCGACCGCCTGGGCCCACGTGCGGCTGGCCGACGCGCTCGCGCAGGAATGGGAGGGCCGCGACATCCGCTTGCGTGGCGTGGTGGCCCGGATGCCGCAGCAGCACGCGGACGGCACGCAGCGTTTCCTGTTCGATGTCGAGGCAGTGGCCACGCCCTCGGCACAGGTGCCCGGACGCATCGCGCTCACCTGGTATGCCGGCTCCGGTGCAGCGACCACGCAGCTGCGCCCCGGGCAGCGCTGGCAGCTGACCGCTCGCCTGCGCCGCCCGCATGCGACCGCCAATCCGCATTCCCCGGATCTCGAACGCTGGTACCTCGAACGCGGCATTCGCGCCGTCGGTTACGTGCGGCCGGCACCTGCCCGTCTGCTCGATGCCGCCGTTCCCCGGCCCGGCTATTGGGTGGAACGCCTGCGCGCTGCGGTGCGTGCGCGGCTGCAGTCCGATCTGGCCGGCGTGCCCGTCGCGGGCGTGCTGTCGGCACTGGCCATCGGTGATCAGGACGCGATCGCGCCCCGCCAGTGGCAGGTGTTCAGTGCGACCGGCGTGAACCACCTGATGAGCATCTCCGGACTGCACATCACCATGCTCGCGGCCATGGCCTTCGCACTGACGCGCCGCATATGGGCGCGCGTACCGTGCCTCGCCCTGCGCATACCCTCGCAACGCGCCGCCATGCTCGCCGGTATCGCAGTCGGGGCAGGGTATGCGCTGGTGGCCGGCTTCGGCGTGCCGGCGCAGCGTACCGTGCTGATGATGGCGGTGATGGGCGCGGCACTCTGGTCGGGCCGTCCGGTCCGGGGCCGGGACTCCCTCGCGCTGGCGGCGCTGGTGGTGGTGGCCATCGATCCCTGGGCCGCCGTGTCGCCCGGGTTCTGGCTCTCGTTCGGTGCGGTGTCGATCATTCTGTATGTGGCGGGCGGCCGGTTGCGTCCGGGCAACTGGATCGCGCAGTGGGGGCGCGTCCAGTGGGCGATCACGCTGGGACTCGTTCCGCTGCTGTTGGCGCTGTTCCAGCAGGTTTCGCTGATCTCGCCGATCGCCAATGCCGTGGCCATACCGGCGGTCAGCCTTGGCGTGGTGCCTGTCACCCTCGCCGGACTGCTGGTTCCCGGCGATCTGCTGCTCGGCGCGGCCGCGCAGTTCATGCAGTGGACCTGGCTCCTGCTCGAGGCATTGTCCGGCTACCCGCTGGCGACATGGAGCCGGCACGCACCGGCGCCCTGGGTGCTGGCGTTCGGACTCGCAGGCGTTGCCTGGCTCCTGGCGCCGGCGGGTCTTCCCGCGCGTTGGCTGGGCTTGACGGCCTGCGTGCCATTGATGCTCCTGCCCCCCGGCCGCCCCCTGCACGGGGAGGTGTGGCTGGACGTGCTCGATGTGGGCCAGGGGCAGGCAGTGCTGGTGCGCACGCACCGCCGTGCGCTTCTCTACGATGCCGGACCGTCGTTCCGGGGCGAGACCGACGCTGGTGCACGCATCGTCGTGCCGCACCTGCGCGGCACCGGCGTGCGCCGGCTCGACGCCCTGGTGATCAGCCACGACGACCGCGATCACTCGGGCGGTGCGGCCTCCGTCCTGGCTGCGCTTCCGGTCGCGCGCGTCCTGTCGTCCGCGCGCGGCTACGGCGAGCGCTGTACTCGCGGCATGCGCTGGACGTGGGATGGCGTGGAGTTCGCGCTGCTGCACCCGGATGACGCGGACTATAATCAACAGCGACGCCGCGACAACGATCTCAGCTGCGTGCTGCACGTGCGCAGTGCGCATGGCAGCGTGCTGCTGAGCGGCGACATCGAAGCTGCGGCCGAAGGTGCGCTCGTGCGTCGCGATGCCGCCGCCGTGCGCGCCGACATGTTGCTCGCACCCCACCACGGCAGCACCACTTCGTCCGGCCAGGATTTCCTTCGCAACGTGCAACCCGCCATCGCCATCTTCACCGTCGGTTATCGCAACCGCTTCGGGCATCCTGCCCAGGCGGTGCTGCAGCGCTACGAGCAGGCGAATGCGCGCACCTGGCGCTCGGATCGGGATGGCGCGGTCCATCTGCGGCTGCAGGCGTCGGGGACGGTGGTCGATTCCTGGCGTGCCAAGGGCGCCCGCTACTGGCAGGGACGCTGAACCATGACCGCGCAGGTTCGCGAAGCACTCTCCGAGTGGGGGACAGAGGCGTGGCTCGAACAGATGGAGGCGCAGGTGGCTCCAGGCGACCTGCCTGCGCTGCGGCAGGCCCTCGCGCTGGCACAGGCGCTGTATCCGGTCGAACTCGCTGTCGAGGGTGAGTCCGCAACTGCGCACTGGTGTCAGGTCGCCGGCATCCTCGCCACGCTGCACATGGATGCGGAGACGCTCGCCGCCGCAGTCCTGGGTGGAGCCGCCGAGCTGGGGGCGGCTGCGAGCGAGCGCGTGAGCGCGGTGATGGGCGCGGGCGTGGGGCGGCTGGTCGAGGGCATTGGTCGCATGGCGCAGATGCGTGGGCTGCGGCGCAAGGTCGAAGGTGCGAGCCGGCCGGAGGAGCGGGCGGCGCAGCTCGAATCGCTGCGCAAGATGCTGCTGGCGATGGTTCAGGACATCCGTGTCGTGCTGATCGCGCTCGCCGACCAGACCCGGCGCCTGCGCTATCTCGCGGCGCAGGCCGATGAGCCGGCGCGGCAGGCCGCCGCACGCGATACCTTCGACGTGTTCGCGCCCCTGGCGAATCGGCTCGGCGTGTGGCAGCTCAAGTGGGAACTGGAAGATCTCGCCTTTCGCTGTTCCTCGCCCGATCTGTACCGTACCATCGCGCGCCAGCTCGACGAGAAGCGCGCAGATCGCGAGCGCTTCATCGCCGAGGTGATCGCGCGCCTGCGCGAGGAACTCGCGGCGGCCGGGATAGCGGGCGAGGTCACCGGGCGGCCCAAGCACATCTACAGCATCTACCGCAAGCTGGCGCGCAAGGATCTGTCCCTGTCGGAGCTCTTCGACATCCGCGGCGTGCGCGTGCTGGTTAATGACGTGAAGGACTGCTACGCGGTGCTCGGGCTGGTGCACAGCATCTGGACGCCGCTGCCACGAGAGTTCGACGACTACATCGCCAAGCCCAAGCCGAACAGCTACCGCTCGCTGCACACCGCGGTCGTGGGCCCGGACACCAAGGTGCTCGAGGTGCAGATTCGCACGCACGAGATGCACCGGCACGGCGAGTACGGTGTGGCCTCGCATTGGCGCTACAAGGAGCAGCGCGGGCGCGGGCAGGGCGATACGCGCTTCGACGAACGCGTCGCCTGGCTGCGCCAGATCCTCGAGTGGCGCGAAGGGCTGGCCAACGTTGCCGATCTGGCCGAGCACTTCCGCAACGACCTGTTCGAGGATACGGTCTACGTGCTCACTCCGCAGGGGCGCGTGATAGACCTTCCAGCCGGCTCGACCCCGGTGGACTTCGCCTACCACGTGCACTCGGAGCTGGGCCACCGCTGCCGGGGTGCGAAGGTCGACGGCCGCATGGTTCCCCTGACCCATGCGCTGGACAGCGGGGCCACGGTGGAGATCATCACGGCAAGCAGCGGTGGGCCCAGCCGCGACTGGCTCAATTCCGACTTGGGCTACATCCACAGCTCGCGCGCGCGGAGCAAGGTCCGGCAGTGGTTCAACAGCCAGAATCTGGAGACCGCCATCGCGCAGGGCCGCCAGGTCGTGGAGAAGATCCTGCAGCGTGAAGGAAGGACCGCGCTGGCGCTCGATCGGCTCGCCGGTCATCTGGGTCATGCCAGGGTGGAGGAGATGTTCGCTGCGGTGGGCCGTGGGGAACTGGGCGGGCGTGCCATCACCCAGGCGGTGCAGGCGGTCTCATCGCCGACGGTTGAGTCCGCTGCTCCCGTCCAGGCGCCCACGCCCCTGCTCTCCGAACAGCCGCGCGGCGAAACCGACAGCATTCTGGTAGTGGGGGTGGACAAGCTGCTCACCGGACTCGCGCGCTGCTGCAAGCCGGTTCCGCCCGATCCGATCATTGGCTTCATCACGCGCGGCAAGGGTGTTTCCGTGCACCGGCGCGACTGTTCCAACGTCGAACGCTTGCCGGACGAGCGGCTGATCGATGCGCAATGGAGCGCGGACGCTGCAGTCGGTCGCTTCCCCGTCGATATCGAGGTCGAGAGCGCGCCCGACACGGACGTCCTGCACGCCCTGCTCGAGGTGCTGGCGAAGGAGCGCGTGCGCGTGCTGGCCGCGCGCACCATCACGCGTTCACATGTCAGCAGGCATTCGTTCTCCGTCGAGGTGAATGGCACGGCGCAACTGTCGCCGCTGCTGCGCCTGGTTCGCGACCTGCCCGGGGTGGTGGCTGCTCGCCGGCGCTGATACCGCCCCGAGCCTGGGGGCGGACCGGCAGTTCCCCAGGTAATTCCTGATCCCTTCGCCTCCCGGGCGCCTGCCTAAAGTTCGATTCGCGCAGCGTCGTTAATGGGCTCGTCACGTCGCGTCCCTGCGATCGGACCCGACCACACGAGCATCACGAGAACAATAGCTTGCGTCCCTCCGAACCTTCGCGCCGCACCCTGTTGCAGGGTGTCGCTGCCAGCGCTCTCACACTGATCGGCTTTCTGCTGCTCGTCCCCGCATCCGCACGTGTGGCCGTCGCGCTGGCGATGTTCGCCACCGCCTCGGTCTGGGCAATGCTGGTGTGGCGCTGGGCGAAGGCCAATGCGGTCCAGGCCTCGGTGGACCAGGAGCGTGCGGCCGGTCAGATACCCCCTTGCCCGGCAGGGACGGACCTCTGCCACGCGGAGCTCGTCGAGCAGTTCACCATGATCCGCGCCGACGTGGAGCGGGTCAGGCAGATCCTTGGCGATGCCATCTCCGGACTCGTCCAGTCCTTCCACGCAATGGCAGACCAGTCCGGCCGGCAGCGCGACCTCGCGCTGCGCGCGGCCACCGGCCAGGTGCGTGAAGGCGGCACGGACGTCACCTTCGAGCGCTTCGTGAAGGACACCGAAGAGACACTGCGCTCCTTCGTGGACAGCACCATCAACTCCAGCCGTACTGGCATGGTTCTCGTGGAAAGGATCGACGGTGTGAAGACTCAGTTGGGCGACGTGAAGAAGATCCTGGGCGAGATCGAAAGCATCGCCAAGCAGACCAATCTGCTGGCTCTCAATGCCGCGATCGAGGCAGCGCGCGCGGGCGAGGCGGGTCGCGGATTCGCCGTGGTCGCCGACGCGGTGCGCGATCTGTCGGGACGCACCAGCCAGTTCAGCAGCGAGATCCGCACGCACATGCACCGGGTCGAAGTGTCGATCCACGAAACCGAGGACGACATCAACCGCATGGCATCGACTGACATGAACTTCGCCCTGACAGCAAAGGCGCGCGTCGAGACGACCATGCAGGAGATCGCCGCGGTCAACACGGGGGTCGCCCAGCTCGTGGACGAGATCGGCGGCTTGGCCCGGAGCCTCACGCAGGACGTCGACGATTCGGTGCGGCGTCTGCAGTTCCAGGACATCACCACGCAGCTGCTCGAACACGTGCAGCGGCGCGCGAACGCGGTCGAACTGATCGTCGGTTCTCTGGCGCGCGCACGGGAGGGGAATGGGGACCTGAGTGCCGTGCCCGAGCAGGCGCGCAGCATGACGGCACGAAATCCAGTCAGCCAATCCGACGTTGGCGCTGGCGAGATTGATCTGTTTTGACGGGAGGACACCGTGGGAAAGACGGTTCTTACAGTGGATGATTCGGCCTCGATCCGTCAGATGGTGGCCTTCACGCTCAACAGCGCGGGTTACCGGGTGGTCGAGGCGGTGGACGGCCAGGACGGCCTGGACAAGGCGAAGGCCGGCACCGTCGATCTGGTTCTCACCGACCAGAACATGCCGCGCATGGATGGCCTGACCCTGATCAAGTCGCTGCGCGCGCTGCCTCAATACAAGGCGGCGCCGATCCTGGTGCTCACCACGGAGGCCAGCGACGGGATGAAGCAGCAGGGCAAGGCAGCGGGCGCGACCGGATGGCTGGTCAAGCCGTTCGATCCGCCCAAGCTCCTGGAGGTTGTCAAGAAGGTACTGGGCTGAGTCCGGGCGGCAGACATGGACGTCAGCCAGTTCCACGCGGTGTTCTTCGAGGAAGCGAACGAGCACCTGGAAAGTCTGGAGAGTCTCCTGCTGTCTCTGGATCTGGCCGAACCGGATGCCGAGCAGCTCAACGCCATCTTCCGTGCCGCGCACTCCATCAAGGGCGGTGCGGCCACGTTCGGGTTCAGAGACGTGGCCGAACTCACGCACGCGCTGGAGACCCTGCTCGACCGCTTGCGCAAGCAGGAACTGCAGCCGACCCGGCCGATGGTAGACGCGCTGCTGGCCGGTGGCGACATCCTGCATTCGCAACTGGCAGCGCATCGCGGCCAGGGGAGCGCCGACCCGGCGAGCGCCGAGGCCGCACGTGCGCGCATCGAGGCACTCGCCAGCGGTGACTGCGCGCCTGCCGCCGTGCCGGTCACGGCTCTGGCGGGACCGGCCCCGCTGGAGCGACGCAGCGTGCGCTTCCGTGGCGCGCTCGCACAGGAGGTCGTGGACAACCTGCTCGGGGAACTGCGTGGCCTGGGCACTCTGGAGGTCCTGTCGGAACCGGCGCGCGCACGCGGCAAGGCCGGCAAGCGCAAGGGTTCCTGGGTGCTCGTCCTGACCGCGCGGGCGAGTGCGGACGAACTGCAGGAGCTGATGCAGTTCGTGATCCAGCCCGAGGAACTGGAGATCGGTCGAGGCGAGCCGGTCGATGACATGGCCGCGGAGACGGACCAGGGCTTCGGCTTCTTCACGGACGCACCCGGTGCGCCGCAGGAGGATCCGGGCTACGGCTTCTTCGAGGCGCCACAGGCGCCCACGGCGGAGGCATCCGGGGGCTTTGGCTTCTTCGCCGATGCCCCTGGTGCTCCGTCGGAAGGGGTCGTCGTGCCGCTGCAAGCGCAGACGAAGTCCGCGACTTCCCTCCCGATTGCCCCGGCACCCAGGGTGGTACCAATGTCGGGCGGCGACTCGTCCTCCATCCGCGTCAGTGTCGAGAAGGTCGACCAGCTCATCAATCTGGTGGGGGAACTGGTCATCACCCAGGCGATGCTGGCACAGACCTCCGCGCAGCTCGATCCTCTCCAGTGCGGACGCCTGTCCCAGCGTCTTGCCCAGCTCGAACGCAACACCCGCGATCTGCAGGAGGCAGTGATGTCGATCCGGATGCTGCCGATCGCCTTCGTGTTCAGCCGCTTTCCGCGACTGGTGCACGATCTCGCGTCCAAGCTCGGCAAGCAGGTCGAGCTGAAGACGGTCGGCGAGGGCACGGAGCTCGACAAGGGGGTGATCGAGAAGATCGCGGATCCGCTCACCCATCTGGTACGCAACAGCCTCGATCACGGCATCGAATCCCCGGAGGCGCGCCAGGCTGCAGGCAAGCCGGAGATCGGCACCATCACGCTGCGCGCCTTCCATCAGGGCGGCAGCATCGTCATCGAGGTGGTGGACGATGGAGGTGGCCTCGACCGCAGGCGCATCCTGGCCAAGGCCCGCAGCCGCGGCATGCAGGTCAGCGATGACATGTCCGATCAGGATGTCTGGCAGCTCATCTTCGAGCCCGGTTTCTCCACTGCCGAGGTGGTGAGCGATGTGTCCGGACGCGGCGTCGGGATGGACGTGGTCAGGCGCAACATTCAGGCGGCCGGGGGACGGGTGGAGCTGTCCTCGGTCACCGGTCAGGGCACGCGCATCTCGATCCGCCTGCCGCTGACGCTGGCCATCCTCGACGGCATGTCGATCGCAGTCGGCACGGAGATGTTCATCCTGCCGTTGAGTTTCGTGGTCGAGTCGATGCAGCCGAAGGCCGCGGAGATCCACACGGTCCAGGGTGCTGCGCGAGTCATTCAGGTTCGCGGAGAGCATCTGACGGTGATGTCGCTGAGCCGGTTGCTCGACATCCCGTCCGGCGTCGAGCGCCTGGAGCAGGGAATCATCGTGATTCTCGAAGCGGAGGGCGGGAAGGTCGCACTGTCCGTGGACGAACTGGTCGGGCAGCACCAGGTGGTCATCAAGAGCCTCGAGACGAACTACCGCAAGGTGCCTTACGTCTCCGGCGCGACCATCATGGGAGATGGCCGGGTGGCGCTGATCCTCGACGTGGCGGCGCTGGTAAGGGTGGCCTATGGATTGGCGGAAGCCGCATGAGACTCGATGCGGCGCGATCACCTGCGCCGCAAAGAACGGGAAAGGAAATCGAACAGGAGTGCATATGAGCGACGGCACGCAGCATATCGGCGGCAATCAGCGCAGCGGTGAGTTCCTCACCTTCACGCTCGGCGACGAGGAGTATGGCGTCGAGATCCTCAAGGTGCAGGAGATCCGCGGCTACGACACCGTCACGAGCATTGCGCACGCGCCCGAGTTCATCAAGGGCGTGATCAATCTTCGCGGCCTGATCGTCCCGATCGTGGATATGCGCATCAAGTTCTCGCTCGGAAATGTCGAGTACAACGAATTCACCGTAGTCATCATCCTCAATATCGCCGACCGCGTGGTCGGGATCGTCGTCGACAGCGTATCCGACGTGATTACCCTGGATGGGGAGCAGATCCGGCCCGCGCCGCAGCTCGGTGCTGCCGTGGACACCGCCTACATCCTCGGCCTGGGTTCGCTCGACGACCGGATGATCATCCTGGTGGACATCGAGCGCCTCATGACGCACCCGGACATGGCGCTCGTCGATCAGCAGCCGCTCGCCGCATAGAACAGGCGCCCGACTCGCATGCGCGCGGATTCCGGCCGATGACGGCCGGTACCGTACGCGTACGACGCTTTCGGCAGGAATGAATCCGGGAATCGGGGCCGCATGAGGACCAGCGCCGCATGAGAACCAGCGCAGTACAGAACGTTGCAGCCGAAGCCGCTGCGGGTGGCAGCCGGGAGTTCGATTTCTCGGATCGGGATTTCGAGAAGGTCCGGGCACTCATCTACGCGCGGGCGGGGATCTCGCTCGGACCCGCGAAGCGCGACATGGTGTACAGCCGCCTCGCACGCCGGCTGCGCGCACTGGGGTTGCGGCGATTCTCCGAATACCTGGACATGCTCGAGAGCAACGCAGAGGACGAGGAGTGGGAGGCATTCACCAACGCACTTACCACCAATCTGACTTCGTTCTTCCGCGAATCACACCACTTCCCGATCCTCGCCGAGCATCTCGTGAAGAACTCGGCTCGCGGCAGCACCGTCTGGTGCTGCGCATCCTCCACGGGTGAGGAGCCGTACTCGATCGCCATTACCGCGATCGAGGCGTTCGGCAGTTTCAATCCGCCGGTGAGCATCGTCGCCACGGACATCGACACCCAGGTGCTGAACAGGGCCGAATCGGGCGTGTATCCACTCGAGCGTCTGGAGAAGATGAGCCCCGACCGGGTGCGGCGCTTCTTCCTGAAGGGATCGGGCGCGCGCGAAGGCTATGCCAAGGTCCGGCCGGAACTACAGAAGCTCATCACCTTCAAGCGCCTCAATCTGCTGGAAGATGGCTGGCTCGTGCGCGGGCCGCTCGATGCGATCTTCTGCCGCAACGTGATGATCTACTTCGACAAGCAGACCCAGGCCAGGATCCTGCGCCGCTTCGCGCCGCTGATGCGCGACGATGCCCTGCTGTTCGCGGGTCATTCGGAAAGCCTGTTCCACGTCTCCGACGTGTTCCAGTTGCTGGGCCGGACCGTCTACCGTCTTGCCGGCGCTGCAGGTACCGCGCGGGAGTGACGGGCACATGAGCGAACTGGCGGTCACCGCGCTTGCCACGAATCACTACTACGATCGCAACTTCTCCACCGAGGCGATCAAGATCCTCCCGGGTGAGTACTTCGTCACGCAGTCCGACATGCTGCTCGTGACAGTGCTCGGCTCCTGTGTCTCGGCGTGCATACGCGATCCGGCAACCGGTGTGGGCGGACTGAATCACTTCATGCTGCCGGACGCGGGCCAGGAGACCGGCGCGGTAAGCACCTCCGCCCGCTACGGTACTCACGCGATGGAACTGCTGATCAACCAGCTGATCAAGCTGGGCGCGCGCCGGTCGCACCTGGAGGCGAAGGTGTTCGGCGGCGGCAACGTGCTCGCCGGACTGACCGTGACCGACGTCGGGGCGCGCAACTCGGCCTTCGTCATGGACTTCCTGGCCACGGAGAGGATCCGCGTGCATGCCAAGGACCTGGTAGGCCGCTATCCGCGCAAGATCTACTACTTCCCAGCGACAGGCAAGGTGCTCGTGAAGAAGCTCAAGTCGATGCACAACAGCACCATCGTCGAGCGCGAGCGCAGCTATCGCGATCGCATCCAGAGCGAACCGGTCAGCGGCGAAGTGGAGCTATTCATATGAGTTCCGCCACGACCGCGAAGGACGTCGGCAAGACCAGGGTGCTGATCGTCGACGATTCGGCAATGATCAGGAAGCTGCTGGGCGAGATCGTGAACGCCCAGCCCGACATGACGTGCATCGGCGCGGCGCCCGACCCGCTGGTGGCGCGCGAGATGATCCGCAATCTCGATCCCGACGTCATCACGCTCGACGTGGAGATGCCGAAGATGGATGGCCTGAGCTTCCTGGAGAAGCTGATGCGGCTGCGCCCGATGCCGGTCGTGATGGTCTCCACCCTGACACAGCGTGGCTCCGAAATGACGCTGCGGGCGCTGGAACTGGGGGCTGTCGATTTCGTGGCCAAACCCAAGCTCGACATCGCCCGGGGGCTGGAAGCCTATGCCGAAGAGATAGCCGGCAAGATCCGCATCGCGGCACATGCCCGGCCGCGCCGCGGTGCGCCTGCACCCGAGGTGGCGCCAAGCCTCAAGGCGGATGCTGTCCTGCCTCAGGTCATGGCCCGTGTCGCGTCCACCGAGAAACTCATCGTGATCGGCGCTTCCACGGGCGGGACGGAGGCTTTGAAGGAGGTGCTCAGCGCACTGCCGCCGGATGCCCCGGGGGTGCTGGTCGCGCAGCACATGCCGGAGGGCTTCACCCGCTCGTTCGCAGCGCGCCTGGACGGAATCTGCCGCATCCGGGTGAAGGAGGCGGAGGACGGCGAACGCGTGCTTCCCGGGCACGCGTATATCGCGCCCGGCCACTCGCACCTGCTGCTCGGGCGCAGCGGGGCGAATTACGTGTGTCAACTGAATCAGGGACCGCCGGTCAACCGCCACCGGCCCTCGGTGGACGTGCTGTTCCGCTCGGTCGCCAACGCTGCGGGCAGGAACGCCGTGGGCGCGATTCTCACCGGCATGGGCAAGGATGGTGCGCAGGGCCTGCTCGAACTGCGTCAGACCGGGGCCTACACGATCGCCCAGGACGAAGCGACGTGCGTGGTGTTCGGGATGCCGCGCGAGGCGATCCAGGTCGGTGCGGCAACCGAGGTCGCCGCGCTGGGAGAGATCGCCAGACATCTGCTGCAGGCGCTGGGAAGCCGGCGCGAGATCCGCGTGTAGCGCGAATCCGCCGCTCAAGAACGCTCACGCAGGGCCGATCAACCGCCTCCAGGCACACTGCAGATCAGGAGACAGAGCTTCATGCAAGCCAATGTGGAAACCGTGCACGACCACGTGCGAATCCGCCTCAACGGGCGCTTCGACTTCAGCGCGCACCGGATCTTCCGGGAGTCCTACGCCCCCTCGCTGGAGAACCAGGGCGTGAAGGAAGTCGAGATCGATCTGGGAGCGGTGGATTACCTGGACAGCTCCGCGCTGGGCATGCTTCTGATGCTGCGCGAGAAGGCCCAGGCGGTCAACAAGACCGTGGCGTTGTCCAACTGCAGGGGTTCGGTGCGTCAGGTACTGGACATCGCCAACTTCGCGAAGCTGTTCTCGATCCGCTGACCGGCGCAGTTGGCACCAGCGCAGGTGGCTCTGGAGTGCCCGGCAGTCTTCGGATACAATCCCGTTTCGACAGGCGCGTAGCTCAGCTGGTTAGAGCATCACCTTGACATGGTGGGGGTCGTTGGTTCGAGTCCAATCGCGCCTACCAGCATCCCAGAGCAGACGCCCGACGGGAGGGGCGGCATGAGGTCTGTGACAGGCCCTTGACATCGGCGCAGTCTGCGGAAAAAGTGCGGTCAACCGCACTTTTTTTTTGCCACGATCCGGCCATGGTAACCATTCGACTGCCCGACGGCTCGCACCGATCGTTCGAACAGCCTCCCACCCTTGCCGAGGTCGCGGCGGGGATCGGTCCCGGGCTTGCACGCGCAGCCATTGCCGGCCGCATCGACGGGCGTCTCCTCGACCTGTCCAGAAGGGTGGAGAGCGATGCGGACGTTGCGCTGGTGACCGACAAGGATCACGACGCGCTCGAACTCGTACGCCATTCCACCGCCCATCTGCTCGCGCACGCGGTCAAGGAGCTGTTCCCCGAGGCGCAGGTCACGATCGGACCGGTTGTCGATGATGGCTTCTACTACGATTTCTCCTACAAGCGGCCGTTCTCGCCGGAGGATCTGGCCGCGATCGAAACGCGCATGGGAGAGATCGCGGCCCGCAATCTTCCGATCGAGCGCGAGGTCTGGGAGCGCTCGGATGCAGTGCGTTTCTTCAAGGAGCAGGGGGAGCACTACAAGGCGCAGATCATCGAGAGCATTCCGGGCGAGGAAACCATAACCCTGTACCGTCAGGATCAATTCATTGACCTCTGTCGCGGGCCTCACGTGCCGGCCACCGGGCGGCTGCGGGTGTTCAAGCTGATGAAGCTTGCCGGGGCCTACTGGCGCGGTGACGCGCGCAACGAGATGCTGCAGCGTATCTATGGCACGGCATGGTTGCGCAAGGAAGACCTCGACGTCTATCTTCATCGGCTGGAAGAGGCCGAAAAGCGCGATCACCGCAGACTGGGCCGGCAGCTGGACCTGTTTCACCTCCAGGACGATGCTCCTGGCATGGTGTTCTGGCACCCCAGGGGATGGGTGATCTGGCAGCAGGTCGAGCAGTACGTGCGTCGCCGTCTGGTACGCAACGGATACCAGGAAGTGCGTACGCCGATGGTGCTCGACCGGACCCTGTGGGAGCGCTCCGGCCACTGGGAGAACTACCGGGACCACATGTTCACCACGCACTCGGAGGAGCGCGACTTCGCGGTCAAGCCGATGAACTGCCCGGGTCATGTCCAGATCTACAACCAGGGCATCAAGAGCTACCGCGATCTGCCGCTGCGTCTGGCCGAGTTCGGCTCCTGCCACCGCAACGAACCCTCCGGTGCACTGCACGGGATCATGCGGGTGCGCGGCTTCGTGCAGGACGATGCGCATATCTTCTGCACCGAGGATCAGGTCGGTGATGAAGCAGCGGCGTTCATCGACCTGCTGCGGCAGATCTACCGGGATTTCGGGTTCGAGGAGATCCTGATCAAGCTCGCCACCCGGCCGGCCAAGCGCATCGGTGCCGACGACGCGTGGGACAGGGCAGAATCGGCCTTGGGCCAGGCTCTGGACGGCAAGGGGCTGGCATGGCAGGTGGCGCCCGGCGATGGCGCGTTCTACGGTCCGAAGGTCGAGTTCTCGCTCAAGGACAGCCTGGGACGGGTCTGGCAGTGCGGAACCCTGCAGTTGGATTTCTCGCTCCCCGAACGGCTGGGCGCCGAGTACGTGGCGAAGGACAACTCCAGGAGGATTCCAGTCATGCTGCACCGGGCGATCCTGGGATCGCTCGAGCGCTTCATCGGGATCCTCATCGAACATCACGCCGGTGCCATGCCGCTGTGGCTGGCTCCGGTCCAGGCCGTGGTGATGAACATAACCACGGCGCAGGCCGGCTACTGCGGCGAAGCCGCCGCTGTCCTGGCGCAGGCGGGGGTCCGCGTCGAGACGGACTTGAGGAACGAGAAAATTAGCTATAAAATCCGCGAACATAGTCTCCAGAAGCTGCCTTATCTCCTGGTCGTGGGTGACAAGGAGGTGGCAGCGAAGGCCGCGGCCGTGCGGATTCGGGGGGGCGTCGACCTGGAGCAGGTTCCATTGGATGCCCTGGTCCAGCGCCTCAGGGCAGAAGCTGCCCCGCCCGACAGCGCGGCCTGAACTTTTTTAGGAGGATCGTCGTATCGCTCAGGATCGGGACGCGCGGATCAACGAAGAGATCACTGCGCCGGAAGTCCGTCTGGTAGGAGTGGACGGAGAGCAAATCGGGGTCGTCGGCCTGGCTGCTGCGCAGCGCATGGCGGAAGAGGCGGAGGTCGATCTGGTCGAGATCGCGCCGACCGCGAAGCCCCCAGTGTGCCGCTTGATGGACTATGGAAAGTTCAAGTACCAGGAAAGCAAGAAGCGACACGAGGCAAAGCTCAAGCAGAAGCAGATCCAGGTCAAGGAAGTGAAGTTCCGGCCTGGTACGGACGAAGGTGATTACCAGATCAAGCTCCGGAATCTGATCCGATTTCTGGAAGAGGGCGACAAGGCGAAGATCACGTTGCGTTTCCGGGGGCGCGAGATGGCGCACCAGGAATTCGGCGTCAAGTTGCTCGAGCGCGTGCGGACCGACCTGGATCCGTTCGGAGTCGTGGAGCAGATGCCGAGGTTGGAAGGCCGTCAGATGGTTATGGTGCTGTCAGCGAAAAAGAAGCCGGTCCATTGAAGTACCCCGATTTGGCCGGGGTTTAAAACAAGTGATGTCGTGGTCATCAAGCGCACCGCCCGGTGCCACCCGACGTCATGTCAGACAGGAGTAGTCGCAATGCCGAAGATGAAGACCAAGAGCGGCGCCGCAAAGCGTTTCCGGACGCTGGGCGGCGGCGGTGTCAAGCGCAGCCACGCTTTTCTGCGCCACATCCTCACCAAGAAGAGCACGAAGCGCAAGCGTCACCTGCGCGGCACCACCAACGTGCATCCCGCTGACCTGCGCGCCGTCAAGGCGATGCTTCCCTACAGCTAAGGAGCGACGTCGATGCCGAGAGTCAAACGTGGAGTGACCGCGCGTGCCCGCCACCAGAAGGTGCTGGAGCAGGCCAAGGGGTTCCGTGGCCGCCGCAAGAACGTATTCCGGATCGCCAATGAAGCGGTGATGAAGGCGGGTCAGTACGCCTACCGCGACCGCCGCCGCCGCAAGCGCGATTTCCGCGCGCTGTGGATCCAGCGCATCAACGCCGCCGCGCGTGAATGCGGTCTGTCCTACAGCGCCTTCATGAACGGCCTGAAGAAGGCTTCGGTCGAATTGGATCGCAAGGTCCTGGCCGATCTTGCCGTGTTCGACAAGGCCGCTTTCGAGAAGATCGCGATGCAGGCCAAGGCCAGCCTCGGGATCTGACGGGTCGCTCACGCACGAGGAAGGAGGCCCGTCAGCCTCCTTTTTTGTTCCTGCCGTCACTCTCCATGACCGCCCCATCGTCCGATTCGCTGGCAAACCTCGAGCGCGTGGTAGAAGACGCCAATACAGCCTTTGGCGCTACCGTCAGCACGGCCGAGCTGGAGCAGGCCAAGGCTCGTTTCCTGGGCAAGAGCGGCGTGCTCAGTGAACTGTTGAAGGGGCTGGGACGCCTGCCTGCGGATCAGCGTCCCGCGGCGGGCAGTCGCATCAATGTCGTGAAGCAGCAGGTCGAGCAGGCGCTCGAGCGGCGGCGCGCGGAACTGTCGCAGGCCGCATTGAGCGCGCGCCTCGCCGAGGAGGCGATCGACATCACGCTGCCCGGCCGCCAGCGTGGCGGCGGCGGCATTCACCCCGTGGTGCGCACCTGGCAGCGTATCGAGGAGATCTTCGCCTCGATCGGCTTCGACGTGGCCGATGGCCCGGAGATCGAGACCGACTGGTTCAATTTCACTGCGTTGAATCAGCCCGAGAACCATCCCGCGCGTTCGATGCACGACACCTTCTACGTGGAGGACGGTCTGCTCCTGCGCACGCATACCAGTCCCATGCAGGTGCGCTATGCGCGCCAGCACACGCCGCCCATACGCGTCATCGCACCAGGCCGGACCTACCGTGTCGACAGCGATGCTACGCACTCGCCCATGTTCCACCAGGTCGAAGGTCTGTGGATCGGCGAGGACGTCAGCTTTGCCGACCTGAAGGGCGTGTACACGGATTTCCTGCGCAGCTTCTTCGAGACCGACCGGCTGCGCGTGCGATTCCGGCCCTCGTTCTTCCCCTTCACCGAGCCTTCCGCGGAGATCGACATGGCGTTCGACAGTGGCCCGTTGAAGGGGCGCTGGCTGGAGATCTCCGGCGCCGGGCAGGTGCACCCCGCCGTCATCCGAAACTTCGGCCTCGACCCGGAGCGCTGGATCGGATTCGCGTTCGGCAGCGGCCTGGAGCGCCTGACCATGCTTCGTTACGGGATCGACGACCTTCGTCTTTTCTTCGAGGGCGATCTGCGCTTCCTGCGCCAGTTCTCGGCCTGAGAGGGCACGACATGCAATTCTCCGAAGCCTGGCTGCGCGAGTGGGTCGATCCCCAACTGGATACCGCGCAGCTGACGCACCTGCTTACCATGTCCGGCCTGGAGGTGGAGTCGTGCGAACCGGTTGCCCCCGCGTTCTCCGGGATCGTCGTCGGCACGGTGCGCGCCGTGGCGCCGCACCCGAACGCCGACAAGCTGCGGGTGTGCGCCGTCGACGTGGGTGGCGAACGGCTGCTCCAGATCGTCTGTGGTGCCCCCAACGTGGCCGCGGGGATGAACGCCCCGGTGGCCCTGGTCGGCGCCCGTCTGCCCGCGCGGGAGGGACTGGCGGCACCCGAGATCAGTCGCGTGGCGATGCGGGGGATCGACAGCGAAGGCATGCTGTGCTCGACACGCGAACTGGGGCTGTCCGACGATCACGGCGGGCTGATGCCTCTGCCATCCGACGCCATGCCGGGTACCGACGTGCGCAGGCTGCTCGCCCTGGACGATCACCGGATCCTGATCAAGCTCACCCCGAACCGCCCCGATTGTCTGTCTATCCACGGGTTGGCGCGCGAAGTCTCGGCGCTGACCGGGGTGCCCGTGCGTGCGCCCGCGATCGAGCCGGTGCCGGCTCGTTGCGACGCCCGGTTTCCGGTGCGTATCAGCGACCCCGCCGGCTGCGGCCGCTTCACCGCGCGCGTGATCCGCGGCGTCGACGCCGGTGCGCCCACGCCTGCATGGATGCGCGAGCGCCTGGAACGTGCCGGTCAACGCAGCATCTCCGCGCTCGTGGACGTCACCAACTACGTCATGCTGGAACTGGGGCGTCCGCTGCACGTGTACGATCTCGACAAGCTGGCGGATGGCATCGACGTGCGCTTCGGCCGACCCGGTGAACGGCTCGAGCTTCTCAACGAGCAGATCGTCGCGCTCGAGCCCGATGTGCTCGCCATCACCGATGGAAGCGGCCCGATCGGCCTCGCAGGCATCATGGGCGGCGATAGCACGAAGGCCGAACTCACCACGCGCAACGTGCTACTGGAAGCGGCGTTCTTTTTCCCCGAGGCCATCGCGGGACGGGCACGGCGCTACAACTTCACCAGCGACGCCGGGCATCGCTTCGAACGAGGCGTGGATTTTGACAACAATCTCGCGGGAATCGAGCGCGCAACCCGGCTCATCCTCGACACCTGCGGGGGCGAACCAGGGCCGGTGGAGGACCACGTGGTTCGCCTCCCGCAACGGCTCCCCGTGCGCATGCGCGCGGCGCGCGCGCAGCGCGTGATCGGGGTGCCTGTGCCCCATGCGGAGATGGAATCGATCCTGCATCGTCTGGGTCTGCAAAGCAGCGCCGAGGGCCAAGGCGATGCACGTGCCTTCGTGGTGACTCCGCCCAGCTATCGGTTCGATATCCAGATCGAGGAGGATCTGATCGAGGAGATCGCGCGCGTCCACGGCTTCGAGCGCATCCCCGCCGAACCGCCCCGGGCAGCGGCAAGGATGCGCGCCGTTCCCGAGGAACGACGCTCGCTGCACCGGTTGCGCGCCGTGCTCGCCGGGCTGGGCTACCAGGAAGTCATCAATTTCAGCTTCGTCGAGCCTGGGTGGGAAGCGCGACTCGCCGGCAATGCCTCGCCCATCCGCGTGCTCAATCCGATCGCAAGCCAGCTCTCGGTAATGCGCAGCAGCCTGCTCGGGGGGCTGATCGACAACATCCGCTACAACATCAATCGCCGCCAGTCGCGCGTGCGGGTGTTCGAAGTGGGGCGGACATTCCTGCGAGCGGCGGGCGCGCCGGACGGCCCCCTCGAAGTCGCGGGCATCCGGCAGCCGGTGCGCATCGCCGCAGCGGCCTTCGGACCGGCAGCCACCGAGCAATGGGGATCGAGCGATCGGCAGGTCGACTTCTTCGACATGAAAGGCGATCTGGAAGTGCTTCTGGGAGCTGGGGACGCGGCATTCGAGCGCGCGGAGCATCCGGCCCTGCACCCGGGCCGAAGCGCGCGCGTTCTCCTGGGCGGTACGCCGATCGGCTGGGTCGGCGAGCTTCACCCGCGCTGGCAGCAGGAGTTCGAACTGCCGACGAGCGCGGTGCTGTTCGAACTGGACGCAGCGCCCCTGCAGCAACTCACCTTTCCCGCGTACGAGCCAGTATCGAAGTTCCCCCTCGTCATACGCGATCTGTCGATTCTGGTGGACGCCGGATTGCCCGTCGGGACGATATTGGAGGAGCTGCGCACGGCTGGCTGGGCCGTTGTCCAGAGCGTCACGCTATTCGATCTGTATCAGGGCGTTGGCATTCCAGAAGGGAAAAAAAGTCTTGCTTTCCGAGTGTTATTCCAAGATACTCAACGCACACTTACGGACGCCAAAGTCGATCAGGTGATGCAGGAGATGCGCGCCCGATTGGGCGAATGCTTCGGCGCGCAGCTCCGCGGTAACGAGGGCCAGCTTCAATGACTCTGACCAAAGCCGATCTCGCCGATCTCCTGTTCGAACGGGTCGGCTTGAACAAGCGTGAAGCGAAGGACATGGTGGAGTGCTTCTTCGAGGAAGTGAGGAAGGCGCTCGAAGAAGGTGAGGGTGTCAAGCTGTCCGGGTTCGGCAATTTCCAGTTGCGCGACAAGCCGCAGCGCCCCGGCCGCAACCCGAAGACCGGCGAAGAAATTCCGATCACTGCACGGCGCGTGGTGACCTTCCATGCCAGCCAGAAGCTGAAGGCGATGGTGGATAGCAACTACCATGGAAGAGAGCCAGAGCAGCAGCGCCAAGCCTAATCTCCCACCCATCCCGGCAAAGCGCTACTTCACCATCGGTGAGGTGAGCGAACTGTGTGGCGTGAAGCCACACGTGCTGCGTTATTGGGAGCAGGAGTTTACTCAGCTCAAGCCGGTCAAGCGCCGCGGCAACCGGCGTTACTACCAGCATCACGAAGTGCTGCTGGTGCGCCGCATCCGCCAGCTGCTCTACGAAGAGGGATTCACCATCAGCGGAGCGCGCCACCGCCTCGACCAGGGCCCGTCTTCTGCGCAGCCGGAATCGCCGCCCGCGAGCGATTCGAGGGCTGATCTGGCCGGGCTGCGCGGAGAAATCGAAGCGATCCTGGGCATCCTGCGCTGAGCCCGCCACGGGCGTTCTGCTATACTTCGCCGATCGGGGCGTAGCGCAGCCTGGTAGCGTACTTGCATGGGGTGCAAGTGGTCGGAGGTTCAAATCCTCTCGCCCCGACCAGAATTGAACAAGGCCAGCCAGACGGCTGGCCTTTCATTTTTGCGCCGTACCCGCCCTATCTGTTTCCGGTAGGTGGAAGAACACGTCGGCCTGGTGGTCCGCGAGCCAAGCCAGATAGTCGTCCGCCTCGATCGGCGGGCTGATCAGATAGCCCTGTACGGTGTCGCAGCGCATCGCGCTCAGTGCCTCGAGCATCGGCTGGGTCTCTACCCCCTCGGCGACCGCGTGCAGGCCGAAGTTGTGCGCCAGGTCGACCGTGGCCTGCACCAGTTGCCGATCGGCCGGCGAACGCAGTACGTGTCGGATCAGGCTCTGATCCACCTTGAGTTCGTCTACCGGCAGCTGTCGCAGGTACGCCAGGCAGGAATAGCCCGTGCCGAAATCATCCACGGCGAGCCTGACGCCGATGGCCTTGAGGCGATTGAGCAGCGCTGCGGCCTGGTCGAAGTTGTGAATCATGGAACTCTCCACGAGCTCGAGCGTCACGCGTTCCGGCTCCACCTCCCAGGTAGCGATCGCGCTGGCCACCGCGCCGGCGAGATCGCGATCGCGCAGGTTGTAGGGCGACAGATTCACGCTCACGTGCAGATCCACGCCGTCGCTCGACCACTCCGAGAGCTGGCGCAGCGCCATGTTCAGCACGTTCATGGTGAGCGTGGCGATGCGCCCCTCCTGTTCCGCCACCCGTGCCAGCACATCGGGCGGGATGCGCGTTCCATTCCTCAGCCTGCACCGGAGCAGGGCTTCTGCCGACCGGCATCTGCCGTTGCCCAGTTCCACCTGGGGCTGATACACGAGGTGGTAGGCATTCGAAGTCAATGCCTCCAGCACCTCGGCGCGCGAGGCAGGCAGTTCGACAGCGCCGCCCCGTGCGGCATCAGGCAGGAACAGGAAGATGTCGTCCTCGCTCCATTCCGCCTGCTGCTGCGCCGCATCCGCACGCATGATGAGTCCATCGGGTTCTGCCGCATGGTCGGGATGGCAGGCGATCCCGATGAGGACCCGCGCCCACGGCTCACTGGCACGCTCCGACAGTCTTTCGGAGAGATCGCGCGAGATCTTGTGCGCTGCCAGCAACGCCTGCGCCACGTTCGTCAATCCGGGCAGGAGAATGCAGCAATGCCGCTGCCCGAGAATGGCGTACCGGTCGGCCTCGCGCAGCGTCCCGGGCAGACAGTGCAGCGCGTGCGCAATGCGGCTGTCCATCCAGTCCTCGGTGAGCAGGAGCAGGCGGTCCTTGGGCTCCACTGCCACCACCAGTACCGCGCAATGTCGGCCGCTGCCGGCTGCCTCCAGGATAGCCGCCCGCGCTGCCTCACGCAGCTGCGCACGACTCAGGCAGGCGTTCGCCGTGCGGACGGGATCGGATGTCAGGTCAGGCATCGGTGCGTAAGGCAGTGCTAGGCGCGTGCCAGGTAATACTCGGTGGAATCGATGTTGCCGTTGTCCGCGGACAATCCGCGCCGGATGTAGGGCGCGCTGTCGTTCTCGGCGGCTGGGTTGTAGAGCAGATCCAGAATGACCGGAATCTCGAGCGGTCTGCCTTCCGGATCGCCGACGATGAGCACCTTCGGCTTCAGGCGATGCGCCTTGTGCAGTTCTATCACGACCGCCGATTCCCCAGTGGACAGCTCCACGAGCGTTCCGACGGGAAAGATGCCGATGGCCTGGATGAACTGCTGTACCAGACCGGCATTGAAGTAGCGCTCGCCCCAGGTCTGCAGCTGGCGCATCGCTTCGTAGGACGACATTGCCGCTGCATAGGGGCGGGGTGAAGTCATGCCGGAGAAGCAGTCGACGATGCCGGCCATGCGGCCGAACGTGCCGATCTGCTTGTCCTTGAGGCCGCGCGGATAACCGCTGCCGTCCAGACGTTCGTGATGCTGGTGGATGCCTTCGAGCACCTTCCGGTGCGCCTTCGCGGACGCATTCACCATCTCCAGCCCGAGGTCCACGTGACGCTTCACCTCCTCGAACTCGACGGGGGTGAGATGTCCCGGCTTGCCGAGCAGGGTGGGTCGCACGTGCAGCTTGCCGATATCGAGCAGCAATCCGATCTGTCCGAGCTGCACCAGTTGCTCGCGCGAGAACCCGATCTCGCGGCCGAAACTGACCATCAGCACGGCGACCTGCAGAGCGTGGTCGAATGCCGCTTCGTCCGACTCGCGCAGCCGCGCGACCAACTGCAGTGCTTCCGGATTGCGGATGACGCTCTCCACCAGATCCTCGACCACGGCTTCGACGGCTTCGAGTTCCAGACCCTTGCCGGCCCGGATTTCCTTGATGACGCCCGTGAGCATCTCGGTCGCGCGCTCGTAGCCATCGTGCGCGTGCGGCAGTTCGCGCTGTAACGGGACGCTGGCGCCGCTGCGCGGACGCACTGCCATGACATCGACTTCGGATTCCGCCGCGTCCGGATCCGGCTTGGCATCGGCACGGCCGAACCATCCCCGCAGCCAGGTGAACAACCCGTCTGCCGGTTTGGCGCTCGACTCGGGTCTGTCGGGCGTAGCCACCGCCGCTGCCGGGGGCGGCAGTGCATCCAGTTCCCCGGCCGCGCTCATGATCTGCTCGAGCCAGCGGGCGTGCTGTCCCCTGGCTGGCTCCGCCCGCTGGCCAGCGAGGCGGGCGATTGCGGGCGAGACAACCCGCCGCGGCTCCACCCGCGGTGCGGAAAGATGATCCAGGGCGACCGGGACAGTGGAGCGTGCGGCATCGACGACCGCGTACTGGCACAGTGACCGCAGCTGGGCGAGCGTCTGCTCGTCCTCGATCAGAAACCCTTGCAGCAGGAACGGCGTATCCAGCCAGGGTCTGTCGAGTTCGATGACGAACATGCCGACGCGGAGCTGATCGATGGGGAGCTTGCGTTCCATGAGCGAAGCGTCAGCAGGCGCGGTGCGAAGCGGGCCGGACCTCGCGGTCGGGCCGGGAATGGGTCGTCGTCCCCGAGGCGGCGGGGTTCGGGCACGACATCATGGCGTCATGCTGCATGCAGGATTCATGTAGGCGAACGTGTGGAAAGGTGCGAACGCGGCGTCGGCGCGCCTCCCGGGGCGCAAGCAGGGCAGGAGGAGCCGCTCGTATATAATTTCGGCCGATTCAACCGCGAATGAAGGCCGAGCAGCGTCCACGGCAGCCGCCAGGATGTCCGCACGCGGTGGCCTGCGCTTCCGAGTCCCCAGGTGCAATCGTCTGCTTGCGTCGGTAACGAGGGTTTCCTCTCATTCCAGCGGCTGCTCGGATATCGTGCGGCGGTGGCTTGCTGCCGGTGCGCCGCGGCTCCTCTGGACGTCTCCCAACTGCGATCCGCATGCGCATCCTGCTGAGCAACGACGACGGTTACTTCGCTCCTGGCCTGACGATCCTTGCCGAAGCACTCGGGCGGATCGCCGAGATCGAGGTGGTCGCACCCGAGCGCGACCGCAGCGGTGCGAGCAATTCGCTCACCCTGGACCGCCCTCTGATCGTGCGCAAGTCCCACCTGGGGTTCCACTACGTGAACGGAACGCCCACGGATTGTGTTCACCTCGCCGTCACCGGGTTGCTCGGTTACCTTCCGGACATGGTGGTGTCGGGCATCAATCATGGGGCCAACATGGGGGAGGACACGATCTACTCCGGTACGGTGGCCGCCGCCACCGAGGGATTCCTGTTGGGAATCCCCTCCATCGCCGTTTCGCTCGCGCGGCGTAGCGCAGGCAACTATGCGACCGCAGCGCGCGTCGCCGCCGACCTGGTCCGGCGCTACCAGCGCGATCCTCTGCCCGGGCCCATGCTCCTCAACGTCAATGTGCCCGACGTGGTCCATGAACGGCTGCAGGGACTGCACGTGACGCGGCTGGGGCGGCGCCACAAGGCCGAAGGTGTGGTGAAGACGACCAACCCGCGCGGCGAGACGGTGTACTGGATCGGTGCTGCCGGGGGCGCCCTGGATGCGGGGGAGGGCACTGACTTCCACGCGGTGGCTGGCGATTGTGTGTCGATCACCCCGCTGCAGATCGACCTGACGCAATACGCGCGTCTGGACGACGTATGGAACTGGCTGGACGCCGCCGGCCAGGCCGGCCTCGGCGCGCTTCGCTCGAACATGCCCCTCCAGTCCTGATGGCGAGATCGCTGGCATGAGCGCGCGGCACACGGGGATCGGCATGACTTCGCAGCGTACCCGCCTGCGCATGGTGGAACGGCTGCGCGAGGCGGGGATACAGGACGAGCAGGTGCTCGCGGCTATGGCCGAGATCCCGCGCCACATCTTCGTGGACGAAGCGCTCGCGCATCGCGCCTACGAGGACATCGCGCTGCCGATCGGATTCGGTCAGACCATCTCCACCCCCTTGGTGGTGGCGCGCATGCTCGAACTGGTGCGCGGCGCCCGCTCACTGGGGAAGGTGCTCGAAATCGGGACCGGATGCGGCTATCAGGCCGCGGTCCTGTCGCGGCTGGCGCGCGAGGTGTACTCGGTGGAACGCATCTCGCCGCTGCTGATGAAGGCGCGCGTGCGATTACGCGAACTGCGCATCGCGAACGTGCGTCTCAAGCATGCGGACGGCCATTTCGGGTTGAAGGAGTTCGCGCCGTTCGACGCAATCGTCATGGCTGCAGCCGCCTCGCACGTGCCCGATGCACTGCTCGAGCAACTTGCCGAAGGGGGACGGTTGATCATGCCGCTGGGCACCAGAGAACAGTATCTGACGCTGGTGGAGCATACGGACCAGGAATTCAGCTACAAGACGCTCGAGGAAGTGCGGTTCGTCCCGTTGCTGCCGGGCGCGCAGAAGTAATGCCACGGCGTACGCGCGCATTCACGGTTGCATTGCTGTACGTGCTGGCAGCGTGCGCGCCGAACCGTGCCCCGGTGGTCGAGCGTGCCGTGCAGGACGCACGACCGGATCCGGCACGCACGCGCTCTGCACCGGCAACCTCGTCGGCGTCCGTGGCGAAGTCCGCGCCGGCTCCCGCGGGACCAGGTGTACGGGCAGCGCCGGCCGCCACGGCCGAAGGCGAGGATTGGCGTCCGGAGCACTACACGGTGCGCCAGGGTGACACCCTGTACGCCATCGCGCTCGATCATGGCGAGGACTACCGGGACCTGGCGGAATGGAACCGTCTGCACGACCCTAACGTCATTCGCATCGGCCAGGTGCTGCGGGTGAAGGCCCCGGCTGGCTGGAGCGAGCGATCGGAGGTCGCCGAAGCCGACGTGCGACCGATGCGCACGCAAGCGCCCATCGAGGCCGCGCCGCTCGCGCCGGTAGCGCCGCCTCCTGTCCTGGATGCACCCAAGGCGGTGAAGCTGCCGTATTCGGAGCAGGCCCTGGCACAGATGCGCGGCGTTCCCTACATACCGCCGCCTGCTGCTTCCCGACCAGTCACGGCCGGTCCGCAGGTCGCGGCAGCACCGCGCCGGCCGCCTGCTCCGGATCCGGCTCCGACCGTGCCGGCGAACGCTCCAGCGTCGTCTCCCGTGGAGTCGGCCAGACCGGCTCCTGCCCCGGCGCAGCCCCCAGCCGCGCTGCCGGCAGCGGCACCCGCCCCGGGCGCCTGGTCCTGGCCAGTACGCGGGCGTGTACTGCAGACCTTCAACAGCGGGACCAATCCGAAGGGCATCGTGATCGCAGCTGATGCCGGAGCGCCCGTGCTCGCGAGCGCGCCGGGAAAGGTCGTCTACAGCGGCAGCGGGCTACGCGGCTATGGCAAGCTCGTCATCGTCAAGCACGACCGCAATTATCTGAGCGTCTATGCACACAATCGCGAGCTCCTGGTCAAGGAAGGCGAGCGTGTTGCCATGGGTCAGAAAATCGCCGAGGTCGGGCGCACCGAATCCGATCGCGTGGCACTGCATTTCGAGATTCGCAAGCTCGGCAGGCCGGTCGACCCGCTTCAATACCTCGCACCGCTTTGACGCAGGACGCGCCGGGGCGCGAACGCGCGCACCAGGGCCTCCAGCCCGGCGGCGGAAACGGGCGCCGCGTGCGCATAGCGCAATCCGACATAGGCGAGCGTGATCTGGTCGACCGGGACCGACAGCGCCGGCCGAGTCATGGCGATGCGCCGCGCGAAGTCGTACGGTCCTTCGTGCGGCCGGCGCGCGCAGCCGACGCGCTCCAGTTTCGAGCAGAAGCGTGCGTAGGCCCGATCCACCCTGTCGGCCCGGAGTGCCGGCCTGTGCCGCAGTCTCAGTGCGGCAAGCGCGGCCACAGCCGGCGCTACTGCCGCGGCCAGCAGCGCTGCCAGCCGCGGCCAGCCCGCGTCGCTCAACCCGACGTACCGCAGCAGGCCGCGTTGGCGTTCCGCGGAGTAGTCGAGCACCCAATCGTTCCAGGAGCGGGTGAGATGATCGAGCACCTGCCGTGCGTCTATCCAGGACGGCCAGCCGCCGGTGTCGCGTGCGCGCGATGCATCCTGGTCACGCCAGGGCAAGGCGGAGCCCGTCTCGACGCGCCCCGGCGCGACCGCGGCGGTGGGATCGACCCGGCGCCATCCCTGATCTGGCAGCCAGACTTCGACCCAGGCGTGGGCGTGGGACTGGCGCACGACCAGATAGTTGCCGACATTGTTGTACTCGCCGCCCTGGTAGCCGGTCACGATGCGGGCCGGAACTCCAGCGGCCCGCATGATCACGGCAAACGCGGAAGCGTAGTGCTCGCAGAATCCGCGTCGCGTGTCGAACAGGAACTCGTCCACGCTGTCGCGCCCCAGCGCCGGCGGCGCGAGCGTGTAGTGGAATGGCTGCTGCCGGAACATCGAAAGCACCTCGGCGAGCACGCCGTGTCCATCCCCGCTTCGCGTGCGCAGCAGCGTGCCCAGTGCGACGGTGCGCGGATTGGCATCGGGCGGCAGACGCAGGGCGCGGCGCAGCACGTGTTCCGACTCCTCCAGGCCGACGCGATAGTCGAGCAGCGAACGCACGACATAGCGTGTGCGCGTGCGGATCGGATGCTGCGCGCGCAGCAGCAGGTCCGCGCCGAGCACCGCACCCGCTGGCGCAGCAGCCGGGACATCGAGCGCGAACATCCATCGGCGCCCATGCGGTTCGAGGGTGACGCGATAGCCGGTCTCGCGCCTGCCGGCGCGAACCGTGGCCGGAGGATTGGCCCGCCGCCCCGCGCGCCAGGTGCGCCCGTCGAAATCCCAGAGAACCGGGCCGCGCCAGTACATCTCGTGCGCTCCCACGCCGACGGCATCGAAGTCCACGCGGAATGCGACTTCGTCCGACAGCCCCAGATCGACGATGTCGCCGGGGCTCATCGCATCGCCCAGTCCCGTGGTCGCTCTGCCGGGCGTGGCCGCATCGCCGAAAAGAGGCCCCTGCACGCGCGGAAACAGCAGGAACAGGAGCGCAGCCAGAGGCAGGGCGCTGCCTGCGATCACCGCCGCGGTGCGCAGAATGCGGACCGGAGGCAGTGTCCTATTGCGATCCTGGAAGGCCACACCGGTAGCCACCAGCCATAGGAGGATCAGTGCGAGGAACGCGGCGAGCAAGGCAGTCTGCGAGTACAGGAAGTGCGTGACGATGAGGAAATGACCCAGCAGCGTCGCGACATGCGCATCGCGCACGCTGCGCAACTCGAGACACTTCAGACCGGCCATCAGCACGAGCAGGACGACCGATCCCTCGCGATCGGGAACCGGGCCGAACGAGATCACCACTGCCGCTGTCGCCGCCACGGACATGCCGGCCAACAACCAGCGCGACAGCGGTTTCCAGCGAAGCGCGGTCGCGAGTGACTGCCACAGCAGGAAGGCAAGCACCGTCAGCATGAGCCAGTCTGGCAGGCGCGGCGTGTGCGGTACGATGAGCGCCGCCATCGCACCAAGCAGCGAGTACACCGCGCCGGTACGCAGTGTTGCCGCACTGCTCATTGCCGTCTGCCGAAACAGGCGAGCGCGCACAGACAGGCGTGTACGTGCGCACGGCCGCGCCCGGGTGCGCGCAGGCAGCCCGGCACGTCCAGCCCGAACGCGCGGTCCTCTGTCGCGAGATCCAGAATCCAGCGCGTGAGCCGCATCAGGGCCTGTTCGGTCTCGAGCTGCGGCGAGACGCTGTGCCAGCGCAGCCAGATCTGTCCGGCGGGCTCTGCCTGGAATCGCCTGGTGACCAGGCCCGAGCCGCGTGCGAGCGCGGTCCAGGCAATGTGAGCAGGCGCATCGCCGGGGACGTAATCACGCAGTCCCGCGAAGTCGTCGCCGGACGTGCGGGCGATGCCGGGGGCGAGGCCAGGCGCGGACGCCAGAGGAGGCGGACGTGGCTCCGGCCTCGGATACACGGTGCAGCGGGCGGCCAGGTCGAGATCGGACCAGGCGCGAAACAGGCCGAGCGGAAAGGTGGTGGAGACGCGCAGAGCGGGCAGGGTAAGGGTCCCGCGGGCCGGTGCGTCGACGCGCACCAGACACTGGCGCTCGGCATGCGCAGGGACGTCGACGTACGGATCGGCGAGGCTGGCCGCGCCCTGCAGGCGAGCGCGCACTTCGAGGGCGTGGCGCGCTGCGCCGGAACCGTCGTGCAGATCGACGATGAAGGCTGCTGGAGTGCCGCAGAACACAGGGGCTGCGTCGCACGCCCGCACATGCAGTCCCGCCAGATTCCGGTAGGTGAGCACGAGGGTGACGACGCCAATGCCGGCGAGCAGGAAGCTCAGCGCGAAGCCGAGTCCCAGGCCGTAGTTGATACTCGCGAGCAGTATCAGGAGCACGGTCAGAGCGGACAGCAGTCCGGCCGCTGTGGGCAGGATGTAGACACGTTCGCGTGTGAGCCGCGCGTTTGCGGACGGTGGCACGGGTGCCCGTCCGAGGCGGTGCGCGAGTGCGTCCGGGAGTTTCGCAAGCCAGTTCATGCGCCCGGGCTCGTGGGGCGGACGGCCGGAACCATGCGGCTCAGGGAAGAGGCACTTCAGCGATCAGCGCGCTGATCGACTCCTCCTGCGCGCGTTCGCCCGTCGCGTCGATCGGCTGCAGGCGATGGCCGGCCACACCGGGCAGCACATTCTGAATGTCCTCCGGCAGAACGAAACCGCGGCCATCCAGATGCGCCCATGCCCGCGCTGCCTGCAGCAGGTTCACCGTCGAGCGCGGACTCAGGCCGGCCACGAAGCGCCCGGGCCGTCGTGTGCGCGCGACCAGCGCCTGCACGTAGTCGAGCAGGGCTTCCGATGCATGGATCTCCCGCACCTGGCGTTGCAGCGCGAGGATGTCGGCGGCCGAGAGCCGGCCATGCAGGCGGCGCATGGCGTCGCGCCGATCCTCCCCACGCAGCAGCGCGCGTTCTGCACGTGCATCGGGGTAGCCGAGCTGGATGCGCATCAGAAAGCGATCGAGCTGCGACTCGGGCAGGGCGAACGTGCCTGCTTGCGTCGCCGGATTCTGCGTGGCAATGACGAAGAACGGCTCGGGCAGCGCGCGCGTCTCGCCGTCCACAGTGACCTGACGCTCCTCCATGGCCTCCAGCAGCGCGCTCTGCGCCTTCGGCGTGGCCCGGTTGATCTCGTCGGCGAGCAGGATCTGCGCGAATACCGGTCCGGGCCGAAATCGGAAACCGCCGGACAGCTGGTCGAAGATCGACACGCCGACCACGTCCGCCGGCAGCAGGTCGCTGGTGAACTGGATGCGTTGAAAGCTCAGCCCCAGCGAGCGCGCCAGGGCCTGCGCGAGCGTGGTCTTGCCCACTCCGGGGACGTCCTCGATGAGCAGGTGGCCGCCAGCCAGGATGCAGGCCAGGCACAGCTTCACCTGCCGCTCCTTGCCGAGCACGATGTCGTTGATCTGGGCGAGCGCATGCGACAGCCGGGCGGCCGATCCACCTGATTCCGGCGTGTCGGCGCGGGATCTGCTGCGGTGGCCCGGACCGGGCGCCAGCTGACCGGTCAGCGACACCTCGTCAGCCATGAGCCGCTTCGCCGCGATCGCCGTCCAGGTCGAGGCCCGCGATGCGCAGATGCGCGTCTTCGGCCGATGGCGTGACGGTGAAGCCCAGGCCGTGCATCAGTTCGAGCATCTGGTGGTTGTTCCACAGAATGACGCCTTCGAGGCGGCGCCATCCGCGCAGGCGCGCACATGCGATCAGCTCCTGCATGAGCAGCTGTCCCAGCCCCTTGCCCTGAAAGCGGTCCGCCACGGCGATGGCGAACTCCGCCGGACCGTTCTCGTGGGTTCGGAAGCAGCGTGCCACCGCAACCTGCTCCTCGTTCCTGCCGTCGGCCGATCCGGTCAGCGCGACGAGCGCGATCTCGCGTGCCGGATCCGGGCGCGTGAACCGCTCCAGCAGTTGCGGACTGAGTTCGCTCAGCGTGTTCATGAAGCGGAAGTAGCGCGACCGAGGAGACAATCCGCGCACGAAGGCCTGTTCACGCGCAGCGTCCGCGGGGCTGATAGGCCGGACGGCAACGGTCGTTCCGTCTGCAAGCAGCGCGTGCACGGGATAGCGGCACCTGTCCCCGGACTCGTCGCCCGAGGGGGCGGTAGCTTGGGACATGGGGTCGAAACTGTGGTGGGGGATCGTGGTCGAGGTTAGCACGTCTGGTGTGATCGTGAAGCGTGGAGGCGGGACGCACGAAGCATGCCGAAGCGAGGCGTTCGCTGGCGCGGGTCGAACGCCGGAACCGGTCGAAGGCCGGCACCTGTCGAAGGTCGGCACCTGTCGAAGGTCGGCACCTGTCGAAGGCCGGCACATGTCGAAGGCCGGCACATGGACGCTTTGCCAGGAGTTGCTTAAGATCGCGGCATGCCTTGCGCTATCGTCCGCCACCGCGACTGCCTGCTTCATGACATGGGGGTCCAGCATCCCGAATGTCCCGACCGGCTGCATGCCATCGAGGATCAGCTGATCGCGTCGGGACTGATCGGCTACCTGCAGGAGCACGACGCGCCGCTGGCCGCATACGAGCACCTGGCTCGCGTGCACGACGAGCATTACCTCGACGGGATCACGCACAGCGTGCCCGAACGCGGTCTGGTGCATCTGGATCCCGATACGGCGATGTGCCCTTCCACCTTGCCGGCGGCGCTGCGTGCGGCCGGCGCCGCGGTTCTGGCCACCGATCTGGTCCTGCGCGGCGAGGCCGCCACCGCGTTCTGCTGCGTGCGACCGCCAGGCCATCACGCCGAGCGTGACCGCGCCATGGGATTCTGCTTCTTCAACAACGTCGCAGTCGGGGCAGCCCACGCCCTGGAGACCCATGGGCTCGAGCGAGTCGCGGTGGTCGATTTCGACGTGCATCACGGCAACGGCACCGAGGACATCTTCCGCCACGACCCTCGCGTGCTCATGGTGTCCAGCTTCCAGCATCCCTTCTATCCATACAGCGGGGTAGAGGGTCGATCGGAGCGGATGGTCAACGTTCCGTTGCCCGCGTACTCGGACGGGCAGCGCTTCAGGGCCTGCGTGGAGGAGCACTGGCTGCCCGCTCTGGAGCGATTCGCCCCACGGATGATCTTCGTGTCCGCCGGATTCGACGCGCACCGGGAGGACGACATGGCCTCGCTCTCCCTGACCGAGGCCGACTACGCCTGGGTCACGCGCCGCATCAAGGATCTCGCCAGTCGGCACGCGCAGGGGCGGGTCGTGTCCGTGCTGGAAGGCGGGTACGCGCTGAGCGCGCTGGGCCGCAGTGTAGTGGCGCACGTGCGCGAACTGGCCGACCTGTAGGCGTCGCCGGCCTCGGATCTAGCCGATCAGTACGGCGGCGCCGACGCGGCGTTGCTCCGCCAGCAGAATGTTGTAGGTCCTGCAGGCGGCTGGCGTGTCCATGACCTCGAGGCCGGTGCCCGCCTGGGCAAGCGCACGGGCCACGGTCCGGGCCGGAAAACGCAGCCGCGGGCCGGTTCCCAGCAGCAGGACCTCGAGTCCCAGCGCGGCAAGGTCCTCGAAATCGGGCTCCGACAGGGCCTCGAACGAGGCGATCTGCCAGGGCAGGAGACGGTCGGGAAGCACGATCAGGCTGCGCTCGTGGCGCTCGCCGTTGATCGAGACGTAATCGGTGCCGTACCCTGTGAACTGGTTCTGTCCGCTGATACGACTCTGATGGAATTTCATCGGGTGGCGTTGGAGGCGGAAGTGAATTGCCGCCAAGCCCCCCCTTGTATACCATTCAAAGTTTTTCCGATCAATTTCCTGGCGACCGGTGCCCCATGGAGCAGTTCCCTCGAATCAAACGCCTGCCGCCCTACGTCTTCAACATCACCGGCGAACTCAAGGCTGCGGCACGCAAGCGGGGGGAGGATGTCGTCGACTTCGGCATGGGCAATCCCGATCAACCCACGCCCAAGCACATCCTGGACAAGCTCATCGAGACCGCGCAGCGCGGCGATACCCACGGCTATTCGGTATCGAAGGGCATCCTGCGCCTGCGCAAGGCCATTTGCAACTGGTATCGCACGCGCTTCGGCGTCGAGTTCGATCCCGAGCGCGAGGCCATCGCCACCATCGGCTCGAAGGAAGGCATCGCCCATCTGGCGCTGGCGACTCTGGACGCGGGCGACGTCGTGCTGGTGCCCAACCCCAGCTATCCGATCCATATCTACGGCCCGGTGATCTCCGGCGCGGACATCCGGCACGTGCGCATGCTCCCCGGTGTCGACTTCTTCCAGGAACTGGAACAGGCGATCAAGGACAGCTATCCGCGTCCGAAGATGCTGATCCTGAATTTTCCCAGCAATCCCACGAGCCAGTGCGTGGACTTGCCGTTCTTCGAACGCATCGTCGCGATTGCCAGGGAGTACGGGATCTACGTGGTGCACGACCTGGCCTATGCCGACATCGT
This sequence comes from Burkholderiales bacterium, assembly GCA_020854105.1. GTDB lineage: Bacteria > Pseudomonadota > Gammaproteobacteria > Burkholderiales > SHXO01 > SHXO01. Next base: position 17,058 of record JADZGB010000044.1, on the reverse strand, counting down.
GTTCGACGGCTACAGGGCACCCTCGATCATGCAGGTGCCCGGTGCGAAGGACGTCGCCGTCGAGTTCTTCACCCTGTCGAAGAGCTACAACATGGCTGGCTGGCGCGTGGGCTTCATGGTCGGCAATCCTGACCTCGTCGCGGCGCTCGCGCGCATCAAGAGCTACCACGACTACGGCACTTTCACGCCGATCCAGGTTGCCGCCATCGTCGCACTGGAAGGGCCGCAGGACTGCGTCGAGCAGGTGCGCATGACCTATCAGAAACGGCGCGACGTGCTCGCTGCCGGTCTGAATAGCATCGGCTGGCCGGTGGAGGTGCCGAAGGCCAGCATGTACATCTGGGCCGAGATCCCGCAGGCGTATCGGGCGATGGGATCGCTCGAATTCGCCAAGAAGCTGCTGGTCGATGCGCGGGTCGCCGTATCACCGGGCATCGGCTTCGGGCAGTACGGCGATACCCACGTGCGCTTCTCGCTGATCGAAAACGAAGCCCGTTCGCGCCAGGCAGTGCGCGGGATGCGCGACATGTTCCGTCGCGACGGGCTCCTCAGGATCGCGGCTGCGGGCTGAGCCGATGGTCGAAATCGTCGCGGCCACGGACGCGGACGGCGCGCTGATCGCGCCGCAGTGGCTCGGGCGCGTACGCGGCGCGCGGTCCCTCGATCTCGATTCCGGCCCTCGGCGTCAGCAGGCGCACGGGTTCTATTTCTGCGAGGGTTTCGCCATCACTTCCTTCTACTTCAAAAAGGCGCTTTCATGAGACCGATTCACGTCGGCCTGCTCGGCCTCGGCACCGTGGGCGGTGGAATCTTCAAGGTTTTGCAGCGCAACCAGGAAGAGATTCGACGGCGTGCCGGACGCGGCATCGAGATCCGGAAGGCCGCAGTACGCGATGCCGAGAAGGCGCGGCGTCTGGTCGCCGGTACGAACGTCGCGATCACCCAGGATGCGTACGAGGTAGTGCGTGATCCGGACGTGGAGATCGTGGTGGAATTGATCGGCGGAACCGACCTTGCACGTGAACTGGTGATGGCGGCGATCGACAACGGCAAGCACGTGGTCACTGCGAACAAGGCGCTGCTGGCATTGCACGGCAACGAGGTGTTCGCTGCCGCGCAGAAGCGCGGGGTGATGGTGGCGTTCGAGGCGGCCGTGGCGGGCGGCATTCCGATCATCAAGGCGCTGCGGGAAGGTCTGACTGCCAACCGCATCGAATGGATTGCCGGCATCATCAACGGCACCAGCAATTTCATCCTGTCGCAGATGCGCGACCGTGGCGCGGGCTTTCACGAGGTGCTTGCCGAAGCTCAGCAGCGCGGCTATGCCGAGGCCGATCCGACCTTCGACATCGAGGGCATCGATGCGGCACACAAGCTCACCATCCTGGCAGCCATCGGGTTCGGTATTCCGATGCAGTTCGAGCGTGCCTACACCGAGGGTATCGCGAAGCTGACCCGGCAGGATATTCGTTATGCGGACCAGCTCGGCTATCGCATCAAGCTACTCGGCATCGCTCGCCGGACACCGGAGGGGATCGAGTTGCGCGTGCACCCCACCCTCATCCCGCACCGCCGCCTGATCGCCAACGTCGAGGGCGTGATGAACGCGGTGCTGGTCAAGGGCGACGCGGTCGGCTCGACTCTGTACTACGGCGCTGGCGCAGGGGCCGAGCCTACCGCGTCCGCCGTGGTCGCGGATCTGGTGGACGTGACGCGCCTGCACACGGCCGACCCCGAGAGCCGGGTGCCACATCTGGCGTTCCAGCCCGATTCACTGTCGGACGTTCCGGTGCTGCCCATGGAGGCAGTGCGCACCGCCTACTACCTGCGCCTGCGTGTCCTCGACCGGCCGGGCGTGCTCGCCGACATCACCCGCATCCTGGCCGACCGTTCGATCTCAATCGACGCCATGCTGCAGAAGGAGCCGGACGAGGGCGAGGAACAGGTGGACATCATCATGCTCACGCACGTCGCGCTGGAACGCAACGTCAACGACGCGATCGCACGCATCCAGGAGCTTCCCACCAACCTGGCGCCGGTCACCCGCATCCGCCTGGAAGAACTCGGTTCGTGAGCGAGACAATGCGCTACCTTTCCACCCGCGGCGGCATGCCACCCAAGCAGTTCTGCGAGATCCTGCTCGAGGGCCTGGCGCCGGACGGCGGACTGGTGGTCCCGGAGCACTACCCGCGGATCGGGCTTGCCGACCTCGAGCAGTGGCGTGCGCTGACCTATCCCCAGCTTGCCCTGGAGATCCTGCGCCGCTACGTGGACGACATCCCGATCGCCGAACTTCGTACGCTGACGGAGCGCACCTATACGGCGGATGCATTCGGTTCGACCGAGATCACGCCGGTGCGCACGCTGGAGCCGGGTCTGCACATTCTGCAGTTGTCCAACGGTCCCACACTGGCATTCAAGGATCTGGCGATGCAGTTCCTCGGCCACCTGTTCGAGCATGTGCTCGCCAGAGCAGGACGGAATCTGAACATTCTCGGCGCCACCAGCGGCGATACGGGATCGGCCGCCGAGTACGCGATGCGGGGAAAGCACGGCATCCGTGTCTTCATGCTGTCCCCGTATGGGCGTATGAGCCCGTTCCAGACCGCGCAGATGTACTCACTGCAGGATCCGAACATCTTCAACATCGGGATCCGTGGAGTGTTCGACGATTGCCAGGACATCGTCAAGGCGGTAAGCAACGACGCTGGGTTCAAGGCCCGCTATGGCATCGGCACCGTGAACTCGATCAACTGGGCGCGGGTGATCGCCCAGGCGGTGTATTACTTCAAAGCCTACCTCGCGATCGCGCCCCGTGTGGGTGACCCGGTCTCGTTCGCCGTACCCTCGGGCAACTTCGGCAACATCTTCGCCGGGCACATCGCCCGGCAGATGGGATTGCCGATCCATCGGCTGATCCTGGCGACCAACGAGAACGACGTGCTGGACGAGTTCTTCCGCACTGGGTGCTACCGGGTGCGCAGGGGTGCCGAAGTGCATCAGACCTCCAGTCCCTCGATGGACATCTCGAAGGCATCCAACTTCGAGCGCTTCGTCTACGATCTCGTCGGCCGGGATCCGCGGGAAGTCGTGCGCCTGTGGGCGCTGGTGGATGGAGCGGGGGGCTTCGATCTTTCCGGTACCGAGCTGGCCCGGCAGCTGCCGCAATACGGATTTGTCTCCGGAGCCAGTTCGCACGCCGATCGCATGGAAATCATCCGACATGTCCATCGCACCTATGGTGTCATCGTCGATACGCACACGGCTGATGGATTGAAGGTCGGGCTCGAGTGCCGCGATCCCGCCGTGCCGCTCGTCTGCCTGGAAACCGCCCTGCCGGCCAAGTTCGCCGGAGCGGTGCGCGAGGCACTGAGCAGAGACCCCGAGGTGCCCCCGACATTCCGCGGTATCGAGCGCCTGCCACAGCGCGTCGAGGTAATGGACGCGGACGCGGACGCCGTGAAGTCGTTCATTGCTGCACGCTGCGGAGGCTAGGTATGGCCGATGGATTCGATGATGCACGCGCCTTCTGGGACGCGCGCTACGCCACTGACGAGTACGTATTCGGGCGCGAACCCAACCGATTCCTGGTGTCCCAGCGCGCGATGTTCACGCCCGGCGCCGCCGTGCTCGACGTGGCCACCGGCGAAGGGCGCAACGCCCTCTGGCTGGCGCAGCTCGGATGCCGAGTGACTGGAATCGACGTTTCCCCGCTGGGGCTTGCCAAGGCACGGCGCATGGCGGCAGAGGCTGGCGTGAATGTCGAGTTCGAGCAGGTCGACGTTCGGAACTGGCACTGGCCCGAGGAACGTTTCGACGCCATCGTGACGATCTTCATCCAGTTTGCCGCGCCTGACGATCGCAGCCGCGTATTCGATGGCATGAAGCGCGCCCTGCGGCCCGGTGGCGTGATCGTGATGCAGGGCTACACGCCCAGGCAACTCGAATACAGGACCGGCGGTCCTCCGCAGGCCGAACACATGTACACGGAGGCGCTGCTGCGCGAGGCGTTCTCCGATATGGAGATCCTGCATCTGCGTGAGTACGAGGATGTTCTCGCCGAAGGGAGCAAGCACGTGGGTCGCTCCGCTCTGATCGACATGGTCGCACGCAAGCGCGGCTGACCGCCGTGCGGGACTAGAGCAGCGCGGCGAGCGCATTCAAGTCACGCACGGTCGCCTCCGGCCGTGCACCGAGGCGCTCAGGCGGAGCGTTGCCACGCCTGATCCAGAAGGTGCGCAAGCCGAAGTGCGTCGCACCCGCGATGTCCCAGGCGTTGGACGACACGAAGGCGATCCTCTCCTTCCGGACTTCGAGCAGGTCCATGGCGCTCTGGTACACGCGCGGATCGGGTTTGAACACGCGCAGCCGATCCACGCTCAGCACGGCATCGAGATGCCCTGCCAATCCAGCGTGCGCCACCAGCGGTGCGAGCATCTGCAGTGAGCCGTTGGACAGGATCGCGCGCCGGTAGCGGCTGAGGGAGGACAGTGCGCCAGCGACTTCCGGATAAGGCTGCAGGCGAAGGTACTCCTGCATCAACGTCCCGCCCAGCGTCTCCGACCACTGCAGCCCGAGCGCATCGCAGGCGAAGCGCAAGGCATCCGCGGTGACCGCATCGAAACACTCGTAGCGCTGCATCATGCTGCGCAGCCAGGTGTACTCCAGCTGCTTTGCGCGCCACAGCCGGCTGAGTGCGATGCCGCTGCCGGGAAACAGGCTCTCGCAGCGCGCTGACACCGAGTGCACGTCGAACAGCGTCCCGTACGCATCGAACACCACTGCCTCGACGGCAACCATGGGACCCTCAATTGCCCAGAAAGGTCTTGACCGTCACCGCCCCGCGCACCTGTCCCGGCGCGTATCCGGTGGCACGGTCGTGTGGATAGTCCTCGTGCAGCCGTTCCCGCACGGACTGCCCGATCGCTTCGTCGGTGCCGTGGCAGGCGATGCATTGCGTCTGAACCGGAATGGCCTTCATGTATCGGAAATAGCGGCCCTTTGGCTCCGCGACGATCTCGGCCGTCTCCAGGATGTCGGGTCGGGCGCCGGCAGCCACGCGCCGGTCGAATTCCTCGAGCACGCCCTGCTCCCATGCGTCGGGGGTGCCGAGGAGTGGATTGCGCGTCTTGAGACTGACACGTGCAATACGGGAGCCGGATTCGCGTGACAGCCGGCTGGCGATCTCCGGCGCCGCATCCTTGCACACACCAATCGCCGTCTCCGGGCCTCCACTGGCCATTTCCTGCCTGAGACGGCCGCCAAGCTCCTGGATCAGCCGGACCGACTGGGCGCGTGCCTCGGCTGCCAGCCTGTCGATGTCCTGCGCGCCGGCATTGACTGCAGCCACGCCAAGAATCGTTCCCAATATCATCGTGCGCTTCATCACTTGCTCCTCTGCAACACTGATGCCCCGACTCTGCCATCGCTGCCTGCGCGATGCAATCTGCCGTTGAAATCCAGGGCGCTATCCCCATTTGCGCCGCAAGGACACCTTCACGGGAGAGAGGCCCCTGATGCGCTTCGACAAGTTCACCACCAAGTTCCAGCAAGCCCTGTCAGACGCCCAGAGCATGGCGGTTGGGCGGGACAACGCGTACATCGAGCCCCAGCACCTGCTGATGGCGTTGCTGGAGCAGCAGGATGGCGGCACCCCGGCGATCCTGGCCAAGGCGGGGGTCAATGTTCAGCCGCTGCGCGAGGCGGTGCGCGGCAGCCTCGAGCGCCTGCCCCGGCTCGAAGGCCATGGTGGAGATGTGGGCCTGTCACGGGAGCTCAACAACCTCCTCAATCTAACGGACAAGGAGGCGCAGAAGCGCGGCGATCAGTACATTCCGTCCGAGCTGTTTTTGCTCGCGTTGACCGAGGACAAGGGCGAGACGGGGCGCCTGCTCAAGCAGCACGGCGCGACCCGTCAGCACATCGAGCGTGCAATCGAGGGTGTTCGCGGGGGCGAGAAGGTGTCGAGTCCGGAGGCCGAAGGGCAACGCGAAGCATTGAGCAAGTACACGCTCGACCTTACGGAGCGTGCGCGCTCCGGCAAGCTCGACCCGGTGATCGGGCGCGACGACGAGATCCGTCGGGCCATCCAGATCCTGCAACGGCGCACCAAGAACAATCCGGTGCTGATCGGTGAGCCGGGTGTGGGCAAGACCGCAATCGTGGAGGGACTCGCCCAGCGCATCGTGAACGGAGAGGTGCCAGACACGCTCAAGGACAAGCGCGTTCTGGTCCTGGATATGGCCCAGCTGCTCGCCGGCGCCAAGTACCGCGGTGAGTTCGAGGAACGCCTTAAGGCCGTGCTCAAGGAAGTGGCCCAGGACGAGGGGCGCACGATCGTCTTCATCGACGAGATCCATACCATGGTCGGTGCTGGCAAGGCCGAGGGGGCCATCGACGCCGGCAACATGCTCAAGCCGGCGCTGGCGCGTGGCGAACTGCACTGCATCGGCGCGACCACGCTCGACGAGTACCGCAAGTACATCGAGAAGGACGCGGCACTGGAGCGGCGCTTCCAGAAGGTGCTGGTGGAGGAGCCGAGTGTCGAGGACACCATCGCCATCCTGCGTGGTCTGCAGGAGAAGTACGAGGTCCACCACGGAGTCGAGATTACGGATCCTGCGATCGTCGCTGCGGCAGAGCTGAGCCATCGCTACATCACCGATCGCTTCCTTCCGGACAAGGCCATCGACCTGATCGACGAGGCCGCCGCGCGCATCAAGATGGAGATCGATTCCAAGCCGGAGGAGATGGACAAGCTCGAGCGGCGTCTGATCCAGCTCAAGATCGAACGAGAGGCGGTCAAGAAGGAGCGTGACGAAGCGTCGCGCAAGCGGCTCGGCCTGATCGAGGAAGAGATCGCCTCGCTCGAACGCGAGTATGCCGATCTGGAGGAGATCTGGAAGGCCGAGAAGGCGCAGGTGCAGGGCTCGCAGCACATCAAGGAAGAACTCGATCGCCTCAAGGTCGAGATGGACGCGGCGCGGCGCAAGGGCGACTGGCAGCGTGTCTCCGAGCTTCAGTACGGCCGCATCCCGCAACTGGAGGCGCAGCTCAAGAAGGCCGAGAGTGTCGGCGAAGATGCGCAGGGTACGCAGCACAAGCTGTTGCGCACCCAGGTCGGTGCCGAGGAGATCGCCGAGGTGGTGTCCCGGGCGACGGGCATACCGGTCTCCAAGATGATGCAGGGCGAGCGGGAGAAGCTGATCCAGATGGAAGCGCGTCTGCACGAACGCGTGGTCGGCCAGGATGAGGCGGTGCGGCTGGTGTCCGATGCGATCCGCCGCTCGCGCGCCGGCCTTGCCGATCCAAACCGTCCGTACGGTTCGTTCCTGTTCCTGGGCCCCACGGGTGTGGGCAAGACCGAATTGTGCAAGGCGCTCGCGTCCTTCCTGTTCGATTCGGAGGAGCATTTGATCCGTATCGACATGTCGGAGTTCATGGAGAAGCACTCTGTGGCGCGCCTTATTGGTGCACCTCCCGGGTACGTCGGCTACGAAGAGGGCGGCTATCTGACCGAGGCTGTGAGGCGCAAGCCATACTCCGTGATCCTTCTCGACGAGGTCGAGAAGGCACATCCGGACGTGTTCAACGTGCTGCTCCAGGTGCTCGACGACGGGCGCATGACCGACGGCCAGGGACGCACGGTGGATTTCAAGAACACGGTGATCGTGATGACATCCAATCTCGGCTCCCAGATGATCCAGCAGATGGCGGGAGACGACTATCAGGTGATCAAGCTGGCGGTGATGGCGGAGGTCAAGACCTACTTCCGGCCGGAGTTCATCAACCGGATCGACGAAGTGGTGGTGTTCCACGCGCTCGACGAGCAGCACATCAGGTCGATCGCTCGCATACAGCTAGCGTCTCTCGAGAAGCGCCTGGCCGCGATGGAGATGAAACTTCAGGTGAGCGACGCGGTTCTGGGCGAACTCGCTACGGTGGGCTTCGATCCCCTGTACGGTGCCCGTCCGCTGAAGCGCGCGATCCAGAGCGCCCTCGAGAACCCGCTCGCCAAGGAGATCCTGGAGGGCCGGCTGGGGCCCAAGGACATCATCGAGGTCGAACTGCGCGACGGTCGCATAGTCTTCAGCGGCCGTCCGATGCCGATCGAACAGGCAGCCTGACGCTCCCGGAGCGTGCGCTGGGCAGGAGCTACCTGCCCAGCCCCTCGGCCCATACCAGTGCCTCGATCTGAGCGCGGTTGAGTGATTCGGGAGTGATACCGATCATCATCGCCAGTTCGGTGGCGCGTTGCGCATGCCTGGACGAGGATAGCGTCTCGCACAGCTTGACGAGCTCGAGCAGGGCGCCGAACTGGCCGGTGTGATGGAACAGCGCGTCCGTAACCGTCTCGGGCAGCGCAACCTGCTCGGTGATCTGCTCGAGCGGCATCTGCAGGATGACATGCAGCAAGGAGAATGCGCCGGTGATGAACAGGTTGTCCCGATCCTGCGCCTCGAACAGGCCGTGTCCGAGCAACTCCGCCAGGCGCCCGCGTGCGATTGCCGTGGTGACCAGCGCCGCCGAGGTGTTCTGCTTCGCAGCGGTGACGAGCAGTAACGCCAGCCACTTGTGCAGATTCTGATATCCGAGCACGGTGACCGCATGCCGGAACGACTGGATCTCGCAGGAAAGTCCGAAGCCGGCGCTATTGATGTAGCGCAGCAGCTTGAAGGACAGTGCGGCATCGCGTTTGAGCACGTCCTCGATCTGTTTGATCGGAGCGTCCTCCTTGGCGAGCTTCATGAGCGTGACGATGCTGCTGTAGGTCGCGTTGACCGCAGTTGCGTGAGTGCCCTTGGGCTCGGTGAAGAAGAAGCCCTGAATCATGTCGAACCCATTGCGCACGGCCTGATCGAAATGCGCGTGTGTGTTCACACCCGTGGCGACGCGCTTGCCCGAGAAGCCGCGCAGAAGCGTGGGGGTGTCGCTCGTGCCGATGGGCACGCGCATGTAGGCGGCCTGCTGCGCCACCTCCGCCGGCCAGGTGGAGGCATCGCCGGACTCCAGGCAAAGCCCGAATCCCGCGCTTCGCCAGCTTCGTGTGATGTCGGCCAGGTTATCCAGCCCGTGATCGGTCCGCAGAGCGAGCACGAGCCGCCCCTGAGTCACGCTGGGCCGGTCGGATTCGACCTGGGCGCAATCGGCGATGACGAAACGGCCGGTAACGCGTTGGAATAAATCTGCGCCAGGTTCGCGACCGGCGAGCAGGGCATGGATGCCGCCGCAGGGCGCCAGTTCACCGGTTTCGTCGAGCAGTGCAAGGGCATAACCGATGCATTCGCGGTTGCGGTTGACGACAGGTTCCCGGAGGAGCAGGTTCGATTGACTCACGGCACCCTCACGCGGCGATTCTGAAGAGATCCTGGCGCGTTTCGTGAAACGGGCCGGTCAGGAGCTGTTCCACATCGAGAACGAGCACAACGGAGCCGTCCCCGGAAAGCGTGGCGCCGGCGATGCCCTTGGGCTTGATGTCCTCCAGCGGCTTGATCACCACGTCATCGCGCCCCACGAAGCCGTCCACCGCCATGACGAACGAGCGCACTGCGGTCTGCATGAGTACCCCGTAGGCGGGGGGGCGCTCCACCGGCCAGCCGATCATGTTGGCGAGCGAGCGGATCGGCAGCACCTCGTCGCGAATCATCATGGTTGCCCGCCCCGACACTTCCTTGATCTGGTCCGACTCCATGAGGATGATCTCGCGCACCATTGACAGCGGGGCGGCGAACGGCTGGTTGCCGACCTTGACGATCAGGACCGGGAGGATCGCCAGTGTCAACGGCAGGAAGATGGAAAAGGTCGTTCCCTGACCTATCACGGAACTGATCTCGATGCGCCCATTGAGCTTCTGGATCTTGGTCTTGACCACATCCATCCCGACGCCGCGTCCGGATACGTCGCTGGCCTGCTCCTTGGTGGAGAATCCCGGCATGAAGATCAGCCGCATCGCTTCCTGGTCATCCATGTTCGCGGCGACGTCAGCGGTGATCAGACCTTTCTCGACAGCCTTACGGCGCAGGACGTCGGGCCGCATGCCGCGCCCGTCGTCGACGATCTCGATCAGTATGCTGTCGCCGATCTGCTGGGCGGACAGCTGCACGATGCTCTTCTCCGGCTTGCCCTGCGTGCGCCGCTCCTCTGCGGTTTCGATGCCGTGGTCCACCGCATTGCGCACCAGGTGTATGAGCGGATCGTTCAGATCCTCGATCATTGTCTTGTCCAGCTCTGTCTCCTCGCCGGTAAGCTGCAGCTCGACTTCCTTGCACAGGTGACGTGCCAGATCGCGTGCAACACGCGGGTAGCGCTGGAACAGACGGCCAACCGGCTGCATTCGCGTCTTCATCACCGCGTTCTGGAGGTCACCGACTAGAAGATCGAGATGACTTACGGCCTGATCGAGCGCGCGCAAGGTCTCCACGTCGGTTCGCCCCTGGAGGAGGTCGGTGCGCAGGCAGTTCAGCCGGTTCTTGGCGAGCCCGATCTCGCCGGAGAGATTGAGCACCTGATCCAGGCGGCTGGTGTCGATGCGAATGGTGGTCGGCTCGGCGGATGTGACGGCACGATCCGTGTCGCGGCGGCCAGCGCGTGCTCCCTCGGCGTCCGACTGATCCACGTTGCGTCGGCCGGCGGCCGGCGCGCGCTTTTCCTCGATCGGGTCATTCGCAGAAAGCGGCTCTGCCGATGGCATCGTTGTCCGGGGCAGTTCGAGCACGGCGTCGTACACGGCCTGCCAATCGACGGCTGCGGCGAGTGCAGGAGCGGAAGCCAGAACTGCCTTGGGAGCAGATGGCGCTCCCATTGCCTGCGCCGGCTTGCCTGCGATCGCGTCCTCGAGCGATCGGAGCAATCTCGCGTCTGCGGAGCGCAGCGGAGCGGACTGGAGGAGACAATCGAACATGTCGCGCACGGCTGCAGTCGCTGCAAGGATCAGGTCGAGGGTCTCCGCCGAGAGCGCCATCTCGCCATTGCGCAGGAGATCGAACAGATTCTCGGTGAGGTGGCAGAGGGCGACCAGTTCACTCAGGTTGAGGAAACCCGCCCCGCCCTTGATGGTGTGGAACCCTCGGAATATCTCGTTGAGCAGCTGCTTGTCCTGCGGATGCTTCTCCAGGTCTACCAGCTTGTTGTCCACGGCCGCGAGCAGCTCGGCGGCCTCGGTAAGGAAGTCTTGCAGCAAGTCATCCATGCGTGTCGCTCGGCAATGAAATCGTCAGAATCCGAGGCTCTCCAGCAACTCATCCACCTGTGCCTGGCTGGTCACGACATCGCTGCGACCATTGCCGCTGATCACCGGTCCATTGAGCAGTCCCGCCGATTGCGCAGCCACGCGCCGATCGGGAGGCGCGTGGTCGATCAGCAGTTTGAGCAGTTGCTGCTCGACGTCCTGCACCATGTCGGCGATCTTCTTGATCACCTGGCCAGTCAGATCCTGAAAATCCTGAGCCATCATGATCTCGGTGAGCTGGGCGTTCGTGGCGTCCGTCGAGGCTGGGACCTTGCCCAGGTAATCGCGCGTGCGCAGCGCCAGTTCCCGGAACTGCTCCTTGGGCATCTGGCCCTGGAACAGCCGATCCCACTCCTGCGCCAACCCGCTCGCGCCCTGGCTGAGGGCTTCCTGATGCGGTTTGGCCGCTTCGATGGCAGTCAGGCATCGCACCGCCGCCTGCTCGGTCATGTTCGCCACGTACGCGAGTCGCTCTCGCGCATCCGGGAAAGTATCGGCTGCGTTCTGCAGCAGACTGTCATAGCCCAGCGCACCCAGCGCATCATGCAGGCGGCGAGTGAGATGGCCGATCTGGCATACGACGTCGTCGGTCGCGGAATCGGACCGCGCCCCGCTCTGCGGTTCGCGGCCGACTGCGGCGATGCTGTCGAAGAGCGCCTCGAGTTCGGGCGAATCCTGTGTGCTGTTCGGGGTGGCCAGACTGCTCATCAGGTGTTCGCTCCCGCCTTCATGGTCTGAAAGATCTTGTTCAGCTTCTCGTCCAGGGTCGCTGCCGTGAACGGTTTGACGATGTAGCCGCTGGCACCGGCCTGGGCGGCCTCGATGATGTTCTCCTTCTTCGCCTCTGCCGTAATCATCAGCAGGGGAAGGTGGCGCAGTACCGCATCTGCACGAACCTGGCGCAGCAGCTCGATCCCTGTCATGTTCGGCATGTTCCAGTCGGAGATGACGAAATCGAAGCTCTCCGCGCGCAGCTTCTGCAGCGCGTTGATTCCGTCCTCGGCCTCGTCCACGTTGTTGAAACCAAGCTCCTTTAGAAGGTTGCGGACGATGCGCCGCATCGTGGAGAAATCGTCTACGACGAGGAATTTCAGATCGGGTTTGGACATGGACGGGAGTTGCTCTGCATCTGATGTTCAGTGGGCCGAGACGGCATTGCCGCGGGGGATCATCGCGAAAGAAGCGGTCGGAGCGTATCCGCGAGGATCGCGGCGTCGAACTTGGACACGTAGGCATCGACGCCGACGTGCTTTCCCATTGCATGATTCGCCTGAGAAGAGAGCGAGGAGTGCATCACGATGGGCACCCCCGCGAAGCGCGCGTCCGACTTGATGTGTCGGGTCAGCACGTATCCGTCCATCTCGGGCATCTCCGCGTCGAGCAGAATGACGTTTAACTGCCTGCTCAGCGGTTCCCCGTCCTGGGCGGCGCGCGTTGCCATGGCCTGCAAGCGAGTCCATGCTTCCGCCCCGTTGTTCGCCTGGTGATACTTGACCCCCAGCCGGTCGAGCACATGGCCGATCTCCTTGCGTGCGACCATGGAGTCGTCCGCGAAGAAGACGAGGGCCTCGTGGCCCGCCTCCACCGGTTGCAGATCCGGAACGCGCGGTTCGCCGAATGCGTCTACCAGCACCTGTTCGACATCGAGGACGGACACCAGTGTGCCGTCGGGGAGCTCTGTTATCGCGGTGATCAGGTTGTCGTTCCCGGTGATCACGCTGTCGGGCGAGCGCACCTTCTCCCAATCGACGCGCACGATCCTGTCGACGGACTCGACGAGGAAGCCCTGAGTGCGCCGGCTGTACTCGGTGACCATCATGGTACCGCCCAGATCGATACCTGCCTGACCGACGAAGCGTGCCAGGTTGATGACGGGAATCACGCTCCCCCGAAGCGAGATCACGCCCTCCACTCCAGTCGGCATGTTGGGTGTCCTGGTGATGAAGGGCGTCTTGGTGACTTCGCGCACCTTGAACACGTTTATGCCGAAGATCTCCTGCGTGCCCAGGGTGAACAGGAGGATCTCCATCTTGTTCGACCCGGCGAGGCGGGTGCGTGCATCGACGGTGTCGAACAGGTTCTGATTGTCGTTCGGTGACATGTGAATGTGACGACGGATTCAGGCGGCCAGACGGCGGACGAGCACTTCTGCAAGCCTCTGCGGCTCGAACTTGGAAACGTACTCGTCCACGCCCACGGACATTCCCAGGTGCTGGTTCTGCAGCCCGGACAATGAAGAATGCATGATCACCGGGATGCCGGCGAAGCGCGGATCTGCCTTGATGCGCTTGGTAAGGAGGAAGCCGTCCATCTCCGGCATCTCGACGTCGGTGAGGACCGCGTGAACGAGTTCCGCCGCCCGTCGCTTCGACATCTCCGCGACGCTGGCGATCCGCTCGAGTTCGCGCCAGGCATGATTGCCGTTCACCGCGCTGATGTGACGGATGTGCATTGCATCGAGTGTGCGCTCGATCTGCTTGCGCGCGACCGAGGAGTCGTCCGCGAAGAGGATGGTCTTCTCCTGACTCTGCAGTGGCTGGAGATTCTGGAATTCGAGTTCGTTGTCGTAGCTGGTTGTCTCGGCCAGAATCCGCTCCACGTCGAGCATCATCACCAGACGACCGTCTCCGAGTTCCGTCACTGCGGTGACGAAGCCGCCGGTCTGCCTGACCAGCATCTCGGGTGGTACGCGCATGCGCGACCAGTCCAGTCGCAGAATGGTGTCCACGGCCTCGACGAGGAAGCCCTGGGTGTGACCGTTGTACTCGGTAACGATCATGATCTCGGGCGTTGCCTGAACCGTGACGCCCGCGTATCGGGCGAGATCGAGCACCGGGACCAGCGCGCCACGCAGGCTCACCATGCCTTCCACTGCGGGCGGCATCTCGGGCGCGCGCGTGATCCCTGGCGTGCGCATCACTTCACGCACCTTGAAGACGTTGATGCCGTAGGTTTCCTTTCGGCCTGTTCGAGCATCCTCCCCCAGCGTGAAAAGCAGAATCTCGAGCTTGTTCGTGCCTGCTAGCTTGGTCTTGGCGTCTATGCGCCGCATCAAATCCGACATGCTGCTGCTCCGGTGACCGTGCCGGCTTAACGCACGGATTCGCTTTCGCCCAATTTCGGCATTCGAGTGCGAAACTTGATTTGGTACGCACTGCGCCGAAGGGGCGGAACCGCGGTTTCGGAGGAGGCGTCAATTAAGAGATAATTCGGTCCCGTTCCTCGACCTTGCCCGGCAGTGACGCGCATGGATCAAGACATTCAATGAGTTATGAGGCTGAGGTAGATTGCCCGGAAGATGCAGTTCTTCCTGTCGCGCTGCTTTACGGTGAGCCTCTGCCGGAAATTCCGGCTGATCTGTTCATCCCGCCTGACGCGCTGCGGGTCATCCTCGAGGCTTTCGAGGGGCCGCTGGATCTGCTTCTTTACCTGATCCGAAAGCACAATCTGGACGTGCTGGACATCCCGATGGCGCAGCTCACGGCGCAGTACATGAGCTACGTGGAGATGATGCGGGCACACCAGCTCGAGCTGGCAGCCGAATACCTGCTCATGGCCGCGCTGCTAATCGAGATCAAGTCGCGCATGCTGCTGCCGCGTCCGCAGCAATCTGCCCAGGAAGAGCCCGATCCACGTGCCGAGCTGGTAAGACGGCTGCTAGAGTACGAGAGGATGAAGGCAGCGGCGCGCCGGCTCGATGGGCTTCCGCAGCGTGGGCGCGATTTCACGGTGGTCAGCGTGTTCCTCGACAGGGTAGCCGTCGAACGCCTGCCGGAGGTCAATCCCGAGGATCTGCGTCTCGCCTGGCTCGGTCTGCTCAGCCGCGCAAAGGCCAATCGGCACCACCGCGTGACTCGCGAGCAACTGTCCGTGCGTGAGCGGATGAGCGCAGTTCTCCGGCGTCTGCAGGCGGCAGGCTTCATGAACTTCGAGGATCTGTTCGAGCCGGAGCGAGGCGTCGCGGAACTGGTCGTCACCTTTTTGGCAATTCTCGAACTCGGCCGGGAATCTCTCGTGGAGATCACGCAGCAGGCCTGCTTCTCACCCATTTACGTAAGGCTGAAGGATGGAAGCATCGTTGGATGACGTGGTGCAACTCAAGCGGATTCTCGAAACCGCCCTGCTGACTTCGGGCGAACCTCTTTCGGTCGCGGAACTGGGGAAGATCCTGGGAGGCGAATTCGGATCGGATGTCGTGCGTCGCCTGCTAGAGGATTTGCGTGCGGACTGGCAGGGCAGGGGCGTCGAACTCGTCGCTGTCGCCAGCGGCTGGCGCTTTCAGGCGCGCCCCGAGTTTCAGGTCTACCTTGATCGGATCAATCCCCAGAAGCCCCCCAGGTATTCCCGGGCAGTACTGGAGACGCTGGCGATCATTGCCTACCGGCAGCCTGCCACGCGTGGCGACATCGAAGCTGTGCGGGGCGTGGCGGTATCTCCGAACATCCTGAAGGCGCTGGAGACGCGCGGCTGGGTCGACGTCGTCGGCCACCGGGAGGTGCCCGGGCGCCCTGCGCTGTATGCCACCACGCGTGGTTTTCTCGATGATCTGGGGCTCCGATCGCTGGAGGAACTGCCGCCGCTCGAGGATCTGGGGGCGCTGGTCGAGCAGATCCCTCAACTGGAAATTGACGCGGCCGATACCGGGAACAGCGGAGGTGCGTCCACGGAGACCCCTGATGAAGGCGCCCATCCATTCCCGCCGGAATCGCCGACATCGCCAGCCGGGTCCGGACGCGGCGAGCGGGCCGAGCAGGTCACCGAACTGAGCAGCGAGGTGGACCAGGGGCAGGTCGATCCTCCGTCCGCAGCAGTCGCCGGCGAGCCAGGCAAGGCGGCAGAAGAGGTGAAAGTTCCATCCTAGTAAGAGGGGCGCGTGCGGGCGGTACTGGTGGCGAATCCCAAGGGCGGTTCCGGTAAGACGACCGTATCGATCAACATAGCCGCGGCTCTTGCCCATGCTGGCAGACGCACGCTGCTATTGGATCTGGATCGTCAGCGCTCCGCGTCTACCTGGACGTCCATCCGTCCTGGACACCTTCCTCCCGTGTACGCCTTCCGTCCGCATCCGGATGCCCAGCCCCCGAAGGGCGACTGGCTGGTGATCGATTCACCGGCCGGCATCCACGGGAAGACCCTGTCACACGCCCTCAAGCTGGCGGACCGCATCGTGGTACCGCTGCAGCCGTCCCTGTTCGATATGTCGGCCACCTCGGAATTCCTGGGGGAACTGCTTCGTGAGAAGGTGGTTCGCGGTCGGCGGGTGCGCGTGGGCGTCGTGGGTGTACGGGTCGATCCCAGGACCAAGGCCGCCTCGACGTTGGCTGCATTCCTCGGTCAGTTCGATCTTCCAGTGCTCGGCTATCTTCGGGATAGCCAGACCTACCCAAACGCAGCATTCAACGGCTTGAGTATCTTCGATATGGCGCCATCTATTGTCGAGCGGGATCAGGCGAGCTGGCAGCCGATAGTGGACTGGGTTACGGCCGAATGAGTCTGTTTGCAGAGTTCTGTGTTGCTGAGTGTTGACGCAGAGTGGGGTCGGCGCGTAGAATGCCGCCTCTCTTGAACGGGCGCGGGGTGGAGCAGTCTGGCAGCTCGTCGGGCTCATAACCCGAAGGTCGTAGGTTCAAATCCTGCCCCCGCAACCACATCCAGAGATGTCGCAGGAAATCTCTGGCCGTTCACGTAAGTCCCTGCAGTTATTTCGCTCTTTAAAAATTCACAGCCGATAGGTGTGGGCGCTTGGTTGATCCGAGGCGTCTGACCTGGGTATTTTTCTGGTCTGGTGCTGAGCTGGGCTGGGGGGGTACCTGGGGCAAGGAATCTGGATC
>JADZGB010000043.1 GCA_020854105.1 Burkholderiales bacterium | reverse complement strand
TCGCCCGCACCGCCTCGCCGCCGTCGGCGGCGTCCTTCGCCGCCTTGTTGGCGATGCCGTCGGTGACCTTGGCGTTCTCGGTGTTCTGGCCGATCGAGGCGCTCATCTGCTCGATCGAGGCGCTGGTTTCCTCCAGGCTTGCCGCCTGCTCGCTGGCGCCCTGCGACAGCGACTGCGAGGTGGCGCTGACCTGCTCGGAGGCGGCCGACAGGCCGTCGGCCGAGGAGCGCACCTCGCCGATGACGCGCGAGAGCTTCTCCACCATGCCGCGCATGGCGAAGAGCAGGCTCGAGGTGTCGCTGGCCTTGGTCGCCACCACCACGGTGAGGTCGCCGTCGGCCACCAGGCGCGCGACGTCTGCCGCGTAGTCGGGCTCGCCGCCGAGCTGCTTCAACAGGCCGCGCGTGATGAGGAACCCGATGGCGATGCCGGCCAGCACCGCTGCGGCGCCGAGCGCCAGCATCAGCGTGCGGGCGGCGGCGACGACCTGTCCCGCATCCTGACCGATCTCGTCCATATGGTCGCCCTGGAACTTGACCATCGCATCCACCCGCTTGCGGTACTCGACGGCGATGGGCTGAAAGCTGCTGCCGAGATAGCGCGCCGCCTCCTCGCGCTTGCCTTCCTCGACCAGTTTGATGAGCTGGTTCTGCACGGCAATGTACTGCTCGCGCTCCTCGAGGATGGCCTGGAACATCTCCTTGCCCTTCGGCAGGACCAAGGTCGGACCCAGCTTGTCCCAGGCCTTGCCGATGTTCGCGCGGCCTTCCAGGATGCGCTCCTTGGCCTTCAGCATGGCCTCACGGTCCGTCGCGATTTCCATGTCGCG
This sequence comes from Burkholderiales bacterium, assembly GCA_020854105.1. Taxonomy (GTDB): domain Bacteria; phylum Pseudomonadota; class Gammaproteobacteria; order Burkholderiales; family SHXO01; genus SHXO01. The sequence continues at coordinate 436,049 of JADZGB010000043.1, read as the reverse complement.
CGCGGCGATTGCGATGACGTTCACCCCGGCCAACCCCTCCTGCAGCAGGCCGACCTTCGGCCACTTGTCGTGCACGATGTCGTTCAATGCCTCGTCGATGTTGACCAGCCGGGTGATGCCGACGATCGCCACCGTGATCAGCAGCAGTAGCACGACCCCGAAGCCGAGCCCGAGCTTCACGCCTACCTTCATGTTCTTCATTGCTCTCTCCTGATTCCCTGCCTGGACAAAGTTACGATTGGATGGCGCGCTGCCGCGCGGCGCTTTCGAGCGGACGGCCTTCCCGACCCGTCGCCGCCTGGATCAATTGCGGCACGTCCAGGATCAGTCCCACCTCGCCGCTGGCGAGAACGGTAGAGCCGGAAATGCCGCGCAGTTTTTCGAAGAGCACGCCAAGCGGCTTGATCACCGTCTGGCACTCGCCCATCAGACTATCTACTGCCAGCCCGGCCCGCCGCCCGCCGTACTGCACCACCACCACGTTCTGCCGCCGCGGCGCCGACTGCGGCACCTCGAACAGCTCGCGCAGCCGCAGGAACGGCAGCACCCGGCCGCGCAGGTCGAGGTATTCCCTTCCGTCCGCTTCGCCCGCTGCCGGCAGCTCGATGCACTCGACCACCATCTCCAGCGGCAGCACGAAGTGCGCACCGCCGACGCCGACCAGGAAGCCGTCGATGATCGCCAGCGTCAGCGGCAGGGTGAGGCGCATGCAGGTACCCTCGCCGGGCCGGCTGTTGATCTCGATCGAGCCGCGCAGCGCCTCGATGCTCGCCTTGACCACGTCCATGCCGACGCCGCGGCCGGACAGGTTGGTCACCCGCTCTGCAGTGGAGAAGCCGGGCTGCAGGATGAGCCGGTCGATTTCGGTGTCGCCCAGGGACTGACTTTCCTGCACCAGGCCTTTTTCGATCGCCTTCTTCAGGATCCGCTCGCGATCGAGGCCGCGACCGTCGTCCTGGACTTCGATGACGATGCTGCCCGACTCGTGGCGGGCGGCCAGGCTGACCGTGCCGCGCGCCGGCTTACCGCGCACCAGGCGCTCCGCGGCCGGCTCCAGGCCGTGGTCCATGGCGTTGCGCAGCAAATGCATGAGCGGATCGCCGAGGCGCTCCACCATCGACTTGTCCAGCTCGGTCTCGGCGCCGCTCAGCTTCAGCTCGATGTCCTTGCCGAGTTCGCGGCTGACGTCGCGCACCACGCGCGGGAAACGGCCGAACACCTCGCCGATCTGCACCATGCGCAGGCGCAGCGCGGCGTCGCGCACCTCCTCGACCAGCCGCGTCACCTGCGAGGCGGATTCGATCAGCTCGCCCTGGCGGGTGCGCCCCGCCAGCAGCTGGGTGCCGGCGCCGGCGATGACCAGCTCGCCGACCAGGTCGATCAGCCGGTCCAGCTTATCGGCCGGCACCTTGACGCTACGCGTTTCGGCAGCGCGCCTTTCCTCGCCGCGCTTCTGCTTGTCCAGCGCGGCGTCGACCACCGGCGCCGACACGGCGCCGCTGTCGGACAGGATCTCGCCCAGGCGGCGGCCGCCGGCTTCCGCCGTTTGCGCCTGCGCCATCAGCGCCAGCTCCAGCTCGCGCCGCGTCAGCGCGCCGCCGGCGACGAGGATCTCGCCCAGGCGCGCCGGATCCTCCGGCAGCGCATGGATCAGGGCGATGTATTCCTCCGTCTTGGCGTAGGGCGCAACGATGCGGATCTGCGCATCGTCCTGCACGAACTCGAACACCGCCTCGATTTCCTGCCGGCTGGCGGCGCTGCGCAGGTCCAGCTCGAAGCCCAGATGGCACGCTTCCGGGTCGAAGTCCTCCAGCGGCGGCAGCGCCTCGCACAGCGTCTCCAGGTGCACGATGTCGCCAAGGGTGGTCAGGTAGCGGATGAAGGCAAGCGGGTCCATGCCCATGCGCAGCACGTCAGCGCCGAAGCGCAGGGACAGGTGCCAGGTGTCGACGCCGCCGAGGGGGCCTCCGCCGGAGGCCGCCAGTGCGGGCTCCGGCTCGGGCAGGACTTCCCGGGCCAGCGGGGTCTCGGTTGGTCGGGGCAGGAATGTCCGCAGGCGGACGATCAGCGTGCCGCCGCGCGCCAGTGCGGCTTCGTCGGGCGGGCTGCCCGATGCGGCGGCGGAAACCAGCGTGCCGATGTGGTCACCGCTGTCGAGCAGCAGGCCGACCAGCTCGTCCCCGATGTCGATGGCGCTGCTGCGCAGGCGGTCGAGCACGCTTTCCACCACGTGCGTGAAGCCGACCACCTCCTCGAAGCCGAACAGCCCGGCCGATCCCTTGATGGTGTGGGCGGCTCGGAACAGGGCGTTGACCGCTTCCCCGTCCTGGATCCCCGCCTCGAAGGCCAGCAGGATTTCCTCCATCTGGCGGAGCAGTTCCTGCGCTTCCTCGAAGAAGGTGTTGCGGGCGGCGTCGATGTTCATCATGTGGCGACCTCCGGCAAACGCTCAGGACTGCAGCAGCGACTGTTCGCCGGACCGGATCACGACCGGGTCGCCGAACTGCGCGCCGAGCCTGCTCAGATCGAGGATCTGCAGCACCGCCGGCGAATGGTTGACCAGGCGCAGCCGTGCGCTGCAGCGGCGCTTGAGCTGCAGCATGATCTGCAGGCCGGCGGTGTCGATCTCGCTGACGCCGGACAGGTCGACCTCGACCTCGTCTTTCGAGCCGGCCGGCAGCGCGGCGAGGATTTCGTCGCGGATGGCGGCGGCCGACGAGACGGTCATCTCGCCCTCGATGTGCAGGCGACAGCCGGCGGCGGTCTTTTCGATGTGCATGCCCGGGGTCCTCACATGACCAGTTTCGACACGGCCGCCAGCATCTGCTGCGGCTGGAACGGCTTGACGACCCAGGCCTTGGCGCCGGCCGCCTGCCCCTCCTGTTTCTTGTTCTCGCCGGCCTCCGTCGTCAGCATGATGATCGGGGTGAACTTGTAGCTCGGGTGTTTCTTGACCTCCTTCACCAGGCTGATGCCGTCCATGTTCGGCATGTTCACGTCCGAGATGATCAGATGCACCTTCTTGCCGTCGAGCTTCGCCAGCGCGTCCTTGCCGTCGCACGCCTCGATCACCTCATAGCCGGCGCCCTGCAGGGCGAGGATCACCACCTGCCGCAGCGAGGCGGAGTCATCGACGATGAGTATGGTTTTTCCCAATGATGTCTCCTAGAAAAAAGTAATGTCGCTGGCATTCGCGGGTGTCGCGGCTTGGCGGCCGGCCTCGGTCCGCCCGTGCTGTTCCTGCGTGGTATAGCCGGATTCGAGCTGGCACAGCCAGCCGCCGGCGTCGATCGGCTGCGGCCGCCCGCCCTCGGCGATGGCCTGCCGGTCGGCGCCGAGGCGCTCGTCGAGGCGACCGATGTCGCGCTCGACCAGGGCCAGGATCTGGCTGACGCGGTCCTGGAACTGGAGATCGACGAGCACCCGGGCGACCTGCACCCGGACGCCGTCGCTCTCCTTTTCCAGCCGTCCGGCGGTACTGGCGAGCGTGCCGGTCGAATCGTTGAAGCGGGAAACCACCCCGCGAATGACGGTTTCCGCCTCGGCGACGACCACGTCGTCCCGGGCGGACAGCTCGGCGGCAGCGGCCAGCGTGCCGCCGATGGCGGCGGCGACCGTCTCCACCTTCTGGCTGATCTGCTTGCCGGTTTCTCCCGATTGCGTGGACAGCTTCCTCACCTCGTCGGCGACGACGGCGAAGCCGCGTCCCTGCTCGCCGGCGCGGGCGGCCTCGATGGCGGCGTTGAGAGCCAGCAGGTTGGTCTGGCCGGCGATGCTGGCGACATCGACGGCCATGCGCTTCAGCTCGTCGGTGAAGGTCGCCAGATTGCGCACCTCGGCCAGCATCGCCGCCTTGGCTTCGAGAATCGACTCGAGGGACGACACCAGAGCGAGCAGCTCCGCCTGCGCGGCATCGATGGTGCCCATCATGCCGGTCTCGCCGCCGGCCAGGCTGCCGGCGGTGGACCGCGAGGCGGCGACGGCATTCTCGAGGCGTCCGGAGATCTCCCGGAACTCCCCCGCCAGCCCGGTGATGGCATGCTCGGTCTGCTGGCGCGAAAGATCGATGTGCCGCTTCCAGCGCGGCAACACGCCGGCGCAGATTTCATGCAGGCTGGCAAGATATGCGCTCAGTTCCGTTTCCCGGCGGACCGATTCCGCCGCCCGGATCTGCGAGACGGTCGCCTCGATCTGCGCCGCCTGCCGGTTGTGCAGCTGCCTGCCGCCCAGCACCCCGCCCGCGAGCAGCAGGAAGGCAACGAGCAGGGGAAGCGCGCCGAATCCGCCTGCGGTCAAACCGAAGGCGGCGCCGGCCATGGCGATGGCGGCGGGTATCGCGTATGCGGAGGTCCCGGCGCTTGCCGGGTCCTGATGTTCCGGGAGAGCCATTGGCGAATCCTGTTTGGCGGGCGCACGGTGCGCCGGCTGCGATGGACTTACGGCAGCAAGGGTGGGTTTTGGATCCGGAGTTTTCCTGATCGGGGAAGTTCCTATCCGGAATTTCCCGGATGAACGTGGTCTACTGCGCTGTCTGCGGCGGGCCGCCGACGGCCAGCCGTATCAGCGCCGCGGCGCGATGAGCCAAGCGGAGGTTGTCGTGAATCGCGAATACGATCTTGCGGCCACGGAAGTCGACGGGTTCGATTCCTTGGCCGAGCTTGCTCTGGATCTGCGCTGGTCCTGGAATCATGCCACCGACGATGTTTGGAGGCAGCTCGATCCGGTGCTGTGGGAACTCACGCAGAATCCGTGGGCTGTCCTGAAAACCGCCTCGTCAGATCGGATCGAAGGCTTGTTACGCGATCCCGGCTTCCGCAAACGCGTCGATGATCTGGTGCACGCGAGGCGTCAGGCGGAGCAGTCGCCAGCGTGGTTTCAGCAAACCTATCCGCAGTCGCCCCTCACCTGCATCGCGTACTTCAGCATGGAGTTCATGCTGAGCGAAGCGCTGCCGATCTACTCCGGCGGGCTCGGCAACGTTGCCGGCGATCAGCTCAAGGCTGCGTGCGATCTTGGCGTCCCGGTCATCGGGGTGGGACTGCTCTACAGCCAAGGCTATTTTCGTCAGTTCATCGATGCCAATGGCGCGCAGCAGGCCGTGTTTCCCTACAATGATCCGGGTCAGTTGCCGATCACCCCATTGCGCCGCCCCAATGGGGAGTGGCTGCGGTTGAAACTGGATCTGTTGGGCCGACCGGTGTGGCTGCGTGCGTGGCAGGTGCGGGTCGGCCGCTTGGCGCTCTACCTGCTGGACAGCAACGACGCGGCGAACGCTCCGGTGTATCGAGGCATTACCAGCGACCTCTACGGCGGCGGGCCGGACCTGCGCCTCTTGCAGGAAATCGTTCTCGGGATCGGCGGATGGCAGTTGCTTGCCGCGCTCGGCGTTCAGCCGGAGATCTGCCATCTCAATGAAGGGCACGCGGCGTTCGCCGTGCTCGAGCGTGCTCGCAGTTTCATGCAGCGAACCGGGCAGTCTTTCGAAGTTGCATTGAGCGTCACGCGAGCGGGCAATCTCTTTACGACGCACACCGCCGTCTCCGCCGGATTCGACCGCTATGATCCGGCTCTCATAGGGCGCACTCTGGGCGGGTACGCGGAACAACAGCTCGGAATCACGCGCAACGAATTGCTTGCGCTGGGCCGGCTGAACCCGGATGACTGCTCGGAAAATTTCAATATGGCGTATCTGGCGATCCGCGGAAGTGGAGCGTTAAACGGCGTCAGCCGCCTGCATGGAGACGTGAGCAGGCATCTCTTTGCGCCGTTGTTCGCGCGCTGGCCGATCGACGCGGTGCCGGTCGGGTACGTGACCAACGGCGTTCATATGCCGACCTGGGACTCCGCAGCGGCCGATGAAATCTGGACAGATGCCTGCGGAAAGGGACGTTGGCTGGGCACCACCGAGGCTTTGGAGCAGCATATTCGTGATGTGCCGGACGAGAAACTGTGGCGACTGCGCGCCACCGCTCGCAGGGCTCTCGTGGAATTCGTGCGCCGCCGATTGTCTGGACAGCTGGAGGCGTCGGGGGCTCCCGCCGAAACGGTCGATGCCGCCCAGCACGTGTTCGATCCCGACACGCTGACGCTTGGCTTCGCGCGGCGCTTTGCGACCTATAAGAGGCCTAACCTGCTGTTGCACGATCCCGAACGGCTGCTGCGCCTGTTGAACGACCCCGAACGGCCGGTGCAACTCGTGCTTGCCGGCAAGGCGCATCCTGCGGACCTGGCCGGCCAGGCCTTGATACAGGAGTGGATGCGTTTCATCGAGCGGCCCGAGGCACGCCACCGCGTGGTTTTCCTTAGTGACTACGACATGCTGCTCACCGGGCCTCTGGTGCAGGGCGTGGACGTGTGGCTCAACACGCCACGACGGCCGTGGGAAGCAAGCGGGACGAGCGGCATGAAGGTGCTCGTCAACGGCGGCATCAATCTGTCGGAGCTGGACGGGTGGTGGGCGGAAGCCTACATGCCGGAAGTCGGTTGGGCGCTGGGTGATGGCAGGGAACATGGCGACGATCCGGTGCGGGACGCTGTCGAAGCCGATGCACTCTACGAACTTCTCGAGCACGAGGTGGTCGCGCAATTCCATGACCGCGACGAGCGCGGCATACCCACGGGCTGGCTGGCGAGAATGCGCGAAAGCATGGCGCGATTGACGCCGCAGTTCTCCGCAAATCGCACGGTGCGCGAGTATGCCGAGCGACACTACCTGCCCGCTGCCGCAGCTTACCGGGAGCGCGCTGCCGGGCAGGGCGCCTTGGGCGCGCGCATCGCGAAGTGGCGCCGCACGCTCGATGAAGTCTGGCCCGTGCTGCGCTTCGGCAAAATGAAAGTCGAGAGCGATGGCGAAATGCATGCATTCGACGTGGAGGTCTATCTTGGCCAGCTGGACCCGGACGCCGTAAGCATGGAGCTGTACGCAGACGTCGTCCACGCCACAGTACCAGCCGAAACTATCCGGATGCGCCCGCGGGAAGAGCAAGTCCCAGGCGGGTGGTACCGTTACTCGGCGCAGGTGTCTGCCACGCGACCGGCTGCGGACTACACCGCCCGGCTGATACCGCGTTTCGCGGGCGTTGCAGTGCCTCTGGAATGCTCTCGCATCCTGTGGCAGCGTTGATGGCGTCCATGAGCAGAGCATGAAGACGCCCGAGCTTCCGCTACACGAATATCTCGCGCAGGATGGCGAGCATGCCGCGGTGCGCAGGGGCGTTCCTTTGCCCATGGGCGCCCATGAATCCAAAGGCGGTGTGAACTTCTCGATCTTCAGCCGCCATGCAAGCCGCGTGCGTTTGGAGTTCTACGATCGCCCCGAGGATGCCGCCCCGGCGCGCACTATCGATCTCGATCCAGCGCGAAACCGCACAGGCGACGTGTGGCATGCATGGATCGCGGATGTACCTGCCGGTCAACTATACGGCTACCGGATGGACGGCCCATACGAACCTCGAGACGGCCTTCGCTTCAACTTCAACAAGCTTCTGCTGGATCCGTTCGCTACCGCTGTCTCGAGGGTTGCGAACTGGGATTTCGATGCTGCCCGCGGGTATGACGCGTCCGCAGCGCAGACGGACCTGGTTGCGTCGACGGTGGATAACGCCGGGGGCACGCCGAAATGCGTGTTCACCCGCGACGACTTCGACTGGGGTGAGGATCAGCCGCTGCGACGCGCCTGGGCGGCGACCGTGATTTATGAAATGCACGTCCGCGGCTTCACCATTCACCCAACCTCGGGCGTGAGGCACCCGGGAACATACCGCGGCGCGATCGAGAAAATTCCCTACCTGAAGGCACTCGGCGTGACGGCAGTGGAGTTGATGCCGGTGCATGAGTTCAACGAGCAGCACGTGATCGGCATCGATCCGCAAACACGCAAGCCGCTTCGGAAGTACTGGGGTTACGACCCCGTCGCCTTTCTGGCCCCGAAGGCGTCCTACAGCAGTTCGGGCGATCTCGGGCAGCAGAAGCTCGAGTTCAAGCAAATGGTCAAGGCTTTCCACAGCGCGGGCATCGAAGTGATCCTCGACGTCGTGTTGAACCATACGGCCGAAGGAAACGAACTCGGCCCTACTCTGAGTTTTCGCGGGATCGACAACGAGATTTTCTATACGCTGGCGGCCGACAAACGCCATTACAAGGATTGCTCGGGCACCGGCAATACCGTCAACGCCAATCATCCGGTGGTGCGGGAATACGTCCTGGACGTGTTGCGCTACTGGGTCGTGGAAATGCACGTGGACGGCTTCAGGTTCGACCTGGCGTCGATACTCGGCCGCGACGGCAATGGCAATCCGCTCTCCAATCCGCCGCTCATCGAGCGGATCGCCGAGGATTCCATTTTGAGAGGAACCAAGCTCATCGCAGAGGCATGGGACGCTGCAGGCGCCTATCAAGTGGGCAGTTTCTTCCAGCGCGACTGGGTGGAGTGGAACGGCCGCTACCGTGACGAGGTCCGCCGCTTCTGGCGCGGTGACGATGGAATCCTCGGCGCATTCGCCAGCCGTATCTCCGGAAGTGCCGATATCTTCACCGGTTCCGGCAAAGGCCCTGAACAGAGCATCAATTTCGTGACCTGCCACGACGGGTTCACGCTTAACGACCTCGTCAGCTATAGCCATAAGCGCAATGCGGCGAACGGCGAAGGGAACCGCGATGGCAGCAATGAGAATTTCAGCGAAAACTACGGGATAGAGGGCTCGTCGGCGGATGCCGGCATCGAGTCCTTACGCAAGCGTCAGATCAAGAATTTCCTCTTGACCTTGCTGATCTCACGCGGCGTGCCGATGCTGCTGGGAGGTGACGAATTCCGCCGCACGCAAGGGGGCAACAACAACGCCTACTGCCAGGACAACGAAACGAGCTGGTACGACTGGAGCTGCATCGAACGACATCAGGACATTCATCGTTTCGTCCGAGGAATGATCGCGTTCCGCCGAGCGCACCCGGTCCTGCGCGAGGAACGCTTCTACACCGACGCCGACATCGGCTGGTTCGATCCGGATCTTGGATCACCCAATTGGTCGGATCCGAGAGAAAAGCGGCTGGCTTGCCTGATCCAGGAAGGCGAGGGCGCAGCGCTCTATCTCATGTTCAACGCCGGCGCTGACGCAGCCGCGTTCCGGGTGCCGCCCGGGCCGAATGGTACTCACTGGCACCTGGCCGTTGCGACCGACCGCGAATCATCAAGTGACCTGTTCGATCCGGGCGAGGAGCCACTCTTCGACGCCGCACACGCTTACCCTGTCGCGCCGCGTTCCAGCATCATATTGGTGCGACGAGCAGGATCGCCTTTTCCGCGAGCATGAACGGGTCGGTTGTATCGACCAGCAGGCTACAGCATCGCCATGATTGCCGAGGCAGGGATGCCAGAACCGCGATACGCCTGCTTCGATCGCGAAACTCCTGTACTTCCACGCGGTCCGTACCTTCACCAGTGCCGTGCCGGCTATCGCGGATGAACTGATCGATGCGCCGTGTGCGGCCTGGCAAAAAAGGAGATCGTGTAACCACGGGAGTATAGACATGGCAACGACCGAGAAGACTTTCGAGACCATTCCTGACGGTACGAACGTGACATGGCACTATCGCAGCGCCATCGGTCACGGCACCGTTATCGGTGTGCACGAGAGGGGAAGCACGGCGGACAATACGATGTACAGCGTGCGCCAGCACGACCATCATTCCGGCGAGCCGGCCATCGTGCATCACAGCGGTAAGGCACTGAGCGTGGTCAAGCCCTGAGCATTTCCCGGCAACCGCAATGCCCGATGAGCGATACGGGAGCAACCATGAAAGCAACGCAGCGGCTTCACGACCTTGGGCAGAGCCTGTGGCTGGACAACATTACGCGCGAGATGCTTATCAATGGCACCCTGCGTCGCTATATCGACGAATTCCAGGTAACGGGTCTCACCTCCAACCCGACGATTTTCTATCACGCCATCCGTAACGGCCGCTGCTACGACGATTCGATTCGTCGACAATCGGCTGCAGGCCAATCCGGCGAGGATCTGTTCATCGATCTCGCGCTCGAGGACCTGACACAGGCGGCGAATCTGTTCGCTCCGGTGCACGAGGCGACGGGCGGCGTCGACGGCTGGGTTTCGATGGAAGTGTCACCTTTGCTGGCAGACGATACGGCCGGCAGTATCCGGGAAGCAAAGCGACTGCATGACCTAGCCCGGCGCTCCAACCTGTTCATCAAGATACCCGGGACGCCCGCGGGGGTTCCGGCGATCGAGGAGGCGATTTTCGCCGGCGTGTCGATCAACGTCACGCTGCTCTTTTCACGCGAACAGTACCTGGCCGCCGCGAACGCGTATCTTCGCGGCATCGAGCGGCGGATCGGCGCGGGCCTCGATCCCAGGGTCGATTCGGTGGCGTCGCTGTTCGTGAGCCGGTGGGACGTCGCCGTGAAGGACAAGGTGGCTCCCGAACTCCGCAATCGCCTGGGCATCGCGATTGCCAAGCGCACTTACAAGGCATACCGCGAATCGCTGGCGTCGCCGCGGTGGCGGGAGTTGGCGGCCGCCGGCGCCAGACTGCAACGGCTGCTCTGGGCCAGCACCGGGACAAAGGATCCCGACGCGCCGGACACGCTGTACATCGAAGCGCTCGCGGCCCCGGACACGATCAGCACGATTCCCGACAAGACGCTGCTCGCGTTCGCCGATCACGGACAAGTGGAAGACGAGTTGCCGGCCGATGGGGGCGACGCCGAGCGCGTCATTGCCGATTTCCGGCACGCCGGGGTGGACGACACGTCAGTGGCCGATCGGCTCCAGATCGAAGGCGCGCAGACGTTCGACAGGTCGTGGCGCGACCTGCTGGATTGCATCACGGCGAAAAGCGAGGCTCTCGAGACGGCTGCGGGTGCTCGACGGTGACCGCGCAGGGCGTGATCCGGGACGTTGATTCCTTCTACCAATGGGTCGTTGAACTCTGGAAACCACTGGCGACGCAGACCATTCCCGCGTTCGTGTACCGCACGGAAGCGCAACCGACGCACGGCAATTCGACCAACGCGTCGATCCGTCGCTACCGGCGACCGAGGCAGTGGTGACGGCGAACCCGCGCACCGGCAAGCGCGTACGCCGCATCGTCAGAACTCACATCGATAGTCCACCGGCGTGTCGATCCAAAGCTTGCACTGGTCATGCTCACTTCCCAAGCGACATTCTCCGCGCTTGTCGTCGAACGCATCGCCGACTCGGCGTGTTTGAGAGTGCGCCAGCTCAAAGAACGGCCATATGTCGTAGTCTTTGAAGACGCGTATGTCGCCGCTGAGCTGCCCGTCACCATCGCCAATTTGCTGACACCATTGGTCGAGGATGGTCTGAGCAGAAGCATCGTCTATCCAGTATTCTCCCGCCGCAAACGTATAGCCGTGACAGTTGTAGCGGGGATCCAGCTCCGAGCAGGCAAGACCGCCGGCGGGATCGACGGTAAGCGTGCCAGGTCGGTAGCGCCATCCCTCCAGTTGTTCGATGCGTTTGCCGTCCTTTCTCACCAGATCGAACAAGACGCGCTCCTCCTGCCAGCAGGTGGGTGAGCCCTCCATTTCGCATTTCACCGACCACCGCACTTTGGGCTTGCCGCTCCGAGGGCGCTCCTCCACGGTGAGGCCGGCATCTCGGCCTTCCGGCCAACCCGGCAAGTCCCCGGTCGGGTCGGGACACCTTCGATGGAAGACGATCTTCACGTCCAGGTTGACCGTGGCATTCGCACGCCCGTCGGTTCCGGCACGCCATTCCAGCCGGTAGACCCCGGGCGGAAACCACTTCCCTGCCACCGATCGGGCCACGCTTTCCTCGGAGAGCTTCACGTGCGCTGGCTGAAACGCGATGCCGCCCTTTGCGCCGGTGTTCGGCATCGGGTGGATGCCGAAGTCGCCATTGGCATGTGCCTGTCCTTCCCAAGTCAGTGTGGCGAAGAAGTTGAGCCGCAATGGGCGTCCGGCAGGCACTCGGAAGTACACGTGGCCGAACGCGCTTGGCTGAACTCTGGCGGAGCGCACTCTCGTCTCAGTGGGACTCCTGGCAATCCTGCTTTCGGTGCGCAGTTCTAGGTTCATACCGGACGTATCGAACCGCGCGCGTTGCGTCACAGTGGCCGTGACGGTCGTATGTGGTGCGTCCTTGTCGTCGGACGAGGCGACGGCGCTCATCGTCCGTTCGAACTGAACACTCGAACCCGGTGTCAGCGCCACCACATCGCCGTCGCATACCGGTGCGCCACTTGCCTGTGCCTGTTGATGCCGCTGCAGCTGGCGCGGTCGTGGATTTCCGATCGCTGCGGCGCACGTCGAGTCGCTGCTTGCGGCGACGCTGGACCGGGCTTCGACGTACATCGTCGACGTGAAGGCATACCCACCCTCGCCTGGCTTCTCGACGGTGAACCACTCCACTTCTGCGTGTGCGGCGCTGGATAGGCCGACGCACAGGCAAGCCGCGGACAACGCCCGACGTAGTACGCTCATGCCGCTGCCCGGCAGACGACGATGGCTCCAACAGGGCCGCCGTGACTGCCGCCGGTCGGTACCGCGTGACCAGCCCTGCCGCAACTCGATCTGGTCCTCGCAGGCGTCGCGCGGCTGGTCGCGGCCAGAGTGGCGGGGCACACCCGAGGCGCACGCGGCGCCGGGCATCGCGTTGCTCTTCAGACAAGCTGCCATGGGCGCCCTCCACTGGGGATCCCGCCTGTGGGGACTTCCAGATGAGGTGCGCCGCCCGGCAGGCGATTACTTCTCGAAACAGCTTAGCGCGCGAGATTCTTCATGACAACTACAAGCATCTGCGCCACCTGGATGCGTGCAAGCGGAGTCACTGCACCATGTTCGTACCTGGCGGCTGCGCGCCGGCGTCAGTGAACAGCTTGCCGACGACCACGTGGCGGGTTCGTCTATTGCTGTGCCCAAACGTCAAGCCCCCTTGACCCGTGCCGGGCCCCAGGGGGTTCTCGACAGCGACGCTCGGCGTGCGGAACTCCGCGTGGTCGGAGGCTAGGCCGAGCCGGATCGGGCGATGCACACTCGGTCGCCGGATTCGGCTGTCGCGCCCTGCGCAATGCCGACGGGGATAAGCGATTATCAGGCGGTAGGCCCTCGCACAGATCGTTCAACGCCTCGCCGAGTGCGGACTGACATAGTTGCCGACCTGGGTGCGGAAGGCGACGTTCATGCGGTTCCAGCCGTTGATCGCGACGATGGCCAGCGTCAGGTCGACCAGTGCCTTCTCGTCGAAATGGCGACGAGCTTCCTCATAGACTGCATCCGACACGTCGTGCGTGCTGGCGATCCGGGTGATCGCTTCCGTCCATGCCAGTGCGGCGCGCTCCCGCGCGCTGTAGCAGGGCGCTTCTCGCCAGACCGGGAGTAGGTACAGCCGCTGTTCGGTTTCACCCAGTGCGCGAGCATCCTTGGTGTGCATGTCGAGGCACCAGGCGCAGCCATTGATCTGCGAGGCATGAGCCTTGATCAGTTCCAGCAGCGATTCCTCCAAGCCGCTGCCGTTGACCTGGATCTGGGTGTGACGCATGGCCTTGTATGCTTCGGGCGAGGCAAGTTTGTAGTCCAGGCGCTGCTGCACGGTATGTCTCCTCAGTGTGGTTCAGGAACGGGGGAACAGGCGCTGCATGTCCGCGCGGTCGCGGATGCAGGCCATCATCGCATCATTCAGTATTCATTCGCTGTATCGATGGAAGGTATACGATGGTGTCCTGCGATCAAAGGAGATTTCGTGAAACCAGAGGCAGGAGAAGGACGGGTTCGTGTCGCGGTGGTGCAGGCCGGCTCGGTGCCCTTCGACAGCGGTGCGTGCGTCGACAAGGCGATCCGGCTCACGGCGGACGCCGCCGCCGCGGGCGCGAAGCTGGTGCTGTTTCCGGAAGCGTTCATCGTCGGTTACCCCAAGGGATTGAACTACGGGCTCTTGGTGGGTGCGCGCGACCCGGTCGGACGCGAGGAATTCCGCCTGTACCTCGATGCCGCCATCGAGGTGCCCGGGCCGCACACGCAGCGGCTGGGCGAAGCCGCGGCTGCGCATCGCGTGTATCTCGTCATCGGCGTGATCGAACGCGAACTGGGGACCTGCTACTGTTCCGTGCTGTTCTTCGGTCCCGATGGCACGCTGCTGGGCAAGCACCGGAAGCTCATGCCGACCGCCATGGAGCGGATGATCTGGGGCTTCGGCGATGGCTCCACGCTGACAGTCGTGGACAGTCCGTACGGTCGCATCGGCTCGGTGATCTGCTGGGAGAACTACATGCCGATGCTGCGAATGGCGATGTACGCGAAGAATGTCCAGATCTACTGCGCGCCGACTGCCGACGATCGCGACACCTGGCTCGCGTCGATGCAGCACATCGCGCTGGAGGGACGCTGCTTCGTGTTGACGGCGTGCCAGTTCCTGCGCAGGATCGACTTTCCTGCGTCCGTGCGCGTGTCCCTCGGCGACTCACCCGATGCGGTGTTGATGCGCGGAGGCAGCGCGATCGTCAGCCCGCTGGGCAAGGTGCTGGCGGGGCCGCACTTCGAGGGCGAAACGATCCTGACCGCTGAACTGGATCTGGCCGACATTGGCCGCGGCAAGTTCGATTTCGACGCAGCCGGCCACTACAGCCGGCCGGACGTGTTTCAGCTGATCGTCAACGAGAAGCCGATGCCGGCGGTCGTGACGAAAGCGTGATCCCGATCGAGCAGGGCGGACGTGGCGGGGCTGCTGTCCTGCGGCATCGGGCAGGACGCGTGGATGCTCCAGAACCGGCCTGCGCACAGGCGGCATCGGTGCAGCGCTCAGCCCGGCGCCGGACGATGCCAGCCGCCGCAGCCTGCTGCGATCGTATCCGCCGCGCGCGGCCCCCAGCTGCCCTGGCGGTAGGGGTGGACCGGCGGCGGCAGATTCAGGATCGGGTCGACGATGCGCCAGGCGGCCTCGACCCCGTCCTCGCGTGCGAACAGCGTCGGGTCGCCCTTCAGGGCATCACCGATCAGCCGCTCGTAGGCACTCATCTCCGGGCCGTGATCGTCGCACACGTACAGCTCGACCGGATCGCCCGCCATGGCGGTCCCGGCATGCTTGGTGGATGCACCGATCGCGATGGCGACGCGGTCCGGTCCCAGCCGGAATCGTAGGTAGTTCGCGGCCGCCACGCCCGCCGGGCCGAACACCTGCTGGGGCGGGCGCTTGAGCTGAACCAGGACCTCGGTGGCGCTCGCCGCCAGGCGCTTGCCGGCTCGAATGAGGATCGGCACATCGGCCCAGCGCCACGAATCGAGGTGCAGCCGCACCGCGGCGAAGGTCTCCACCCGTGAGTCGGGCGCCACGCCGTCCTCGCTGCGATAGCCCTCGTACTGTCCGCGCACCAAATCCTCGGGAACGAGCGGACGAATGCCGCGGAACACCTTGACCGTCTCGTCCCGCAACGCCGTGGCGCCCGCGTTTACCGGCACATCCATCACCAGGTGCGCGAGCACCTGCAGCATGTGGTTCTGCACGACGTCGCGCAGCGCGCCGACTTCCTCGTAGAAGCGGCCGCGTCCCTCCACGCCCATCTCCTCGGCCATGGTGATCTGGATGCTGCTGACGTAGTTGCGGTTCCACACCGGTTCGAGGAATGCATTGGCGAAGCGGAAATACACCAGGTTCTGCACGGCCTCCTTGCCCAGATAGTGATCGATGCGAAAGACCGAGGTCTCCGGAAAGACATCGCGCAGCGTCCGGTTAAGCGCCTGTGCCGAGGCGAGGTCGCGGCCGAATGGCTTTTCGACCACCACCCGCGTGCCCTCGATCCTTCCCGACTCGCGCACGCCCCCGATCATCGAGGAAAACAGGCTCGGCGGCACCGCCAGGTAGTACAGCGGGCGCCTGGTCTCGCCCAATGCGGCACGCAGCCGCTGATGGGTTGCGGGCTCGCGGTAGTCGCCGTCGACGTAGTGCAGCAGGGCCGTGAGCCGCTCGAAGGCGGCGGCGTCGACACCGCCGCCGTGCTGCGCGAGGCTGGAGCGCACACGCTCGCACAGCTGCTCGCGCGTCCAGCCAGAGCACGCCACGCCGATCACCGGCACGTCGAGGCTGCCGTCGCGGATCATCGCCTGCAGGGCCGGAAAGATCTTGCGGTAGGCGAGATCCCCGGTCGCGCCGCACAGCACCAGAGCGTCACTGGCCGGGGTGCTCACGGCGGACGCTTCCGAAGACTTGCCTGAACCGCTGTACATGAGATGTGTGCTCCACGGATCGGGCGACGCCATGAACCACGGGAACGCATGGATCACGGCCACGCCATCGTACCTCCCATGAATTGTCGAGCACGCCCTGGAGTGCAAGTTCCCCGGGTCAGCGCCGCACAGCACGCGCATTCGCGCCGCGGTGACGATCGGAAAACGCATTCCGCTGGTGACGAGCCGATGATCCCTTCTGTGTGCATGGTCATGGCGTATTTCCACACAATGAAAGGTGTCGTAACGAGAAGTCATTGGCGATAAGATCGGCCGAGCCTTCACCCCGTGCAACGAGTCGAGGTGTACTCGTACGAGATCTCGATGAACGACACCGAACACTACAATGACCATGTCGTGCGCCTGTTCCTGCTGGCGGCGACGGTATGGGGCATCGTCGGGATGCTAGTGGGCATGTTCGTGGCGGCGCAGCTCGCCTGGCCGGGCTTGAATCTCGGCATTCCGTGGCTGACATTCAGCCGGCTGCGGCCGGACCACACCTTCGGCGTCATCTTCGCATTCGGCGGGTCCGCGCTGATAGGCACGTGCTATTACGTCGTGCAGCGCACGGGGCATGTGCGACTCGCGTGGGGCAAGCTCGCCACGTTCACGTTCTGGGGCTGGCAGCTTGCCTGCGTGCTCGCCATGGCGACCATGCCATTGGGCATTACGCAGAGCAAGGAATACGCTGAACCCGAGTGGTTCATCGACATCCTCATCGCGCTCGTCTGGATCGGCTTCGGTGCGGTGTTCTTCGCTACGCTGGCGCGCCGGCGCATCCGCCATATCTACGTTGCGAACTGGTACTACGGTGCGTTCATCATCGCGGTCGGCCTGCTGCACGTCGTCAACAATCTCTCGCTGCCGGTATCGCTGACGAAGTCCTATCCGATCTACTCCGGTGTGGCCGATGCGATGGTCCAGTGGTGGTACGGCCACAACGCGGTGGCGTTCTTCCTGACCGCGGGCTTTCTCGGGATGATGTACTACTTCGTCCCGCGTCAGGCCCAGCAGCCGCTTTGGAGCTACCGCTTCTCGATCGTCAACTTCTGGGCGCTGATTTCGATCTACATGTGGGCCGGCTCGCATCATCTGATGTACACCGCGCTGCCGGACTGGGTGCAGTCGGTCGGCATGGCGTTCTCCCTGGTGCTGCTGATGCCAAGCTGGGGTTCGGCGGCAAACGGCCTGCTGACCTTCAATGGTTCGTGGCATCGGCTGCGATCGGATCCGGCGGCGAAGTTCATGGTGCTCGCGCTGGTGTTCTACGCCGCGTCGACGACCGAAGGCTCGATGATGGCGATCAAGACCGTCAACGCGCTGTCGCACTACACGGACTGGACGATCGCGCACGTGCACTCGGGCTCGCTCGGCTGGGTCGCCATGATCACCATCGGCTCTCTGTACGCCATGGCACCGCGTGCGCTCGGTCGCCCCGCGATGCACTCCAACAGAGGGATGGAGCTGCACTTTTGGCTGCATACGTCGGGCACGCTGCTGTACGTGATCGCGATGTGGATCGCAGGCGTGACCGAGGGTCTGATGTGGCGTGCCACCGAGCCGGATGGTTCGCTGACGTACGCATTCATCGACAGCCTGCTCGCAATCAAGCCGCTGTACGTGGTCCGCTGGCTGGGTGGCGTCCTGATCTGGCTCGGCATGTGGGTGATGGCGTGGAACCTCTGGTACACGGCCGCGGACGCCCGCAGGAAGATCATCCGTCCGGTGCCGGTACCGATTCCGCAACCGGTGTCGCAGCAGACCCCGGCGCCGCTTCCGGCCGCCGGTTGAGAAACGCCATGGCCTATCGGCACTTCGAATTCATCGAGAAGCACGCGTGGACGCTGGGCATTCTGACGGCCGTCATGGTCTCCCTGGGTGGTCTCGCCGAGATCCTGCCGACGTTCGTGGAGGCCAACCGGGTCAAGTCGACCGCGGGCGGCAAACCCTACGATCCGTTGCGGCTGGCCGGGCGTGACATCTACGTGCGCGAGGGCTGCTATCTCTGCCATTCGCAGATGATCCGCGCGCTGCGCTTCGAGACCCAACGCTACGGTGCCTTCTCCACGGCCGGGGAATCCGTCTACGACCGGCCGTTCCAGTGGGGCTCGAAGCGCACCGGGCCGGATCTGGCACGTGTGGGCGGCAAGTATTCCGACGCGTGGCAGCGCGTGCACCTGATGGATCCGCGTACCGTCGTGCCGGAGTCGAACATGCCTGCGTATCCGTGGCTGGCCACGACCAGGGTCGACGGCACCGACATCGCGGCGCGGATGCGCACGCTGCGCATGCTCGGTGACCCGTATACGGACGCCGATATCGCGGGTGCCGCCGGAGCGGTCGACGGCAGCACCGAGCTGGATGCCCTGGTCGCCTACCTGCAGGGCCTCGGCGTCGCCAGGGAGTCGGAGCCCGCCCGCACGGCTGCTGCGGCGTCGCCGACGATCGCGGGGACTTCTCCATGAATCCGCTCTGGGGTCATGCCGTCGGTGTCCTGATCGTGCTGATGATGACGGCGTTCATCGGCATCTGGGTATGGGCCTGGCTGCCGTATCACCAGCGCACGTTCGGCTGGCTGGCGCGCATGCCGATGGAGGACCGCATCGCACTGGAGGATGGTTCGATCCCGTCGGCCGGCGGCGAGCAGGAGACGGATCGATGAGCAGCGGCTGGTCGTGGTGGGTCATCGGGCTGGTGGTCTTCAATCTCGGCGTGACGTTCTGCCTCTTCGTCTGGGCGCCGCGCGCCAGGGTGCCGACGCTGCCCGACGGCACTACCGGCCACGTCTGGGCCGATGGCACGCTGCGGGAAGGCATGCACCGCCTGCCGCGCTGGTGGATCGTGGCCTCGCTCGCGATGTACATCATGGCATTCGGCTACCTCGTCCTGTATCCGGGTTTCGGCAACCACCCGGGTACGCTCGACTGGACGTCCGGAAAGGAGCTCGCCGCCGCCACTGCCGCCAATGCCGCGAAGCTCGATCCGGTACTGCATCGCACTGCTGCGATGGATGTCGAGGCGCTCGCCGGCGATGCACAGGCCCGGCGGCTCGGCGAGCGCCTGTTCGTCGACAACTGTGCGGGCTGCCACGGGCGGGCCGGTCTGGGCAATCCGCGTCTCGGCGTGCCCAACCTGACCGATGGCGACTGGCTCCATGGAGGTGCCGCGCAGGACATCACGACGTCGATCCGTGACGGGCGTTCGGGCGTGATGCCGCCGTGGAACTCGCTCGGCGAGCAGACCGTGAAGGGCCTCGTCCAGTACGTGCTGAGCCTGTCCGGGCAAACATACGAGGCGGATTCCGCGGCAGCCGGTGAGCCGATCTTCAAGGCGATCTGCACTGCGTGTCATGGACCGGAGGGCAAGGGCATCGCGCAACTCGGTGGGCCGAACTTGACCGACGCCATCTGGCTGTACGGCGGCACGCAGGAGGCGGTTGAAACATCGATTCGCGATGGCCGCCAGGGTCACATGCCGGCGCTGGGTGCGCGCCTGTCCGACGGCGACATCCATCTCCTGGCCGGCTACGTTCACCATCTGTCGGCTCGTGGAAACTCAACCGCGCGGTGATCAGCCGCGGCGCGGATCCTGGTATTCGCAGCCGGTCGTCTGGCTTGGCATCGCCGTGTTCGCGACCTCGCTCGCAGGTTGCATCTGGCTGATTGTCCTGAGCGTGGATCATGACGACGCCGGCATCCCCACCGGCCAGCGGGTTTTCGGCGTCCCGGCGCAGCCATCGGCGCGTCCGTCGCGCCCATAGGGAATTCGATTGGACAAGCTGTTGCAGGGGCGCTGCCCAGTGGTAAGATAGTAATAAATTACTAACTTCCTTTTGCGTACCAGCCAATGAGCGGACATGCGAAGCACCTCCCCGCGGATGAGCGTCGTGCAGCCACGGTGGAAGCGATGGTCGAACTGGCCGCCGAGCGAAATCCAAGCGACATCACGACCACGGCCATCGCACGGCGCATGGGGCTGACCCAGGGCGCGCTGTTCCGGCATTTCCCGACCAAGGACGCCATCGTGCAGGCAGTGATGTCCTGGGTCGCGGAATGCCTGCTCGCTCGGGTGGACAACGCCGCACAAGGCGCCGCGTCCCCGCTATCGGCTCTCGAGGCGATCTTCATGGCGCACATCGATTTCGTCTCCCACCATCCGGGTGTGCCGAGGATGCTGTTCGGCGAATTGCAGCGGTCAGGAGAGAGCATGCCCAAGCGGATGGTGCAGACCCTCATTTACCGCTATGGCGAGCGACTGCGGCGCCTGCTAGACGCCGGCAAGGCGCAGGGCGAACTGGACGCGAACCTCGACGTGGACGCCGCCGCAGTCCTGTTCGTCGGCACCATCCAGGGGCTGGTGATGCAATCCCTGCTTGCCGGCGATGTGGCACGCATGCGCCGCGACGCGCCGGGTGTGTTCCGCATCTATCGCCGCGGCATAGGGAGTGTCCGATGAAACTTCCGCGCGTGCAGCGCCGCACGCTTGCGCTGATTGCCGTGATTGCGCCACTCCTGGTGCTGTTCGTCTATGTCGCCCTGCGTTCCGGCCCGCTGGCGCCGGTTGCGGTGACGGTGGCCACCGCCCAGCCGCGCGCCATGGCGCCGGCACTGTTCGGCATCGGCACCGTGCAGGCGCGTTACACGTACAAGATCGGTCCGACCTATGCCGGGAGAGTCAGCCGGCTGGACGTGCATGCAGGCGATGCGGTCCAGGCGGACCAGGTGCTGGGCGAAATGGATCCGGTGGACCTGGACGATCGCATCAGTGCACAGCAGGCCGCCATCAGAAGTGCCGATGCCGCCTTGAGGCAGGCGGAAGCCAGACAGGCTTTCGCACATGCACAGGCGAAGCGCTACGATCAGCTGCTCGCCGTGCGCAGCACGACCGAGGAGAACGCCGCCAGCAAGCGGCAGGAGCTGGCAGTGGCAGACGCCGCGCTGGGGGCCGCGCGCGAGGACGCGCGCGGCCTACGCGCGGGACTCGATGCGCTGCGCGCGCAACGCGGCAATCTCAGGCTGGTGGCACCCGTTGCCGGCCTGGTGACCGCACGCAATGCAGATCCCGGTACCACGGTGGTGGCAGGCCAGGCGGTGGTCGAGATCATCGATCCCGCCAGCCTGTGGGTCGATGCCCGCTTCGATCAGATCAGCGCCGAGGGACTGGCCGCCGGCCTGCCTGCCAGCATCGTGCTGCGCTCACGCCAGGGTCAGAGCCTGCCCGGGCGCGTGCTGCGGGTCGAGCCGCAGGCCGACGCGATCACCGAGGAGACGTTGGCGAAGATCGTTGCCGACACGCTGCTCGTCCCGCTGCCGCCGGTGGGAGAGCTGGCCGAAGTCACGGTGCAGCTGCCTGAACTGCCCGCCGCACCGATGATTCCCAATGCGGCCATTCGCACGGTGGGTGGCCAGCGCGGCGTGTGGATCCTCGACGAGGGCAATCTCGCGTTCGCACCGGTCTCGCTCGGCCGCTCCGATCTCGATGGCAATGTGCAGGTTCATAAGGGCCTCGCCTCCGGTGACCGTCTGGTCGTCTACAGCGAAAAGGCGCTCACCGCACGCAGCCGCATCCGCGTGGTCGAGCGCCTGCCCGGAGTGTCGCCATGATCAGCCTGGCCGGGCGCGACATCATGCACGCCTGGGGCAAGTTCGTCTTCACCGGTATCGGCCTGGGCTTGCTGATCGGCGTCACGCTGACGATGGCGGGCGTGTACCGCGGCATGGTCGACGACGCCACGGTGCTGCTGGACAGCAGCGGTGCCGACCTGTGGGTGGTGCAGAAGGACACTCTGGGCCCCTACGCCGAGTCGTCCAGCGTCCCCGACGATCTGTGGCGCAGCATTCGCGTGATGCCCGGCGTCGCCCAGGCGGCCAACGCTACCTACCTGACGATGCAGGTCGGCAAGGGCGACCAGGACGTGAGGGCGATGGTGGTGGGCATCGTCGCCGGTGAACCGGGCGCGCCGGGCTGGCCGCCGCAGCTCGTTGCCGGGCGCCAGATCACCCGCGGTCATTACGAGGCGGTCGCCGATCTGGCAGCCGGTGCCCGGCTCGGCGACGTCCTGAAGATCCGCCGCAGCCACTACACCGTGGTCGGACTGACGCGCCGCATGGTCTCGTCCAACGGCGATCCGATGGTCTTCATCCCGCTCAAGGATGCACAGGAGGCCCAGTTTCTCAAGGACAACGACGCCATCCTGATGCAGCGTCGCCGCACCGAGGCCAACCCGGCCTTCAACCGCCCGGAAGTGCCCGGCCTGCTCGACGCGGTGATCGCGTCGCAGACCGGAAACAGCTACGTCAATGCCGTGCTGGTGCGCATCCTGCCGGGGTTCACCTCGCAGGAAGTGGCCGAGCCGATTCGTCGCTGGAAGCGGCTCACGGTGTACGACCGCACGCAGATGGAAGGCATCCTGATCGGCAAGCTGATCGCCACTTCAGCCCGGCAGATCGGCATGTTCCTCGTGATCCTGGCGCTGGTCAGCGCGGCCATCGTGGCCTTCATCATCTACACGCTGACCATGGACAAGATCAGGGAAATCGCCGTGCTCAAGCTCATCGGCACGCGCAACCGCACCATCGCGTGGATGATCCTGCAGCAGTCGCTGGTGCTGGGCGTGATCGGCTTCGTCGTCGGCAAGATCAGCGCCACGTTCGCTGCGCCCCTGTTCCCCAAGTACGTGCTGCTGGTGCCGATCGACTCGCTCCTGGGCTTCGGCGCGGTGCTTGCGATCTGCGTATTGTCCAGCGTCGTCTCCATTCGCATGGCGCTGCGGGTCGATCCGGCCCAGGCCATCGGATAGGAACATGAGCGCGAAGGGCATCCGCATCGAGAGGCTGAGCAAGCGCTTCGGTGAAGGCGACACCGCCGTTCTCGCGCTGAAGGACGTGAACATGCACGTGGCGCCGGGTGAAGTGGTCGGCCTGATCGGCCCGTCCGGTTCCGGCAAGAGCACCCTGCTCAAGTGCCTGGGGGCGGTGATCGACCCTACGTCCGGACGCATGATCCTGGATAACACGGTGATCTACGACGATGGCTGGAAGGTGCGCGACCTGCGTGCCTTGCGTCGCGACAAGATCGGTTTCGTGTTCCAGGCGCCTTACCTGATCCCGTTCCTGGATGCGACCGACAACGTGGCGCTGCTGCCGATGCTGGCCGGCGTGCCCAACGAGGAGGCGCGCCAGCGTGCGCTGGATCTGCTGACCGCGCTGGACGTGCAGCACCGCGCGCACGCGCTGCCCGCACAACTGTCGGGCGGCGAACAGCAGCGGGTGGCGATCGCCCGGGGCCTGGTCAACCGGCCACCGGTGATTCTGGCCGACGAGCCGACCGCGCCGCTGGACTCGCAGCGCGCGCTGACCGTGATCGGCATCCTGAACGACATGGCCAGGCGCTTCGAGGCCGCCATCATCGTGGTCACGCACGACGAGAAGATCATCCCGACCTTCAAGCGCATCTACCACATCCGCGATGGCGTGACCTACGAGGAAGCCGGCGAAGGACGCGGCTTCACGTGAGCGGTACGAACTGAAGCCGCCGCGACGGCAGCGGCTGATCCCGGCTCACACCACCGGGCGGGGTGCACCGCAGGCCGGCGTTTCCCTGGCGGCGGCCGCTTCGGTCCGACTGGCCGTGCCGCTGCCCGGACCGGAGGCAGGCATTTCCAGCAGGGGAGTGCGCGCCCTTGCCGCTTTTCTGGCTGCGTCCAATGCCAGGTCGGCGCGCTCGATCAGGTGCGTCAGTTCGTCGTCGCCGCATCTGCCGATGATGTCCGATCCGCGGGTCGCCGCCCGCAGGGTCTCGCCGATCCCCTGAAGCAGACGTCTGCCAACGGCATCACCGTGATGCGCCTGGATCTCGCCGATCGCATCCACGCTCAGTGCGATGCAGCTGAGCGGACGGCGATTGCGCAGGGCCTCCAGCCGGGCCTGCGTCATGCGTTCGAAGTAGGCATGCCGCGTCAGGCAGCCCGTCAGCAGATCATGCCGCTCGCGGTGCTGCGCGTCGCGGCTGGCACTCGGCTCGGCCTGCACCGCGCGCTCGCGCTCCGATGCAGCCAGGCTTGCCGTGCAGTCGATGAACGTGACGATGCAGCCCTCGATGCCATCCTCGTCGGCGGCGATCGGCACGCACCGGATGGCCAGGCGTGCAAGCTGGCCACCAGTCGGAGCGAAATCGAGCGCTTCGATCGACCATGGACGAGAAGCATCCATCGCGCGGCGCCACGGATGCCACTCGGGCGCGGTCGACAGGGAGTCCGCGATCCACCCGATGGCCGACAGATCCGTTGCGTGCAGGGCCTGCGGCGTTGCCCCGGCCAGCCGGGCGAATGCATCGTTGGCCAGTTCGATACGTCCGAACCTGTCCGTGATGACGGTCGCATCCTCGATTCCGGCGAACGCCAGCCGCAGCGCGGCAACGCCGGCGCCCGGCTGATCATCGTCGCACGCAGCAGCTGCGAGGCCCAGGCCGTCCAGCCGGTGGCGGGCGAGGGGGCGATGCTGCATGGCAGCGGCCAGGCGCTCCCGGCCCACCACCAGCACCGAGACAAGCGCGGCGAGCCCCACCAGCCAGGCGAACGCGCGGGTCCAGACCGGCCGGGTCGCATGGGTTGCAGCCGCGCTCTCGGGCTCGAACTGCACGGCCATGGCAACGCTGTCGGTTGCGACCGGCACGAATGCAACGCGCTGCTCACCGACCGCCATGGAATTCAGCGCCAGTCCCGAGTCGATGCGGGGCGCCCGGGATGCGGCACGGCGCGTCGGACGCGACGGCTCGGGAGGATAGGCCGCCGAGTCCGCGGCATGACGGCAGTGCTGGCCGACGCCGGTGCTGATCTCGGTGCCGTCGAGACCCGACACGATGCGCGAACCGCTGCGATCGGACAGCGATGGACAATTCTCCACGGGCGCGCGGATCGCCGCGGCGGCGTGTGCCTCGGGCACGAACGATCCATAGGCGGCGCACAGGCCCAGGGCGGAGGCGGCGGCAGCCAGCAGGTGGCGAGGGACGGACTCGGTCACGGTCACGGTGCGCATCCGGTTGTGCAGGCGGGCCATGGCAGCAACATGCAGCAACACGGGTGCCCAGTTGCCGCCGTTTCGCTGGTACACGATGTGGCAGTGTAATCTAGAGGCGATTTTTCCTACAGGCAACGCAGCCGTGATCCATCGCAGCCAATTTCGGGACGTCGAGATCCCGGACACTCCGGTCTGGAAACTGGTCATGGAGCGCTTCGAGCGCTACGGCGAGCGTCTGGCCATCGTGGACGGGCCCTCGGGGCAGGGCATCACCTACGCGCGCATGCTGTGCGACGTCGAGCGGGCGGCGAACGGCCTGCACGCGGCGGGCTTGCGTTGCGGCGACGTGTTCGCGTTCTGCTGCCCGAACCTGCCCGAGTACGGGGTCGCCCTGCTCGCAGTGAATCGGCTGGGTGGCGTGGCCACCACCATGAATCCGATGTACACGGCCGAGGAGATCGCCCATCAGCTCCGGGAGACGCGTGCACAGTTCCTGCTGACCGTTCCAGCCCTGGTAGAGCGCTGTCTGGAGGCGTGCAAGGGTACGGCCGTGCGCGAGGTGATCTCGGTCGGTGCGGCACCCGGCACCACCGAGTTCGCGACGCTGCTCACCGCTGATGGCGAGTTGCCCGAGGTCGAGCGCGACGTGCGGACGCACCTGGCCGCGCTGCCCTATTCGAGCGGTACCAGCGGCGTGCCCAAGGGTGTCATGCTCAGCGACTACAACGTGGTCGCGCAACTGCAGCAGGCGCAGGTCATGCTGACGCGCAAGGAGGGCGACGTCCTGCTCGCCGTGCTGCCGTTCTTCCACATCTACGGCCTGATGCTGATCCTGCTGGACGGCCTGCGCCATGGCGCCACGCTGGTGAGCATGCAGCGCTTCGATCTGCTGCCGTTCCTGGAATGCGTACAGCGGCATCGCGTCACGGTTGCACCGCTGGTGCCGCCGATCGTGCTGGCACTGGCCAAGCATCCCGCGGTCGACCAGTACGATCTGTCGAGCCTCGAGAAGATCATGTGCGGTGCCGCGCCGCTGGGCGCCGAGGTCGAGCACGCGTGCGCGCAGCGCCTCGGATGCCAGATCATGCAGGGATACGGGATGACCGAGTTCGCCGGCGCGACGCTCACTCGTCCACCCGGGGAAGAGACGCGCAAGACCGGCTCGGTGGGGTGCTGCTGGCCGAGCATGCAGGCACGCCTGGTCAGCGTGGAGTCAGGCCAGGACGTCGGAATCGGGCAGCCCGGTGAACTGCTCATGCGCGGTCCCAACGTGATGCAGGGCTATTTCGAACGCCCGGAGGCGACCCGCGAGACGCTGGTGGACGGATGGCTGCGTACGGGCGACATTGCCTGCGTGGACGAGGACGGCGACTTCTTCATCGTCGACCGGGTCAAGGAACTGATCAAGTACAACGCCTACCAGATCGCACCCGCGGAGCTCGAGGCGGTGCTGCTGCGCCACCCCGCCGTGGCGGACGCGGCGGTGATTCCCAGTCCCGACGAGGAAGCCGGCGAAGTGCCGAAGGCCTTCGTCGTGCTGAAGGCACGGGCGGACACGCAGTCCATCCTCGACTTCGTCGCCGGGCACGTCGCGCCCTACAAGAAGATTCGCCGCATCGCGGTGGTCGATGCCATCCCGAAGTCCCCGTCGGCGAAGATCCTGCGGCGCGTGCTGATCCAGCAGGAGCGCGCAGCGGCCTCCGAATCCTGACAGGCTTCCGGAGCAACGATGAATCGAGTGGACGATGGCCCCGGGGCGGACGCGGGATTCATGCGGCGTGCCCTGGAACTGGCCGGACAGGCAGGCGAGGCAGCAGAAGTGCCGGTGGGTGCCGTTATCGTGCTGAAAGGGGAGGTGATCGGAGAGGGCTACAACGCGCCGATCTCGACCGCCGATCCCACTGCCCACGCCGAGATCCGCGCATTGCGCCAGGCGGCGGGCCGGATGGGCAACTATCGCCTGCCGGACAGCACCCTGTACGTGACGCTGGAGCCCTGTGCCATGTGTGTCGGCGCGATGCTGCACGCGCGCGTGGCGCGGGTGGTCTACGGGGCGGCGGATCCGAAGACCGGGGCCGCCGGCAGCGTGATCGACCTGTTTGCACAGGAGCGGCTGAATCACCACGCCCGGGTGGAGGCAGGCCTGCTCGCCGACGAATGCGGTGCGCTGCTGCGCGCTTTCTTCAGACAGAAGCGGGAGAAGAACAGTTGAGCGCCATCCGGATCCTGATCCCGAGCCAGACGCTGGAGCTGCTGGGCGACGACGGCACCCTGCTCGAGCGCTACCTGGTGTCGACTTCGGCCAAGGGAACGGGCGAGCAGTCCGGCAGTTTCCGCACCCCGCGCGGGCGCCATGTCATCCGGGCGAAGATCGGCGCGGGACTGCCGGTTAACAGCGTACTGGTCCGGCGGCGCCCGACCGGCGAGATCTATGGCCCCGAACTGGGTGCGCGCTTTCCGGATCGGGACTGGATCCTCACCCGCATCCTCTGGCTTTCGGGCCGCGAACCCGGATTCAACCGGCTGGGGCAGGTCGACACCATGCGACGCTTCATCTACATCCATGGCAGCCCCGACAGCGCTCCGATGGGGGTGCCGGGTTCGATCGGCTGTGTGCGCATGCACAACACCGACCTCCTGGAGCTGTTCGACCAGGTTCCAGTGGGAACCCCGGTAGACGTCCGTGAGCATGGTTGACCGGCGTGGCCGGTTCGTTGTGCGTTGCAGAAGATTGGATTAGAGTGCCGCCACCTTCGAATCCCACGGACCGCAAAGGGACCTCACGATGAAGCTGGCAGGCAAGGTTTGCATCATCACCGGCGCGGCGCGCGGCATCGGCCTCGCGACCGCGCTCAAGTTCGCCCGCGAGGGCGCGGTCGCGGTCATCTGCGACATGGACCAGGCCGGCGTGGACGGGGCGGTGGCCAAGGTCCGCGAGAGCAGGGGCGAGGCCCTCGGCTTCGTGGTCGACGTCACCCGGCCCGCGACCATCCGCACCATGGTCGATGCGGTCATGCAGAAGTACGGTCGCGTCGACGTGCTGGTCAACAATGCCGGCATCGTGCAGGACGCGCAGCTGCTGAAGATGAGCGAGGTCCAGTTCGACAAGGTCATCGACGTGAACCTCAAGGGCACCTACAACTGCACCAAGGCGGTCGCCGACATCATGGTGCAGCAGAGCGCGGGAGTGATCCTGAACGCTTCCTCGGTGGTCGGCCTGTACGGCAACTTCGGTCAGACCAATTACGCGGCCAGCAAGTTTGGCGTGATTGGCATGGTGAAAACCTGGGCGCGAGAACTGGGCCGCAAGGGGGTGCGCGCGAATGCAGTGTGTCCCGGCTTCGTCGAGACCGGAATCCTCGACAGCATCCCGGACAAGGTCATCGACGCGATCAAGAGCCGCGTTCCGCTAGGGCGCCTCGCCAAGCCGGAAGAGATCGCCAACGTCTACGCGTTCCTGGCTTCCGACGAGGCCAGCTACATCAACGGTGCCGTCATCGAGGTGGGCGGCGGCGCGACGATCTAGGCTCCTGCAATCCTTCGCAGTTCGCGCTCGTTCACCGGGCACACGACACCGCGCTCGGTGATGATCGCGGAGACGAGTTCGGCCGGCGTCACGTCGAATGCCGGATTGCGTACGCCGATTCCCGCCGGCGCCCAGCTGGTTTCGCGAAAGCCGGTCACCTCCGCGGCGGCGCGTTCCTCGATCGGAATGCGATCTCCCGAACGCAGAGACAGATCCACCGTGGACACGGGCGCGGCGACGTAGAACGGAATGCCGTGGCGGCGCGCCAGCACCGCCACGCTGTAGGTGCCGATCTTGTTGGCCGTATCGCCATTGGCCACGATCCGGTCAGCACCTACGATGACGGCGTCGATCTCCCCCAGGCTCATCAGGTAGCCGGCGGCGACATCCGCGATCAGGGTGACGTCGATGCCGTCCTGGCGCAGCTCCCAGGCGGTCAGGCGTGCGCCCTGCAGGAAGGGCCGCGTCTCGTCGGCAAACACGTGTACCCGCTTGCCTGCCTCCACCGCCGAGCGGATCACGCCCAGCGCTGTTCCGTGTCCGGCCGTGGCCAGTGCACCGGCGTTGCAGTGCGTGAGCACGCGCGTGCCGTCTTCGATGAGTGCCGCGCCGAGCTCTCCCATGCGCCGGTTCGCGGCCACGTCCTCGGCAGCGATTGCATGCGCTTCGTCGAGCAGCGCCTGCGCGAGCCGTGCCGGCTCCAGATCGGGTGCGGCCTGCGCCCGGGCGCGCATGCGCGCGAGCGCCCAGGCGAGATTCACCGCGGTCGGCCGGCTGCCCGCCAGCCGCTCGAGCGCCGCGTCCAGGCCGGCGCGGAAGTGCCGGGCATGCGTGGAGGACAGGTGCATGGCTTCGAGCGCGACGCCGTAGGCGGCGGCGCAGCCGATCGCGGGCGCGCCGCGCACCACCATGTCGCGGATCGCCCTCACCACGTCGTCGGCGTTCGCACAGGCGACGTAGCGCTCCTCCATGGGCAGCACGCGCTGATCGACCAGCTGCAGGCGCGCGCCGTCCCAGCGCAGGGTCGCCACCCTGCTGCTGCTCATGCTACGCCCTCGGGCAGGGGCGCGACGGCGACGCCGAGTTCCTCGCACCGGCGAAGCAGTGCGTCCGCATTGGCGGCCGCGCCCGACACGACGACATGGCCGCCGTGCGGTGATGCCGCGAGCACGGGGGCGGCTTCCTCCAGCATTGCCCGGTCGTGAGCGTCGATCACCAGCACGTCGATTCCGCCCAGCTGGCGCACCGTGTCTCGTACGACGGCGGCGGGTTCGAGCGCCCCATCGGTGAATACGCCGGCCCCGGCGTTAGCGTACGCGGCGCGCAGGCGTTCGGTGCGCGCGCCGGTGCGGATCAGCACCGCCTGCCCGAGCAGGGACGTCCCGGGCCCATCCGAGGCGCGCAGGCGGCGTTCGTGCCCACCGTAGTGGATCTCGGCGGCGATGTTCTCCGCCACCGGCAGTCCGACGTAGCCGCCGTGGCCGCTGGCGCGCGTCTTGATCTCCATGTCCTGCTGCGCGATGTCGCGCGCCATGCGCAGCTGCCCAGGGCTGCTGGCAGCGACCCACGCGCCGAGTTCGGGGTCGACCAGCGCGCGCGGGGCGAAATCGAACCCGGGAGCTTCTGCAGGCGCTTCCTGCGCGATGCACGGGTGGGTCGCGTGCACCGCGGCGGCGTAGTCGCGCGCGAATCCGTCGATGTTCGTGCCGGCCATCGTGCGCGCGCGCAGGAAGACGGCATGCTGCGGTGTGGCGGGTCCGGCCGCGCACAGCGCCGGCAGATCCGCGCGGCGCGCGAACGCCTGCCAGGACGGCCCCTCCAGTGCGGCGAGCAGCAGCGGATGCCCGGCCACGATGCACATGCGCGCGCGCAGGCGAGCGATGTCGAGCGGTCGCCACGCGAAGGGGCGCGGATCGGATGGCAGCGCCCACGCCCCGCGGGATGCCAGGTACTCCTCCGCGCGCGTGACCAGGGCCAGCATGTTCTCGTAGCTCTCGCGTGCATCGTGCCCGAAGGCGACCACGCCGTGATTGAGAAGGATAAGGCCGATGGTGCGCGTACCGGCACGGCCGCGGTAGACCGCGTCGCATGCTCTGGCCAGCGCGAAGCCGGACGGATGGAACGGTACCAGCGGCGCGAGTTCGCCGAAGAGCCGGGCGGCGACGTCTGCGCCATCGTGCGTATCGACGATGGCGAGAACGGCATCGGCGTGCGTGTGATCGACGAAGGGCCAGGGCAGCAGCGCGTGCATGAGCGACTCGATGGACGCGCCGGGACCGCTGCGCAGCGCAGCGCGCGCCAGGCCTGCGCGCAGTCCGGCATTGTCCAGGCTGTCTGCCGCGCGCAGAGCGAGGACCGCGGACAGATCCAGCGCGGCGAAGTCCTCCTCGCGGACCTGCGCGAGATCGCTGCCGCTGCTCTTGACGTACAGCACTCCGCCGGCCTTCATCGAGGTGTTGCCGCCGCCATGCAGCACCAGACTGCTCTGTGCGCCGAGCAGGCGCGAGGCATACACGCGCCGGCCCAGGCCGGCGGGACCGGAGCGGGCGGTGTGCCGTGCCGCGTCTGCTTCATTCCAGCGCGAGAGCATGCGTGCGCACGAGGGCAGGTGGGAGATGCTCGATTATAATCGGCGCATGCCTGCGTTCCGACTGCGAGATGCCGACTGGGCGCGCGACCGTGAAGCGCTGCGCGCGGTGCGACTCGCCGTGTTCGTGCGCGAGCAATGCGTGCCGGAGCGGCTCGAATGGGACGCGTCCGATGCCGTCAGCACCCACGTGCTGGCCGAGGACGAGGCCGGCGTGCCGATCGGCACCGGGCGGCTGCTGCCCGACGGACACATCGGCCGCATGGCGGTACTGGCGCAGTGGCGCGGGCAGGGCATCGGCGACGCCATGCTGTCCTGGCTCGTGGCTCAGGCCCGCCATCGGGACATGCGACAACTGCGACTGCACGCGCAGACGCACGCGCTTGCGTTCTACGTGCGGCACGGTTTCACCTGCGTGGGCGAGGAGTTCATGGAAGCCGGCATCGCGCACCGGTCGATGCGCCGCGACATCTAGCGCGCCGGACGGTCTAGCCTTCCACCGCGAACCTGCGCGTGTCCAGCGTCTCGCCTTCGGGCCCGAACGCGGACTCGCGAAACACCGTGCGCCCGTGCGCGTCCCGAAGCACCAGGGTGGATGCACGCGTGCCGTAGCCGGCAGTGCGGATGAACGCGCTCGACAGCACGCGTTCCCACTCCAGCGGGACGCCGGTCCGGGGCAGTTCGTCGTCGGGCGCGCGGGCGTCGTCCGCCAGCAGACGGATCAGGCCGGTCTCGACGTCCTCCGGGGCAATCGCCTGCAGCGCCTGCACGGCCTGCTTGGCGCGCTCGACCTTCGGCCATGGAGTGTCGAGCAGATGGTTGGACAGGCCGTACACGCCGGCGACCAGCGGCGTGACCTGGCTGGTGCGATTGGAGTAGTGCAGCAGATGGCGGCCACTGCCGACGATCAGGTTGAAGCCGTCGTAGTGGTCGCGCACGGCGTGCACCTGCACCAGGAAGGCCTCGGGTGCCAGGGCACCGGCGAGGAAGTCGCGCACCAGCCAGCCACGGGACTCGCGGCCGTTGCGCTGTCCACCGTCACGGAAGTTGGTGACCGCCGCGAAGCGTCCGCCGCGTGCGATGCCCATCCAGGTGCCGCCCTGCTCCAGGTCGCGTCCGGCCAGAACCTGTGGCAGATCCGGCCAGAAATCGGCCGGTGCGCTGGGCCTGGCGAAGAACTCGTCGCGGTTGGCGGCGATCATCAGGGGGTAGTCGGTACGCAGGTCCAGTGCGACGACGATCAGGCACATGCCGGCTCAGCCCAGGAAGCACTCGAGGCTGCGCGCCCCGCCCGGTGCCAGGAACCGGGTCATCCCTGCGCGGTGCACCGCACGGTCCAGGGCGCGTTCGAACGAGGGCAGGTCGGCTACCGGGTCGTACACCTCCATCCACAGCGTCGGTTCGTCGCGCTTGCACAGCAGCCGGCCAGCGATTCCGGACTCGGCGCGCAGGGCGGCCAGCATGTCCTCGATGCACTGGCGCGCCTCGCCCGCCCGGTCGGGCTGCACGCGGTAGTAGACGTAGATGGCGTGCATCCGGCTCAGGGCAGACGGATCAACCCCGCTCCGGTGCCCTGGAGCCGCAGCGTGTCGTCCTCTGCCGCGTCCGTCAGCAGCACCGCGAGTGCATCCCATCCGCCTTCGGGAGCGGCGGCCGCGCTCACCACCGTGCCCGCGCTGCTGCCGTCGCTGCGCAGGATCGCCTGGCCGGGATCGAGCGGCCCGGTACCGGCATGCACGGCCACGAGCCGGCGCCTGACCTGCCCGCGATACTGCGCGCGCGCGACGATCTCCTGGCCCGGATAGCAGCCCTTGTCGAAGCTGATCGCACCGAGCTGCTCGAGGGCGAGCATCTGCGGGACGAACTGATCCTGCACTGCCTGCTCCAGACGCGGAATGCGTGCACGCACGAGGCGCCAGTGCCAGGCGCGCTCGGATGCCGGTGTGCACCGCCGCGCCAGCGCGTCCCATGAAGCGCGCGCGGCGCCGGCCGGCACGACGACGAGGAACAGATCCGCACGCAGCCGGATCAGCGTCTCGCCGCCCGCGCCGGCGGTTCGGGCAAGATCGTCCTCGGGCGCCGCTCCGCACGCCGCACGCAATGCGTCCGCCGCACCCGCTCCTCCGACACCCAGCACGACGTGCTGGACGCTCGCGTCCACCAACTCCACGCGCGCGCGCAGGACGTAGCGCCGCAGCCTGGCAAGCATCGCCCCGGCGGTGTCGACGGGCAGGGTGAGGAAGGCGATGCCCTGTGTCCGCCATGCCAATGGAATTGCGAGTGTACGGCCCTGCGGGGTACAGTAGGCGGTCCACTGCGCGTTGTCTGGATCCAGCAGTCCGATGTCGTTGCTGAACTGCCCCTGCAGGAAGGCAGAGGCGTCCGCGCCCTGTACGCACAGCACGGCCTCGTCCACCAGCGCATGCAGTGTCGTGCTGCCGGCCAGCGCGAGCCGATCGTTCTCGCCGGCAGTCGCGTCGCGTTCCTGCGCGCGCGCGGGCGGCACGATGCGGTCAGCCAGGGGATGGTCGGGGGAAATGGTTGCGCTCATCTATTGGGAAAAGCCGATCTGGTCGATTGGGAAAAGCGATCTGGTCGATTGGGAAAAGCGATCTGGTCGAATGGGAAAAGGGATCTGGTCGAATGGGAAAAGCCGATCTGGATGGTCGGGTATGGCAAGGCCGATTATAGTGAAGCGGCGCGGGAGCGCGCACGCGAGGCCGGGCGTGTGAACCGCAGCGCGTTCGAGTTCGAACTGCGCGCCTGTGCCGCGGCGCAATGGATGGCCGCGGCGCTCCACGGGGCAGCACTGCTCCCGCTGTGGCTGGCGGCGCTGCCGCCGGGCGCCGGCGCCGCCCTTACCCTGCTGATCCTCGTCAGTCTGGCCACGACCCTGCGGCGCTTCCACGCGAGCCGGTGGGTGAGCCTGACACGCGGCGACCGGGAGGCACCATGGGTCACCATCCGTGATGCCCGCGGCGGCCACGCCGTCGGTGCGCTGCACGGCAGCACGTTCGTATCGGGCGCGCTGGTGATCGTGCGGTTTCGCCCGTCGGGGGCGTGGCGCTGTGGCACTCTCGTCGTTCCGCTTGCCTGCACCGGTGCAGAGGTCCACCGGCGGCTGCGTGCGTGGCTGCGCTGGTCGGCAGCGCCCGCGCTCGACCCGGGCAGGGCTGGTGAACCAAAGGATCCGGACCCGGTCCCTCATACGGACGATGGCGGGGGCGAGATTCCGCATCGGTTCGGCGGGCGCTATACTTGAGGCGAGCCGCGCGACCTCGTTCGCGCGTTTTTTGTTGCGCCAATGGCCCATCCGAACACGACCGCATGAGCGACCGTGAAATCGACCAGCAGCTGGTCGAGCGCGCCCAGAGAGGGGACAAGCACGCGTTCGAGCTGCTGGTGCTGAAGTACCAGCGCAAGCTGGGCCGCCTTCTTTCGCGGTTCATCCGCGATCCGGCCGAGGTCGAGGACGTGGCGCAGGAGGCGTTCATCAAGGCCTATCGTGCCTTGCCGTCCTTTCGCGGCGAAAGCGCCTTCTACACCTGGCTGTACCGGATCGGGATCAACACGGCCAAGAACTATCTCGTGGCCATGGGGCGGCGTGCGCCGACTACCACTGAATTCGACAGCGAGGATGCCGAGAATTTCGAGGACGGCGAATATCTCCGGGATGTCAACACGCCGGAAAATGAACTAATGAGCAAACAGATCGCCAAAACCGTCAATGACACGATGGAGCAGTTGCCCGAGGAACTGCGTACGGCGATCGTGTTGCGCGAGATCGACGGATTGAGCTACGAAGAGATCGCGACGGTGATGGATTGCCCGATCGGGACGGTGCGATCGAGGATCTTCCGGGCCCGGGAGACGATTGCCGAGCGGCTGCGCCCGCTGTTGGAAACCAGCAAGGACAAGAGGTGGTGAGATGGACAAACTCTCTGCGCTGATGGACGGCGAACTGGATGCGTCCGAAACCAGACGTGAAATCCAGCGTCTGGAGAACGAACCCCGACTCGCGCAGGGGTGGCAGACCTACCACCTGATCCGCGACGCCATGCGCGACGAACTGGATCTCGGTCCCGGTTTCTCCCGCGGCGTCCATGAACGCCTGGCGCAGGAACCCACGGTCCTCGCCCCCCGCCGCCTCGTTCCCCAGCCCCTCCTGCGCCATGCCCTGCCCATTGCCGCCAGTGTCGCGGGCATTGCCGTGGTCGCCTGGCTGGCGCTGTCCTCGCCCGTGGGCAATGGCCCGAACGTCTTCCAGGCGGGCGTGCGCAGCACCCCGGAATTGCAGCAGGCGGCGACCGGGCAAGCCATTCCCGCGGGTACCCGGCACGCCGGCATCCCCGAATACCTGGTCGCGCACCAGGAGTTCTCTCCCAGCACGATGATGCAGGGCGTAGTCTCCTACGTGCGCACGGTGGCCAGTGAGGAGCCGGTGCAGGACCGATGAAAGCGTTTGGCAAGACTGTACTGCCGCTGCTGCTGCTGTCGCAGGTGCTCCTGGTGTGCACCGCGCGCGCGGATGCACTGGGTGACGCGGAAGCCCTTGCGCTGCTTCAGCGCATCGCGCAGGCCGCGCGCGAACTGAACTACCGCGGCACCTTCGTCTACCAGCACGGCAATCACGCCGAGTCCTCGCGCATCACGCACTTCGTGGATCCGAGCGGTGAATTCGAGAAGCTGGAGACCCTGGACGGTCCCCGGCGCGAGATCATCCGGAACAGCTCCGAGATCATCACCTTCTACGCCGATACGGGAGTGGTCAAGCGCGAGCGCCGCACGGCGCGCAAGGTGTTTCCCGCGCTGCTTCCGGCCCAGCTCTCGGTCCTCACCGAGTACTACCAGTTGCGCAAGGCCGGTCAGGATCGCATTGCCGGCTACGACGCCCAGGCGCTCGTGCTCGAGCCGCGCGACCGGTTCCGCTACGGACACAAGCTGTGGGCCGAGATGAAGACCGGCCTGCTGCTCAAGGCGCGCATGCTCGACGGCCGCGGCGAAGTGATGGAGCAGTTCCATTTCACCGAGGTGTCCATCGACGTGCCGCTGACCAAGGACGCAGTAGCGCCGCGTTTCGCCATCCCGGCCGCGCCCCAGCGCGAAATTGCCCAGACGCCGACCGACACCGGCTGGGCCGTGCAGAACCAGCCCGCCGGCTTCAAGAAGATCATGGAGATGCACCGCCAGAAGCAGGCGGGTGGTGGCCTGGTGTCGCACCTGGTGTTCTCCGACGGTCTGGCGGCGGTGTCCGTGTTCATCGAGCCCATGCCCTCGGCGAAGATCGTCCCGGGTCTGTCGCACCAGGGTGCGGTGAGCATCTACACGCGGCCGCTTTCGGATAAGCTCATCACCGTCCTTGGGGAAACGCCGCCGGTGACGGTGATGCAGATCGCCAATTCGGTCTCTCCGAAGGCGCGCTGAGGCGCCCGGAGCAGGCGCGCGCACGCATTCACTCCCACCAGCCGCCGTTTGCCCGCGGGGCTGCACCGGTTCCCGGCGCTCGCTGCGCGCCGTCTTGACTCGAGGATCGTTCGAACATGCTCAGAAGATTTCTGCTCCTGACGGTGCTGTGGGCACCGCTCGGCCTGCTGGCGCAATCGCGCGGCCTGCCTGACTTCGCCGACCTGGTCGACCAGCAGGGTCCGGCGGTCGTGAACATCAGCACCACCTCCAGTGCCGAGTCGCCGCAGGCGCTGCCGCCCGGGGCGGAGGAGGATCCCTTCTTCGATTTCTTTCGCCGGTTCGGGCCGCCGCTGCAGCGCGACTACGAGGCACGCTCGCTCGGATCGGGATTCATCATCAGCGCCGACGGCTACATCCTCACCAACACCCACGTGGTGGATGCAGCCGAGGAGATCACCGTGCGGCTGACCGACAAGCGCGAGTATCGCGCCAGGGTGATCGGCACGGACAAGCGCACGGACGTCGCCGTGCTCAAGATCGAGGCGAACGCGCTGCCGGTGGTGAAGATCGGCGCCCCGGGTTCCCTGCGCGTGGGCGAATGGGTGGTGGCGATCGGTTCGCCGTTCGGCTTCGACAATACCGTGACCGCCGGCATCGTGAGCGCCAAGGGCCGCTCGCTGCCCCAGGAGAATTTCGTTCCCTTCATCCAGACCGATGTGGCGATCAATCCCGGCAACTCCGGCGGTCCGCTGTTCAACCTGAAGGGCGAGGTGGTGGGCATCAACAGCATGATCTTCAGCCGCACGGGCGGGTTCATGGGGGTGTCGTTCGCCATACCGATCGACGTCGCGGTGGACGTGGCGACGCAGCTGCAGACCGGCGGGCGGGTGAGCCGCGGCCGCATCGGCGTGGTCATCCAGGAGGTCACCAGGGAGCTGGCCGATTCCTTCGGCCTGCCGCGTGCAGTCGGCGCGCTGGTCAATTCGGTGGAGAAGGGCGGGCCCGCAGACAAGGCCGGCATCCAGGCCAGCGACGTGATCCTGACGTTCAACGACAAGGAAGTGGTCAGCTCGAATGAACTGCCGCGCATCGTCGCCGGTGTCCGACCGGGGACCCGGGTGCCGGTCCAGGTGTGGCGCAAGGGCGCCCCGCACGCGCTGACCATCGAAGTCGGCGAGACGCCGGACGAGCGCGGCAATCGGCGCGCACAGGGCACATCGAAGCCGCAGGGCGAGCAGATCGCGAAGCTCGGGCTCGGCCTGGCCGAACTGCCCGCGGAGCGGAGGCAGGAACTCAATGTGGCCAGCGGTGTGCTGGTGGAGAACGCGGAAGGCCGCGCCGCGCGGGCCGGCATCCGGCGCGGCGACGTGATCCTGGCGGTGAACAACGTCGAAGTGAAGTCGGTCGAGCAATTGACCAGGCTGCTGACCGGCGGCGAGAAGGGCCGCACCGTTGCCCTGCTGGTCAGGCGAGGGCAGGGATCGCTCTACGTCCCGCTCGAACTGAACGGCGAGTGATCCCGGTGTCCGGTCCCGGCCAGAGCCGGGGGCCGGTTTGCCGGGATCCGGTGTTTCGGCATCCAGTTTGCCGGGTCAGTTTCCTGAGATCAGTTTTCTGGAGCCAGTTTCCCGGAGTCAGTTTCCCGGAGTCAGTTTCCCGGGTCCAGTTTCCCGGAGTCAGTTTCCCGGGTCCAGTTTCCCGAAATCATTTGCCGGGGTCGCGCACCCGCGTCGGCGCCGGCTCGGGCTGCTGGGGGTAGCGGTGCCGTTCCAGGGAAAAATTCGCTAGAATCCGCGCTTTGCTTTCGTCTGCTCGCGCGGCAGCATCCCTTGCGCCACACCCAGTTCCGCCCCTCGCGCCCACCAGCGGCGCCCCTCGCTCCTGTCCTGCGATCCGCGGGAGCCTGACCTCCCAGCGAAATCCATGGAGCACATCCGCAACTTCTCGATCATTGCCCACATCGACCACGGCAAATCCACCCTGGCCGATCGCTTCATCCAGCTCTGCGGCGGTCTGTCCGACCGTGAGATGGAGTCCCAGGTGCTCGATTCGATGGCTCTCGAGCGCGAGCGCGGGATCACCATCAAGGCGCAGACGGCCGCGCTGCGCTACAAGGCGCGAGACGGCAGGATCTATCTGCTCAACCTGATCGACACGCCCGGCCACGTCGATTTCTCCTACGAGGTATCGCGCTCGCTGTCGGCCTGCGAGGGAGCACTGCTGGTCGTGGACGCCTCGCAGGGCGTGGAGGCGCAGACCGTGGCCAATTGCTACACGGCGATCGAGCAGGGCGTGGAAGTGGTGCCGGTGCTCAACAAGATCGATCTGCCTTCGGCCGAGCCCGAGCGGGTGATCGAGGAGATCGAGGACATCATCGGCATCGATGCCGACGATGCCATCCGCTGCAGCGCCAAGACAGGCGACGGCGTCATCGACGTGATCGAGGGCGTGGTCACGCGCATGCCCTCGCCCAGGGGCGATCCCGGAGCGCCGCTCAAGGCGCTGATCATCGACTCCTGGTTCGACAACTACGTCGGCGTCATCATGCTCGTGCGCGTCGTGGACGGGACGCTGCGGCCCAAGGACAAGATCCTGCTGATGTCCACGCAGTCGCAGCATCTGTGCGAGCAGGTCGGGGTATTCACCCCGAAGTCGATGCAGCGCGAGTCGCTGTCGGCAGGCGAAGTGGGTTTCGTCGTCGCCGGGGTGAAGGAACTGACGAGCGCGCGCGTGGGCGACACCATCACGCTCGCGTCGCGTCCGGCGGCCGAGCCGTTGCCCGGCTTCAAGGAGATCAAGCCGCAGGTGTTCGCGGGCCTGTATCCGGTGGAGGCGAACCAGTACGACGCGCTGCGCGATGCGCTGGAGAAGCTGCGCCTGAACGACGCGTCGCTGCGCTTCGAGCCGGAGACCTCGCAGGCGCTGGGATTCGGTTTCCGCTGCGGCTTCCTCGGCCTGCTGCACATGGACATCGTGCAGGAGCGCCTGGAGCGCGAGTACGACATGGACCTGATCACCACGGCGCCGACCGTGGTCTACCAGGTGCAGCTGCGTGACGGCACGGTGCTGGAGGTGGAGAACCCGTCCAAGTTGCCGGATCTGTCCAAGATCGAGGAGATCCGCGAGCCGATCATCACGGCGACCATCCTCATGCCGAGCGACTACGTCGGCCCGGTCATGACCCTGTGCAACAACAAGCGCGGGGTGCAGCGGAACATGCAGTACATGGGCCGGCAGGTGATGCTCACCTACGAACTGCCGCTCAACGAAGTGGTCATGGACTTCTTCGACAAGCTCAAGTCGGTAAGCCGCGGCTATGCGTCGCTCGACTACGAGTTCAAGGAGTTCCGCCCCGCCGACCTGGTCAAGCTGGACATCCTGATCAACGGCGACCGCGTCGATGCGCTGTCGCTGATCGTGCACCGCGCCACCTCCCAGTTCCGTGGCCGCGAACTGGTCGACAAGATGCGCGAACTCATTCCGCGCCAGATGTTCGACGTCGCGGTGCAGGCGGCGATCGGTTCGCACATCATTGCCCGCGAGACAGTCAAGGCCCTGCGCAAGAACGTGCTGGCCAAGTGCTACGGAGGCGACATCACGCGCAAGCGCAAGCTGCTGGAGAAGCAGAAGGCCGGCAAGAAGCGCATGAAGCAGATCGGCACCGTGGAGATTCCGCAGGAGGCCTTCCTGGCCATCCTGCAGGTGGAAGGCAAATAGAAGAACGTACCAATCGAGCGAACCTATGAATTTTGCCCTGGGGATGCTGATCCTGCTGGTGGTGACCGGCGGGGTATGGCTGCTGGACCGCTTCCTTCTGGCGCCGCGCCGGCGGGCCCGGGTCGAGGAGGCGCTGCGCCAGGCCGGGCGCAAGCTCGCCCTAAAGCCTGGAGAGACGCAAGCCGATTACCAAGCCAGGCAGGATGCGGTCATGGCGGAGGTCCACCAGACCGTGGGACGCGAGCCCTGGTGGGTGGAGTACTCCAAGAGCTTCTTCCCCGTGATCCTGCTGGTATTCGTGCTGCGGTCGTTCCTGGTGGAGCCCTTCAAGATACCGTCGGGCTCGATGATTCCCACTCTTCTGGTCGGGGACTTCATCCTGGTGAACAAGTACACCTACGGGATTCGGCTGCCGGTCATCAACGCGAAGGTGCTGAAAATCAACCAACCGAAGCGCGGCGAGGTCATGGTGTTCCGCTACCCGGACGATCCCTCGCTCGACTACATCAAGCGCGTGGTTGGAATCCCGGGCGACGTCGTCGCCTACCGGGACAAGCGGCTGTCCATCAACGGCCAGCCGGTTCCACTGCAGTCGACGGGTACGTTCGAGTACCTGGAAGGCGGCCTGAACTACATTCAGGCCGACCGCTTCAGCGAACGGCTCGGGGAGGCCGATCACTCGGTCCTGACCAACTCGAAGGCGCCGACGGTGCAGTTGTCGAGCGTGCACCAGTTCCCTCATCGCGACAATTGCGAGTACCGCGAGGACGGGTTCCAGTGCAGGGTGCCGCAGGATCACTACTTCATGATGGGCGACAACCGCGACAGCAGCAGCGACAGCCGCTACTGGGGATTCGTGCCGGATCGCAACATCGTGGGGAAGGCCTTCATGATCTGGTGGAACTTCAGCGATTTCAGCCGCGTTGGGTCGAGGATTCATTGATGCGGAGGGAATCACCATGCGCAAGCAGCAGGGTCTGACCATCACCGGTTTTCTGATCGTCTCGGCGGTGCTCGTATTCGTGGCCATCATGGGCTTCAGGCTCGCCCCGAGCTACATCGAGTACTTCACCATCAAGCGCGTGGTGAACGACATCGCCATGGAGAGCCGGGGCGGTTCGGTCAGAGACGTGATTTCGGCCTTCAACAAGCGTGCGCAGATCGACGACATCCGATCGCTGCGGGGCAACGATCTGGAAGTGACCAAGACGGGCGAAGGCTTCGAGATCCGCGCCGAGTACTCGGTCCTGGTACCGCTGTTCGCCAACGTCAGCGCCCAGATCGACTTCGTGGCGGAGAACACCAACTGATGCCCGGGGGCGCGCCTCGCCCGGCGCGCACTGGCGCGCCGCGACCCTCACCGCGAGCGTGGGCCCCGGCTGCCGCCCTGTAGCGCGCGCATGACTCAGCGCGCACTGATCGATCGTCTCGGCCATTCCTTCCGTGCCCCGGAACTGCTGCGGCAGGCGCTGACCCACCGCAGCTTCGGCAGCCCGCACAACGAGCGTCTCGAGTTCCTGGGCGATAGCGTCCTCAACTGCGTCGTCGCCTCGCTACTGTTCCAGCGCTTTCCCCGGCTGGCCGAAGGCCATCTGTCGCGCCTGCGTGCTTCCCTGGTGAACCAGGACACCCTGTCGCGACTGGCGGGCGATCTGGTCCTGGGCGATTTTCTGCGCATGGGGGAGGGCGAACTCAAGAGTGGCGGCTTCCGCCGCCCGTCCATCCTGGCCGATGGCCTGGAGGCCGTGTTCGGTGCCGTGTTCCTCGACGGCGGTTTCGACGCCGCCGCTGCACTCATCGGCCGCATCTACGCACCGCTGCTGGATGCCCTCGACCCGAGGGCGCCGGGGAAGGATCCGAAGACGCTGTTGCAGGAGTATCTTCAGGGACGGCGTCTGCCGCTTCCGGCCTACAGCGTGGTGAGCGTGGCGGGCGAGGCGCACGAGCAGCACTTCAGGGTCGAGTGCACGATCGCGGATCTTGGCATCCGCACACAGGGCGAGGGTGCGAGCCGGCGCGCGGCGGAGCAGGAGGCGGCGCGCAGTGCCTACGAACAGGCGGTGCAGCAGGGATGAGCGGGCAGGACGGACCGATGCGTGCGGGCTACGTGGCAATCGTGGGGCGTCCCAACGTCGGTAAGTCGACGCTGCTCAACCGCCTCGTCGGGCAGAAGCTCAGCATCACCTCGCGGCGTCCGCAGACCACGCGCGACTCGGTGGTGGGCATCCTGACCCGGCCCGACGCTCAGTTCGTCTTCGTCGACACCCCGGGTGTGCAGTCCGCCCATGGCTCGCGCCTGAACCGCTACATGAACCGCTCCGCCACACAGGCGCTGGAGCAGGTGGACGCCGTCGCCCTGGTGCTGGAGGCGCTGCGCTTCGGACCTGCCGACCGCAAGGTCCTGGCCGCCATTCCGGACGGCGTGCCGGTGGTGGCGGTGGTGAACAAGATCGACCGTCTGGCCGACAAGTCCGCGCTGCTGCCTTTCCTCGCCACGCTGGCCGCGGCATATCCGTTCCGGGAGATCGTGCCGGTCAGCGCCGAGACCGGAGTGCAGACCGAGGCCCTGCTCGGCGCACTGCGCGCATTGCTTCCCGAGGGCGATCTCATCTACGGGGAGGACGAACTGACCGACCGCAGCGAACGCTTCCTGGCCGCCGAGCTGGTGCGCGAGAAGCTGTTCCGCCTGCTTGGCGAAGAGGTCCCCTACGCCACGGCGGTGGAGATCGAACGCTTCGAGCAGGAGGGCGAGCTGCGCCGCATCTCCGCGAGCATCCTGGTCGAGCGCTCGGGGCAGAAGCCGATCGTGATCGGCAAGGGCGGCGAGAAGCTCAAGGCCATCGGCACCCAGGCCCGCCAGGACATGGAGAAGCTCTTCGGCGGCAAGGTGTTCCTGGAGCTGTTCGTGAAGGTGCGCGAGGGCTGGATGGACAACGCCGCGATCCTCAGGCGACTCGGCTATGATTGAAGCGGGCGTTCGCGCCCGCGCACGCCACTTCCCCGAACCCGACGTGAATGCACCCGCACCCTCGCCACGTCCGCGCGGCAACCTGCGCGAGGCCGAGCCCGGATACGTCCTGCACACCTACGCGTTCAAGGAAACGAGTCTGGTCGCGGAACTGTTCACGCGCAACGCCGGTCGCGTGGGACTGGTGGCAAAGGGCGCGCGCCGTCCCACCTCGGCGATGCGCGGCGCGCTGATGGCCTTCCAGCCCCTGCTTCTCACCTGGTCCGGCAAGTCCGAGCTCAAGGTTCTGCACCGGGTCGAGTGGCAGGGCGGGCTGGCGCAGATGGCCGGCCTGCCGCTCGTGTGCGGCTTCTACCTGAACGAACTGCTGCTCAAGCTGCTGCCGCGCGACGATGCGCACGAGACGCTGTTCGACGGCTACGAGCAGGCGCTGGAGGCATTGCGCGAGGGCGCGCATGCGGCCCTGGTGCTGCGCCGGTTCGAGCGCCTGCTGCTGTCCGAGCTCGGCTACGGACTGTCGCTGGCGAGCGATGCGCGGGGCGCGCCCATCGCGGCCGAGCGCGAATACGTGTACGTGGTCGAACGCGGTGCCGTGCCGGCCGAGCAGCTGGGCGGGGATCCGGTGCTGCCGGCTCTGCGCGGTTCGGCCCTGCTCGCGATCGCGCACGACGACTACAGCGATCCCGCGGTGATGCCGCAGGCACGCGGCCTGATGCGTTACATTCTCAACCACTATCTCGGCGGCAGGGAGCTGTACACGCGCCAGCTGCTACGGGAGATGCAGCAACCGTGAAGCACGACGACATGATCCTTCTGGGCGTCAACATCGACCA
Source organism: Burkholderiales bacterium (assembly GCA_020854105.1). Lineage (GTDB taxonomy): Bacteria > Pseudomonadota > Gammaproteobacteria > Burkholderiales > SHXO01 > SHXO01. The sequence continues at coordinate 391,779 of JADZGB010000043.1, read as the reverse complement.
CGTCGCGACCCTGCGCCAGGCGCGCGGCACGCGCTATCCCAGCCCGGTGCAGGCCGCACTGGTGGCGGAGACCGCCGGCGCCGACGTCATCACCCTGCACCTGCGCGAGGATCGCCGTCACATCCAGGACCTCGACGTGGAACTGCTGCGCCGGGCGCTGACCGGGCGCATGAACCTGGAGAGCGCGATCACCGACGAGATGATCGGCATCGCCTTGCGGCTGCGACCGCATGACGTGTGCCTGGTGCCGGAGCGGCGGACCGAGCGCACCACCGAGGGTGGACTGGACGTGATCGGCCAGTTCGAGGCGGTGCGTGCGGCCAGTGCGCGGCTGGCCGAGGCCGGCGTGCGCGTATCGCTGTTCATCGCACCGGACGAGGCGCAGATCGAGGCCGCGAAGCGCACGGGCGCTCCGGTCATCGAGATCCACACCGGGGCCTACGCCGACGCCGAGGACGGTGCGGCCAGGGCGCGCGAACTGGAGCACGTGCGCGTGGCGGCGCGTCATGCCGCCGAGCTCGGTCTGCACGTCAATGCCGGGCATGGGCTGCACTATCACAACGTGCAGCCGATCGCTGCCATCCCGCAGATCGTGGAGCTGAACATCGGACATGCCATCGTCAGCCATGCGCTGTTCGTCGGCCTGGAGACCGCGGTGCGCGAGATGAAGGCCCTGATGCGCGAGGCGCGGCGCCCATGATCCTGGGCGTGGGCACCGATCTGGTGGAAGTGCCGCGGGTGGAGGCGCTGCTCGCGCGCCACGGTGATCGATTCGCGCGCCGCGTGCTGGCCGAGGTGGAGTGGCCGGCCTACGAACACAGCGTGATCAAGCCGATCCATCTCGCGTCGCGCTTTGCCGCCAAGGAGGCATTCGCCAAGGCGCTGGGCACCGGCGTGCGTGCGCCGGCCTCCCTGCACAACATCGCGGTGACGCACGATGCATCGGGCCGCCCGGTGTTCTCGCTCGCGCCGGCGCTGGCCGCCCTGATGCAGGCGCGCGGCATCGGCCGCAGCCATCTGAGCATCACGCACGAGCGCAGCATCGCCTGCGCCTTCGTCGTCCTGGAGCAGGAATGAGCCGGCCGGTGCCGATGCCGCTCGGGCCGGTGTTCCTGGACGTGGCGGGCCAGAGTCTCACGCACGAGGACCGCCTGCGCCTGCTACATCCGATGGCCGGCGGCGTGATCTTTTTCGCGCGCAACTTCGCCTCGCCGGAGCAGATTCGCGAACTGGCGCTGGAGATCCGCGCACTGCGCGAGCCGCGCCTGCTGATCGCGGTCGATCACGAAGGTGGGCGGGTGCAGCGTTTCCGCAGCGGCTTCACGCGCATCGTGCCCATGGCCGAGCTGGGCCGGCGCTGGGAGGTCGATCCCGCGCAGGCCTGCGCCGCGGCCGGGGAAATCGGGGCGCTGATCGGCATGGAACTGGCCGCCAGCGGCGTGGACTTCAGCTTCACGCCGGTGCTCGATCTGCACTACGGACCGAGCGCGGTGATCGGCGACCGTGCCTTCCACAGGCTTCCCGAGGCAGTCGCGGACCTCGCCTCGGCGCTGATGCGGGGCCTGCGCCGTGCCGGCGTGGCCGCGGTGGGCAAGCATTTCCCCGGGCACGGCTACGCCGCAGAGGATTCGCACGTCGCCATCCCGGTGGACGAGCGCCCGCTCGCGCGCATCGAGGCCGATGACATCGTGCCGTTTCGCGCCCTCATCGCGCAGGGCCTGCCGGCGGTCATGCCCGCGCACGTGATCTACCCACGGGTCGACGCCAGCCCGGCAGGCTTCTCCCGCGTGTGGCTGCAGGAGATCCTGCGCGGCCGCCTCGGGTTCCAGGGGGCGATCTTCAGCGACGACCTGTCCATGGAGGGCGCCAGCGTGGCAGGCGACGCCCTGGGACGGGCGCAGGCGGCGTTACGGGCGGGCTGCGACATGGCACTGGTGTGCAACCGGCCCGAGGCCGCCGAGCAGATCCTGGGCGGTCTGCACTGGCAGCCGTCGTCCGAGTGGCAGCGGCGGGTACGGCCGCTGTACGCCAGCGCTCCGCCGGTCGGGCTGCAGGCGCTCGCGGCAGGGGCCGCGTGGCAGGCGGCGCGGGCCGTGGCGGACACGCTGAGCGGCTGACCGGCATGAGCGGCAGGCATCGGCATCACGGCCATGGGCACGGCGACGCCGGTCCTTCCCACGCCGGTCATTCGCACGGCGACCACTCGCAAGCCGGCTATTCGCACGGCAGTGACTCGCACGGTGGTCATTCGCATCGCGCGAGCTCGCATCAGCACGACCACGCACGCAGCCTGGCCGCACGTGCGCTGGCCTGGGCCATGGTGCTCACGCTCGGGTACGCCGGCGTCGAGTTCGTCGCCGGCTGGTGGTTCGGCTCGCTGGCGTTGATCAGCGATGCAGGACACATGGCATCGGACGCTGCAGCGCTGGGACTCGCGTGGTTCGCCGCGTGGCTCGCGCGGCGTCCGGCGGGCGGCAGGCACTCCTTCGGGCTGGCTCGCGCGGAGGTCATCGCCGCCTTCCTGAACGGACTGGCGCTGCTCGCCGTGGTGGTGCTGATCACTGTCGAGGCGATCAAGCGCCTGATGCACCCGGCCGCGGAGGTACAGGGGCTCGGCGTCATGGTGGTCGCCTTTCTCGGTCTGCTGCTCAACATCGCCGTGGCATTCGTGCTCACGCGCGGCGAGGCTAGTCTGAACAAGCGCGCGGCGCTGCTGCACGTGTTCGGCGACCTGCTCGGCTCCTTCGCCGCGGTGCTCGCCGGCGCGGTGATCTACTTCACCGGCTGGAAACCGATCGATCCGATCCTCTCGCTGGTCATCGCCGTGCTTATACTCGGTTCCACGTTGCATCTGCTGCGCGAGGCGCTGCACGTCCTGATGGAGGGCGTGCCGCGCTACCTGCGACTGGACGAGGTCGGCCGCGCGCTCGCCCGGCTTCCCGAGGTGCGCGACGTGCACGACCTGCACATCTGGAACATCTCCTCGGGACAGATCGCCCTCTCCGCCCACGTCCGCGTGGACCGGTTGGATGGGTGGCCGCAGTTGCTGGCGCAGGCGCGGCGGGTTCTGAACGAGCGCTTCGGAATCGAGCACGTCACGCTACAGCCCGAGCTGGGCGCCGCTGCCGGAGCCGGGCAGTCGGTCATCCGTCTGATGCGCCGACCCTGACCAAGATTTGACTGTGTCCGCGCCAGTCGGCTGCTAGACTCGGCGCATGGACTTCGAACCGGAGTACTGGCTCAAGCTCGCGCAGGAAGATCCGCAGGAGTTCGAGCGCGCGCGCCTGCAGGTCATTGAAGATCTGATCGCGTCGGCCCCGCCGGCGATGCAGGATCGGCTGCGAGGACTGCAGTGCCGGATCGACCTGGAGCGACGCAAGGCCAAGACCCCGCTGGGAGCCGCTATCCGCCTGCAGAGTCTGATGTGGGATCGCTTCGAGAGCCTGCGCGCGGCGCTCAACGACCTGCGCGACATGGACCTCCAGGCCGAGCCGCCGGCACGCAGGCCCGCGCCCTGCGCGGAGGTCATCCCGTTCACGAGGGCGCGCCGCGAGGAATCGGAGCAAGACGCCGGGAGCCGACCCCCGGGCTGAGCCGATCCGCTGCGGTCGGATCGTCGCTAACGGATGACGAAACACACGTCGCCCCGGCGAATGCCGGGACCCGGTAGGGTGACCCGTCGCCCCGGCAAATGCCGAGACCTGGCCCGTCGCCCCGGCGAACGCCGGGGCCCAGCGTAAGCAGACAAGGCATTTCTCTATCTTCGCTGGATCCCGGATTTCGCAGGTACCCAGTGCTCACATCCGCTCTATGTACTCGCCCGAATCGGTGTTGATCTTGATCTTCTCGCCTTGCTGGACGAACGGCGGCACCTGAACCACCAGTCCCGTCTCGCAGGTCGCGGGCTTGAACGAGCCCGTGGCCGTTGCACCCCTCAGCGTGGGCTCGGTATCCGTGATGGTCAGCACCACGCTCGGCGGCAGCTGCACGCCGATCGGCCGTTCGTTGTGGAAGTTCACCTGCACGGTAGTGTTGGGCAGCAGGTACTCGATCTGGCCCTCGAGCAGTTCAGCGGACAAATTGAGCTGCTCGTAGTTTTCCCTGTCCATGAACACGTAGCTGTTCCCGTCCGCGTACAGGTACTCCATATCGCGGGCCTCCACGAAGGCGCGCTCGATCTTTTCGTCGGTACGGAAACGCTGGTTGCCCTTGGTCCCGGTCTCGATGTCCTTCATCTCGACCTGCATGAAGGCACCGCCACGCCCGCCGACGTGCACGTGATAACTCTTCAGGACGCGCCAGACGCGCTTGTCCCACTCGATCAGGTTACCGGCGCGGATTTCAGTGGCGATGACTTTGGCCATGGCTGGGATACCAGTTCTCGGAAAGGGGCGCATTTTACCGGAAGGGCGGGAAGAGCCCAATGAAAGAGTCCGGTCTTCGAGAGAGTCCGATCTTCTGAAGCTGGGGCCCGGCGAGGCATCGTCATCCTGGCGGGAAGCCGACACAGCCTCCATCATCCCGGCGGAAGCAAACACAGCCTCCGCTATCCCGGCGGAAGCCGGCGCAAGACGGGATCCAGCGAAGACAGAGAAGACAGAGAAGAGCCTTGTCTGCTTCTGCGGGGCCCCGGCGTGCGCCGGGGCGACGGCTCACCCTACCGGATCCCGGCGTGCGCCGGGGCGACTGGCGTCGCCCAGGGGCTATAATTTGCCGTTCTCCGCCCCACCTCCCGTCGTGATGACCAAGCTCCCCGCGCATGTGCGCAGCCCGGGCCCGACGCCGGTCACTGACGCTGCGCCGGCAGTCGATGTCACGGAGAAGGTCGCGGCTCTGCCGCACCTGCCCGGCGTCTACCGCATGCTGGGCGCGGAGGGCGATGTCCTGTACGTGGGCAAGGCCCGCGACCTGAAGAAGCGCGTGGCCTCGTACTTCCAGCGCACCGCGACGCTGCAGCCGCGCATCCAGCTCATGGTCGCGCAGGTGCGTGACGTCCAGACCACGGTCACGCGCTCGGAATCGGAAGCGCTGCTGCTCGAGAACAATCTGATCAAGACCTTCGCGCCGCGTTACAACATCCTGTATCGCGACGACAAGTCCTATCCCTACCTGCAGATTAGCGGCCATGCGTTCCCCAAGCTCGGTTTCTACCGGGGAGCACTGGACCGGGACAACCGCTATTTCGGTCCATTCTCCAGCGCGAGTGCCGTGCGCGACAGCATCGCGCTGATGCAGAAGGTCTTCCAGCTGCGCACCTGCGAGGACACGGTGTTCGCCAACCGCTCGCGGCCCTGCCTGCTGCACCAGATCCGACGCTGCACGGCGCCGTGCGTGGGGGCGATCGACCAGGCGGCGTACGCCGAGAACGTGCGCAATGCCGAGCTGTTCCTGCAGGGACGCGATGACGAGGTGCTGGACAAGCTGGAACAGCAGATGCAGCGCGCCTCGGATGCACTCGACTTCGAGGCGGCGGCGCAGTACCGGGACCAGATCCGGGCGCTTCGCGGTGTGCGGCAGACGCAGTTCGTCGCCAGCGAGCGCGCCCGCGACGTCGACATCGTGGCGCTGGTGAGCGAGAGCGGGATGCTGTGCGTGAACCTGGTCACGGTGCGCGGCGGCATCCACCGCGGCGACAAGTCCTTCTTCCCCGACCATGGCGAGGGCTACGCGCTCGGGCAGGCGCTGGAGGCATTCCTCAGCCAGCATTACCTGGGACGGCAGGCACCCCCACTGGTGCTGATCAATCTGGAAACGGACGTGGCTGCGCTCGGTGCGCTGCTGAGCGAGCAGACCGGCCACGAGGTGCACATCGCGTCGAGCGGATATGGCGAGCGGCGCGCCTGGCTGACCATGGCCGAGACCAACGCGCGCATCGCGATCGGCCAGCGCATGCAGCTGGCCGCCACGCAGGAGGCGCGTCTGGCCAGCCTGCAGGGCGCGCTCTCGCTGCCGGCCACCGTGCAGCGCATCGAGTGCTTCGACATCAGCCACATCGGCGGCGAGGCCACGGTCGCCTCCTGCGTGGTATGGGATGATGGAGGCATGCGCAACGACCAGTACCGCCGCTACAACATCGAGGGGATCGCGGCAGGGGATGACTATGCCGCGATGCGCCAGGTGCTCGATCGGCGCTATCGCAAGGTGGTGGCGGGGGAGGGCAGGCTGCCCGACCTGATCCTCATCGATGGCGGCAAGGGTCAGATCTCCAGTGCCGTCGGGGTGATGGAGGAACTGGGGCTGGGGCAGGTGGCGCTCGTGGGTGTCGCCAAGGGCGAGACCCGCAAGCCCGGCCTGGAGCAGCTGGTGATCCCCGGCCGCGAGGACACGATCCACCTTCCCAAGGATCATCCGGGGCTGCATCTGATCCAGCAGATCCGGGACGAGGCCCACCGCTTCGCCATCACCGGCCACCGCGGACGGCGCGCGAAGATCAGGCGCACCTCCACCCTGGAGAGCATCGACGGAATCGGCGCGAAGCGCCGGCAACGGCTGCTGGCCCGGTTCGGCGGCCTGCGCGGACTGATGGCCGCCAGCGCCGACGAGATCGCCCAGGTGGACGGCATCAGCCGCGCGCTGGCCGACCGCATCTACCGCCACCTGCACTGAGGATCCGGGCGATGCCGACGAACCTGCCGAACCTGCTGACGTGGCTGCGCATTCTGCTCATCCCTCTGTTCATCGGGGTGTTCTACGTGCCGGAGAGCTGGCTGACCCTGCACGAGCGCAACGTCATTGCCACGGCGCTGTTCGCCTTCGCCGCGATCACCGACTGGCTGGACGGCTACCTGGCCCGTGCGCTGAACCAGACCTCCGCGTTCGGCGCCTTCCTCGATCCGGTGGCCGACAAGCTGATGGTGGCCGCCGCGCTGATCCTGCTGGTGAAACTGCAGCGGGCGGATGCGCTGATCGCCGTCGTGATCATCGGGCGGGAGATTGCCATCTCCGCGCTGCGGGAGTGGATGGCGAAGATCGGCCAGAGCCGCAACGTGGCGGTGCACTTCCTGGGCAAGCTCAAGACCGGCTGCCAGATGGCGGCGATCCTGATGCTGCTGTACCACGATCCCCTGCTGGGAATTCCCATCCAGCCGCTGGGGACCGTGCTGATCTATGTCGCGGCCCTGCTGACCCTGTGGAGCATGGGCTACTACATCCGCCGCTCGCTACCCTCGATGGGCTTGAACGAGGAGAAAAAATCCTTATAATTCGGTCTCGTTCCGCGCGGGAATAGCTCAGTGGTAGAGCACAACCTTGCCAAGGTTGGGGTCGCGAGTTCGAGCCTCGTTTCCCGCTCCAGTTTTGCAGGGGAAATCGAAGTGGCGACACTTCGTTTTCCCTTTTTAGTTTCAGCAGGTCATCGGCGTTTGTCCCTCCGCGGGGCGGCCGTGCCATCCCAGGCACACCAGGCCGCCGCTTCCTGTCCGCGAGCGCCGGAACCGCAGTAGGGCGTCAGTCGCCCGACCCCAGGCGGGGTGGCAGAGTGGTTATGCAGCGGCCTGCAAAGCCGTGGACGCCGGTTCGATTCCGACCCCCGCCTCCAGATTTTCACCGGTGGACCTTCCTTGCGCAACCAGTGCGTCGGCGTTGGGAATGGAGCAACGAGGGGGCGACCAGCAGGGGTCGCCAGCCGGCAAGGCGGAAGAAGATCGTGAATGACCGGTGCTTGACGAGTAACCTATATTTCGATAATTTTGGAAGCATGGATTCTAAGCAAGCAGTTCAGGCCCTCGGCGCGCTCGCACAGGAAACGCGCTTGTCGATCTTCCGCCTGCTGATACAGGCTGGCCCCGAAGGTCTGCAAGCTGGGCAGGTACGCGAAGCGATGGATATTCCTGCCCCCACGCTTTCCTTCCACTTGAAGGAGCTGAGCAATGCGCGGCTCGCGTCCTCGCGTCAGGAGGGCCGCTATGTCTACTACAGCGCGGACTTCGAGCAGATGGCTGCCCTCATGACATTTCTGACCCAGAACTGCTGCCGAGGGATGCCGCTCGATTGCCTGAGCGTGATGGAGACTGAACTGGCGCGTTGCTGCACGCCTGCGGCAGCGCCAGCCAAATCGACCACCAGAAGCAAATCATGAAACGCTTTCATGTGCACGTTGCCGTCGACGATCTGGAAACCAATGTCCGGTTCTATTCCACCGTATTCGGCATGCCGCCAACGGTGCGCAAGCCAGACTACGCGAAATGGATGATGGAAGACCCGCGCATCAACTTCGCCATTTCGAACCGCGGCTTGAAACCCGGCCTCGATCATCTGGGTCTGCAGGTGGACAGTGACGAGGAACTGAAAGCGCTGCGTGAGCAGGTGGCCGAGGCGGAGATCGCGGCCGTCGACCAACCGCAGGCGACGTGCTGCTACGTCAAGTCGGACAAGTACTGGATCAATGATCCCCAGGGCATTGCCTGGGAGACGTATCACACGTTGGCGGAAGCAGAGCTCTATGGCCAGGACACTGCTCGCAGCACGACCGAGCCAGAACAGGGCAAAGCCACGTCATGCTGCGCGCCGAAGCCGGAGATCGTGGCCGTGGGGATACCCTCCATCAAGAAGAGTGCTTGCTGTTAAGGGAGGCTCCCATTGTCCGGACGCGTCTACAACGTGCTGTTTCTGTGCACCGGCAACTCCGCCCGGAGCATTCTCGCTGAGGCTTGTCTCGATCAAGTAGGCCGAGTGCGCTTCCGTGCCTTCAGTGCGGGGAGCATGCCCACCGGCCGAATCAATCCTTACGCTCTGGATCTCCTGGCCAGAAACGGCATGTCGACCGAGGGCTACCGCAGCAAATCGTGGGAAGAGTTTGCGAAGCCGGGTGCCCCGCACATGGACATCATCATCACTGTGTGCGACCAGGCCGCCGGTGAAGTGTGTCCGATATGGCCAGGTCGGCCGATGACCGCACACTGGGGCGTGCCGGACCCGGCCGCCGTGTAGGGTGAGGAGGCGAAGCGGGCAGCCTTTCTCACCGCCTATACCGTATTGAGCAAGCGTATCAACTTGCTTGCCAACCTAAGACTCGAATCCCTCGAGCGTATCGCCGCCCAGCGCCAGCTACGCGACATCGGCAAGGAAGGCTGAGCGCGTGTAGCGTCGCATTTCGCGAATCCATGCAATCCTCCGTCGCAGCCGCTGGCCGAGCCGTTCCGAGCAACACGATGAACGTCTTCGAGCGCTACCTGACCCTGTGGGTGTTCCTGTGCATTGTTGCGGGTATAGCGCTTGGGCAGCTCCTGCCGGCGCCGTTCCAGGCCGTCGGCCGCATGGAAGTGGCGAAGGTGAATATCCCCGTCGGAATTCTGATTTGGGTGATGATCATCCCGATGCTGCTCAAGGTCGATTTTGGCGCGCTACATCAGGTACGACGACATTGGCGCGGCATCGGCGTCACCCTCTTCGTCAATTGGGGGGTCAAGCCATTTTCGATGGCGCTGCTGGGCTGGATTTTCGTTCGCCACGTGTTCGCGCCCTGGCTGCCGGTCGCACAGCTCGACAGCTACATCGCCGGACTGATTCTGCTTGCCGCAGCGCCGTGCACCGCAATGGTGTTCGTGTGGAGCCGCCTCACTAATGGGCACCCACTCTTCACCCTGTCGCAGGTCGCGTTGAACGATACCATCATGGTCTTCGCCTTCGCGCCGATTGTCGCGCTGCTGCTCGGTCTTTCCTCCATCATCGTGCCGTGGGAAACCCTTCTCACCTCCGTTGTCCTCTACATCGTGATACCCGTTCTCATCGCGCAAGTCTGGCGCAGAGCTCTGCTGCGGCGCGGTCATGCCGCTCTCGAGGCGACGCTTGCCAGGATCGGCCCCTGGTCCATTGCTGCGCTGCTGGCAACATTGGTACTGCTGTTCGCTTTTCAGGGCTCGGCAATCCTCGAGCAGCCACTGATCATCGCAATGCTCGCGGTGCCTATCCTCATTCAGGTCTTCCTCAACTCGACCTTGGCCTACTGGTTGAACCGCGAGCTCGGTGAAGCGCACAACGTCGCCTGCCCCTCGGCATTGATCGGAGCGAGCAACTTCTTTGAATTGGCGGTCGCGACGGCGATCAGCCTATTCGGCTTTGAATCGGGTGCCGCGTTGGCGACCGTGGTCGGTGTGCTCATCGAGGTGTCGGTCATGTTGCTGGTCGTGCGAGTTGTGAACGGCACGCGGCATTGGTACGAGCAGGCCGCTGTAGCGACGCGGTGATTCGAGACACGACAACGGAGGTGGACCATGAGTAGCGATGACATTCGCGATGCAGTCAAGGAAAAGTATGCCGAGGCGGCGCTGCGCACCAAGACCAACACATCGGCCTGCTGCGGCAGTGGACAACGTGCTCGGAGCAAGTGCGGCCCCATCACCGGCAACTTGTATGGCGAGCAAGAGGGCGCTGCTGTTCCGGAAGCCGCACTGGCGGCCTCGCTCGGTTGCGGGAACCCATCTGCGCTTGCGGAGCTGAAGCCTGGCGAAACGGTACTCGATCTGGGGTCGGGAGGCGGCATCGATGTCCTGCTCTCGGCCAAGCGGGTGGGACCGACCGGGAAGGCGTACGGTCTGGACATGACCGACGAGATGCTTGACCTGGCGCGCGAAAACCAGGCGAAGGCGGGAGTACAGAACGTCGAGTTTCTCGAGGGCGAGATCGAGAACATTCCTCTTCCCAATGCCTCGGTCGACGTAATCATCTCCAACTGCGTAATCAATCTGTCTGGAGACAAGGACCGCGTGCTCCGAGAGGCATTCCGCGTGCTCAAACCCGGTGGCCGCTTTGCCGTGTCGGACGTCACGGTGCGCGGCGAGGTGCCCGCTCAACTGCGCCAGAACGTGGAGCTGTGGATAGGGTGCATTGCCGGCGCGCTCGGCGAACAGGAGTACAAGGAAAAACTATCTGCTGCGGGGTTCACCGATATCGACATCGAGCCCACGCGGGTCTACGACGTAGAGGATGCGCGTGAATTTCTCGCGGCGAAAGGCATCGATGTCGATGTAATTGCTCCCCAGGTGGGCGACAAGTTCAGAAGCTCCTTTGTCCGTGCCCGCCGTCCGTTGGCCTGACGGATCGGACGGGCGATCAGAGATGAGTACGCAATCTGCCAAGATGCAGTTTCGAGTCAGTGCGCGACGTCAAGACGCACGAGGAAGTCTGGCGCGGTGCAAGAGCGCTGCAATCGCACTCGACACGAGCCTCTCCGGCCGGGCCGATGCATTCAATCCCGCCGAATTGCTCCTGGCGGCACTGGGTGCCTGCATGATCAAGGGCATCGAGCGTGTCGCGCCGATGCTGAGATTCCGCTTTCAAGGCGTAGAGATATTTCTGAATGGCCTGCGGCAGGATGTGCCACCGAAGATGGAATCCATTGAGTACGAGATTGTCCTCGATACGGACGAAAGCGACCAACGCCTGGCCCTTCTGCACGAAAACGTGCGGAAGTACGGGACCGTCTTCAATACCGTTTCCCCGGGAACTGCATTGACCGGCGTATTGCGTCGCTCGAACCTGGCATCTTCGAAGTAAGCACGATTCGCAAACGGCTCATGTTGGGCTAGTTACGACCCCATTGGTTCGCATTGCTGGTCTCCCCATGAATGCGGCGCTAGGCCATACAGCAGTGCATAATGGTCTTGTTATCGATCATCCAATGCGAGAAGACCTGCGATGCCTGCATACGTGGTAGCCATGATGAGCGTCACCGATCCCGACACTTATCGCAAATACACCGACCGAACGCCGCCGACGGTCAGGAAGCATGGCGGTCGGTTCCTCACCCGCGGCGAGCCGGTGACCACCGCCGAAGGCGAGGCTTATCCGGGACGCATGGTGATTCTGGAGTTCCCCAGCAAGGCGCATGTCGATGCGTGGTTTGCCGATCCCGCCTACGAGGAAGCGGCCGTATTCCGCCACGCGGCGTCGGTGATGCACCGGCTGCTCGTCCAGGAAGGCGGTGCGAACACGCTCGATCCCGATCCGAAGCTCTGATGCGGTCGATGCAGGAAAGAGCCTCGAGCGAGAACGCGCGGCACGACGAGCTGCTGCAAGCCAGATACGGCAGTCAGGGAAGACCCGCGAGCGTTTTCGTCAATCCCACCATCGAGACCCTGCTTGCCCACAAGTCCGTCCGAAGCTTCCTGGCCGAGCCGCTTCCGGAAGGGGCCATCGAAACCATGGTCGCGGCCGCGCAGTCCGCGGCCACTTCGTCCAACCTTCATCAGTGGAGTGTCGTTGCTGTCACCGATCCGCAGGTGAAGGCAAAGGTCTGGGCCCTCGCTGCAGGCAGTTCCGGGAGCAACAACCAGTTCATCGGGCAGGCGCCCGTGATCCTGCTCTGGATTGCAGACATCTCCCGCAACTGCGAGATCGCCGCAGCGGAGGGAGGCGACCTCGTCGTCCCTGACTATCTGGACGCCTTCGTCATGGCCACCGTGGACGCGGCGCTGGCCGCTCAGAACGCTGCTGTCGCAGCGGAATCGATGGGACTTGGCTACTGCTTCATCGGTGCTGCCCGAAACAATGCCCGGGAGCTCGCGGACCTGCTAGGCCTGCCCCGGCTGAGCTACGTGACCTTCGGCCTGGTCGTTGGTCGACCGGACAACAGCAAACCGGCGACGGTTCGCCCTCGACCGGCCCAGGAAGTCGTCCTGCACTTCAACCATTACGACGGCAAGCAGGCTCGGGAGAGCCTCGCTGGCTACGAGCCGGAGTTCAGCAAGTTTCGTGAAGCAGCAGGCCTGCCGAAGATGACCTGGCGGGAGTCCGTGGTGAACTCCATGAAGTTCAGCTACATGGACGGTCGGGAAAAACTGCGGGATACCGTCATCGCCAGAGGGTTCCTGCTGAGGTAGTCAGCATGGCCTGCGAGCTGCTTTGCCGGATGGCAGCGCAGAGCATCAGCGGGTCATCAACGTAACTGAAGCCGAGCACTTCACGCACCCATCACCCGGCATGCGCGGGCCGAACCGGCTCGCCAGCGGCTGCCGCCGCGCGCGGTCTGCGCATCAGCCGGTATGCCGCCGGCACCACGAACAGTGAGAGCAGCGGCGCGGTCAGCATGCCGCCCACCATCGGGGCGGCGATGCGCTGCATCACCTCCGAGCCGGTTCCGGTTCCGATCATGATGGGAATGAGGCCGGCGACGATGACGGCCACCGTCATCGCCTTGGGCCGCACCCGCAGCACTGCACCTTCCTCGATCGCCTCCAGCAGGTCGCGCTCGGATGTCCTGCCCTGCGCGATGCGTGCGTCCCAGGCTTGCTTGAGATAGAGCAGCATCACCACCCCGAACTCGGCCGCTACCCCGGCCAGCGCGATGAAGCCGACGGCACTGGCCACCGAGACGTGGTGCCCGAGCGTCCACATGAGCCAGATGCCACCGGCCAGGGCGAACGGCAGCGTGGCCATGATCAGCACCGCTTCGTCCGCTCGATGGAAGGTGAAGTACAGCAGCAGCAGAATGATCGCCAGGGTGACGGGTATCACGATCTTCATTCGCGCAGCGGCGCGCTCCAGGTACTCGAACTGCCCGGACCACGAGATCGAGTAGCCGGCCGGCAGCTTCACCTGCGCCTGCACGGCGCTCTGCATGGCGTGCACGGCCGACTGCAGATCCCGGCCGCGGACATCGACGTATACCCAGCCCGAGAGCCGCGCGTTCTCGCTGCGAAGCATGGGCGGGCCGTCCGCGATGCGGATCGAGGCGACGTCGCCCAGGCGGATCTGCGCCCCGCGCTCGGTGAGCACCGGCATGTCGCGCAGCGCCTGCAGCGAGTCGCGGATCTCGCGCGGGTAGCGCACGCTGATCGGAAAGCGCTGCAGGCCCTCCACCGTCTCGCCCACGTTCTCGCCACCGATGGCCGACGCGACGATGCTCTGCACGTCGGCGATGTTCATGCCGAATCGGCTCGCGGCATCCCGGTCGGGCTGCACGTCGATGTAGCGTCCTCCGTTGAGCCGCTCGGCCAGCGCCGAGGATACGCCCGGCACCTGCTTGACGACCCGCTCGATCTGCGCGGTCACCCTGTCGATCTGCGACAGCGACGCGCCCGCGACCTTGATGCCCACGGGGCTCTTGATGCCGGTTGCCAGCATGTCGATGCGGTTGCGGATCGGGGGCACCCAGACGTTCGACAGGCCCGGCACGTTCACGATCCGGTCGAGTTCCTCCACCAGCCTGTCCGGGGTCATGTCGGGACGCCATTGCGAGCGCGGCTTGAACTGGATGGTGGTCTCGAACATCTCCATGGGGGCGGGGTCGGTCGCGGTCTCGGCACGTCCGGCCTTGCCGAACACGGTCGCCACTTCCGGCACCGTCTTGATCAGGCGGTCGGTCTGCTGCAACAGCTGCGCGGCCTTGCCGGCCGACAGTCCGGGCAGCGCAGTAGGCATGTAGAGCAGGTCGCCTTCGTCCAGCGGCGGCATGAACTCTCCGCCGAGCCGGCTTATGGGCACGACGGTGAGCGCCACGGCCGTGATGGCCAGGGCAATGGTGAGGAGCGGATGCGCGAGCGTGAGGCGCAGCGCCGGCCGATACAGTGCGATGAGCAGGCGGGTGAGCGGATTGGCGTTCTCACTCGGAATGCGGCCGCGCACGAGATAGCCCATCAGCACCGGGACCAGGGTCACGGCCAGGCCGGCGGCGGCTGCCATCGTGTACGTCTTGGTGAAGGCGAGGGGACCGAACATCCGTCCTTCCTGCGCCTCGAGCGCGAACACCGGAACGAACGACAGCGTGATGATGACGAGCGACAGGAACAGCGCGGGACCGACCTCGGTCGCTGCATTCCCGACGAGCTGCCAGCGCGTGTGCGGGGTAAGCTGCGCCTGCTCGCCATGCTCGTGTCGCCAGCGTTCGATGTGCTTGTGCGCGTTCTCGATCATCACGATGGCCGCGTCCACCATCGCACCGATGGCGATGGCAATGCCGCCCAGCGACATGATGTTCGCGCTTACCCCCTGGTAGTGCATCACGACGAAGGCGGCGAGCACGCCGAGCGGCAGCGACACGATGGCGACCAGGGCCGAGCGCAGATGAAACAGGAACAGCGCGCAGACGATGGCGACGACGATGAATTCCTCGAGCAGCTTGTGCCAGAGATTGCTCACCGCACGTTCGATGAGACTCGAGCGGTCATACACGGTGACCACCTCGACGCCGTGCGGCAGGCTCTTCTGCAGCTGCGCGAGTTTGGCCTTTACCGCCTCGATCGTCTGCACGGCATTGCGCCCGGAGCGCATCACGATGATGCCGCCCGCCACCTCGCCTTCACCGTCCAGTTCGGCGATCCCCCGGCGCATCTCCGGCCCCTGCTGGACGAGTGCTACATCGCCCAGACGAACCGAAACGCCGGCATCGGTGCTGCGCAGGGGGATCCTGCGAAAGTCCTCGAGCGATTGCAGGTAGCCGCCGGCGCGCACCATGTACTCGGCTTCTGCCAGTTCCAGGACCGAGCCACCGGTCTCCTGGTTCGCGCGCCGGATCGCCTCGATCACCATTGCATGCGCGATGCCGTAGGCGCGCAGCCGATCGGGGTCGAGCACGACCTGGTACTGCCGCACCATCCCGCCGATGGATGCGACCTCCGAGACGTCCGGCACCGCCTTGAGTTCGTACTTGAGGAACCAGTCCTGCAGTGCGCGCAGCTGCGACAGGTCGTGCGTTCCCGTGCGGTCGACCAGCGCATACTGGAATACCCAGCCTACGCCGGTGGCGTCGGGTCCGAGCGCCGGGCGCGCCTGGGCAGGTAAGCGGGACTGCACCTGGTTCAGGTACTCCAGCACGCGCGAGCGCGCCCAGTAGGGATCGGTCCCGTCTTCGAACAGGACGTAGACGAAGGAATCGCCGAAGAACGAATACCCGCGCACTGTCTTCGCGCCCGGCACCGACAGCATCGTGGTGGTGAGCGGGTAGGTGACCTGGTTCTCGACGATCTGCGGCGCCTGGCCAGGGAAGCTCGTGCGGATGATCACCTGCACGTCGGACAGATCGGGAATCGCATCGACGGGTGTGCGCAGCAGCGACCAGATCCCGGCCGCGGCCAGCGCGACGGCAGCGAGCAGGACCAGGAAGCGGTTGGCGATCGACCAGAGAATGGCGCGTGCGATCATCGATGAGCTCCTTCGTGGGCGCTGCCTGGCACCGGCTCGACGGCAGTCAGTTCGTACTCGCCCTGATCGGTGCGCTTGAACGAAAAGCGGACGCTGTCGCCCGCGCGCAGCGCCCCGGGCAGGCCGGCCGCGGGTGCCTTGAAGGCCATCGTCATCGACGGCCATTTCAGCTCCGGCACCGGACCGTGCGTCAGCATCACCTCGTCGCCGTCGATGTCTTCGATCGTTCCTTGCGCGTGGTAGATCGATTCGCCGGCCGATCCGGGCTCGCCCGCTGCATCCTGCTGCATGCGGACCTGCGTGCCGCGCAGGCTCGCCTCGGAGTCGACCAGGAACTGACCGGATACCACCACGTGCTGACCCATCTCCAGGCCGCGGCGGATCTCGGTCCGGCCCTCGGCCTCGAGTCCGGATTCGACATCGACGGGCGTGAAGCTTCCGTTGCCGTCCGCCACGAACACGAGCGTGCGTGTGCCGGTCCGGATCAACGCCTCGGAGGGCACGACAAGGGGCTCCCGTTCCTGCGTCGATGCGAAGTTCACGGTCACGAACATGCCGGGGACGAGCTTCCCGTCCGCGTTGCGCAGCTCGAGCCGCGCCTTGATGGTGCGCGTGATGGCATCGACTTCGGGCAGGATCGCATCGACCTTCCCGGCGAAGCTGTGCTCGGGGAATGCGGCAGTGACCGCCCTGGCCGGCATGCCCGGCCGCACCTGCCCTGCCGCAGCTTCGGGAACCTGCGCGTTCACCCACACCGATCGCATCCCGTTGATGCGGAACATGGGCATCCCCATGCCGAGCGTGGCACCCTCACGCACCGAGAGCTCGGAGAGGACACCGGAGATCGGGGCAGTGATCGTCACGCGCGGATGGACCGACAGCGAGGACTCGACTTGCCTGATGACCGACTCCGGCATGCCGGTCAGTGCCATGCGCTGGCGCGCAGCCTGCGCCAGGCCCTCGAAGCGGGCGTCGGCGAGCTGCCGTGCGCTCAGGTACTCCTCCTGCGCGGCCACCCATTCGGGCACGTACAGCTGCGCCAGCGGCTCGCCCTGCCGGACTGCCTGCAGAGTCGTGCGCACGAACAGCTTCTCGACGTAGCCGTTGTTGCGCGCGGTTATCACCGCCACGTCGCGGTCGTTGTAGGCAACGCTGCCCACCGCCTGCAGCGCCCGGGACAGCCGCGCCCTGGAAACCGGCGCCGTGCGCACGCCCAGGCTCTGCTGCACGCGGGGACTGATGCGCACGCCTTCGCCGTCCGCCGCCTCGTCCGCGTACACCGGCACCAGGTCCATGTCCATGAAGGGTGACCTGCCCGGCTTGTCGAAGCGCTGTCCCGGCACCATCGGGTCGTGCCAGTAGAGCACGCGCCGCTCGCTGCCCGGCGCGGCAGTCTGGCTCGCGCCGGTGCCGGCGGGTGCGGCCGTGCCCGATGCGATCGGCGAAGGCAGCCGTGCCGCGCGATGCACCCCGAGCTGATACCCGGCTGCGCCGATGATGATGGCGCCGACCAGGCCCAGCAGCAGTCGGAGGGAAGGTTTGATCGTCCTGGTGCTGATCTTCATGGTGCGGATCCTCCTGCTGCCGATCCTCCCGGTGCTGAATGTCCCGGTGCTGGTTGTCCCGGTGGTGATCGTCCCGGCGCAGTCCATCCTGCGTGCGCGTCCAGCGGCGTGAGCGTGGCGAGCTGCGCCCAGACCTGCGCGGCCTGCGCTTCGAGTTCGAGGGCGCGCAACGCCGCATCCAGCTCTGCGCGCCGGGCGGTGGTGAGGTCGGCGAGGTTCGCCTTGCCGCCCGCGTACGCAGCGAGCGTGGCACGCGTGCGCTCCCGGGTGAGCGGCACGAGATCGCCGCGGTAGCGATCGGCACGTGCCCGCAGCGCCCGCCAGTCGGCGAGCAGTGACTGCACTTCGGCGGCGTGCACGCGTTGCGCCTCCTCCTGCCTGGCAAGTGCGTCGTCCGCCAGGGCGAGCCGGGCGGCCAGCTCCCGGTCCTGCCGGCGCCGCTGATTCCACTGCAGCGGAATCGACACGCCCACCGAGACCATGTTCGAGAAGGCCGAGCCGCGCTGCGCGTAGTTGACCTCGACGGTCCAGTCGCTCTTCCTGTTGGCACGGGCCAGATCGGCTTGCGCGAGCGCCACTTCGTGCTGCTTCTTCAGGGCGAGCAGCGCAGGGTGCCCGGACAGCACGTGAAGCATGGTGCCTTCATCGTGCGGCAGGGTATCGAGCCGTGGTGCCCCGGAAAGCGGTGCCTGCGCGAGGTCGCCGACCCAGCGGGCGAGCGCCACCTTGCTCTTCGCGATGCGCTGCGCCTGCTCCGCGCGCCGGTCCTCCAGCTCGGACACGACGGCGTGCGCTGCGATCACGTCGGCCTGCGTGCCGCGTTCGGCGCGATAGGCCCCTTCCACCGCCTTGATCTCGGCCCTCGCCGCCGCCTGCTGCGCCTCCAGCGCGGCAAGCGTGCGCTCCGCGTAATGGCGCTCGAGCCATGCCATCGCAGTCTGGCGCTGGATGTCGGCAACTGCTGCCTCGCGCTCGGCCATCAGCTTCTCGGCTTCGCGCAGATAGCGCGCCGAGTCCGCCTTTCGCTTCGCGCTGCGCGTGAATTCCTGTGCGATGCCCACCCGGCGCATGGTCATGGAGTCCCTGGTGAGACTGAAGCTGTCCGAGCCGTTGACCGGCAGGTTGTCGATGCCCAGCTGCAGCATGGGGTCGGGCAGCCGGCCGGCTGCCACGCTCATCTCGCGAGCGGCTGCGGCGGCAGACTCCTTGCCCGCCAGTTCACGCGAACGGGAAACCGCGGCGCGCTGCGCGGCCTCCAGCGACAGCGGCTCCTGTGCACCGGTCGGGGTGCCGTACAGCGCGAGCGCAAGCAAGGGAACGCTCACGAGGGAGCGGATGGGTTGCCGTATGAAACGCGGCATCGATGCCTCCTGGACGCATGCAATCACCACGGCCGGTACGCACGGCCGTGAACGGTTCAGGCAGTCAGGAGGCTAGTTCCGGTAGCAGCAGTTGGCGACCGGGATGGGCGGCGCGGTGGTGCGCGCGAGTATGTCGGGGGAAGTCGGATTGTCCTGGGCAACCGGGTGCAGGGATCGCACGAGTGCGGCAGTACCGGCGAGGTCGAAGCCTGGCAGGGCAACGGGTGCGGGCACCGGAATGTCGCTCGTCGCGGATTGCGCGTGACAGTGTGCGTGGCACAGCAGCGGCTGCTCCGCGTCCATGTCCTCGCAGTCGACCATCGCCTCGTGCACGGGAGTCGGGTCGCCGCCGGCCGCGGCACGCATGTCGGCGCACGCGTACGCCGCCACACTGAGCTGCATGAACAGCAGAGCGAGGAGGGAGACGAGGGCAAGATGCAGCCGCGTGCGGCGGTTCGGACGCATGGCGGAGATCTTATACCCGGAGTCCGGTCGCCTTCATTTGCTCCAGATCAAGCAAGCCGGCTTTGCGCCGCAGCGGCGGCCGCAGAAAGGCACTGCCGAATGCCCTCCCGTCTTCCGGCGCAAGTCGGGATCCAGCCGAAACTGAGAAGGGCCTTGTCTGTCTGCGCTGGACTCCGGCTCCCGGGTCAAAGCATTCCGGGGCAGGTTCCGCCAGGACGACATGGGCGCATCCTCGGTTCGGCACTTGCTGCCGGTTCCGTGCCGTCATCGACGGGCTGATACGATCACCGACAAAGGAACAACGATGGACGACGCGATACAGGAAGACTTCCTCGCACTGGTGCAAGGCAATACCCGATGGACGCGGCGGTCGTTCGTGGCGTCCTCCCTGGCGACGGGCTTCGCCCTCGCCGTCCAGCCCGTGAGGGCGCAGACGATGATTCATACGGACACGGATGGCCTCACCGCAGGCGAGGTCAGCATTCCGACCGGCGAGGGCAGCATTCCCGGCTATCGGGCCATGCCCAAGGCGGGCCGCGATCTGCCGGTGATTCTGGTGGTTCAGGAGATCTTCGGGGTGCACGAGCACATCGAGGATGTCGCCCGCCGATTCGCGAAGGCGGGTTACTTGGCCATCGCACCGGAGCTGTTCTACCGCCAGGGAGACGTGTCCCGGATCGGCGACGTGAAGGAGATCCTTGCCGGGGTCGTCAGCAAGGTGCCCGACGCACAGGTGACGGAGGATCTGGACGCGACCGTGGCATGGGCCGCCAGTAACAGTGGAAACATCGGCAAGCTCGGCATCACCGGGTTCTGCTGGGGCGGGCGCATCACGTGGCTGTATGCGGCACACAACCCAGAGGTCGACGCCGGTGTCGCCTGGTACGGTCGCCTCACGGGGCCGAAGACCGATACGAATCCGACTCACCCGATCGATCTGGTCGAGAAGATCGATGCGCCGGTCCTGGGACTGTACGGAGGGGCCGACGCCGGAATACCGATGGACACGGTCGAGCGCATGAACGCGGCGCTCGCGCAGTCAGGCAAGAAATCTCGCATCCACGTCTATCCCGACACGCCGCATGCCTTCCACGCCGACTACCGACCCTCGTACCGCAAGCAGGCTGCGGAGGATGGCTGGAAGCGCGCTCTGGCATGGTTTCGCAGTCACGGGGTGGGCTGAATCACCCCGTGTGCAGCCACTGCCTGATCCGATCTGTCAGTGGATCCGATAGTGAAAGCGGCGGCGCTCCTGCTCGTCGCTCAGCAGCACGCGCGCGTCCTCCAGTCGCCGCTCGGCCGCGGGCACGCGTTCAATGGACGCCCCCTGCGCGTGGGTGCAATCGGTCTGATCGTCGAGAGCGTGCTCCGCGACCTCGTGTGCCGGATTCCCTATAGCGCGTTTCATCACCAGATCCCACGATGCAATAGGGTTCCGGGGAGCAACGCCCGTGCCGAATGGGTCCACGATCTGTCAAGTCGACCCGCGCTCAGGTCACGACATAGTAGACGGCGAGCGCCACGCAGATGATCGCCACGACGGCCCAGATCATGGGCCAGCTTCTTCCTTCGTCCGGGTCCTGCACGGAAACGGTCTTCATCGGGTCCGTGCCCTTGAATTCGGTTCCATGGCTCGCATCGATCTGGCGGTGAAGCGCCGGGTTGAGCGGGGCATCCTGCGTTGTAGGCCGTTCCGGTGTCTGTGCGCTCATGGCGTGTCGCCTCCGCCTGGGTTTGGATCTCGTTGCGCTCCGATGCGCTGGAGCCACCAGCGCACCATCGCCTCGAGGCATGCCTTGCCGGGATCGGGTGCAGCCCGGATCGCCGACATCATGGTCGCCCAGTCCTCCTCGCTCGCGTAGCGCTCGAAGCTCGCCATCGCGGTGCGGGCAAACGCGGCGGGTTCTTCGCCGAATGCCTCGATGCGCTCGCGCAACGCGGCATCCAGTACGGCAGTCGCCTGTTTCGCATCGCGCAGGAGATCGCCCAGCATCATCATGCCAGTCCGCTCTCGAGCGCTGCGGGATCGATGTCGATGCCTTCGATGCGCGCCCTGGCGATCAGCCCGGCGGTATAGCGCGCGCCCGACACCGCCCAGGAGCGCGCCTCCAGCATGTCCGCAATGCGCGGCTTGACGTGGTCGAAGGGAAGCACGCGTCCCGGGATGCGCCGCTCGAGCCTGAGCACGTGCCAGCCGAAGCGGGAACGGACCGGCTCGGGTCGGGTCGCTCCCTCGGGCAGTGCATCCAGCGCCGCCTGCACCGCGGACACGAGCTCACCGCGGCGTACCTGCCCGAGGATGCCGCCTTGCCGGGCCGACGAGCACTTCGAAAACGCGCGCGCCGCTTCGGCAAACGCATGCGGATCGTTGCCGACTTCGCCGGCGATCGCACATGCCTCGCGCTCGGCTTCCCGCCACGCCGATTCATCGCCGGACTCAGGCTCGATCAGGATGTGCGCGGCTTCGAAGAGCTCGGGCGCGCGGAAGCGCTCCGGGTGCGCTTCGTAGTAGCGGCGGCACTCGTGCTCGCCAGGCACCATCGGCGGCGCTTCGCGTTCGAGCAGGGCGCGGATGAGCGCTTCCTCGCCGAGTTCGTGACGACCGTCTTCGTCGCATTCGGGGAGCGCCTCGACGCCGAGCCGGCACGCCTCCTGGAGCAGCAGCTCACGGATCACGAGCGCTCTCGCGGCGGCCATCCACGCCGCTTCTCCGTCCGGCGCGGGATGCTGCCGTGCTTCCTGGGCAATGGCTTCCGGCGCGATCTCGACGCCGTCCACGAGCACCGCATTGAACCGCACCGGACGCTTGCGATGAAACTTGATGGGCGCGGTCGTACCGCCGCATCCGCCGCTGGCGCACGCGCCGGGCATGACCGGGGCAGACGGTTTGCGCGGGCTCTCGCTGGTCGTATGGTGGTGTTCGCTCATGTCGCCTGCCCGCTTCGCGCCTTGGCCCGGGTGACCGCATCGCTCGCCATCGGCCGGATGCTCGGACCCGGCGGGTTGCGCGGGATGTCCCGCACTCGTCCCACCGAGCGCGACCGTACGATCTGGTACCCCGGCCTGAAGAGAAACCAGATCGGCACGCTCCAGATGTGGATGAGACGGGTGAACGGGGTGACGAGGAACAGCGTCAGTCCCAGGATGACGTGTAGCTTGAACACGAGATCGACATCCTCGAGCCTCGCCGCCGCACCTGGACGCAGCGTCAGGATGTCGCGCGCCCAGCCCATGAACTGCACCATCTTCGTCCCGTCCAGGTGCTGGATGCTGTAGTAGATCGTCCATACGCCCATCACGAGCTGAACCCAGATCAGCAGCAGCACCGCTATATCGCCCCATGACGAGCTCTTGCGTATGCGCGGGTCGAACAGCCTCCTGTGCAGAAGCATCGTGCATCCGGCGAGCGCGGAGATGCCCGCGATCCCACCCACCAGCAGTGCCATCATCTGCTTGTTCGCTTCCGTGATGCCTACCGCATGGAAGACTCCGATCGGCGTGAGCAGACCGATGAGATGACCGACGAAGAGCACCAGCACACCCAGGTGAAAGAGATTCGAGCCGATCATCATTTGCCGGCGGCGCAGGAACTGGCTCGACTGCGAGCGCCAGCTGTACTGGTCCTTGTCGAAGCGCAGGATGCTGCCGACGAAGAGCACCACCAGCGCGACATAGGGATACCAGCCGAAGGCGAGTTGGTTCAGGTACTGGTTCATCGATTTCTCCTCACTCCGGGCGCGAATCACGCTGCAGCATCGTGCGGATGCGCGCGGTGACTCCGGCAGGACGCGGCGCTGGATTGGGCGCGGTGAACGTCACTGGCGCGTCTTCCCAGCGTTCGTCGACGCTGCGTGCCTCTTCGGCGCTCATGCGCAGCCGCAGCTCGGCGACGGCCTGCGGATCCGCCTCCCTGTCGGGCAGCAGGACGAGGGCGTGGAATACGGCGGCGTAGGGCGAGCCACGCTCGCGCAGGCGCTCCTCCATCGCGACGAGCACGTGCGCGGGGCGGCCCAGCCATTCCCGGGCTTCGGTCGGTTCGATGAAGGAAAGGAACTCGAGAAACAGCGGCAGGAAGTCGGAGAGCTCGTTCGCCGAGATCACGAAGCCGCGCTTCATATACTCGCCGGCCAGATCGATCAGCGCCTGGCCGCGTTCGCGGCTCTCGCCGTGAACGTGCTCGAAAAGATGGAGCGAGAGGGAACGCGATCCATCGAAGAGCGCCGTGTACTCCGCCTGCAGGTCCATCAGGTCGTCACCGGACATGCGGCGCAGCAGCACGTCCAGCGATTCCAGGACCTGCGGTGGTAGCGCACGCTCGGCGCTCAACACCGAGCGGATCTCCCCGGTCGCGGCCTGCAGCTCGGCGCAAGGGTATACGAGCAGCGCGCTCAGTGCCTTCAGCGTGCCTCTCATGTCGGCACGTCCATGTCGGGGCTGCGGCGCGGCGTGCGCTTCGGACCGCCGCCGAACAGATTCACACCGCTCGAACCCTCGGTCTGCTCGCGGAAGCCGAACCCGGTCGAGCCGCGCAGCCAGTACGCATCCTCGTCGAGTTCGCGGTGCACGGTCGGAATCACGTAGCGGTCCTCGTAGTTGGCGATCGCCATCACCCGGTACATCTCCTCGACCGTGTCGGCGGTCAGGCCGACGCGCTGCGGGATGCTCTCGTCGATGCGGCCTTCCACGCGCTTGACGCGCATATAGGCGCGCATCGCGAGCATGCGCTCGAGCGCGTCCACCACCGGTTGCTCGGCTCCGGCCGTCAGCAGGTTGGCGAGATAGCGCACCGGAATGCGCAGCGAGCGCACGTCCGGCATGCCGTCGATCGCGGAGAGCTTGCCGGCCTCCGCAGCCGACTGGATGGGGGAGAGCGGGGGGATGTACCAGACCATCGGCAGGGTACGGTACTCGGGGTGGAGCGGAAAGGCGACTTTCCACTCCTTCATCATCTTGTACACCGGCGAGCGTATCGCGGCCTCGATCCACTGGGCAGGGACGCCATCGAGGCGTGCCTGCTCCTGAACCGCCGGATCGTTCGGGTCGAGGAAGAGATCGAGCTGCGCGAGATACAGATCGCGCGGATCCTCCACCGACGCGGCTTCGGCGATCCGGTCGGCATCGTGGAGAACGACACCGAGATAGCGGATGCGCCCCACGCAGGTCTCCGAGCAGACGGTGGGTTGTCCAGTTTCAATGCGCGGGAAGCAGAAGACGCACTTCTCCGACTTGCCCGACGACCAGTTGTAGTAGATCTTCTTGTAGGGACAACCCGACACGCACATGCGCCAGCCCCGGCACTTGTCCTGGTCGATCAGCACGATGCCGTCTTCCGCGCGCTTGTAGATCGCGCCCGAGGGACAGGCCGCCACGCACGAAGGATTCAGGCAGTGCTCGCACAGCCGCGGTAGGTACACGAGGAAGGTCTGCTCGAACTGGCCGTAGATCTCCTTCTCGACGCCGTCGAAGTTGTAGTCGCGGGAGCGCTTCTCGAATTCCCCGCCGAGCATGTCTTCCCAGTTTCCGCTCCA
This sequence comes from Burkholderiales bacterium, assembly GCA_020854105.1. Classification (GTDB taxonomy): domain Bacteria; phylum Pseudomonadota; class Gammaproteobacteria; order Burkholderiales; family SHXO01; genus SHXO01. The sequence continues at coordinate 366,783 of JADZGB010000043.1, read as the reverse complement.
CTCGATCTTGTTCAGCACTTCTCCGGTCACCAGCGAGCGCGGTTTCGCGACCGGCTGCGCCTGGAGTTCGGGCGCGTTCTGCAGCCATGCATAATCGTACGTAAAGGGCTCGTAGAAGTCGTCGATCTCGGGAAGGTGCGGATTGGCGAAGATCTTCGCGAGGATGCGCCACTTCGAGCCGATCCGCGGTTCGATGCGGCCGTTCTTCTTGCGCACCCAGCCGCCCTTCCAGCGCTCCTGGTTCTCCCAGTCCTTCGGATAGCCCACGCCCGGCTTGGACTCGACGTTGTTGTACCAGGCGTACTCCTGGCCCTCACGATTGGTCCAGACGTTCTTGCAGGTGATGGAACAGGTATGGCAGCCGATGCACTTGTCCAGATTGAGGACCATCGGAATCTGGGCGCGGATCTTCATTTCGTCGCCTCCACCCGCGCGCGTCCGCCGGTGCCCCAGTCGGCGGAACCGCCTCCGGAGTGCACCGCGTCGTCGGCGGCCTTGTCGAACCAGTTGATCTCGCTCATCTTGCGCACGATCACGAACTCGTCGCGGTTGGCCCCGACGGTGCCGTAGTAGTTGAAGCCGTACGCGAGCTGCACGTAGCCGCCGATCATGTGGGTCGGTTTCATGTTGATGCGCGTCACCGAGTTGTGGATGCCGCCCCGCTGTCCCGTGATCTCCGAGCCGACGACGTTCACCAGCTTCTCCTGCGCGTGATACATGAGCGCGGTGCCGGGCATGATGCGCTGGGAGACGATCGCCCGGGCGGTCAGCGCGCCGTTGACGTTGAACACCTCGATCCAGTCGTTGTCCTCGATCCTCGCTGCCCGGGCGTCGTGCTCGCTGATCCACACCGTCGGTCCCCCGCGGCTGAGCGTGAGCATGATCAGCGTCTCGGTGTAGGTCGAGTGGATGCCCCACTTCTGATGAGGCGTGAGGATGTTGAGCTGGATCTCCGGGTTGCCGTTGGGCAGCTTGCCCAGGACCTGCGCCACCGTGCGCGTATCGATGGGCGGACGCCAGGTGACGAAGGATTCACCGAACGCGCGCATCCAATGATGATCCTGGTAGAGAGACTGGCGGCCTGTCAGCGTGCGCCAGGGGATCAGCTCGTGGACGTTGGTGTAGCCGGCGTTGTAGCAGATCTGCTCGTGCTCTATGCCTGACCAGATGGGGGACGAGATGATCTTGCGCGGCTGCGCCGCGACGTCGCGGAAGCGGATCTTCTCCTCGTGCCGGCCCTGCGCGAGATGCAGATGGTTGCGGCCCGTCACCTTGCCCAGCGCTTCCCAGGACTTGGTCGCGACTTCGCCATTGGTCTCCGGTGCCAGGTAGAGGACCGCCTCGCACGCTTCGATGTCGGTTTCGATCCTCGGCCGGCCTGCCGCGCCGGCAAGCTGCGACAGTCCGTTCAGCCCCTTGAGGGCGTCGATCTCCTTCGCGGTGTCCCAGGCAAGCCCCTTCGCACCGTTGCCCAGCTTCTCGAGCATCGGACCGATGCTGGTGAAGCGGGCATACGTGGCCGGATAGTCGCGCTCGACCAGCAACAGGCTCGGCATCGTCCGGCCCGGCACCGGTTCGCATTCGCCACTGGTCCAGTCCTGCGGCTGGTAGGGTTGGGCGAGCTCGTTGCGCGTGTCGTGCTGGATCGGTTGCAGCACGAGGTCGTGCTCGACGCCGAGCACCTCCGGTGCGACTTCGGAGAATCTCTGCGCGATGCCCCGGAAGATGGCCCAGTCCGTTCGTGCCTCCCACGCCGGATCGACCGCCGCGGTGAGCGGGTGGATGAACGGATGCATGTCGGTCGTGTTCAGATCGTGCTTCTCGTACCAGGTCGCGGTCGGCAGCACGATGTCCGAGTAGATGCTGGTGGTCGACATGCGGAAATCGACGTTGACCATGAGGTCGAGCTTGCCGACCGGCGCCTCGTCGTGCCACTTCACTTCCTGCGGCCTGTGGATTCCGGGCCGCTCGTCCGTGCCCACCACGCCGTGCAACGAGCCCACGAAATGCTTGAGGAAGTACTCGTGGCCCTTGCCGCTCGCACCCAGCACGTTGCTGCGCCAGAAGAACAGGTTGCGAGGCCAGTTGCGCGGATTGTCGGGATCGTGGCAGGACAGGCGCAGCTCCCCAGACTTCAGAGCACGCGGAATGGCCTCGTTCGGGTCCGCGCCGGAGTCGCGCAGCGTCCGCGCGACCTCGAGCGGATTGGTTTCGAGCTGCGGAGCCGAGGGCAGCCAGCCCATGCGCTCGGCTCGCACGTTGAAGTCGAGGATCGTGCCCGACCAGTCGCCGGCCGGTGCCGTGGGCGAGAGGAGCTCGTCGATGCCGAGCGTCTCGTAGCGCCACTGGTCCGTGTGTGCGTAGAAGAAGCTCGTCGCATTCATCTGTCGCGGCGGGCGCGTCCAGTCCAGGGCGAACGCGATCGGCAGCCAGCCCGCCTGTGGCCGCAGTTTCTCCTGGCCGACGTAATGCGCCCAGCCGCCGCCGGATTGGCCGACTGCGCCGCACATGACGAGCAGCGAGATGATTCCACGGTAGCTCATGTCCATGTGGTACCAGTGGTTGAGCCCCGCCCCCAGGATCACCATCGACTTGCCATGGGTCTTCTCCGCGTTCGAGGCGAACTCGCGCGCGACGTGGACGATCCGGTCGCGCGGCACTCCCGTGATGCGCTCGGCCCATGCCGGCGTGAACGGCACGTCGTCGTCGTAACCGTGCGCGACGTGCTCGCCGCCGAAGCCGCGATCGAGGCCGTAGTTCGCGCACATCAGATCGAAGACGGTGGCCACCAGCGCCTTGCCGCCCTCGGCAAGCCGGATCTCCCGCGCCGGAACGTGGCGCACGAGCACCTCCGGATGGTCGGTCGCGACGAAGTCCCGCGGCGCTTCACCGCCGAAATAGGGGAAGGCGACGGGCACGACGCGATCGTGCCCGTCGGCTAGCGTGATGCGCAGCCGCACGTCGCGGCCCCTGCCATCCCTTTCCTCCAGGTTCCATCGGCCTGTCTCGCCCCAGCGGAAGCCTGCCGAGCCCAGCGGGGTCACGAGTTCGCCGCCGGTCTGGTCGAACGCGACACACTTCCAATCGGGATTGTTCGCCTCGCCCAGTGCTTGCGGCAGATCGGCTGCCCGCAGAAGCCGGTCCGGCACGAGGCGGCCGCCGTGCTCGGTGAGCAGGACCAGCATCGGACAATCCGAGTATTGCCGGAGATAGTCCGCGAAGTAGGGCACCTGCCGGTCGAGGTGGAACTCGCGCAGCACGACGTGGCCGAACGCGAGCGCGAGGGCGGCATCGGTGCCCTGCCTGGGGTGCAGCCACATGTCGGAAAACTTTGCAGCCTCGTTGTAATCGGGCGCGATGACGACGCTCTTGGTGCCGCGGTAGCGGGATTCTGCGTAGAAGTGCGCGTCGGGCGCGCGAGTCATGGGGATATTGGAGCCCCAGACGAGGAGGAAACCGGCGTTGTACCAGTCCGCGCTCTCGGGCACATCGGTCTGCTCGCCCCAGGTCTGCGGGCTCGACGGGGGCAGATCGCAGTACCAGTCGTAGAAGCTCAGCAGGGTTGCGCCGATGAGCGTGAGATAGCGGCTGCCGGCCGCGTAGGAGATCATCGACATCGCGGGAATCGGCGAGAAGCCCGCGATGCGATCGGGGCCGTACTCGCGGATCGTGTAGGCATTGGCCGCGGCGATGATTTCGTTCACTTCCTCCCAGCTCGCGCGGATGAAGCCGCCGCGGCCGCGCTTGGATACCCATTCGCGGCGCTTCTCCGGGTCGCTCACGATCGCCCGCCACGCCGCGACCGGACTCATGTCGCGGCGCGCCTCGCGCCAATGCCGAAGCAGGCGCCCGCGCACGAGCGGATACTTGATGCGTGTTCCGGAGTAGAGATACCAGCTGTAGCTCGCCCCGCGGGGGCAGCCGCGCGGCTCGTGGTTGGGCAGATCGGGGCGCGTGCGCGGGTAGTCGGTCTGCTGTGTTTCCCACGTGACGATGCCGCCTTTCACGTAGATTTTCCAGGAGCACGAGCCCGTGCAGTTCACTCCGTGCGTGGAACGCACGATCTTGTCGACGGCCCAGCGCTCGCGATACGCGTCCTCCCACGCGCGGCTCTCGTCGGTCGTGATACCGTGACCGTCCGAGAACGGCTCGCGTACCCGGCGGAAGTACGTGATGCGATCAAGAAAGTGGCTCATGGTTGGCTCTCCTCGCTCGTTGAGGCGTGGGTGCGGGCCTGGCCGCCGGCACTGGCGATGCGGATCGCAGTGGAGCGATGTTCGAAGCCGCTGGCCTGCTCACTCGACGCGCATTCCCGGGGTTGGTCGGTCGCGGCGGTGCACCCTGTGTGCAAAGCGGGCGGAGCCGAATCGTGCTCGGAGCACCGTGGTTCACGCACACGCAGTGCGCCAAACCGTGAATCGTGACGGCAAGCAATGTTCCGGGAACGGGGCCGAGGCAGAGCCCGCATCTGCGCCGACTACGGAGAAACCTGATGACCGAGCGCGAGAAGATGCTCGCCGGCGAGTCGTACGATCCGCTCGATGCCGAACTCGCCGCATCCCGGGCACGCGCCCGCGATCTCTGCCGGCAGCTCAACGCCACGGCAGAGGCCGAAAGCGACGTGCGGCGGCGGATCCTCGTCGAGCTGTTCGGTCTGGGAGGGGACAGCGTGTGGATGCAGCCGCCGTTCCATTGCGACTACGGAAGCAATATCGAGCTGGGCGAGCGCGTGTTCTTCAATTTCAACTGCGTCGTCCTCGACGTATGCGCAGTGCGTATCGGCAGCTTCAGCCTGTTCGGTCCGGCCGTGCAGATCTATACCGCGATGCATCCGATGCATGCCGGCCTGCGGCGCACGCAGGAGTTCGGCAGGCCGGTGGAGATCGGAAGCGATGCCTGGGTGGGCGGCGCAGCGATCATTCTTCCTGGCGTGCGCATCGGCTCCCAGGCGGTGATCGGTGCCGGCAGCGTGGTCACACGCGACGTGCCGGATCGGGTGTTCGCAGCCGGCAATCCCTGTCGCGTCGTCCGCGAGATCACGGACTAGGGTGGCATTGAACGGCGTCGATCCACGATCCACGCCACCAGCCACCAGGCGATCGCCCAGAACGCACCCGCCGCCCACCCGGCCACGACGTCGCTTGGCCAGTGCACGCCCAGGTACACGCGGCTCACGCCGACCAGCACCGAAAGCGTGGCCGCGACAAGTAGCACGTAGAGCTTGAGGCGGCGGCCGGGGATCAGGCGTGCCAGCAGCGCCGCGATCGTCAGGTACACCACGGCCGAACCCATCGCGTGTCCGCTCGGGAAACTGGCCGTGGCGATGTAGATGTCCTGGGGCACGAACTCGGGCCGAGGCCGGTCGAAGGACAGCTTCATCATTCGGGTCGCGATGCCGCCGCTGGCGGTGGCGCCGAACACCAGGAGCGCGCTGCGGTAGCGCCGGGCGAGCAGCAGCAGCACGCAGGTGGCCAGGACCAGCAGGCTCAGCACCGTGGGACTGCCCAGGGCGGTGACGTCGCGCGCCGTCTGCTCCAGCCAGCGGGGGCCGAGCGGATCGGCACTGCCGTCCGCGCGCAGCGCCAGGAGCAGGGCGAGATCGACCGCGTGCGTCTCGCCCTCGGCGACGCTCTCGGCGACCTCGATGAACACCCACAGCGCCATCGCTGCCCCGAACAGGATGGCGAGGACGCGCAATTCCAGCCAGCGGGAGGCGAAGCGCATCGACCGCCTTGCCCAGCCTGTAGCCGGGTTCTCCTTCGACATCGCGGGTACCTCTCCTCGCAGTGGCCACCGGCGGCGCGCCCAGGCAGCGCATGCGTGCAGCTTACCCTGCGGCGCCGGGCTTCTTCCCAATTAGAATCGTTCCAAGCGGGTTCATCCGGCCTGGGTGCGTCGCGGCGGCTGAAGCGTGCTCGACTGGTTCGAACGGCTGGTGACGGCCTGATCGTGCCGTATCCTGTCGGCGATGGCGCGCCGGCAGCGCCCCTGTCGTGCGAGGCTGCCGGCGCGCGCGACACCGGCTGCAGCAGGCGGGCACGCGGATGCACTTGACATGCATCAACGAAGCGGCGAACGGAAACGCAGATACTGTCTGCGACAAGGAGGACGAACATGACGATTGGTGCGATATGCAGTCGGGAAGTGGTATTCGTGCGCCGGGGTCAGTCCGTGCGCGTCGCCGCGGAACTCATGCGCCAGCATCACGTAGGCGCCCTGGTGGTGGTGGACGAGCGTGATGATGGACTGCGCATTCCGGCCGGCGTCGTCACCGACCGCGATATCGCGGTCGCCGTGGTGGCCAAGGGCCTCGATGCCGATGGCGTGCGCGCCGAGGAGCTGATGAGCGGCGAGGTCGCCACGGCTCGGGAGACCGAGGGCGTATCGGCGTGCATCGCGCGCATGCGCGCCCGCGGCGTACGGCGCATGCCGGTAGTGGATGCGCGAGGCGCGCTGGTCGGCATCGTCACCGCCGACGATCTGCTCGAGCTGCTGGCGGAGGAGTTGTCAGGACTGGCGCACACCGTCGCCAACGAGCAGCGGCGGGAGGCACGCGTGCGCGTCGTCTGATGCACCGGGACCCAGCGCACAACGAAAGGGCAGTTCTACGGCCTGGATTCCGGCTTCCGCCGGAATGACGGGATCGTGGTACTTGCGCCGGAATGACGGGATCGTGGTACTTGCGCCGGAATGACGGAATATGCGGCCCCCACAGCAATGATGGGAGTTGCTACAGCCCCGGTGCACCGCTCGCCATGAACCCTCCGTCCACCGGCAGCGTGATTCCGGTGGTATACGAGGCCTCCTCCGACACCAGGTACATCACCGCTGCCGCCATCTCGCCGGTGGTGCCGTAGCGTTGCATCGGAATCGCGCTCGAGTAATCCCTGCGGAACTGGTCGGTGTGCAGCACGCGCGTCATCGGCGTGTCCACCGGCCCGGGAGCGACGGCATTCACGGTGATTCCGTGATCGCAAAGTTCCGCCGCCATCTGGCGGGTGAGGGCAATGACAGCGCCCTTGGACGTGCCGTACGCCGTGCGGCCCTTGCCCACCGCGCGCATGCCGCTCACCGAGGCGATGTTGACGATGCGTCCCCAGCGCCGCTTCAGCATCAGACGCGCTGCATGCTGGGAGCAGAGCAGGGTGCCGGTGACGTTAACGTTCATCGTCGCGAGGAAGTTGTCCAGCGGAAAGTCCAGGAACGGATACAGCTTGGCGATGCCGGCACTGTTGACCAGCACGTCGCAGCGTCCATGATGGTCCTCGACCTTCGCGAATGCGGCGGTCACGGACTCCACCCGGCCGACATCCAGTTCCAGTCCCGCGGCCCGACCCCCTGCCGCACGCAGGGCGGCGGCAGTGCTCTCGGCGCCGGCCGCATCCAGATCGGCGACCAGCACCGTCAGGCCGGCCTTCGCCAGCCGCTCGCACACCTCCGCACCAATGCCCTTGGCCCCCCCGGTGACCAGCGCGACCCGGTCGGTGACGCGATTGCCGTCCTGCATCGAGACTCCTCCTTGAATGAGGCGCCCATTCTAGCGGGGCCGGATCCGGATTCGGGGATGGCGCGCGGCACACCCCTGCGCAACCATCTCCCATACAATGCCCGTGCTGGCATCAAGGCTCCGGAAAGAGGGCGGCCCAGCCCAGACAACAAGGACAACGATCCAGGGAGGAGCCCAGATGTCCGTTGCCGTCACGCCGCAGTTCGAGGAGGCCACCTTCAAGAAGGTCGCCGCGCGCCTCATACCGTTCCTGTTCCTGTGCTACATCCTCGCTTTCCTGGACCGCGTCAACGTCGGCTTCGCCAAGCTGCAGATGGCGGGCGACCTCCAGTTCAGCGACGCCGTCTACGGCGCCGGTGCCGGCATCTTCTTCATCGGCTACTTCATCTTCGAGGTGCCGAGCAACGTGATCCTGGAGCGCGTCGGTGCACGCATATGGATCGCCCGCATCATGATCACGTGGGGCCTGATCTCGACCGCCTTCATGTTCACCGGCGACATCCACTGGGGTCCGATTGCCGGCTGGTTCGACTTCACCGACGCCCAGTTCACCTTCTACTTCCTGCGCTTCTGGCTCGGCGTGGCCGAAGCGGGCTTCTTCCCCGGCATCATCCTCTACCTCACCTACTGGTTTCCGGGAGCGCGGCGGGCCAAGATGGTCGCGCTGTTCATGACCGCCATCGGCGTCGCGCAGCTGGTCGGGTCTCCCGTCTCTGGCGGGATCATGCAGTACATGGACGGCGTGAGCGGCTGGCGCGGCTGGCAGTGGCTGTTCCTGCTGGAGGGCATTCCCTCGGTCATCGTCGGCGCGATGGTGCTGGCTTTCCTGCCGGACGGACCGAAGAAGACCAAGTGGCTGAGCACGGAAGAACGCGATCTGCTGGTGCGGCGCATCGAGGAGGACAACGCGACCAAGGGCGAACTGGGTGGCAAGCACCACATGATGGACGCCTTCAGGGACGGGCGCGTGTGGGCATTGGCAGTGGTCTATTTCACCCAGGCCACCTGCTTCTACGCGGTGGGCTTCTGGATGCCCACGATCATCCAGGAACTGGGCGTCGACAAGACGGACTATCTGCGCGTGGGCCTGCTCAGCATGATTCCCTGGGGCTTCAGCATCGTCGCGATGATCTACTGGGGCGCGCACTCGGACCGCACCGGCGAGCGCCGCTGGCATTGTGCGAGCGGCATCCTGCTGATGATGGTCGGGCTGGTGATTCTGGCGCTGGCGCACCGCTCGCCGGTCGTCTCCATGGTCGCGCTCACGCTCATCACCTGCGGGTGGGCGGCGCAGGTGTGCACGTTCTGGTCCCTTCCCACCGCCTTCCTCTCGGGCACGGCGGCAGCGGCGGGAATCGCCTGGATCAACTCGGTGGGCAACCTGGGCGGCTACGTCGGACCGGATCTGATCGGATCGATCCGCACCGCGGCGGGCGGCGCCGCGGAAGCGGCGTTCTGGGCCCTGGCCGGCATCGCGCTGGTCGGCGCGCTGATCGTCATCTTCCTGCCGAAGATGCAGAGCACCGCCGCGCCCGGGATCGCGCCGCCGCGACGCAGCGCGGAAGAGCGAGGCTGAGCCGGCGCAGCGTGCGCGGCTCAGCCCACCCGGCGCTGTGCGGGAGGCGGCGGCGTCCACTGGTACAGCCAGGTCTCCGTCAACGCGCGGCCGTCGAGGCGCAGGAACAGGCGCAGATCGATCGGTCCGGCCGTCTGCTCCGCCGGCCGCACGTCGAAGCTCACGCGATAGCCCTCGATCGCATGCAGCGGGCGCGCGGCAGGCACTTCGATCTGTCCGCCGGAGACGGTGATGACCGGCTCGACCGGCGCCTCGTCGCCCAGACCGGAAAGTGCGCTGCCGGCGAAGTCGACCACGAAGCGCCGCGAGTAGTACGTGCGCGGCCGTCCGATCACGCCACCCAGTCCGGTTCGGGTCGCTACCACGCGCGCGGGGCCGCCCGGCTGCGGCACGCGCGCCCCCCAGTGCAGGCGATAGGAGTACAGCAGTTCCTGTCCGGGGCGCGGGCGCTGCGCGGGATGCCAGAACGCGACGATGTTGTCGAAGGTCTCGTCGGGCGTGGACAGTTCGACCAGTTGCACCCATCCCTTTCCCCAGCCCGACCTGGGTTCGACCCACACGCTGGGGCGCCGGTCGTAGTAGGCACCGTCGTCCTGGTAGTGGTAGAAGTCGCGGTCGCGCTGCAGCAGGCCGAAGCCGCGCGGATTCTCGTCCTGGTAAGCGTTGAAGCGCAGCGCCCCCGGATTCTCCAGCGGACGCCAGATCCACTCGCCCGCGCCGGTCCACATCGACAGGCCATCGGAATCGTGGATTTCCGGGCGCCAGTCGTTCGCCACGCGCCTGTCGTTCTCCGCGTGCAGGAACATGCTGGTGAGCGGTGCGATGCCGAGCCGTTCAATCTCGGCGCGGGGATAGAGCGCGGCATCCACGTGCATGGTGAGCGAGGCGCGCGTGCCGATCTCGAACCGGTAGGCACCGGCAACGCTGGGTGAGTCGAGCAGGGCGTACACCACCGCGCTGGTGGCATCGGCGTGCGGCCGTTCGAGCCAGAAGGCGATGAACGACGGGAATTCCTCGGCGCGCGCCATGCCCGTGTCGATCGCGAGCCCACGGGCCGATGCACCGTACTGCATCTCGCTGCCCACCGCGCGAAAGTAGCTCGCACCCAGGAAGGCCGCCACGTCCCGCAGCGGATCGGCCTCGGACAGCAGTTTGAAGCCGGCGAAGCCCAGACCTTCTGGCAACTGCAGAGCGTCCAGCCCGCTGCGGCCGTAGTCGAACATCGCCGCATCGTAGGCGATCTCCCGCGCGTATCCGTCGATCACCTCGTAGACGTGCACCGGCGTGCGGAAGAACAGTCCGAGGTGAAAGAAGCGCACGTCATAGGGCAGGCGGCTGCCGGCCCACAGCCCGTGTTCGGGCAGGTGCCGGATGGTCTGGTAGCGATCGTAGTCCAGCGCCCGCACCGCCTCGGGCAGATCGGAGGACGGCGGGACATGGGGACGGTCCGCCATGGCGCGCGCGCGCCCCTTCAGGCGTGCATAGTCGAAGGGCTCGGGTTTGCCGAGCCTGCGCACCAGGCTCTCGCGCGAAGCGGCATGCGCACGGCCGGGGGCGAGGGCGCCCGCAGCCATGACCGCGCAGGCTTTCAGCCAGTTACGCCGGCGCATGGGCGGACCAGTGCGATGCAGCGGGCGAGCCAGACAGGGCGGCATTGAGCTCAGCGAGCGCAGCCGCATCGCTCAGCAGGCGCATGCGATCGTGACGGTCCAGTGCCTCGGGGCCGCCGCTCAGCGCGCGGGCAACCCGCTCCACGCTGCTCGCGGGCCGTCGCGAACGCGGGCGCAGCCTGCCGCCGGCGGCCGCCTGAGCCAGCCGGTTGATCGAGCGATCGGCGATCGCGTCCACGAATCCCGGCTCCGGCGCTGCGCGCGCCAGGTGGCGTCGCAGGAGGCGCAACTCGAACGGGGGACGGGCTTCCTCGGGGATGAGAAACAGGCGTGCAGCGCGCGCGGCCCGTCCCGGCCGCACCCGGCTCGACAGGACCGAGAGCGGGATGCCGATTGCCAGCGCGCCGACCACGGGCAGCAGCCACCAGAGGAAGGCGGGATTGAGCCAGTACACCAGGCCTGCCCAGGCGATGCCGAGCAGCGTGTGCAGGCCATGGTGTCCGATCGCATCGCGCCACGTCGTCTCCGTATCCTCGCGCGGCGGCGACTTCCACTGCACCTTCCACCCGAACAGCACGGCGGTCACGAAGTGCGCGTGGAACAGCATGCGCACCGGCGCCAGCAGGGCCGAGAACAGCATCTCGGCCAGCACGCAGACGGCCAGGCGCAGCCGCCCGCCGAATCCGCGGGCGCCGTGCAGCATTGCCAGGGACATGCCGAGAACCTTCGGCAGGAACAGCAGGGTGGCGGTGGCGATGTACAGGTTGATGCCGCGCTCGGGATTCCACTCCGGCCACAGCGGGAACAGCTGGCTCGGTCGCACGAAGTACTCCGGCTCCACCAGCGTGTGCACTGCGAGCAGCGCGGTGGAAGCCAGCAGGAACAGGAACCACAGCGGTGCCGAGACGTAGGCCATCGCTCCGGTGAGGAACACTGCGCGGTGCGACGGGTGCAGGCCGCGGGCGAAGGAGAGCCGGAAGTTGATCAGGTTGCCCTGGCACCAGCGCCGGTCGCGCTCGAGTTCGTCGATCAGGTTGGGCGGCATCTCCTCGTGACTGCCGGGCAGATCGTAGGCGATCCACACCGCCCAGCCGGCACGGCGCATCAGCGCGGCCTCGACGAAATCGTGCGAGAGGATCTCGCCCGAGAGTGCGCCGCGGCCAGGCAGGCGCGCCAGCGCACAGTGCTCGATGAAGGGTGCCACGCGGATGATCGCGTTGTGCCCCCAGTAGTGAGCCTCGCCCAGTTCGAAGTAGTGCAGCCCGCTCACGAAGACCGGACCGTAGACGCGGTTCGAGAACTGCTGGATGCGCGCGTACAGGCTGCTGTGGCCTGCCGCGCTCGGCGCGCTCTGGATGATGCCGGCGTTGGGGTTGGCCTCCATCATCTGCGCCAGCTTCACCAGGCAGCGCCCGCTCATCACGCTGTCTGCGTCGAGGATCACCATGTAGCGGTAGCTGCGGCCCCAGCGCCGGCAGAAGTCGGCGATGTTGCCGCTCTTGCGCTTGATGCGGTGGGTGCGCCAGCGATAGAACACTCGTCCCGAGGCGCCGGTCTCCCGGCACAGGCGCGCCCACGCATCGAGTTCGGCGACGCGCGCGTCCGGATCGCTGCTGTCGCTCAGCACGTAGAAGTCGAAGCGGTCGAGCTCACCCGTGCGCGCCAGCGACTCGTAGGTGGCGCGCAGTCCGGCGAACACGCGCGAGACGTCCTCGTTGCAGATCGGCATCACCACCGCGGTGCGCGCTGTACCGTCCAGCGGTGTGTCGTGCACGGCCGTCGCGGAGATCGCGAAGCGGTCGCGCCCCGTGGCGAGCGTGACGAAGCCCATCACCGCCATCCAGAAGCCGGCGGAGATCCAGCACGACAGGATCGCGAACAGCCCGAGCACCAGCAACTCGAGCGGCTGTTCACCGTGGTAGGGCAGCACGGCGATCATCGCCTGGGTCGCGTACCAGGTCTGGAGCGCCACCACGAGCGCGAGGGCGGTGCGCCGCACGGTGCCGGCGCGTTGCCAGTGACCGCGCGGATCCGGCGAGGTCACCGATATCAGCCGCTCGCGCCAGCGCACGGGCGCCATGGAACTGCGATTGATCGGCGGACTGGTGCGCAACGCGGATACGGACGCCGCGTTGGCGTCATCGGATGTGGACACGTGGGATTGTCGAATCAGCCGGGGGGAAGGACATAGCTCCAGGTCTCGGACACCACTGCCTCGCCATGGCGGAGCGCGACGCGCAGTTCGACCGGTTTGGACTCGTCCAGGCGCCTGAAGCGCAGCACCGTGCGCCACCCGCTGGTCACTGCATTGCGATAGGTGATATGGCGCACGAATTCCCCGTTCGACTCGATCCACACCGCACCCTCGACCTTCGCGTCAGCGGGCAGCTTCCTCAGCGCCGGCCCTTCGAAGTCGATCACCATGCCGATGGCCTCGTCGGGCGTGCGCAGGTAGCCGCTGCCCCGCCGCGTCTGGGACACCCATGCATGCGGCGGTCGCAGGTCGTTGTCCTTCTGCCACAGGATGCGGTACTCGAACTCGAGCGGCTCTCTGGGGGCGGGCTGCCGGTCGGGCACCCAGTACACGAACACGTTGTTGTTGGTCTCGTCCGGCAGCGGCACCTGCACCAGTTCCACGCGCCCGGCCCCCCATTGGCCGCGCGGTTCGATCCACACGCTGGGACGCAGGTCGAAGCGCGCCTCCAGATCCTCGTAGTCGGAGAAGGCGCGTGCACGCTGCATCAGTCCGAAGCCCACCGGATTGTCGAGTGCGAAGGAGGTCACCAGCAGCCGCCGCGGATTCACCAGCGGACGCCAGATCCAGTCGCCGGTCGACGTCGCGATCGACAATCCGTCCGCGTTGTGCACCTGGGGCCGGTAGTCGTCGCTCGCGGACGGCTGGTTGGAGGCGAACAGGAACATGCTGTGGACCGGTGCCAGCCCGAGCTTGCCCACCTGCTGGCGCAGGTAGATGCGGGTGGTGACCTCCACCACGGTCTCCACGCCGGGCCGCAGCACGAAGCGGAATGCCCCCGTCGCCCGGGGCGAATCCAGCAGCGCATAGAGCACCAGTTCCTTCGCCTGCGCGGCCGGCCGCTCGATCCAGAACTCCACGAAGCGGGGGAACTCTTCGCCGGAACTCAACCCGGTGTCGATCGCCAAGCCCCGCGCGTGGGTTCCGAAGAACTGGCCCCTGCCCACGCCGCGGAAGTAGCTGGCGCCCTGGAACAGCAGTGCATCCTCCTTCGCATCCGTGCCTGTCGCCGCATGGCGCACGCGCACGCCGGCGAAGCCCAGTGCCCGCATCGCCTCGGGATCGAGTTTGTTCGGACCGTAGTCGAAGGCTTCAGGATCGAACCTGATCTCGCGCACGCCCTCTGCGGTGATCTCGTTCACCTTCACCGGCAGTTCGTACTGCATGCCCTGATGGAGAAAGGTCACCTCGAAGGGCGACTTGCTGCCGCGCCAGTACGCGCGGTCCGCGCGGTAGCGGATGTTCCAGTACTGCTCGTAGTCGAGCGCCTGTAGCTCCTTGGGAACATTGGGCGCCGGCCGCTGATAGGGCGCATCGACCAGCTGCCTGGCCCGTGCATCGACGTCGGCCAGCGCGAAGGCCGCTGCCGACAAGGGTGCGGCGAGGCACACAGACAGTGCGAGGCGCAGGAGCAGTTGCAGCAGCGCGCGGCAGGCGCGCGCGTTGGAATTGTCGCCGGAGGACATCATCGAGTCGTCGGAACAAAGAGAAAACCCGCGGTTTTCGCGGGTTTCGTGCACGAGTACAGGCTCGTTGCAAGCGCTGTTCCAGGCTTGCGCGCCGCGCCGGTGCGGGCGGGCGCTGCGCGGTGTATCAGGCGGCCATCTGTGATGGCGAATCGAATCGGGCGAGCAGATGCCGCTCCTCTTCCTCGGCTGCGGCGACTGACTTGTCCTTCACGTGCCCGAAGCCGCGGATCTTGCCTGCGGCCGCGGCCAGTTCCACGGCGCTGCCGTGATTGTCCGGTGCCAGCCGTGCGGCGATGTGGCCGAGCAGCGCCTCGTAGCGGCCGATGCGCGCACGCTCCGCGCGCCGTTCGCGCGTGTAGCCGAACACGTCCAGCGCGCTGCCGCGCAGGCCCTTCAGCCGCGCGAGCCACCTGAAGGCCGACAGTACCCACGGCCCGTACTCGCGCTTGATGAGATGACCGGTGCGCGGATCGCGCGCTGCCAATAAGGGCGGCGCGAGATGGAAGCGCAGCGAGGGCGTACCCTCGAACTGGCTGGCGATCGATGCCATGAATGCAGGATCGCTGTGCAGGCGCGCGACCTCGTATTCGTCCTTGTAGGCCATGAGCCGGTACAGGACCTGCGCCGCCGTGTGCGTCAGTTCGGTCCTGCCGGGCATGGCGCGCGCCTCCGCCTCGCGCAGCCTGCCCAGCGTGGCGAGGTAGCGCTGCGCGTACGCGGCGTCCTGGTAGCCGGTGAGGCGGTGCGCGCGCTCGGTGATCAGTTCATCCAGGGAGAGCGCCGGCACGGCTTCGGGCACGTAGCCGTTGTCGCGCAGCAGCGCCGCGACGGCTGCGGGATCGTGCGCCCACAGGCGGCCGAGCCGGATCGCGTTGAGATTGAACTCGACCTGCACGCCGTTGAGCTGAACGGCGCGTTCGAGCGCCTCCAGCGACAGCGGCAGCCAATCCTTCTGCAGGGCCGCGCCGATCATGAAGAAGTTGGTGGCGATGGCGTCTCCGCACAGCGCCAGGGCGATGCCGGTCGCGTCGATCTGCGCCAGGTTGTGGATCCCCACGCGCGCCTCGACCTTGTGGCGGATGAGGCCGGTGTCGATCCTCTCGTCCGGATTCAGGCTGAACGAGGGCGTGACCTGCACGCGCGCATTGCCCAGGAAGTGCGTGTCGCCCGACATGCTGCGGAACGATTCGTCCGAGATGGCCGCGACCATGTCGAAGGCGACCACGAGCTGCGCTTCCCCCAGCCCCACCGTCTGCGTGGCGATGCGGGTGCCTGCCGGCGCGATGCGCAGATGACTGAGCACCGCGCCGTTCTTCTGCGACATGCCGGTCATGTCGTAGACCGAAGCTTCCATGCCCTGCAGGTGCGCCGCCATGGCGAGCACGGCGCCCACCGTCACCACGCCGGTTCCGCCGATGCCGGCCAGCATGATGCCGGTGCCGGCAGGCTGCGGCTGCTGCGGCGAGGGCGCCGGCAGGCTGGCAAACAGGCGCTCGTCCACGCTCGCACGCCGGCCCTTGCGCATCTGCACCCCGGATACCGACACGAAGGACGGGCAGAAGCCCTTCGCGCAGCTGTAGTCCTTGTTGCAGCTCGACTGGTTGATGCGCCGCTTGCGGCCCAGCGGCGTCTCCAGCGGCTCGATCGACACGCAGCCCGACTGTACCGAGCAGTCGCCGCAGCCTTCGCACACCTCGGGGTTGATCACCATGCGCACGTCCGGATCGGCCAGCAGCTTGCGCTTGCGCCGGCGCCGCTTCTCCGCGGCGCAGGTCTGCACGTAGACGAGCGCGCTGCAGCCTTCGACCTCGCGCAGTTCGCGCTGCACCGCGTCCAGTTCGTTGCGATGGCGGATCGGTACGTCCTTCGGAAAGTCCGCCGCATCGAGGGTGGCGGGATCCTCGGCCACCACCACCACGCGCCGCGCTCCCTCGGCCAGCACCTGCGCGGCGATCAGTGCCGGACTGAGCGGCCCTTCCACCGGTTGCCCGCCGGTCATGGCGATGGCATCGTTGAACAGGATCTTGTAGGTGATGTTGGCCTTCGCCGCGATGGCCTGGCGGATCGCGAGCAGGCCGGAGTGGTAGTAGGTGCCGTCGCCGATGTTCTGGAACATGTGGCGGCGGCTGGTGAAGTGCTGCAGCGCCGCCCAGGTCGCGCCCTCGCCGCCCATCTGCGTGCCCAGCAGCGTGGTCGGGCCCTTGGCCCACATCGCCATGCCGTGGCAGCCGATGCCGGCGATGGCGAGGCTGCCCTCGGGCAGGTTGGTGGACGTGTTGTGCGGGCAGCCCGAGCAGAAGAACGGGATGCGCCTGGGCGAGGCGTCGCCCACCGGCGCGAGCGTGCAGCGCATGGACTCCAGCGCGGCGGCACGCCGGGCGATGTCGGCGTCGGCCATGCCGTTGCGCTGCAGGCGCGCGGCGATGGCCAGGGCGACGGTGACGGCATCGAGCGGCACGTCCGAGGGCAGGAGCGTGCTGCCCTCCTCGTCGCTCTTGCCGAGGATGCGCGGACGCTGCGCCTGATTGTAGAACAGGGCGGTGGCCTGCGGCTCCATGAAGGCCGACTTCTCCTCCACGAAGAACAGCTCGGTGCAGCCGCCCGCGAATTCACGCAGTCCTTCCGGTTCGAGCGGCCAGATCATGCCGACCTTGTACACGTCAAGGCCGAGCTGCGCCGCGCGCGCCGCGTCGATGCCGAGGTGGCGCAGCGCATGCATGGTGTCGCCGTAGGCCTTGCCGGCGGTGACCAGGCCGAGCTTCGGCTGCGCGATGCCGAACTCCGGCCGGTCGCCGCGATTGGCGCGCCAGAACCGGAGCATGAGCGGGATGCGCCAGCGCTTGTGGATGATCTCGTCACGCGCCGGCGCGTACACGCCGCGGTAGTGCACCCCTTCGGGCGGCAGCTCGCCGCAGGGCGGGGTGACGATCGGGAAATCCTCCTCGCCCGCCACGGTGGCGGTCTGCTCGATCGACTCGTTCACGCACTTGAGCGCGGTCCAGCAGCCGGCGTAGCGCGACAGGCCCCAGCCGAGCAGCCCGAAGCGCACGATTTCGCCGACGCTGGCCGGATAGACCACCGGCATCTGGTGCGCGACCATCGCCTGCTCGCTGTGATGCGCGGTGGTCGAGGACTTGCCGGCGTGATCGTCGCCCAGCAGGACCAGCACGCCGCCCCGGGGATGCGAGCCGGTGACGTTGCCGTGCTTGAGCGGATCGCCGGAGCGGTCCACGCCCGGGCCCTTGCCGTACCAGATGGCGAACACGCCGTCGACCGTGGCGTCCTTGGCCAGCGCCAGCTGCTGCGTGCCCCAGATCGCCGTGGCCGCCAAATCCTCGTTGATGCCGGGCTGGAAGACGATGTGGTTGTCCTTCAGCCACTTCTGTGCCTCCCACAGCGTCTGGTCGACGTAGCCCAGGGGCGAGCCGCGGTAGCCGCTGACGAAGCCGGCGGTGTTCAGTCCGGCCGCGGCATCGCGCCGGCGCTGGGTGATGAGCAGGCGCACCAGCGCCTGTGGTCCACTGATGAGGCAGGGCTTGCCGGGGTTGGCATACTTGTCGTCGAGAGAGACGTCGCGCAGGTTCATGAGACGGGCGTGGCAGGCAGACGGGTCGATTGTATGTTCGGGCGGGCAGCAGCGCTCCAGCCTCGCACATGCTGCCGGGGCCCCGCGCCGATGCCATCGTCGGAAGCGACGAACTGCACGGGTGTGCCGCGCACCACGGGGTCGGAATTCGTCGGTTCGGACGATTGGACATCGTCGGGCGCTGTGACAGCATCGGATCGTCCGGGAGGCCGTCCCGGAGACGGAGCAGGAGACAGGCATGGCAGGGCCGCTCGAGGGATTGAAGGTGATGGAGATGGCGGGGATCGGCCCCGGACCGTTCGCTGCCATGCTGCTCGCCGATCTGGGGGCCGACGTGCTGCGCATCCAGCGCCCCGGCCATCCCGCCTTCACTGCGCCGAAGTTCGACGTGATGGCGCGTGGCCGTCGCACCGTGGAGCTGGACCTGCAACAGTCCGCATCGATCCGGACCGTCCTGCAGCTGGCCGAGCGCGCCGACGTGCTGCTCGAGGGCTATCGGCCCGGCGTGATGGAGCGCCTGGGACTCGGTCCCGCGGCCTGCCTGGAACGCAACCCGCGCCTGGTGTACGGCCGCATGACCGGCTGGGGACAGAGCGGTCCGCTGGCGCAGGCAGCCGGCCACGACATCAACTACATCGCGCTGAGCGGCGCGCTGCACGCCATCGGCCGCTCCGGAGAGGCACCGGTGGTGCCGCTCAACTACATCGGCGACTTCGGGGGCGGCGGCATGCTGCTCGCGTTCGGGGTCATGTGCGCGCTGCACGAGAGCCGCAGTTCCGGCCGCGGCCAGGTGATCGACGCGGCCATGACCGACGGCGCCGCGCTGCTCTCGGCGATGTTCTACGGCATGCACGCGGCCGGGCAGTGGAGCAGCGCACGCGGCGAGAATCTGCTCGACGGGGGGGCGCACTTCTACGATACCTACGCCTGCGCCGACGGCAGGCACATCGCCATCGGCGCCATCGAGGCGAAGTTCTACGCCATCCTGCGCGAGCAGTGCGGCATCGACGATCCCCTGTTCGACCGCCAGATGGATGCGCGTGCCTGGCCGATGCTCCGGCACCGCCTGGCCGACGTGTTCGAGACGCGCACGCGCGATGAATGGTGTGCGATCCTGGAGGGGACCGATGCCTGCTTCGCGCCGGTGCTCGACTGGGAGGAGGCACCGCGGCACGCGCACAATGCCGCACGCGAAACCTTCGTGTCGGTGGACGGCGTGGTGCAGCCGGCACCGGCGCCGCGCTTCAGCCGCACCCCGGCAGCGGCTCCGCAGCCGGCTTCGCCGCCCGAGAGCGACGCGGCGGCGGTGCTGCGCGCCTGGGGGGTCGACGCGGGCGGTCGGCCCTCCTGCTCCGCCGCCTGAGGCGAGGATTTCCCATGCCGATCGATTTGCGCCCCGCCTGGCTCGATGCCGATCTCGAGCTGTATCGCGATACCGTCGAGCGCTTCGTCGAGACCGAGATGCTTCCCGACGACGAAGCCGCGCGCCGGCGCGGGCACGTCGGCCACGAGCTGTGGCGGCGCGCCGGCCAGCTCGGCATCCTGTGCTCCGACATCCCGGAGCGCTACGGCGGTGCAGGCGGGGATTTCCGCCACGAGGCGGTGTTCTACGAGGCGATGGCGCGGCGGGCGCTCACCGGCATGAGTCCGTCGGTGCACAGCATCGTGGCGCACTACTTCCTCAACCACGGCACCGACGCGCAGCGCGAGCATTACCTGCCGCGCATGGCGCGCGGCGAGCTGGTGGGCGCGATCGCCATGACCGAGCCCGGCACCGGCTCGGATCTGCAGGGCATCCGCACGTGCGCGCAGCGCCGCGGCGAGCGCTACCTGATCAACGGCTCGAAGACCTTCATCACCAACGGCTACCTGGCCGAGCTGATCCTGGTGGTGGCCAAGACCGATCCGGCGCAGGGAGCGCGCGGCACCTCCATCCTGATCGTGGAGACGAAGGATGCAAGGGGCTTCCGCGTGGGGCGCGTGCTCGACAAGATCGGCCTGAAGGCGCAGGACACCTCGGAGCTGTTCTTCGACGACGTCGAGGTGCCGGCCGGGAACCTGCTGGGCGGACACGAGGGGCAGGGCTTCTTCCAGCTCATGTCCGACCTGCCGTACGAGCGCACCATCGTCGGCGTGCTCGCGGTCGCGGCGATGGAAGGGGCCTACGCGGCCACCCTGGACTACGTGCGCCAGCGCAAGGCCTTCGGCCAGCACCTCGCGGAGTTCCAGAACACCCGCTTCAAGCTGGCCGAGATCGCCACCACCATCAAGGTCGCGCGCACCTTCGTCGACCGCTGCGTGAGCGAACTGGTGGCCGGCACCCTGGACACGGTCACCGCGTCGATGGTCAAGCTGTGGGCGGCCGAGCAGCAGTGCGGGGTGATCGACGAGTGCGTGCAACTTCACGGCGGCTACGGCTACATGAACGAGTACCTGGTGGCGCGCATGTATGCCGATGCGCGCGTGCAGCGCATCTACGGCGGGACCAGCGAGATCATGAAGGAAGTGATCGCGCGCGGGCTGTGAGCACGATAGCCGGAACGCCGCTCGATGTCGCCGTGGACGGCGGCGTGGCCTGGGTCACGCTCAACCGTCCCGAACGGCTCAATGCCCTGGATCCCGCCCTGATCCGCGCGTTGAACGAGTTCTTCGTTTCGCTGGATGCGCACTCGCCGGCGCGCGTGGTGGTGCTGCGCGGCGCCGGCCGGGCGTTCTGCGCCGGGCTGGACCTGAAGGACATGCAGGCCAGCGGCGGCGCACGCCAGGGCGTCGAGGCCATGCTCGCGGTGCAGAAGAACGTCCGCGACATCATGCTGGCGATGCGCCGCTGCCCGCAGCCGATCGTCAGCATCGTGCAGGGGGCGGCCAGCGGCGGCGGCTTCGCCCTGGCGCTGGCCTCCGACATCCGCCTGGCCACGCCCGATGCGCGCATGAACGCCTCCTTCATCCGCCTGGGGCTGAGCGGCTGCGAC
This sequence comes from Burkholderiales bacterium, assembly GCA_020854105.1. GTDB lineage: Bacteria > Pseudomonadota > Gammaproteobacteria > Burkholderiales > SHXO01 > SHXO01. The sequence continues at coordinate 345,809 of JADZGB010000043.1, read as the reverse complement.
GTGGGCGTGAGTTACTTCCTGCCACGCATGGTCGGCGCCTCGGTGGCGGCGGAATACCTGCTCACCGGCCGCTTCATCGACGCGGCGCGCGCGCATGCACTGGGACTGGTGAGCCGCGTCGGCAGCGTCGAGGAACTAGAGCGCGAGGCGCGCGCCTTGTGCGCCGACATGCTGCGTGCCACGCCGCTGGCACTGCGCCTGACCAAGGAGGCGCTCGGGCTGGCGATCGACGCAGGCTCGATGGAGACGGTGATCGCGCTGGAGGACCGCAACCAGGTGCTGTGCACGCAGGGTGACGATTTCGCCGAGGGCATCGCCGCCTTCCTGGACAAACGCGAACCGCGCTACGGCGGACAGTGAGAGGCATGCAGCGATGAACGCAGACGACCTGGTCTATCGTCCCGGCCTGCTGGCGGGCCAGCGCATCCTGGTGACCGGGGGCGGCACCGGGCTGGGCAGGGTGATGGCGGAGGCCTTCCTGCTGCTCGGCGCGCAGGTGATCGTCTGCGGACGGCGCGCCGGCGTGCTGGACCAGACCGCGGAGGAGCTGATGGCAGCGCACGGCGGCAGCGTAGTGCCGATCGCCTGCGACATCCGCCAGCCCGAGGCGATCGCCGCGATGGTCGAGCGCATCTGGGCCGACGGCGGCCCGCTCACCGGTCTGGTCAACAATGCCGCCGGCAACTTCATCGCGCGCACGAAGGATCTGTCGGTGCGAGGCTTCGACGCCATCGCCAACATCGTGTTCCGCGGTTCCTTCCTGGTCACCCTCGAATGCGGCAAGCGCTGGATCGCGGAAGGCCGCAAGGCATCCGTGCTGTCCATCGTCACCACCTGGGTGTGGAACGGCTCACCCTTCGTGGTGCCCTCGGCGATGTCGAAGGCCGGCCTGCACGCGATGACGCAGTCGCTGGCGGTGGAGTGGGGACGTCACGGGATCCGCCTGAACGCCATCGCCCCCGGCGTATTTCCCACCGAGGGCATGAGCGCGCGCCTGAACCCGACCGGCAGGAGCTTCGACTTCGCCGCGCAGAACCCGATGCAGCGCCCCGGGCGCATGCCCGAGCTGGCCAACCTCGCGGTGTTCCTGATGTCGCCGGCGGCGGAGTACCTGAACGGCCAGACCATCGCCATCGACGGCGCCGAGCACCAGGCCACCGGCGGCAACTTCGCGCACCTCGCGTCCTGGACCGACGAGGACTGGAGCCGTGCCGCCCAGGCGATCCAGCGGCGCGACGCCAGCGACCGCCAGCAGCGCGGCGGCTGAGTGCAGTACCAATACCGCTTAACGCAAAGGCGCAATACTGACTCTAAACGCAAAGGACGCAAAGAGCGCAAAGAAAAGCGAAAGCATGGATGCTTAGAGATCGATGATCCATGCGCGAGTTGTTTTCCTTTGCGTCCTTTGCGCTCTTTGCGTTTAGCGCTGTGCGCTGTTCGCGTTTGATGCTTCTGACTTGAGGAGTCCTGAATGAACGGCGAGTCCCTGGTCCTGGTCGAGCGGCCGATGCCCGGCTGCGCGGTGCTCACGATGAACCGGCCGCGGGTGAAGAACGCGCTGTCGGTGGCGTTGCGGCGCGAGCTGGTGGATGCGCTGCGCGCCATCGAGGCGGCCGGCGACGTGCGCGTGGTGGTGCTGACCGGCGCGGGCGACGCGTTCTGCGCCGGCGTGGACATGAAGGAACTCGGCGCCGCCGGCGATCCGACCGCGACCGTCGTGCCGCTGCCGAGCAACGATCCGGTCGCGGCGCTGCGCGCGTTTCCCTGGCCGGTGATCGGTGCGGTCAACGGCCCGGCCATCACCGGCGGCTTCGAGCTGGCGCTCGCCTGCGACCTGCTGGTCGCCTCGACCCGTGCGGTGTTCGCCGACACCCATGCGCGCGTGGGCGTGCTGCCGGGCTGGGGGATGTCGCAGCGCCTGCCGCGCCTGATCGGTCCGATGCGCGCGAAGGAGTTGTCCTTTGCCGGCAACCAGCTTCCGGCAGAGCGTGCGCAGGCCTGGGGCCTGGTCAATCGCGTGGTCGCGCCGGAGGAGCTCATGCCGCACTGCCTGGCACTGGCCGCCGACATGCTGGCGGCGGTGCCGGAGATGCTGGCTGCGCTCAAGCGCCTGATGGACGAGGGCTACGAGCGCAACCTGGGCGATGCGCTGGCGCTGGAGAAAACGCGTTCGCGCGCCTGGGCGACGAGCGTGGACCATGCGCAGATCGAGCAGCGCCGCCAGGCGGTGGTCGAGCGCGGTAGGGCGCAGCGCTCGTCTAGCGCGATGAATAATCTTTCTGGCCTCCGACCTGATGCCTCTAATGCGGTATCTTCCGATTGAGGGGCAAGTTACCAGTACAGTACGTCACGGGAAGTGCGTTCATGTTGCTGAGATGGCTCTGTACGGTAGTAGTAGTTGCTGGTCTCCTGTGTGTCGCACCTGCATCGGCAGACAGCTATCCTGCTGCAACCCAGTTCTCGCACTCGACAGACATGTGCGACAACCTCGAATCCTCGCAGGCAGTTGCAAATTGCGTGCGGGAGAACTACGCGTGGGATGCCTCGCTGCATCACTACTGTCCGGTTAACCGGTGAGTCGGAGATTGCAAGGGGCTGATTGATTTAGGCAATGACTCGTTTTCGACGTGTCTCCGATTTGAACGCGAAAGTGCGCGAACCTATCGCTTTCCCGGGCGCAGGGCACGCGTATGCACGTCGGCCGATTGGTGTTCGCGCAGTTGATGGATCATCTGCCGTGGAAGACCTTCGACCTTAAGTATTTCGCCGACACCCGGGACTCTGGGCGCTTCTTAGTCTAAGAGGTTTGCTGGCCGATATCTGTCTCCTCGGTGACGGTCATTGTTGCGTCTTCGAGCGCTTCTGCCCGCAACTGGAATCGCAGCTCGGGAAGGTGCTCCACTCCGAGCGCCTCGCGCAATGCTTGCGCTGGAGTCCGTGCGTTCAGCCGGTAGCCTTGGTGGCTGCGATCCAGATTGTAGTAGGCCATGAACTCATCCAGATCGCGCTGTATCTCAGCGATCGTCAGATAGAAGTTCTCGCGTCCCTTTACGCGGAAGCACTCGTCGAGCAGCGTGCGATTCATCCGCTCGACGAACCCATTGGTACGTGGGCTGCGCACCTTGGTATTTGCGATGATCGATGCCTTCGATGGCGAGCAGAAGCTCGCAGGGATGGCTCTCTGGTTTTCCGCAGAACTCCCGGCCGTTGTCGGTGAGAATTGCTTGCACGGGGATGCCTAAGGCGTCGTAGAGGAGCAGCACTGTCCTTCTCCGTGTCAGCTCCGTCCCAGCCCCTTCCACCGCGGCGCACGCCTCTCGAAAAAGGCCGCGATGCCCTCCGCGCGATCGGGCGAGGCCGCGGCCTCGGCCGCAGCGCGCCCGGTCGCAGACCAGCCTGAATCCTCCAGCGCATCGCGCGCCTCGCGCGCGCCGCGCAACGTGGCAGCGATGGCGGCGGGGCTGTGGCGGGCGATGCGCAGACCCAGCGCCACGGCCGTGTCCACCGCGCTGCCGTCCTCGACCACGCTGTTGACCAGCCCCAGCGCATGCGCGCGCGCCGCGTCGATGGAATCGCCGGTCAGCAGCAGCTCCATCGCCACCGTCGGCGACAGGCGTTCGTGCGCGCGGAACAGCGCGCCGCAGCTGGCGATCACGCCGCGCGCGACCTCCGGCAGCCCGAAACGCGCGCTGCGCCCGGCCACCACCAGGTCGCAGGCGAGCACGATCTCGAAGCCGCCGCCGAGCGCGAAGCCCTCGACCGCGGCGATCAGCGGCTTGCGACGCGCGCGGCGGATCACGCCGTACTCGCCGCCGTCGGGTGTCGCCGGACTGGTCGGCTCGTGCAGATCGGTGCCGGCGGAAAAGACCGTCGTCCCGCCGGTCAGCACCCCCACGCGCAGGTCCGGATCGTCGTCCAGGCGCGCGAGGGCGGCGTCGATGGCCGCCGCCAGCGCCTTGTCCACCGCGTTGCGCTTGGCAACCCGGTCCATGGTGATGATCAGGACACTGTCCCGTACGGTGGTCAGCAGCATAGGCGTTTCCTCGGCCGGTCGCGATTCGTCCACCCATTGTACGGATGCCGGTGCATGACCGAGCGTCTGCTCACAGTTCCCGCTGCGTCAGCTTGTCGATCATGGCCCAGTCCACGTCATAGCCCAGGCCGGGCCTGGTCGGCGCATCGACGTAGCCGTCGGCACCGCAGCGGATCACGTCGCGCATGCCGACATCGAGGATCCCCTGCGGCACCGGGATCTCCAGGAAATCGCAGTTGTGGATCGCCAGCATCACGTGGAAGTGCGCGGCCTGCACGTGGGTGGTGCCGTAGCTGTGCGGTTCGTACTTGGCGTTGAAGGCCTCGCACAGCGCGGCCGACTTCCTCATCGCGGTGATGCCGCCGATCCAGTCGCCCACCGAGCGCACGCTGTCTACCACGCCACCGGCGAGGTACTTCGGATACTCGCGCAGGCCGTCCTTCACGCTCTCGGTGGCCGTGATGGGAATGCGGAAGCTGCGCGAGAGATCCGCCAGGCCGACCAGGTCGCTGTCGGGCAGCGGTGCCTCGTACCAGTAGAACCCGAGATCCTCCAGCACCTTGCCCACCTTGAACGCGCCCAGCCGGTCATAGGCGTTCACCGGATCGAGCATCAGGTCCATCCTGCCGCCGAAGGCTTCGTGCACGGCGCGGCACACCTCGATGTCCTTGTCGGGCACGCCGAACGCATGCAGCTTGAAGGCGCGGAAACCCTGCTCGTAGCACTCGGCCGCGCACTGCACGTACTCGGGTACCGTCTCGTACATCACGGTGCTGGCGTAGGCCTTCATGCGGTTGCGGGCGGCGCCCAACAAGCGGTAGATCGGCTCGCCGTGGTGCTTGCCCAGCAGGTCCCACAGGCAGATGTCCACCGTGCTCGCCATCGGCGTGGGGCTGCGCAGCGAGTCGGTGAGCTGGTAGCTGATGGCCTCCACCTCGTGCGGGTCGCGGCCGACGAGCGCCGACCTGAGGCCGGGCAGCGCATGCTCCACCTCGCCTGGATTGAGCAGCCAGGTGATGCACTGGCCCTCGTGACCTTCGTCGCTGCCGATGCGCAGCAGCACGTGCTGGATCGTCATCGCCGGCCACTCCTCCTTCCAGCGGAAGGGGTGCGGGTTGGGCTGCAGAAGGTTGGCCTTGACGCTAGTGATCTTCATCCGTGGTTCTCCCCTAGATCTCGCACACCTTGTAGCGCTCCACCAGCTCCCAGTCGATGCGTGCGCCGATGCCGGGCCCCGGCGGGACGTGGGCGAAGCCCTCGCCGTCGATGCGGATCTTCTCCACCCCCGCCAGCGTGAACAGGGCCTCGGGCACCAGCTGCTCGAAGTACTCGCTGTTGGCGATCGAGGCGATCACGTGCAGGTTGGCCGCGTCGATGATGGTGTTGGCGTTGGTGTGCACCTCCAGGTTCATGCCGAAGGCCTCGCACAGGCCGGCGATCTTCTTCAGCGGACCGATGCCGCCCTTGAAGGACACGTCCGCGCGCACGATGTCCACCGCGCGCGTGGCGATGTACTCCGGGGTGGTGTACATCGAGCCGCCGACCACCTCGACGCCGCAGATCGGCACGTCCAGCTTGTCCGCCAGGTAGCGGTAGCCGTGCAGGTCGAAGTCGCGCAGCGGCTCCTCGTACCAGTGGTAGTCCAGCTCCTCCAGCACCTTGCCGACCATCAGCGCCTGCTGCTGGTTGTAGTTGCCGGCCACGTCGATCATCAGCGGCCAGCCGTCGCCCACTGCCTTGCGCACGGCGGTGCACAGCTCGATGTCGCGCCGGGCATCGCCCCACACGTGCATCTTGTAGGCCTGGTAGCCCATCGCCTTGTACTTCAGCGCCTCCTCGACGAACAGCTCGATGCTCGGGTGCTCCATCGAGCTGGCGTACACCGGTACCTTGTCGCGCACGCCGCCCAGCAGCTGGTACAGCGGCGCGTTCAGGCTCTTGGCGTACAGGTCCCACAGCGCGACGTCCACCGTGCCGATGGCGAACTGGGTGGTGTAGAGCAGGCGGTCGCGCCGCCACATGTCCTGCCAGATGGCTTCGCGATAGGCCGGATCCCTGCCGATCAGCAGCGGCCGCAGGCGGTCCGCGATGGAGTGGGCGAGGCTCAGGCCGCCGTAGGCGCTGACCACCTCGCCGGTGATGCCCTCGTCGGTGATCAGCTGCACCGCCAAGAAGTCGCTGACGTAGGCGCCGATCGACTGGCCGCCGTAGAGCGTCGGCACGTCGGTGCCGGCCGGCAGCGGCGGGCGGAAGGAGGTGAGCTTGACTTCGCGGATCTTCATCGTCGGTCTCCGTCTGGGGCCCGCGTGCGGGCGTCTGCATGTCTCGTGTCGTGCGGGCCGGATGCACCGTGCCCCCGTGCGGGCGCCGTCATGAAGGGGCATGCGCGGCGGCCGCGCCCAGGTAGGCGCGGCGCACCTGCTCGCTGCCGCGCAGCGTCGCCGCCGGGCCGTCTCCGCTCAGGCGCCCGCTCTGCAGCAGGTAGGCGTGGTCGGCGAACTCCAGTGCGCGCTCGACCACCTGCTCCACCAGCAGGATGGACACGCCCTGCGCGCGCACTGCGGCAAGCGTGCGGAACACCTCCTCGACCAGGTTCGGCGCCAGCCCCAGCGACGGCTCGTCGAGCATGAGCAGGCGCGGCTTGCGCACCAGCGCCTGCGCGATCGCCAGCATCTGCTGCTGGCCGCCGCTGAGCGAGCCGGCGAGCTGGTCGGCCTTCTGGCGCAGCGCCGGGAACATCGCCAGCGCTTCCTCCACCCGCGCCGCGGTCTCGGCGCGTGCGAGGCGCAGGCGGTACAGGCCCAGCAGCAGGTTGTCGAGCACGGTCTCGCGCCGGAAGATGCGCCGGCCCTCCGCCACGTGCGACAGGCCCAGCGTGACCAGGGCCTCGGCACGCAGGCGTGACAGGTCGCGGCCGTCGAAGCGGATGCTGCCGGCGCCGGGCACCAGCAGCCCCGACACCGCCTTGAGCAGCGTCGACTTGCCCGCGCCGTTGGCACCGAGCAGGGCGACGGCCTCGCCGCGTCCGACCTGCAGCGTGATCTCCTCGATCACCGGCACGATGCCGTAGCCGACCGACAGACCGTCCACCTCCAGCAATGGTTGCGGCCGGGTCATGCGCTGCCGCCGGTGTAGGCCGCGATCACCGCGGGATCGGCGAATACCTGCTGCGGCGTGCCCTCGGCCAGGACGCGGCCGCGGTCGAGCACGGTGACGGTGTCGGCGATGTCGGCGACCAGCTCGATGTGGTGCTCGACCATCACCAGCGTGATGCCGGTGCCGCGGATCGCGCGCATCAGCGCGCCCAGCTCGTCGAGTTCGCCCAGGGACAGGCCGGCGGCGGGCTCGTCGAGCAGCAGCAGGCGCGGCCGGCCCAGCAGCGCGCGGGCGATCTCCACCAGCCGCTGCTGGCCGTGCGGAAGCAGGGCCGCGCGTTCGTGCGCGCGCGCCGCCAGGCCGACGGTGGCGAGCAGCCGCATCGCCTCGGCGTCGAAGGCGCGCGACTCGTGCAGCGCGCGCGGCAGGCGCAAGGCGAGCTCCAGGCCGCTGGCGCGCTCGCGCACGTAGCCGCCGAAGCGCACGTTGTCGAGCACGCTCAGCTCGCCCATCAGCCGCGGCGTCTGGAACGTGCGCTGCACGCCCAGGCGTGCGATGTCGGTCGGTCCATGCGTGTGCGCGGGAACGCCGCCCAGGTCGACCGCGCCCGAGGTCGGCCGGTAGAAGCCGGAGATCAGGTTGAGCAGCGTGGTCTTGCCCGATCCGTTCGGGCCTACGATCGCGTGGATGTGCCCGGGCCGCACGTTCACACTGACGCCGTCGAGCGCACGCACGCCGCCGAAATCCTTCACCAGCTCGCGCACGTCGACCGCCATCCCCGCAACCGCCGGAGCCGGCTGCGCCTGCACGGCAGCGGCGCCGTCCGCCGCCGGTGCCAGGCGCGCACGCTGCGCGCGGCGCTCGTCGATGGCGGCGAGCGCACCGGCCAGGCCCTCGGGCAGCAGGACCGAGAACGCCAGCAGGCCCACGCCGTAGGCGATCATGCGGTACTCCTTCAGGCTGCCCAGCAGTTCCGGCAGCACGTAGAACGCCGCCACGCCCAGCAGCGGGCCGGCCAGCCGCGCACCCCCGCCCAGCACCACCACGAACAGGAAGAAGATCGAGAAGTCGAAGCTGAAGTCCTCGGGCGTGACCACGGTCTTGGCGGACGCGAAGAACGCCCCGGCCAGGCCGGCGATGGCGCCGGAGAAGGCGAAGGCGAACAGCCGCAGCCGTGCGGTGGACACGCCGTTGGCCTGCGCGCGCACGTCGCCCTCGCGGATCGACTGCAGCGCCCAGCCCACGCGCGAGTGCAGCAGGTTGCGCATTGCCCACCACAGCAGCGCCGTGGCCGCGGCCACCAGCGCCAGCAGCGCGAAGCCCTCGAGCGGCAGGCCGAACAGCGCCGGCGGCGGGATGCCGACGATGCCGCCGTAGCCGCCGGTCAGCGCGCGCAGGTCGTTGATCATCGCCGTGACCGACAGCGAGAAGGCGATGGTGATCAGCACGAAGTACCACGACGACAGACGCAGCGCCGGCAGCCCGAGCAGCGCGCTGAAGCCCATGCCAACCGCCGCGGACAGCGCCGCCGCCGGCCAGAAGCTCCAGCCCAGGCGCACGGTGGCGATGGCGCAGGCGTAGCTACCCACGCAGATCAGCGCGCCGTGCGCGACCGAGACGATGCCGGCATAGCCGGTCAGCAGGTTCAGTCCCATCGCCGCCAGCACGTAGATCGCGGCGAAGGTCATCAGCATCAGGAAGTACGAACTGGACAGCGCCGCGGCCAGCCCGGCCGCGATCAGCGCGGCGCATACCACCGTGGTCAGCGCCGGCAGGCGGGCGCGCACGGCGGGCGGCGGTGGCATCGGCGCGGCATGTTCCATCTCACACCTCGCGCAATCCCGGGCGGCCGAACAGGCCGAACGGGCGCACCAGCAGCACCAGCAGCACCACCGCCAGCAGCAGGACCTGGCGATAGTCGGGCGTGAGCGACACCGAACCGAGGCTCTCCACGCAGCCGAGCAGGATGCCGGCGGCGAGCGCGCCCCAGTTGCTGCCCACCCCGCCGATGGCCAGCGCCATGAAGCCCTTCACCAGCAGGGTGAGGCCGATGGACGTGCTGGCCAGCAGCAGCGGCGCGGCCACCACGCCGGTGAGCGCGGCGTAGGCGGCGGCGATGGCGAACGAGGTCATGGTCAGGCGTGCCGGGCTGATGCCGTTCAGGCGCGCGGCGTCGCGGTCCTCGGCCACCGCGCGCACCGCCTTGCCCACCAGCGTGCGCCGGTACACCCACTCGACCAGCGCGATGCTGGCCACGGCGATCAGCACCACCGCCACCTGCTGCGTCGAGAAGGTGAGCGCGCCCCACTGCAGCGTGTCGAGCGTGGCGCCCGGGACCGGCGGGACCGGCTGCGGATCGGTGCCGTAGACGTGATCGGCCACGTTCAGCACGATGATCGAGAACGCCAGCGTGCTGATGATCCAGCCGTGGTGGTGCGAGGGCTTGCGCAGCAGCGCAGCCACCGCGACACGCTCCTCGAACAGGCCGATCGCTGCCACCGCCGCCAGCGCGAGCGCCGCGCCGACCAGCCAGGGCAGGGCGCTCTGCGTCATCAAGCCCCAGGCGAACATGGCGCCGAGCATGACCAGCTCGCCCTGCGCCATGTTGAACACGTTGGTCGGCTTGTAGGCGACGTTGAAGCTGACCGCGACCATGGCGTAGATCGCCCCCATGGTCACGCCGGTGGCCAGCAGCGCCAGCAGATCCTCCAGCAGCATGTCAGGCGTCCCGCGCGCGGCGGCGGAACAATCCGCGATACTCCTTGCTGAGCGGCTCGTGCATCGAGTTGGTCACCGCCATGGCGATCACGCTGCTGTCGTAGGCGGAATGACGCGCGGCCGTGAAGTTCATCCTGCCGAACAGCCCGTCGATGCCGCCGGAGGCATCCAGCGCCGCCTTCACCTTGGCCGTGTCCCACGACTTCGCCTTCTCCACCGCGTGTTCGAGCGCGTAGAAGAAGTCGTAGAACGGCGTGGTCGCGGCCGGCCCGAGCAGCGTCTCGGGCACGTCGTTGGCGAGGATCTTCCGGCAGAAGGCCTTCACCCGCTCCGGCGGCTGCTCCTTGTCGCCGTAGGTCAGTGCGCGGAAGGTCGCCGCGTACACCGCGTCGTAGCGCGCGCTGTCGGGAATGGCGCCGGGCGTGCCGGCGAACAGCAGCCCGGTGTGGCCGACCACCACCGGTTTCCACGCCACGCGCGACAGCCCGACCAGCAGCTGGGTGACGTCGACGTTGTTGGACACGTGCGCGTCGATCGCCTGCGCGCCGTCGCTGCGCAGCTTGCGCAGGTAGGGCGTCATGTCGGCGACCTTGATCGGGAAGATCTGTTCCGACACCACCTGGATGCCGTGCGCCTTCAACTCGCGGTTCATCGCATCCCGCGACGAAGCACCGGCAGCGGAATCCTCCAGCAGCAGGCCCGCCTTCCGGATTCCCATGCGCGAGAGCAGCTCGGCGTGGCGCACCGCCTGCGCGGCGGAGGTGAAGTTGAACTGGTAGTGATAGGGGAAGCGCACGCCGTCGCCCATGTCGTCGGCGGTGGCGTAGCTGGCCTGGATGATCTTCTGCGGCGTGGACACGGCGAGCGAGGCGAGCGCCTGCGAGCTGCCGATCGGTCCGATCACGTACTTCACGCCGTCCTCGATCAGGCGCTTCATCGCGATCGGCTCCTGCGCCGGCGAGCCCTGGTCGTCGACCTCGACCTTGACCAGCCGGCTGCCGAGGATGCCGCCGGCGGCGTTGATCTCGTCCATCGCGATCTGCGCAGCGATGTACAGCGGGCCGAAGCTGCTCGCCAGGGCGCCGGTCATCGGCCGGATCCAGCCGATCTTCACGTCGGGGGCGGCGGCGCGCACGCGGCGTCCGCTCATGCCGAGCGCGAGGCCGGCGACCGCCGTCGCCAGGAACGTGCGCCGATCCAGGCCGCGCGCGACAGCCGGTGCATACCGCGTGGGTTCCATCTCGCGTCTCCTCCGGGCGATTGCAGGAACGCTGCCCGGCCGCTGTGCCGCGGCCTGGGTGGCATGACGCGATGGTGGTCCAGCGGCACGGCGATGCGGATCGTCGGAACCGACGAATTGCGGCGGGCGTGCCGCGGCATCACCTTCTACCCGACACCGCCCCGGCGCTTCGCGCCGCCCCGCCTCGTGAGAGGCGGGGAAGTGATGTGCCGAGTGCGGCGATGCATGCGCGCTTTTCTTCCCCTCATTCGAGGAGGAGAAGTCGTGTGTACAGCGCGCCAAGAGGCGGAAACAGCGCGGGTCAGGAGATCACGCCCACGCGCCGTGCCACCGCCACCGCCTGGGTGCGGCTGTGGGTGTCGAGCTTGGTATTGATGTTGCGCAGATGGGTACGGATGGTGCTGTCGGAGACGAACAGCTTCTCCGCCATCGCGCTGTTGGAATAGCCTTCGGCGAGCAGCTGCAGGACGCGGATCTCCTTGCGCGTGAGCGGCTCGATCAGCAGCGCCCGCGGCACCGTACCCGGCGTCGCGGTGGCGGGCAGCTGCGGCCCGACCGCGTGCGCCAGGCGCTTGACGTAGTCGGCGAACACCGGGTCATGCCGGGCTATCCCAGGCATGCGCGAGGCCAGCGCGTGCACGGGCTGGCGCAGCACGTCGCCCTCGTCCAGCACCATGCGCACGAAGCCCTCGGCGCAGGCGTCGCGGAGCACGCGCGCGAGCAGGTCGAGAGCGGCCTCCTGGTCGTGCGTGCGGTACAGCGCCAGCGCCTGCAGCAGCTGCAGCTTGAGCGCACGCCGATGGCGGGCGTCGGCCTGCGCGGTGTGCACGGCGTCGGCCAGCTGCCGTGCGGCGGCGGCGGCATCGCCGGCGTGCAGTTCCCAGCGCAGCCGTGCCAGCGCCAGGTAGTCGAGGTCGTTGGCGAGGAAGCGCAGTCGCGCCACCCGTGTCCACAGCGCCTGGTCGTCGGCACGTTCGAGTTCGTCGCGGGCGGCGCGGTGGTGGCCCTGCAGCAACTGCACGCGCACGCGCTCGAGCCGGGCGCCGGCCACCACGCGCGGCAGCTGGCCCCTGTGGCCGACGTACTCGAGTTCGGTGAGCAGTTGCAGCGCCTGATCGACGTCCCCGCGCGAGAAGGCGATGCGCGACAGCGTGCGGTAGCCGAGGATCACCAGGTCGGGCAGGCCGACGTCGCGTGCGAGCGGCAGATAGACCTGCAGCAGGTGCGCGGACTGGTCGAGCTGGTCGCTCTCGTAGAGCGTCAGCGCGTACGGCAGGCCGGCCCAGGCGTTGCCGCTGGTGTGACTGTAGCCGTGTCCGGGAACCGCGGTGACCGCCAGGCGGAAGCGCGCGCTGGCCTGGCGCAGCCGCCCCTCCTGCAGATCGATGATGCCCTCAGCGGCTTCCGAGTACATCAGGTTGAACTCGCTCGCGTGCGTGCCCTGGCCGCGGCGCGCCGAATCGATCAGGCGGCGCGCCTGGGCGTGGTCGCCCAGCACCGTCACGATGGTGGCCATGGCATTGGCCAGCACGTCATCGGCGAACGGCACCGGGCTGGGCAGCTGGCGCAGATTCTCCCCGCCGGTCGCGTACGCCTCCTCGTAGCGGTCCGTCATCGCCAGCAGGCAGGGCTGCAGTGCGCGCACGTGCGCCGCGACCCGTGGCAGGGTGGAGCCGGCCAGACCGCTGCCGGCGAGCATCTCCATCGCCTCGATGGGTCCGCGCGTGAAGCACACCGCCCACACGTGGATCAGGCGCAGCTCCGCATGCGCCGCCAGCGCAGCGGCGGGCAGGGCGCGCAGCCAGCGCGCCAGCAGGCGCATGCGCCCCTGCGCCAGCAATACGGGCGCCTGCTCGGCGAGCAGCGCGATGGCGAGGTCGAGGTCGCCTCCTTCGATGGCGTGGTCGATGGCCGGCACCGGCCGCTGACGGGCGCCGTACCAGGCGGCCGCGGTCGCGTGCAGCTGCCGCACCTCGGCCGGTGCCTCGCGCTCGAGCTGCGCCTGCAGGAAGCGTGCGAACAGGCTGTGATAGCGATACGACCTGTCGGCACCGCCCAGCGGGACCAGCAGCACGTCGGCCGCTTCCAGTTCCTGCAGGATGCGCGCACTGTCCGTGCCCGGCATCAGCGCGTCGCACAGCGCCGGATCGAGCTGCCTGAGCACGCTGGTGCGCAGCAGGAACAAGCGCACCTCCGGACGCTGGCGCTCGAGCACGTCCTCGGCGAGATAGTCGGCGATGGCCTGCTCGGTGCCGGAGAAGCGCGCGATGAACTCCGAGGGGGAGGCGGCGCGCTCGAGCGACACCGATGCCAGCCACAGCGCCGCCACCCAGCCCTCGGTCTTGTCGTGCAGGCGCGCGAGATCGTCCGCGGGCAGCGGCGTGGTCCGGCGCAGGGTGAAGTACTGCGCGGTCTCCGCCAGCGTGAAGCGCAGGCGGGCGACGTCGATCTCGAGCAGCTGGCCGCGCGCGCGCAGCCGCCCCAGGCGCAGGTCGGGCAGGCTGCGCGATGCGATCACCAGACGTCCGCGCGGCGGCAGGTGCTCGATCAGTTCGCGCAGCAGGCCGAGCACGCCGGGCTCCTGGATCGCCTCGAACTCGTCGAGGAACAGGGCGAAGGGTCCGGGATGCGCGCTCAGCCGGGCGATCAGCCGCAGCGCGGTGTCGCCGATGCTCGCCTCGGCCTCGGCCGCGAATGGCGGATCGTCCTCGTCGGTGATCTGGGCTGCCGCTGCCTCCAGCGCGGCGAGGAAGCGAGAGGCGTCGTTGTCGGCGCGATCGACATTGAGCCAGGCACTGGCCACACCCGTGGCGGCGAGGCGCTCGCGATACTGCAGCATGAGCGTGCTCTTGCCGAAGCCCGCCGGTGCGCGCAGCAGCACCAGCCTGGCTTCCGCGGCCGCGACGATGGCCTCGATCGCGCTCTGGCGCAGGATCTGGCGCGCGGCGCGGACCGGCGCCGTCAACTTGGCGTCGAGCACTGCGCGCGGGAGGCTGGGCTGTCGGTCGCGGACTTCGGCTGGCATGGCGGACACATCCGGGCGCGGGATGGCGCGCGGCCCGTACAGGGCGAGGCGGCAGTATACCGAGCTGCGTGGCGGAGCCCGCCGCGGATCGTCGGTTCCGACGATGGCGCCATTCAGGCAGTCTCCTAGACTGGAATCGTCGGTCACCATGCCGGTGGCCGGCGCACTCTAGAACCGTCGAAGATCAGGATGCGATGAGCCAGCCGCCGAGGTCCAGGCCGATTCCCCGGCGGCGTGCCGCTGTGCCTGCGCGATCACCGGCCTCGTGCGCATGAGTGCTCCGGTGCTGCTGTCGATCAGCCGGCTGGGTGTGCGCTTCGGCGGCATCGTCGCGCTGTCCGATGTCAGCTTCGACATCCGTGCCGGGCAGATCTGCGGCCTCATCGGACCCAACGGTGCCGGCAAGACCACCCTGTTCAACTGCCTGAGCCGGCTGTATCAGCCCAGCGAGGGCGACATCGTGTTCTGCGGCCGGCGGCTGCTCGATCTGGCCGTGCACGAGATCGCCGGCGCGGGCATCGGCCGCACCTTCCAGAACGTCGCGCTGTTCGACACCCTGACCGTGGGCGAGAACATCATGCTGGGCGGCCACTGCACCGCGCGCAGCGGCTTCCTGGTCAACGCGATGGAGACGGCCGCGGTGCGCGAGGAGGAGCGCGACCTGTCGCAGCGGGCCGCGCGGCTCGCGCGCCTCGTCGGCCTAGAGGGCAGGACCGGGGCGCGCGTGGCGGACCTGCCGTTCGGCATCCGCAAGCGCGTGGAACTCGCGCGCGCGCTGATGGCCCGGCCCAGGCTGCTCCTGCTCGACGAGCCGGCCGCGGGCCTCAACCACGAGGAACTGACCGGGCTGCAGCAGCAGATCCGCCGCCTGCGCGACGAACTGGGCGTGACCGTGCTGCTGGTCGAACACCACATGGGCATGGTGATGAACCTGTCCGACACGGTGGTCGCACTCGACTTCGGCAGGAAGATCGCCGAGGGCACACCAGCGCAGGTGCAGGCGGACCCGGAGGTGATCGCCGCCTACCTGGGGGCTCCGCTGGAATGAGCGTGCTGCTCGAGGTGCGCGGACTGCAGGCCTGGTACGGCGGCACGCAGGTGCTGCACGACATCGACTTCTCGCTCCGGCACGGCGGCATCACCGCCATCCTGGGCGCCAACGGAGCCGGCAAGACCACCACGCTGCGCACCATCAGCGGCATGGTGCGCTGGAGCGGGCAGGTCGTGTTCGACGGCGAGCCGCTCGAGCGACGCAAGACCGAGCGCATCTGCGCAATGGGCATCGCCCACGTGCCCGACGGCCGCGGCACCCTGGTCGACCTCACCGTCGAGGAGAACCTTCGCATCGGCGCTTATACCCGCCGCGACCGCGCCGGGGTGGCGCGCGATTTCGATCTCGTCTACGGCTATTTCCCCAAGCTCTCCGAGCGCCGGCGCCAGCAGGCCGGCACGCTGTCCGGCGGCGAGCAGCAGATGCTGGCAATCAGCCGGGCGCTGATGGTCCGGCCCAAGCTGCTGCTGCTCGACGAGCCCTCGTTCGGGCTGGCGCCGCTGGTGGTGCGCGACATCTTCCGCATCATGCGCACGATCAATCGCGATGAGCGCGTGAGCATGCTGCTGGTCGAGCAGAACGCCAATCTCGCGCTCGATCTCGCCGACCACGCCTATCTGCTCGAGACCGGCCGCATCGTCGTGTCCGGGCCGTCGGCCCGGATCCGGCAGGACGAGGTGGTGCGCCGCTCCTATCTCGGATACTGACGCGTGAACGCCTTCATCCACCAGTTCGCAGCGGGGCTCGCCAACGGTGGCATCTACGCCAGCATCGGGCTCGCCCTGGTGATGATCCACCGCTCGACACACCTGCTCAACTTCGCGCAGGGCGAGATGGCGATGTTCTCGACCTTCATCGCCTGGACGCTGATCCAGAGCGGGTTCGGCTACTGGCCCGCGTTCGCCATCACGCTGGCAGCCTCGTTCGCGCTCGGCATGGCGGTCGAGCGCCTGGTCATCCGGCCGATCGGCCTCGGCTCCCATCTGAAGCTGGTGGTGGTGTTCATCGGCCTGCTGCTCATCTTCAACAGCGTCGCCGGCTGGCTGTGGACCTACGACATCCGGCCCTTCCCCAGTCCGTTTCCCGATGGCAAGCTGTTCGGGGGCTTCATCAGCGCGCACCAGGCAGGATCGATCGCCATCACCCTGCTGATCCAGGCCGGGCTGTTCCTGTTTTTCCGCTACACACCGGTGGGCCTGGCGATGCGCGCGGCGGCCCAGAACGCGGTGTCGAGCCGGTTGAGCGGCGTGCCGGTCGATCTGATGCTCGGGCTGGGCTGGGGACTGGCCGCGGCCATCGGCGCGATCGCCGGGATGATGGTCGCGCACGTGCTGTTCCTCGATCCCAACATGATGGCGGCGGTGGTGCTGTACGGTTTCGCCGCCGCACTGGTGGGCGGCATCGACAATCCGGGCGGTGCCGTGGCCGGCGGCTTCCTGCTCGGTGTGGTGGAGAATCTGCTCGGCACCTACCTGATCGGCCACGACATGAAACTGACCTTCGCCCTGGTGATCATCGTCGCGGTACTCGGCTTCCGTCCCGCCGGCATCTTCGGCGTGCGCATGGCGCGGCGCGTGTGATGGACGCTCCCGCGAAGGCGTCCGGCGACCTGCTGCCTGCCCCCGAGCACGGAGGGCGCACGCAGACCTGGCTGTGGACGGCTGCGCTGCTGCTTGCCTGCGCGCTGCCGTGGCTGGTCAGCGACTACCGCCTGTTCCAGTTCACCACCACGCTGATCTACGCTATCGTCCTGCTCGGGCTGACCATCCTCACCGGCTACAGCGGCCAGATCTCGCTCGGGCACGGTGCGTTCTTCGCGCTGGGCGCCTACACTACGGCGATCCTGGTCACCCGCTACGGCATGCCCTACGTCGCCACCATCCCGGTGGCCGCGCTGGTGTGCCTGGGGGTGGGGTTCGCGTTCGGCCGCCCGGCGCTGCGCCTGGAAGGCCACTATCTCGCCCTCGCCACCTTCGCCCTGGCGGTCGCCACGCCGCAACTACTCAAGCACAAGCAATTGCAGGAGTACACAGGCGGGGTGCAGGGCATCATGTTCGACAAGCCGAGCGCACCCTGGGGCCTGCCCATGGGGAACGACACCTGGCTGTATTGGCTGACCCTGGCGGTGACGGTGCTGCTGTTCCGGCTCGGTCACAACCTGCTCAAGGGCAGGATCGGGCGCGCGCTGCTGGCGATCAAGAACCATCCGACCGCGGCGGCGGCGATGGGGATCGACATCGCGCGCTACAAGTCCATCGCGTTCGCCATCAGCGCGTTGTTCACCGGCGTGGCCGGCGCGCTGAGCGCGATCTGCGTGCAGTTCGTCGCGCCGGACAGCTTCTATCCGCTGCTGTCGATCATCTTCATGGTGGGCGCGGTGATCGGCGGACTCAACTCGCTGTGGGGGCCCCTGTTCGGGGCGATGTTCATCCAGTTCGTGCCCAACATCGCCGACGACATGTCGAAGTCGGTGTCGTGGGCGATCTACGGCCTGTTCATGGTGGCCTGCGTGTTCCTGATGCACGACGGCATCGCCGGTGCCATGGGGCAGGTCCGGCGCGCGATCGCCCGGCGCACGGGTACGCGCGCATGAGGCAGGTCAACACCACGATCGTGAGGAGACGATGAGAACGACATTCGCCGTACTGGCACTGGCGGGCCTGCTGGCCGCGGTGCCGGCGTTCGCCCAGAAGAAGTACGCGCCGGGCATCACCGACAAGCAGATTACCTTCGGCCAGACCTTCGCGCTCAGCGGCCCGGCCTCGGCCTACGGCACCATCTCGCGGGTGGAGGCGGCCTACTTCAGGATGATCAACGAGCAGGGGGGCGTGAACGGGCGGCAGCTGAACCTGATCACCCTCGACGACGCTTACAGCCCGCCGAAGACGGTCGAGCAGGTGCGCCGCCTGATCGAGCGTGACCGGGTCGCCTTCATCTTCAACATTCTCGGCACCGCGCCGAACGTGTCGGTGCGCAAGTATCTCAACGGCCGGAAGGTGCCGCAGCTGTTCACCGGGGCCGGCGCATCCACCTTCGGCGACTACAAGAACTATCCGTGGACCATCGTGCTGCAGCCGTCCTACCTGGACGAGGCGCGCATCTACGTCGAATACATCAGGAAGAACAAGCCGAACGCGAAGCTCGCACTGCTGACCGGCAACGACGACGCCGGCAAGGACTACGTGCACGGGATCAAGGCGGCCCTGGGGCCGGACCTGGCGAAGAAGATGATCGTGGCCGAGGCGACCTTCGAGTCAACCGACCCCAACACCGATTCCCAGGTGATCGCGCTGCAGGCCTCGGGCGCGGACACGCTGTTCGTGCACGGCGTGTCGAAGTGGGCCTCGCAGACCATCCGCAAGGTCCATGACATCGACTGGAAGCCGCTGTTCATCCTGTCGGCCACGGCGACCTCGGTGTCGGGCGTGCTCGAGCCGGCCGGGCTGGACAAGGCCAGGGGTATCGTCAGCGCCTATTACCTGAAGGATCCCAACGATCCGCAGTGGGCGAACGATCCCGGGTACAAGGACTGGCTGGCGTTCATGAAGAAGTACTACCCGAACGGCAGCACGGCCGACCAGCTCAACGTCTACGGCTACACCATGGCACAGGCGCTGGTGCAGACGCTCAGGCAGTGCGGCGACGACCTGAGCCGCGAGAACATCATGAAGCAGGCCGCCAATCTGGACGCCGCCCTGCCCATGCTGCTGCCTGGCATCCGCATCAGGACCAGCCCGACCGACTACTACGGCATACAGGCGCAGCGCATGATGCGCTTCAACGGCAGGAACTGGGAACTGTTCGGCGATCTGATCGGCGGCAATTGAGCCTCGCGCGATCGGCCGCGGCGATCCACCGCGGCCGATCGCCGGCAGGAATGCGCCTGCCGGTCAGCGCGGCGGCATGCGGATGGCGCCGTCAAGGCGCAATGATTCGCCGTTGAAGTAGGACGTGGCGATCAGCGCCTCGACCGCGACGGCGAATTCCTCCGGCCGGCCGAGCCGCTTGGGGAAGGGCACCGACGCCGCCAGCGCGGCCTTGACGTGGTCCGGCAGGCCCTGCATCAGCGGCGTGTCGAAGATGCCCGGAAGGATCGTGTTGATGCGGATGCCGTCGTTCATCAGGTCGCGCGCGATCGGCAGGGTCATGCCGACGATCGCGGCCTTGGAGGCGGCGTAGGCGGCCTGTCCGATCTGCCCGTCCTGGGCGGCGACGGAGGCGGTGTTGACGATCACGCCGCGCTCGCCGTCCTCCAGCGGCGGCAGGCCGAGCATGCCGGCCGCGCTCTTGGCGATGCAGCGGAAGGTGCCCACCAGGTTGATCTGAATCAGGCGGTCGAACGCGTCGATCGGAAAGTGCCTGGCTGCGCCTGTGGTCCTGTCCACGCTCGCGGTCTTGAACGCATTGCCGGTACCCGCGCAGTTGACCAGGATGCGTTCCTGGCCGTGGGCCGCGCGCGCAGCCGCCAGAGCGGCATCGACCTGTTCGTCGGAGGTGACGTCCACCGGGCAGAAGCGGCCGCCGATCTCGCGCGCCAGCGCGCTGCCGAGCGCCTCGTTCATGTCGAGGACAGCGACCTTGACGCCATGGCCCGCGAGCAGGCACGCGGTGGCCGCTCCCAGGCCGGAGGCGCCTCCGGTGACGACGGCGGCGATGCCGGATCCGAGTTTCATGCTGCGCTCTCCGGGAGACGATAGGATGGCCGCACTTTGCCCGCGTGCGCGGGTGCCGGCATCGTCGAAACGGACGATGTCGCGTACCCGACACACCATGTCATCCCCGGTGCGGGTGCACCAGGCGATCCCCGGTGCGTTTTCGTCGGTTCGGACGACGCCCGCCGACCCGCGGCTGGGGGAAGATAATCCACTGCCGGTGCCCGGGGCGCCGCTCAACTGCACGAGGAACACGAACATGGCAGAAGCATTCATCGTCGACGCAGTCCGCACCGCCGGCGGCCGCCGCGCCGGCCGCCTCGCCGGGTGGCATCCGGTCGATCTGGCCGCGCGAATCCTGGACGGCCTGATCGAGCGCACCGGCGTCGACCCCGCCGCCGTGGACGACGTCATCATGGGCTGCGTCATGCAGGGCGGGGAGCAGGCGATGAACATCGCGCGCAACGCCGTGCTCGCCTCCCGCCTGCCGATCACCGTGCCGGGCACCAGCATCGACCGGCAGTGCGGCTCGTCGCAGCAGGCGCTGCATTTTGCCGCCCAGGCGGTGATGTCCGGCGTGAACGACGTGGTGATCGCCGCCGGTATCGAGAGCATGAGCCGCGTGCCGATGTTCAGCACCGCCGCGCTGGCGCAGAAGGCCGGCATGGGCTACTACCAGGACTGCAGCCTGCGCAGCCGCTATCCGCAGGATTTCAGTCAGTTCACCGGCGCCGAGATGCTGGCGCGCCAGCACGGCTTCGGCAAGGACGTGCTCGACCGCTTCGCGCTCGAGAGCCATCGCAAGGCCGCCGCCGCCGTCGACGCCGGCGCATTCGAGACCGAGATCCTGCCGCTCGAGGTGCGTGGCGCGCAGGGCGAACCCACCGGCGAGATGCACACGGTGGACGAGGGCATCCGCTTCGACGCCTCGCTGGAGGGCATCCAGAGCGTGAAGCTGCTGCGCGAGGGCGGAGTCATCACCGCCGCCAACGCCAGCCAGATCTGTGACGGCGCCAGCGCGGTGCTGGTGGTCAACGAGCGCGGGCTCGCGGCGCTGGGCGCGCAACCGCTGGCACGGGTGCACCACATGAGCGTGCTGGGCGGCGATCCCGTGGTGATGCTCGACACGCCGCTGGCGGTCTCGCAGCGTGCGCTGCAGAAGGCCGGCATGCGCATCGGCGAGATCGACCTGTACGAGGTGAACGAGGCGTTCGCGCCGGTGCCGATGGCGTGGCTGAAGACGCTGGAGGCAGATCCGACTCGTCTCAACGTGCACGGCGGCGCCATCGCGCTGGGCCATCCGCTGGGCAGCTCCGGCACCAAGCTGATGACTACGCTGGTGCACGCGCTGCGCCGCCGCGGCGCACGCTACGGCCTGCAGACCATGTGCGAGGGCGGCGGCATGGCCAACGTCACCATCGTCGAGCGCCTGTAGCCGGGATGGCCGCCGCCGGGCGCGGCGGCGATTCCCTCCCTTCGGACCGCCCCTTCGGACCGCGAGGTCGCGACCGTAGCCCCGTGAATGCCATGCAAGCCGATCCCTCCCGGCCCGCGAGTGCCGGCGCCGCCGATTTCGACCTGAACCAGCGCTACACCCGCACCGAGGGTGCGGTCTATCTGACCGGCATGCAGGCGCTGCTGCGCCTGATGCTCGATCAGCGCCGGCTGGACCAGCGCAACGGCCTGAACACCGCCGGGTTCGTGTGCGGCTATCCCGGTTCGCCGGTGGGCGGGGTGGACGGCGAGATGCAACGGCAGCGCGAACTGCTCGCGCGCCACCACATCGTGCACAAGCAGGGCCTGAACGAGGAGCTTGCCGCCACCGCGGCCTTCGGCACGCAACTGCTGCACGCGGTGCCGCATCCGCGCTACGACGGCGTGTTCGCCATGTGGTTCGGCAAGGCGCCCGGGGTGGACCGTTCGGGTGATGCGTTCAATCACGCCAACTTTCGCGGCACCGCCGCGCACGGCGGCGTGCTGGTGGTGGCGGGCGACGACCCGCAGGCGCGCTCGACCATCTTCCCGAGTGACTCCGCGCCGGCCTTCTACAAGTTCATGATGCCGGTGCTCGCGCCCGGCAACATCCAGGAGATGCTGGACTACGGCCAGCACGGCTTCGCCCTGTCGCGCGCGAGCGGGCTGTACGTGGGCCTCAAGCTCGTCACCGACGTGGCCGACAGCGCCGCCATCGCCATGGTCGGGCGCGAGCGCGTGCAGCCCAGGATCCCCGAGGTGATCTTCGACGGCCGGCCCTTCCGGCCGGCAGTGCGCGTGAACGACGTGGCCGGGGCCCTGGTCGAGGCCGAACGCGCCATGTTCGAGGCGCAGCTCGAGATCGCACGCCGCTACGCGGCGCTGAATGGGCTGAATCGCGTCGTGCTCGACCCGCCGCACGCGCGCATCGGCATCGTCGCCAGTGGCAAGACCTGGTACGATCTGCGCCAGGCACTCGACGACCTCGGCCTGTCCGATGCCGTGCTGCGTGACGATGGCATCCGCCTGCTCAGGATCGGCATGGTGTTTCCGCTCGAACCCGAGATCGTACGCCGCTTCGCCCGCGGCCTGGACGAGATCCTCGTGGTCGAGGACAAGCGTCCGTTCCTGGAACTGTTCATCAAGGATCTGCTGTACGCCGAGCCGGTGCGCCCGCGCGTGCTGGGCAAGCGCGACGCGGAGGGCGCGATTCTGCTGCCGGTGCACGGGGAACTGTCGCCTGACGCGATCGCGCGGGCCCTGATCGCCCGCCTCGGAACGCTGATCGAGCGCGCGGGCAACGCCGCCGGTCGTGCGCGCGCGGCGTTTCTGGCCGCGCCGACATCACCGCTCGCACCGCTGTCCACTGCGCGCATGCCGTATTTCTGCTCGGGCTGTCCACACAACTCCAGCCTGAAGGCGCCCGAGGGCGCGATCGTCGGCGCCGGCATCGGCTGCCACGTCATGGCGCTGTGGATGACCAAGGGATACGGCAGGGTGCTCGGCCACACGCAGATGGGCGGCGAGGGCGCACAGTGGGTGGGGCTGGCTCCGTTCACCGGCACCGGGCACTTCTTCCAGAACCTCGGCGACGGCACCTTCGCGCACTCCGGCCATCTGGCGCTGCGTTTCGCCGTGGCCGAAGGGACCACCATCACCTACAAGCTGCTGGTCAACTCCACCGTGGCAATGACCGGCGGCCAGGACATCGAGGGCGGCTTGGCCGTGCCGGCGATGATCAAGCTGCTCGAAGCGGAGGGCGTGGCGCGCATCATCGTCACTACGGACGAACCCGAACGCTACACCGGCGGCCGCGTCGCCAGTGCCGAGGTGTGGCCGCGGGAGCGGCTGCTGGAGGCGGAGGAATTGCTCGCGCGCACACCCGGCGTGACCGTACTGCTGCACGAGCAGATGTGCGCGACGCAGAAGCGGCGTCTGCGCAGGCGCGCCAGGATGGAATACCGGCCGGTGTCGGCCTTCATCAACGAGCGCGTCTGCGAAGGCTGTGGCGACTGCGGCGAGAAGAGCAACTGCCTGAGCGTGCAGCCGGTCGCCACCGAGTTCGGCTGCAGGACGCGCATCCACCAGTCCTCGTGCAACCAGGATCTGTCGTGCGTGCGCGGCGATTGCCCGTCCTTCCTCACCGTCGAGGCGGCGCAGGTCGAGCGGCGCGACCGGCTCGCGCGCGACCTGCCGCTGCCGGTCGACCTGGTCCTGCCCGAGCCTGCCTGCATCGTGCCGCGCGAGCGCTTCTCGGTCTGCCTGATGGGGGTGGGCGGCACCGGCGTGGTGACGGTCAATCAGGTGCTGGGTACCGCCGCCTTCCTCGCCGGCCAGGCGGTGCAGGGCTACGACCACACCGGCTCGAGCCAGAAGGCCGGGCCGGTGATCTCGCACCTGAAGGTGATGCCGCCGGGAACGGATGCCGCGCCCACCGTGGGCAGCGGCGGCGCCGACCTGTATCTGGGCTTCGACGTGCTGGTGGCGGCCAGCGCGGTCAATCTCGCACTGGCCGCACCCGAGCGCACCGTCGCGATCGTCTCCACCACCGCCGTTCCCACCGGCGAGATGGTGGCCGACCGCAGCAAGCACTTCCCGCTGTTCGCGGAACTGCGTGCGCGCATCGACGCGGTCACGCGGCGCGAGGCGAACCGCTGGCTCGACGCGCAGGGCATCGCCGAGGGGCTGCTCGGCGATCACATGGCAAGCAACTTCTTCCTGGTGGGCGTCGCGTGGCAGTGCGGGGCGCTGCCCATTGCGGCCGCGTCGATCGAGCAGGCGATCGCACTCAACGGCGTGGCCGTGCGCATGAACGTGCAGGCGTTCCGCTGGGGCCGTGCCTGGGTGGTCGATCCCGCGCGCGTGGAAGCCGCTGCCGGCGAGGGCGCGCGCGCCGCCGCGTCGCCGGCGCCGGCCGCAGCGGCGCTGCCGCGGCAGGTGGCGGCGTGGATTGCCGATGGCATCGACGCCGAGGCAGCCGGGCTGCGGCAGCTGACGAGCGTGCGTGCGAGCGATCTGGTCGGCTACCAGGGCGAGGCGCTGGCACGCCGCTACGTGCAGCAGGTGAGCGCGGTGCGCCGCGCCGAGCGCATGCTCGTGGGCGCGCGCACGCAACTGAGCGAAGCGGCTGCGCGCGCGCTGCACAGGCTGCTGGCGGTGAAGGACGAGTACGAGGTCGCACGCCTGCTGCTCGACGAAGGTGAACGGGCCCGGCTGCAGGCCACCTTCGGCGCGGGTGCGCGCATCTGGTACAACCTGCATCCGACCTGGCTGCGCCGGCTGGGCTTCCAGCGCAAGCCGCGCATCGGCGCCTGGTTCACGCCGATGCTCCGGGTCCTGCGCTGGGCGCGCCGGCTGCGCGGCACGCCCTTCGATCCGCTCGCCCGCACCCACGAGCGCCGCCTCGAGCGTGCGCTCGCCGGGCACTATTGGATGCTGCTGCAGCGGGTCAGCGACGCGCTCGATGCGCAGCACTACGACGCGGCGGTGCTGCTCGCCGGCCTGCCCGATCAGGTGCGCGGCTACGGGCCGGTGAAGCTGCGCGCCATCGTGGCCTATCTGGCTGCCGTGCAGGACCAGGCAGCCGCGCTGGGGATCGATGCGCCATTGCCGCCCATCCTGAGCGCGCTGCTGGAGGGCAGGCCGGCAGAAACGTTCGTCCGATTCGTCGAAACGGACGATCCCCGCAGCCGCGTCCGCGCATAGCCTGCGCTCCAGATCCGATCCAACCCAAGGGATTGCACGCCGACATGTCCTCTCCGTATCGCTCCGCACTGGTCACCCAGGGCACGACCGCCATGGCCGCACGCGCGCTGTGGCGCGCCACCGGCCTCACCGACGACGACTTCTCCAAGCCGATCATCGCCATCGCCAACAGCTACACGCAATTCGTACCGGGCCACGTGCACCTGCGGGATCTGGGGCAGCTGGTGGCGCGCGAGATCGAGGCTGCCGGCGGCGTGGCGCGCGAATTTCACACCATCGCGGTGGACGACGGCATCGCCAACGGTCACGACGGCATGCTCTATTCGCTGCCCTCGCGCGAGCTGATCGCCGATTCCATCGAGTATATGGTCAACGCGCACTGCGCCGACGCGCTGGTGTGCATCTCCAACTGCGACAAGATCACGCCCGGCATGCTGCTGGCGACGATGCGCCTGAACATCCCGACCGTGTTCGTGTCCGGCGGTCCGATGGAGGCCGGGCGCATCGACCGCGGCCAGGGCGTGGAGAAGGTGGACGTGGTGTCGATGGCGATCGCATCGGCCGATCCGCGCTCGAGCAAGGCCGACATCGCCGCGATGGAAGCCGTCGCCTGTCCGACCTGCGGGTCCTGCTCGGGCATGTTCACCGCCAATTCCATGAACTGCCTGACCGAGGCCCTGGGCCTGGCGCTGCCCGGCAACGGCACGCTGCTCGCCACCCATGCCGAGCGTCGCGGCCTGTTCCTGCGCGCCGGCCGCGTGGCGGTGGAACTGTGCCAGCGCCATTACGTGCAGGGTGACACGAGCGTGCTGCCGCGCAACGTCGCCTCGCGCGGGGCGTTCATCAACGCCATGCGCCTGGACATGGCCATGGGCGGTTCCACCAACTCCCTCCTGCACACCCTGGCCGCCGCCTATGAAGGCGGGATCCGCTTCGGCCTGGATGACGTGGACCGCCTCTCGCGCGAGACCCCGCACCTGTGCAAGATCTCGCCTGCAACGAGCCAGTGGCACATCGAGGACGTGCACCGTGCCGGCGGCGTGATGGGCATCCTCGGCGAACTCGACCGCCTGGGCCTGCTGGACACCTCGTTGCCGACGGTGCACGCCCCCACGCTGGCAGATGCCCTGGCGCGCTGGGACGTGCGGCGTACCCGCGACGAGGCCGTGCACCGGCTGTTTTGCGCAGCGCCCGGCGGCGTGCCGACTACGCAGGCGTTCTCGCAGAGCCGGCGCTTCGATGCCCTCGACCTCGATCGTGCGCAGGGCTGCATTCGCGACGGCGCGCACGCCTATTCACCCGAAGGCGGGCTGGCGGTGCTGACAGGCAACCTCGCGCCCGACGGCTGCGTGGTGAAGACCGCCGCCGTGCACGAAGACATGGTGCGCTTCAGTGGCGAGGCGATCTGCTTCGACAGCGAATCCGAGGCGGCGGCGGCGATGAACGAGGGCAGGGTCCAGCCGGGCCACGTGGTGGTGGTGCGCTTCGAGGGTCCGCGCGGCGGACCCGGCATGCAGGAAATGGCGCAGCTCGCCATCCGGTTGAAGGCGCGCGGACTCGATCGCAGCTGCGCGATGGTGACCGACGGGCGCTATTCGGGCGCCAACGCAGGCCTGTCGATCGGGCACGTCTCACCGGAGGCCGCCTCCGGTGGCTGCATCGCACTGGTGCGCGACGGGGACCGCATCGCCATCGACATCCCGGCTCGCCGCATCACGCTGGAAGTGCCGCAGGCCCAGCTCGATGCGCGGCGCGAAGCGGAAATCGCGCGCGGGGCGCAGGCGTGGGCGCCGCCGCCGCGCCCGCGCAAAGTGTCGCGTGCGCTGCAGGCCTATGCGCTGCTGGCGACCTCGGCGCACCAGGGCGCGGTGCGCGATCTAACCGGCATCAGGAGGGCGTGAACCGCCGCGATGGCGGATCGCTGCCCGCGGCCGTTCACTCGTCCTCGGGCAGCATCCCCAGATCGCGCGCCGCGCCCTTGTCGGCGGACATCGCCAGCATGCCGTAGGCCTTGAGTGCGGCACTCACCTTGCGCTTGCGCAGCGTCGGCCGCCATGCCCTGCTGCCGCGCGCGAGCATGGCCGCGCGCCGCCGCGCGATCTCCTCGTCGGCCACGTCCAGGTGGATGCGGCGGCCAGGAATGTCGATCTCGATCGCGTCGCCCGCCTCGACCAGACCGATCAGGCCGCCGGATGCGGCCTCGGGCGAGACGTGGCCCACCGACAGGCCGGCCGAGCCGCCGGAGAAGCGGCCATCGGTGATCAGCGCGCAGTTCGTGTCCAGGCCGCGGCCCTTGAGCATGCTGGTGGGCTTGAGCATCTCCTGCATGCCGGGGCCGCCCTTGGGTCCTTCGTAGCGGATCACCACCACGTGACCGGGCCTGACCTGGCCACCGAGGATGGCGCTGGCCGCACTGGTCTCGCTCTCGAACACGATGGCATTGCCGCGGAAGCGCATCATCGAGGCCTCGACCCCGGCCGTCTTCACCACGCAGCCGCCGGGAGACAGATTGCCGTGCAGCACGGCCAGGCCGCCGTCCCGGGCATAGGCGTGGGCGCCGTCGCGGATGCAGCCGTCGCTGCGGTCCGTGTCCAGGCCGTCCCAGCGCTCGTTCTGGGAGAACGCCTGCAGCGAGGGCCGGCCGCCCGGTGCGGCGAGATAGAACTGGCGGACATGCTCGCCCGGATTGCGGCGGATGTCCCAGCGCTCGAGCGCGGCGCCCAGGGAGGCCGCGTGCACCATGCTCACGTCCCGGTGCAGCAGGCCGAGGCGATCCAGTTCGCCGAGAACAGCCATGACGCCGCCGGCGCGGTGCACGTCCTCCAGGTGCCACAGCGGCGTGCTCGGCGAGAGCTTGACCAGGTGGGGCGTGCCATTGGCCAGCCGATCGATGTCGGCCAGGTCGAAGTCGACGCCGCCTTCGTGCGCGGCGGCGAGCATGTGCAGGATGGTATTGGTGGAGCCGCCCATGGCGACGTCCATGCGCATGGCGTTCTCGAACGCGGCCTTGCAGGCGATGCTGCGCGGCAGGACGCTGTCGTCGTCCTCGAAGTAGTGGCGCCGCGCGAGATCCACCACCAGGCGCCCGGCAGTGAGGAACAGCTGCTCGCGCGCGGCGTGCGTGGCCAGCACGGTGGCATTGCCGGGCAGCGCCAGCCCCAGGGCCTCGGTGATGCAGTTCATCGAGTTCGCCGTGCCCATCACCGAGCATGATCCGCACGTCGGGCAGGCGGCGCGCTCCACCTCGAGCGATTCCTCCTCGGTGAAGCTCGGGGTGGACGCGGCCACCAGTCCGCTCACGCCGTCGACCTTGATCGGCCCCGTGCCCAGCGGCTTGCCGCGCACCGTGCTCACCGCGTGCACGACCTTGGCCTGCGCCCCCATCCGGCCCGACTCCATCGGCCCGCCGGAGACGAACACCGCGGGAATGTTCAGGCGCAGCGCCGCCATCAGCATGCCGGGCGTGATCTTGTCGCAGTTGGAGATGCACACCAGGGCGTCGGCGCAGTGCGCGTTGACCATGTACTCGACCGAATCGGCGATCAGCTCGCGCGAGGGCAGCGAATAGAGCATGCCCTCGTGGCCCATGGCGATGCCGTCGTCCACCGCGATGGTGTGGAATTCGCGTGCGACGCCGCCGGCGGCTTCGATCTCGCGCGCCACCAGCTGTCCCAGGTCCTTGAGATGGATGTGGCCGGGCACGAACTGGGTGAACGAGTTGGCGACCGCGACGATCGGCTTGCTGGCGAAGTCGGCATCGGTCATCCCGGTGGCCCGCCACAGCATGCGGTTGAGCGTGGCGTCGCGGCCCTGAGTGGTGACCGCGGAACGTAGGCGTTTCATGGCTAGCTCCTCTCGATGACCGCGGCAGGCGGGGCCGGGCTGGCGGCGACTGTAGCGCGCCAGAGCCGGATCGGCCTCGTCGCAATGGACGAATCGGCCGGGTCAGCCGCTGTCGCGGCGGTCGCCGGATCCGGCGCGCATGGATCATCGCCTCTGGTGTACCCTGCCATCAGGCGCCGGATCGGCCACTGCGGGAGATAGTCCATGGAGCGAACTGCAGTCCAGGCTAGGTCGGTGTCGCCGCACGCCGGCACTGCGGCCGACGCACATCACGAGGCCGTCCTTGCCGAACAGGTGCGGCTGCTCTACGCGCAGCTTGCCTCCGCCCTCATCGGCACGACGATCGTCGGCGCCCTGGTCGTGCTGGTGCTGTGGCGTCACGTTCCGCAGGGCTGGCTGCTCGCCTGGGCGGGGGCGCTGGCGCTGATGAGCCTCGCCCGCGTGGCGCTGCGGCGCGCGTATTTCCGGCGTGCGCCCGCGGCAGGGGATGCGCTGCCCTGGGCCCGGCGCTTTCTTGCCGGCGTGCTGGCCTCCGGCATGGTGTGGGGAGCGGCCGGCATGCTGCCGATCCGCGACGGTGCCCGTCTGGAGGAGATGTTCCTGCTGTTCGTCCTCGCGGGTCTCGCCGCGGGCGGCATGTCCACCCTGTCCTGCTACCGGGGAGCCTACGCGGCCTTTCTCCTTCCCGCCATCGTCCCCTTCGGGGTGAAACTGCTCACGCGCGGGGACGACATGCACATCGCCATGGGCGTGATGCTGATCGTGTTCGTCGTGCTCATGTCGATGATCTCGGTGCGCCATTACCGCTCGGTGGTCGACTCGCTGCGCCTGCGCCATGCCAACCGCGACCTGCTGACCGATCTCACGATCGCCCATGCGCAGCAGCAGGACATCAACAAGGAACTGGAAGGCCAGATTCACGAGCGCCAGCGCATCGGCGAGGCGCTGCGCCTCGCATACGACGAGCTGGAGTTGAAGGTGCGGGAGCGCACCGGTCAGCTGGCGCATGCCAACGAGGTGCTGAACCGGGAAAAGGAGCTGTTCCGGGTAACGCTGGCGAGCATCGGCGATGCCGTGATCACCACCGATGCGCAGGCGCGGGTCACGTCTCTCAATGCCGCGGCCGAACGCATGACCGGCTGGCAGAATGCGCTGGCGCAGGGCCGCCCGCTGGCGGAGATCTTTCCCGCATCCGAGGAGGGGGCGACGCAGGCTCCGGCCGAAGAACTGGCGCTGCGCTGTCTGTCGGGCAATGCCAGCGTGCTGGTGAATCGCTGCATGCTGACCGCGCGCGACGCCCGCAGGATCCACATCGACATGTCGGTGGCCGCGATCCGCGACGGCAGGGACGCGAGCATCGGGGTGGTGCTGGTCCTGCGCGACGCGACGCAGGAGCGCCAGCTCACGCAGCAGCTCGCCCATCAGGCCACGCACGATGCGCTGACCGGCCTGGTGAACCGGACCGAGTTCGAGCGGCGTCTCACGGCGCTGATCCCCTCGTCGAGCCTGCACGCGCCGCACGCGCTGCTCTACCTCGACCTGGACCAGTTCAAGGTGGTCAACGACACCTGCGGACACGCCGCGGGCGACGATCTGCTGCGCCAGGTTGCCGCGCTCATGCGCACCAAGCTGCGTGCGCAGGACATCCTGGCCCGGCTGGGCGGCGACGAGTTCGGCGTGCTGCTCGCCCACTGCGCGGCCGGCGAGGCGCGGCGCATCGCCAACACGCTGCGCGAACTGCTGCAGAGCTTCCGCTTCGCGTATGCCGACAGGACCTTCACCATCGGCGTGAGCATCGGCCTGGTGCCGATCACGCACCCGGGCGACACGCTGGCCGGCATCTTCAGCGCGGCCGACAGCTCGTGCTACGCCGCCAAGGAGATGGGCAGAAACCGCGTGCACGTGTACCAAGCGGGCGACGCAATGCTCGTGCAGCGCGACGGCGAGGTGCGCTGGATGCCGCGCCTGCAGCAGGCGCTCGCGGAAAACCGGTTCCGGCTGTACTGGCAGCCGATCCAGCCGCTGTCGGAGGATGCCGCCGGCGAAGTGCGTGGCGAGATCCTGGTGCGCATGCTCGACGAGAGCGGAAGGCTGGTGCTGCCCGGCGCCTTCCTGCTCGCCGCCGAGCGCTACGGCATGATGCTGGCGCTCGACCGCTGGGTGGTGCAGCACAGCCTGGAAGTGCTCTCGGCGCATGTCGCCGATGGTCAGAACGCCACCTTCTCGATCAACATCTCCGGGCATTCACTCGGCTCGGAGGAGTTCCTCGACTTCGTCAACGACCGCCTGGATGCTACCGGCGTGCCGGGCACGAAGGTGTGTTTCGAGGTCACGGAAACCTCCGCAGTG
Organism: Burkholderiales bacterium; assembly: GCA_020854105.1. Lineage (GTDB taxonomy): Bacteria > Pseudomonadota > Gammaproteobacteria > Burkholderiales > SHXO01 > SHXO01. The sequence continues at coordinate 314,624 of JADZGB010000043.1, read as the reverse complement.
TCGGAACTCGGCCGCGCTCTGCGCTTCATCGACACGCTGAAGGGGCGTGGCTGCTGCTTCGCGCTGGACGACTTCGGCACCGGGCTGTCCTCGTTCAGCTACCTGAAGACGCTTCCCGTGGACTATCTGAAGATCGACGGCGCGTTCGTCGCGGGACTCATGTCCAGCGACGTGGACAAGGCGATGGTCGAGGCGGTGCACCACATCGGCCACATGATGGGGCTCAAGACGATCGCCGAGTGGGTGGATCGCCAGGCGATCGTTCCAGCGCTGCGCCGCATCGGCGTGGACTACGCGCAGGGCTACGGGCTGGCCCATCCGCGGCCGCTGCTGCCGGCGAGGTGAAGCCGGCGAGGTGAAGCCGGCGAGGTGAAGCCGGCGAGGTGAAGCCGGCGCGCGCACACCGCCTGCAGCGTGTGCGGCAAGCGCGCCCCGGCATCGCGGCGCGCCACGGCCGCCAGCTAGACCTTCGCCACCGGCTGCAGCGCGATCGCCTGCTCCGGACAGGCTTTCACGCACAGCCCGCAGGCGTGGCAGGCCTGCGCGCGTACGGCGAACGCGCGGCGGTTGCCGTGCGCCCACGCCTTGAGTCTGCCCAGAAGCGGAAGCGCGCTCCGCTCCTGCGTGGTGAGCACGCGGATCTCGAACACGTCATAGGGACAAGCCACCACGCAGGCCGCCTTGGCCTCACAGCGGCCGGCGTCGATCACCGGCCGTATCGTGCTGGCGGCGTTGCCGCAATCCTCCGGCGGATGCGTATCGGCCATCGCCTCAGGTTCCCGACACCCAGCGCTGCAGCGCGAGGGTGAGCACGAAGGCGGCGACTGCGCAGGCAGCGGGAGCGAGATGGCCATGGCCGGCGAGCAGGATGGCATCGAGCAGCGAGATGCCGGCGATCAGGCTCACCACCGCGCGCGGGACATCGCCCTTGGCGCGGCGGAACAGCAGCCGTACGGCGAAGACCACCCAGGCCGCGAAGGCGAGCACCAGCACCAGGGTGGCGGCCGAGTCCCGCGCCAGCAGCAGCCCGTAGACGATCGCCACCGCCAGGAAGGCCAGCGGCCACACGCTGTCGAGCCGACCCAGGTGTTCCTTCTTCGCCGCGAAGGTCAGGCCGATCAGATGGCACAGCAGGATGCCCGCACCCAGGTACACCGCGGCCGGTGGTGCCGCGCTGAAGGTGAAGGCCGCGCCCAGGTACACGAACACCCGGCACAGGCCCATGATCAGCGGACTGAGCGGATTGTCCTTGTGCCAGCGGTCGTAGGCGACGATCGCCAGCGCCAGGGCCAGGCCGGCGGCCATCGGTCGCCACGCAGTGCCGCCCGCGAAGCCGTAACCGGCCTGCGCGAGCAGCGCGAGCCCCACGAACAGCATGCCGAAGCCGAAGCCGAACACCTGTCCCGCGCTCACCTGTCCCGACGGGATGGGTCGATCCGGACGTATCCTGGCGTCGAACTCGCGGTCGAAGGCATCGTTGAGGAACATGCCGCCCACGTAGAACAGCGACATAGACACCAGCAGCAGCGGCAGCCGTGCGTCCGTGAGCGAACCGCCTGCCAGCAGCGCGCCGACCAGCACGTTGCTCCACACCGTGGGCAGATTGGAGATGCGCCCGAGCCTGAGCGCGATCGCGAGCGTCATGCACCCGCTCCCGCGTGCGCCGTGCCTGCGGCGCAGAGTTCACTAAGCACCCATTCCAGCTCGCGGGCGACGGCATCCTCCACCGCCTGCGTGCGCAGGGCGGGAGGCAGCACGTCCCAGGTGTAGGTTTCCACCTCGAGGTGCGCGGACAGCGACGCGAGGCGATGGGCGGCGAGCATCTCGCGGATGAAGAACTGCGTGGAGGAGAAGCGCTCCAGCGCGTCCACGAACAGCGGTACGTGGAAGTGCACGCGCCATTCGGTCTGTCGCAGGCTGTCGCCGGGTCTGGCCTCCAGGCTGGCAAAGGCGTCCGGCAGATCGTCGAAGCGGCGCAGTCCGCAAGCGCTCTTCTCCACGACCTGATGCAGGTACACCGTGTCCTGATACGCTCGAAGTGCCGTCAGGGCGTCTCCGGTCAGGGCAGGGATGCGCAATCCGGAGCTGATCTGCATCTTCGGGATGGCGATGCCGGCCTCGCGCAGTGCCTGGACGCAGCGTGAGGGATCCTCGAACTCCACCGCGGCGTGGCACAGGTCGAGGCATAGCCCCAGATGTCTGCGCAGGGCGATGGCCGCGGCCTGGCGGTCGAGCCCGGTGAGCGCACCCAGTTGCGCGGCCGATGCATCGTCGTGCAGATATCGACCGAAGAAGTCGATCGACTCCTCCACGGTCTCCAGCAAGCAGCAGGGCTCGGGCTCCAGGGCGAGCGCGATGTGCTTGCCGGTGCGGCGTTCGATGTCGACGAGGTGCGCGACATGGCGCACGATGTTGTCGGCCATGCGGGGCGGGTCGCCGGCATCGCGCAGCGCCGCCTTGTAGGCGCCGGGTACCGTGCTGATGCTGCCATCGACGCCATCCGGAAGCAGGCGGGAGAGCAGGACGGCCAGTCGATTCGTGTAGCGCAGCCGCTCCCGGTCGCGCCAGTCGGGCAGATACACGTGCTCCTTCACGCGCGTGCCGTGGAAGGTGCCGTAGGGAAACCCGTTCACGGTGAACACGTACATGCGTTCGCGCGCGAGGAAGGCGGTGAACGCCTCGAAGGCCGCGGGATCGGACAGCTCCGCGGCGGCGCGGGCCGACAGGCGCAGGCCGATGCCGAACGCCGCATCCGGCGCCACCGCGTCGCGCACCCGCGTGACGTGGCGCTCCAGGTTCGCGCGCACTTCCGTCCAGCTCTCGCCGGGATGGATGTTGCTGCAGTAGGTGAGGTGGCTGCCGTCGGCCAGTCTCACTGCCCGGCTTCCCGACGGTGCAGCCACGCGATCGCGCGCAGGATGCTGTCCGCATCCATGTGATGTACCTCCTCGCCCCGGCCGATCTCGCGCAGCAGAGTGATCGTGAGTTCCCCGCCGAGGTGTTCGCGGAACTCCTCCAGGCCGCGCAGCAGCGTCCACTGGCCTTCGGCGTCGCGTGCCTCCATGAGCGGATGCCAGAGGTAGAAGCCGAGCTTCTTGAGCAGGCCGTAGACGCGCTCGTCCCCGCCCGCGGCGAGCATCCCCGTCTGCACCGAGTAGCGCGTGTCCAGAGCCAGTCCGATGGCCACCGCCTCGCCGTGGCGCAGTTCGTGTGCGGTGAGGGCCTCGAGCTTGTGCGCTGCCCAGTGTCCGTAGTCCAGCGGACGGGCGCTGCCGCTCTCGAACGGGTCGCCCCCGTGTGCGATCTGGCGCATGTGCAGCTGGGCGCAGCGGCGGATCATGCGTGCCATGGCCTCGGGCTGTCCGTCGTGCAGTGCCTGCGCGTTCGCCTCCAGCCACTCGAAGAACACGCGATCGCGGATCAGCGCCACCTTCACCGCCTCGGCCACGCCGGCGATCTTGTCGCGCGGGTGCAGGGTGCGCAGATAGCGCAGATCGTTGAGCACCGCGAACGGTGGCGCGAACGTGCCCAGCAGGTTCTTCATGCCGAAGGCGTTGATGCCGTTCTTCACGCCGACGCCGGAGTCGTTCTGCGCCAGCACCGTCGTGGGCACGCGCACGTGGCGGATGCCGCGGTGTGTGGTGGCGGCGACGTAACCCACGGCATCGAGGAAGGCGCCCCCGCCGATGCCGACCACGTAGGCATGGCGGTCGATGGCCAGTTCCACCAGCCGCTGCTGCAGCCGCGTGATCACGGTCGTGTCGTTCTTGATCTGCTCGCCGCCTGCCACCAGCTCGGGCAGGCCGATCATCTCCATCGTATCGGCACGGGCCTGCGCGTAGGAGGCGACCTCGTGCACCAGGGTCGGCCAGGCGGCGGCCACGCTGGCATCGATGAACACGACGAAACGGTGACGTTTCGCGCCTTCCCTGCGCGCGAGCACCCGCGCGAATACCGGATTGTCGAGCGCGAACAGGTTCTCCGTGAAGTGCACCGGATAGTCGTACTGCACCGAGAAGCGCTGGTAGTAGACCGCGTCCTGCTCGAGTTCGTCGTTGCGTCGTGCGATGTGCAGCTTCACGTGCGTCCTCCTCCCGCGTCCGCTCCGGTGCGCGCTACTTGATGACGATCCCGTCGGTGTGGTCCGGAATGCCCGGCAGCTCCTCCACGCGCGGCTGCTGGCCGCGCAGGACCGAATTGCCCTCGAACAGGACGCGCTGATCGACTGGCGGCGGCGAGAGCCAGTGCTCCTCCTTCATCTGCCCGCTCTGGCCGAAGACGAGCAGGGCATTGCCGTAGCAGATCGCCTCCACGTCGGCGCGGGCGATGCCGCGCTCGAGCATCAGACGCGCGGTCTTCGGTACCGCAAGGGGATCGGACACGCCCCAGTCGGCGCTCGAGTCGATGAAGATGCGCTCCGAGCCGAACCTGCGCGCCACCTCGACCATGCGCTCGTTGCCCATCTTGGTCTGCGGGTAGAGGGTGAACGCTGCCCAGAAGCCGCGCTCTAGGACATCGCGCACGGTCTCCTCGTTGTTGTGATCGACGATCACGTGCTGCGGCGCCAGGCCCATCTCCAGCGCCACCTCCATGCTGCGCAGGGTGCCGCTCTTCTTGTCTCGGTGCGGCGTGTGGATCTGCACCAGCATGTCCAGCTCCCTGGCCATGCGCAGCTGTGCACGGTAGGCGTGGTCCTCTGCCGGTGTCTGGTCGTCGTAGCCGATCTCGCCCACCGCCACCACGCCCTCCTTGAGCAGGTAGCGCGGCAGGATGTCGAGCACCGCCTCGGCCAGCGCCTCGTTGTTGGCCTCCTTGCTGTTCAGGCCGATGGTGCAGTAGTGGCGGATGCCGAATTGGGCCGCACGGAAGCGCTCCCATCCCACCAGATTGGACAGGTAGTCGATGTAGCTGCCGACGTTGGTGCGCGGCTGGCCCAGCCAGAACGCGGGTTCGATCACCGCCACGATGCCGGCGGCCGCCATGCGTTCGTAGTCGTCGGTGGTGCGCGCGCTCATGTGGATGTGGGGATCGATGAATCGCATGGTGGTCTCCTTACGGGTTCAGATCGCCTGAGCGAGTGTGCGCCAGGTCAGCGTGCCCGCGGCGATGGCGCGCGCGAGATCCGGATGGGCATCGAGCAGCGCGCCCGCACGTGCATCGCCGCAGGCGGTCAGCGACAACGCCGCCGCTGCACGCTCGTGCGTACTGCCCGAGCGCAGCACGCGCGCCAGATCTTCCAGCATGCCGGCATCGGCGAACGGACCGACGCAGCGCCACAGCTCCGGACTGATGGGGCGCGATGCGGCCCAGCGCTCGTGCGCGTAGTCGGCGAGCATGCGCGCGAGCACCGGATTGGCGCGCCGGTCGAGCCCGACGATCGGATCCAGACGCAGGCCCACGAAGATCGCCTTGAGCACCATCTGGTTCCAGGCGCCGTCGGGCAGATACTCGGCAGGGTAGGGATTGCGATGGGCCACCGCCTGGAGCACTGCCTTCATGTTGCTGCGCACCCCCTCGGCGGCGCGCACCGCATGGCGCGGCGGATCGGGATACAGCGGGAGCCCGCGGTAGAACGCCACCAGCTCGCTCACGTCCGCCGTGGCACAGAGCTGGTCGAGTCGGCGCGCGAAGCGGGCGCTGTCGCCAGCGGTGGCGAGCAGCAGATAGATGCGCGCGGCCTGGTCCAGGCTCCAGTCGGTGGGATCCCAGCCGCTGCGCGCACGCTCTGCCGCCTCGCGTTCGGCCACCGTGGCGATCAGGTCGTCCTTGCCGATCCTGTGCGCGACCAGGCTCACTGCCATGAACAGCGCGGCATCCCCGTCGTCGCCCGCCAGCCTGGCGGCCTGCTCCTGCAGCCAGGTCAGCGCGGGCGCGCTCAGGCGTGCGTGCAGCCAGGCGTCGAGTACTTCCAGCGGTCTCATGCGGTAGCCCTGCTCGTGGTTGCGTCCGCCCCGAACACGTGCGCGAGCAGGAGATCCCTGACCTCCAGCGCGTGCACGCGCTCCCCGCGCAGCAGTTCCGGCCGCGAGGTGATGAACAGCGGACCGTCCTCGGCACGGTCGGTGGGACGTCCGTGCGAGCCCCTGACCAGGGTGGCGTCCAGCGAGATGACGTCCATCAGATAGCGCATGCCGAGCTTCTTCTGCAGCAGGCGCCAGGCGATCCGGCCTTTGGCCAGCGGCAGCGCTGGATCGATCAGCAGCTCCACCGGGTCGTAGCCGGGCTTGCGGTGGATGTCGACGGTGCGTGCGTAGTCCGGTGCTTGTGCCGGGTCCATGAAGTGATAGTAGGTGAACCAGGCGTCGGCCTGCGAGATGGCCACCAGTTCGCCCGAGCGCGCGTGGCCGAGTCCCAGCTCGCGCTTTCCCTCGGCGTCGAGCACGCGCTCGACCCCGGGTAGCGCGCGCAGCAGTGCGGCGACCTGATCGATGAGCTCCGGGCGCGCGACGTACACGTGTGCAATCTGATGGTCGGCGACGGCGAAGGCATCGGATGCGCCGGCGTCGAGCTGCTCGCGGCCCAGTTCCTCGCGTACCCGCAGCAGCCCTGCCTGGCGCAGCGCGCGATTGATGTGCACCGGGCGCGACACGGGCGTGATGCCGTACTCCGACAGCACCACCACCTGCGCGCCCGCCCGGTCGGCCGCGGCGATCAGCTCGCCGCAGACATCGTCCACACGGCGCACCTCCTCGGCGATGGCCGGGTGATCGGGCCCCAGGCGCTGCAGGCCGTAGTCCAGGTGCGGAAGGTAGACCAGGGTCAGCGTCGGACGGTGCTTCTCGAACACGTGCAGCGCACTGCGTCCGATCCACTGGGACGACACGATGTCCGCTGCCGGTCCCCAGAACCGGAACAGCGGAAACTGCCCGAGCGTGCCCTGCAGTTCGTCGCGCAGTGCCGCCGGGTGGGTGTAGATGTCGGGCAGCTTGCGTCCATCGGCCGGATACATGGGTCGCGGCGTTGCCGACCAGTCCGCCGAGGCGTACATGTTGTACCACCAGAACAGCTTGGCGCAGGTGAAGGCGGGATCGCGCCGCCTCGCCGACTCCCACAGCTTTTCACCCTGGACCAGACGGTTGGGCTGGCGCCACAGCCAGATCTCGCTCAGATCGCGGAAGTACCAGCCGTTGGCCACGATGCCGTGGCCGCTAGGCAGCAGCCCGGTCACGAACGTCGACTGCACGCTGGTCGTCAGCGCCGGGGTGACGGTGGTGAGAGGGCGCATTGCCCCGCGTCCGGCCAGCGCGCGCAGGCTGGGCGCATGCGCCAGCAGCGCTGGCGTCATGCCCACCACGTTCAGCACCAGCGTGCGTTTCATGCGGGCTCTTCTGCGCGATGCAGCCGCCCACGCAGCCCGGCGGGCGTGGCGGAGGCGGTGGCGAACATGCAGGTGCGAAGGTCGTCCAGCACGTCCTCTATGAATGCGTGCAGGGCACCCTCGCCCCGAGCCGCCTCGAGCAGCATCGGCCGCCCCATGGCTCCGACATCGGCGCCTAGCGCCAGCGCCTTGGCCAGGTCTATTCCGCTGCGCAGCCCGCCCGAGGCAATCAGCGGAATGCTCCCCGAAACGGCGCGCACGTTGCGGATCGAGCGCGCGGTGGGGATGCCCCACTCGCCGAAGCGCAGGCCGGCTTCGCGGCGACGCCCGGGGGGCGCGCAGCAGGCTTCGACCTTGGCCCACGAGGTGCCGCCCGCCCCCGAGCAGTCGATGCCCTGGACACCGCATTCGACGAGCATCCGCGCGGCCTCGACGCTCAGGCCGAAGCACACCTCGCGCGCGAAGACGGGGATGGCGTCGGCAGCCAGCTCGCGACACAGGCCGGTCAATGCCGTACCCAGGCCGCGGAAGTCGCGGTCTCCGCCCTGAATGGCCTCCTGGACGGCATTGAAGTGAATGAACACGGCATCGGCCCCGATCATGGCGATCGCACGGCGGGCGTGGCCGGCGCCCCAGCCGCGCGCCAGCTGGCCGGCGCCGAAGTTGGCGAACAGGAGGACATCGGGCGCCAGGTCGCGCACGCGGAAGTAGCGCTCGGCCGCGACATCCTCCAGCGCGATGCGCTGGCTGCCCACCCCCATGGCGAGACCGAAGCGCTGTGCGGCGGCGGCGAGGATGCGGTTGATGGCCAGCCCCTGCGCAGTGCCGCCGGTCATGGGCGCGATCATGAGCGGTGCCTGCAACGCCTTGCCGGCGAAGGTGACGCACAGGTCGATGGCGCCGAGCACGAGCTCGGGAAGCGCCTGGTTGTCGAACTCCCAGGCGTCGAATCCGGCGGACTTTACGTACTCCACCGGTTCGTTCAGACAGGCCTCGATATGGCGGGACTTGGCGCAGGAATCCCTGAGCGGTTCAGGGTTTTCCGACACCGGCCGCAATGGTACGGCGATCTGCCCCCTCGGCAATTCGGTCTCCTTCATCTGATCGACGCGGACCGCGTCGGCATCCGTGCCGTCGTCTGTGGTGCCATCGCGCCAAGCGCGACGACGGGTCAGTTCGAGAAGCCCTTGCTCATGATGAACACGGTCACGGCCTGGCGCTCCTTCTCCGAGAACTGCTCCTTGAACGAGGGCATTCCCCTGAAGCCGTTGGTGGTCCTATCGTAGACGAACTCTGGCGTGTAGCGCGACGGATTGAGCTTGGGCGCCTTGCCGGGATAGGCGGACTTGCCGTGGCAGAACTTGCAGATCTTCGCGAACACTTCCCTGCCTTCGGCCTCGACTGCCGGATCCCCCAGGAGTTCCTTGGGGAACGGGGGCATCTCGGCATCCTGTGCGGAGGCAGGCAGTGAGAGGGCGGACAGGGCGGTGCCGAGCATGCAGGCGGCGGCGAGCGGCTTGAATCTCACTTGACGTTCCTTTGCTTCGAAAAAATCGGGACACGATATCCGTGTCCCGGGAAATTCCAGCCGAGCCGCTGGCGCGGCCCGGCCGATCGTGCATCAGGGAACGATCTTGTAGATCTTGTCCTGCTCGCCGTTGGGTCCGCGGATGCGGGTGCCCATGACGTAGACGTTGCCCTGGTTGTCCTGGCCGAAGGCCATGATGAAGTCGTTGAAGCCGGGGATGTTGGTGACGTTGATCGTCTCCTTCACCCAATTGTCGCCCTGCTTGCGGGCGGCGAACAGCACGCCCTCGGCCACCATGAAGGACTTGGACCAGTCGCCGAAGAAGTACACACCGTCCCAGGCCTTGTGCGGGCCGCGGTAGACGTAGCCGCCGGTGATGGAGATGCCCTCGCAGTCGCCCTTGGCGGCGAAGTCCGGGTTCGAGCAGTTCTTGTACTCGATGATCGGGTCGGTCATCCCGGTCTTGTTGCAGGTCTTGGGATGGTTGTTGGGGTTGACGTAGTCGAAGCAGTACGAGCCTTCCATCGCGCGCCAGCCGTAGTTGCCGCCCTTGGAGACGAGGCTGATCTCCTCGTAGCTGTTCTGGCCGACGTCGCCGCAGAACAGCTGCTTGCTGCCGCCCATGTCGAAGGAGCAGCGCCACGGGTTGCGCAGGCCCAGGGCCCAGATCTCCGGCGCGTGCGTGCTCTTGCCGACGAAGGGGTTGTCCTTGGGCACGTCGTAGGGATCGCCCTTCGACGGATCGATACGCAGCATCTTGCCGAGCAGCACGGCGGTGTCCTGACCGTTGCCGATGGTCACGTTGTGGCCGATGCCCCAGTCGTTGGCATAGCCGCCGTCGCCGGTGGAGACGTACAGCATGCCGTCGGGACCGAAGGCGATCCACATGCCGTTGTGGTTGAACTGCGGCCAGTCGATCGCCAGCACGATGCGCTCGTAGTTCGGATCGGCCTTGTTGGGGTCGTCCTTGGACACGCGCATCTCGGTGACATAGTTGGTGTGGGCGTACCACAGCTGCTTGCCCAGATCGGCGTCCCCGCGCAGCTGGCCGGTGTACGAGATGTAGAACTTGCCGCTCTTCTTGAAGTCGGGCGGGAACGCGATGCCCAGCAGGCCTTCCTCGTCGAATTCCCACTTGAGGGGCGGCAGCTTGTGCTTGATGTTCAGGAAGTCGCCGTCGATCATCTTGCCGTCGGCACCCAGGATCTTGACGGTGCCGGTCTGCTCGACAATGAACTTGCGGTCATCCCCCGGCGGCGACACCATGGCCATGGGATGGGTGAGACCCGACGCCACCACCTCGAGCTTGACATCGAGCGCCGAGGCCGGGGCGGATGCCACGGCCCACCCGATTGCGGCAGATACCAGAATTGCCTTGCTTCTTGACACGTTCTCCTCCTGGGAAAAATTTCTCTGGACTCCCCCGCGCCGCTGTCTCAGTCACTGCGATGCTGCGCTCCTGCAGGCCAGTGGCGAAGGCAGGGAAGTATCTTGTCGGCACATGGCGCCAACGAAGGGAATTGCTCCCGATGACATCGGGATCAGCGATTGGTCTCCGGGAATTTCTCCCTGTCACCTGCGCAGAGCCGCCCTTTCCGCGCTCCGAGGGCGGGAATCGTTCCCTCCCGTACGGTCCCGGGCCTGCCCCTTGCCGCGGCTGCTGCGCCATGCGCAGCGTGAAGGTTAAGATGCGCCACGTCCGGTTTCTGGACGGACCGCGCGATGATTCGCGTCAGGACGGTCCCGGCGTGCACGCCGGTCACGGAGGAGAAAAACATGCAGCGCATGACAGGCGGCCGGGCGGTCGCCAAGGCACTCGAGGCCGAGGGCATCGATCACGTGTTCGGCATCGTCGGTACCCACGACTGTCCCCTGTTCGATGGCGTGTTCGACGATCCCGCGTTCAAGGTCGTCACCGTCCGCCACGAGCAAGGCGCTTCGCTGATGGCAGCCGGCTACGCGCGCGCGTCCGGAAGGATTGCCGCCTGCTTCGTGGTGCCCGGACCGGGCCTGACCAACGCGCTTACCGGGATGGGCATGGCGCACTCGGAATCGGCGCCCATGCTGGTCTTCGGCGGGCAGAACGCGCTCGCGCAGCTCGAGCGCGAGGGCGGACATTTTCACGAACTGGCCAACTCGATGAGCGTGGCCGCGTCGGTGTGCGGCTACGCGGCGCGCGCGACCACGGTCGCCGACGTGCCGAGGATCGTGCGCGAAGCGATGCGCACGATCCGCTGCGGCCGGCCGCGGCCCGCCTACATCGAGATGCCGCTCGACGTCCAGCTGGGCGAGGCAGACGTCCAGGTGCTGCCGCCCGAGCGCTACGCGCGCCCGGTTGCCCACCCGGACGTGGTGGCGCAGGCGGTGCAGGCGCTGGCATCGGCCAGGCGTCCGTTCGTCTATGCCGGCGGCGGCATCGCCACGGCCGAGGCGACCGGCGCACTCGTGCGCGTCGCCGAGGCCCTCGGAGCGCCGGTGGTCACCAGCGTCTTCGCCAAGGGTGCGATTCCCGAGCGGCACGAGCTGGCGCTGGGCGATGGCTGGGGCCGCTTCGATCTCTACGACGAACTGCTCACGCAGGCCGACATGGTGCTGGTGGTCGGCTCGCGCATCGACGTGGTGTCCGACGTCAACGTTGGCGGCCGCTTTCCGCAACGCATGGTGCAGATCGACATCGACCCGCGCGTGGTGGGTCAGCGCCGGCCGGTCGAGGTCGGCATCGTGGCCGATGCCGCCCAGGCGCTCGCGGCCATCGCCGACGGGCTGGACACACATGGGGGGGGACGGGCCTGCTGGTTCGACGTGGACGGCTTCCGCGCGCGCAAGCAGGCCGAGCTGCGCAAGCGCGCCGGCCCGGTGATGGAGGTGATCGAGGCGCTGCGCGCCGCGCTGCCCGACGAGACCATCTTCGTCGACGATCTCACCCTGGTCGGATACTGGATGCCGCTGCTGATGCCGATCCAGCAGCCGCGCACACTGATCCACCCCGGAACCTACGGCACGCTGGGCTACTCCCTGCCGGCGGCCATCGGTGCGAAGCTCGCGCGGCCGGACGTGCCCGTGGTCTCGATCAACGGTGACGGCGGCTTTCTGTTCACCGTGCAGGAACTCGCCACGGCCGCGAACCTGGGGCTGGATCTGGTCGTGCTGGTGTTCAACGACAACGCCTTCGGCGCCATTCGCCAGTACCAGGACCGCATGTTCGGCGGCCGGCGCATCGGCGATGACCTGAAGAACCCGGATTTCGTGAAGCTCGGCGAATCCTTCGGCGCGCGCAGTGTGCGCGTGGAGGCGGGTGAGGTCGGCGCCGCCGTGCGCCGTGCCAACGAGGCCGGCGGGCTGTGGCTCGTCGAAGTGCCGTTCGCGCCGACCGGCAGCGTGCAGATGGTGCCGTGGATGCCCTGAGCGCAGCCGCGCCGGACGAGACCATCGGCACACAGGACAAGAGACCATGAAGCATGTGGCGCTGCCCTCGGGCGAACTGGTGCCCGCGCTCGGGCTGGGCACCTGGCGCTATGGCGAGGACTGCGCGACGCGGGCCGACGAGATCGCCACCGTGCATCTTGCGCTCGACCTGGGCATGAGGCTGATCGACACCGCCGAGATGTACGGCGAGGGCCTGTCCGAATCGCTCGTCGGCGAGGCGATCGCCGGGCGCCGCGATGACGCCTTCATCGTCACCAAGGTATGTCCCCACGACGCCTCACGCAGGGGCGCGATGGCTGCCTGCGAACGCAGCCTGAAGCGACTCGGCACCGATCGCATCGACCTGTACCTGCTGCACTGGCGCGGCAGCGTGCCCCTGGCCGAGACCATGGAGGCCTTCCTCGCCCTGCGCCAGGCGGGCAAGATTCGCCATTTCGGAGTCAGCAACCTGGACCTCGAGGACATGAAGGCGCTCTCGGAGGAGAAGGGGGCGGACGGCGTCGCGGTGAACCAGCTGCTGTACAACCTCACGCGCCGCGGCATCGAGTTCGATCTGCTGCCGTGGTTGCGCGAACGGCGCATCCCGCTGATGGCGTATTCGCCGATCGAGCAGGCGCGCCTGCTGGACAACCGCAAGCTCGTGCAGTTCGCGCGCGCGGCCGGAATGACTCCCGTGCAGGCAGCGCTGGCATGGCTGCTGTCGGACGAGGACGTGATCGCCATTCCGAAGACCGCGAGCCTGGCCCGGCTGCGCGAGAACTACGGTGCGCTACAGCACCCGCTCGACGCGTCGCAGTTGCGGGAACTCGACCGGTTGTTCCCGCCGCCCACGCGTGCGCAGCCGCTGGAGATGCTGTAGCGGGTGACGACACCTTGTCATCCTGGCCGCACCACCATCGCGGCGCAAGCATTTCATGCCGTCATCCCGGCGCAAGCCGGGATCCAGCGGCGACAGAGAAAGGCCTTGTCTGCTTCTGCTGGGCCCCGGCGTGCGCCGGGGCGACGGGTCTCGCTGCTGGATTCGCCGAGGCGACGCGGGCTTTGTCATTCCGGCTGCACGTCGAAGGCGACCAGCACGCGCGACACCATGTTGTAGCTGGCAATCACGCCGACCAGTTCGACCAGCAGGCGATCCTCGCCGAGCGCAGTGCGGGTGCTCGCGAACGTGGCGTCGGCCACTTTCACCAGGCGCGTGGACTCGAAGGTGAACTGCGCCACTGCCGCATCCGCCGCATCCGCCGCATCCGCCGCATCGAACGCGTCGGGCCGCAGGCCCTCTGCGAGGCCGTCGATCGCGTCGAGTTGCGCCTGCGTGCCGCCGGCCTGGAGGAACAGCGGAGCGTGATGATGGAACTCGTAATCGGCTCCGTTGAGCCTCGCCACCACGCAGATCGCCAGCTCGCGCAGCCGCGCAGGCAGCGCCAGGCGCGTGCGCACGTTGCCGAGGAAGCTGTTCCAGCCTTCGGCGAGCGGCGGGCTGTACAGCAGGATGCGGTCGAGATTGAGCAACGTCCCGCCGCGGCGCGTGCGGATGGCATCGACGAGCGCGCGCGGCTCGGCTAGATCGAGTGGCTGGTACGCAATGCGGGGCATGGGCATGTTCCGGCTGGTGGGAAGAGTGCGAGCATACCCGCGCGAGCGCATCGTGGCCGGCATGAGGCACACTGCGTACTGCGGCAGGAGAATCGCTGACGATCCGCAGGTGTCCGACCCTCGAGGAGTCCGAACATGGCGCGCTTTCCCGATTTCGTCCCCGAAGGGGTCATTCCGGCGACGTTGCTGATCCTGCATCCGGATCTGTCCATCGACATGGCGGCCACGCGCCGGCACCTGCGCCAGTGCGCCCTGGTGCCCGGTGTGAGCGCGGTGACGGTGAACGGCCATGCCTCCGAGGTGCACGCCTGCAGCTTCGAGGAACAGGAGCGCATCCTGGCCGAGTCGGTGGAGGAGGTGGGCGACCGCGTGCCGGTGATCAGCGGCGTCTACGCCGACGGCAGCCTGGAAGCCGCGCGCATCGCCGCCATGGCCAGCCGCAACGGCGCCTCGGCACTGCTGGTGTTTCCGCCCGGCAGCATGTCCATGGGCGGACAGCTGCGTCCCGAGATGGCCCTGACGCACTTCAGCCGCATCGCCGAGGCGTGCGACCTGCCGCTCATCTGCTTCCAGTATCCGATGGCCACCGGCCTCGGCTACCCGTTCGACACGCTGCTGCGCCTGTTCGAGGCCGTCCCTGCCATCCGTGCCGTCAAGGACTGGTCGAACGAGCCCATGCTGCACGAGCGCCACATCCGCACCTTCCAGAACCTGCCGCGCCCGGTCAACGTGCTCACCACCCACAGCGCCTGGCTCATGGCCTCGCTCACGATGGGGGCCAGCGGCCTGTTGTCGGGGGCGGGCAGCGTCATCGCCGAGCTGCAGGTGCAGCTGTTCCGCGCGGTGCAGGCACGCGATCTGGCCCTGGTGCAGGCGATCAACGACCGCATCTATCCGCTGGCCCAGGCGTTCTACGCACCGCCATTCCTGGACATGCACAACCGGATGAAGGAGTGCCTGGTCCTGCTCGGCCGCGTGCGCGAGGCGCACGTGCGCCCGCCGCTGGTGAAGCTGGCGCCGGACGAGATCGCACGCCTCCAGGGCGCGCTGGACGCGGCGGGACTGGCACCGGAGGCGCTCGCGAGCGCCGCGTAAGGACGCCGGCAGCAGCTATCATTGATGGTTTGCGCCGCACGTGGACCGTGCGGCGAACCCGATCGATCGCTGCATGGACTACGACTACATCATCGTCGGCGCCGGCTCCGCCGGCTGCGTGCTGGCCAACCGGCTCACCGCGGATGGCCAGCACAGGGTGCTTCTCCTGGAGGCAGGCCCGCGCGATACCAATCCCTGGATCCATATCCCGCTCGGCTACGGCAAGCTGTTCGCCACGCCCAGCGTGAACTGGATGTACCAGTCCGAGCCCGAGGCGGAGCTGAACAACCGGCGCGTGTTCACGCCGCGCGGCAAGGTGCTCGGCGGATGCAGCTCGATCAACGGCCTGGTGCACGTGCGTGGCCAGGCCGAGGACTTCGATACCTGGGCGGCGCAGGGCAACGCCGGATGGAGCTTCCGCGAGGTGCTGCCGTATTTCCTGCGCTCGGAGAATCGGGTGCGGGCCGAGAGCGAATTCCAGGGGCGCGAGGGGCCGCTGTCGATCAGCGAACTGCCTGACAAGCACCCGCTGTGCGACGCCTTCATCGAAGCGGCCGGCGCGCTGGGCATCGCGCGCAACGACGATTTCAACGGCGCGAAGCAGGAGGGCGCGGGTTACTACCACACCACCTCGCGCAAGGGTCGCCGTGCCAGCTGCGCGGTGGCCTATCTGCGTCCTGCGCTCGGGCGCACCAATCTCGACGTGCGCACCGAGGCGCTCACCACGCGCATCCGCTTTCACGGCGGACATGCCGTCGGAGTCGAGTACCGCATGGGCGGCAGCATGCACATCGCGAGTGCGCGCCGCGAGGTGATCGTGAGCGCCGGCACCTTCAACTCGCCCCAGCTGCTGCAGTTGTCGGGCATCGGCCCGCGCGCCCTGCTGGAGCGGCACGGCATCGCCGTGCTGCGCGACATTCCGGGCGTGGGCGGCGGGCTGCAGGATCACTTCTACGTGCGCACCGTGTGGAAGTGCACCCAGCCCATCACCATCAACGACGCGATGGCGAGCCTGTTCGGTCGCCTCGGCATGGGTCTGCGCTATGCCCTGATGCGCCGCGGTCCGCTGACCGTCAGTGCCGGCTACGCCGGTGCCTTCGTGCGCTCCAATGCGCGCGTGACGCGACCCGACGTGCAGCTGTATTTCATCAACTTCAGCACCGACAGGATGGGGACCGGGCTGCACCCGTTCTCCGCGTTCACCGCCTCGATGTCGCCGTTGCGGCCGCAGTCGCGCGGCAGCGTGCGCATCCGCTCGGCCGATCCCGCCGAGGCGCCGGCGATTCACTACAACTACCTGAATACCCCGGACGACCAGCGCACCGTGGTGGCAGGACTCCAGCTCGTGCGCCGGATCATGTCCACTGCGCCGATGCGCCCGTACGTCCTGGCCGAGCATGCACCGGGCTCCCGGGTACAGAGCGAGGCGCAGTGGCTGGACTATGCGCGCGAGGTGGGTGGAACCGTCTACCACCCGACCTCGACCTGCCGCATGGGCCAGGATCCGCTCGCGGTGGTGGACGCGCGTCTGCGCGTGCGCGGCGTACCGGGACTGCGGGTGGTCGACGCATCGGTCATGCCCGGCGTCGTGTCGGGCAACACCAACGCGGCCACGGTGATGGTGGCGGAGAAGGGTGCCGACATGATCCTCGGGGACGCGCGCGCAGCGCAGCCGGCACGCGCCGCCTGACGCTCCGCATTCCTGTTCCTGCCGGCCAGAACGCCGCGTGCTTCCGGCAGGACGGGATGACTCTCGAGAACGACGGAGCGTGAACCATGACCAGACTGCTCGAAGCGACGTGCGCGGCCGTGCTTGCCGCTGCGGTGGGCGGATGCGGCTCCATGGGCGGGCTGTTCGGCGGGGATGCCGATGCCGGAGGGGACACGCGCGTGGAGGCCCCTGCAGATGCCTCGCGTGTGGGCGGCACCGTGCGCAGCGTCGATGCAACGCGACGCGTCATCGAACTGGGCGGGACGGGCAGCACCGCACAACTGCGCGAGACGCGCACGCGCACGCTCGGCTATGACGGCGACACGGTGGTGGAGTACCGCGGCGAACGCTACCGCCCCGAGGATCTGGAAGCAGGCGACCAGATCGAGGCGCGGACGGAGCGCGTGAATGATCGCGCCATCGCGCGTACCATCACGGTCGTGTCCGATGCCACGCCCGAAGCGACTTCGGGTAGTACAGTGCTGCCGCGCGAGTTCGACGCGCTGGTGCGCTACGTGGATCCGAAGGCGCGTACCATCGAGGTGGAACCGCTGGACCGCAGCATCGAGCCGGTGGTTCTGCCCTACGACGAGAACACGCGCGTGGAGTACCAGGGAAGCTCGTACCGACCGGAGGATGTCGAGCGTGGCGCACGCGTGCGCGTGCGCACGCGCGATGCGCAGGGACAGAGCATCGTTGCCGACATCCTGGTGACGCAGGACGTGCGCACGGAGGGTGCGGTCGGGAGCGACGAGCACTGACACACGGATCCGGTCGCCCCCGGAGGGATCCGGATCCAGAGGCTGACTGCCCGCGCGACCGGGCGTGAGAACCATGCTCCTGACACGGCCCGCTGCGGCCCACGGCAAGTACGACGAAGGCGACAAGTACAGGGAAGGCGAGGGTCGCCTTGCCGCGGTGCGCTGGCTGCGCCTGGGCATCGTCGTGGCGTTGCTGCTGCCCACCGTGTTCTTCCTGCTGACTGCGTGGAACGGATACGGCGACGCGGTTTCGGAGGCGCGCTCGCGCGTGGACCGCTCGGTGCGCGTGGGTCTGGAGCATGCTGCCCGGGTGATCGAGACCAACCAGGTCATCGCGCGCCAGGTTCTGGAGGCCATCGGCGACGACGACGACGTCACGATCCTGCGCCGGGAGCGCGCGCTGCACGAGCAGTTCGGGCGCGTGTCCGCCGGCGTGGCCCATATCCAGTCGATCTGGATCTGGGGCGCGCAGGGGCATCCGCTGGTCTCCAACCGCTTCTATCCGGCGCCGCGCACGCTGGACGTGTCGGACCGGGAGTATTTCCGCTACCACCGGGGCAATCCGGACGGGTGGTTCTTCTCGCAGCGCCTGATCAGCCGCGTCACCGGCGAGCCGTTCTTCGACGTGACGCACCGACGCCAGCGGCCCGGCGGATCCTTTGCCGGGGTCGTATCGGTGTCCATGTACCCGTCGCACTTCGTCGAGTTCTACGCCGGGCTGGCGCGCAGCGAGCCCGGACTGGCGATGATACTGTTCCGGCAGGACGGCTCCATCATCGCCCGCTGGCCGATGCCGCCCCAGTCGATGGCGCGGCTGCCCGCGAGCAGCCCGATGATGCTGGCGGTGGCCGGCGGTGCCAGCGAGGGCCAGCTGGATCTGGTCTCGGCCGTGGATGGCCAGCACCGCCTGGTCAGCTTCCGGCGTCTGGCCGAGTATCCGATCTACATCGCCGGAGGCCTGCCGCGGCAGGCCGTGCTCGGCGCGTGGTACCGCGAAGTCGGCCTGCTGGCGGCATTCGCCTTCCCCACATCGCTGGGGCTCGCCTACGTATCCTTCATCGCGCTGCGCCGCGTGCGGCGCGAGTTCGAGGTGGCGCACCGCCTCCAGGACGAGACCAGGCAGCGCGAGCGCGCGGAGGAGGCGTTGCGCCAGGCGCAGAAGCTCGAGGCCATGGGCCGGCTGACCGGAGGCGTGGCGCACGACTTCAACAACCTGCTGATGGTGGTGGGAAACAACCTGTATCTGCTCGAGCGGCTGCAGCCGCAGCTCGCTGGCAGCCCCCAGATTGCCGCGATCGGGCGGGCCATCTCGTCGGGCGAGAACCTGACCCGCCAGCTCCTTTCCTTCTCGCGCCGCCAGGCGCTGCGCCCCGAGGTCATCCGGCTGCAGGACAACTTCCCGGCACTGCTTGCCATGATCAGGCCGGCGCTGGGACGCGGCATCGAAGTGACCGGCGACGTGGCGCCGGACGTGCGGCCGGTCGAGGTCGATCCATCGGAGTTGCAGCTCGCCATTATCAACCTGGCCGTGAATGCGAAGGATGCAATGCCGCACGGGGGGCGCCTGACCATCACCGCGCGCAACCTCGCACCGGGAGAGGTGCCCGACCTGTCGGGCGACTTCGTGGTGGTCAGCGTGGCCGATACCGGCGAGGGCATTGCCCCAGAGCTGGTGGAGAAGGTGTTCGAGCCGTTCTTCACCACCAAGCCCCCGGGCAAGGGAACCGGCCTCGGCCTGAGCCAGGTGTACGCGCTGTGTGCGCAGGCCGGAGGCAGTGCGCGCGTGCAGAGCAGGCGGGGCAGGGGCACCACGGTGCACCTGTATCTGCGCGCTGCCACTGCGCTCGACGTACCGGCACCGCGCGGCGAGCCGGCCGCCGCCGGGCCGCTGCGTTGCCGGGTGCTGCTGGTGGAGGACAACCAGGCGCTGGCGGAGGCGACCCGTCCAATCCTCGAAGCCCTGGGCTGCAGCGTACGCCACGTGGCCTCGGCCGATCAGGCACTGGAGATCGTGCGGCACGGCCAGGATGACTACGACGTGGTGCTGAGCGACATCGTCATGCCCGGCACGATGGACGGGCTCGCGCTCGCGCGCGAGATCCTGAATGGGTATCCCGGCCTGCAGGTGATCCTGATGACCGGCTACGCGGCGCAGCTGCACAACGCCACGCAACTGAAGGTGGACGTGCTGCCCAAGCCGTGCTCGCCGCAGGTGCTGCAGACCGCGCTCGCGCGCGCCATGGGGCGCAGGTGGCGGTCAGACGCGTCCTAGCGTCGCGGGTCCAGATCCTCCGGCAGCGCCTGCTCCGGATGCTGCAGTCGGAATGCGCGCAGACTCTGCTCGGCCTCCTGCATCCGCCCCGCACGCCGCAACGCGCGGATGCGCTCGAGCCAGGCCTCGATGTCGATCTGTTCGGAATCCGCCCTGGCCTTCGCGGCCGGCGGCGACAGTGCCTGTCCTGAGAATGGCTGGACCCGTGTTCGCGGCAGCTCTTCTCCAGGCGCGGGAGCGGGCCGCCGATCGGCCGCGTCGGACGCTGCCCTTGGTGCAGCGGGAGCTGCCGGCGCCGGGAACGCACCGGGCGCCGCCGGCGCTTGGAAGGCACCGGGCTCCGCTGTCGCGGCCGGCGCCGGGCGCTCGCGCGCCGCCTCCGGCACGTGCGCGTCGCGCTCGAGCAGCATCAGGCCGAGCGTGGTGCCGATGAGCACCGTGGCTGCAGCGGCGAGGGGCAGTCGCCAGCGGCCGGGAGATGGCGCAGCGGACAGCCGGGGCCGGGCGCCCACCGCCCGGCGTGCTTCGGCCTGCACCCGCGCATCCAGCTGCGCCGGCGGCTCCTCGGTGGAAGCGCCGTGCCAACGGCGTTGAAGCGCAGACTCGCGCGCGAGAAACGCGTCGAACTCGTGATCGTCGTCCGGGAGCCGGCTCACAGCACGCCCTCCATGCCCTGGCGCAGTCTGGCGAGCGCGTAGCGCAAGCGGCTCTTGACCGCCTCGCGGTCGGCGCCGGTCACGGCCGCAATCTCGTCCACGTTCAACCCGCCTTCCTCGTGCAGCAGGAAGGCCTCGCGCTGCGCTACCGGCAGGACCTCGACCAGGGCGAGCAGCCGTGCCGCCTGCTGGCGCCCCTGCGCGATGCGCTCGGGCTGGGCCGTGGCGGGGGCGGGGTGGTGCTGCACTGGATCCACATCGTCCTCATGCTGCCCGGGCAGGTCGACCGGACGCAGCCGGCGGTGGTGGTCGACGACGCGATTGCGCGCGATGGTGTAGAGCCAGGTGCCGAAGCGCGCGCTGGGCTTGTAGCCGGTGCGTGCCGCGATGAGGCTGGTCCACACGTCCTGGACCATCTCGTCCGCCAGATGGCGCTCGCGTCCGAGCTGGCGCAGGACGAAGCGGTACAGGCCGGTGCGGTGACGCGCGTACAGCAGGTCGAATGCGCCCGCCTCACCCGCGGCGAAGCGCAGCATCAGAGCCTCGTCGCTGTCGCCGGCGTCCATGGGCACAGCAGTGTACGCGGCTGCCGGCGGGGCGGCACGTTCGGCGGCGGCGGTGGGAGCGGCTTGCACCATGCGTTCAACGGATGGCTCTGCACAAACGGGTCGGGCTGCAGCCGATCGGATTGCAACCGGATCGGATTGCATAGGATCGGATTGCACCGGAAACGAAGCGGCGGCACATTCAATCAAACGCTTGACTTAGTCGGCGCAACGCCGCTAGATTGCCACCCCATGACTGTCCACAGATCCACGGCTCCTGCGCGCACGACGCGGCGGCGGCCCGCTGCCGCGAGCACGGCGCGGATGGAACCAGCGCACGGCGAACGCGGTGCCGCGGCCCGGCGCCAGCTGATCGCGCAAGCCACGCGCATCTTCTCGCTCAAGGGCTTTGCCGGAGCATCCACGCGCGAGATCTGCGATGCGGCCGGTGTGAACATCGCCTCCATCCACTACTACTTCGGCGACAAGGAAGGCCTGTATCGCACGGTGCTGCTGGAGCCGATCGCACAGCTCACCCGCGCGCTGGAGGGATTCGACGATCCCGCCCTGCCGCTGGACACTGCGCTTCGCACGCTGCTCGCGCCGTTCGTCTCGACCTCCGAGGACGCGGCGCACGATCGAGCCGTGATGCGGCTGCACCTGCGCGAGATGCTCGAGCCGGGACCGGTGTTCCGCGAGGTGGTCGAGCGCAACATCGTGCCTCAGCACACGGCCCTGATGCGCATGCTCGTGCGCCACGTGGGCGTGCAGGAACCGGACGAGGCGGTCCACCAGCTCGCCTTCGCGCTCATCGCCATGGCGCAGGACTACTGCATGTCGCGCGAGTTCATGACGCTGCTGGTGCCGGGCGTGTTCGGCCACGCCGATGCCGAGGCGCGCATCCTCGAGCGCCTGGTGGGCTACGGCGTCGCTCTGATCCGGCACGAGGCCGCCCGGCGCGCAGCGCCTGCCGGCGCCGAGTGCCCGGCGCGGCACGACGACACGAGATTGGCCATATGAATTCGATCATGCAACGACTGCTCGTTCGCGTCTCGCGCAACGGCCGCACGCTGCTGCTGGTGGCGGTGGCCGCAGCGCTCGTCGGCACCGCTGCGCTGTGGGCAGTGAGCGGCGGCGAGCGCAAGCCGGGCACCGCCGGCACGCCAGCGGCCGCAGCGCGTCCGGCGCTGACCATCACCACGGCAGTGCTGCGCGGCGTGGACTGGCCTCTGGTGCTGTCCGCCAACGGCAACGTGACCGCGTGGCAGGAGGCGGTGATCGGTTCGGAACTGCAGGGCCTGCGCCTGACACAGGTGCGGGTGGATGTGGGCAGCACGGTGCAGAAGGGCCAGGTGCTCGCGCTGCTGTCGAGCGAGACCGTGACGGCGGAACTGGCACAGTCGCGTGCTGCGGTGGCGGAGGCGGAGGCGGCGCTGGTCGAGGCCAACGCCAACGCCGAGCGCGGCCGCCAGCTCGAACCCAGCGGAACCATCAGCAAGCAGCAGTTCAACCGCTACGTCGCGGCCGAGCAGACTGCGCAGGCGCAGCTGCTGGCGGCGCAGGCGCAGGTGCGCGCCGACCGCGTGCGGCTCGCGCAGACGCGCATCGTGGCACCCGACGACGGGGTCATCTCCTCGCGCACTGCGACACTGGGCAGCGTGGTGCAGGCCGGGCAGGAGCTGTTCCGGCTGGTGCGGGGCAATCGGCTCGAATGGCGCCCGGAGGTGACTGCGGCGGAATTGTCGCGCATCCGGCCAGGCATGCCGGCAACGCTGGTCACCCCGGGCGGCACGCGCGTAGAGGGCAAGGTGCGCACGGTGGCGCCCACGATCGATCCCCGAACGCGCAACGGCCTGGTCTACGTGGACCTGCCGCGCGGAACCGCCGCGCAGGCGGGCATCTTCGCACGGGGCGAGATCGACCTGGGACGTGCGCCGGCGCAGACGCTGCCGCAGACCTCGGTGGTGCTGCGCGAGGGTTTCAGCTACGTGTTCCGGGTCGGTACGGATGGCCGCGTGAGCGAGCTGAAGGTGGAGACCGGGCGCCGCGTGGGCGATCGCATCGAGATCCGCGGCGGACTGGGACAGGGCGTGGCGGTCGCCGCGACCGGTGCGGGTTTCCTTGCCGACGGCGACCTGGTGAAGGTGACCGGCGCGGAGCCGACCGCCGTGGCGGCCGGCAGCAAGGCCCGCTAAGGCGCGCGCGATGGCGATCAACGTCTCGGCGTGGTCGATCCGCAATCCGATTCCCTCGATCCTGCTGTTCGTGATGCTCACGGTGGTAGGACTGATGTCCTTCCACCAGATGCGCATCCAGAACTTCCCGGATCTGGATCTGCCGACCGTCATCGTCAACGCCTCGCTGCCCGGCGCCTCGCCCTCCCAGCTCGAGACCGACGTCGCACGCAAGATCGAGAACCAGGTCGCGACGCTGCAGCTCATCAAGCACGTCTACAGCCGGATCCAGGACGGTGCCGTCACCGTGACCATCGAGTTCCGGTTGGAGAAGCCGCTCCAGGAGGCGGTGGACGACGTGCGCGATGCCGTCTCACGGATCCGCGCCGATCTGCCCGCCGACCTGCGCGACCCGGTGGTGTCGAAGTTCAACCTCGCTGGCGTGCCGATCCTCACCTACACGGTGGCCTCGCCGCGCATGGACGAGGAGGCGCTGTCCTGGTACGTGGACGATACGATCGCCAAGGCTCTCATCGCGCTGCCGGGCGTGGGAAAGGTGGAGCGCGTGGGCGGCGTGACGCGCGAGGTGCGGGTCGAACTCGATCCAGGGCGCATGCTGGCGCTGGGTGCGACCGCGGCCGAGGTGTCGCGCCAGTTGCGCCAGGTGCAGCAGGAGGCATCCGGCGGTGCCACCGAGGTGGGCGGGTCGGAGCAGGCGGTGCGCACCATCGCCACGGCCGCGAGCGCGGCGGAACTCGCGGCAATGGAGATCGCGCTGGACAACGGCCAGCGCGTGCGCCTGGACCAGCTCGCCACCGTCACCGACACGTTCGCGGAACGGCGCTCGGCCGCGCTGCTCGATGGCAGACCGGTGGTGGGCTTCGAGATCACGCGCAGCCGCGGTGCTGGAGAGATCGACGTGGACGAGGTGGTCAAGGGCCGCCTCGCGCAGCTCGCGGCCGAGACCCCGGGCGTGACGTTCGCCGAGGCGTTCAACTACGTCGACCAGGTGCGCGAGAGCTATACCGGCTCCATGTGGCTGCTCTACGAGGGCGCGATCCTGGCGGTGCTGGTGGTGTGGCTGTTCCTGCGCGACTGGCGCGCCACCCTGGTGTCGGCCGCCGCGCTGCCGCTGTCGATCATCCCGGCCTTCATCGGCATGCACTGGTTCGGCTTCACCATCAACGTGGTGACGCTGCTGTCCATGTCGCTGGTGGTGGGCATCCTGGTCGACGACGCCATCGTCGAGGTCGAGAACATCATGCGCCATCTGCGCATGGGCAAGACGCCGCTGGAGGCGGCACGCGAGGCGGCCGACGAGATCGGGCTGGCGGTGATCGCCACCAGCTTCACGCTGATCGCGGTGTTCCTGCCCACGGCATTCATGTCGGGCATTCCCGGCAAGTTCTTCAAGCAGTTCGGCTGGACCGCCGCGCTGGCCGTGTTCGGCTCGCTGTTGGTGGCACGCATGCTCACGCCGATGATGGCCGCCTACCTGCTCAAGCCGGCGGTGCACCAGGAAGCGGACGGACGCGTGATGCGTTGGTACATGCGTGCGGCAGCGTGGTGCATGCACCACCGCCGGGCCACCATCGCCGGCGGCGTGCTGTTCTTCGTCGGTTCGCTCGCCCTCATTCCGCTGCTGCCGTCGGGCTTCCTGCCGCCCGACGACCTGTCGCAGACTCAGGTCACGCTGGAGTTGTCGCCGGGGACGAGGTTCGAGGAGACCTACCGCGTGGCCGAGCAGGCGCGTGCGCTGATCTCCCGGCAACCGTACGTGGTGCAGGTGTACAGCGCGGTCGGCGGCGGCTACTCTGGCGGCGACCCGTTCAAGGCGGGCGGGGTGTCGGAGGCGCGCAAGGCGACCCTGTCCATCAACCTCACCCCGCGCGGCGAGCGCGGCCTGGACAAGCAGGGCGTGGAGGAGCAGCTGCGCAACCTGCTGACCGAGCTGCCGGGGGCGCGCGTGACCGTGGGCCTGGGCGGTTCGGGCGAAAAGTACGTGCTGGTGCTCACCGGCAGCGACGGCGACGCCCTGGCCAGTGCCGCGCGCGCAGTCGAGCGTGACCTGCGCACCATCCCGGGTATCGGCAACGTCGCCTCTACCTCCAGCCTGGTGCGGCCGGAGGTGGTGGTGCGCCCGGACCTGGCGCGTGCCGCCGATCTGGGGGTGACCTCGGCCGCCATCGCCGAGACCCTGCGCATCGCCACCATCGGCGACTACGACCAGGCGCTGCCCAAGCTCAACCTGTCGCAGCGCCAGATTCCCATCGTGGTCAAGCTGCCGGAGGAGGCCCGCGGCGACATCGCCCTGCTCGAGCGCCTCACCGTGCCGGGGCGCCAGGGCCCGGTCATGCTCGGCAACGTCGTGCACATCTCGGTCGACAGCGGGCCGGCGCAGATCGCGCGCTATGACCGACAGCGCAACATCAACCTGGAGATCGAGCTGAATGGCATTCCGCTGGGTGAGATCACCCGCACGGTGGATCAGTTGCCCAGCCTTCAGAATCTGCCGCCTGGAATCGCCAAGACCGATCTGGGCGATGCCGAAGTCATGGCCGAGCTGTTCGCCAGCTTCGGTCTGGCCATGCTCACTGGCGTGCTGTGCATCTACGTGGTGCTGGTGCTGCTGTTCAAGAGCTTCGTCCATCCAGTGACCATTCTCGCGGCGCTGCCGCTGTCGCTGGGCGGGGCATTCGTGGCGCTGCTGCTCACCGACAGCAGCTTTTCGATGCCGTCGCTGATCGGGCTGATCATGCTGATGGGCATCGCCACCAAGAACTCGATCCTGCTGGTGGACTACGTCCTGATCGCGCGCCGCGACCTCGGCATGTCGCGTGAGGACGCGGTGCTCGATGCCTGTCACAAGCGCGCCCGCCCGATCGTGATGACCAGCATCGCCATGGGAGCCGGCATGATGCCGATCGCCCTCGGGCTGGGGGTGGACCCGAGCTTCCGTGCGCCGATGGCCGTTGCCGTGATCGGCGGTCTGATCACCTCGACCTTCCTGAGCCTGCTGGTGATTCCGGCGGTGTTCACCTACGTGGACGATGGCGTGCAATGGCTCGGGTCGCTGCTGCACCGGCAGGCGGCGACGGCGCCGTCGGAGGCGGAGGCAGCGAGGCAGAAGGCTCCGTAGCCGTGCAGCGCGGCCGTCGGCGATTTCCTGACCATCCTCTTCTCGTTGTCTGATCTATTCCCGGCAGCCGCTCATGCGAGCTGCAGACCACCGTATTTGCGTTGCTCGAGCGACTCGATGAAGGCTTCCATGCGGGTTTGTACGACCGCGTCGGAAACGGCCCGAGAGTCCGTGTGGTCCCCATCGACCATCAGGACGGGAATATTCAGGCGATCCTCGATCGCCCTCTTCAGGTCGAGCGAGCCCAGGGAATCGGGTTTGCAACTGCGATTGGAGTGGATGATCAAGCCGTCTGCCTGATAGAGCTCGAGCATGTTTCCGATCTTCGTGATCTTGTGCGCGATGCTCTGATTCATCGTGATCGCGGTTGAATAGGCGCGGCCCATGGTACGCAGCGGATCCTTCGGATCGACATCGCGAACCCAGTGATAGAGGTAGGTGGCGCCAACGAGCACTGCGCCGTGAGCCGACAGGCGGCGCACCGTCGACCCCAGGGCGAACCAGAACGGAATGTTGTCCCAGACGAGGCGGAAGCGCTCCTGACCGGCGGCGACGTAGCCGATACGGACGCGCTCCAGAAGTTCTTCGTACAAGGTCTCGTAGACGTCGATGGCGGCCTGTGTGCCGCGCAGACAGACGATCGGCCCCATGTTGACCAGGATGTCGGTCGTGGTGATGGGCGAAGGATTGGTTGCGCCGAGTTCCAGGCACTTGCGCCAGTATTCATGCGCTGTCTGGGCAAGTCCGACGACTTCCTCGAGACGCTCGTAATCGTAAGGTTTGCCGGTCAGGGCTTCGATCTGGCGGATACACCCCTGGAGCTGCTCGACGATGTAGTTCTCCGCATGCTCGGTAATCTCGCCGGAGAAATTGAACGGCATGTCCACCATCGCGAATTCACAGGAAAAGAAGCGCCGCAGATCCTGATACCACTTCGTGACCGTGGTGCAGCTCGAAGTCGCGCAAAAGACAATGTCCGGATCCGGTAGCCCTCCCCAGGGACTCTGACCTCCCTTACGGATGCCGAGGTCGCATCGGACATACGAGCAGGTCTCCTGCGAGAGCCCTGCCGCTTCGGCCAATTCGGACAGTTCGGGTCCCAGTCCCTTCGCTCCGCAGGTCGCCGATTGGTTTTCCGGAAACAGCACATCGATATCGGCGGCGAGGAGGATTTCGGTCGGCATCATCACCGTGGACCACGCGACCTTGCGGCCGCGCGCGTGGCTCTCCCGGCAGGATGCGTAATACTCCTTCATGAGTTTTTGCGTTAAGGCAGTCGCTTGCAGCGGCATCCGTGACATGGGGTTCACCTCAGGGAAAGGGTTTCGGCAAAAGCCGAGAGACGGGTCTGCAGCGACCCTGTGGCACCGAGACCTTCCTCGAAATCGAGAACGATGTTCGGGATTCTTCGCTGCCTGATTTCTTCCTGCAGGTAGCGAAGATCGAACCATTCCGGTTCGCAGAATTTCGGCACCATGAAAACGATGCCCTTCGCGCGGTTGCGCTCGATCTGCTCCAGAATCTGTTCGTGCCGCTTGGCATGCTCGGTATGACGAATCGCCATCGGCGCGGATTTGCAGTAGGACTTCGCGATGTTCGCGTAGGGGTTGCCGTTCTCTTCCACGGCAGGCGTGCCGCGCAAGCCCAGGAACAGGTCATCGGCAACCACGGACAAGCCGGCCTCGTCGAAGCAGCGCATCATTTCGGGGTGAGGCAACTGGCAGGACAGGCCGGTCACGACGATCGGAATTGCGTGCACCGGCTCGGCTGGGGCAGAGGCAACCGACAGCACCTTGTCCACCAGGGTGCGGTACTCGTCGGCATGGAGAACGGTGGCGGCCTTCAGGATGGCCGCGACATCGGCAAATGGCACCGGGTGAGCGCTGCGCCAGGTACAGAAACCGGCCATGGATTCGCGCAGCCTGTTGACCAGCGCGATCGCCTGCGGGAAGTGCCGGTCCTCGATCGACTCGCCATTGATCCGCTTGCTGACGCGGCGCAACTCGGCCTCGAGGTAGGTTCCGGCCGCGGCGCCATCGAGCCGCTCGGGAAGATTGGCAAACTCCACGAGAAACTTGCCGGAGAGGTTGAGATCCCAGCTGCTTCCGACCAGCTTCAGCGAGTCGCAAATCGGCGGGAACAAGACCGCATCGAGCCCGTCGTACATGCCCGTGAATGCCTCCTCGGTCACGGAGCGAACCAACGAACAGGTGAATTGCTGAATGTAGGCATCCGCCACCGCGACCGGGATGTCGCTTCCCCACAGGCCCACCGGCAATCCCCCGGCAGCGTAGATCGGCTCGAGCGGCACATAGGTCGGCAGAAAGCCGACCGCCTTCTTGCCGGGATTTCTACTTTTCCACTCGGCGACATAAGCCATCGGGTTGGAGATCACGCTCTTGCAGGTCGCGAGAAGCTCCTTGTATGCATCGTTCATTTGCGCCTCCCAGAGCGTCAGGCCCGCTGGTGCGTGGTCCGCGCGATCAGCGCCGCGCCGAGCGCGCCCATGATCTGCGAGTTTTCGTGGAAGTTGATCGGTGTGGAGAGCGCCGCCGACAGTGCGCTGCGCATGCCGGGGTTACGGGCGACGCCGCCGCTCATGGTCAGCTCGTTTTCTACGCCGACTCGCTTGACCAGGCCGGAGACCCGGTGTGCGACCGACTCATGGATTCCGCGCGCGATGTCGGCAGCCGCGGCGCCACCGGCGACGTGGGAAACGACTTCCGACTCGCCAAACACGGTGCAGAAGCTGCTGATCTTCTGCGGGTTGTCGGATTCGAGCGAGAGCGGGCCGAGTTCGTCGATGTCGACCTCCAGGGCCCGAGCCATGACTTCGAGGAAGCGACCTGTCCCTGCGGCGCACTTGTCGTTCATCGCGAAGTTCTCGACGTCGCCGTCCGGCGAGACACGAATGACCTTCGTGTCCTGTCCGCCAATGTCGATGATGGTTCGCGTTCCCGGAAAGAGATGGACCGCGCCGGCTGCATGACAGGTAATTTCCGTCACGTCTCGGTTGGCCTCGGCACGCTTGCGGCCATATCCGGTAGCAATCTTGAATGCAATGGAATCCAAGGTCACCCCCGCATCTTCCAATGCCATTTTCAAGGCAGTATCAGCTGCCGTAACCACCCGTGCTCCCGTCGGAGTGATCCCTTGGGATACATAGTTTCCGTCTTCGTCGATCAAGACGCACTTGGCTGCCAATGAGCCAAGATCGACACCAGCGTAATAAACCATTGAATTATCCATCTGTGAGCGTGGGTAGAGTTACCAGGGGCTGCATGCGGGCACACCCGATCCTTGCATCTGCGAAGTGGTGAGCCGCCTCCTGGCCGGCAATCGCTTTTTCTCAGTCCATGCGCTGGTGATCAGGCCTTCCAGATCCCGGCACTCCAAATTGCCGAAGGGCGTATGCCGCCAGCCAACGATACAGACACCCACGTGCTAGACCTCGCTGCTGCCGTACTCGTGAAACCCTCGCCCGCTCTTCCGACCCAGATGGCTCGCGTCTACCGGCCCACCACCGCGTACGGACTGCCCCTTTGTCCTCGGGTGATCCGGGTGTCAGAACGGATCGAGGCACCGGTGGAATGCCGCTTTCTCGCTTACCGGTGAATACATTAGCGCTGGTGCCCTGTCCTGCAAATTAGTGAATTGCGCCTAAGCTAGTCTAAAACCTAGAACATGCTCGAATCCTGAAGATGAGTACATTTCTTCTGTAGTAGTCTAGAAACTAGAACATATCAGGAGGGCAGAGTGCTGAACCTCAAGCACCTGAGCTACTTCGTCGCCACCGCTCGACATGGCAGCTTTTCCAGGGCAGCCGAGAAGATCCACATCTCGAAGTCGGCCATCTTTCGTGCAGTGGAGTTGCTGGAAGGGCAATGCCAGACCCAGTTGTTCTTCCGGGAACGGGCCAAGGGCGTCGTATTGACCAATGATGGCGAGCACTTGCTGCACATGTGCGAGGTGCTGTTTCAAGACATGCGCAACCTGGAAGCGAGGATGTCCGATCTGGGCGCGATCTCCGGCGAACTCGTGCTCGCCTGCGTCGAATCCCTGGCCGCGTGCATCGTGCCCTATCTGACGGTCATGGTGATGAAGCGCTATCCGTCGTTGAAACTGCGCACCATCGAGGCCTTACCGGAACAGGCTCTGGATCTGCTTCGTCAGGGCGAAGCCGATGTCATCATCAGCATCCGTCCTCGCACCGACAGCGCCATACTGCCCAAATGGCTGGAGTATGAGGTGCTGATGCGCCCGCTCCCCTGTGTGACGTTGTCCTCGTCCCATCCGCTGGCACGCCGGCGCACCATTACGCTCGAGGATCTCCTGGATCACCCGCTGGTCGTGATGTCCCAGCCCTACATCACTCAGATCTCGCTGCTTTACTTCCAGCACCTGAACCGCTTTCCGCAGATCGCCTGTGAGACCAATACGATCGAAAATCTACGGGCGCTGATCGGCAAGGGCCTGGGCGTCGGTATGACCCACTTTCGGCCGATGGTGGATCGATCCTTCGCCGGCGATCGGCTCGTTACACGGCCGTTATCCAACGTCAGTTCGAACACGGAGATCTTCGTCGGTTACGCCAGCCGCAGCGAAGACTGGATCTCATCGAAAACCAAGACCTTCCTGGAGCTAACGCGAGAGTATTTTTCATCGCCCCAATGTGTCCATCATTTCGTTGCAGAACAATAAGGTCCGCTGACAACTGGCCCGTCCGTGCCAGGCAAGCCGGAGCGACCAGATTGAACGGGACGCTGATCGGCTCGGTCGGCAAGCTGGGCGAGCCGGGAGCACGGCGCTGGCTGGCCAGGCTCTCTAGGCCGGACCGGAAGGGACAGTGACGGTGGAACAGGTCCGGTGCGAGTGCGCGCCGGACCCTTGGGAAGCTCTGATCAGAGCTTCCCTGGATGCATCGGCGGGGTCCCGCCTCAGATGCAGCCGAGGGCGAGCATCGCCTTGGCGACCCGCACGAAGCCGGCGATGTTAGCGCCCAGTACGTAGTTGCCGGGCGCGCCGTACTCCTCGGCCGTCTCCCAAGTGCTGGCGTGGATGTTGGTCATGATCGAGTCGAGCCTGCGCTCGGTGTGCTCGAAGCTCCACGAGTCGCGGCTGGAATTCTGCTGCATCTCCAGCGCCGAGGTGGCCACGCCGCCGGCGTTGGCGGCCTTGCCCGGGCCGTAGGCGATCTTCGCCTCCAGGAACACCTTCACCCCTTCCGGCGTGGTCGGCATGTTGGCGCCTTCGCCCACCGCGATACAGCCGTTCTTCACCAGCGTGCGCGCGTCCTTGCCGGTGAGTTCGTTCTGCGTGGCCGAGGGCATGGCGATCTGGCAGGGAATGTCCCAGACGTCGCCGCCCGGCAGGTACTTGGCGTCCTCGTGCCGCGCCGCGTACTCGGAGATGCGGCGCCGCTCCACCTCCTTGATCTGCTTGAGCAGCGGCAGGTCGATGCCCTTCTCGTGCACGATCACGCCGTTGGAGTCGGAGCAGGCGATGACCTTGGCGCCCAGCTGCTGCAGCTTCTCGATGGTGTAGAGCGCGACGTTGCCGGAACCGGAGACGATGCAGGTCTTGCCCTCCAGCGCATCCTTGCGCGCCGCGAGCATCTCGCGCACGAAGAACACCGCGCCGTAGCCGGTCGCCTCGGTGCGCACCAGCGATCCGCCCCAGGCCACGCCCTTGCCGGTCAGCACCGTCGATTCGTAGCGGTTGGTGATGCGCTTGTACTGCCCGAACATGTAGCCCAGCTCGCGCCCGCCCACGCCGATGTCGCCGGCCGGCACGTCGGTGTACTCGCCCAGGTGGCGATACAGCTCGGTCATGAAGCTCTGGCAGAAGCGCATCACCTCGCCATCGGACTTGCCCTTGGGATCGAAGTCGGAGCCGCCCTTGCCGCCGCCGATCGGCATGCCGGTGAGCGCGTTCTTGAACACCTGCTCGAAGCCGAGGAACTTGATGATGCCCAGGTACACCGACGGGTGGAAGCGCAGGCCGCCCTTGTACACGCCCAGGGCGCTGTTGAACTGCACGCGGAAGCCGCGGTTGATGTGGATCTCGCCCTTGTCGTCCTGCCAGGGCACGCGGAAGATGATCTGGCGCTCGGGCTCGCTGACGCGCTCGATGATCTTCTGCTCGACGAACTCCGGGTGCTTGACCAGGACCGGACCGAGCGACTCCAGGACTTCCCGCACCGCCTGGTGGAACTCGTCCTCCCCGGGGTTGCGCGCCTTGATCTGCTGGTAGACGGTTTCTAGTTTTTCTGTCATTGCGACTGCCATGTTGCCTCCTGGATGCGCTGCACCGTCGCAGTGCCAAAGCGGCACCGTGCTGGTGGGATTGGAATCATGCGTGAGCTTATCACCGCGGCTGCCCGCCCTGCGCCGCGCACCCGAATCAGGCGGGCGGGGTGCATGCGCTCAGTCCGGCCCCGCGCCGCACACCACGCGCTGGCTGACGATGTCGGCCATGAGCCGGTAGTCCGGCGGAAGGTCGACCAGGCGCAGGGCGCCGGCCGGCAGCGTCTCTTCCGGCAGGCGCGCGGGCAGCAGATCGGGCAGGGCGCGCAGCAGGTCCAGGTTGAGGAAGGAGCCGGAGCGCTCCGGATCGAGCCCCACGTAGAAGATGCCGGTCTCCACCAGATCCTGGAAGAAGTGGGTACCGAAGGACAGCTCCGGATGCAGGCCGCCGGCGGAGAAGGCGACCTCGGCGATCGCGCTCATCGCGTCGATCTCGGCGAAGCGCACCGGCACCCCCAGCCGCGGCGTCGAAGTGCCCCAGCGGCCGGGGCCCAGGAGCAGGGTGGGAATCGCATCGCGGGCGACGATCTGCGCGTTGATGCGGCCGATCAGGCGCGCGAGCTCGTACTTGTCCGACAGCGGCAGGGCGGTGAAGGCGAGCGGATCGACCGCCAGCACGCGCCCGATCGGCTGGACGATGCTGCCGCCCATGAAACTGCCGCGGCTGCGCAGGAGCGTGTCGGCGTCCGCGCTGTCCGGGATGTCGACGCGCATGGACTGCACGCCGCGCGTCTGCAGCGGCCGGCACTGGATCAGGTTCAGGCGCATCGCGCCGTCGCTGTCGTAGGTGGCGGCGAACTCGACGTCGACCGGATACTCGTAGGCCCGCTCCAGCGTCGCCAGCAGCCGGCGCATGGTGGCGGCGAAGCCGGTGCGCGCCAGCAGGCGGTCGAAGGTCACCAGCCAGCCGGCGCGGTCGCGTTCGGCAAACTGCTCGAGCGGCAGCGTCGGCTCCTGGCTGCGCAGCTCCGAGACCGGGATCGTGCGCGGCGCATTGCTGGCGGTGTCGAGCACGTCCACGTCGTGCTGGGTGAAGCGGCGGCGGTCCTCCGGGTCGGACTGCGGCACCAGCAGCGGCTGGTCGAGCGCGACGATGCGCGGATAGTCGCCTTCGACCCGGTCCACCGCGCGCGTGCCCAGGCCCACCACCATGCGCAGCATGCCCGCGGCCGGGTCGATGTCGTGGCGCCACACGAAGGTGTTGTACGACACGCCGACGCCGGCGAAGGCCGGCAGCACGTATTCGCCGCAGTAGGTTCCGGACACGCGCTGCACCAGCAGCGCCATCTGCTCCTCGCGCTGCGCCAGCCCGCGCTGCTGGCGGTAGCGCAGCGCCTCCTCGCTCAAGGTGCTGGCGTAGACCTGGCGCACGGCATCGACGAACCCGTTCAGGCGCTGCTGCGGCGTGCCCTGGTTGACGCGGAAGAAGCTGTCGTACTTGCCGGCGAAGGCATTGCCGAAGCCGTCCTCCAGCAGGCTGGAGGAACGCACGATGATCGGATACTGGCCGAAGTACTCCAGCATCTTCTGGAACTCGCGCAGGATCGAGTCGGGGAACTGGCCATGCAGGATCAGGCTGCGCAGCTGCGCCGCGCCCGGCAGGTAGCCGGCCTCGCTGCGCTGCCACATGAACAGCCGCCACCAGCCGTTCTCGACGATGAACGAGTGGAACAGGTCGGAGCCGACGTGGAAGGAGTCGTGCTCCTCCAGGAAGTCGTCCCACCCGCCGCCTGCGTCCGCGCGCAGGATGGCGCGCGCCAGCAGCATGCCCACCGCCTTGCCGCCGATGAAGCCGGTGCCGATCAGGCGCGCCTTGATGCGCAGCAGGTCCTCCAGCGTCAGGTAGCGGTGCGCGAGCGCGAGGATGCGGCTGTCCTGGCCGATCAGCAGGCGGCTCATCTGCGCCACCATGCCCTGGCGTTCCGGATCGACCGCATCGGAACCAGCCAGCGCCTCGGCGCGCATGAACAGGCGTTCCCACGAATCCAAGCGCCGTTCGGCGTGCGGCGCGGCCCCGCCCAGCAGGCGCTGGAACAGCGCGGTGGCCTCGCAGCTCACCGTGATCGGGGTGAAGCGCCCGTCGTCGTGACGATGCGGCAGGAACATGGTGGGCGAGGAACGCTCCCACACCTTGAGCGGGTGCAGGTAGAGGACGCCGGCATCGTCGTGCACGTCGATCAGCAGCTGGGTGGTGCTGCGGATGCTGTCCGAGGTGTCGAAGGAATGCGCGCCGCGCCGCAGGGCGAAGTAGGCCACCGTGTCCAGTGTGAACAGATAGGGGCAGGTCACCCGGAAGAAGCTGGCGATCATGGCGTCGGTGGCCCAGGCGTCGAGCAGGTCCGACAGGCAGTCGAAGACGTAGAACACGTCCTTGCCTTCCTGCTCGATGATGCGGTGCAGCCGCACGGTGAACGACTCGAAGCCGGTGAGCGCGTCCAGGTCGTGCACGGCGCTGGCCGCGCCCGCTTCCACCACCGGCGCGTGCGAGGCGAAGCGGATGTAGACGATGCGGC
The DNA here is from genome assembly GCA_020854105.1 of Burkholderiales bacterium. Lineage (GTDB taxonomy): Bacteria > Pseudomonadota > Gammaproteobacteria > Burkholderiales > SHXO01 > SHXO01. The sequence continues at coordinate 279,588 of JADZGB010000043.1, read as the reverse complement.
GCCGCTCGGCGCTGGCCGCAGCCACGTAGGGCGCGACGAAGGTGCGATAGGCATCGACGCTGCCGACGCGCCACACCACGTTGTCGCCCATGCGCAGGCCGCCGAGGATGGCGTCCAGCCCCTGCAGGCCGGTGGTCGCGAACCGCCTGCCGGCGCGATGCGGAGTGTACTCAGGCACGGTCGGCCCTCGTCAGGAACTGCGGTGATTGTAGAGGCGAGCGGGCGTTGGCGTCAGTTCGAGGTCATGGCCCACCACGCGGATCCGGGCGGTGCGCATGCATGGCCGGCGTCGTGCACGGAAGCACAAACGCGCTCGTCATCCCGGCGAAAGCCGGCAGTGGAGAACTACCATTTCGCTGGGCGCTGGGCCCCGGACCCGGATTAAGGCACTCCGGGGCAGGCTGTCACGCGCCGGGGCGACGGTTCTCTCCCGCCAAGAGAGGGATTGTGCCGGCTCGCCTTACGGCGATCCGTCATCCCTCGCTTACGCTCGGGACCGCCCTGCGGGCGTCCAGCACACCTGCGGTGTGCTAGTCGAACCCTGGCGAGGCTTCTCGTCCGTCTATCTCCCATCAGATCAACAAAGCCGGCGCAAGGCCGGCTTTGTTGATCTGGCGGAGAGAGAGGGATTCGAACCCTCGGTACGGTTTAAGCCGTACACACGCTTTCCAGGCGTGCACCTTCAGCCGCTCGGTCATCTCTCCGCTGCTGCTCACTGGCCCGGTGCGCGCATGGCGCAGGCCGTGCGCAGAAGGGCCGAGAGGATAAACCACGCCTCCCGACCCTGTAAAGCTAACGCACTGCGGCCTTCAACTGCTCCAGAATCGCCGGATTCTCCAGGGTCGAGACGTCCTGCGTAATCTCCTCGCCCTTGGCCAGTGCGCGCAGCAGGCGGCGCATGATCTTGCCCGAGCGGGTCTTGGGGAGGTTCTCGCCGAAGCGGATCTCGTCGGGCTTGGCGATCGGGCCGATCTCCTGGCCGACCCAGTCGCGCAGCTTCGCCGCGATCTCCTGTGCGGCCGCGCCCTCGGGGCGTGGGCCCTTGAGCACCACGAAGGCCACCACGGCCTCGCCCTTGACGTCGTGCGGCTTGCCAACCACCGCCGCTTCGGCCACGAGCGGGTTGGCAACCAGTGCCGACTCGATCTCCATCGTGCCCAGACGATGGCCGGAGACGTTGAGCACGTCGTCGATGCGGCCCATGATCCAGAAGTAGCCGTCCTGATCGCGGTTCGCACCGTCGCCGGCGAGGTAGTACTTGCCCTTGAAGTCCTCCGGGTAGTAGCTCTTCCTGAAGCGCTCCGGATCGCCCCAGATGGTGCGGATCATCGCCGGCCACGGGCGCTTGATCACCAGGATGCCGCCCTTTCCCTTCTCCACGCTGTGACCGGTCTCGTCCACCACGTCGGCCATGACACCGGGAAGGGGCAGGGTGCACGACCCCGGCTTGAGACTCATCGCACCCGGCAGCGGGGTGATCATGTGAGCGCCGGTCTCGGTCTGCCACCAGGTGTCCACGATCGGGCAGCGGCCGCCGCCCACCGTGGTGTGGTACCACATCCACGCTTCGGGATTGATCGGCTCGCCCACGCTGCCCAGCAGGCGCAGGCTGGACAGGTCGTACTTGCGGGGCAGCTCGGGCCCCGCCTTGATCAACGAGCGGATGGCAGTGGGCGCGGTGTAGAACACGCTGACCGCGTGATCCTGGATCATCTTCCAGAATCGTCCGGCATCCGGCCAGGTCGGAACGCCCTCGAACATGACTTCGGTGGCACCCACGGCGAGCGGTCCGTAGGTGATGTAGGTGTGGCCGGTGACCCATCCCACGTCCGCCGTGCACCAGAACACGTCGGTGGGCTTGTAGTCGAAGGCCCACTTCATGGACAGAATCGCCTGCAGCAGGTACCCCGCGCTGGAGTGCTGCACGCCCTTCGGCTTGCCGGTGGAGCCCGAGGTGTAGAGAACGAACAGCGGGTGCTCGGCGTCGACCCACTCGGGCTCGCACACCTGCGGCTGGTCGCGGATGACGTCGTGCCACCACTTGTCGCGCGGCGGGTGGAAGTGCACGTTACCGCCGGTGCGCCGGTACACGATCACGTTCTTCACCGCGTCGCACCCGCCCATGGCGAAGGCTTCGTCCACCGCCGGCTTGAGCGGGATCTCGCGCCCGCCGCGCATCTGGCCGTCGGCGGTGATCACCGCCACCGCGCCGACATCGATGATGCGCTCCTGCAGGCTCTTGGCGGAGAAGCCGCCGAACACCACCGAGTGGGTGGCGCCGATGCGCGCGCAGCCTTGCATGGCCACCACTGCCTCGATGCTCATCGGCAGGTAGATGATGACCCGATCGCCCTTGCCGATGCCGAGCTTCCTCAGTCCGTTGGCGAACTGGCACACGCGCTGGTAGAGCTGCCTGTAGGTGATCCGGGTCACGGAACCGTCGTCGGCCTCGAAGATGATCGCGACCTTGTCCGGCTGCGATTCGAGGTGGCGGTCCAGGCAGTTGTAGGAGACGTTCAGGCGCCCGTCCGCGAACCACTTGAAGAACGGCGGGTTGCTCTCGTCGAGCGTCTGCTGGAACGGCTCGTGCCACAGCAGGTGCTCGTGCGCCAGCCGCGCCCAGAAGCCCTCGTAGTCGCGCGAGGCCTCGTCGCACAGCGCCTGGTAGGCGGCCATGCCGGAGACGTTCGCCGTGCGGACGAAGCCCTCGGGGGGCGGGAACAGGCGGGATTCCTGCAGGACGGATTCGATGGTGCTCATGACGCTCCCCCTCCTCGGCGTGCATTCTTCTGCGACGGTTGATTATATCGGCAAGGGCTGCGCTGCCGGCCGGCGATCCGAGGGCATTCATCGCGGATCGCGATGGTACAATTGCGCGCTTGTCCGAGCCGCACGGTGCGGCCATCCCGCGGGCGAGTACCGGTTCATGAGCACGATCAGACAGTCCGATCTCATCGAGAGCGTCGCCGACGCGCTCCAATTCATCTCGTACTTCCACCCGCTCGACTACATCGAGGCGCTGGGCCAGGCGTATCAGGCCGAGGAGTCGCTGGCGGCGCGCGACGCGATCGCGCAGATCCTCACCAACTCGCGCATGTGCGCCGAGGGCAGGCGGCCGATCTGCCAGGACACGGGCATCGTGGTCGCCTTCGTGCGGATCGGCATGGACGTGCGCTGGGAAGGCGCCACCATGGGCGTGGCCGACATGATCAACGAGGGCGTGCGCCGCGCCTACACGCACCCGGACAACGTGCTGCGGGCATCGCTGATGGCGGACCCGGCCGGTGCGCGCAGGAACACGCGCGACAACACGCCCGCCGTCATCCACATGGAAGTGGTGCCGGGCGACACGGTCGAGGTGACGGTATCGGCCAAGGGCGGTGGCTCGGAGAACAAGAGCAAGCTGGTCATGCTCAACCCGTCCGACAGCATCGTGGACTGGGTGGTGAAGACGGTGCCTACCATGGGCGCGGGCTGGTGCCCGCCCGGCATGCTGGGCATCGGCATCGGCGGCAGCGCCGAGAAGGCCATGGTGATGGCCAAGGAGGCGCTGATGGAGCCGATCGACATGCACGAGCTCAAGGCGCGCGGCCCCGCCAACCGCCTGGAGGAGCTGCGCATCGAGATCCACGACAAGGTCAATGCTCTGGGCATCGGTGCGCAGGGGCTGGGCGGTCTGAGCACGGTGCTGGACGTCAAGATCCTCGATTATCCGACGCACGCCGCCTCGCTGCCGGTGGCGATGATTCCGAACTGTGCGGCCACGCGTCACGCGCACTTCACCCTGGACGGCAGCGGGCCCGCGAAGCTGGAGGCACCGGATCTGTCGCGCTGGCCCAAGGTCGAATGGAAGCCCTCGCCCAGTGCGCGGCGGGTCGATCTGGCCACAGTCACCCGCGAGCAGATCGCACAGTGGAAACCGGGCGAGACCTTGCTGCTGTCCGGCAAGCTGCTCACCGGGCGCGATGCCGCGCACAAGCGCATCGCCGACCTATTCGCCAGGGGGGAGGCTCTGCCCGAGGGCGTAGACCTGAAGGGCCGCTTCATCTACTACGTCGGACCGGTTGATCCGGTGCGCGACGAGGTGGTGGGGCCGGCCGGACCCACCACCGCCACCCGCATGGACAAGTTCGTGGACATGATGCTCGAGAAGACCGGCCTGCTGGGCATGATCGGCAAGGGCGAGCGCGGTCCGGTGGCGATCGAGGCGATCCGCAGGCACCGGGCGGTGTACCTGATGGCGGTGGGCGGCGCCGCGTACCTCGTCTCCAAGGCAATCAAGGCCTCGCGGGTCGTCGCCTTCGCCGACCTGGGCATGGAGGCGATCTACGAGTTCGAGGTGAAGGACATGCCGGTCACGGTGGCGGTGGATGCTGCCGGCGAGTCCGTGCACGAGACCGGTCCCGCACACTGGCGTGCGAAGATCGGGAAGATTGCCGTCGTGCCGGTCTGAGGGCACGGCTCCCGCGCGCATGCCCATCGGCTACCGGTCGCCTCGCATACGCGCCCGCGCGGCGACAGACGCGCGTCGTACGGTTCAATGGCGGGCCGCCCCGCATTGCAGGGTAGTGAATCTGGTCAGGTCCGGAAGGAAGCAGCCACAGCTATTTACTGCAAGTGCCGGGGGAACGGCTCGCCACCCCTTTGCCGCGGTGCAGGTGCACGCCTGCGCCGCGGCTGCGCCGGTCTGCCGATGACGCTCGCGCTCGCCCGCAAGTGGCGTCCTCGCAGCTTCGCCGAGATGGTGGGCCAGGAGCACGTGGTGCGCGCCCTGCGCAACGCGCTCGAGCAGAACCGGTTGCACCACGCCTACCTGATGACGGGCACGCGCGGAGTCGGCAAGACCACGCTCGCGCGGGTGATGGCGAAGGCGCTCAACTGTGAGACGGGGGTGACGGCCAGCCCGTGCGGCGAGTGCAGCACCTGCAGGGAGATCGACGGCGGCCGCTTCGTCGACCTGATCGAACTGGACGCAGCCTCCAACACGCAGGTCGACCAGATGCGCGACCTGCTCGAGAACGCGCTCTACGCGCCGACGCGCGCGCGCTTCAAGGTCTACATCATCGACGAAGTGCACATGCTCTCGCGCTCGGCGTTCAACGCCATGTTGAAGACGCTCGAGGAGCCGCCGGAGCACGTGAAGTTCATCCTGGCCACCACCGACCCGCAGAAGGTGCCGGTGACGGTGCTGTCGCGCTGCCTGCAGTTCAACCTGAAGCAGATTCCGCTCGCGCAGATCCGTGATCAGCTCGCCACCGTGCTGGGGCGCGAGCAGATCGAGTTCGAACACGGCGCACTGCCGCTGATCGCGCGCGCGGCGCAGGGCAGCATGCGTGATGGCCTGAGCCTGCTCGACCAGGCGATCGCGCACGGCGGCGGCAGGGTGCTCGAGACTGCGGTGCGCGAGATGCTCGGCACGGTGGGGGAGGAGTTCCTGTTCCAGCTGCTCGAGGCATTGTCGCAGGCATCCGGTCCGGAACTGCTCGCGGCTGCCGACGGCATGCAGGAGTGCGGAGTCTCGTTCGAGAGCGCCCTGCAGGATCTGGCGGCGCTGCTGCACCGCCTGGCACTGTTCCAGGCCGTGCCCGAGGCGATCGATTCCGACGCTCCCGAGCGCAGCCGGCTGGAGGCACTGGCCGGCACCTTCGCGGCCGAGGATCTGCAGCTGTACTACCAGATCGCGGTGCAGGGCCGCAGCGAATTGCCGCTGGCACCGGACGAGTATGCCGGATTCACCATGACCCTGTTGCGCATGCTCGCGTTCATGCCCGAGCCTGCTGCCGGGGATGCGCCGCAGGCGAGTGCGCCCGCGCGCCCGGCTGGACAGGCGGTGCGCGGTCCTGCCGTGGCGGGTGCGGGGACCGCGCCGCAACGGCCTGGGTCCGAAACGGTCACGGCTGCCCCCGCTCCCGATGCCAGGCTCGATCCGGCGCGATGGGCCGATCTCGTGGTCTCCCTCAAGCTCGGCGGCATGGCGCGCATGCTTGCCCAGCACACCGAACTGATCGGGGTTCGCGGCGCGCGTGTCGATCTGCGCGTGGCGGTGGCACACAAGCACCTGCTGGACAAGCCGTACCGGGACAAGCTGCAGAGCGTCCTGGGCGAGCACCTCGGGCGTCCGGTGCAGATCGAGTTCCACCTCGGTGACCCGGCCGGCGCGACGCCGGCGCAAGTCGAGGACCGGGAGCGCCAGGCGCGCCAGCGCAGCGCGATCGAGGCGATCGACCGCGATCCCTTCGTGCGCGAACTGGTGGAGAGCTTCGACGCCCGGGTCGCGGACGAATCCATACGGCCGGCGGGCGATGCGCAGGCGCGCCGGCCGGCCGATGCCTGATTGCACGGTGTGCGCCACGCCTGACTCGAGAGAAAGGATAGGATCATGATGAAGGGTCAATTGGCCGGGCTGATGAAGCAGGCCCAGCAAATGCAGGAGAACATGCGCAAGCTGCAGGAGCAGCTTGCCACCGTCGAGGTGGAGGGACAGTCGGGGGCGGGTCTGGTCAAGGTGGTGATGACCTGCAAGCACGACGTCAAGCGCGTGAGCATCGATCCCAGCCTGCTTGCCGACGACAAGGACATGCTCGAGGATCTGATGGCGGCCGCGGTGAACGACGCCGTGCGCAAGGTCGAGAGCACGACCCAGGAGAAGATGGCGGGCGTGGCATCCGGCATGGGTCTGCCGCCAGGCTTCAAGCTGCCGTTCTGATCCCGCGACGGGATCGTCCGGACACATCGCATGCAAAGTCCTTCCAGCCTGGATGCGCTGATCCAGGCACTGCGCTGCCTGCCCGGCGTCGGTCCCAAGTCCGCCCAGCGCATGGCCTATCACCTGCTGCAGCGCGACCAGGCCGGTGCCGCCCGGCTCAGCCAGTCGCTCGAGCGCGCACTGGCGATGATTCGGCACTGCGAACGCTGCAACACCTTCGCCGAATCGCCGGTGTGCGAGACCTGCGCGTCCCCGCGCCGGGACAACAGCCTGCTGTGCGTGGTTGAGACGCCTGCAGACCTGCTCATGATGGAACAGACCCACTGCTTCCGCGGCCAGTACTTCGTGCTGATGGGCCGGCTGTCTCCGCTGGATGGAATCGGTCCGCGCGACATCCATCTCGACCGGCTGCTCAAGCGTGCCGCCGATGCCGAGGTGGGCGAAGTCATCCTCGCGACCAACTTCACGGTGGAGGGCGAGGCCACCGCGCACTACATCGGTGAACTGCTGCGCGCGCGCGGCATGACAGTGAGCCGCATCGCACGCGGTCTGCCGGTGGGAGGCGAACTGGAACACGTCGATAGCGGAACCCTGGCGCAGGCGCTGATCGAGCGGCGCGCACTACGCTGACGCGCGCCGTGCACGCTGCCCATTGACCGCGAGCGCCAACCGAACGAACATGTCGCGCTTGAAGCGCGACATGTCGCGCGCCTGCAGCCGATAACACAACGCATTCGACAGCGAACCCGTCTCACGCCGCATGCCGCGACCGAATCGATCCTCCGCGCAGCGCCGCCCGGGCCCGCTGCGTCCCAAGCAGACGCGCCGGGCGCCCGAGCGCGTCAACGGTCAGCCCGTGGGCGAGACCGCGGACTCGGTCAACGGGCCACAGAAGATCCACAAGGTGCTGGCAGCGGCCGGCCTGGGCTCGCGCCGCGAGATGGAGACCCTCATCCGCGAGGGCAAGGTGCGCGTCAACGGCGAGCCGGCGCAGGTGGGTATGCGTGTGCGCGCCGGGGATGTCATCCGGGTAGGACGGCGCCAGGTCACGGTGCGCGACGACGCCAAGCTGCCGCGCGTGATCCTCTATCACAAGCCGGAGGGCGAGATCGTCAGTCATGACGATCCCCAGGGGCGGCCCACAGTGTTCGAGAAGCTGCCCGCCATGCGCCGGGGCAAGTGGCTCGCCATCGGCCGGCTCGACTACAACACCTCCGGCCTGCTGATCTTCACCACGTCCGGGGAACTCGCCAACCGCCTCATGCACCCCCGCTTCGAGGTCGAACGCGAGTACGCCGTGCGCATCATCGGCAAGCTTCCCGATGACAAGGTGCGGGATCTCACCAAGGGCGTCCGGCTCGAGGACGGCATGGCGCGCTTCGAGGAACTCGAGGAACGCGGTGGCCGCGGTCTCAACAACTGGTACCGGGTGGTGCTGCGCGAAGGACGCAACCGGGTGGTGCGGCGCATGTTCGACGCCGTCGGCTACAAGGTGAGCCGGCTCATGCGCGTGCGCTTCGGCGTGGTGTCGCTGCCATTCGGGCTGCGCCGCGGCGGCTGGCGCGAGCTGGAGGAAGATCAGACCAGCCGCATCCTGGCCTGGTCGGAGACGCTGGTCGATCCCGATCTCGCCGAGGCACCCGCTGCCACGCGTGCTGCAGCGGCGGCCCCTGCGGGCCGCTCGTCCGCTCGCCCCGTCGCGCAGAGCCGTCCGGCGTCCGGGCGGCAGGCACCCGCACGAACGTCGCCCGCACGTCCATCGACGTCGCGCCCGGCGCGCGCACGGCCGGGATCGGGCAAGGGCCGACTCAGTCCGGCAGCTGGTCGCGTTCGAGAAGGAAAACCGGATCGCCGCCCGCGCTCGTCTCGAGCCAGGTGAAGTCCAGGTCGGGGAACGCCGCCTCGACCCGTCGCCGTCCGCTGCCTACTTCGACGATCACGATGCCCTCGGGGGCGAGGTGCCTGCGCGCCCCCGACACAATCCTGCGCACCACGTCCAGCCCGTCTTCGCCCCCCGCCAGTGCCACGCCCGGCTCGTGCCGGTATTCCGGGGGAAGTGCGGCCATGTCGGCCGCATCCACGTAGGGCGGATTGCTCACGATGATCTGATATTGCCGGCCCTTCACCGCGGCGAACAGGTCGGACTCGATCAGATGCACGCGTGACTGCAGCGCGTACTCCTCGACGTTGCGGTGTGCCACCTCCAGTGCGTCGCGCGACAGGTCGAGCGCGTCGATCGTCGCGTCCGGATAGGCGAGTGCGAGCAGGATCGCCAGACAGCCGGATCCGGTGCACAGATCCAGGCAGCGGGACACGAACTCGGGATCCTGGTGCGACGAGGCCACTCCTTCCAGAATGAGCTCGGCGATGTGGGAGCGCGGAACGATCACGCGCTCGTCGACGTAGAAGTGGTAGTCGCGCAGCCAGGCCTCGTGCGTGATGTATGCGGCGGGCAGGCGCTCGGTGACGCGGCGCTCGATCACCTGGAGCACCGCCTGCATCTCGTCCGGCAGGAGGCGGGCATCGAGGAAGGGTTCCAGGCGGTCGAGCGGCAGGTGCAGCGTGTGCAGCAGCAGGTACGCGGCCTCGTCGTAGGCGGCGTGGCTGCCATGGCCATAGACGAGTTGCGCCTGCTGGAAACGGGTCACCGCGTGGCGCAGCAGATCGCGCAGGGTCTGGAAGGTCGTGGCGGCATGCGGTTGCATCGAATCAGGACTTCAGCAGCAGGTTGGCCAGCGTGCGCTGGTAGACGCGGCGCAACGCGTCCACGTCCTCGACAGCGACGCGCTCGTCGAGCTTGTGGATGGAGGCGTTGCACGGCCCGAACTCCACGACCTGCGGGCAGATCGTGGCAATGAAGCGCCCGTCCGAGGTGCCGCCGGTGGTGGACAGCGCGGTGCGCACCCCCAGTTCGGTGTCGATTGCGCGCGCCAGCGCGTCGACCAGCCCCCCGCGGGGGGTGAGGAAGGGCATCCCGGACAACGACCACTCCAGCGTGAACTCCACGCCGTGCCGGTCCAGGATTCCGGTCACCTGCCGCTTCAGCCCATCCACCGTGCTGGCGGTGGAGAAGCGGAAGTTGAACATCACCTGCAGCTCGCCGGGGACCACGTTGGTGGCGCCGGTGCCCGCGTGCACGTTGGAGATCTGGAAGGTCGTGGGAGGGAAGTATTCGTTGCCTTCGTCCCACGTGCGTGCCGCCAGTTCGGCCAGGGCCGGTGCCGCCTGGTGCACGGGATTGCGCGCCAGGTGCGGATAGGCGACGTGGCCCTGCACACCCTTGACGCGCAGCTCGCCGGAGAGCGAGCCGCGGCGTCCGTTCTTGATCGTGTCGCCCAGACGATCGGCGCAGGTCGGCTCGCCGACGATGCAGAAGTCGGGCCGCTCGCCACGGGCGGCCAGCGCCTCCACGACCCTGACGGTGCCGTCGGTGGCCACGCCTTCCTCGTCGGAAGTGATGAGCAATGCGATGGAGCCTGGGTGATCGGGATGCTCGTGCACGAAACGCTCGGCTGCCGTGACGAACGCCGAGATGGAGGTCTTCATGTCGGCCGCACCGCGGCCGTACAGCCAACCGTCGCGCTCGGTAGGCGAGAACGGGTCCGAATGCCACTGATCGAGTGGTCCGGTGGGGACCACGTCGGTGTGGCCGGCGAAGCATACCAGCGGCGCCGCGCTACCGCGGCGTGCCCACAGGTTGTCCACTGCACCGAAGCGCATGGGCTCGATGCGAAAGCCGAGCGGCTCGAGGTGCCGGGCGAGCAATGCCTGACAACCCTTGTCGTCGGGCGTGACCGAGGGGAGGCTGATGAGGGCGCGCGTCAGGTCGAGCGCTGCGCCGGTGCAATCGGGTGGGAAGGGGTGCGCCATGGAGGCGCATTATACGGGGAGCGCTTCACCGTCCCGGCAGATGTGACGCGGAGATGTACCGGGAGTTATCCTGGGCGAATTCTTGGGAGAGATCTCTTGCGCGATGTCCCGGGTGTTCGCGCGTTCAGTTGCCCGCGTGGATGTCGATCCTGAAGTCGTCGAACGAGGCGGCATTGGTCTCCATCGCCACCGGCTTCTTGGTGCCGATGCGCTGGGCGTTCTGCTCGGCGTTGTTCATGATCCAGGAGAGGTTGGTCGCCGAGTCGGAATTGCGCAGCGCCTCGTCCTTGGTGACGTGCCCATCGGCATAGAGCCTGAACAGCGCCTGTTCGAAACTGGTCGACCCGGGCGAGAGGCTCTTCTCGATCGCTTCCTTGATCTGGTCGATCTCGCCCTTCACGATCAGCTCCTGGATGTGCTTGCTGTTGAGCAGCACCTCGACGGCCGCAACTTGCTTGCCGTCCACTGACTTCACCAGGCGCTGCGAGATGATGGCCTTGAGGCTCGAGGCGAGGTCGTGCAGCAGCGCGGAGCGCGCGTCGTGTGGAAAGAAGTTGATGATGCGGTTGAGTGCATGGTAGCTGTTGTTGGCGTGCAGCGTGGACATGCACAGGTGTCCGGTCTGGGCGTAGAGCAGCGCCTGCTGCAGCGTCTCGCGGTCGCGCGACTCCCCGATCATCAGGATGTCGGGGGCTTCGCGCATCGCGTTGACCAGGGCATTGTGATAGCTCTTGGTGTCCATGCCGACTTCGCGCTGGTTGATCACGCAGCGGTTGTGCTTGAACACGAACTCGATCGGATCCTCCACCGTGAGGACGTGGCCGCCGCGCGTGTTGTTGCGGTGTTCGATCATGGCCGCCAGCGTGGTGGACTTGCCCGAGCCCGTCGCGCCCACGACCAGGACCAGGCCGCGCTTCTCCATGATCAGATCCTTGAGGATGGGCGGCAGGCGCAGCGCCTCGAGGCCGGGGGTCTGGGTGCGCAGGTAGCGGATCACCATGCCCACGTTGCCGCGCTGGCGGAATACGTTGACGCGGAAGCGCCCCACGTCCGGGACCGGGAAGGAAAAGTTCATCTCCCAGTTCTGCTCGAACTCCGCCTGGTCCTTCTCCGACATCAGCTCGTAGGTGATCTTCTTCACCTGATCGGGGGAGAGGACATCGCCATTGACCGGTATGATGGTGCCCAGGATCTTGATGGAGATGGGCATCCCGGCCGAGACGAACAGGTCGGACGCCTGTTTCTCGGCCATCAGCTTGAGGACGGGGAGCAGGAACATGGTCTTGAGGGCCCGGGGCGGCCCCGCAGGGCCAGTGTCGGGGGCGCCTCAAGCAAGTTCCGGGCTTGACGAGGCCGAATTGGGCTTCGGTCGGCCCTCCGGCGAGCCGGCCGCCACCAGCGGAATCTGCTGGTCCAGCGAGGTCGCGGCGGGCCTGGTGCTGCGCAGCGCGGCTATATGCCGCGCAGCAGTTCGTTGATGCTGGTCTTGGCGCGCGTCCTGGCGTCCACCTGCTTGACGATCACCGCGCAGTACAGGCTGTACCTGCCGTCGCCCGAGGGCAGATTGCCGGACACCACCACGGAGCCGGGCGGGATGCGCCCGTACAGGATCTCGCCGGTTTCGCGGTTGTAGATGCGCGTGCTCTGGCCGATGTAGACGCCCATCGACACCACCGAACCCTCGCCGACGATGACGCCCTCGACGATCTCGGAGCGTGCACCGATGAAGCAGCTGTCCTCGATGATGGTCGGATTGGCCTGCAGCGGCTCGAGCACGCCGCCGATGCCCACGCCGCCCGACAGATGCACGTTCTTGCCGATCTGCGCGCAGGATCCCACGGTGGCCCAGGTATCGACCATGGTGCCTTCGTCGACGTAGGCGCCGATGTTGACGTAGGAGGGCATGAGGACGACGTTGCGCCCGATGAAGGCGCCGCGGCGCACGGCCGCGGGCGGGACCACGCGGAATTCGCCGGCCTTGAAGTCCTCGCTGTCGTAATCGGCGAACTTGGCCGGGACCTTGTCGAAATACCTGGTGTAGCCGTCGCGGATCACGCCATTGTCCTCCAGCCGGAAGGACAGCAGCACCGCCTTCTTAACCCACTGGTGGGTGATCCATTCGCCGCCGATCCTCTCCGCCACGCGCAGCGTGCCGCGGTCCAGCCCGGCAAGGACCTCGTCGACCGCCGCGCGCACGGCCGGATCGGCGTTCGCGGGGGATACCTCGGCTCGATTCTCGAAGGCGGTCTCGATGACCGACTGCAGCTGGGACATGATCGTTTCCTGTTGTTATGCGTAGCGGGAGTAGAACTGGGCGAGGCGCTGTGCCCCTTCGATGCACTGCGCCGGCGCAGGCACCAGGGCCACGCGCACGAAGCCGCGCCCGGGATTGACCGCGCGTGCCTCGCGCGCGAGAAAGCTGCCGGGCAGCACCGTGACATTATAGGTTTCGTACAGGCGCCGGGCGAACGCCGTGTCCTCGGCCGGGGTGCGCAACCACAGGTAGAAGGCCGCCTCGGGCATCTGCACCTGCGTGACCTGGCTCAGGATGCGCACGACCGCCTCGAACTTCTCGCGGTAGAGCGTGCGATTGGCGCGCACGTGCGCTTCGTCCTCCCAGGCCGCCACGCTGGCCGCCTGCACCGCGGGATTCATGGCACTGCCATGGTAGGTGCGATAGAGCAGAAAGCGCTCGAGCACCCGCGCGTCCCCGGCCACGTAGCCCGATCGCATGCCGGGGACGTTGGAACGCTTGGACAGGCTGCCGAAACTCACCAGGCGGCGGAAGTCGGTACGTCCCAGCGCCTGCGCGGCCTGCAGACCGCCCAGCGGCGGAGCGGCCTCGTCGAAGTAGATCTCGGAGTAGCACTCGTCGCTGGCGATCACGAAGCCGTGGCGGTCCGAGAGCTCGAACAGTCCTTTCCAGTCCTGCAGCCTCATCACTGCCCCGGTGGGATTGTTCGGGCTGCACACGTAGAGCAGCTGCGTGTGCGCCCATGTCGACTCGTCGAGCTGAGCGGGGTCGATGGGCGAGCCGTCCTGCGGCAGGTGGTTGAGGAACTCCGGCTGCGCCCCGGCCAGCAGGGCCGCACCTTCGTAGATCTGGTAGAAGGGATTGGGCATGACCACGCGCGCACCGGCACGATTGCGATCGACCACGGTCTGCGCGAACGCGAACAAGGCCTCGCGGCTGCCGTTGACGGGCAGGACCTGGCTGGCCGGGTCGAGCGTTGACAGCCGATGCCGGCGTGCGAGCCAGCCGGCGATGCTGGTGCGCAGGGCGTCGCTGCCCAGCGTGGCAGGGTAGCTCGCGAGCTCGTCCAGGTTGTCGGTGAGCGCCTGGCGGATGAATGCCGGCGTGTCGTGCTTGGGTTCGCCGATCGAGAGATTGATCGGCGTCAGGGTCGCAGGCGACTGCGCTCCCTGGAACAGTGCGCTCAGCTTCTGGAACGGGTAGGGCTGCAGGCGTGACAGGTCCGGGTTCATTTATCCTCGACGGTTGCCGCAGCCGGCGCGGGTGCGCCGCTACAGCGGCCGACAAATTATACGGGCAGCGACTCCTTGAAGAATTCGAAAGCCTCGGCCATCGCCGGTCTGCTCACCGGTGCGCTCGTGTGGGGACTCATCTGGTATCCGTACCGTGTGCTGGAAGCGAGGGGCATCTCCGCCACCAACGCCACGCTGGCCAGCTACGCCGTCGCCCTGGTGTTGTCGCTGGTGCTGTTCCGCCGCGAGCTGCCCGGATTGCTGCGCGCCGATGTGCTGCTGGTTGCCATCGCCGTCACCTCCGGCTGGACCAACCTCGCCTACGTCCTGGGCATGGTCCATGGCGAGGTGATGCAGGTGCTGCTGCTGTTCTACCTGGCGCCGCTGTGGACCGTGTTCTTCGCGCGCGCGCTGCTGGGCGAACGCGCCGGTGCGCTCGGACTTCTGATCGTCGCGCTGTCCCTGTGCGGCGCCGGGCTGATGCTGTGGCGGCCGGGCCTGAGGCTGCCGCTGCCCGACGGCGCAGCAGAGTGGTTCGGGCTCACCGCGGGAGTCACCTTCGCTCTGGCCAACGTCCTCATCCGCAAGGCGCACGCGCACAGCATCCGCCTCAAGGCAGTGGCCGTGTTCACCGGCGTCGTGCTGGTGGCCGGGGCGATGCTGCCGTTCGAGGGTGGCCTGGAGGTCCCGTCCGCGCCGGCAGCCGGCACGCTGGTTCTGCTGCTCGGCATCGGTGTCGTGCTGCTCGTTGCCAATCTTGCCGTCCAGCACGGTCTCACGCGGGTATCGTCCAACCAGGCGATTGTGATCCTGCTCTCGGAGCTGATCGTCGCCGCCGCATCCGCCTACCTCCTTGCCGGCGAATCCATGCACTGGAACCAGTGGATCGGCGGAACCCTGATCGTGGCGGCGACCCTGCTGTCGGGGCGGCTGGGCGAGAACGCCTCGTCCTGAGGGCAGGACAGTCAGTGGCAGCGCGATTCAGTTACACTACGCGCGCTGTAGAGAAGGGCGCGCCACTGGCGACGCCGTCCGGATCGCCGACCCGCTCCAGGGCGGCACGCAACCCCTCGTGTTGGTCAGTCAATTGCGCCTTACTCACGTCAAGCTGGCGGGCTTCAAGTCCTTCGTCGACCCCACGCACATTCCCGTCCCGGGGCAACTGGTCGGCATCGTCGGCCCCAACGGCTGCGGCAAGTCGAACGTCATCGACGCGGTACGCTGGGTGCTGGGCGAGTCTTCCGCCAGGCATCTGCGCGGCGAGACCATGCAGGACGTGATCTTCAACGGCTCGGGCGGCCGCAAGCCGGCCAATCGCGCCAGCGTCGAACTGGTGTTCGACAACACCCTGGGCAAGGCCGGCGGCGCGTGGAGCAGGTACGGCGAGATCTCGGTCAAGCGCGTGCTCGAGCGCAACGGGGAATCGTCCTACTACGTCAACAACACCCACGTGCGCCGCCGTGACGTGGCCGACATCTTCCTCGGCACCGGCCTGGGCGGGCGCGCCTACGCCATCATCGAGCAGGGCATGATCTCGCGCATCGTCGAGGCGAAGCCCGAGGAACTGCGCACCTTCCTGGAGGAGGCGGCCGGCATCTCCAAGTACCGCGAGCGGCGCAAGGAGACCGAGGCACGGCTCGAGGATACCCGTGAGAACCTCGCGCGTGTGGACGACATACTGCAGGAGCTGGCCAAGCAGCTCGAGCACCTCGAGGGACAGGCGCAGGTCGCGGCGCGGTTCCGCGAGCTCGAGGCGACGCTCGAGACCACCCAGCATCTGCTGTGGTTCATGCGCCGGCAGGACGCGTCCAATACCCGCGGTCGCGTGCAGCGCGAACTCGAGCAGACCGCGGTGCAGTTCGAGGCCGAGATCGCGTACCTGCGCGAGACCGAGAGCCGGGTCGAGACCCTGCGCGTGGAGCACTATGCCGCCAGCGACGCGGTGCATGCGGCCCAGGGCGGCCTGTACGAGGCCAACGCCGAGAGCGCGCGGCTGGAGCAGTCGCTGCAGCATTTGCGCGAGAGCCGGCGCCGGGTGGACAACCAGATCGCCGCGCTGGTGCGCGAGCAGGACGAGGGCGCGCAGCAGCTGCATGGGCTTCAGGAAGGGCTGACCCAGCAGCGCGAGGCGCTGCAGGATGCCGCGGCACAGCTGGCGGCGTGCCGCGAGCAGGAGCGTGACGAGGCCCAGCAGCTGCCTGCCGCGGAGCAGGCGTTCGTCGGCACGCGCGCTCAGGTGGAGTCGCTGGCCGAGGATCTGGCCCGCCACCGGCAGGAGGAACAGGTCGAGCTGACGCGGCGGGGGCACGCGGCCAAGGTGCTCGGCCAGCTTCAGCAGCGCCGCGAGCGGCTGGTGCAGGAGCAGTCGGCTCTGGAGGACGTGGACCGCAGCGAGCTGGAACGCCTGACTGGCGAACTGGCGGAGCTCGACTACCAGTTGCGCGACCGGCGCGATGCCCTGGCCGGGGCGGAGGCGGCCATCCCCGCGCTGGAGCAGGCCTACCGGATTGCCACCGACGCCGCCGATGCAGCCGTGCGCGAGCTGGGTGCGGTGGATGCGCGCCGTACCGCCCTGGAACTGCTGCAGAAGCAGGTCAGCCGCTCGGGCGAGATGCACGCCTGGCTCGATGACCATCAGCTCGACGGGCTGGGTCGGCTGTGGCAGGGCATGCGCATCGAATCCGGATGGGAGAATGCACTGGAGGCGGTGCTGCGCGAGCGCCTCAACGGCATCGCCCTGGACGATCTGGAGCGGGCCAAGGACTGGCTGCAGCATCCGCCACCAGGCAAGGTATCGTTCTTCCTCAGGCAATCGGGTGCGACCGCGGTCCCGGAGTCCGGCCGGCGGCGTCTGGTCGATGCCATCAGCTGCAACGATGCCGGGGTGGCAGCGGTATTGCGCGACTGGCTGGAGCGCGTATACGTGGTGGCCGATCCGGCAGAGGGCTTTGCCCAGGCCCACACGCTGGCAGCCGGCGAATTGCTCGTCTGTCCGCAGGGACACGTCTTCACGCGTACCAGCGTCAGCTTCCACGCGGCCGATTCCGAGATCCACGGCATCCTGTCGCGTCAGCGCGAGATCGAGGAACTCGAGCGCGGGCGCGGCGAGCTGGAGCAGCGTACGGCCGCAGCGCGTTCGGCGGTCCTCGAGGCGCAGGCCGAGCTCGAGCACGCACGCCAGTCGCTGCAGCGGCTGCGGCAGGATGCGCAGAACGTGCAGCAGCAGCGCCACGACCTGCAGATCGACCAGGTGCGGCTGTCCCAGCAGGCGGACCGAGTCGGTCACCGGCGCACGCAGATCGGCACCGAGACGGCCGAGATCGAGGCCGAGCACGAGCGCGAAATGGAAGTGCAGGAGCGCGCGCTGCGCCGTCTGGAGGAGCTGGTCGCGCACCTGCAGGAC
This sequence comes from Burkholderiales bacterium, assembly GCA_020854105.1. Taxonomy (GTDB): domain Bacteria; phylum Pseudomonadota; class Gammaproteobacteria; order Burkholderiales; family SHXO01; genus SHXO01. The sequence continues at coordinate 262,123 of JADZGB010000043.1, read as the reverse complement.
CTCGAGGGGCGGCTGGCGGCCGCGCGTGCAACGCACGAGGAATCGGGCCGGGCGCTGGACGCACGGCGCATCGGCGCGCAGGGTGCGGCAAGACGCCTCCAGGAGGCGATCTTTCACCACCGTGCGCTGGAACAGCGCATCAACGACGCCGACAGCCAGATCCGGAGCCTTTCGGACAAGAGCCTGCGTCTGGAGGAAGCGATCCAGGGGCTTCGCGCCGAACTGTCCGAACTGGACGAGGCGCCGGTGCAGGCAGGGTTGAACCAGGCCCTGAGCCTGCGGGTCGAGCGCGAGCAGGCGCTCGCTGCCGCACGCGAGACGCTCGACGAGGCCGAGCGTTGCCTCAGGGAATCCGAGCAGCAGCGCATGTCCAGCGAGCAGAGGATCGGGCCGTTGCGCGAGCGCAGCGGTGACCTGCGGCTGAAGGAGCAGGAAGCACGCATTGCAGAGGAGAATTTCGCCGCCCAGCTGGCCGAGGCCGGGGCCGACGATCAGGCGCTCGCGGCCATGGTCGACAAGGGCACGCGTGCCAATGCGCTGCAGTCCGAGATCAATCGCCTCACGGAGGAGATCGCCGGACTGGGAGCGGTGAACCTCGCGGCGCTCGAGGAACTGAGCAGCACGCGCGAGCGCAAGGGCTTTCTGGAGGCCCAGTCGCGCGATTTGCACGAGGCGGTGAGCACACTCGAGAATGCCATCCGCCGCATCGATCGCGAGACCCGCGAGCGGCTGCAGGAGACCTTCGACACGGTGAACGAGAGCCTGGGCAAGCTCTTTCCCACCCTGTTCGGAGGCGGGGAAGCGCGCCTGTTGATGACCGGCGACGAGATCCTCGATGCCGGCATCAACATCATTGCCCGGCCCCCGGGCAAGCGCAATGCGTCCATCCATCTGCTCTCGGGCGGGGAGAAGGCGCTTACCGCGCTTTCCTTGGTATTCTCGTTGTTCCAGTTGAACCCCGCCCCGTTCTGTCTGTTGGACGAGGTGGACGCGCCGCTGGATGACAGCAACACCGTGCGCTTCTGCCGACTCGTCGAGCAGATGGCGCAGAACACGCAGTTCATGTTCATCAGCCACAACAAGATCACCATGGAGCTTGCCGAGCAGCTCGTGGGCATCACGATGCCCGAGCAGGGCGTGTCCAAGGTGGTGGCGGTGGATATCGAGGAGGCGATGCGCATTACCGAGGAGGTGGCCGCCTAGCGGCGGCTGCCCGGCGCAGCGACGCCGTACCAGGACAACATCGAAGAAAACCGGATCGAAGCGGCAGGGTCATGGGTGAATTGCAGATTGCGCTGTTGATACTGGGCGCGATGGTCATCGTCGCGGTGATCGTCTACAACCGTGTGCAGGAGGCTCGCTTCCGGGAGCGAGCCGAGGATGCCTTTGCGCCGGCGGAGAAGGAAGCACTGGCGGACACTCCCGCGACGCGGCCCACGCAGGAACGCATCGAGCCGCAGTTCCAGAGCACCGATCTGCCCGTGCACGATCCCGAGGAGCCGCGCGCCGAGGTCGTGCTGCCGCCGACTGCGAACGAAATGGAGACCGCGCGCGCGGTGATGGCCACGTCCTTCGAGGGCATCGAGAAAGAAGCGCCGCCTCGCCCGCCGCAGGTGCCGGCACCGGTCGAACCCGTATCGATCGAACCGGTACTGGTCGAACCGACGCTGGTCGAACCAGCGCCGGTCGAACCAGCACGGGTCGAGCCGGCAAGGGTAGAACCTGCACCGGTCGAGTCGGTAGCGACGGAACCGCTGCCGGTTTCGCCCTCGCTGGTCGTGCAGGGCGATCAGGGCGATGCCGCCGAGGATCCGCTGTCCTATGTCGCACGGATCATGGCGCATGAATCGCTGCCGCAGGCGGCGGTGGAACAGATGCTGCGCTCGATGATCGGTCAGACCGGCCGTGTACAGGTGGAAGGCCGCGGCGCTCCGGGGACCGCCTGGGCCACGCTCGAGGCGGGGCGCGTTCCTGCCGATGTGCGCGAGGTGCGCGCGTCGCTGCAACTGGTGGACCGCCGCGGCATGGTCACTCAGCACGACATAGCCCGGTTTCAGAGTGCAGTGGCGCGATGTGCCGGCACGGCGCGCGCCAGTTCGCAGCTGCCGCAGGCCGAGGCCTACCTGGCCCGGGCGCGCGATCTGGACCGTTTCTGCGCCGAGGTGGACGTGGTGGTCGGGATGAACGTCGTCGCCCCACGGGGGCGTCCCTTCGTCGGCACCCGCGTACGGGGACTGATCGAGGCCGCGGGATTCAGATCCGACGAGGAGCGCTTCGTCTACCTGGACAACGCTGGCAATCCGCGTTTCGCCCTGGAGAACCAGGACCAGAGCCCGCTCACCACCGACGCGCTGCGCAGTGCGCAGGTCACCGGCCTTACCCTCCTGCTCGACGTGCCGCGCCAGTCCGATGGGCTGTCCACGTTCAATCAGATGGTGCAGGTGGGACGTCAGCTGGCGCAGTCGCTGGGCGGCACGCTCGTCGACGACAATGGCGCCCCCGTCACCGACGCCGGCCTGGAGCAGATCCGCAATCAGCTGCGTGCCATCTATCGGACCATGGAGGCGCACGGCATGCCGCCCGGCTCACCGCTCGCCGGGCGCCTGTTCGGCTGAATTTCGCGGCGCGCGTGAGTACCCCGGCGCAGGTCCGCGCACGCGTCGAATGGCTGCGCCGCGAGATCGAGCGCCACAACCGTCTGTACTACGTCCTGGACGCGCCGGAGATCCCGGACGTGGAATTCGACAGCCTGTTTCGCGAACTGCAGGCGCTCGAGGCCGCGCATCCGGCGCTGACATCCCCCGACTCTCCCACGCAGCGCGTCGGCGCGCCGGTCCAGGGCGGGCTGGCGCCGGTCGCACATGCTGTCCCCATGCTCTCGCTCAATAACGCGCTGAGCGAGCAGGAAGTCGCGGCGTTCGACCGGCGCGTGCGAGAGGCGCTCGGCGTCGACGTTGTCGAGTACGCGGCCGAACCGAAGTTCGACGGTCTTGCGGTGAGCCTGACCTACGAGCGCGGGCGTCTTGCCGTCGGTGCGACCCGCGGAGACGGGTATGCCGGCGAGGACGTCACCGCGAACCTGCGCACGCTGCCCTCCGTGCCCCTGGTGCTGGCGGCCATGCAGGGCGCGCCTGCGCTGCTGGAGGTGCGTGGGGAGGTGATCATGCTCAAGCGTGATTTCGCTTCCCTGAATGCGCAGCAGCGCAGCAGGGGCGAGAAGGAGTTCGTGAATCCGCGCAATGCCGCCGCGGGTGCCCTGCGCCAGCTCGATCCCCGCATCACCGCGGGCCGGCGTCTGCGCTTCCTGGCCTACGGAATCGCCCGCTTCGAGGGAACGGGCATGCCGGCCGAGCGCCACAGCCGGCAGATGGAATGGCTCGAATCGCTGCACCTTCCGGCATCCCCGCGCAGGCAGGTGGTGCGTGGATTGGACGGGCTGCTTGCCTACTATGCGCAGACCGGGACGGCGCGAGCGTCGCTGCCCTACGAGATCGACGGGGTGGTGTACAAGGTCGATGACCTGGCGCAGCAGCGCCGTCTGGGCTACGTGTCGCGCGCCCCGCGATTCGCGGTGGCCCACAAGTTCCCTGCGGAGGAGGCGGTCACCGAGGTGCTCGACATCGGCGTGCAGGTCGGGCGCACCGGCGCCCTCACTCCGGTGGCGCGGCTGCGGCCCGTGTTCGTCGGCGGCGTGACCGTGACCAATGCCACCCTGCACAACGAGGACGAGGTGCGGCGCAAGGACGTGCGCGTAGGCGACACGGTGGTGGTGCGCCGCGCCGGCGACGTGATCCCCGAGGTGGTGCGCATCCTGCCAGAGGAGCGTCCGGCCCATGCGCGCGAATTCCGGATGCCAACGCATTGCCCGGTGTGCGGCTCGGCGGTGCGGCGCGGGGAGGACGAGGCCGTGGCGCGCTGCACCGCCGGCCTGTTCTGCCCAGCCCAGCGCAAGCAGGCTCTGCTGCACTTCGCCTCCCGTCGTGCGATGGACATCGAGGGCCTGGGCGAGAAGCTGGTGGATCAGCTGGTGCAGAGCGGGCGCGTGCGAAGCCCGACCGACATCTATCGCCTGGAGGCGGCCGACCTCGCCGGCATGGACCGCATGGGCGAGAAGTCCGCGGCCAATCTGGCCGCGGCGATCGCCGCGAGCCGCGCACCGAGCCTGGCGCGCTTCGTCTACGCCCTGGGTATCCGCAACGTGGGGGAAAGCACCGCCCGCGACCTGGCACGCTCCTTCGGCGACATCGGCACCCTGCTGCAGGCAGACGCCCAGCGCCTCCTGCAGGTGCCCGACGTCGGACCGGTGGTGGCGCGCAGCATTGCCGAGTTCTTCGGGGAGCCGCACAACCGGCAGGTCGTCAAGGAGTTGCTCGGGCTCGGGGTGGCACCCCGGATGGAAGTGGTCGCGGCCGGTGCAACGTCGTCCCCGCTGCAGGGCCGGACTTTCGTGCTCACCGGCACGCTGTCCTCCATGAGCCGCGACGAGGCCAAGGCGCGCATCGAGGCCGCGGGCGGAAAGGTATCGGGCAGCGTATCGAAGAAGACCGATTACGTCGTGGCGGGCGCGGACCCGGGCAGCAAGTACGACAAGGCCGTATCGTTGTCCCTTCGCATTCTCGACGAGGCCGGGTTGCTAGAATTGCTGCAGGCAAACAGCCCCGAGGTGAAGTCTTGAAGGTCACCAAAGCGATCTTTCCGGTCGCCGGCCTGGGAACACGCTTCCTGCCGGTCACCAAGGCCAGTCCGAAGGAGATGCTGCCGATCGTGGACAAGCCGCTCATCCAGTTCGCGGTCGAGGAGGCAGTCGCCGCCGGCATCGACCATATGGTCTTCGTGACCGGGCGCAACAAGCGTGCGATCGAGGATCATTTCGACAAGGCCTACGAACTCGAGACCGAGCTGAGCGCACGCGGCCGCGACGAGATGCTCGAGCAAGTACAGGACATCCTGCCCAAGCACGTGACCTGCTCGTACGTGCGCCAGTCCGTCGCGCTGGGACTGGGCCATGCCGTTCTGTGCGCGAAGGCGGTGGTGCGCGACGAGCCGTTCGCGGTCATCCTGGCGGACGATCTGATCGACGCGCAGCCGGGCTGCCTCGCCCAGATGGTCGCGGTGTTCGACCAGCGGCAACGCTCGGTGATTGCGGTGCAGGACGTGCCGCGCGAGGACACCGGCAGCTACGGCATCGTCGAAGGCGAGCCGGACGGCGACAGGCTGCTGCGCCTGACCGCAATCGTGGAGAAGCCCGAGCCGGAGAAGGCGCCGTCCACACTCGCAGTGGTCGGGCGTTACGTGCTCGCACCGGCAGTCATGCGGCATCTCGAGCAGATCGAGGCCGGAGCGGGAGGCGAGATCCAGCTCACGGATGCCATCGCCTCGCTGCTGCGCGACGAGACCGTGCTCGGCTATCGCTTCGAGGGCCGCCGCTACGATTGCGGCGCGAAGCTGGGATATCTGGAAGCCAACGTCATGTTCGGGCTCGAGCACCCGGAGACCGGCGCGGAATTCCGTCGGTTTCTCCAGCGCCTGGCGGCGCAGGACGGCAGGTAAGAGGACCAGGGACATGCCCGATTGCGAGCGCGCCTGGCAGGTCCTTCGCGACGCCGAGCTGGTGTTCGACGCGGCGAGCGTGCGCAACGCCCTCGAGTCGATGGCGCGCCAGATCACCGACCGGTTGTCCGAGACCTATCCGCTGGTCCTGTGCGTGATGGGAGGCAGTGTCGTGTTCACTGGACAGCTGCTGCCGCTGCTGCGCTTTCCGCTCGACTTCGACTACCTGCACGTCACCCGCTACGACGGATCCACGCGCGCTGGTGCGCTGTCGTGGAAAGTGCTGCCGCGTCATTCCGTGGCCGGGCGCACGGTGCTGGTGCTCGACGACATCCTCGACGAGGGCCACACCATGATGGCCATCCGAGAGCGGCTGCTTGGCGAGGGTGCGAAGGCGTTCCACTGTGCGGTGTTCGCCGACAAGGCGATCGGCCGCGCCAAACCGCTGCAGCCCGACTTTCGCGGCATCACGCTTCCTGACCGCTACGTGTTCGGCTTCGGCATGGACGTCGAGGGCGCCTGGCGCAACCTGCCCGAGATCTACGCGCTGCGCGGGAGCTGATCCGCTTCGGGTCCGCAGCGCGGCCGGTGCAACCCCACACAAGACACCCAATATGCTCGGAATAATCGGCGGTACCGGTCTGACGCAGCTGGCCAATCTCGAAGTCACGCGCCGCGAGGTCGTGCGTACCCCCTGGGGAGAGCCTTCGGGCGCACTGACCTTTGGCCGCATCGACGGCCGGGACGTGATCTTTCTCGCCCGCCATGGCTACGGCCACACCATCCCGCCTCACATGGTGAACTACCGGGCGAACGTCTGGGCGCTCCAGGCTCGCGGCGCGACCCATGTGGTGTCCGTCGCGTCGGTAGGCGGCATACGCCCTGACCTGGGACCCGGTGTGATCGCCGTGCCGCACCAGATCATCGACTATACATGGGGCCGCAAATCCACCTTCTACGAAGGCGACGAGCGGGGCGTCGTGCACGTGGACTTCACGCATCCGTATTCGACGGAACTGCGCACCCGCTTTCTCGAGGCGGCTCGGGCAGCCGGGGAGCCGGTCGTGGACGGCGGCGTGTACGCCTGCAGCCAGGGGCCGCGCCTGGAGACGGCGGCCGAGATCGACCGCATGGAAGGCGACGGCGCCGACATGGTGGGCATGACCGGCATGCCGGAGGCCGCCCTGGCACGCGAACTGGATCTGCATTACGCCGCGATTGCGGTCGTGGCCAACTACGCCGCCGGCCGTGCCGCCAGCAGCGCGGGCATCCGCATGGACGATATCAACGCCACGCTGCAGACCGCCCTGGGCAAGGTGCGCCATATCATTGACGAACTGGTGGCGATCCATGGCAGTTAGACCGGTACTGCGCATGGGCGACACGCGGCTGCTGCAGCGCGCGCGCGCGGTCGAGCGCTTCGACATGCCGGAACTGCACGAACTGCTCGCCGACATGCGCGACACGATGCAGGCGCTGAGCGGCGCGGGGCTGGCCGCGCCGCAGATCGGCGTGGACCTGCGCGTGGTCATCTTCGGCATGCAGCACAACCCGCGCTACCCGCAGGCCGACCCCGTGCCCTACACGGTGCTGATCAATCCCGTGCTCGCCCCGCTGACGGAGGCGGTGGAGGAGGGCTGGGAAGGTTGTCTGAGTGTGCCGGGAATGCGTGGCCTGGTGCCTCGTTACGCCGACCTGCGCTACGAGGGTTTCGACCAGTACGGCAACCGCATCGAGCGCAGCGTCGCCGGCTTCCACGCACGCGTGGTCCAGCACGAATGCGATCACCTGGACGGCATTCTCTACCCGATGCGCATCCGCGACCTGCGCGCCTTCGGATTCCACGACGTGCTGTTTCCTGACCAGCCCGACGCCGGCAACTGACCTTCGGCCGGATTGCCAAATATTTCCTGCACGGGCTCGCGTTGCGTTCAAGAGATGGCGCAAGCGAGCCGTTTTCCCATGGCAAAGCGGGACCGCGTGCAACGCGCGAAGAGCAAGTCCCATCCTGCTGATTCCCCGAGTCAAACGAGTGTTGAAGGCGGCAAGAACGGAACTTAAGCTCCGGCAGTTCTTGCCGCTATTCCGAGCATCACCGCGGTTTGAAGGCCTTAAATGGCGAGGGTAACCGGTGTCATTAGCCCAGTAACTCGATCGAACCCACATAACGGTTAAGGAACAATCAAGATGGCTCAGGTAATCAACACGAACATCGCCTCGCTGAACGCACAGCGAAACCTCAACACATCGCAGAGTGCACTTTCCATTTCCCTGCAGCGGCTGTCCTCGGGTCTGCGCATCAACAGTGCCAAGGACGACGCAGCCGGTCTGGCGATCTCGGAGCGCTTCACCTCCCAGATCCGCGGCCTGGATCAAGCGCGCCGCAATGCCAACGACGGCATTTCGCTCGCGCAGACGGCAGAAGGCGCCCTTCAGTCCGCCGGCGACATCCTGCAGCGGATCCGCGAGCTGTCCGTGCAGGCAGCCAACGCAACCAACTCGGCCGGCGACCGCTCCGCGCTGAATTCCGAAGTCCAGCAGCTCACCCAGGAACTGCAGCGGATCGCGACCACCACCGAGTTCAACGGGCAGCGCCTGCTCGACGGATCGTTCAGCAGCGCGATCTTCCAGGTCGGCGCGAACGCCAACCAGACGATCACCGCGAACTCCGGCAACTTCCGCACGGGTGCCTATGGCAACTACCGCATCGGCGCACTCGTCGCGGACAAGGACACCGGCATCGGCGACATGGTCAAGGGTTCGATCGCCGCGGACGGCACGCAGACCAACCGCGCGCAGATGACCCGGCTCAATGCGTCTTCGTCGATCGTCGCTGCGGCCGGCGCCATCGACCTCAACACTGCGACGGGCACCACCACCGTCCGGTACAACGTCGGTGCGAGCGCGGCCGAGATGGCCGCCTCGGTCAACGCCTCGGACTCGGGCGTGCGCGCCAGTGCGCTCACCCAGTTCGTCCTGGGCGGTGCGTCGGACCAGGCCGCCCCGGTGGCCGGCACCGCCACGACGGGCCGATTCGCACAGGGCAAGACCTATACGTTCTATCTGTCGAGCGACACCAGTGATCCGACGGGCACGAACAAGCCTTCCTCGTACACGACGGTCAGCTTCACCGTGGGCGGTTCCAAGGATGCCGCCGGCAACGACCAGGACGTACTCAGCGCCGATCAGCTCAATTCCGCGGTGCAGGCCTTCAACGACGTTTCGGGTCGCACCGGACTGACCGCCCGGGTGGTCAAGACCGAGAGCGAGGACGGCACGAACGGAAACTCCTACGCGATCCTGCTCACCAACGAAGCGGGTGCGGATGTGCGGATCGCCGCCGGCGAGACCGATGACGACATCCGCTTCGAGGACGTCGGCGTGATTGATGGTGATACCACCAACACTGTGGGCGATGGTGCAGAGGCGACCGTAAGCGCTGCGACCATCAGTCACATTGCGGACGCGACGGCAGGCTGGGCCGATGGCGAGGGAGACTGGATCACCGGGCAGCTGATCCTCGATTCGGATCGTGCCTTCAGCGTGGACAGCAATAATGCCGGAGCAGTCACCGACTGGTTCACCGACGAGGAGGCCACCGGCATCACGGCCGGCAGTCTGCAGGCCGTGGAGAAGATGGACGTCTCCTCGGTGGACTCCGCATTGCGCACGCTCGCGATCGTCGACTCCGCTCTGAGTTCGGTGAACAACCAGCGCGCCCGCTACGGTGCACTCCAGACCCGCTTCGAGAACGCCATCACCAACCTGCAGACGACCTCGGAGAGTCTGTCGGCGTCCCGTTCGCGCATCCGCGACGCGGACTTCGCGGCAGAGACGGCAGCGCTCACGCGCGGCCAGATTCTGCAGCAGGCCGGTACGGCGATCCTTGCGCAGGCCAACGCCCTTCCCAACAACGTGCTGACCCTACTGCGGTAAGCGAGGCGGCGCGTAGGATGGACAACGCCAGGGGGCCGGGCGACCGGCTTCCTGGCATGGGCCGGGACAGGCAGACCGCGTCCGCCTCTGTCCCCAACTGATGCGGTGAACACATGAACCTAGACGCGCTTTCAAACGCCGTTTCGGCGATCGGTACGGGAAATCCCCGTCAGGCGCAGCCGCCTGCCCGCACGCAGCAGTCGCAGGTGGCCGATGCGCAGCAGCCCTCGGCGGCTGTGGACAAGGAGCAGGTGCAGCGGGCGGCCGAGGCCATCGACCAGAAAGTCAGTGCCATTGCACCAAACCTGCGCTTCTCGGTGGATGACGATACGGGGAAGACGGTGGTGCGCGTGGTCGACATGAGCACCGGCGAGACGATCCGCCAGGTTCCGAGCGAAGAGGTTCTGGCCATCAGCCGCTCGATCGATCGCCTGCAGGGACTGCTGCTGAACGGAGAAAGCTGAGCGTTTTTCCGCAATACCCGGCGGTTCCACCGGGTCTGCAGCTAAAGGCGCGGGTGGGTCTGCAGCTAAAGACGCGGGCGCCATCCGCCGATAAGTCTTCAATCGGCTCAAGGACACGGCAACATGGCGATCTCCGCTCCCGGTGTAGGCTCGAACCTGGACGTCAACAGCATCGTCACGCAGCTGATGGCGATCGAGCAGCGGCCGCGCCTGCTGCTCGATGCGAAGGAGGCCGACTATCGCGCCCGTCTCTCCGCCTACGGCCAGCTGCGCAGTGCCCTGGCAGCTCTGCAGACATCTGTCCGTGGCCTGACCGACCCGGCGAAGTTCCTGACCCGCACTGCAACCACAGGCGACGCCTCCATCGCCTCGGCGACTGCCACTGCCAGTGCAAGCAACGCGACATACGACATCGCCGTGAGCAAGCTCGCGCAACAGCAATCGCTGAGCACTGCGGGCCAGGCCAGCTCGACTGCAGCAATCGGAACCGGCGCAGAGACGATCCTGACGTTCCAGTTCGGCACGATCAGCGGAGGCACTCTGGACGCCGGTAAGTACACCGGCGCGACCTACACGCAGAACGGCACCGTCGCAACGGGTACGGTCAAGATCGATTCGACCAACAATTCGCTGCAAGGAATCCGCGACGCCATCAATGCGGCGAACATCGGCGTGACAGCGAGCATTCTCAACGTCGGTGGCACGGATCCGTTCCGGCTCGTCCTGCAGAGCACGGGAGGCGGCGCGGCTGGCAGCATGAAGATCACCGCCACGGGCGATTCCGCGATCGCGGGACTGCTCGCCCACGATCCCGCCGGCGCCCAGAATCTGATCCAGACCGTTGAAGGGCAGGACGCGGCACTCACCATCAACGGACTGAGTGTCAGCAGCCCCACCAACACGCTCAGCGAAGCGATTCAGGGGGTGAAGCTCACGCTCGCGAAGGAGGGTACGACCAGCGTCACGGTCAGCCAGGATTCGACCGGAGCCCAGGCGACGGTTCAGGGGCTGGTCAAGGCGTACAACGAGCTGGTCGGTCAGATCCGAAGCCTGACCGGTGTCGATACCGAGAACAATACGGCGGGACCGCTGGTGGGTGACAGCGCAGCGCGTACCGTGCAGCGCCAGCTCCGCGAAGCGTTGTCGGGTGCACTGCCGAACAACGGCCAGACCGTGCGCGTCCTGTCACAGGTCGGGGTCACTTTTCAGAAGGACGGCACGCTCGCCTTCGACAGCGGCAAGTTCTCTCAGGCAGTAGCGAGCGACGCAGCCGCGGTGGGACGTCTGTTCGGATCCGGCGGGGCGGCCAGCGACAGCCTGATCCGGGTCGTTGGATCGGGTTCCGCCACGGTTCCGGGCCAGTACGCCGTCGACATCAGCGAAATCGCGACGCGCGCCACGCTCGTCGGCGCGGCACCGGCTTCCCTGACCATCACAGCTGGCGTGAACGATACCCTGTCCCTGACCGTGGACGGGACCACTACGCAGATTTCGCTGACCGCGGGAACCTATACGGCAGCGCAGTTGGCGGCACAGGTGCAGAGTCTGGCCAATTCATCCGCCGCCCTGAAGAGCGCTTCCGCTGCAGTCACCGTCTCAGAAGACGCAGGTGTGCTGACGGTCACCTCGAAGCGCTACGGGTCGGCATCGACGGTCGCCGCGGGTGGCAGCGCGGCAGCGAGCCTGTTCGGCGCGGCGCCCACCGCTATCGCAGGCAAGGACGTCGCTGGCACGGTCGGAGGTTTGGCCGCACTCGGATCCGGACAGAAGCTGACGGGTGCGAGCGGTTCGGCCGTGGCCGGGCTGGTCCTGGAAGTCAACGGCGGTGCCACGGGAGGCAGAGGCGTGGTCAACTTCGCCAGAGGATTCGCGGCGCGGCTGGATGCCCTCCTGGACGGCGCTCTGGCGAGCAAGGATGGCTCGATCGCCAGTCGGACCAACGGAATCAACCAAACCATCAAGGCGCTGGACAGCCAGCGCGAGGTCCTCGACAGACGCCTCGCGCAGATCGAGCAGCGCTATCGCAAGCAGTTCGTCGCGCTGGACCGTGCCATGAGCAGCCTCACCTCGACGAGCAATTTCCTGGCGCAGCAGCTCGCCCGCCTTCCTGGGGCGAGCAATCAGTCCTAACCTGAGCATTGATCAACTCGGAGAAATGACATGAACACCCTGGCCGCTCGTGGGGTCGACAGGTATGCACGCACGGACCTGGAAACCGGAGTAGAGGCTGCGAGTCCGCAACGTCTGGTCATCATGCTGTACGACGGAGCCATCCGGGCGATGATGCAGTCGAAGGCGGCGTTCGCGAGCGGGGACGTCAGTGCGCGAGGCGAAGCACTGTCGAAAGCGATCGCCATCATCGACGAGGGACTGTCGGCAGTGCTGGACCGGCAGATCGGCGGCGACATCGCGGAGAATCTCGCCAACCTCTACGATTACATCAGCAACAGACTGCTGTATGCCAACCTTAAGGGGCACGAAGCCTCGGTCGACGAGGCGATGAAGCTGATGATCGACTTGCGCGGTGCCTGGGAACAGCTCGAGCGCGATACCCGGCGCGCTGCTTCCCCCGACCAGAAGCCGGACCCGGAACGCGTGCCTGCAATGAGCTACGGTCGGGCCTGATCTCGTGAACGGAATGGGCGTGCTCGCTGCATACGAGCACGCGTTGTCGTTGACGCGCGACATGCTTACGTTCGCGCGCAACGGTGACTGGGACAATCTCGTGAAGTTCGAGTCTGACCGCAGCCGGGTCATCGACGATCTGCGTACTCACGATCCGTCCCCCGCACGCGATGGCACGGCATCTCGCAAACGCGATATCGTCGCGCAGATCCTGAAGATGGACGAGGAAATCCAGCTCCTGTCGCAGGACTGGATGCACGAGCTGCGCGATATCCTCAACAGCGTCAGTACGGAGCAGCGCCTGAGTCGCACCTACGGCTCCTGACCGGCCTGGCGCACTGATTCCCGGGTGCTACGCTGCGACGCCTCGACTTTCCGTCCGCCGTACAATCACGCGTCGGAACCCGCATGCCATGGAAGCATGGCGAGCCAGGTGCCGAGCCAAGCCGGGATTCCCGCAAGGCGCAGCCCGGCTGGCCGTCGCGACGCCGCAAGAGCTTTGCCTCTGTTCGCTTCGATCCGCCGGGCCCGTCGCCCCGGTTGACGTCCTGACCTCTGCACGCGCAATGGCTGATCGGTTACTCGCTGCCCAAATCCAGCTTCTGCGCGGATCGCTCGAAGGCCAGCTGCGCACGGATACCGCCATCCGGCGCGGCGATGCGGCGGAACTTCCCTGGAGGCCCGGCGATCGAGTCGCCGCCACCATAGAGTCTCTTCGCGGCACCGAGCGTGCGATCCTGCGCGTGGGCAACTTCGTGTTCGATACGCCCGCTCCGCCTGGCGCATTCGCAGGGCAGAAGCTCGACCTCGTCTTCGTGTCGGCGTCTCCCCGAGTGACCTTTGCCCTTGACGGCGGCGCTTCCGAACAGGCAAGCCCGCAGGCAAGCGGTGCCGGCAGGCAGGTGGATATCAGCGCTGCAGCACGGCGGCTCGAATCGCTGGTCACGGCGCTTGTCGACGAGAGCAGGGTGGAGGCTCCCGCCGCGAAAGAGGCGAAGCCGCTCGTACCCGGGCTTCCCCTGGATACCCGTTCGCTTGCCTCCGCGCTGCAGGAACACGTCACGCGCAGCGGAATGTTCTACGAATCGCACCTCGAGCATTGGGCGCAAGGGCGGCTGGCGCTGGAGTACCTTCGCAAGGAGCCCCAAGGCCGCATTCCTGTTCCCGACAGCAGTTCCAGGCACGCGGCGCCGCTCTCGGAGGCATCGACGACGTCATCGGACCGGCTGGCCGCACCCGCGACGCAGAGCGACGACGCTGCGCACGAGCCCGTGCACCCGGCTGCACTGCCGCAAGTGAAGGCGCAGCTCGAGGCGTTGCATACCGGACAGATCGCATGGCAGGGCCAGGCGTGGCCTGGTCAGGATCTGCGCATGGAGATCGAGGAGGACAGTCATGCGCAGGGCGATGCCGACGTCGAACACGTTTGGACCTCGCGCCTGAGGCTCGAGCTGCCGCGGCTGGGGAGCGTGGAGGCCGTGCTGCAGATGTCCGGCCAGCAGCTGCGCGTGCGCATGAGTGCAAATGCGCCCGCAGCCGTCGCCGAGCTGCGGGAGGGTCACCCGGCCCTCGTCGATCAGCTAAGCGATGTGCAACTGATCCTGGTGGGGTTCGATGTCTCCGACTGATGCCGAGCGATCGCCGCTGGCCGTGGCGCTCGCGTACCAGCAGGAGGACGGTGCGCCCCGGGTCGTGGCGAAGGGGCGGGGCCAGATCGCCCGGACCATCATAGAACACGCGCGCGATGCAGGCGTCTACGTGCACGAATCGCCCGAGCTGGTGGCGTTGCTCATGCAGGTGGACATGGACGAGCGCATCCCGCCTCAGCTCTACCTCGCCGTGGCCGAGCTGCTCGCGTGGCTGTATCGGGTCGAGGCTGGCGAATCCCTGCCGCCCCCGCAGGTATGAGGCCTAGTTCGTCGCGAGCTGAGCAATCAGATCGCTCTCGAGCTTGATCACGTTGCGCGTCTCGTGCAACGCCTCGCCGGTCACGACGAAGCTGTCCTCGGCGCGCTCACCCAGCGTATTGATCTTGGCCGTCTGCACGCTGATGTCGTAATCGACCAGCACGCGGGCCACGGAAGAAAGCAGTCCGGGGCGATCCCCGGCGGTGAAGGAGAGATACCAGGCGTTGCCTCGTTCATCCGGCCGGATGCTGACTTCGGGGACCATCGGAAAGCTTCGCACCCGACGGCTGACACGCCCGCGAACTGGTGGCGGCAGCGGGCCGCCCGTGGTCAGCTGGGCAGTCAGTTCATGCTCGACATAAGCGATGATGTCGCGATACTCGCCCAGCGCGCGGCTGGGGTCGAGCACCTGGAAGGTGTCGAGGGCGTAGCCGGTCGTGGTCGTGTAGATCTTCGCTTCGGCGATGCTCAGGCTCGTGCGCTCGAAGAACGAGCAGATGCGCGCGAACAGGCTCGGCTGGTCCGCGGCGTAGATGAGTACCTGCAGCCCTTCGCCCACCGGGCTCAGGCGCGCCTTCACCACCGGTGTTTTCGTATCCACCCGATAGTTGAGCAGCCGCGCGTGCCATGCGATCTCGCGTGCATCATGCCGCAGGAAATACGGCGTATCGAGCGTGCGCCACAGCTTCTCGTGTGCGCCTTCGGGTACGGCGTACAGCCGCAGCTTCTCCAGCGCCAGCGCCTGTCGGGCTTGCAGGCGGCTGCCGGCAGGGTCGGTATCGCCGCCCAGGAAGCGCCGGGTCGACCAGAACAGATCCTCGAGAAGCTTGCCTTTCCATGCGTTCCATACCTTGGGGCTGGTGCCGCGTACATCGGCTACCGTGAGCAGATACAGGGCAACCAGCCTGCGTTCGGTCTGCACCACGTGCGCGAAGTCGGCGATCACGGCAGGATCGGACAGGTCTCGCTTCTGCGCCACCGACGACATGTGCAGATGCTGTTCCACCAGCCAGGACACCAGATCGGATTCCTCCTGCGCCAGTCCATGTTCCACGCAGAACGCGCGCGCGTCGGCCTGTCCAAGCTGCGAGTGGTCGCCACCCCGGCCCTTGGCGATGTCGTGGAACAATCCGGCGATGTACAGCAGTTCCGGCTTGTCGAACTCGCTGATGAGCCGGCTGCAGAGAGGGTATTCGTGCGCCATCTCGGGCACGGCGAAGCGACGAAGGTTGCGCACCACCATCAGGATGTGCTCGTCCACCGTGTAGACGTGGAAGAGATCGTGCTGCATCTGGCCGACGATACGCCCGAACACCGGGAGATAGCGGCCAAGCACGTCGTAGCGGTTCATCCTGCGCAACGCGTGCGTGAGACCTTGGCCGTGGCGGAACATCCCGAGGAAGCGGGCGTGGTTCACCGGATCCCCCCGGAACTGTTCATCGATTGCGCGGGCCGCTCGCCATAGCGCCCGCAGGGTCGTGCCCTCGATCCCCTTCAATTCGGGATGGCGCTGCATCAACTCGAACACCTCGAGAATTGCCCGAGGGTCGCACTCGAACAGAGGCGCGTCGATGGCAGCGAGCAGCTCGTTGCGGACTTCGAACCTGTCGTTCAGTGCACGTGCGTGTACCGGCTGCGTGTGCATCTCGGCTGTACGCAGATTCTGGAGGATGATCTCGTTGAGCTGAGTGACCGCCCTGGCCGTACGGTAGTACCGCTGCATCAGGCGCTCGCTCGCACGACGACTCCGCGTATCGGAATACCCCATCTCGAGCGCGAGGGGTGTCTGGAGATCGAACAGCAGGCGATCCTCGCGCCGGCGCGCGTGCATATGCAGCCGGATCCGGAGGTCCTGCAGCACCTGCTCGCGCCGGCCGATCCGTGCCGCCTCCTCGTGCGTGACGATGTCGTGATCCGCCAGCGCGCGCCACGTCGAGCCGTGGCCGGTCGTACTGCTGATCCAGAGGATGTTGATCAGATCGCGCAGTCCTCCTGGACCTTCCTTCAGATTTGGCTCCAGGTTGTAGGCCGTTTCCTGGAAACGGTTATGGCGCTGCTGCTGCTCGAGCAGCTTGGCCTCCATGAATGCGCGCGGATCCAGAGCACCGCGCATCGCATGCATGAAGTCCGAGAACAACTTCTTGTCTCCGGCGACCCAGCGTGCCTCGGTGAGGTTGGTCTGCACCGTGACATCCTGTGCCGCCTCCTGCAGGCACTCCTCGATGGTGCGCACGCTGTGCGCGAGTTCCACTCCGACATCCCACAGTCTGCTCACCAGGGACGCTGCCGATTCGCGCATGACCTGGCTGCAGTGCTCGGGCAGGAGCACCAGCACGTCGACGTCCGAATGGGGGAAGAGACCCTGGCGTCCGTATCCGCCGACTGCGGCCAGGGTCAGCGCGGGGGGGAGCGCGTCGATGCGCCACACCTCGCGCAATACCCGATCCACCAGTGCGCTGTGGCGAGCCAGATATTGCCGCGGGTGGGCCCGGGTGCGGTACCGGGATTCGAGGGTCGCTCGGCCATGCGCGAGCCGCTCGCGCAACCTTGCAAGTTCGCTTGGTCGTGGCGTCCGCGGACGAGACGCCATGTGAGCTAGCCTGCCAGCACGATCGGCTCGGGAGTGCCTGCGGAAACGGTCAGTACTTCGTGTCCGCTGTTGGTCACCAGAACCGTGTGCTCCCATTGCGCCGACAGGCTATGGTCCTTCGTGACGATGGTCCAGCCGTCCGCCAGCTGACGGATACCGGCTTTGCCTGCATTGATCATCGGCTCGACGGTGAAGGTCATGCCTGCCTGCAGTTTCAAGCCGGTGTGTGGTCTGCCGTAGTGCAGGACCTGCGGCTCCTCGTGGAACTTGCGGCCGATCCCGTGTCCGCAGAACTCGCGCACCACGCTGAAACCGTTGCGCTCCGCATGAGACTGGATCGCGTATCCGATGTCGCCCAGGCAGGCACCCGGCCGCACGCAGGCGATCCCACGCCACATGCACTCGTAGGTTGCCTCCACCAGTCGACGCGCCTGGATGGGGGGCTCGCCGACGTAGAACATGCGGCTCGTATCGCCATGAAATCCGTCCTTGATGACGGTGATGTCGATGTTGACGATGTCGCCGTTCTTGAGTCGCTTGCTGCCCGGCACGCCGTGACACACCACGTGATTGACGGACGTACAGACCGATTTCGGATAGGGCGGATAGCCCGGCGGGGCGTAATCGAGCGGAGCGGGAATGCAACCTTGCTCTTCCACCATGAAATCGTGGCAAAGCGCATCCAGCTGCTCGGTGGTGGCACCTGGCCTGACGTGCGGTGCGATGAAATCGAGAACCTCGCTCGCCAGTCTGCCGGCGATGCGCATCTTCTCGATGTCGTTGGCGCTCTTGATTATTACGGACATGGGATCACGAGTGGTGCCGGGGCAGCATGGCAGATGGCCGCGAGTTCGGCATGCACGAGGTTCAACCCCGTCAACGGTGGTCCAGCAGGGCTTCCGTGGCCCGAAACTTGATTCGGGATGGGCTGGACGGCGCCGTCGACCGCAGCATTGCCGCGCGACGACGCGATGAAGATGGCTCCCCGACCTGGGCTCGAACCAGGGACCTGCGGATTAACAGTCCGTCGCTCTACCGACTGAGCTATCGGGGAACTGGCAAGGCTCGCAATTGTAACGACGGCTCGAGGGGCGGTCAACGTGTGGCCAAGACGAATGACGACGATAACCAAGGGCTTGCTGGCAGCAGCCATATGCCTGGTCGCCCTTATCCTGGCTCCGGCCGCCATTCCCACCGACAGCTGGCGGCAGACGCTTGAAAAGCAGCTCAGTGTCGCCCTCGGCCAACCGGTGCGCATCGGGCGACTCTACGTGACGCTGCTGCCGCGTGCGCAGCTGCTGGCAGAGGATGTCGAGTTCGTGCGCGGGGGCCTCACAGTGGCACGCATGCGTGCTCATCCCATCGTCGCCAGCCTGCTGCGCGAACGGATTGTCGTGCGCCAGCTGCAACTGGAGGGTATCCGGATGGACTCCACGTCACTGGCCTCGTTGCTGCGCCGCAAACCCGCGCCGGAGCCCGCTCGCCTCGTGGTACAAGCGATCCGGGTGGACGATGCCACCTTGATCGCAGGCCCAGTGGTGCTGCCGGACATCGACGCGGACATCCTTCTCGGCCCGGACGGGCGTCCGCGCCGCATTCACGCCAGCATGGACGGCGTGCGCGTGCGCCTCGAAATCCTGCCGACGGCGAGCGGCGCACTTCAACTCGCGTTGCAGGCACATGACTGGACGCTGCCCGCGCCACCGCGCACCCGTCTCGACGAGGTGCACGCCACGGCGATTCTGGAGGCACACCGCCTGGAAGCGTGGAACGTGCAGGCAAGGGTCGGGCGCGGCTCGGCATTCGGATTCCTGTCGGTACGCTGGAAATCCGACTGGATCGCAACCGGCGAGTTCTCCCTGCGCGATGTTCCGCTGGCACGCCTTCAGGCTGCCGGCAAGACGCCGCCTGCCTTGGAGGGCGTGCTCCAGGCAGCACCGCGCTTCGTCGCACGAGCTCCACAGGCGGACAGGCTGTTGGCGCGACTGCAACTCGCCTCGGACTTCGTGGTCAGCGATGCAGTCGTGCGCAAGGTCGACCTGCAGGTTGCCAGCAGCGCGCGGGCCAAGCCCCGATCCGGCGTGCGCGAGACGCGGTTCGAACGCATCTCGGGTCACGTGGCGCTGCGCAGCGGCAGCCTGGAGTTCACCGGCCTGGAGGCACGCACCGGCGCCCTGATGGCGAGCGGGCACGTATCCGTAGGCGCCGACCGTTCTCTCAGCGGACGTCTCGATGCGCAGATGGGAGAGGGCGCCGGTCTGCTCGCCGTGCCGCTGCGTGTCTCCGGCACGGTGGACGATCCGCGGCTGGCGCCAACTGCCGGGGCAGTGGCCGGGGCTGCGATCGGCTCCGCCCTGATGCCGGGCGTGGGCACGGCTCTCGGTGTTCGCGCCGGGCAGTGGGCGGAGGACATGCTGGGGTCGCTGCGCAGCCGGCCGCGCGCTCCCGCCATCCGCGATCGATCAAGCCCCTCTAGCCCATGACCGCCGCGATCGCCTCGGCGACGTAGCCGATGTTGCGCGAATTCAGTGCCGCGACGCAGATGCGGCCCGAGTCGATCGCATACACGGAGTACTCCTCACGCAGACGCGTGACCTGCTCCTTGGTCAGCCCGGAGTAGGAGAACATGCCGCGCTGACGTACGACGAACGAAAAGTCGTGCCCGGGGACGCGCACGTGGATCTGCTCGACCAGCTGTTCGCGCATGTCGCGGATGCGCGCCCGCATCTGCCCCAGTTCCTGTTCCCAGATCGCCCTGAGTTCCGTGCTTGCCAGCACGGTCGCGACCACCTTGCCTCCGTGCGTGGGCGGGTTCGAGTAGTTGGTGCGCACGATGCGCTTGATCTGACTGAGCAGACGCGCCGCTTCATCCGGCGAGCCGGTCACCACGCTGAGAGCGCCGACGCGTTCGCCGTAGAGCGAGAACGACTTCGAGAACGAGTTCGAGACGAAGACCACCATGCCGGCGTCGGCGAAGCGCCGGACCGGCTGTGCGTCCGCGTCCAGCCCCTCGGCAAAGCCCTGATAGGCGATATCGAGGAACGGAATCAGCTCGCGCTCACGCACGATCGCGATGACTTCGTTCCACTGATCATGGGTGAGATCCGCGCCCGTGGGATTGTGGCAGCACGCGTGCAGAACGACGATCGTTCCCGGCGCCATGGCGCGTAGGGTGCGGGTCATCGCGGGAAAATCCACACCGCGCGTGGCAGGATCGTAGTACGGATATGTCTTGACGACGAATCCAGCATTTTCGAACAGCGCGCGGTGGTTCTCCCAGCTCGGATCGCTGATCCACACTTCGGCCTGCGGTTGCAGCCGGCGCAGGAAATCCGCGCCGACCTTCAGGCCGCCGGTTCCTCCCAGTGCCTGGACCGTGATGATCCTGCCCTCATTGCGTGCCGCGCAATCGCCAAACACCAATGCTTGCACGGCCCGGTCGTAGTCGGCCAGGCCGTCGATGGGAAGGTAGGCACGCGGCGGGGAGGCCTCGAGGATCTGGCGCTCGGCCTGCTGCACGCAGCGAAGCAGCGGAACCTTGCCGTTGTCGTCGTAGTAGACGCCTACTCCGAGATTGACCTTGCGGGAATTGGGGTCGGCGTTGAAGGCTTCGGTCACTCCGAGAATCGGATCGCGCGGCGCCATTTCGACGCGGGCAAGGATGGATGCAGTCATGGGCGAAGGTGGCAGTATTGGTAGTGGGCCGAGAAAAAGAGCCGAACGCAGCGCATTCTACCGGAGGCGGCCCGCATCCCGGGGCTCGTGTCCCGGCCACCGGCGGCTTGTGGGAAAATCGCGTGAGCGCCAGCCCAGACCATGACCGCTCCCGATCCGCTTCCCCGTCCTCGGCCTCCGCTCGTCTTTCCCGACAGCCCGTTCCGGCTCCACCAGCCATTCCTGCCGGCCGGTGACCAGGTTGAAGCCATCGACAAGCTGGTCGAGGGCATCGGCGACGGGCTGTCCTACCAGACATTGCTCGGCGTCACCGGATCCGGCAAGACGTACACCATGGCGAACGTGATCGCGCGCGTGGGCCGACCCACACTGATCATGGCACCGAACAAGACGCTGGCGGCGCAGCTCTACTCCGAGATGCGCGAGTTCTTTCCGGACAACGCGATCGAGTACTTCGTCTCCTACTACGACTATTACCAGCCCGAGGCCTACGTACCGTCGCGCGATCTCTACATCGAGAAGGACTCGAGCATCAACGAGCACATCGAGCAGATGCGTCTGTCCGCGACGAAATCGCTCCTCGAGCGTCCCGATACGGTGATCGTGGCCACGGTGTCCTGCATCTACGGCATCGGCGATCCGGTCGATTATCACAGCATGGTCCTGCACCTGCGCACGCGGGAGCGCGCGCCGCAGCGCGAGGTGATCCGCCGGCTTGCCGAGATGCAATACCAGCGTAACGAACTGGAGTTCCGCCGCGGAACGTTCCGTGTGCGCGGCGACGTGCTGGACGTGTTCCCCGCCGAGAACTCGGAACTGGCAGTGCGCGTGAGCCTGTTCGATGACGAGGTGGAGGATCTGGCGCTGTTCGATCCGCTCACGGGGCAGGTGCTGCAGAAGGTGAGCCGCTACACGATCTACCCGTCCAGTCACTACGTCACGCCCCGTGACACGATCCTGCGCGCGATCGAGGCCATCAAGGCCGAATTGAGCGATCGCATCGAGACCTTTCAGAAGGAGGGGAAGCTGATCGAGGCGCAACGCATAGAGCAGCGCACGCGCTTCGACCTGGAGATGCTCGCCGAGCTCGGATTCTGCAAGGGCATCGAGAACTACTCGCGTCATCTGTCGGGACGACGCGCGGGAGAACCGCCTCCTACGCTGATCGACTACCTGCCTGCCAATTCACTGATGATCATCGACGAGAGTCACGTGACGATTCCACAGGTCGGCGGAATGTTCCGAGGCGATCGTGCGCGCAAGGAGAACCTGGTCGATTACGGCTTCCGCCTGCCCTCGGCGGTCGACAACCGGCCGCTGACGTTCGAGGAATTCGAGGCAATGATGCCGCAGTCGATCTTCGTTTCCGCGACACCCGGCGACTATGAAGCCAGGCACCAGGGACAGGTGGTGGAGCAAGTGGTGCGGCCGACCGGACTGGTGGATCCGGAAGTGATCGTGCGGCCGGCCGGAAGTCAGGTCGACGATCTGCTGTCGGAGGTGAACGTGCGCGTGCAGCGTCGCGAGCGGGTGCTGGTCACCACGCTCACCAAGCGCATGGCCGAGGACCTCACAGATTATCTCGCCGAGCACGGTGTGAAGGTACGTTATCTGCACTCCGACATCGATACGGTGGAGCGCGTGGAGATCATCCGCGATCTGCGGCTGGGGGAGTTCGATGTTCTGGTGGGCATCAATCTTCTGCGTGAAGGCCTGGACATTCCCGAGGTCTCGCTCGTGGCGATCCTCGACGCGGACAAGGAAGGCTTCCTGCGCTCGGAGCGCTCGCTCATCCAGACCATCGGACGGGCCGCCCGGCACCTGCACGGCACGGCAATTCTCTATGCCGACCAGATGACCGGATCCATGCACCGCGCTATCGAGGAAACCAATCGCCGGCGCTCCAAGCAGATCGCCTTCAACCAAGCGCACGACATCACGCCGCGCGGTGTCAGCAAGCGTATCCGCGACATCATCGACGGCGTCTACGATCCGCGTGGGGCGCAGAGGGAATTGAAGGCCGCGCAGAGCGCAACGGATTATTCGGCGATGAACGAAGGTGAACTGGCGAAGGAGATCCGCCGACTCGAGAAGGAGATGATGGAACTCGCCCGCAATCTGGAATTCGAGCAGGCCGGAAACGTGCGCGACCGCATCCGTGCGCTCAAGGAGGAACTGTTCGGCGTTGAGCAGGGCGAGCGGACGGCACCGTCGGATACGGCGCGCGCAAGCGCGCGTGCGAGGCCGGGCGGGGCGCGGACACGCAGGAAGCAGCGCGAATGACCAGGGTGCTGTTCGTCTGCACGGGCAATATCTGCCGGTCCCCGACTGCCGAAGGGGTGTTCCTTCACATGATTCACCGAGCCGGCCTGCACCAATTCATCCAGGTGGATTCAGCCGGTACCCACGGGTATCACGTCGGTGATCGTCCGGATCCTCGATCGCTGGCGGTTGCGGCACGACGCGCATATGACCTGTCCAGGCTCCGCGCCCGCAGACTGCGGGCGGAGGACTACGGTCGCTTCGACCATCTCCTGGCGATGGACCGCGGCCACCTTTCGATCATGCTGCGCGACAGTCCGCCCGAGCATCGGGACAAGATCCGTCTGTTCATGGATTTCGCACCACAGCTGGAGCACCGGGAAGTTCCTGACCCCTACTACGGAGACAATTCCGGCTTCGAGCTGGTTCTGGATCTGGTGGAGGCGGCTGCGCACGGCCTGCTTCAGCGCGTGCACGCGGACCTCGGCTCCGCGGCGCGCAAGGATTAGATACGACAGGGGCCGGATGCCCGGCCCCATGTCGTCGACCCCAGGGGTTCAGGGTTCGTTCCGTGTCTCGATCTGCACCATCGGTTCCTGGGGAAGCGGCTCGGGCCGGGGCCGGCGCGACCGCCGTGGCTGCCGCGGCTCTTCGAGTTGCGGCTCAGGCGTATCCGCGTTCTGCGCACGGCTGGTTTCGATCTGCTCCATATCGGGTGGAAGGGCATACGAGATCGGGACTGCCCGCACGATTCCGGCATCGGCCAGGATGATCGGGGCCGGAGGTGCCGGTGGTGGTGCCGGGATCTGCAGGGTCTCTTCCTGAGCAGGCATGTCCTGCGGGGCAACGGCCAGCGTCGTGCCGTAGTCGACAGATTCCTGCACCTCCAGTGTCGGAGAAAGGACCGGAACGGGCGCCTCGCTGGTCACGCTCGCGTCTGCCCGCTGTTCTTCGGCCGGCGTATCCACGCTCTCCGCGACTTGATCCGCAGCTGCCCTCGCGCCGGCAGCCACGGCGATGTCGCCCTGATCGACAGAGCGCGCCTCGCCGCCTTCGCCCCGTCCGCGCCGCCCGCGCCGACGCCGCCCGCGTCCTTCGCCACTTGCGGCCTCGTCCTGCAGCGACTGCTCGGCCCGGGGATACTCCTGCCGCTCGGCGCGATCGGCTCGATCCGGTCGTTCCCGATCCTGCCGTGCGCCGCGCTCCGGCCGTTCAGGTCGTTCGGGTCGCTCGCGCCGCTCGGACTGGGTCGGGCCGCCAGCATCGGTTCGTGCTCCGGTGTCGATACGTGCACCGGTGTCAGCTCGTGCTCCGCCCTCGAGCAGGCCCTGCGCGTTGCGCTCGGGCCGCTCTCCGCGATCGCCGCGGTCGGCCCTGGTTGCCCGTTCGGGGCGCTCGCCGTGTCCACGCTCGCGTTCAGGCCGGCGTTGCTGCTGTCCTCCACCCTGTTGCGGCCGACGGCCTTCGCCGCCGTGTTGCCGTGCACCCTGGCCTTGTGCGCCGCCTTCCTCGCGGTCACGGCCGGGACGCCGATCCCGGCGCTGTGGTGCTTCCCGCTGCGACCGACGCGGCTCGCGCGGCTTGGCCTTGACCGGTTCGGCGATCTCCTCGGGCTTGCGCGTCAACCAGCCGAAGATCTTCTGCAGAATCGACGGGCGGACCGCAGGCGATTCGGATACGGCCGCCGGCATGGGGGCCGGCTGCTCGGGTGTGACGCCTTGCACCGCCGCCTGCGGTCGCGCCGGCTTGGCCTCCGACACCTCGACCTCGCGCGGCTCGGACGGCTGCTCGACCATCCGGTAGCTCGCCGGCAAAGGCTCCATCTGATTCAGTTCGTCGTGGCGAAGTCTGGAGACGGCGTAGTTGGGGGTCTCCAGGTGCATGTTCGGAATGAGCACCACGTTGACCTTCAGGCGCTGCTCGATGGCATGGAATTCCGAACGCTTCTCGTTGAGCAGGAAGGTCGCGACGTCCACCGGAACCTGTGCGTGCACGGCCGCGGTGTTTTCCTTCATCGCCTCCTCCTGCAGGATGCGCAGGATGTGCAGCGAAGAGGACTCGACGCTGCGGATGTGACCGATTCCGTTGCACCGCGGGCAGGTCATGTGGCTGGTTTCGCCGAGGGAAGTCTGCAGACGCTGGCGCGACAACTCCATCAGCCCGAATCGCGAGATCTTGCCCATCTGTACGCGTGCACGATCGTAACGCAGGGCATCACGCAGGCGGTTCTCGACCTCGCGCTGGTTGCGGCTGTTCTCCATGTCGATGAAGTCGATCACCACCAGTCCGCCCAGGTCGCGCAGCCGCAGCTGCCGTGCGATCTCGTCGGCCGCCTCGCAATTGGTGCGTAATGCGGTCTCCTCGATGTCGGCCCCGCGCGTGGCACGCGCCGAGTTGACGTCGATGGCCACCATGGCCTCGGTGTGGTCGATCACGACGGCGCCACCGGACGGCAAGGGTACGGTTCGCGCGTACGCCGTCTCGATCTGGTGTTCTATCTGGAAGCGCGAGAACAGCGGGACATCGTCCCGGTAGAGCTTCACGCGGTTGACATTGGCGGGCATCACGTGCGCCATGAACTGCCGCGCCTGTTCGTAGATGCTCTCCGTATCGATCAGGATCTCGCCGATGTCCTGGTGAAAGTAGTCACGGATCGCCCGAATCACCAGGCTCGATTCCTGGTAGATCAGGAAGGCGCCGCTCTGCTGCCTGGACGCGTTCTCGATGGCGCGCCAGAGCTGCAGCAGGTAATTCAGATCCCACTGCAACTCGTCGAGATTGCGCCCCAGCCCGGCGGTGCGCCCGATGATGCTCATCCCTTCGGGCATCTCGAGTTGCCCGATGAGATCGCGCAGTTCGTTGCGCTCTTCCCCTTCGACACGGCGCGAGACGCCGCCGCCGCGAGGATTGTTGGGCATGAGCACCAGGTAGCGCCCGGCGAGGCTGACGAAAGTGGTGAGGGCGGCGCCCTTGCTGCCGCGCTCGTCCTTGTCGACCTGGACGATCAGTTCCTGTCCGTCCCGCACCACGTCCTGGATGCGCGCGCGCGCGGCATCCATTTCGGAGTGGAAGTACGCGCGACCGATCTCCTTGAACGGAAGGAAGCCGTGCCGTTCATTGCCGTAGTCGACGAATGCCGCTTCCAGGCTCGGTTCGACCCGGGTGATGACTCCTTTGTAGATGTTGCCCTTGCGTTGCTCTTTTCCTGCAGTTTCGATGTCGAGGTCGATGAGCTTCTGACCATCGACGATTGCAACCCGAAGCTCTTCGGCCTGGGTCGCATTGAACAGCATGCGTTTCATTTGATTTGCCCCCGCGCTCAGACCGCGGGCAGGGCAAACATCGGGCGCAATGTGCGCGCCCCCCGGATGGGTACTATTCGGCCAAAGCAGCGTTCATAATGGGAACCTCACCGAACAGTTAACGTGGGCGTTTGCCGTGCCGATCCCGAACCCCTTGCGGCGGCGCCGGGAGGGGTGGCTGACTCGGTGTCGAGCGCGTTATCAGGTCGTATCGCTAGTTGGATCGGGTCAGCGAAGTTAACCCGTCATGATTTTTCAGGCCACGACCCTGGGGAGCCGCCCGCGTCTGCGCGGTTGATTCGGTCTCCACTGCAGCGTGCGCATTCGGACTGCCGCCACGCGGTTGAAATAGTATAAGCAAAATGAAAGGGTTAAGGAAAGACCAAAATCCCGGTCCGAGTGCCGCATCGACCCTCGAGGTGGACGAGGGGGGGGCTGGACAGCGCCTGGACAACTTCCTCGTGCGGATTCTCAAGGGAGTTCCCAAGAGCCACGTGTATCGGATGCTGCGAACCGGCGAGGTGCGCGTCAACAGCGGTCGGGTCGATGCCGGCTACCGGCTCGCCCCCGGCGACCGTGTCCGTGTACCCCCCGTCCGTACCGCTGCGCCGCCCGCGATCGCCTCTGCCCGGCGCACCAATTTGTCCAGACACGTGCTGTTCGAGGACGACTGGATCGCGGCACTGGACAAGCCGGCCGGAGTTGCCGTGCATGGGGGGAGCGGCATCAGCCTAGGAGTCATCGAGCAGCTCCGCCAGGAACGGCCGGAACTGCGATTTCTGGAGCTGGTCCACCGCCTGGATCGCGAGACCTCCGGTGTCCTGCTCCTTGCCAAGAAGCGCAGCGCACTCACCGCGCTGCATGCACAGATCCGCGAGGGGCGAACTTCCAAGACTTACCTGACGCTGGTGCGCGGGGCCTGGCGCGACACGCGGCGGCACGTGAGGCTGCCCCTGCACAAGTACGTGACTACGGAGGGAGAGCGGCGCGTCAACGTGCAGGTCGACGGGCAGCACGCGCATACGCTGTTCATCCGGGAGCGTGCGCTGGAGGGATTCACCCTGCTCGGGGCTGAACTGAAGACGGGGCGCACGCACCAGATCCGGGTGCACCTGGCGCACCTGGGCTTCCCCATCGCCGGAGACGACAAGTACGGCGACTTCGCCCTGAACCGTGCACTCGCCAGCCAGGGACTCAAGCGCATGTTCCTGCATGCAGCCGAGTTCGGATTCGAACATCCGGCCTCGGCGCAATGGACCCTGCTCCGGGCGCCGCTGGCGGCCGATCTCGCTGCGTTTTTGGCGCGGCTGCCGGGCACCGCCCAGGCAGTTGCCTGACGGCCATGGCGTCGACTTTCGGCCTGCTGGTGTTCGACTGGGACGGCACGGTCGTCGATTCGGCCGCGCACATCGTCGGCTCTCTCCAGGCCGCTTGCCGCGACATCGGGCTGCCGTGCCCGGAGGAGCGGCGGGCACGGTATATCATCGGTCTCGGGCTGCAGGACGCGATGAACTATCTGCTGCCGGATCTTCCTGCATCGGATTATCCCCGACTGGTGGAACGATACCGCTATCACTTCATCGCCGGCGACCAGGCGGTCGAGCCGTTCGCCGGCATGGTCGAGGTGCTGGCCGAGCTGCATTCGCGCGGATTCCTGCTCGCGGTGGCCACCGGGAAGAGCCGCCGCGGACTCGACCGTGCCTTCTCCGATACCGGCCTGGGGCGCTACTTCCACCTGTCGCGCTGCGCGGACGAGGGTTTCTCGAAGCCTCATCCCGACATGCTGCTGACGTTGATGGAGTCGCTCGACGTGTCGCACGAGCGCACGTTGATGATCGGCGATACCACGCACGATCTGCAGATGGCGCTCAATGCGGGCGTGAGCGCCGTGGCGGTGGCGTACGGAGCGCACGAGAAGGAAGCGCTGTACGCGCTGGAACCGCTGACGTGTGTCCACTCCTGTGCGGAGCTGTCGACGTGGCTGCGGGAAAACGCCTGATCTGCGACGCCGCGGCGCTGGTCGAAGGTGGCGAGGGTGTCCGGTTCACCGTACGGCGAGGCGACGAGGAGCTGTCGGCATTCGTCGTCCGATTCGGTGGCCTCGTGCATGGCTTCCTGAACCGCTGCGCGCATATTCCGGTGGAGATGGACTGGCAGGAAGGGCGGTTCTTCGATTCCGGCGGGTTATACTTGATTTGCTCCACGCACGGAGCGACCTATCATCCCGAATCCGGATTCTGCATACGCGGTCCCTGCAAGGGGCAGAGCCTGACGCGCGTGGCAGTCGAAGAACTCGACGGCAAGGTGTATTGCATTGACTGATCCCACTTCCTCTCGGCAACCGGACGGTGCGCAGTCGAATCTGCCATCGCGTCAGGCCGGAACCGCCTGGGAACGCCAGGTCCTCGAGCGTCTCGCCCGTTCTGCCCTGGACGAACAGCGCAGGGCGCGCCATTGGGGCATCTTCTTCAAGACCCTCACGTTCGTCTACCTGTTCGCCCTGCTGTTCATCGGGTTCGGCTGGATAGGAAAGGGCGAACCGGGGACGACCGGCAGGCATACCGCGGTCGTTTCGGTGGACGGGATGATTGCCCCGGACAGCGATGCCAGTGCAGAGCGGGTGAGCCGCGGGCTGAAGGAGGCATTCGAGGACCGCAACACCGTCGGCGTCATCGTGCGCATCAACAGCCCAGGCGGCAGTCCGGTGCAGGCCGGACAGATCAATCAGGAGATGCGCCGCCTGCGCAAGATGTATCCGGATACGCCGCTGTATGCGGTGGTGGAGGATATCTGCGCCTCCGGCGGCTACTACGTCGCGGCGGCGGCCGATCGCATCTACGTGGATCAGGCTAGCCTGGTCGGGTCCATCGGCGTGTTGATGAACGGCTTCGGCTTCACCGGAACGATGGAGAAGCTCGGTGTCGAACGGCGCCTGCTGACCGCGGGCGAGAACAAGGGCTTTCTCGATCCGTTCTCGCCGGTGGATCCCGACGAGCGCGAATATGCCCAGCGGTTGCTCGACGAGATCCACCAGCAGTTCATCACGACCGTGCGTGAAGGGCGCGGCAATCGTCTCAAGAACGATCCTGCGGTCTTCAGCGGACTGGTGTGGACCGGCTCGCGCAGCATCGAGATGGGACTTGCCGACGAGATGGGCAGTGTCAACTACGTGGCACGCGAGGTCATCAAGGCCGAGCACGTGGTCGACTTCACGCGCTCCGAGAACATCGCCGAACGGTTGGCGCGCCGGTTTGGCGTGGCTGCGGCGGAAGCGTTCGTCCGCTTCGGTGGCGCTGGCATCCGCTGACCGGTTCGGCCCGAACCGCCCTCCTAGGATGCGGCGAGCAGCAGGAATACGGTCGGGTGCTTGTCGATGTTCGGCGGGGGGACGAGGCGCCACTGGCCGATGGTTCGCGTCGAGATCGATTCGTTCGTCAGCGTGAGATCCGTGGCCAGGCACAATCGCGTGGATGGATGACAGATCTCCAGCAGGGATCGGAACAAGCGCTCGTTCCGGTAAGGCGTCTCGATGACGAGCTGGGTCTGCCGGGCCCGCCTCGAGTCGGATTCCAGCTGCCTGATCGCCTCCTCCCGTGCCGTGCGCTCCACCGGCAGATAGCCATGGAAGCAGAAGCGCTGTCCTTCCAGGCCCGAGGCCATCAGGGCCAGCAGCAGGGAGGAGGGACCGACCAGAGGCACCACTCGGATGCCGCGCTCGTGCGCCAGCGCGACTAGGCTGGCGCCCGGATCCGCGATCGCCGGGCAGCCCGCCTCGGACATGAGGCCTACGCGCCGGCCCGATGCGACTGGTTCGAGCAGTGCAGGCAGTGCATCGTGCGAGGTGTGCTCGTTCAATTCGGAGATGGATACCTGCGCAAGCGGCCGTGGATATCCTGCAGCCTTGAGGAAATGCCGGGCACTCTTGGCGCTCTCGGCGATGAATGCATCCAGGCCACGAACGCACTGCAGGACCGCTGTGGGCAGGGTGTGCTCGACCGGCGCCTGGCCAAGCAGGGTCGGCACCAGATAGAGTGCGCCGCCCCGCACGTCCGTGTCAGACAACCCGCACCCCTTCGGCCTCGAGCATCGAGACCAGCGCGATCAACGGCAGGCCGATGAGCGCAGTCGGGTCAGGACAGTCCATCGACGCGATCAAGGCAATCCCGAGTCCTTCGGACTTGGCGCTTCCGGCGCAGTCGTACGGCTGTTCCTTGCGCAGATAGGATTCGATCTCCCCGGCACCGAAGGTGCGGAACGACACCGTGACGGGAACTAGGCGCGTATGCAGGCGCCTGCTGGGTGCGTGCAGCAGAACGATCGCGGTGTGGAAGACGGCGCGGTGACCGCTCAGCATCGACAACTGGGCTGCGGCACGTTCGTGCGTACCGGGTTTGTCCAGTCGCAGACCGTCGCACTCGGCGACCTGATCGGCCCCGATCACCAGGGCGGCCGGATACGCCTTGGCGACCGCCTCGGCCTTGGCCAGGGCCAGTCGCAGCGCCGTCTGCGACGGGCTTTCACCGGGCAGCGGAGTTTCGTCGACGTCCGGTGCGGCCACGCTGAAGTCGAGCTGGAGCCTGGACAGCAGCTCGCGCCGATAGCGCGAGGTGGAAGCTAGAACGAGCATCTGAAATGATGAGCGGAGGCGAGCGCATGCACTGCTGGAAAACCGCTTAAGATTTTGACAGTGCGAGACAAAAATACTACCATGCGCGGTTTATGTCCGAACAGCTCGTAATAGAACCGGCTCGGTTTGCGCGCGAAGGCCGGAAGCTTGCGGGAAGGCTTGCAGTCGATGCGCTGCCGCGTCTTGCCGAAGCGGTTCAGCCAGGCAGCGGCGAGGTGTCGTACGAGATCAGTGGTTTCATCACGTCCAAGGGCCACATCGGTCTTCGGCTGAGCGTCAGCGCCGCCGTCGGTCTGGTGTGCAATCGCTGCCTCGAAGGGTTGACGCAGCAGCTGGATTCCAGCCGAGAAATCGTGCTGGTGCCCGGGGCGGATGAGTTCGCCCAGCCGGAGGACGAGAGCGACACGGAAGACATCATTCCGGAGGTCGCCCGGCTCGATATCCGGGAACTGGTCGAGGACGAGTTGCTGCTGGCGATGCCCCTTGCAGCTCACCACGACGAGTGCGCGGCACCCGACGTCTCCGGCGAGGACCCGTTGTCTGCGGCCCGGCTATCGCCCTTTGCGGCACTGAGCAGGCTGAAGAAGGACTGAGCGCGCAGCGCTGATGGATGGAAGCATCTTTTACAGGAGTGATGCAACATGGCGGTACAGCAGAACAAGAAGTCGCCTTCGCGACGCAACATGAGGCGCGCGCATGACGCGCTCGGCGCCCCCGCCCTCGCGGTCGAGCCGGGTTCGGGCGAAGTGCATCTGCGCCACCACGTGAGCCCGAACGGTTTCTATCGCGGCAAGAAGGTCGTCAAGACGCGCGAAGACTGAACCACTGACTGATGAGTCGGGACTGCCGGTCTTCCATCCGTCACGTGCAATGGACAGCCTGCCGGGCAGTCCTGATGGACCGTTCATCGACGACGGCCGATCCCCGGCAGGCAGGCGCGTGATGGCGATCGTCGTCGCACTCGATTGCATGGGCGGAGACCACGGTCCTTCCGTCACCGTTCCCGCGGCGGCACGTTTCCTCGAGCAGCAGCCCGGGGCGCAGGTGGTCCTGGTGGGCGACGAAGCCGCGGTTCGCGCGCAACTCGACGCTGCCGGCATCGCGCAAGACCATCGGGTGCGGGTTCTTCATGCGACGGAAGTCGTCGGCATGGACGAGCCGCCTGCCTCTGCGCTGCGCTCCAAGCGAAATTCCTCCATGCGCATGGCCATCGAACTGGTCAAGTCCGGAGAAGCCCATGCGTGCGTGAGTGCCGGCAATACCGGCGCGCTGATGGCCATTTCCCGGTTCGTGCTGAAGATGCTGCCGGGCGTGGAGCGGCCGGCCATCGCCTCGATGGTTCCGACCATGCGCGGCCGCTGTTGCGTTCTGGATCTGGGGGCGAACGTCGATTGCTCCGCGCTGCATCTGCTGCAGTTCGCGGTGATGGGTTCCGCGCTGTACTCGATCGTCGGGAAGGTCGAGCGTCCGACCGTCGGCCTTCTCAACATCGGCGAGGAGGACATCAAGGGCAATGAAGTGGTCAAGCAAGCCGGCGAGTTGTTGAAGGGCAGCGGACTGAACTACTTCGGAAACGTGGAAGGCGATGACATCTACAAGGGGACGACCGACGTGGTCGTCTGCGACGGGTTCGTCGGCAATACCTTTCTGAAGTCCTCCGAAGGGCTGGCGAAGATGCTGGCGGTCTATCTCAACGAGGAATTCCGCCGCAGCGCGTTCACCAGGCTGCTCGGATTGATCGGACTGCCGGTAATCAATGCATTCAAGAAGCGCGTCGATCCGCGCCGGCACAATGGTGCCAGTCTGCTCGGATTGCGCGGCATCGTGGTGAAGAGTCACGGCTCCGCCGACAGCTTCTCCTTCTCGGTTGCGGTACAGCGGGCCTACGATGAAGCGGCGAGCGGCATCCTCGAACGCATCAGCGAGCACCTTCCGCAGATCCCCGAAGCTGCTTCGCCGATGCAGAAGGCAGGTTGATGCTTTATTCGCGCATCGCAGGTACCGGCAGCTATCTGCCGGCCACCGTGGTAACCAACAGCGACCTGGAAAAGCGCGTCGATACGTCGGACGAGTGGATCCGCACGCGCACCGGGATCCGCGAGCGCCACTTCGCTGCAGAGGGCGAACTGTCCAGCGATCTGGCCATGCAGGCATGCCGCCGTGCGCTGCAGGCAGCCGGCAGGGACGTGTCCGAAGTCGATCTGATCGTCGTCGCCACCACCACGCCTGACATGATCTTTCCAGGCGTCGCCTGCATCCTTCAGGCAAAGCTGGGTGTGACGCGCGGTGCGGCGTTCGACGTCCAGGCAGTGTGCAGCGGATTCGTCTATGCCTTGTCGATCGCGGACATGTTCGTGCGCAGCGGACAGAGCCGCTGCGCGCTGGTCGTCGGCACCGAGGTCTACTCGGGGATCCTCGACTGGAACGATCGCTCCACCTGCGTTCTCTTCGGAGACGGAGCCGGCGCGGTCGTGCTGCTACCATCTCAGGAGCCCGGCATTCTGGCGACGCGCCTGCATACGGACGGACGGTACACCGACATTCTAGCGGTGCCCGCCCGCGTGTGCGGCGGCAACATCGCCGGCAAGCCTTTCGTCACCATGGAAGGGCAGGCGGTCTTCAAGTTCGCGGTGAAGGTGCTGACCGAAGTCGCCGCGGAGGTGCTGGAACGGGCCGGCCTGCCGCTGGAGCAGGTGGACTGGTTCATCCCGCACCAGGCGAACGTGCGCATCATCGAGGCCACGGCACGCAAGCTTGGCCTGCCGATGGAGCGTGTGGTGGTGACCGTGGACCGCCACGCGAATACGTCCGCAGCTTCGGTTCCGCTTGCCCTGGACGAGGCGGTGCGCGACGGGCGTATCCGCGCCGGACAGCACGTGCTGTTGGAGGCGGTGGGGGGTGGTTTCACCTGGGGTGCATGTCTGATCAAATGGGGGTAGGGGTGGCGTTTGCACTGGTCTTTCCGGGTCAGGGGTCGCAGTCGGTCGGCATGATGCAGGCGTATGCCGGTCTGCCCGCCGTGCGCGAGACCTTCGAAGAAGCGAGTGCTGCGTTGTCGCTGGACATGTGGCGGTTGGTGGAGGAGGGACCGGCGGAGGAACTGAACCGGACGGTGAACACCCAGCCGGCCATGCTGGTGGCGGGTGTCGCGGTGCTGCGGGCGTGGCGCGCCAGCGGCGGTGAGGAACCTACCGCCGTCGCCGGGCACAGCCTTGGCGAGTACAGCGCCCTCGTGGCGGCGGGCGCCCTCGACTTCGCGGACGCGATGCGCCTGGTTCGCTTTCGTGCCCAGTGCATGCAGGAGGCAGTTCCGGAAGGGACCGGTGGCATCGCCGCCATTCTGGGTCTGGAGGAAGATGCCATCCGATCCGTCTGCGCCGAGGCCGCCCGGGGCGAAGTGCTCGAGCCTGCCAACCTGAACGCACCGGGTCAGATCGTGATCGCCGGTCATCGCACTGCGGTCGAGCGCGGGATGGCCCTCGCGAAGGAGCGGGGTGCCAAGCGCGCCATGATGCTGCCCATGAGCGCACCCTCGCACTGCAGCCTGATGAAGCCGGCGGCGGAGCGAGTGCGTGAGCGGCTGGAGGGGATTGCCATCCGTCCACCCGGCGTCGCCCTGATCAACAACGTCGACGTTCAGTCACCGCCGGACGCAGCGGCGATCCGGGACAGTCTGGTGCGGCAGATGCACGCGCCGGTTCGCTGGGTCGAGGTGGTGCGCGAGATGGCTGCACGTGGAATCGGACATATCGTCGAGTGCGGTCCCGGCGGCGTGCTGACCGCACTCAACAAGCGCATCGTGCCGGATGCGCAATGCGTCGCATTGAAGGATGCCGTCCAGGTGCGTGAACTCGCCCAGGGACTGGGAAATGGATGAGGCCGGGATGAGACCTCTGGAAGGCAAGGTGGCCCTGATCACGGGAGCGAGCCGGGGAATCGGGCAGGCGATCGCGCTGGAGTTCGCACGTCAGGGGGCGATCGTTGCCGGTACCGCAACCAGCGACAGCGGCGCACGCGCGATCTCCGCCGCCCTGGAGAAGGTCGGTGGCAAGGGCCTGGGTTACGTGTTGAACGTCACCGACGCGAAGCAAATGCAGACCGTCCTCGACGCGGTGCAGACGGACCTCGGTCGCCTGTACGCGCTCGTCAACAATGCCGGAATCACACGCGACAACCTGCTCATGCGCATGAAGGACGAAGAGTGGGACGAGATCCTGCTCACGAATCTGACGTCGGTGTTTCGCCTGTGCCGCATGGCAGTGCGCGACATGATGAAGGCTCGCGAGGGTCGCATCATCAACGTGACATCCATCTCGGGCGAAATGGGCAATGCCGGGCAGACGAATTACGCGGCGGCCAAGGCCGGGGTTGTCGGCTTCAGCAAGTCGCTCGCGCGCGAGATCGCCAGCAGGAACATCACCGTCAATTGCGTCGCCCCGGGTTTTGTCGAGACCGACATGACGCGCGCGCTGTCCGAGTCGCAGCGCATGCAGGCTGCGCAGCACGTTCCATTGGGGCGATTCGGCAGGCCCGAGGAGATCGCCGCCTGCGTGGCCTTCCTGGCGTGGCCCGGTGCCGGCTACATCACGGGCGCGACGCTGGACGTCAACGGCGGGCTGCTGATGCGCTAGACGCGGAGACAGCCTCGTGCTATGCAATTTTGGTAGAATGCGCCGTCGCTTTCGGTGCTTGCCGGCAACTAGATCGTTTCGAAGCATCTCGCCGCGTTTCTCCGCCGGTCAGCGGCGGCCGGCAGCCTAGGGCGCATTCGCCGCCCGAACTTTCATCTAACCAGGAAGGGCAACTTGATGGAAACCATCGAACAACGCGTCAAGAAGATCGTTGCCGAGCAACTCGGCGTCAACGAAGCGGACGTGAAGCTTGAGTCGACGTTCGTTGATGACCTCGGCGCTGACTCCCTCGACACGGTCGAACTGGTCATGGCCCTCGAGGAAGAGTTCGAGTGCGAGATCCCCGACGAGGAAGCGGAGAAGATCACGTCGGTGCAGCAGGCCATCGACTACATCAACACTCATCTCAAGCAGTAATCTCTCCGACGGTACCGCCTTGTCCAAGCGCAGAGTAGCAGTCACCGGGCTCGGGATCATCAGTCCCGTCGGCCTCGATGTGAAGGGGGCGTGGGACAACATTCTCGCCGGCCGCAGCGGGATTACCGGCATCACCCGCTTCGACGCGACGCCGTATGCGTCGCAGATTGCAGGCGAGGTGAAGGGCTTCGACGTCACTCAGTACATGCCGGCGAAGGAAGCACGCCGATTCGACGTCTTCGTCCACTACGGCACGGCGGCGGCCATCCAGGCGATCCGCGATTCCGGAATCCAGGTGACTGAAGAGAACGCCGAACGCATCGGCGTCAACATCGGGTCCGGAATCGGCGGTCTGCCCATGATCGAGCAGACGCATCGCAGCCTGCTCGAGAGTGGTCCGCGGCGCATCTCTCCGTTCTTCATTCCGGGCACGATCATCAACATGGTGTCCGGCAATCTGTCGATCATGTACGGGTTCAAGGGACCGAACCTCGCCATCACGACGGCCTGCACCACGTCCACCCACTGCATCGGTGAATCGGCACGGCTGATCGCCTATGGTGACGCCGACATCATGGTTGCAGGCGGTTCGGAATCGACCGTCTGCGGACTCGCGATCGGCGGCTTCTCCGCCGCCCGGGCGCTGTCCACGCGCAACGCCGACCCGGCCGGTTCCAGCCGCCCCTGGGATCAGGGACGGGACGGCTTCGTCCTGGGAGAAGGCGCCGGCGTGCTGGTCCTCGAGGAGATGGACCACGCACGGCGGCGTGGCGCACGCATCTACGCGGAACTGATCGGCTACGGCATGAGCGCCGACGCGCATCACATGACCGCTCCGTGCGAGGATGGCGACGGCGCCAGGCGCTGCATGACCAATGCGCTGCGCGATGCCAAGGCGACACCGGATATGGTCGATTACATCAATGCGCACGGTACATCCACGCCCCTGGGCGATGTGGCGGAGACCATCGCGGTCAAGCGCACGCTCGGCGACCATGCAGCACGTGTGGCCATGAGTTCCACCAAGTCGATGACTGGGCATCTGCTTGGGGCAGCAGGCGGCGTGGAAGCCGTCTTCACGGCCTTGAGCGTGCGCGATCAGGTCGCGCCCCCCACGATCAATCTGAGCGACCCCGATCCCGCCTGCGATCTGGATTACGTGCCGAACCAGGCGCGGCCGATGAAGATCGGATTGGCACTGTCCAATTCCTTCGGCTTCGGCGGCACCAACGCGACGCTGGCGTTCCACCCCGTTTGATCGAGGCGGCCGCGGCAGCGGCCGTCGCCCGGCAGACCGGGCCTCGTCTTCGCCTCAGCCTGCTGGAATCATGGTCGATATGGTCGAGATCCGCTCCGCGCCCTTGCTTGACGACGCCGTGCAATGACCCGCTTCGCGCGCCTGATCCTGACCGGCACGCTGCTGCTGGCGCTCGTACTGGCGGCCGTGGGAGGCTGGCTCGTGTGGTTCGCGGTCACTCCACTGGAAGTGCGGGAAGATGCGCGCGAGCTTTTAGTCAGGAAGGGGCGGACATTCTCCGCGATCACCGACGATCTCGTACGTGCCGGCGTGCTGCGAGAACCGTGGTCGATGCGCACTCTGGCCCGGGTACTGGGCCGGGCACATGTGGTGCAGGCCGGCGTGTACCGGCTTCCCGAGCGCATCAGCCCCTACCGCCTGCTCGAGATGCTGGCCAACGGCGAGGTGACCGAAGCACAGATCACCTTCATCGAGGGCTGGACGTTCACGCAGGTGCGCATGGCACTGGCGCAGCACCCGCTGGTGGGCCAGGAGACCGTGACTCTGAGCGAGGCGGAACTGCTGCGACGAATCGGCGCGGAGGAGGGGAGTGCGGAGGGGCTGTTCTTCCCCGATACTTACTTCTTCAGCCCGGGCGCTGCCGACTGGAGAGTTCTGGCCCGTGCCTACTCGACCATGCGCGAGAGGCTTGGCGCGCTCTGGGAGGCACGCCGACCGGGGTTGCCGTACGCGTCGCCATACGAGGCGCTGATCATGGCCTCCATCATCGAGAAGGAGACAGGCCTGGAATCCGAGCGCCCCCTCATCGCCGCCGTCTTCGTCAATCGGCTCCAACGCGGGATGCGCCTGCAGACCGACCCGAGCGTGATCTATGGACTGGGCAGCGGCTTCGACGGCAATCTGAGAAAGCGCGACCTCGAATCCGACACGCCGTACAACACCTACACACGTCGGGGCCTGCCGCCGACACCGATTGCCATGCCCGGGCAGGGGGCACTGAATGCCGCGTTGCGGCCGGCCGCCTCGAACGCCTTGTACTTCGTCGCCCGCGGCGACGGCTCCTCGCACTTCTCCAAGACCCTCGCCGAGCACAACGCCGCAGTACGTCGCTATCAGTTGCACCGCTAGCCATGCCTGCCGCCCGCTTCATCACACTGGAGGGCGTCGATGGTGCGGGCAAGAGCACGCACGCACCGTGGATCGCGCGTTGGCTCGAGGAGCGCGGCGTTGCGCTTTGTCTGACGCGCGAACCAGGTGGGACACCGCTGGGTGAGCGGCTGCGCGACCTGCTGCTCGATCCCGCCCAGCGCGTCGATGCCAAGGCCGAAGCGCTGCTGATGTTCGCCGCCCGCAGGCAGCATCTGGTGGATCTCATCGAGCCGTCCCTGGCCCGTGGACACTGGGTGCTGTGCGATCGGTTCACCGACGCGACGTTCGCGTACCAGGGTGGTGGCCGTGGTATTGCCACGGCCAGGCTCGCTCTCCTGGAGGAGTGGGTGCAGGGCGACCGCCAGCCCGACCTCACCCTCTACTTCGACGTGCCGGTGGAGGTCGCGCGTACGCGTCTGCTGGCGAACCGCACGCTCGACCGCTTCGAGCAGGAGCAGCGCGCGTTCTTCGAGCGCGTGCGCGCCGGCTATCTCGAACGGGCCCGCCAGGCGCCACAGCGGATCCGGGTTCTGGATGCCACCAGAGAGATCGCCCAGGTGCAGCGCGACCTCGCAGGGATCCTGGAGCCGCTCGTGGAGCGTCCTTGACCGCGCCCCGCATTCACCCCTGGAACGTCGCGCTGTGGCGTTCGCTTCCGCCTCTGGCGGGCATGCGGCCAGTGATGCTGCTCGCCGGACCGGCAGGCATCGGCAAGACCTCGTTCGCGGCCGCGCTCGCACACGCGCTGCTGTGTCCGCATTCTGGCGCCGATCGGCTCGCGTGCGGCAGCTGCCCCTCCTGCCGGCTGGCCTCGGCAGGAAATCATCCCGATCTGCGTCTGCTCGGCTGTGAGGACGACGCCGAGGAAGAGGAGGTGGTTGGCGCAGGGGTGCCTGCGCCAAGAGGCAAGGCGAGCCGCTGGATCAAGGTCGCGAGCGTGCGTTTGCTGGCCGACTTCCTCGCGCTCAGTGCGCATCTGGGAGGCCGCAAGGTCGTTGTGGTGGAACAGGCCGAGCGGCTCCACCCCAGCGCCGCCAATGCCATGCTCAAGACGCTGGAGGAGCCGCCGCCCGCGACGCATTTCCTGCTGGTGAGCGGCAAGCCGGTGCGCCTTCCAGCCACCGTGCGCAGTCGCTGCGTGACCCTGGCTTTCACGCTTCCTCCGGTGGCAGAGAGCGTCGAATGGCTGCGCGCCCAGGGCTCGGCACGCCCCGAGGTGGCGCTGGCGCAGGCGGGCAATGCACCTCTGGCTGCACTTGCGCTGGATCGTGCCGATTACTGGAAGGTGCGTGACGCGTTCATCGATCTCGTGCTGGGCCGTGAGGATTTCGATCCGGTGGCCGCAGTGGACCGGTTGGGACAGGACAGCTTTCCATTCATGGCGCAAGCCATGCAGCGCTGGGTCTACGACCTGCTCTCGATCGCTTCCCGGGGTCCACTGCGCTACAACCCCGATTGCGCGCAGATCTTGCATCGCCTGGCCGTTCGCAGCTCGCGTCCGGCCTTGCTGCGCTTTCTCGGTCATCTGAACGGCGTCATGCGCAGCATCGATCATCCCCTCAATGCAAGGCTGGCTGCCCAGCATTGCTTGTTCGCATACCGGGCCGCCCTGTGCGGCATGGAGGCATGAGGTGACGGTTTCGGAAACCGCGATGGGCGGGCCACGGCCGGGCGCCATCTCGCTGAATATCAAAGACAAGGCCATTCTGTATGCGGCCTACATGGGCTACGTGAAGGGTGGCGGGATCTTCATTCCGACTGCGCGCCCCTACAGGCTTGGGGACGAGATCTTCATGCTCATCAGTCTGTCGGACGATCCGACCAAGCTGCCTGTCGCAGGCAGGGTGGTCTGGGTGACACCCGCCGGCTGCCATGGGAATCGGGTGCAGGGCGTCGGCGTCCAGTTCAAGGAGGACGAGAGCGGCATTCAGGCACGCCGACGCATCGAGGGTCTTCTCGGCGGACACCTGCAATCGGCCCGGCCGACTCATACGCTCTGAGCCCAGGCGGCATGCTGGTCGATTCACACTGCCATCTCGATTTTCCCGATCTGTCGGGCGAGATCGAACAATTGCTCCAGCGCATGCGCGAGAACGAAGTCGTACATGCCGTGTGCATCGGCGTGACGCTGGAGAACTGGGCACGGGTGCGCGCCCTGGCGGAGGCGAACGACCAGATCTCCATGACCGTGGGCGTCCACCCGGATGAAGCCGGGGCGCGCGAACCCGGCGTGCAGGAGCTCGTCGAACTGGCGGGTACGGCCAAAGTCGTGGCAATCGGCGAGACCGGCCTGGATTACTACCGCCTGACCGGCAACCTGGAGTGGCAACGCGAGCGCTTCCGGACGCACATCCGGGCGGCGCGTGCGTGCCGGAAGCCGCTCGTGGTCCACACCCGCTCGGCCTCCGCCGACACCATCGAGATCATGCGGACCGAACGCGCCGACGAAGTGGGAGGCGTCATGCACTGCTTCACGGAGACGATGGATGTCGCCAATGCTGCTCTCGATCTTGGCTTCCACATCTCCTTCTCGGGAATCGTGACCTTCAGGAACGCCGTGGCGCTGAAGGAAGTCGCCAGGCGAGTGCCGCTGAACCGGATCCTGGTGGAAACCGACGCTCCCTACCTGGCGCCGGTGCCGCACCGCGGAAAGCGCAACGAACCGGCCTTTGTCCGCCATGTCGCCGAGCACGTCGCCGAACTGCGCGGCATGAGTCTGGAGGCGCTGGCGGCTGCCACGACGGAGAACTTCCAGCGACTGTTTGGCCTACGTCTGCAGACCTGAGTGGTCGGATCCGGTCAGCACTGCGAAGCCGCATAATCTGTATTATGTTAAATTAACTGCGGCCAGCTCCACTCGAAAGCTCTCGGACGCGACCACACCGGCCGAACCGCCTGTATCGCGCAACGTATTTCGGTTTCATCCGGAGTGTGCTGGAGAAGGCGCAGCCAGCGGAGAACTCACAGCCGAAACCGCGCCACCGATCTGCCCAGGCTCTCAGCCAGCGCGCTGGTCGCGCGCAGCGACGATTCGGTCTCGTGCAGCGCGGCGCTGCTGGCTTGCGACACCGCGTTGATCTGCTCTGCACGGCGTGCCATCTCGTTCGTTGCGGCTGCTTGCTCTGCGGTTGCGCTCGAGATGTCCTTCATGCGTGACACCACGTCGCTCATCTGCATGCGGATCCCGCGGATCCCGTCGGACGCCACCTCCACCAGCGAGACGCTCGAGAACACGTTCTGCTGCGTCGTACCCATCCCGACGACCGCACTGTCCATGTCGCTGCGAATGGCCTCGATCATGTGGCCGATCTCGACGGTTGCCTGCGCGGTGCGCTCCGCCAGCTTGCGCACCTCGTCCGCGACCAGGGCGAAGCCGCGTCCCTGTTCACCTGCGCGTGCCGCTTCGATTGCCGCATTCAGTGCAAGTAGGTTGGTCTGATCGGCTATGTCCTTGATTGCATCGACGATGCCGGAGATCTCCTTCGAGCGGCTGCCCAGACGATCCACGACCGTGGACAGTTGTCCCATCGTGCCGGCCACCCGCGCGATCTCCTGCTTCACCCGCTCGACCGACTCCACGCTCTCGGACGAGCGCACATCGGCGCTCGCCAGCACCGATTCGGCGTCCTTGACCACATCGGCGATATGCGTGATGCTGACCGTGACTTCCTCGATGGACGCTGCGGTTGCGCCGAGGTCCTCCGACTGGCGTGCCACGTTCCTGCTCACTTCCGTGGTGGTCTGCGCTGCCCGGGCGACGTCGCCCGTGACCTGGTGGGCGCGTGCCTGCACGTCCTGGAACATGCCGTGCAGCCGCTGGAGGAACTGGTTGAAGGCACCGGCCGCCTGGCCGACCTCGTCCTCGCCACGCACCTCGAGCCGGACGGTGAGATCGCCCTCACCACCGGAGATGTCGGCCATTGCGTCGCGCAACGAGCGCAATCCGCCCAGCAGGGCGCGAGAGGCAAATACACCCAGGCCAGCGGCGACAGCGATGGCGATCAGCGCCGCTGCCATCAACGTGATGAGCAGTTCGCGCAGCGGCGCAAGGGCAGCGTTCCGGTCGACCATCACGGCGACCAGCCAGTCCGAATCCGGAATTGCGCGGACCGTGAGCAGATAGGGCGTTCCGTCGGCATAGGCGACCTCGGCGGAGCGCGATTGCGTTGCCAGGGCCGCCAGGCTGTCGGCTGTCAGTCCGGCAATCAGCTTCGATACCGATCCGAGGGCGGCGTCCGCCTGCCGGTGACCGATCACCACGCCGTCCTTCGAGACCAGGAATGCGTGGCTGTCACCGACCAGCTTCAGTCCCAGCACGCTGCCGACCATCTTCTCCAGGACCACGTTCGCCGAGACCACGCCGAGGAACTGGCCATTGCGCTGCACCGGCGCGGCAACCGATACGATGAGTGCGTGGTCCGACACGCTCATGAACGGCGCGGTCACCGACACCTTGCCGCGCTCCATCGCCATCTTGTACCAGGGGCGAATCGTGGGATCGAAGCCTGCAGGCACCGGGGTGTCGTCCCCGTGAACCAGCCGCTTGTCCGGGAACCCCATGTAGGAGTACGAGAAATCCCCAGCCAGCCTGGTACGCAGCAGCATGGCACGCAGCGCCTCGTCCTCGCTCGCGGCCGCCTTCGCCGCAGTGTCGATCAGGCGGCGCTTGGAATCGAGCCAGGCCGCGATCCTGGCCGCCTGCAGTGCAGCCACCTGATCGACTTCGCGATCGAGTGCAGACAGCACTTGATCGCGCATGCGGGTATAGGAGAACGCAGTGAGCAGCAGGGCTACGCCTGCGACTGAAACGACGACGAAGCCGATGAGACGGGACGACAGAGTTCGCATGGATCCTCGGACAGGATGACAAGAACAGGCGTCGTCAGCGACGCTCTCTGGGTTCCCAGGTATCGACTCGCTCGGGTGGGAATTGAGCGTCCGGTGCAGCTGGGGCCTGTCATGTCGTCGTCCACGGCATGCGCGGGACGCGCGCTGGATCGACTCAGCCCAGCAGGCTGCCGCGAAACCGCGTTCGAATCGCGTGGCCGTCCCTCTCGGGAAGAAAGCGGGGCACTTCGCTCGATGCGATCTTGATCACACCCAGCACGGGCCCGGCCGCCTGCAGCAGCATCTCCCGCAGCGCCGGCAGTTCCTGAGCCGACCGGATGGTGCTCGCGGCACGGAACCGGCAAGCCAGGGCGACCGCCGCCAGGTCGGTGCCGAGCGCGGTATGGCTGGACTGGCCGCCGGTCTCGCCGTACACCTCGTTGTCCAGGACGGCGATCGCGAGGTTAGAAACGCACCTTGCGCCCACCGTGGCAAGGCTTCCCAATCCCATCAGCAGTTCACCGTCGCCGGTGATCACGAGCACTCGCCGCTTCGGTTGAGCGAGAGCCAGTCCGAGGCCGATGCACACCGCTCCGCCCATCGCACCCCAGAGATAGAAATTGTGCGGATGATCCCCCGCGGCAGCCACGTCGTAGGTGGAGGATCCGAGGCCTGGCACCACCAGCAGGTCGGACGAACGATCGGCCAGCAGCGTGGCCACCGTGTGTCTGCGTTCGAGCATGTTCCCGTTTCTCCGAATCAGAACTTCTTCGCACCGATGAGGCGTTGCGACAGCAGAATGGCCACCGGCTGGACACACTCGTAGGCGATCCGGATGGCCGATTCGGTCACCGGACCGACATCCTCCGGCTGGTCGACACGATAGACGATGAACCCGGCATGCTCGAAGGTCTTCGGCGTGCCCTGCCCCATGGGAATCTGCCAGGGATTGAACTCGGCCCATTCGCCGCGCATCGTCACGATGGTCACCAAGGGAAAGCCGCAGCTGCGC
Source organism: Burkholderiales bacterium (assembly GCA_020854105.1). Classification (GTDB taxonomy): domain Bacteria; phylum Pseudomonadota; class Gammaproteobacteria; order Burkholderiales; family SHXO01; genus SHXO01. Next base: position 217,891 of record JADZGB010000043.1, on the reverse strand, counting down.
AGGAGCGAGAACATGTTGACGCAGTTGCCCACCCCGGAGGACTGCATCAGCAGCACTCCGCGCTCGCCGCCGAGATCCGCGCCGGCCAGCAGCGCGACGCCCTCCTCCTCGGTGGTGAGGACGGTCACCTTCTTCTGCGGATCCGCATGTGCCGCCTGGATCAGGCTGGCATGGCCGGCATCCGGCACGTAGGCGACCTGCACGACGTTCTGGCGCCCGAGTGCCGCGAATATCTCCGCACGCCAGTCGTCGCGCGCGAACGTGAAGCCTGAACTCACCGATGCTCTCCTTTCAATCGAACCGGTGCGACGCGAGCACGCTCGCACCAATGGTCCAGCAGGGCCGAGAAATCCTTGTTCCCGAAGCCGCCGGCACGGGCCAGTGACAGCGATTCGCGTACGATGGCAGCACTGGGCAGCGGCACGCTGGCGGCGTTCGCCGCATTGACCACCAGGGACATGTCCTTGTGCGCCAAGTCGACGGTGAAGCCCGGCTCGACGTCGCCGCGCAGCACCTTGGACGTGTAATTGAGCCTGAGCTGGCCGTTCGTGGCCGTTGTGCCGCCCAGCACGGCCAGCGTGGTCTCGAGATCGAGGCCGAAGCGCGCAGCCAGTGTCAGCGCCTCGGCGTTCATCTGGCACAGACCGATGGCGAGGAAGTTGTTGACCAGCTTGGTCCGGATGCCTGTTCCGGGGGCACCGCAGTGGTGAATGGTCGTGCCCATCGCCTCCAGCAGGGGACGCACCACGATGAAGTCCTCCGGCGACGCGCCGACCATGAACAGGCTCTCTCCAGCCTGCGCGTGGCTCGCCAGCCGCCCCACCGGCGCATCGACGAAGCGCATCCCGGACTGGCGCAACCGCGTCTCGAGTGCATCGGTCGTGGCCGGGTCGACGGTACTCATGTCCATCACCAGCGTGCCCGATGCGGAATTCGCGAGCACACCGTCGTCGCCCAGGATGATCTGCTCGACTTCCGCGGATCCGGGCAGCATCGTGACGACGATTCTGCACTGGCGGGCGACATCGGCGACCGACTCGCCGGCCCGTGCCCCGGCAGCGGTCAGCTTTGCCACGGGCTGCTGACGAAGGTCGTAGACGACCAGGCTGAATCCCTTGCGTTGCAGGTTGAGCGCCATCCCCTGCCCCATGGCGCCCAGGCCGATGAATCCGATCTCCGTGCTCACGTCTGCCCCTGCGCTCCTCGAGTGCTGCATCCGACTCAACATCGTCCTACGTGCGCCGATAGTCGGTGTGCACTGTCGAACCGGAGGCATCCCATGGCACGCACTGCTACCGCCGTCCTGCGCACGTTGCGCGCTCTGTCGCTGGCCATCTTCGCCCTCCCGCTTCTCGTCCCCGGCACGGTCGCCAGGGCGAGCAGCGAGGCCGCTATTCTGCACGAGAAGGTGGTCGCGCTGCGCAGCCTTCCCAGCGCATCCGTCGAGTGGCAATTGCACGCACTTGAGATTGCCCGGACACTCAAGTCCCTGCCCGTCTCCCCCGATCGCACCGAGATCGCTCGTGCTTTCAAGGTGCAGGTGGAAGCGTTCGTACGCAAGGACGCGGCGGCGGCCGCCGAACAGCGCATCCGTCTCGCCGCCGACACCTGGGTGCAGCGAGTCGGAAGCGCCCTGTCCGCACAAGGACTGGGCATGCATGTTCGCGCCCGCGAGGAGCGCGGCGCATGGGTGGCCTTCGTCGATTTCGCGCAAATGCACGACAGCCTCGCGAAGAAGCTCGCCACCGAGACCGATCTCCCCGCCTCTGCCCGCCAGGCAGGCTTCGATCGCATCGAATTCGTCAATCCCGGCAACGGAAAGTCCTGGAAGTTCGCGCTTGGCGGCGTGGAGGCACTGCGCGCGAACGTGCTGCGCGAGGCCGCGGCCGAATGGGGCATCGAACAACTCTGATCGGCAGCGGCGTCCCTCACGCCGCACCGAGCTGGCGGGCGATGACCAGTCGCTGGATGTCGCTCGCGCCCTCGTAGATCTGCGTCACGCGCACGTCGCGGTAGATGCGCTCGACCGGAAAATCGCTCACGTAGCCGTATCCTCCGTGGATCTGGATCGCGTCCGAGCAGACCTTCTCCGCCATCTCGGACGCGAACAGCTTTGCCATGGACGCCTCCATCAGGCACGGCTGTCCTGCATCCTTGAGTGCCGCCGCGTGCCACACCAGCTGCCGCGCCGCCTCCAGTCGCGTTGCCATGTCCGCCAGCCGGAAGGCGACGGCCTGATGCTCGAAGATTGGCTTGCCGAAGGCTTCACGCGCGTGCGCGTAGGCATGGGCCGCCTCGAACGCGGAGCGCGCCATGCCCACGGCCTGCGCCGCAATGCCGATGCGTCCGGCCTCCAGATTGGATAGTGCAATGCGGTAGCCTTCCCCCTCCGCACCCAGAAGGTGATCGAGCGGAATCCTGCAGTTCTCGAACAGGATCTGGGCGGTGTCGGAGGCGCGCTGGCCCATCTTCTCCTCCAGCCGGCCCACGATGTATCCCGGCGCATCGGTCGGCACCAGGAAGCAGGAGATGCCGTTTTTGCCGGCATCGCGATCGGTGACCGCGACGACGATCGCGACGTCCGCTTCCTTCCCGGTGGTAATGAACTGCTTCACGCCATTGAGCAGCCAGCCATCCGCATCGCGCACCGCCGAAGTGCGGATCGCCGAGGCATCCGAGCCGACATGGGGTTCGGTCAGGCAGAAGCAACCGAGCATGTCGCCGCGCGCCAATGGCCGCAGGTACTGCGCCTTCTGGTCCTCGGAGCCGAATCGCAAGGTGATGCCGCAGGCGAGCGAGTTCTGCACGGAGACGATGGTCGAGGTCGCGCCGTCGCCGGCCGCGATCTCCTCGAGGGCGACCACCAGTGAAAGATAGTCCAGTCCCGCCCCGTCCCACTCCTCCGGCACAACCATTCCCATCGCGCCGAGCGACCCGAGTTCCTTCAGGGCATCGCGCGGAAACGCGTGATCGCGATCCCATCGGGCAGCATTCGGCGTGAGCCGCTCGCGGGCGAACTGACGCATGGCGTCGCGGATCAGCTGCTGTTCTTGCGTAAGGATCATGAGCGCTTCACACGTTGAACGACGTGAGGGTGGGAGCCACAGGGCGCTTGCGCGCCTCTGTGCACCAGCATACTACCGGGGATCATGTGTGCGGCGCGCACACGGCCGAGTGCGCCCGATGTCGTCGCGCCCACTCGTAGAACAGGAGCGTCGCCGCCGAAGCGGCATTCAGCGATTCGATTCCGCGCGCCATCGGGATGCGAACGCGCGCGCCCGCGCAGGCGAGAAGTTCGGAGGAGACGCCCTTTCCCTCGGCGCCGATGACGAAGGCGCACTGGGCTGGAAGCGATACGTCGAACAGTTCGCTCTCCCCGGCGGCAGCCGCAGCGACCACCTGTCCACGGAAGGCCTGTGCAACTTCGCGCAGGGACTGCCTGGTATGAATCGGTAGCACGAACTGGGCGCCCATTCCTCCGCGCAGGCAGCGCGGCGACCAGGGGTCGGCGCAGGCGGATGTCAGGTACGCTTCCCTGCATCCCGCAGCGGCGGCGCTGCGCAGAATGGCGCCGAGGTTGCCCGGATCCTGGATTCCGTCCAGCAGAACGGTAAAGCCTTCCGGATGGATCGCAGGCAACGCATCAGGCCTTCGCGCCACGGCCATGATGCCGGTCGGGGTGTCCACCGGTGAGAGCGCATCGAACAGCCGGTCCGTCATCGTCAGCGAGTGTTCAGCGTCGACCCGCGCCATCAGCGCACGGGTCTCGGCATCGTCAGCGGCGTGCTCACGTACGATGAGCGTGACACCCGCCGTGCCGAACGCGCTCAGGTACGCATCCACCAGATGCGGACCGTCGAGCAGGATCGACCCCTGATTGCGACGCTCGCGCGCAGAGGACGCGACTCGGGCGATGCGCCTGTACTGCGGGTTGTCGCGTGACTGGAGCCGTCTCAAACCTGCCTACCGCGGCAGGGGTCGCACGTGCAGCGCTACGGCGACTGGATTGCTCGGACCGTAGGATGCCGCCGCCAGGGCCACCGCAGCCACGAGCAGCAGTGCAATGACCAGCGTGCCGCGCTGCCCCCGGTCCACGGCGATGTCGTCCCGGCGTGGCGGTAGCGGTATGCGCGTGCCCGCGCTTTGCGCACGTCGATCCGGTGTTGCCCTCCGGTCGGAGGACACGGATGCACGGCAGGCGCGCCGATCGGCGCCGCTGCGCTGATCCGCCCAGCGCGCGCGGGCCATGGCGCGCTGACCGGACCACTCGTCCGCCGGACAGGCCGAGTTCGCGTCGCGCAACACGGGATCGGCGTCACGCAGGATTGCGTGAAACTGGGCCGGCTGAAGCCACCGCTCGCCATCGACGCTCACGCCACTGGCGCCAGCCAGGCGGCCCAGCGCATCCTCCTGTACCAGGGCGCCGACCGGGAACGGACCGGATATGGCTTCGGCATGGCGCACGTACCACAGCCGGGCGGAGGCCGGAAGCGGGGTTTGCATCAACTGCGTGCCTTCTGAAGTGCCCGTGACAGGGACAATGCGATGGTCTTGAAGGCATTGTAGCCCGTCTCGTCGAGTGCGTCGGATGCCGCGCCGGTGTCCGCGAACAGGATCGCGTCCGGCAGGCCGTTGCCATGCAGACCCATGGCATAGAAGGATCGCTCCCCCAGACGGTCGCGCAGACTGGGCGGCAGCAGCGATTTCAGCTTGCCGGTCTGGTCGGGGCGATACCACAGCGCCTGACTCTTCTCGCGCAGCCGGTCGAACATGGTGCCGTCGCCCGCCTCGAAGCTCAACTCTCCGGGAAGCAACCCGCCATCGAGCATGAGGACATGTGCCGGCTCCACGCGCCTGGTGCGCGGATTGCACAGCCCCATCCAGATGCGGCGCAGACCAAGTGCGTGCTCCAGCGCGTAGAACGCCACGGCGACGAATGCGCGCGCCATTCCTTCGCCTGTGTGTCCGCTTCCGAGCTGGTCCAGACAACGGACGAGCATTGCCTCCCGGGCGATGTCGCTTCGCACGACGTGCCGGGAGGCCTGTGCCGGCCACGTGCCGGGCAGCATCGGAATCCAGCTCGCGGCTGGCTGCACGCCATAGGCGCGCCAGTTGCGGGCGGCCTGGAGGACGCACTGGCGCAGCGCGCGTCTGACCTGATCCGGCGGCAGGCCGACGACTTTCTCCAACCCCTTGTAGTCGTCGGGAAGCGCTGCGTCGTGCCAGCCGTGCGCGCTGTGGCGCGCCAGAGCGACGCTGTAGCGCACCGTCTGCACACGCGCGTGGTCGGAATGCGCGTCGTCCATCAGCCGTTGCAGCAGCTGCGGCAGGCGCCACTGGTGCGCCAGGGCCAGCTGCAACTCCGCTAGCGAGAAGCCGAGGACGACCCGCTGCGCCGCGGCGCTGCGCAGCCCGGGATGGCAGGCCAGCATGCGTTCGAGCTGCAGCGTGACCTCGGGTATCGTGCACCACATGAGCATCTCGGAGAGATCGTGCAGCAGCGCGGCGATGGTGACCTCCTCGGTCTCCATGTCGTGCCGCAGAGCCGAGAAGTGCCTGGCCGTGAGCGCGGCCTGGTATGCGCGGCTGATCACGGCCCGCGCACCTGTCAGTGCTTCGGGGTGCTGGGCGAGGACGTCCTCGAGGACGAGCGGCTGGTCGAATTGCCGGAAGAACGGGCCGACGCCGTGCATCATGATGGCATGCTCGACGGTGGTGATCTCGATGGGCTGGCGTGCGCGCAGCCGCGATTGCGAGAAGCGCAGCACGCTCAGGGTCATCAGCGGGTCGCGCAGCACGGCCGCAGCGAGGTCGCGCGCGGTGACGCGATCCTCGTCCGCGCGCAGCTGCTTCAGTCGACCCGCCGTCGCGGCGAGAATCGGGATCCGGTATCCGCCCAGTCGCGAGACCCAGTTGGCGAGCCCCTGCATCGTTCCGGCCTCACATGTGCCAGACGTACAGCGCACGCGAGTCCCTGCCCGGCAGCGCGATGACGCGATCGGGCCGCACGCCGTCGACGGCGAAGCTGTTGCTCACGAGCAGGCTGCCCGGCTTCATCTGCGTGCGTGCCTTGTGCCACAGCGGCACCATGGCCACCGGTGACAGGAAGGCGTAGACGACGTCGTAGTCACTGATGTCGTGCTTCCAGAAGTCGGCGTGGCGCGCGGCCGCGTTCGACATCCCGCGCAGCCGCAGCAATGCCAGGAGCGCGGGCAGCGGTGCCAGTTCCAGCCCGGTGAACTGCGCGTCGGGCCGGGATGCGGCGGCGCGCGCCAGCACACCACCAAAGCCGCACCCCATGTCGATCACCCGGATCCTTCCCGGCGGGATGATGTGCACCAGAGCGCCGCACGCCTCGCGGCTGCTCGGATACAGCGGCACTCGCGTTCGGAGCACGCTCCAGAAGGTCAGACCGAGTACCACGAAACCGGCGAGGTACCAGAGCGGTGCCAGCTGCTGGCCGCTGAGCAGCAGCGCCAGCGGCACGAACAGCAGATTGATCGGCACCCACCACGCGGGCAGCCCGAGCAGGCGGCCGAGCGTGGCCGCGGCGATTCCTTCGGCAAGCGCCACGATCGGCAGCGGAAGCGCCAGCCCCGCAAGCGGAACCAGGGCCACGGCCGCCATCGCGCCCGCGTGTGAGAGCGCGGCGACGACCACCGGTGCGGCCGGCGCTCGCAGGGGGGCGTTGTGCGCCGCGAGATCAGCCGTGGGGTGCATCGACATCGGGTGGTTCGGCAGGGGCGATGATGCCCTGAGGAGTGACCTGGATAGCGGCGGGCTTCTCGGCCTCCACCACACCGCCGTCGTTCATCGCTGCCTCTTCGGCCTTCTTGTTCATCACGATGATGCTGACGCGGCGGTTGACCGGATCATGCGCATCGTTCGGATTGAGCAGCACCGACGAGGCCAGACCGATCACGCGGGCGATACGCTGCTCCTGCATCCCGCCGACGAGCAGTTCACGGCGCACGGCGTTGCCACGATCGGCCGAGAGTTCCCAGTTGCTGTACCCGCGCTCGCCACCGTAGTACCGCGTGGCGTCAGTGTGGCCGGACAGGCCGATTCGATTGGGCACGTCGTCGAGCAGGGCTCCGATCTCGCGCACGATTTCGCGTGTGTAGGGTTGCAGCTCGGCGCTGCCGATCGCGAACATCGGGCGGTTCTGCTCGTCCACGATCTGGATGCGCAGTCCCTCGGTCGTGATGTCGATGAGCAGCTGATGACGGAACTGGCTGAGGATCGGATTTGCCGCGATGGCGGCTTCGACCTTTTCCTTCAGCAGGCGCAACTTCGCCATCTCGGCACGGGCCAGCTCGGCCTCCGCCTGCCTGGTGTCCGTCACCTTGCGCCCGTCGGTGCTGTCGCCCGCCTTCCTCTGACCGTCAGCGCGGGTGAGATCGCTGCCACCTCCCTTGATGATCGAGGTCGTGTCGCCCGCGCCGGAGCCGCCCATCAGGGACACCTTCAGCGGCGTCTGGAAATACTCAGAGATTCCCTGGAGGTCCGCGCGAGTGGTGGATCCCAGCAGCCACATCAGCAGGAAGAAGGCCATCATCGCGGTCACGAAGTCCGCATACGCGATCTTCCAGGCGCCGCCATGGTGAGCATGGCCGCCCTTCTTGATGCGCTTGACGATGATGGGCCGCTGTGAATCGTCGCTCATGCCCAGGCCCTACTTGCCCTTGCGCTGTTTCACTTCTTCTTCCAGCTCGCTGAAGCTGGGTCGTTCCGTCGAATACAGAACCTTCCGACCGAACTCCACCGCCACCTGCGGCGCGTATCCGTTCAGGCTCGCGAGCAGGGTTACCTTGATGCACTGGAGCATCTTGGTCGCCTCGTTGAGCTTGTGCTCGAGCAGGGTCGCGAGCGGACCCACGAAGCCGTACGCCATCAGGATGCCGAGGAAGGTGCCGACCAAGGCCGCAGCGATCAGCTTGCCCAGCTCGGCCGGAGGCAAACCCACCGATTCCATGGTGTGCACCACGCCCATTACTGCGGCCACGATGCCGAACGCAGGCAGGCCATCGGCCAGCTTGTTCACCGCCGTGGCGGGGATCTCTCCCTCATGGTGATGTGTTTCGATCTCCACGTCCATCAGGTTCTCGATCTCGAAGGCATTCAGGTTGCCTCCGACCATCAGACGCAGATAGTCGGTGATGAATTCCATCGCGTGGTGATCGGCCAGGATCTTCGGGTACTTGCTGAAGATCGGGCTCTGCGGCGGGTTGTCCACGTCCGACTCGATCGACATCAGCCCTTCCTTGCGCACCTTGGACAGGATGTCATAGAGCAGGGACAGCAGTTCCATGTACAACGCCTTGGTGTACTTGGAGCCCTTGAGGACGGTGGGCAGGGCCTTGAGCGTGCCCTTGATGACCTTGCCGGTGTTCGCGACGATGAACGCACCCATCGCCGCGCCGAAGATAATGACCAGTTCGACGGGCTGGAACAGCGAGTTCAGGTGCCCGCCGGCCATGGAGAAGCCGCCCAGGCACGCGGCAAGGATGACGATGTAGCCGACGATTACTGACATGAGTTCGGGATCGCCACCCTGCCGGGTCAGCGCGGAAGAAGCTCGTGGACACGCGCGCCGCACTGAGGCGCTCGCAGTCTTTAACGGAGCGGCACGACGTGAACTTTAGTCACGGACCGGGCGCTGTGCCTGCCTTGCCGCGTCGGTTCCGGGGCTGCCGGCACACGCGTTGCCGGGAGGCGGACCATGGCCGCCGCCACTCCTTCGCATACGGGTTCCGGACCGGCCCGGCCCGCTGATGGCACGGCACGGGCCGGTGCGCAAGAAAACTCGCGCTGGCGGCTGCTGCGCCGGCTGCTGTCCTGGGCGTTCCTGGGTGCCGTCGCGGTGCTGGTCGCGCGCCATGCACTGAAAATGGATTGGCCCGCGGTGGGCAAGGCCCTCGGGGCGGTGGCGCCGGTGGACCTCGCGCTGGCCGCGGTCCTCGCGGCTGCCAGCCATGGGCTGTACGCCACGTTCGACCTGATCGGGCGCCATCAGACGCGTCACCGCCTCCCCGTGCCTCGGACGCTGGCGGTAGGGTTCGTCAACTATGCGTTCAACCTCAATTTCGGCGCTCTCGTGGGAGGCGTGGGATTCCGCTTCCGTCTGTACGCACAGTACGGGTTGCGCGCATCGGTGACTTCGCGCGTGCTTGCGCTAAGCATCCTCACCAACTGGGTCGGCTACTGCCTGGTAGGCGGTGCGCTGTTCCTGCTCAGGCCACCCCGCGTACCTGCGGACTGGGCGTTCTCCGACGCGAGGCTGCGCACCATCGGCATCGTCCTGCTGACGGCGGTCGCGGCCTATCTGCTGGCGTGCGTGCTGTCCAAGGGGCACAGCCTGCGTTGGCGGGGGCGCAGCTTCGAGCTTCCGGGAACGAGGCTGGCCTTGCTGCAGATTGGCCTGTCATCGTGCAACTGGCTCGCGGCTGCCGGCATCGTGTACGTGCTTCTGGGCGGCAGGATCGACTATGCGCTCGTCACCAGCGTCTTCCTCGCCGCCGCGATCGCCGGAGCGGTAGCCCATGTCCCCGCCGGTCTCGGCGTTCTCGAAGGCGTGTTCATCGCCCTGCTGGGGCACGCCGTCTCCGCCTCCGAGATACTGGCCGCACTGCTGGCATATCGCGCGGTCTACTATCTCGCTCCGCTCGGCGTGGCAGGGGTGGTGCTGCTGGTATCGAGGAAATCGAGGCGTGTCCGGCGTGCCCGGATGTCATCGAGGGTCCGGGCCTGAGCAAAATTGCTCGCCCATCCGATGAACGCGGCATCCGCAACCCGTTCACGGAAGTCATCGGCGCTCGCCGGGACGAAGGGCGGCGGGACCAGCAGCACCTCGCGCGTCGGGGATTCGGGCGACGCGGGCAGCAGGCGCGCACGCCGCGCCGCATCGACCGCATCCTGTGCCATGCGCCGATACGTCGTCCACTTGCCACCCACCACGGATACCAGATTGCCGGCTTCGATGAACACGGCGTGTCCGCGCGAGATCCGGGCCGTCCTGCGCAACGTCGAACCGCGCAACAGCGGACGCAATCCGCTGAAGCTCGCGCGCACGTCGCCCTCGTCGGGCCGGGCCGCCAGGTATGCCCCGGCGCTGCGCAAGAGGAATTCGACCTCGACTGCGGCCGGGCGTGGATCGAACGGCGCGTCCGCGCGCGGCACATCGGTGGTGCCCACCAGCAGAGCACCGTACCATGGCACCACGAACAGCACGCGGCCGTCGCAAGTGCGCGGTATCAGCATCGCGGCATCGCCCGTCATGAAGCGCCGGTCCAGCACCAGGTGGGAGCCCTGGCTCACCGTGGCAAGCGGCCCATCGGCAGTGCAGGCAAGCGCACGAATCGCGTCGACCCAGACCCCGGCGGCGTTGAACACGCAGCCGGTCTTCAGCGCGAAGCGCTCCCCTGTCTCGACGTCGCGCGCGAGCACCTCGGCAATTCGACCGTCCCGAGACACCAGTTCCTCGCACGCGACGTAGTTCACTGCGGTAGCCCCCAGCGCGCACGCGGTCTGCATCAGGGAAATCGCCATCGCGGCATCGTCGAACTGCGCATCCCAGTACGACACACCCCCTCGCAAGCCCTGCTCGCGCACTCCCGGAATGCGGGCGAGGGTCTCGCGTCGCGTCATCCAGCGGGTCGGGCCCAGGCTCGCGCTGCCCGCGAGCAGATCGTACACGCCCAGTCCCGTCCGAAGAATGGCGCGCTCGCCCCGGCCGTAGCACGGCACGACGAACTCGAGTGGGCGTACCAGTGCGGGTGCGATGCGTGCGAGCACTGCGCGCTCGGTGAGCGCCTCGCGTACGAGCGCGATGTTTCCCTGGGCCAGGTAGCGTACGCCCCCATGTATCAGCTTGGTGCTTCGACTGGAAGTTCCGCTGCCGAAGTCGCCCCGCTCCACGAGCGCCACGCGCAGGCCGCGCGCCGCGACGTCCACCGCGATTCCGAGGCCGGTCGCGCCACCGCCGATGATGACGGCATCCCAGAGTGCCGGTTCGCGCAACTGGCCGGTGAGAACCGAGCGGGGAAGAGGTCGCGCTACGACTGGCTGCATCGTCATCCAGGACAAGACCAGTCCATGCGCGGGCGATGACCCTGCCATGTGCCCGGAGCCGGACTCGAACCGGCACGGCTTGCGCCGAGGGATTTTAAGTCCCTTGTGTCTACCAGTTTCACCATCCGGGCAGTGGGCTGGTCGCTGCGTTGCGGCATTCTACCGGATGCCCTGTGCCTGCAAACGAAAAAAGGGCGCCTGCGCGCCCTTCATCAACGACGACGTCCGGCTGTCAGCGCCGATTCACCGCCTTCTTGAGCTTCGCGCCGGCGGAGAACTTGGCCACCTTCGAAGCAGGAATCCTGATCTCCGCGCCGGTCGCCGGATTGCGCCCCTTGCGCGCTGCACGCTTGGAGACCGAGAACGTCCCGAATCCTATCAAGGCCACGCTGTCACCCTTGGTAAGTGCAGCGGTGACACTGTCGATGAATGCGTCCAGCGTGGCCTCGGCCGCCACCTTGGTCCCGCCCGCCTTCTTCGCGATCGCTTCCACCAACTCCGCCTTGTTCATGTGTTCTCCTTACGTCTCGATTAGATGGATCAGGTCGGCCCCCTTGCCTTCCCCGCATTCGGCTTCGACGGCAGGACCGGCTTGGCAGGTCTCGACGCTGAATTCATCCGGGCACCCAGGTGAAGCGGCCCTGTCGATGAGTCGCGGGCGGACGACAGTGCGCACATCGAGCGCGCTTGCGAACTCGTACCCCCGTCTGAAGCGAGGGCGCATTGTAGCAAGAGGCCATCGACGCTAGCGAGTCGAAATTTGCCGCGCCGGGATGTGGAACTAGTTCATTCGCGGTTCGGACGGAGCGGACCGGATCTGCACTTCGTTCTGCACTTCGATGACCATCAGGTCGCGGCCGACCTGAACGGCACCGCGGTAGCTGCGCCGCGTGCGGCGCAGGAGTTGCTCCTCGGTCGCGCCCTCCGCAATGACATGTGAGTACAGCGCCAGATACGGACGCGAAGCACGGAACAGTCGGCCGGCCTCTTCCGGAGAAGGCCGCGCCTCGGTGGATGCTTCGGATTCTTCGCGGCCCGACACTTCCTGCATCATGACCTGCACGCCGCGCGCATAGCGGGCGATGTTTTCGGCGGCGCCGGCATCGGATGACAGCGCCACCGAGCGCCGCTGCGCATCCACCCGATAACCGAAACGCCGGATCTCGGTCGGGCCCCGGGCCACGAACGCAGTCACCGTGAGCGACTCGGGTTGGTAGACGATGTTGTCCGCGATGTCGAATGCGCGCGTGCCGACGCCGCCCGCGAGCGCCAGTTCATCGTCGATCCGGCGGAACAGCTGCACGGTGCCCGATGGCCCCCAGACCGAGAATCCCTGGAATCGGTTGCCGCGCAGCGCCGCGCGCCAGATCTCCCTGCACCCGTCGACGTGATCGGAATCCAGCGAAGTGAGGAACACAGCCGTCACGTCGAATGCGTGCAGGCCGGCGCGCTCGAGCCGCTCCAGGCTGCCCCGTCCGCAGTCGAACAGCAGCACTTCGTCGCCGGACTCGATCACCATCCCCGGTCCACCCTGCGGGGCGGGTGACTCCGCCATGCCGGTACCCAGGAGCGTGATACGAATACCCTCGAACGCGAGTGCCTGGGTGGGGGGGAATGCTGCGACGACACACGACACGATCAGGGGGAGCAGCCTCATGGGTCCTCTCTGTGGCAGGCACCGCGGCCAAGGCCGGACGGCCGTTCAAACCAGCATGCTAAGATTGCAACACAGGAGAATCATGGAGATTCCCGCTGTACACGAGGAAGCGAGGAACCCGTCAGAGGATTTCTGAACCATGCAGACATCGCGCAGAACCGCCATCCGCCTGCTCGCCGCCGTCCTGACCGCGAGCGTCACGCTACCGGCCATGGCGGAGGATAACGCAGCGGGAATGACCACCGCAGTCCCGTCCGACAAGCAGTGGGAGAAGACCAAGGCAATGCCGTACGGCATGCGGATCATGCTCCTCGAGGGCGATCCGGCCAAGCCGGGTCCGTACGTATACCGGGTGAAGGTTCCCCAGGGGTACAAGTGGCCGCCGCTGAAGTATCCCGACGAGCGCGTCACGACGATCCTGAAGGGCACCCTTTGGGCCGGCGAAGGCGAACGCTACGACCCGATGAAGATGCAGGAACTGGGACCGGGCAGCACGTTCGTGACCAAGGCCGAAGCGCCGCACTTCCAGTGGGCGCGCACCTGGGTCGAACTGCAGGTGACCGGACGGGGCCCGATCGACAATCCCGTCACCTACGTCAACCCGGACGACGATCCGCGCAATCATTGATCGCCTGGAGCGGCGGGCGCGGAAGCCGGGCACGCCGCCTCGCATCGCGCAGCAAGCGCAAGAGGAATGGACTGCATGAACCGGCTGGTTTCGCTCCTGTCGGCCGCATGTGTCATCGTGGCCGCCTTCGCACTTCCGGGCCGGGTGTGCGCCGACGGCGGGCTGCGCGTGCTGATGAAGGATGCAGACACTGCGGCCGCGGATCTGCAGTGGAGTGAACCCAAGGCCATTCCTGCCGGCACCAGGATGATCATGGTGTACGGCAGTCCGGCCGAAGCCGGTCCCTACATTTTCCGGGTGTGGTTTCCGGCTGGCTACAAGCTGCCGCCGCATCGGCACACCGACAAGCGCCAGGTGACCGTCCTGGAGGGCAGCTACTGGAGCGGAGCGGGCGAGACCTTCGTGCAGGAACGGCTCAAGCGCTTCGGCCCGCGCGATCACTACATCACCGAAGCCGATGTCCCGCACTTCGCCTGGGCCGAGACCGATGTGCTGATCCAGGAAGCGGGCATCGGCCCGATTGCCACCCCGATACAGTACGTTCGGTCCGAGGACGACCCGCGCCGGTAGGCTCAGCCGCCCTGCAGCGCCGCCCGGATCTGGTCGAGGGCGGTCGGATCCTCCAGTGTGGTCAGATCGCCGGGATCGCGTCCCTCCGCCAGTGCCTGGATGCTCCGGCGCAGCAGCTTGCCGGAGCGTGTCTTGGGCAGCATGTTGACGAAGTGCACGCGCCCCGGGCGTGCAATCGCACCGAGCAGCCGGTCCACGGTCGCCATGACCTCCTTCTCCGCCGCGGCGCATTGCGCGGCATCGGCGATCTGCGCGGCATCCTTCACGACTGCGAAGGCGATCGGCAACTGGCCCTTCAACTGATCGGCCATGCCGACCACGGCAACCTCCGCCACGTTGGGATGTGCGCTGATCGCCTCCTCGATCTCGCGCGTCCCGAGCCGGTGCCCGGCAACGTTGATCACGTCGTCGGTGCGCCCGAGGATGAAGTGGTACCCGTCGGCATCGCGAACACCCCAATCGAAGGTGGAATACACCTGACGCGTGCTGAACGTGCTGAAGTAGGTGCGCACGAATCGCTCGTCATCCCCCCAGATGGTCGACATGCAGCCCGGCGGGAGCGGCGGTACGATCGCCACCACTCCCTTCTCGCCGACGCCCGCCTCGCTCGCATCGGCTTCTCTGAGCAGACGCAGGTCATAGCCGAAGGCGGCGAAGGACGGGCTGCCGAACCTGATCGGCGTCTGTTCCACGCCCGGCACCGCGGTCAGGATCGGCCATCCGGTCTCGGTCTGCCAGTAATGGTCGATGACCGGAATCCGCAACGCGTCGCTGATCCATCTGTGAGTCGATTCGTCCAGCGGTTCGCCCGCCAGGAACAACCGCTCCAGCGAGGAGATGTCATGACGCGACAGATGGGCGGCATCCTGCTTCTTGAGCACTCTGATCGCAGTCGGTGAAGAGAACATCACGTTCACCCGGCAATCCTGGACGATTCTCCACCAGATGCCCGCATCAGGGCGGATCGGCAGGCCCTCGTACAGGATCGTGGTCATCCCGGCGATCAGCGGACCGTAGACGATGTACGAGTGTCCGACCACCCATCCGATATCCGAGGTGGTGAACATGGTCTGCCCGGGGCGGCCGCAGTAGACGTGTTTCATCGACGCGGCCAGGGCCACCGCATAGCCCCCGACGTCGCGCTGGACCCCCTTGGGCTTGCCGGTGGTTCCCGACGTATACAGGATGTACGAGGGCTCGTTCGATTCCTGCCACACGACCGGCACGTCCGCGTTCGCGTGCGCGGCGTGCAATTGCGCGTAATCCAGATCGCGCCCCGGCGTGCGTGGCATGCCGGGGTCGAGCCCCCGGTCGACCAGCACTACCTTCTCGGGCGGATGCGCGCTCGCCCGGATCGCCTCGTCGAGCAGGTGCTTGTAGGGCACCACCTTGCCGGCGCGCATACCGGCATCGGCCGAGACTACCACCTTCGGCCGTGCGTCGTCGATACGGGTAGCGAGGCTGTGCGAGGCGAATCCGCCGAACACCACGGAGTGCACCGCGCCGATGCGTGCACAGGCGAGCATGGTGAACACCGCTTCGGGAATCATCGGCATGTACACCAGCACGCGGTCTCCGCGGGCCACGCCGAGCGACTGTAGGATTGCCGCGCAGCGATTCACCTCCACGTGCAGTTCGGCGAAGCTGTACCGTTTCTCCTGATCGACTTCCGTCGAGACGTAGACCAGCGCGGCCTGGTCTGCTCGCGTGTCGAGGTGCCGATCGATCGCGTTGAAACAGAGGTTGGTCTGCCCGTCGACGAACCAGCGCGCGAACGGCGGACGGCTGTAGTCGAGCACCTGGCTGAACGGACGATGCCAGTGCACCAGTTGCGCCTGCTCGCGCCAGAATGCATCCCGCTGCTCGATCGACCGTCGATGGAACGCCGCGTATTCGCCCGCCATGGATCCCTCTCCTGTCTCGTCCGTGTCCGCCTATGCCGGCCCGGTCAATCGATCCGCACCACCGTGCGTCCCCTCGCCTGCACCGCCATGAGCGCGTCGAACACCGGCGGTAGATCCTGCAGCGATACCGTACGCGTCATCGCGCCCAGATGGCGCGGCCGCAGGTCGCTCGCCAGTCGCTTCCACACCTTACGCCGCACGTCCATCGCCGTGTTCACAGAATCGATGCCCAGCAGGCTGACGCCACGCAGGATGAAAGGCATGACCGTGGTGTTCAGCGTGTGGCTGGCCGCGAGCCCGACGCTCGCCAGCGTGCCGCCCACCTGCATCGTGCTCGCCAGCCAGGCCAGCGCCTCGCCGCCGAGATTGTCCACCGCCCCGGCCCAGGTCGCCTTGTCGAGGGGTTTGATCCTGCTCGGGTCCAGGGCGCTGCGAGACATGACTTCCTTGGCGCCCAGCCCCTTCAGGTAGTCGGTCTGCGCTTCCTTGCCGGTCAGGGCGACCACTTCGTAGCCCGCGCCGGCAAGGATGTCGATCGCGATGCTGCCTACCCCGCCGGTCGCGCCGTTGACCAGCACCGGACCGTTGCCCGGACGCAGGCCGTCGTGCTCCATGCGCTCCACCGCCAGGCCGGCCGTGTATCCCGCAGTGCCGAGGGCCATCGCGTCGAATAGACTCATCCCCTCCGGCAGCGGGACGATCCAGTCGGCCGGCAGGCGCATGTATCCGGCGTATCCCCCATCGTGCGCGACGCCGATGTCATAGGAGGTGGCGATGACCTCGTCTCCGGGCTCGAAGCGCGCGTCGGTCGAGTTGACCACGGTGCCGCAGCCGTCGATGCCGCCCACGCACGGGAAGCGGCGGATGATCCGGCCCTTGCCGGTAGCCGCGAGCGCATCCTTGAAGTTGACGCTCGAGTAGGCGGTCCTGATCACCACCTCTCCCGCGTCCAGGTCGTCGATTCGCATCTCCACGAGGCGGCTCGTCACGGACTTTCCGTCGTCGCTGAAGATGCGCAGCGCATTGAATGTCGTCATGAGTTTTCCTTGATTCTCTATCCGTACCTGCCCAAAGACCCTCTACGCCAGATGCGGCTGACTGAGGTAGCGGTTGGTCTGCATCTCGATCAGGCGGCTTACCGTACGCTCGATCTCGGGTCGCGTCGGTACGCTGGCGTAGAGTTCCGAAGGCGCTGCTGCCGCGGACACGATCAGCTTGACCCGCCTGTCGTAGAACTCGTCGACCATCCAGGTGAAGCGGCGGATGATCTCGGCCATGCGCGCCTCGAACCTGGGAACGCCAGATACCAGGATCGTATGGTACCGCCGCGCCAGTTCTATGTAATCCGCCGTACCGCGCGGACCATCGCACAGCTGGTGGAAATCGAACCACGCGACACCGGCGGCGGCACGCTGCGCCGCAATGCGGCGGCCATCGATCTCCAGCATCACGTCCGGCGTGCCTGCCTCGCCGGCAACGGCCTCGAATGCCACGCGCTGGGCACGCTCGGCAGCCTCTCCCAGCGGCACGTGATACACACCGGCCTGTTCGAGGGCGCGCAGCCGATAATCGTCCGGGCCGGCCATCTCCACCACCTCCATGTCGCGCTTGATGTGCTCGATCGCGGGAAGGAACTGGCCGCGCTGCAGTCCGTGCAGGTAGAGCTGATCCGGATGCTGGTTGGAAGTAGTCACGACCGTCACGCCCGCGTGCGCCAGCCCTTCGAGCAGCCCGCGCATGAGCATGGCATCGCCGATATCCACCACGTGGAATTCGTCCAGGCACAGCAGGACCGCCGCATCGGCGATGCGCTGCGCGACGGTGCGCATCGGATCTTCCTGGCCCTGCAGCAGGCGCAACTCCCGGTGAACGTGCTGCATGAAACGATGGAAGTGCGCGCGTTGCCGGCGTGCCACGGGGGTCGTCTGGAAGAACGCGTCCATCAGAAAGCTCTTGCCGCGCCCGACAGAACCCCAGAGATAGATTCCGCGGATCCGTTGCGGCTTGCGGAACCGGGCGAACAGTCTCCGCTGTTCTGGCTGGGCGGCCCGCAGCTCCCGATCGAGGCGGGCAAAAGCACGTGCGGCCTTGCGCTGCGCCTCGTCGAGTTCGAAGCCGTGTGCGCGGGCGATTGCGGACAGGCGCTCGGGGAATGCCTCGCTGCTCATGTGCCCGGCGCGCGGTCCCCCGGGGAGGGACTCAGATGTTCAGGGTGCGCTTGTGCACGCCCAGCGCGGCCTCGTGCATCGCTTCCGACAAGGTCGGATGGGCGTGCACGATGCGCGCGATATCCTCGGAGCTGGCGCCGAACTCCATCGCGACCACGGCCTCGGCAATCAGTTCGGAGGCGTACGGGCCGATGATGTGGACGCCGAGAATGCGGTCGGTTTCCGCATGGGCCAGCATCTTGGTGAAGCCCGCGGTTTCGCCCAGTGCCCGCGCGCGGCCGCTGGCGATGAACGGGAATCGTCCGGCACGATACGGAATGCCTTCCGATTTGAGCTGCTGCTCGGTCTTGCCCACCCAGGCGATCTCGGGCGAGGTGTAGATGACCCAGGGAATCGTGTCCATGTTGACGTGGCTCGCCTCCCCGGCGATGGTTTCTGCCACGGCAACGCCCTCCTCCGAGGATTTGTGCGCCAGCATCGGTCCGCGCACCACGTCGCCGATCGCGTAGACGTTCGGCACGCTGGTGTGGTTGTGCTCGTCCACCTCGATGTAGCCGCGAGCGTCGATCCGCAGCCCGATGGCGTCGCTGTTCAGGCCGGCGGTGTTCGGCACGCGCCCGATGGCAATGATCAGCTTGTCGAACTCGACATTGTGGGTGGTGCCGTCGCGGTCCGCGTAGCTCACGGCCACCGACTTCTTTCCGGCCTTCACGTCGGCGATCCTCACGCCCGTGTGGATCTTCAGATCGAGCGGTCCGTTGAATACCCGGAACGCCTCCTTGGCGATCTGCTCGTCCACCGCCGGCAGGAAGGACGGCAGGGCTTCCAGAATGGCGACCTCCGACCCCAGGCGACGCCACACACTGCCCATCTCCAGGCCGATGACCCCGGCGCCCACCACGCCCAGCTTCCTTGGAATCTCGGTCATCGACAGGGCGCCGACGTTGTCCAGCACGCGCTCGCCGTCGAGCGCTATGCCGGGAAGCTGGCGTGCCACCGAACCGGTGGCGATGATCACGTGCGTCGCCTCGATCTCCTCGACACGCTCGCCGTCCCTGACCTGCAGAGTGAAACGCTCCCCGGCCGACACGAAACTTCCCCGGCCGTGCAGCGACGCCACCTTGTTCTTCTTGAACAGCAGGGCGATGGAGCCGGTGAAGGTATCGACGATCTTGTCCTTGCGTGCCAGCATCGCCGCGATGTCGACGCTCACACCCTTGGTGCGGATGCCGTGATCGGCGAACTTGTGAAGGGCGCGCTCGTAATTTTCGGAGGATTCCAGCAGCGCCTTCGACGGGATGCAGCCGACGTTCAGGCAGGTGCCGCCCAGGCTGGGATTGCCCTGGGTGTTCTTCCAGTCGTCGATGCACACGGTCTTGAAGCCGAGCTGCGCCGCGCGGATCGCGGCGGTATATCCGCCGGGTCCCGCGCCGATCACTGCCACGTCGAATTGTTGGGTCATGGTCTCTTGTCGTGACTCTCGATCCGTGATTCATTCTTCCCGCGATCGCCGATGCCGCGCGCTTCGTTCATGCGCCGCAGGCGAGTCACGCGGGGCGAATCACGGCCGTCAGATATCCAGCAGCAGCCGCGCCGGATCCTCCAGCGCGTCCTTCATCGCCACCAGGCTGAGCACCGCCTCGCGGCCATCGATGATGCGGTGATCATAGGATAAAGCGAGGTAGTTCATGGGCCGGATCACGATCTGCCCGTTCTCGACCACCGGGCGTTCCTTGGTCGCGTGCACACCCAGGATCGCGCTCTGGGGCGGATTGATGATCGGCGTGGACAGCATCGAACCGAACACGCCGCCGTTGGAAATGGAGAACGTGCCGCCGGTCAGCTCCTCGATCGAGAGCTTGCCGTCCTGTGCGCGCTTGCCGAAATCGGCAATCTGCTTCTCGATATCCGCCAGCGACATCTGATCGGCATTGCGCAGGATCGGCACCACCAGGCCGCGCGGACTGCCCACCGCGATGCCGATGTCGAAATACCCGTGGTAGACGATGTCGTTGCCGTCCACCGAGGCGTTCACCAGCGGGTACTTCCTGAGCGCATGGACGGCCGCCTTCACGAAGAACGACATGAAGCCCAGGCGCACGCCGTGTTCCTTCTCGAAGCGCTCCTGGTACTTCTTGCGCATCTCCATCACCGGCTGCATGTTCACCTCGTTGAACGTGGTGAGGATGGCAGCCGTGGACTGGGATTGGACCAGGCGTTCCGCGACCCGCTGCCGCAGACGGGACATCGGGACGCGTTGCTCCGGACGGTCGCCGAGCAGCTGCCCGACGTCCACCGGAGGCGCAACCGGTGCCGGTTTCGAAGCCGGCCTGGCGATCTGCGCGACCACGTCTTCCTTGGTGATGCGGCCGCCGCGGCCGCTGCCCTGGATGGCGGCGAGGTCGACGTTCTTCTCCGCGGCAAGCTTGCGCGCCGCCGGCATGACGATGCTCTCCGTGCCGTGGCTGCCGGCCGAGGCCGAGGATGGCGCCTTGACAGGCGTCGGCGCGGCGACGGCCGCGACGGGCGCCGCCGGCTTTTCTGCGCCCTTGGCGGCAGCCGGCTGGGCAGTCGCCCTGGCTTCGGTGTCGATGGTGGCAATCAGCTCGTTGCTGACGACCGTCCCCCCGTCGGGCTTGTCGATGCGGGTCAGGACGCCGCTTTCCGGCGCCGGCAACTCCAGGACCACCTTGTCCGTCTCGATGTCGATGAGGTTCTCGTCGCGTTGCACGTATTCTCCCGGCTTCTTGTGCCAGGTCAGAAGCGTTGCCTCGGAAACCGATTCCGAAAGCTGCGGAACCCTGACTTCAACCAGCATGCGTTTCTCCGTTCGCTATTCGCTTCGATGCTGTCGGCCCGGCCGAGCGGCTAGTCGTCGTTGTGTTGCGTGCCGACCAGAGCCGCTTCGATTACCGCCTTCTGCTGCTCGTTGTGCAAGGCCAGATAACCGACGGCCGGCGAGGCGGAGGACGGACGCAAGGCGTAGGCCAGCTTCTGGTGCGCGGGCAGATGCCGCAGCAGGTAGTGCTGTATGCGGTGCCAGGCGCCCTGGTTGCCCGGTTCCTCCTGACACCAGACCACCTGCCGGGCGTCCGGGTACTTCGCGAGTTGCGCCTTGTAGTCGTCGTGCGGGAAGGGATAGAGCTGTTCGATGCGCACGATGGCGACATCCTGCATGCCTCGTTCGCGGCGCGCCGCGCGCAGGTCGTAGTACACCTTTCCACTGCAGAACACCACCCGCCGTACCTTGCTCTGATCGATGTCGTCACTCTCTCCGATCACCGGCTGGAACGCCCCGGCGGACAGGTCCTCCAGGCTGGATACCGACTCCTTGTGGCGCAGCATGCTCTTCGGACTCATGATGACCAGGGGCTTGCGGAACGGCCGCAGCATCTGCCGGCACAGCACATGGAACATCTGAGCCGGCGTGGAGGGCACCACGACCTGCATGTTGTAGTCCGCACACAGTTGCAGGAAGCGCTCCAGGCGCGCCGAGGAATGCTCCGGCCCCTGGCCTTCGTAGCCGTGCGGCAGCATGAGGACGAGCCCGCACAGCCGCCCCCACTTCACTTCGCCCGAGGCGATGAACTGGTCGATGACCACCTGTGCGCCATTCGCGAAGTCGCCGAACTGCGCCTCCCACACGACCAGCTCGTTCGGCTCGGCGGTGGCGTAGCCGTACTCGAACCCGAGCACCGCCTCCTCGGACAGGACGGAGTCGATCGCGACGAAGTCGGGCTGGTTCTCGGCGATGTGCTGCAGCGGGATGTGGTTGCCTGCATCCCAGCGTTCCCGTGCCTGGTCGTGAAGCACGGCATGGCGATGGAAGAACGTGCCGCGGCCGGTGTCCTGCCCGGACAGGCGCACGCCATATCCGGCCTTGATCAGCGCGGCATAGGCCAGGTTCTCCGCCATGCCCCAGTCCAGTGGCAGCTTGCCCAGGATCATCTGCCTGCGGTCGGCGATGACCTTCTCCACGCGCGAGTGCAGCTTGAAGCCACCGGGCACGGTGATGAGCTTCCCGCCCAGCGCCTGCAGATCGTTCGGCGGCACGGCCGTGGTGCAGGGATCGGTCCAGCGGCTGCCCTTGAATCGGCTCCAGTCCACCGCATACGGCGGATTGAAGTTGGTCAGGACGTTCTTGTTGGTGTGATAGCCCTGTTCGAGCGTGCCACGGTAGGTCTGCACCATCTCGTCGGCTTCCTCGGCACGGATGATGCCCTGGGTCACCAGGCGGTCCGCATACAGCCGCCGGGTTCCCGGATGTGCGCTCACGCTCTTGTACATGAGCGGCTGCGTGACCATCGGCTCGTCCTGCTCGTTGTGTCCATGCCGGCGGAAGCACACGAGGTCGATGACGACGTCCTTCTGGAACTGCGTGCGGAAATCGAGCGCGATCTCCGTTACCAGGCACACCGCCTCCGGGTCGTCCGCATTGACGTGGAACACCGGTGCCTCGACCATCTTCATGACGTCGGTGCAGTACAGCGTCGAGCGGGTGTCGCGCACGTCCGAGGTGGTGAAGCCGATCTGGTTGTTCACCACGATATGCACGGTACCGCCCGTGCGATAGCCCCGGGTCTGCGACAGGTTGAGCGTCTCCATGACCACGCCCTGCCCCGCGACCGCGGCGTCGCCGTGAATCAGGACCGGCAGAACCTGCCTGCCCTCGCGATCCTTGCGCCGGTGCTGGCGCGCGCGCACCGAACCCTCCACCACCGGATTGACGATCTCGAGGTGCGAGGGGTTGAAGGCGAGCGACAGATGCATGGGGCCGCCCGGGGTGTTGATATCGGACGAGAAGCCCATGTGGTACTTCACGTCGCCCGACGGAAGATGATCGGCGTGCTTGCCCTCGAACTCGGAGAACAGCTCCTTGGGCATCTTGCCCATGGTGTTTACCAGGACGTTCAGCCGTCCCCGGTGCGCCATCCCGATCACGGCCTCCTGCACGCCCTTCTCGCCCGCCTGCTGCAGCAGGTGATCGAGCAGCGGAATGAGCGTGTCCCCGCCTTCCAGGGAGAAGCGCTTCTGGCCGACGTAGCGCGTATGCAGGTACTTCTCCAAGGTCTCGGCGGCGGTCAGTCGCTCCAGGATGAAACGCTTGAAGTCGCTCGAATAGTTCGGCTGCGAGCGGATGGCTTCGAGGCGCTGCTGGATCCAGCGGCGCTGCGCGCTGTCCGCGATGAACCAGAACTCCGTACCGATGGTGCCGCAGTAGGTCTCTCGCAGCGCACGCACGATCTCGCGCAGCGGCATCTTGTCCGGACCGAATACCGACGCGGTGTTGAACACCTGCTCCATGTCGGATTCCTCGAGCCCGTAGAACGACGGATCGAGCTCGGGCACGTCGGGCTTCTCGGAACGCTTGAGCGGATCGAGGTTCGCGTGCCGCAACCCCATGCGGCGGTAGTTGTTGGCCAGCTGCAGTACCCACACCTGCTTCTTCGCGGCAGCGGCCACGGAGGGCGTTGCGGCATCGGCGGCAACCTGTCGCGGTGCCTTGACCAGCTTCACGAACGATTGGCGGATCGGCTCGTGTGCGACATCGGCTGCACCCGGAAGCTGCTGAAGCTGATCGAAGTAGCGCCGCCACTCCTGAGGTACCGAATCCGGATCGGACAGATACGTCTCGTAGAGCTCCTCGATGAACGGAGCGTTGGCTCCGAACAGGTAGGATGTTCCCAGGTATTCCTTCAGCAGCGCCGCCATGGGGCCCCTTCTCGACTGGAGGTTGTATGCTTGCCCGCCGCCGCGGGCCTGTCGGCTGTCCTATCCGCGCCTGGCGATCGGCACCACGTTGCGCTCGGGCGAGCCGGTGAACAGCTGCCGCGGACGGCCGATCTTCTGCTCCGGGTCGCTGATCATCTCGTTCCACTGTGCCACCCAGCCGACCGTACGGGCCAGCGCGAAGATGGCGGTGAACATGCTGGTCGGGATGCCCATCGCGCGCTGGACGATCCCCGAGTAGAAGTCCACGTTGGGGTAGAGCTTCTTGTCGACGAAGTAGTCGTCTTCGAGGGCGATCCGTTCCAGCTCCATGGCAAGCTTGAACAGCCGGTCGTTCTGTAGTCCCAGTTCGGCGAGGACTTCGTGGCACGTCTCTCTCATGAGCTTCGCGCGCGGATCGTAATGCTTGTACACGCGGTGGCCGAAGCCCATCAGGCGGAAGCCGTCGTTCTTGTCCTTGGCCCGCGCGATGTACTGTCCGATGCGCGACACGTCGCCGATTTCCTCGAGCATGGTCAGACAGGCTTCGTTTGCCCCGCCGTGCGCGGGTCCCCAGAGACAGGCGATGCCAGCTGCAATGCAGGCGAAGGGATTGGCGCCCGAGGACCCGGCCAGGCGCACGGTGGAGGTGGAGGCGTTCTGTTCGTGATCGGCGTGCAGGATCAGGATGCGATCCAGGGCGCGCACCAGCACCGGATTCGGCCTGTACTCCTCGCATGGCGTGCCGAACATCATGTGGAGGAAGTTCTCCACGTAGTTCAGGCTGTTGCGCGGGTGCATGAAGGGCTGGCCGACGTTGTACTTGTAGGACATCGCGGCGATGGTGGGCACCTTCGCCAGCAGGCGGATCGCGGAGATCTCGCGATGCTCGGGGTCATTGATGTCGGTGCTGTCGTGATAGAAGGCAGACAGGGCGCCGACCACGCCGACCATCACGGCCATCGGGTGCGCGTCGCGCCGGAAGCCGCTGTAGAAGCGTGCCAGCTGCTCGTGCACCATGGTGTGCTTGCGGATGCGGTCGTCCCATTCCTTCTTCTCGGCTGCCTTGGGCAGTTCGCCCTTCAGCAGGAGGTGGCATACCTCCAGGAAGTCGCAGTGCTGCGCCAGTTGCTCGATCGGATAACCGCGATAGAGCAGGATACCGTTGTCGCCGTCGATGTAGGTGATGGCGGACTTGCAGGAGGCGGTGGACATGAAGCCGGGGTCGTACGTGAACTTCCCGGTCTTGCCGTACAGCGGGCGGATATCGACCACGTCGGGTCCGACCGTGCCGGCCAGAATCGGCAGTTCCAGGGTCGGCGTGCCGTCGTTGAAGTTGATCGTTGCCGTGCGCTGCTGTGTCATGGGTTGCTCCACCCTGGGAATCGTAAAATTCCCAATGCTATAGGAAGTTTATGGGGTTAGGCCAGGAATTGTGCGTTCGCACATCAGACGTTCCGGAGCAGTTCCAGAACGCCCGCTTCCACCCCTTCCGGCGGAGGTTCGGCACGCCCGGAAATCATGTCCCAGAGGTCATTATCGGAATGCATCAGGAGGCTCTTGAAGGCCTCGCGTTCGATCCGGTCGAGGTCGTCGAGATGCCGGTCTAGAAAACGGGCCAGCACGATATCGAGTTCCAGCAGACCCCGCCGGCAATGCCAGCGGATGCGATCGACCTCGCTCATCGCTTTCTCGCCAGAAGACCGGTTGCCATGCCGGCCTGGATCAGGCGGTCCTGCGAACCAGCAGATCCTTGATCTTGCCGATCGCCTTGGTGGGGTTGAGGCCCTTCGGGCAGACGTCAACGCAATTCATGATGGAATGGCAGCGGAACAGCCGGTAGGGATCCTCCAGATTATCGAGGCGCTCGCTGGTTGCCTGATCGCGCGTGTCGGCCAGAAACCGGTAGGCCTGGAGCAGGCCGGCAGGGCCGACGAACTTGTCCGGGTTCCACCAGAACGAGGGACAGGCGGTGCTGCAACAGGCGCACAGGATGCACTCGTACAGGCCATCGAGTTCCTCACGCTCGGCCGGGGTCTGCAACCGCTCCTTCTCCGGCGCCGGATCGTTGTTGACCAGATAGGGCTTGATCGAGTGGTACTGCTTGAAGAACTGCGACATGTCCACGATCAGATCGCGGATCACCGGCAGCCCCGGCAGCGGCCGGATCTCGACCGGCTCCTTCAGGTCGCTCAGGCGGGTGATGCACGCCAGGCCGTTCTTGCCGTTGATGTTCATCGCATCCGATCCGCACACGCCCTCGCGACAGGAGCGGCGCAGCGCCAGCGAATCGTCCATCGACTTGATGCGCACCAGGGCGTCCAGGAGCATGCGATCGCTCGCCTCCAGGTCGACCTGGTAATCCTGCATGCGCGGCTGCGCGTCCTTGTCGGGATCGTAGCGGTAGATTCGGAAGTGCATGATTAAGTCCTTTGCCACGGACGACACGGAGGGCACGAAGAATCCAGTGACCAGGAGAGGGGACCGACTCGGTGACCCCTATGCCCTCTGTGACGAAACGGTTTTCAGTAAGTCCGCACCTTCGGCTCGAACGTCGCGGCGGTGAGCGGTTTCAGATGCACCGGCTTGTACTCCAGCCGGTCGTCATCCTTGAACCACAGGGTGTGCTTGAGCCAGTTCTCGTCATCGCGCTTGGCGAAGTCCTCGCGGTCGTGCGCGCCACGGCTCTCCTTGCGTGCCTCCGCCGAGATCATGGTCGCGCGGGCAACCTCGATCAGATTGTCCAGTTCCAGCGCCTCGGTACGCGCGGTATTGAATACCTTGCTGTGGTCCTTGATCTCCGTGCGCTGGGCGCGCTCGGCGATCTCGAGGATCTTCCTCACGCCCTCGACCAGCAGGTCGGGGAAACGGAACACGCCGCAGTGTGCCTGCATGGTGCGGCGCATGTCCGCCCCAACCTGATGGACGCTCTCTCCATTGCGCTGGCTCTCCAGACGGTCCAGGCGCATCAGCGTGCGGTCGGCGGCATCGGACGGCAGATCCCTGTGTTCCGGGTTCTCGCGCAGGAACTGCGCCATGCGCTCTCCGCTGGCCTTCCCGAACACCAGCAGGTCGGTGAGCGAATTGGTGCCCAGGCGGTTGGCGCCGTGTACCGAGGCGCATGCGCATTCACCGGCGGCGTAGAAGCCGGGCACGACGGCTTCCGGATTGCCGGACCGGGGCGCCACCACCTCTCCGTGGTAATTGGTCGGGATGCCGCCCATCTGGTAGTGCGCGGTCGGCACTACCGGAATGGGTTGCTTGACCGGGTCGACATTGGCGAACTTCCGGGCGATCTCGCGGATGCCGGGCAGGCGCTTCTCCACCACCTCGACGCCGAGGTGATCGAGCTTGAGCAGCACGTGATCGGCTTCGGGTCCGCAGCCCCGGCCCTCCTTGATCTCGGTGGCCATCGCACGGGAAACGACGTCGCGGCTGGCCAGATCCTTCATGGTCGGCGCATAGCGCTCCATGAAGCGCTCGCCGTTCCTGTTCAGCAGATACCCGCCCTCGCCGCGCACACCCTCGGTGATCAGTACACCGGCACCGGCCACGCCGGTCGGATGGAACTGCCAGAACTCCATGTCCTCCAGTGGAATGCCGGCGCGCGCGGCCATGCCGAGCCCGTCTCCGGTGTTGATGAAGGCGTTCGTGCTGGCGGCGAAGATGCGCCCTGCGCCACCGGTGGCGAACAAGGTCGCGCGCGCCTGCATCAGGTAGATCTCGCCGGTCTCCATCTCGAGCGCCGTGACGCCGAGCACGTGCCCTGCGGCATCGCGCACCAGGTCCAGTGCCATCCACTCGACGAAGAAATGGGTGTTGGCTCGCACGTTGCGCTGATACAGGGTGTGCAGCATGGCATGGCCGGTGCGGTCCGCCGCACAGCAGCTGCGCTGCACGGGGCGCTCGCCGAAGTTCTGCGAATGGCCGCCGAAGGGACGCTGGTAGACCGTGCCGTTGTCGTTGCGGTCGAACGGCATGCCGAAGTGCTCCAGTTCGAGCACGACCTGCGGCGCCATGCGGCACATGAACTCGATCGCATCCTGGTCCCCGAGGTAATCGGAACCCTTGATGGTGTCGTACATGTGCCACAGCCAGCTATCCTCGCCCATGTTGCCCAGTGCCGCGCCGATGCCGCCCTGGGCGGCGACCGTGTGCGACCGGGTCGGGAAAACCTTGGACACGACCGCGACCTTGAAACCGGCTTCCGCCAGTTGCAGGGCGGCCCGCATGCCGGCCCCTCCGGCCCCGACGATGACTGCGTCGAACTTTCGAATCGCGATTGCCATTACACGCTCCACAGGATCTGAAGCGCCCAGCCCGCATAGGCGAACAGCGCCAGCGCGACCGCGGCCTCCAGGACGAGCCGCCATCCCGTCGGCTTCACGTAGTCCATCAGGATGTTGCGCATGCCCACCCATGCATGCGCGAAGATGCTGGCCAGGAACAGGAAGGTGGCGAGCTTCATCGCCTGGTTGGCGAACAGGTTCTTCCAGGCCAGGTAGTGCTTCGGCGGGGCCATCAGCAGGATGCCCAAAATCAGGAACGTGTACAGGACCATGACTACCGCCGTGATGCGCTGGACCAGCCAGTCGCGCAGGCCGTAATGGGCCCCTACGATCACGCGCTTCACCATAGGAACACCCCCAGAATCACGGTGAGGACCAGGCTCACGACCAGCACGATCCGGCTGGTCCGACGCGCCGGTTGCAGCGCGACGCCGATGTGCACGTCCAGGAACAGGAAGCGGATGCCGGCGAAGAAGTGGTGCAGGTAGGCCCACAACAGGCCGAGCAGGATGATCTTGACCAGCGGATTGTCGATTGCCGCCCGGTAGCGCACGTAGCTGTCCGGGGAGGCGAGGCTGGAATGCAGGAGGTAGAGCAGGAAGGGCAGGAACAGGAACAGCCCGAAGCCGCTGATGCGATGCAGGATCGACACCACTGCCGGCACTGGCTGCCGGATGCGGATCAGGTCGAGGTATTTGGGTCTTGGTCTGGTCATGGATGACTCCACGCGTCCTCCCGATGCGGCATCAGCCGGTAATGGCGTTACGGTAATGATGTTCCTGACTGTCGCAGTAGCAGCGCCGCAGCTCGGACGGCTCACGGCCGTAGGTGAATGCCACGCGTTCGATCTGCAACATCGGCGTTCCCGGCACCCGGTGCAGGGCAGCGGCGACCTCGGGCGGGGCAGCGACCGCCTTCACCCGCTCCTCGGCCTGCAGCATCCGTACGCCGAAGCGTGCCTCGTACATGCTATAGAGCATGCACTCGTGCTGCTCGACCACGCCAGTTGTCAGCCCCCGGAAACGGGCCGCGGGCAGGCGGATCTCCTCGTAGCAGGCCGGACGCTCGTTGATCTTCAGGATCCGCCTGAGGACGAACACGCTGGCGGTCGCGTTCATTCCGAGGAGGCGCGCCGACACGGGGTCGCGCATGCGCTCGAGGCCGAGCAGCTCCGCGCCGAGCTCACGCATGGGCTCGGCATCCGGGTTTATGCTCAGGAAGGGAAACTGGCTGCGCTCCTCGGCGTAAGTCGCCACGAAGGTGCCTTTGCCCTGCTGTCGCACCAGCACCCGTTCCTCGGCCAGTTCGCCCACCGCCTTGCGCACCGTTCCCTGGCTCACGCTGTAGCGCCCGGCCAGTTCGATCTCGCTGGGAATGGGCTCGCCGGGCCGCCATTCACCGGTGACCAGGCTCTGCGTAATGAGCGCCTTGATCTGCCGGTACAGCGGCTGGAATGCGGGCGATTTGCCCGGCGGCTGCTGGCGTGGGAGTGCGGCTGTTTTCATGAGGCCGGCGATTTTTAGCACAATGCGTGCGTCGCGTCCAGTTAAGATATCTTATATAAGACATAAGACCGGTTTGACACGCTCCCGGCCGCGTGGCTATGATGCGCCGTTTTTTGGTGCTGGCCGCCTTGCCCGCGCCGCGGCCGGTACGGCCGTTCCAGTCATCCGTCGAACTGCGGAGCCCATACGATGAAAGCACCTGTCCGCGTAGCAGTCACCGGCGCCGCCGGCCAGATCGGCTACAGCCTCCTGTTCCGGATCGCCGCCGGAGAGATGCTCGGCGCCGACCAGCCGGTGATCCTCCAGCTCCTGGAGATCCCAAACGAGAAGGCGCAGAAGGCCCTGACAGGCGTGATGATGGAACTGGACGACTGCGCCTTTCCGCTGCTGGCAGGCATGGTCGCCACCGACGATGCCAAGGTGGCATTCAGGGACGCCGACATCGCCCTTCTGGTCGGCGCGCGGCCCCGCGGCCCAGGCATGGAACGCAAGGACCTCCTGATGGAGAACGCCAAGATCTTCGTCGGACAGGGGCGTGCACTGGACGCATCGGCCAGTCGCGGGGTCAAGGTGCTGGTGGTGGGCAATCCGGCGAACACCAATGCGTACATCGCGATGAAGATGGCGCCCGGACTCGCGCCCGCCAATTTCACCGCGATGATGCGTCTGGATCACAACCGCGCCATCTCCCAGGCCGCCGCCAGGGTCAAGCGCCCGGTGGGCGGCATTACCAGGGTCACCATCTGGGGCAACCACTCCGCCACCCAGTACCCCGACCTGTTCCAGGCGCAATCAGACGGTCAGAAGCTGTGGCCCATGATCAACGACCAGCCTTGGCTCGAGACCGGCTTCATCCCGACCGTGCAGAAGCGCGGCGCGGCGATCATCGATGCCCGTGGCGCGTCCTCCGCGGCCAGTGCCGCCAATGCGGCGATCGACCACGTGCGCGACTGGGTCAGGGGCACCCGCAGCGGTGACTGGGTCAGCATGGGTGTTCCGTCCGACGGCAGCTATGGCATTCCCGAGGGCGTCATCTACGGTTATCCGGTCACCTGCGCCAACGGTACCTACTCGATCGTCCAGGGAATCGAGATCAGTGCGTTCAGCCGCGCGCGCATGGACGCCACTCACAAGGAGCTTCTGGAAGAGCGCGACGCCGTCAGCAGCATGCTGAAGTAGGCGGCCTTCCGGAACGAATGGCTGACGCGATTCATCCGCACGACGCGCTGACGGGCGGGACAGCCCTTCCGTCGCTGCCCCCGTGCGAGCATTTCGCGGGGAACGAGCGCCAGATGCGCAAGGCGCTCGAGTTGCAGCAGCGGCTGGGCCCGGTGTTCGACCTCACCTGTGACTGCGAGGATGGGGCGCCGGTCGGAAGCGAGGCTGCCCACGTCGAGATGATCGCCGGGCTGGTCGCTTCTGCGGACAATCGTTTCGGCCGGGTCGGCGTGCGGGTGCACGATCCGGATCATCCGAGCTGGAGCCATGACATCGACGTGCTCCTCTCGCGTGCGGGCGAGCGTCTGGCCTACCTGACCATCCCGAAGGTCGCTTCCGCGGCACGAGCCGAAGCGGCCATCGGCTACGTCGGGTCGCGCGTACTGCACTTCGGTCTTCGCCGTGCGATCCCCGTCCACGTCCTCATGGAAACGCACGGGGCGATGCACGACGCCTGGTCCATCGCTGCCCTGCCCTGGGTGGAGACGCTCGACTTCGGACTGCTCGACTTCGTCAGCAGTCACGGCGGCGCACTCGACGAGTCAGCCATGCGCTCGCCCGGGCAGTTCGAGCACCGGCTGATCATCCGCGCGAAGGCCGACCTCGCTGCCGCGGCGCTCGCCCATGGCATCGTCCCCTGTCACGCCATCTGCATGGACACCGGTGACCCGGAGGCGGCCTACCGTGATGCCTCGCGCGCAAGGCGCGAGTACGGTTTTCTGCGCATGGTTAGCATCCATCCGAACCAGATTGAACCGATCGTGCGTGCGATGACGCCCGAGCTGTCCCTGATCGGCCGCAGCGCCGACATCCTGCTCGCGGGCCAGGCCGCGGGCTGGGGTCCGATCAAGCACGATGGCCAGATGCACGACCGCGCCTCGTACCGCCACTTCTGGCAGGTGTTGCAGCGGGCGAGAGCGTGCGGAGCGGGACTGCCGCCTGCGGCAGAGGCCGCGTTCTTCGGCAACCAACGATCCACAGGGTGAGGAACCACATGTCAGCAGGAGCGAAATTCAGGGCCGCCGTACAGGCGGAGAAGCCGCTGCAGGTGATCGGTGCGATCAATGCCTATCACGCCCGGCTCGCGCAACGCACCGGCTACAAGGCCATCTATCTTTCCGGCGGGGGAGTGGCGGCGGGCTCACTGGGCCTGCCCGACCTGGGCATCAGCGCGCTGGAGGACGTTCTGGTGGACGTGCGCCGCATCACCGACGTGTGCGACCTGCCGCTTCTGGTGGACGTGGACACCGGATTCGGCGGCGCCTTCAACATCGCACGCACCGTGAAGTCGCTGATCAAGTCCGGCGCGGGCGCGATGCACATCGAGGACCAGGTCCAGGCGAAGCGCTGCGGCCACCGCCCGAACAAGGAAGTCGTCTCGCGCGACGAGATGGTCGACCGCATCAAGGCCGCGGCCGATGCGCGCACCGACCAGAACTTCGTGATCATGGCGCGCACCGATGCCCTGGCAGTGGAAGGACTGGATGCGGCGATCGAGCGCGTATGCGCGTGCGTGGAAGCAGGCGCGGACATGATCTTCCCCGAAGCGATGACCGAGCTGGAAATGTACCGGCGCTTCGCCGATGCGGTGAAGGTACCGGTGCTCGCCAACATCACCGAATTCGGCCAGACGCCGCTGTTCACCGTCGATGAATTGCGCGGCGCCAACGTGAGCCTGGCCCTTTATCCGCTGTCCGCCTTCCGCGCCATGAACAAGGCGGCACTGCAGGTCTACCAGTCGGTGCGCAAGGACGGCACGCAGAAGAACGTGGTCGATCTGATGCAGACGCGCGCCGAACTGTACGATTACCTGGACTATCACGCCTACGAACAGAAGCTCGACGAGCTGTTCGCCAAGGGCAAGGTCTGATCGAACCCCCGAGAACACATACACGATTAACGAGGAAGCGCATGAGCACCGATACCCAGCCCTCGGCAGCACCGAAACCGAAGAAGTCAGTGGCCCTGTCCGGGGTGGTCGCCGGCAACACCGCCCTGTGCACCGTCGGCCGCACCGGCAATGATCTGCACTATCGCGGCTATGACATCCTCGATTTCGCCGACGTGGCCGAGTTCGAGGAGATCGCCT
This sequence comes from Burkholderiales bacterium, assembly GCA_020854105.1. GTDB lineage: Bacteria > Pseudomonadota > Gammaproteobacteria > Burkholderiales > SHXO01 > SHXO01. The sequence goes on along the minus strand of JADZGB010000043.1, from coordinate 185,084 downwards.
ATCTGCTGGTGCACGGCAAGCCGCCGACCAGGCCGGAACTCGCCGGCTACAAGCGCAAGCTCAAGGCGCTGCGCGGGCTGCCTACGAACGTGAAGGCCGTCCTCGAATGGCTGCCGGCCTCCGCGCACCCCATGGACGTGCTGCGCACGGGCTGCTCGGCCCTGGGGACGGTGCTCCCCGAGAAGGAGAACCACGACGTATCGGGCGCACGCGATATCGCCGATCGTCTGATGGCCTCGTTCGGATCGATGCTTCTGTACTGGTATCACTGGAGCCACAACGGACGCCGCATCGAAACGGAGACCGACGATGACAGCATCGGCGGACACTTCCTGCACTTGCTGCATGGCAGCGAGCCGCGCGAGTCCTGGGTGCGTGCGATGCACACCTCGCTCAACCTGTACGCCGAGCACGAGTTCAACGCGTCGACCTTCACGGCCCGCGTGATTGCCGGCACGGGATCGGATTTCTATTCGAGCATCTCGGGCGCCATCGGTGCCTTGCGCGGACCGAAGCATGGCGGCGCCAACGAGGTCGCCTACGAGATCCAGCAGCGCTACACGGATGCCGGGCAAGCCGAGGCGGACATCAGGCAACGCGTCGCGAACAAGGAGATCGTTATCGGCTTCGGCCATCCCGTGTACACGATCGCCGATCCGCGCAACAAGGTGATCAAGGACGTCGCGCGGCGCCTGAGCAAGGAACTGGCCGACATGCGCATGTTCGACATCGCCGAGCGCATCGAGACCGTCATGTGGAACGAGAAGAAAATGTTCCCCAACCTCGACTGGTTCTCCGCTGCCAGCTACGCGGCCATGGGCATCCCGACCGCGATGTTCACGCCGATCTTCGTGATCTCGCGTACATCGGGCTGGTCCGCGCACGTCATCGAGCAGCGCATCGACGGCAAGATCATCCGCCCGAGTGCCAACTACACCGGCCCCGAGAACCAGAAGTGGGTGCCGATCGAGAAACGGAAGTAATAGACCCGACCACGGAGTACACAGAGGGCACAGAGAGACCGACTCCATGCTTCGGCTTGCCGCTCGTTCACGACGCGCTCTGACCCTCCGGCGGCCTCTTGCGAGGGCTCCGGCCGCCGCCTGTCTTTCTCTGTGTTCTCTGTGCCCTCTGTGGCAATGACTCTCTAGCTCAAGATAAATCCAATGTCCGCACACATCTCCAACGTCCGTCCCGATCCCGATCAGCCGATCGTCGACATCGCCGACTACGTCCTCGATTACGACGTCAAGAGCAGCGAGGCCTACAACACCGCCCGCCTGTGCCTGATGGACACGCTCGGCTGCGGCTTCGAGGCGCTGTCCTATCCTGCCTGCACCAAGCTGCTCGGGCCGATCGTGCCCGGCACGGTCGTGCCCAACGGCGCCAAGGTCCCGGGCACGCAATTCCAGCTCGACCCGGTGCAGGCCGCGTTCAACATCGGCGCCATGATCCGCTGGCTCGACTTCAACGACACCTGGCTCGCGGCCGAGTGGGGGCACCCCTCCGACAATCTGGGCGGCATTCTCGCCACAGCCGACTGGCTGTCGCGCAACGCGGTCGCCAGCGGCAAGAAGCCCCTGGTGATGCGCGACGTGCTCACGGCAATGATCAAGGCCCACGAAATCCAGGGCGTGATGGCGCTGGAGAACAGCTTCAATCGCGTCGGCCTCGATCACGTCGTACTGGTGAAGCTCGCCAGTACCGCGGTGGTCACCAGGATGCTGGGCGGTTCTCGCGAGGAGGTCATCAATGCCGTGTCGCAGGCGTGGGTGGACGGCCAGAGCCTGCGCGCCTACCGCCACGCGCCCAACACCGGCTCGCGCAAGAGCTGGGCTGCGGGCGATGCCACCAGCCGCGCGGTGCGCCTCGCGCTCATCACCATGAAGGGCGAGATGGGCTATCCCTCGGTGCTCACCGCCAAGACCTGGGGCTTCTACGACGTGCTGTTCAAGGGCAACCCGTTCAAGTTCCAGCGCCCCTACGGCAGCTACGTGATGGAGCACGTGCTGTTCAAGATCTCCTTCCCCGCCGAGTTCCACTCGCAGACCGCGGTGGAGTGCGCGATGCAGCTGCACGCGCAGCTGGCGAAGATGGGCAAGAGCGCGTCCGACATCAAGTCGATCAGGATCCGCACGCACGAGGCCTGCATCCGCATCATCGACAAGAAGGGACCGCTGAACAACCCGGCCGACCGCGACCACTGCATCCAGTACATGGTCGCCGTGCCGCTGATCTTCGGCCGCCTGACGGCTGCGGACTACGAGGACGAGGTCGCCGCCGATCCGCGCATCGACGCGCTGCGCGACAGGATCACCTGCGTGGAGGATCCGCAGTTCACCAGGGACTACCACGATCCGGAGAAGCGCTCGATCGCCAACGCACTCACCGTCACGCTCGACGACGGCACCGTCCTGCCCGAGGTGGTGTGCGAGTATCCGATCGGCCATCGCCGCCGGCGGCAGGAAGGCATTCCGATTCTCGAAGCGAAGTTCCGCACCAACCTGCTGCGCCGCTTCGCGGCCAAGCAGACCGCCGCCATCCTCGCCCTGTGCAAGGATCAGCAGCGCCTGGAGGACACGCCGGTCAACGAATTCGTGGACATGTTCGTCATCTAGGCACGGAACACTGCCCGGCCCGTCCTCGGGGCCGGGCGCGCACCACTGTCATCGAAGTACCATCGATCAGGAGACGTTGCAGATGAGCACGCTGACCAAGCTCGCGATTGTGGGTCTTACAGGCCTGGTTCTGGCCTTCGCCCTTGCCCGGTACACCAGCCAGCAGCAGAAGCCGGATACGGGTGCGGTCTCGGCCATCGCGGCCACCCGAGAGGGTTAGCCGGCCCGTTCGCTGCAGCAATCGCCGGATTCTCCCTTCACCCAGAGCGACGCCCATGAGCCACAATCTGTACAACACGCTGCAAGAGTTCAGGATCGGAGCCGGCAGGACCGGCCAGTTCTATTCGCTGCCTGCGCTGGAGCAAGCCGGCATCGGCAGCATCTCGCGCCTCCCCGTCTCCATCCGCATCGTGCTCGAGTCCGTCCTGCGCAACTGCGACGGCAAGAAGATCACCGAAGAGCACGTGCGCCAGCTCGCGGCATGGAAGCCGAATGCGCAGCGTGTGGACGAGATTCCCTTCGTCGTTGCCCGCATCGTGCTGCAGGATTTCACCGGGGTGCCGCTGCTGGCCGACCTCGCCGCGATGCGCGGCGTCGCGCAGAGAGTTGGCAGGAATCCGAAGGTGATCGAGCCGCTGGTGCCGGTCGACCTGGTGGTGGACCACTCGGTCCAGATCGACCATTACGGTAGCAAGGATGCCCTCGACCTGAACATGAAGCTGGAGTTCGAGCGCAACGAGGAGCGCTATCAGTTCATGAAGTGGGGCATGCAGGCCTTCGACACCTTCAAGGTCGTGCCGCCGGGCATCGGCATCGTGCATCAGGTAAACCTGGAATACCTGGCACGCGGCGTCCACCACAAGGCCGGCGTCTTCTATCCGGACACCCTGGTCGGGACCGACAGCCACACCACCATGATCAACGGCATCGGCGTGGTCGGCTGGGGCGTGGGCGGCATCGAGGCGGAAGCCGGCATGCTCGGCCAGCCCGTGTACTTCCTCACTCCTGACGTGGTCGGGGTGAATCTCACGGGTAAGCTGCGCGGTGGCGTCACCGCCACCGACCTGGTGCTGACCATCACCGAGATGCTGCGCAAAGCCAAGGTCGTCGGCAAGTTCGTGGAATTCTTCGGCGAAGGCGTGGAGAATCTGGCACTGCCCGATCGCGCGACGATCGCCAACATGGCTCCCGAGTACGGCGCGACCATGGGGTTCTTCCCGGTCGACGACGTGACCATCGAGTACTTCAAGGGCACCGGCCGCACCAAGGACGAAGTCGACGCGCTGGCCGCGTACTTCAAGGCGCAGAAGCTGTACGGCATTCCGCGCGCGGGCCAGATCGACTACAGCCAGGTGCTGGGACTCGATCTGTCCAAGGTCGCGCCTTCACTGGCCGGTCCGAAGCGGCCTCAGGACCGCATCGATATCGGTAAGGTCAAGTCCACTTTCGCCGACCTGTTCTCGCGGCCGGTGGCCGAGAACGGATTCGCGAAGAAGCCGCAGGATCTGGGCGCACGCTTCGAGACGCGCGACGGGATCGACATCGGCTCCGGCGACGTGCTGATCGCAGCCATCACGTCCTGCACCAACACCTCGAATCCCAGCGTCCTGCTCGGCGCCGGCCTGCTCGCGAAGAAGGCGGTCGAGAAGGGGCTGAGCGTGAAGCCTCACGTCAAGACCTCGCTCGCGCCCGGCTCGCGCGTGGTGAGCGAATACCTGCGCAAGGCGGGGCTGCTGCCCTATCTCGAGAAACTCGGCTTCTACCTCGCCGGCTACGGCTGCACCACCTGTATCGGCAATGCCGGCCCGCTGGCCGAGCCGATCGAAGAGGCGATCGTGCAGAACGACCTGGTATGCGCCGCCGTGCTGTCGGGCAACCGCAACTTCGAAGCACGCATACACCCGAACCTGCGGGCGAACTTCCTGGCTTCGCCGCCGCTGGTGGTGGCCTACGCGATCGCCGGAACGGTGCTTACGGACCTCATGTCGGAACCGCTCGGCAAGGGCAAGGACGGCAAGGACGTCTGGATCGGCGACATCTGGCCGAGCAGCCAGGAAGTGTACGACTGCCTGAAGTATGCGATGGACCCGAAGACCTTCCGCAGCCTCTACAGCGCACTGGGCGAGGACAACCAGCTGTGGAAGGACGTCCCGTCCGCGTCGGGTCAGGTGTACGACTGGCCGAAGTCCACCTACATCGCGGAGCCGCCGTTCTTCGAGCAGTTCGCCATGCAGCCAGGCCAGGTCGGTGCCATCAGCGGTGCGCGCATCCTCGGCATCTTCGGCGATTCGGTCACCACCGACCACATCAGCCCCGCCGGCTCGATCAAGGACACCTCGCCTGCCGGGAAGTACCTCATCGGCAACGGCGTGGTGAAGGCCGACTTCAACAGCTACGGCGCGCGCCGCGGCAATCACGAGGTCATGATGCGGGGCACGTTCGCCAACGTGCGCATCAAGAATCTCATGCTCCCGCCCAGAGCCGATTGCAGCCGCGTCGAAGGCGGCCTGACCATCCATCGGCCTTCGGGCGAGTCGATGTCGATCTACGATGCGGCGATGAAGTACATCGACCAGGGCGTGCCCACCATCGTGTTCGGCGGCGAGGAGTACGGCACCGGTTCCTCGCGTGACTGGGCCGCCAAGGGTACCCGGCTGCTGGGCGTGAAGGCCGTGGTGGCGCGCAGCTTCGAGCGCATCCACCGCTCCAACCTGGTCGGAATGGGTGTGCTCCCGCTGCAGTTCCTGGGCGAGGACAGCGCCCAGACGCTCGGCCTGGAGGGAGACGAGGTGATCGACATCCTCGGTCTGGAGGACATTCGTCCGCAGCAGGAACTGACGCTGTCGATCAGGCGTGCCGACGGCTCGGTGCGCGAGGTGAGGGTGAAGTCGCGCATCGACACCGCCATCGAGGTGGACTACTACAAGCACGGCGGGATCCTGCCCTACGTGCTGCGCGACATCCTGAAAGCGGCCTAGGCCCCGGACTTAACTGGTCGTCGCAACGAAGAGGGCGGCCTCGGCCGCCCTTCCTTCGAGCCGGTCTGGCCCGCCCTGGCTACGCTATCCCGGGTGCCCGTTCCCAGCTGTCCGACCCCGGCAGCTGCGTGCGCACCCGCCTGCTGCGTTCGAGCAGTTCCTGCCACATGCTGCCGACGTCGTGCCGGAACATCAGATCGGCCTGTGCCGGCATGGTGAACCAGAACCCGCGCTCGAGTTCCAGCTCGAGTTCGCCGGGTTGCCAGGCGACGAATCCCGCGTAGTAGCGGGCTGCGTCGGGCGTCTGCTCGATGATCCGGTCTATGGACCTGGCCTCCGCCACCACCTGCACGCCAGGCATCACGGCAAAGCTCTTGCCTCCGGGGCTGTCATCGGCCTTGAGCATGGCGAATACGGAGTTCACCATTTCCGGGCCGCCGAGAAAGATCGGGCTGCTCACCTTGCGCGAAGCGTCGTGTCCGGGAAACAGTCTGCCCATCGACACTTCCGTGGGCCGGTTGATGATGAATCCGACGTGGCGCTTGCCTTCGATCGGCACCGCCACCACCACGCTGTGGTGATAGAAGCCGCCGAGCTGCGGCACCGCGACCAGGATCAGCGGCTCGTCCGTGGACTGCGCATGGGCGGACTGCACCAGCAGCCCGAGGAGAACCAGGAGCCAGGGCAGGAGCAGGTTCGCGAAGCGCCTGCCGGGGCATGCTGCTGATTGCATGATCGCCTCCTTGCGGAGCCTCGGGACGTTGCGCATGCACGCCCTGCCCGCCCAGAGGAGACAGCAGCCGCTGTTCCCGCCCGGCGCGAGGATCAGATGTCGACGAAGCGGACCGACTGGTCGACGCCGGCACGCTCGGTACGGTAGCCGTTGATGGCCGCCGAGCGCTCGGCGTAGCCGAAGGAGAGGCCGCACACGATGCGCCGGTGCGTCGGGATGGAGAAGTACTCGCGCAGGAACGGCGCGTACGACGCGAGCGCCGCCTGAGCGATGCAGTCCACACCCGCATCGACCGCGGCCAGCATGAAGCTCTGCAGGTACAGGCCGCAGTCGAGCAGCCCGTAGGGTCCAAGTTTTTCCTCGGTGGTGAGGATGGCCGCGTGCGGCGCACCGAAGCAGCGGAAGTTCTCCAGCGACTGCTCGGCGGCGGCGGCACGATCGTCCTTGCCGATCCCCAGGGACTGATACAGCTGCACGCCGCACACCTTGCGGCGATCCCGATAGATACCCTCGTAGGCCGCCGGAAACGGGAAGTCGGGTGCCGGGGCCGCACCCGACCGGGCATGCGCGTACAGGGCCTCGCGCAAGCGCTCGGTCGCCCGGCCGCGCGTGATCACCAGTTCCCATGGCTGCGTGTTGCACCAGGAAGGCGTGCACTGGGCCAGATCCAGTATCCGGGCCAGAACCGGCTCGGGCACTTGCTCGGCCTTGAATGCGCGCGCGCTGAACCGCGCGCGGATGACGTTCCCGAACTCCATCGCGTCAGTCGAATCTGGGCTTGAACCGCTCATCGACCTCGACCTGCAATCCCTGCGTGAGCCGGTTGCCGGCATTGGCGAGTGCCACGATCTCCACCAGTTCAGCCAGCATCTCGTCGTCCATGCCCTTCTTGCGCGCGGCCGCGATGTGAGTATGTATACAGTACTCGCAGTTGTTGGTCATGCTCACCGCGAGATAGATGTACTCCTTGGTCAGGGAATCCAGGCGGGATTCCTCGATCATCACCTCCTTCATGTAGTTCCAGAAGCGCTTGAGCATCGGCGGGTGCACAGCCAGCGTGCGCCAGATGTTGTTCACGTAGTCGGTGTTGCGGCTCCCCCGGATATCGTCGAACACCTCCTTGGCAGCAGGCGACGCGCTCGCGTCATCGACCATCTTGACCATGGGCATGGCGGTTTCCCCCTTCGCGGTTATGCAGGCAGTGTCGGATGTTACCACCCGGCCGCAGAGCATCCTCCGCCGTGCGCGGGCGGTTGGACAGCCTCGGGACGAGCGGTCATAATCCGCCCGCCGTCGACCGTCGGGGAGTCCGACAGGTCTCACGAGGGACTCTTTCGAGCACGGTAAACGCATGAAATTGCTGTTCGACCTGTTCCCGGTGCTGCTCTTCTTCCTGTCCTACGGGGCAGCCAAGCGCATGCCGGAGAGTGCCACCGCGCTCATCGGCGGGCTGCTCGGCAGCATCGGTGCGGACGACCACGTGCTCGCCTCCCAGGCCCCCATCCTAGTGGCTACGCTGGTTGCCATCCTCGCGACCTTCGGACAGGTCGGATGGCTGCTGGGGCGGGGCAAGAAGGTCGACAAGATGCTCTGGATCAGCCTCGCGATCATCGCGGTGATGGGCGGTGCGACCATCCTGCTGCGCGATCCGACCTTCATCATGTGGAAACCCACGGTGCTATACTGGGCTTTCGCCGCGGTCCTGCTGGGTGCCGACCTCTTGTTCGGCAGGAACCTCATGCGCGCCATGATGGGGCAGCAGATCTCGCTTCCCGACCCGGTCTGGCAGAGGCTCAACCTCAGCTGGGTCGGATTCTTCGTGCTCATGGGCATCCTCAACCTGTACGTCGCCTTCAACTTCTCGGAAGAGACCTGGGTCAGCTTCAAGATGTTCGGCGGGCTGGGACTGATGCTCGTTTTCGTTCTCGCGCAGGGATTTTTCCTGTCGCGACATGTCGATGAGAGGAAGTGACGGCGCCCGTCACGGCGCACACGACGTGCAACGCATGATGGTCAACGAGGACAGTACGGTCGCGTTGATGCGGGAACGCCTTCAGGCGCTCCGGCCCGAGCGCGTGGAGATCTACGACGAGAGCGGCGAGCACGTCGGGCACGAGGGCGCCCGCGGGGGCGGCGGGCACTATCAGCTGCTGATCGTCTCGGATGACTTCCTCTGCAAGGCCGCCGTGGCGCGCCATCGCATGGTGTACCAGGCGGTGGCAGATCTGATGCATCGGAACATTCACGCGCTCGCCATCAAGGCCTATACGGTGGACGAGTTCGACAAGGCATTTCACGCGTAGCGCCGTCCAATCCCATCAATCTCACCGCAACATCATCACCACCAAGGAAAAGTCATGCATTCGATCAAGACCGCGTCGGCGGCAGCCCTTGTCCTGGCCGGGCTGCTCGCCTTCACCGCTGCCAAGGCGGAGGAAAGCAATATCGCCATCGTCAATGGCATCCCCATCTCCCAGGCGCGGCTGGAGTACGTGGTGAAGGCGCAGGTCGCGCAGGGCCAGAAGGACGACGAGGCGCTGCGCAAGAACGTCAAGGACGCGCTGATCATGCGCGAGATCCTGTCCCAGGAAGCCATCAAGAAGGGTCTGGACAGCAATCCCGAGTACCTCACCCAGATGGAGATGGCGAAGCAGGAGTTCCTGATCCGCGCCTACTTCGACGACTTCATCAAGGAGAATCCGATCACGGACGACGAGATGAAGGCCGAGTACGAGCGCGTCAAGACGGAGCAGCTGGCCAATTCCCCGGGCAAGGAATTCAAGGCGCGCCACGTCCTGATCAAGAACGAGAAGCAGGCCAAGGCCGCGCTCGCCGAGATCAACAAGGCCAAGGGCAAGAACTTCGCCGCGGTTGCAAAGAAGCGCTCCGAAGACAGCGGATCGAAGGACGACGGCGGTGCGCTGGACTGGAGCGACGGCACCAATTTCGTGAAGGAGTTCGGCGATGTGCTGCCGACGCTCAAGAAGGGGGAGTACACCAGGCAGCTGGTCAAGACCCAGTACGGCTACCACGTCATCATGATGGACGACGTGCGCGACGTGCAGTTCCCCGCCTTCGAGGACGTCAAGGAGCGCCTGTATCAGCAGATGCTCACGCAGAAGCGCGACGGCGCGATCGCGAAGCTGCGCGAGGGTGCGAAGATCGAATAGGCCGTAGCCGTAGCTGTCAGGCTCTCCTGAATCGGCAAGGGGCGCTGCGTGCGCCCCTTTTTCTTGATCAGCCTAGCCAGGCCCGTGCGTTCCTGAACATGCGCATCCACGGCGCGTCCTCGCCCCACTGTGCCGGATGCCAGGAATTCTGGACGGTGCGGAACACGCGTTCCGGGTGCGGCATCAGGATAGTGAAGCGCCCATCCGGGGTGGTCAGACCGGTGATTCCTTCCGGTGAGCCATTGGGATTCGCCGGATAGGCGCTGGTGGGGAAGCCTCGATTGTCCACGTATCGCAACGTCACGAGCGCGCGTGCCTGTGCCAGCTGCCGGCCGCTGGCGAATTCGGCGAAGCCCTCGCCGTGTGCCGTGGCGATCGGCATCCTGCTGCCCGCCATCCCGGAGAAGAACAGCGACGGGCTCTGCGTCACTTCCACCATGGCAAGGCGCGCCTCGAACTGCTCCGAGCGATTGCGCACGAAATGCGGCCATGCCTCGGTGCCCGGGATCAGTTCGCGCAGGTTGCTCATCATCTGGCAGCCGTTGCACACCCCGAGGGCGAAGGAATCGCTGCGCGCGAAGAACGCCTCGAACTGATCGCGCGCGCGAGCATTGAACAGAATGGACTTGGCCCAACCCTCCCCGGCTCCCAGTACGTCGCCGTAGGAGAATCCGCCACAGGCGACAAAGCCGTGGAAGCGCTCCAGCGTGGCGCCTCGCGCGATGACATCGCTCATGTGCACGTCCACCGCCTGGAAGCCGGCGCGGTCGAAGGCGGCTGCCATTTCGATCTGGCCGTTGACGCCCTGCTCGCGCAGGACGGCGATGCGCGGCTGCGCTCCCCGGGTGATGTAGGGCGCAGCGATGTCCTGGGCGATGTCGAAGGTCAGGTGCGCGTGCAGTCCCGGATCGGCCACGTCCAGCAGGCGGTCGAACTCCTCCTGTGCGCACTGGGGGTTGTCGCGCAGGCGCTGCAGGTGCCAGGTGGTCTCGGCCCAGGCCCGCTGCAGCAGGTGGCCGGACTGCTCGTACAGCGCACGCGTTCCCTGCCTCAGGACGAGGCGCCCGAGGCGGTTCGGCGCACCGATGGCGTGACATGCGTGGGACAGCCCCGCTGCCGCGAATGCGGCAGTGGCCCTGGCCGCGTCGCGGCGCCGCACCTGCAGCACCGCGCCCAATTCCTCGGTGAACAGGGCTGCGAGCAGGGACGTGCAGGAAGCACCGAACACGCCCGGCAAGGCATCGGCGTCCACTGTCACGCCCACCCGGCCGGCAAACATCATCTCGCACAGCGTCACCAGCAGGCCGCCGTCAGAGCGGTCGTGATATGCGAGCAGCACGTCTGCCCGGTTGAGCGCCTGCACGGTATCGAAGAATGCCCGCAATGCGACCGGCTCTTCCACGTCCGGGGCCTCGTCGCCCAGTTGCGCGAACACCTGGGCCAGCGCGGATCCGCCAAGGCGGTTACGCCCGCCGCCCAGGTCGAGCAGGAGCAGTACGCTGTCCTCCTCTGCTGCCAGTTGCGGTGTGAGCGTGCGCCGCGCGCCCTCGCAGGGGGCGAAGGCCGATACGATCAGCGAGAGCGGCGCCACCACCTCGCGCCGCTCGCTGCCCTGCGACCACGAGGTCTTCATCGACATGGAATCCTTGCCCACCGGGATGCTGATCCCCAGTTCCGGGCACAGCTCCATGCCCACGGCACGGACCGTATCGAACAGGACCGCGTCCTCTCCGGGATGGCCTGCAGGGGCCATCCAGTTCGCCGACAGCTTGATGTCTCCGATTCGCGCGATGGGCGCGGCCGCGATGTTGGTGATTGCCTCGCCTACCGCCATGCGCCCCGATGCAGGGCCGTCGATCAGCGCCAGGGGCGTGCGTTCTCCCATCGCCATCGCTTCGCCGCGCTCGGTGCGGAACCCGGCCAGCGTCACGGCCACGTCGGCGACCGGCACCTGCCAGGGGCCGACGAACTGGTCACGGCTGCACAGGCCGCCCACGGTGCGATCGCCGATGCTGATCAGGAAGGTCTTGTCCGCCACCGCCGGCAGGCGCAGCACCCGCTGCACGGCCTCGGCGAGATCGATGCCCTCGAGCGCGAGCCGTGGCAATGCACGCGCGAGGCGGCGAGCGTTGCGCAGCATCCTCGGCGGTTTGCCGAGCAGCACGTCCAGATCCATGTCCACCGCGTGCGCACCCGTGGACCGATCCTCGACCACCAGCTGGTGCTCGGCGGTCGCGCGTCCGATGACGGCGAACGGGCAGCGCTCGCGCCGGCACAGTGCCTCGAACATCTCGAGCCGATCCGCGCACACGGCGAGGACGTAGCGTTCCTGCGACTCGTTGCACCAGATCTGCAACGGCGACATGCCGCGCTCCTCGATCGGGATGTCGCGCAGCGAGAAGCGTCCGCCGACTCCGCCGCCGTGCACGAGCTCGGGCAAGGCGTTGGACAGACCGCCTGCGCCGACATCGTGGATGGACAGGATCGGGTTGTCCTCGCCCAGCGCCCAGCAGCGGTCGATCACCTCCTGTGCGCGCCGCTGGATCTCCGCATTGCCGCGCTGGACCGAATCGAAATCCAGATCCTCGGTGTTCTGTCCCGTACCCATGCTGGACGCCGAACCGCCGCCCAGCCCGATCAGCATGCCAGGTCCGCCCAGCTGCACCAGCGCGGTGCCGGGCGTCAACGGCTGCTTCTCGATCTGCGAGGCCGAGATGTTGCCCAGTCCTCCGGCGATCATGACCGGCTTGTGGTAACCGCGGCGCTCGCCTGCGACGCTGTGCTCGAAGGTGCGGAAGTAGCCCAGCAGGTTGGGTCGGCCGAATTCGTTGTTGAACGCCGCACCACCGATCGGGGCCTCGATCATGATCTCGAGCGCGGAGGCGATGCGCCCCGGCTTTCCGAAGTCGTCGCCCTCCCAGGGCCGGACTGCTCCGGGAATGCGCAGATTGGACACGGTGAAGCCGGTCAGTCCGGCCTTCGGCTTTGCGCCGCGGCCGGTCGCGCCCTCGTCGCGGATCTCTCCGCCCGCCCCGGTGGCGGCACCGGGAAAGGGCGCGATGGCGGTCGGATGATTGTGGGTCTCGACCTTCATCAGGATGTGCGCAGGCTCCACGCCAAAGCGGTACACGCCGTCGGTGCGCGGATAGAAGCGCGCCGTGGTCGTACCCTCGATGACCGCGGAGTTGTCGGCGTATGCGACCAGCGTGCCGTGCGGGTGTGCAGAGTGCGTGTTGCGAATCATGCCGAACAGCGAGTGCCGCATCGGCCTGCCATCGACCAGCCAGTCCGCATTGAAGATCTTGTGTCGGCAGTGCTCGGAATTGGCCTGCGCGAACATCATCAGCTCGACATCCGTGGGATTGCGGCCGATGCGCTGGAAGTAGGCGAGCAGATAATCGATCTCGTCCGCGGACAGTGCCAGCCCCATCTCCACGTTGGCGCGCTCCAGCGCCGCACTGCCGGCGCCGAGCACGTCCACGTGCGCGAGCGCTCCAGGCGTCATCTCCTCGAACAGTGCATCGGCTTCCTCGACGCGTTCCAGCACCGTCTCCGTCATCCGATCGTGCACGATCGGCAGAACCAGCGTGCGTGCCTGCGCGCCGAGCGCCGTGCCCCGGTCGAGGACGAAAGTGAAGGCGGTCCCGCGTTCGATGCGTTCGACCATATCCAGTCCGCACTGATGTGCGATGTCGGTGGCCTTCGACGACCACGGCGATATGGTACCCAGGCGAGGCACCACCACCAGCGAGGGAGTGCAGTCATCCTCCGTGGTTGCCGGACCGTAGGTGAGCAGACGCTCGAGCACGGCGCGCCGATCGGAGGCAAGCGGCTCGCGCAGCTTCACGAAGTGCCAGTAGCGTGTTTCGACGCTGCGCAGGGAGGGCAGCGCTGCGCGGGCGGACTGGAGGAGCTTGTCTAGACGGAAATCGGAGAGCGCGCGGCGGCCGGGAAGCCGGAGGATGGTAGGCATCGAGGTCTGAAGAAGGTGAGGCGGAATTATACGGAATCTCTATCATTGGCACTGGAGATCCCCATGCCTGCCCTCTCGTCCCTGCCCGTCTACCGTAGCGCCGGAATTCGTGCCATCGAATCGTCGGCGATCGCTGCCGCTGCCTGTCCCGGCTTGATGGAGCGCGCCGGTCTTGCCGCCGCGCGCATCGCACGCGAGCGCCTGCTCGTGCAAGGACGCAGCGTGCTGGTCATCGCCGGGCCGGGAAACAACGGCGGCGACGGCTTCGTGCTCGCGCGTCACCTGATGCAAGACTGGTACAGGGTCAGCGTGCTCTTCATCGGCGAGCCGGATCGACTCCCGGCGGACGCGCGTGCGGCCTGCGAGGCCTGGATCGCGGCCGGGGGCGCGCTCATGGACCGGCTTCCCGAGCACCACCCCGACCTGGTGGTCGATGCGCTGTTCGGCATCGGCCTCACGCGTGCGCCGGAAGGTCGGGCCGCAGAGCTGGTGCAGTGGATGAACGGCCAGCCGGCGCCGGTGCTGGCGCTCGACATCCCCAGCGGATTGTCCGCGGACACCGGTGCCGTCCTCGGCACTGCCGTACGCGCCGCCTTCACCGTCACCTTCATCGCGCTCAAGCCCGGCCTGCTCACGCTCGACGGGCCCGATCACGTGGGCCAGTGGGAGGTGTGCGATCTGGAACTCGACGCGCAGTCCCTTCAGCTCCCGGTAGGACGGCTGATCGGCATGGCATGCCTGAACGATGTCCTCGCGCCCCGACCGCGTAACAGTCATAAGGGCAGTTTCGGCAGCCTAGGCATCGTCGGCGGTGCGGCAGGAATGACCGGTGCGGCACTGCTCGCGGGCCGTGCCGCGCTGCAGCTGGGCGCAGGACGCATCTACCTGGGTCTGCTGCGCAAGGAGTTGAGCGTCGATCCGAATCAGCCCGAACTGATGCTGCGTGAAGCAGGCGAGGTCGTCGAGATGAGCCAGTTGAACTGTCTCGTGCTCGGGCCAGGCCTGGGTCAGTCGCCCCCTGCCCGCAGCGCCGTGGCGCTCGCCCTGGAGCGCGAACTACCGCTGCTGCTCGATGCGGACGCGCTGAATCTGCTCGGCGCGCACGACGTGCTGCGGGACGTATGCCGAAGCCGCAGGGCGGCAACGCTGCTGACCCCTCATCCTGCCGAGGCGGCCCGTCTCATGGGCTGCACCACGGCCGAGGTGCAGAACGATCGCGTCGCCGCGGCCGTCGCGCTGGCGCAACGCTATCGTGCCGGCGTGGCGCTCAAGGGAGCCGGCACCGTGGTCGCCGCACCGGATGGCCACTGGTGGATGAACGACACCGGCAATCCCGGGCTGGCGAGTGCCGGGATGGGAGACGTGCTTTCGGGCATCTGCGGCGCCCTGCTGGCCCAGGGCGTCGAACCGCTCGCGGCCCTGCGCACCGGGGTGCACCTGCACGGACGTGCCGCGGACATGCGCGCGCAGGCCCAGGGCGGCTGGATCGGCATGACGGCAAGCGAGGTCACCGCGGCCGCGCGCGAGCTTCTCAACGACGCCATATACGGACCGGCAATCGACGTCTGAGCTCAGCCCTGCAACAGACGCACGGTGTGCATGCCCAGCACGGTGAGCAGCAGCGAGCCGGCCAGATGGACGAGGATGTGCGCCGTGGCCCAGCCATACTCGCCGCGGGAGAGCAATCCGACGGACTCCGCGGAGAACGTCGAGAAGGTGGTGAGGCTGCCGAGGAATCCGGTGACCGCGAACAGTCTCACCTCGGGCGATAGCGCCGAATGCTGCCCGAGCAGCTCGACCATGATCCCGATGACGTAGCCGCCGGCCAGGTTGGCCGCCAGCGTTCCGAGCGGCACCGCCGGAAATATCGGATTGAGCAGCAGCCCGAGCAGCCAGCGCAGCCATGCGCCGAGCATGGCGCCAACGCCGATGGCGACCAACGCAGCGGCGGTCATGACGATCGATCCATGCGCGCGATTATAGCGGCCGCCATTGCCGGCACGCCCTGCAGCACGTGCTCGCCGGCGGCGGTCATCCGGCGCGTGGCGCCGGGTGTACGGTCAGTCGACGCCGACGATGACGTCGGATGCCTTGATCACCGCGACCGCATCCTGCCCGGGCCGCAACCCGAGCTCGATCGCCGCCTCGTTGGTGATCGACGCGGAGATGATCGCCGGGTTGCGTACCTCGATCTTGACGATGGTGGTCGTGCTGCCGCGGGTCACTTCGCAGATCACGCCCTTGAGCTGGTTGCGCGCGCTGAGCCTCATTTTCTTCGATCCTTCCTCGTCCTGAAAGCAACGACAGATATCCATTCGTATCGAGGCGTCAAATCTTGGTACGGTGCGCCGACGCGCACTTCAGGGGCCGTCGACATACGCCGCGGTCAGGATCCCGCCGATGTCCGCTCTGCCAAGCGCCCCCTCCTGCGCGAACCGCGACGCGCGCACCTGCCGGGCTACCTTGCCGTGGCTGTATACCAGGATGGTCTCGGCCATCGTCTCGACGTCCGCGGGATCGTGCGTGATCACCATCATGGGCACGTCGAAGCGCTCCTGGAGTGCGACCAGTTCCGCGCGTACGCGTCCACGCAACAGCGGATCGAGCGCCGACAGCGGTTCGTCGAGCAGCATGATCTCCGGCTGGAGTATCAGCGCCCGCGCCAGCGCCACGCGCTGACGCTGTCCCCCGGACAGCTGCCACGGGAAGTTGCGGCTGAGCCCCTCGATCTCGAACAGGCGCAGCAGATCGTGCACCGCCTGCCGCTGCACCGCATCCATCCGGCCGCATGCGCCGCGGCGCAGTGCGAAGCCGACGTTGTCCTCGACGTTCAGATGCGGAAACAGGGCAAAATCCTGGAACAGATAGCCGACGCGGCGAACCTGGGGCGGCAGATCGATTCCCGCCCCGGAATCGAACAGCACCCGGTCTCCGACCTGGATGATGCCCTCGTCGGGGGAGATCAATCCGGCGATGCACTGCATCGTCACGCTCTTGCCCGAACCCGACGCGCCGAACACGACCACGCGGTCGTCCTCGGTGGTGAAGCGCGCCTCCAGCATGAACGCGCGATCGCGTGCACGCAGCGTCTTGCGGATGTCGACGCGCAGCTTCATAAGCGAATCAGTAGCGTGGCTTGAGGAGCTTGCCCGATCCGAACAGGATCGCCACGCACACCACCGAAGTGAGCAGCACGAGGAAGTTGGCGAGATCGTCGTGGCCGGCCTGGACGGCGTCGTACACCGCCAGAGAGAGCGTCTGCGTCCTGCCGGGAATGTTGCCGGCTACCATCAGCGTCGCGCCGAACTCGCCCATCGCGCGTGCGAACGCCAGCATGGTCCCGGCCAGCACACCACGCCAGGCAAGCGGGAAGGTCACGCGGAAGAAGACCCCCCACTCCGAGACACCAAGGGTGCGTGCCGCGCTCTCCAGCTGGCGATCCACACCCTCGAAGGCGGCGCGCGCCGCCTTGAACACCAGCGGAAAGGCCACGATTGCCGCGGCAAACACCGCGCCCTGCCAGGTGAACATCAGCGTGATGCCGAAGGTCTCCCACAACCATTCGCCGATCCAGCCGCGTCGTCCGATCAGCACGACGAGGTAGTAACCGAGCACCGTTGGCGGCATCACCAGCGGAAGGGTGCAGACCGCATCCAGCAGATCCCGTCCCGGGAAGTCGTGGCGCGCCAGTACGAAGGCAACCGCCACCCCCATGACGAGCGCGAGCAGGGTCGCGAAGCCCGCGACCTTGAGCGTCAGCAGCAATGGAACCACGGCGGAGCCGAGCATGGCGGGTGGCAATGCTACACGAACTCGATCGCGGTCCGTAGCGCATGTGTCCGCTTCCGCCGTGCGTTCAAGGCGCCTTGAAACCGTATCTGGACAGCACTGCCTGTCCCTGCTCGGAGCGCACCAGATCGATGAACCTGCGCGCCGACTTCTCGTTGCCGCCGCCCTTGACTGCCGCGATGGGATAGAGGATCGCCGTCATGGTCGCCAGTTCGACGACCACGTCGACCCGACCTTTCATCGCCCTGGAATCGGTCGAATACACCATCGCGGCATCGACCTCGCCTCGTGCAACGTAGTCCAGCACCTGCCTCACGTTCTGTCCGAAGACGTACTTGTCCTTCAGGGATTCCCACAGACCGGCCGACTCCAGTACCTCTCTGGCGTATCGCCCCGCGGGCACGCTCTCCGGGTTGCCCAGGGCGATGCGCGCGACCCCG
Source organism: Burkholderiales bacterium (assembly GCA_020854105.1). Lineage (GTDB taxonomy): Bacteria > Pseudomonadota > Gammaproteobacteria > Burkholderiales > SHXO01 > SHXO01. Next base: position 167,383 of record JADZGB010000043.1, on the reverse strand, counting down.
GGACCGGACAGATCCGCCAGCGCCGCCACATGTGCCTTCGCATCCTGCGGCACCACCAGCACCAGCCTGTTCGCCGCGAAGTTCGAGCGCGTGTCCCGCGCGATGAGGTTCTGCTTCTGTGCCCGGTCCATGGTCTCCAGGTCCGCCGTCGCGAACACGTCCACCGGTGCGCCGCGGGCGATCTGCTGCAGGAGCGAACCGGAAGCGCCGAAGTTGAACAGCACCTTCGATCCCGGATTGACCTGCTCGTAGAGCCTGCCGATCTCGCCGAAGGCGTTGGTCAGGCTGGCGGCGGCAGATACGGTCAGGTCGGCCGCGCGCGAGGGCAATGCCGACAGCAGCAGGCCGCAAAGCAGGACTCCGGCAGCAAAGGATCGCATGATCACCTTCAGAAGAAGTCGAACTGTGCGCGGACATTTACCGCGTTCTCGTGACCGGTCGATCTGCCGGCAATCACGATGTCATCGTCGAACTCGGTGCGGATGTAGTCGAACATCAGACGTACGTACGAATTGGGCATCCACTTCAGGCCGAACGTGTAGGCCTGTGCACCCGTGGACTGGCTGGTGACCAGGGCAGTAGCCGAAGTGCCGGGGCGTCCGGTGAAGGGGGCATTCGATGCCTTGAAATCGGATGCGTCGATGCTGCTGTAGCGCAGGCCGATCTCCCACGCTCCCCAGGTGCCGTCCTTCCACGAGAAGGCGTTGCGCGGCCTGATGCGCTGAACGAACGACCCCTTGTACGCGTCGGCGTAATGCTCGCCGGTGATCAGCCACATGGCACTCAGGTAGTAGCCGGAGATGTCGCGCTCGAACTCGCCCAGCGGCGCGGCCGAGCGATCACCCGAGTAGCGGGCGGTGATGTACTCGCCGGCGAGCTTGACCGGGCCGTGCGCCAGGATGGCCTCCGCTCCCTGCAGCCGCCGATCGATCGAGCCCACCTGAGAAGTTCCGTTGCTGGAGTTGAACGCCTGCGGCGCGAAGAAGGTGACGCCACGCCCCTCGGTGGTGAGCGATGCGGCGAAGTACGGGTTGGAGGTGGAGTTGGCCTGCGTGCCGCGCCTGTACGACACGCCTGCGTGGACGATGGAATCCTGCCACGCCATCGACTGTGCCAGATTCCACGCGAAGCGGGCCGTGAAGTCCTTCCCGTCCTGTGTCGTTTCGGTCGAATCGGTCTGGCGCTCGTCGATGTTCTGGCCGGTGCCGTTGGTCACGCTCACGCCGTAGTAGAAGCCGGGCAGCGGGGAGCCGAAGGCCATCAGGCCGCGATCGAAGAGAAAGTTCTGGATCAGACCTGCCGGAAGCGCGCGTTCGGTGAAATCGAAGAAGGGCACCCGATCCGTGTGCTCCAAACCGAACTGAGGCTTGAACTGACCCAGCCGGAGCGTCAGCTGCTGCCCCATCACCTGCCAGTCCACGTACGCGTTGGTGAGAAAGGCGTTCTGGCTGATCGCGGTGCTGGCGTATTCGCCCTCGACATAGATGGACCAGTCGCGCAGAACCTGGAGGTTCACGCCCAGGCGGGCCTGGCGGATGCTGAAGGTGTCCGCCGCCACCACGTCGGGAGAGAACGAACGGTAATCGCCCAGTGCCCGGCCGGTCATGCGCAGTCGCCATCGCTGCCCGGGATCCTCGAGGATCAGGCCGTCGGCCAGCTGCGCGCGGATGCCCTGCTGATCCAGGCGCTGTTCCAGAGTCTGGACCCGCTCGTCGAGCGCGGTGGCATCCATGCGAGCCGCGGCCGCCTCGGCGCGTGCGCTGGCCGCCCGTGCCTCTGCCGGCGCAGCCTCGGCCGCCTGCCGCACCGATGGCGGCTGCGCGAGTCCCGCCTTCAATTCGTGCAACTCCTGCGTGATTGCCTGCAGCTGTTCCTCCAGGCGCCGTATGCGCTCCTCCGTGTCCTGCGCTCCCGCGCTCGACGGTGCGGCAAGGGCGGCCAGCGCCAACGCGGCAACCGGATGCCGCAATCGCCTTGCGTGTTCCTGTCCGCCCAATATCGTCTCCTCGGATGCCTGGCTGCGTTATATCGTTCTCAATACAACGGTGGCGTATCTTCTTAAAACTAGCGCATGACTGTCAAGGGCCGGGGGTGTGCCTGCGGGCAGAAACCGGCAAACGACAACCGGCGAGGACTGGCGGAGGCCGGGAGGCCATGCCGCCATCGCTCAATTGGCGGCGTCGATCTCCGCCCAGCGTTCGCGCGAACGGATGGCCTGTTCGATGTCCTCGCGTGCAGTCTGATCGCGTGCACCGATGAACAGCATGCTCCTGGCGAACTCGCCGTAGGTGATATCGCCCGCGTACAGATCGGACAGCGCGGCGGTCACGCGGTCCTGGCTGGAGGCACGGTAGCTGGGAGGGGGCCCCAGACGCTCGCGTGCGAATCTGTTGCACTCGGTGTGCGCCTCCGCGAGCGCGAGTATCGCCTTGCGCTCCTCGTCCGTTGCGGGGAACGTGCGATTGGCGAGCATCTCGATCGGCTGAGATTGTCCGATGGTCAGGGGAACCAGCAGCTTCTCGCGGATCGGATCGATGCTGCTGCTCGCCATGCGCTCGGCGCAGTGACCCTTGACCTCTTCCGCAGTGTGCCCCTGAACCCGGTTGGCCGCGCAACCAGCCGAGGCGATCACGATGGCCGTCACGGCTGCCAGCTGCATGCTCTTCATGTCACCGCTCCTTGGTTCTGCCAGTCCTACCTGGCGGCGGCGTGCACGGCCCGGGTCTCCTGTGCGCGCGCCTCCCACCCACCTCCGAGCGCCTTGACCAGCGCGACGCTCGCCAGCAACTGCTGGTTCCACACCGCATTGTACTGGCGCTCGGCCTGCAGGCGGCTGCGTTGCGCGTCGACGACTTCGAGAACGGTGACCAGGCCAGCGCGATAGCGCGCCTGTGCGAGCTGCTCGGCGCGGCGCGCACCTGCGCTGGCGCGCGACAGCGCCTCATGCTGTGCATCGAGATAGCGCAGCGCCGCGAGCGCATCGTCGACTTCGCGGAATGCGACCAGCAGCCGCTCCCGGTATCCGGCGAGGTTCTCCTGCCACGCAGCCTCGACGCGATCCCGGTTGGCACGCAGCCGTCCGCCGTCGAACAGGGGCTGCACCAGCCCGCCCGCCACCCCCCAGATGAAGCTGTCGGCGCGCAGCAGGTCGGACAGGTCGGCGCTCTCGAATCCGACCGATCCGGTCAGCCTGATGGAGGGGAAGAAGGCCGCGTTCGCGACCCCGATGTCCGCGTTGCGCGCGGCGAGCAGCCGCTCGGCCTCCGCCACGTCCGGCCGCCGCTCCAGCAGATCGGACGGCAAGCCGAAGGGCACGACCGGCAGCGCCGCCTTCGCCGGTGCATCCTCGAGTCTGAACGCCTCCGGAGCTTCCCCCATTAGTACGGCGAGTGCGTGCTCGAGTTCGGTGCGCCGGCGTCGGGCAGCCTGCAGCTCACTCTGCGTCAATGACAGTTCGGTCTCGACCCGCAACACGTCGAACTCGGTGGCCAGGCCGCTGCGGCGGCGCGCATCGACGATGGCGTGGGACCGGCGCCGGGCTTCCAAGTTGTCCGCGAGGATGCGGGCCTCGTCCTCCATCGCACGCACGGAGAAATAGGTCTGCGCCACTTCGCCCTGGAGGGTGAGCAGGACGGTGTGGTATGCCGCCTGGCTCGCCTCCAGCCGTGCCTGCGCACCTTCACGCAGGCGCGCGATCCTGCCCCACAGGTCCACTTCGTAGCTGGCGTACAGCGGCAGCCGGAAGCGATCGGTGGTGTAGGCTTCGTTCCCCGGTACCTTGCTAGGCTGATCCGGGCGATTCTCCGACACCCGATAGCGGGCGGCGTCCGGTGCGAGTTCCACCACCGGCAGGGCACCCGCATCGGCCAGGCCGCTCAGGGCGCGCGCCTGCTGCACGCGCGCCGCCGCGGCCTGCAGCCGCAGATTGCCAGCCTGCGCCCGCGCCTGCAGTGCGTTCAGCACGGGATCGCGGAATGCCTCCCACCAGGCGCCGCGGGCGATGTCGTCACGCGGATCTGCCTGGCGCCAGGGACCGGCTTCCTTGAACGCCTGCGGCAGGCCGACCTCGGGGCGCCTGTAGTCCGGTCCCGCCGCGGCGCAGGCGCCGAGGAGCACCGCGATCCCGACTACGGCGGCCGCGCGCGAGCGGATCATGTCTTGGCCTTGTCGGCCGGCTTGACGCCGGCCTTGGGCGTGTCCTTCCTGTCGGCGGGCTTCTCCTGCAGCACGGCCCGCACTTGCTGGCCTGCCTGGAGCGTGTCGCGCGGGTTATTGATCACGCGCTCCTTCACCGCCAGTCCCTCGCTGACCTCGACTTCCCTGCCCAGGTCGCGCAGCACCTTGACCTTCCTGAGCCGCACGGCGTCCCTTGCGTCCAGAACCGCGACCTGCAGTCCGTCGCCGCTCACGATCAGAGCGGTCACCGGAATCACCACGTTGGGGTGCGGATCGACGACGTGAAACTGCACCTGCCCGTACATGCCGGGAAGGAGTCTGCGCTGGGGGTTGGGCACCAGCAGTTCCACCAAGAGAGTGCGCGTGGCATGGTCGAACGCACCCGCCGTGCGTTCGACCTTGGCCGGAAACGCGTCCGTTCCGAGTTCGCGCACGCGCAGTTCGGCCTCCATCCCGGGCTTGACCAGGTGCGCGTAGTTCTGCGGCACGTTGACCTGGACGCGCATGCGGTCGGTCTGGGACAGCTTGAACAGCCAGCCATTCGCCGCCGCACTGCCGGCCTGCACCAGAGTGCCGATCTCGACGTTGCGCGCCACGATGGTCCCCGGGAACGGAGCCGTCACGCGCTGGTAGGCGCGCATGTGCTCCAGGCGCTGCACCTGGGCCTTCGCCGCCGCGAGATCGGCCTGGCGCACGCGCTCGGCGCCGAGCTTCTCGTCCAGTTCCTGGGGCGATACCGCTTCGTCCCTGCTCGCGTCACGGTAGCGTTCAGCGGTGATGCGCGCCAGATCGAGATGCGCGCTCACCTGCTGCACGCGCGCACGCGCCTCGTCCAGTTCGCGATCTGCCTCGGGCACCTCGATCTCGGCCAGAAGCTGGCCGGCGCGCACGCCGTCGCCGATATCCACCAACCAGCGCTTGAGATAGCCGTTGGTGCGTGCGTACAGCATCGCCTCCTGGAAGGCGCGCACGTTGGCCGGGAGACTCAACTCGTGCTTGCCCTTCCCCGGTTCCGCATGCACGTACACCACCGTCTGCACGGACTGGGCAGGGGTATCCGCCTGCGCCGCGCGGACGGCCTCCCAGCGCGGCCACAGGCCCACGGCAAACAGCGCCGAGAGGAAGGCCACACCGGCGGCCAGCCACAATCTGGCGCGCGACGCGCCACGCTCGGGAGATGTCAGCAGCCAGCCGACCCGAGCCAGTTCACCCCGTACATCCATTCTTCTTGCCCTCCGCCGTCTGGGCTTAAATCCAATCAATCAGCAGCTTGCATATATGTTTTGTGTTTCGTCACATCGATGTTGTAACCTGTTCGCAATAAAACTGCAACTGAAGGAATCCCCACATGTGGATGGTGCGGCTCGCCTTGCGGGCCCCCTATACCTTCGTGGTCCTCGTCTTCGCGATCCTGCTGCTGGGCATCATCGCGATCGTGCGCATGCCCAAGGACGTCTTCCCCGAGATCACCGAGCCCATCGTCACGCTGATCTGGCAGTACGTCGGCATCCCTGCCGACGCCTTCGAGAAGCAGGTCACCATCTTCTCGGAACAGCAGATCAACACCACGGTCAGCAACGTCAAGCGGATCGAATCGCACACGATCTACGGCAAGAACGTCATCCGCATCTATTTCCAGCCCAACGTGCGGATCGACCAGGCGGTGTCCCAGATCACCGCCACCTCGCAGACCATCATCCGGCGCATGCCGCCGGGCATGACGCCGCCCCAGATCGTCCAGTACGACGCCTCCAGCGTCCCGATCCTGCAGATCGCACTGGGCAGCGACACGCTGTCCGAGCAGGAGCTCTACGACAAGGGACTGTGGATCGTGCGCAACGAGGTGGTGCCGGTGCCCGGCGCCACCGTCCCCCTGCCCTACGGCGGACGCCCGCGCCTGATCATGATCGACCTCGACCCCGAGCGCATGCACGCGCGCGGCATCTCGGCACGCGAGGTGAACGAGGCGCTCAATCGTCAGAACGTGAACCTTCCCACCGGTTCGACGCAGATCGGTGAGCGGGAGTACATCCTGGGCATCAACAACTCGCCCGACAAGATCGACCTGATCGGCGATCTGCCGCTCAAGGTCGTCAACGGCACCATGGTCTACATCCGCGATGTAGCCACGGTGCGCGACGGCTACAACGAGCAGACCAGTCTGGTACGCCACGACGGCCGCAAGTCCAGCCTCATCACGGTTCTCAAGAGCAGCGGCGCCTCCACGCTGGACATCATCCGCCAGGTGCGCGAACGCCTGGGCAACGTGGAGTTGCCGGACGGGCTGAGGATGTCGTTCCTGTTCGACCAGTCGGTGTTCGTGGTCAACGCCATGCACGCGGTCGTGACCGAAGGGCTGATCGCGGCGACACTGACCGGCCTGCTGGTGCTGCTCTTTCTCGGCAGCTGGCGCAGCACGGTGATCGTGATCACGGCAATTCCGCTCGCGATCCTGATGTCCATCGTGCTGCTGGCCGCACTGGGGCACTCGCTGAATCTGATGACGCTGGGCGGGCTGGCGCTGGCAGTGGGCATCCTGGTCGACGATGCCACGGTGACGATCGAGAACATCCACCGCCACGTGGCGATGGGCAAGAATCTGCGCAATGCCATCCTGGACGGCTCGCGCCAGATCGTCACGCCGGCATTCGTGTCGATGCTCGCCATCTGCATCGTATTCCTGCCCGTGCTGCTGCTCACCGGCGCCCCGAAATACCTGTTCGTGCCGATGGCGCTGGCCGTCGTGTTCGCCGTGGTCACGTCGTACTTCCTGGCGCGCACGCTGGTGCCAGTGATGTCGCGCTACATCCTGCGCGGCCACGAACACGAGGGTGAGCCCGAGCATGGCGGCCGCCTGCACCGGCGCTTCGAAGCGGCCTTCGAGCGGCTGCGCCAACGCTATCTGCATGCCCTGGGATGGACCCTGCGTCAGCCGCGCACGGTCTTCACCGCCTTCCTGATCCTGGTCGCCAGTTCCGGCATGGCCGCCTGGTTCGTGGGCTGGGACTTCTTCCCGGCGGTGGATGCCGGGCAGATCCGCATGCACGTCAATGCCCCGATCGGCACGCGCATCGAGGAGACCGGCGTGATCTTCTCCCGGGTCCAGGACGAGATCCGGCGCGTGATCGACAAGGAGGACCTGGACGTCATCATCGACAACATCGGCATCCCGCCCTCCACCAATCTGGCCTACAGCGACAACGTCACGCTGAGTTCCAGCGACGGAGAACTGCTCATCTCGCTCAAGCCCGGGCACCGCACGTCGACCGTCGAGTACGTGCGCCGCCTGCGGCAGATCCTTCCCGAGCGGTTCCCGACTAGCAGCTTCTACTTCCAGCCGGCCGACATGATGAATCAGATCCTGAACTTCGGCCTGCCGGCACCGATCGACGTGAAGGTGATCGGGGGCGATTACAAGAACTACGACCTGGCACAGGAACTCGCGACGAAGATTCAGCAGGTGCGCGGCGCCGTCGACGTACACGTGCACCAGATCATGGACCAGCCGGCGCTGCGCCTGGAGGTCGACCGTACCCGTGCGGCCGAACTGGGCCTGAACCAACGCGAGATCGCGCAGAATTTCCTGATCTCGTCGAGTTCCAGCGTGGTGGTGACGCCGAACTACTGGAACGATCCCAACACCGGCAGGCCCTACGGCGTGGTGGTCGTGCAGCCACATCACCTGGCGCTCGATTCGATCGAATCGATCCTCAATATTCCGCTTCCCGGCAACGGCAACGGCAACGGCAACGGACTGACCCAGACTCTGGGCAACGTGGCCACGGTCAAATACGCGAAGACTCCGGCCATCATCAATCACGTCAACACCGAGCTCTCGTTCGACGTCTACGCGAACGTGCAGGGGCGCGATCTGGGCGGCGTGGCCAGCGACGTGCGCAAGGTGATCGACGAGATGCTGCCGAAAGCCGAAGCGCAGAAGAACAACACGCGCATCGAACTTACCGGACAGGCAGAAAGCATGTACGACGCCTTCACGCGCATGGGCATCGGCCTGCTCGCGGCCGTGCTGCTCGTCTACCTCATCATGGTGATCAATTTCCAGAGCTGGACCGATCCGTTCATCATCATCACCGCCCTGCCTGCCGCCTTCTGCGGCATCGTCTGGATGCTGTTCCTGACTGGTACCAACTTCAGCGTACCGTCGCTGATGGGCGCGATCATGAGCGTGGGCGTGGCCACGGCGAACAGCATCCTGATGGTCTCCTTCGCGAATGAACAACTGCACCATGGCCGATCCTCGATCGACGCGGCGCTCGAGGCCGGCTCCACCCGGCTGCGTCCGGTGCTGATGACGGCACTGGCCATGATGGCCGGGATGGTCCCGATGGCAAGCGGCCTGGGAGAAGGCGGCGAGCAGAACGCGCCGCTGGGTCGCGCGGTGATCGGGGGACTGCTGCTCGCGACCGTGGCCACCCTGTTCTTCGTGCCGCTGGTGTTCAGCCTGCTGCGCCGGGGCGGCGCACCGAGGCGCCGCTTCGCCGAGGACTGGAGGGCGGACGATCCGGCGCACGGACATCATTCGGCAACGCATGCACATCCTGCGGCGGCACATGGACACGCTGCGCAGGCCCAGGGCCACGCTCCACCGGCTCAGGGCCAGAATCCGCCGCACTGACCAGAATCCGCCGCACTGACCAGAATCCGCCGCACTGAAAAGGCGCTTCACCGCACGCCCCGCAGGGCACCCGCCTCAGGCAAGCGTCGCCAGGCTCACGCTGGAGGCCTGGAATGCCGCGGTCACCGGCAATCCGATCTCGAGCGCGAGCGCGGCAACCGACTCGCTGGTCACTACGGCCGTCACGTGGCGTATATGGCGCAGCGGGAGATCGACCGAGACCTCGCTGTTCACCGGTCCACGCTGGATCCTGCTCACGATGCCGCTCGGGTGATTGCTCACGCTGGTGCGAATCCCGGTATCGCCGAGGAGGAACACGGCCTGCGCCTTCACCAATGCAAGCACTTCCGTGCCGGGCGCCAGGCGCAGGTCTACCATGGAGTCGTTGGTGAGCATTGCCTGCAGTTCGCAGGTCTCGTCCAGCGCCAGGCCTACCTGCGCTGATACCGGTCCGGACAGGATTCGGGTGACCCGGCAGGCGAACTGATTGCGCGCGCTCGTGCGCAGGCTGATACGGCGCAGCAGGCGCTGGAATGCTGCCGCGTCGGCGCCATCGGCGTCGCCCACCCTGGCGTACACCTGGTCGATGACACTCCCGTACTCATGCTCGATCGCCCGGAACATCGCCACGAGCCTGCGCCCGTAGTCGGTCAGGCGCGTGCCACCGCCGCCTGCGCCGCCCACACTGCGCTCGATCACCGGAAAGTCGGCGAGGTTGTTCAAGTCGTCCAATGCATCCCACGCTGCCTTGTAGGACAGCGGCACCCGGCGCGCGGCCTGGGCGATGGAGCCATACTTGTCCATTGCCTCGAGCAGCCGAATGCGGGTCTCGCCCAGCACTGCGCCGTGATCCGTCTTGACCTCGAGGCTTGCCTGCAATCGCCGCTTTGCCATCTGCCGTGATTCCGATTGCGCCTGGCTATATCGCGCAGTATATAGCGCATGGCGCCATATTCCGCCCTCCCCAGCGAAGCGCTATGGTGGGATGTAGCGAGCGGGTTTGAGAACACGTGCGCATGCGCCGGGAGCAGAAAGGCGCCCGTTTCGTTACATCCATCGCAAGGAGAACTGCATGAAGGTCAGCGCACGCAATCAGTTTCAAGGTGTCGTATCGAACGTTCAGAATGGTCCGGTCCACACGGAAGTCGCGATCGATCTCGCCGGGGGAGACAAGCTGGTCGCGGTGGTGACCAGTGCGAGCGCCGCCTCGCTCGGCATTGCCGTTGGAAAGCGCGCGATGGCGCTGGTGAAGGCACCCCTGGTTACCCTGCTCACCGACACCGATGGCTATCGCTTCAGCGCCCGCAACCAGTTCGAAGGAAAGGTGACCGCGGTCCAGAAGGGAGCGGTGAACAGCGAGGTGACGCTGCGCTTGAAGGGCGGAGCGGACCTGCACGCGGTAGTGACCAATGACGCCGTGGCCGATCTGCAGCTCGCGCCGGGCAAGACGACGACCGCGCTGATCAAGGCGAGCCACGTCATCCTGGCCATTTCCGGCTGATCCTGACCGCACGGGGCCGGACTATCGCGCAAAGCGAGCGTCCGCCCTCGCCTGGCCGAGATCCTCCAGCTTGCCCGCGAACCATCCGATGCGCGCATCGCTCGTGCTATCGAACGCCGGGACGTAGGGCTTGATGTCGAGCAAGGGCGTGCCATCCAACACGTCCAGATTCTCCACGAGGAGGCAGTTGCCCTCGCGCCGCATCAGGCGCACGAGCGAAAGACCGATGGGGTTGGGACGCGGCGGTGCGCGCGTGGCGAAGATCCCATGCTCCTGCCGGTCGAGAAAGGGCACGACCGTGAGCTGCGACGACTTCACCTGATGCAGCCAGTAGAGCAGCCACAGGTGCGAGAAGCCGTCGATGTCGCGCAGGCCCGCCTCGAAGCGCGGATCGAGTTCGATGCGCCCTTGCACGCCCACTGCGGCGCTGGGCTGGATCGGCATCCCCGCCGGATCGACATGCGGCGACCGGATCACGCCGATAGTCTCCAACCGCACCGACGCGTACTCCAAGCTGTCCTCTCCTGCAAAGGAAGGCAGCACCAGGTAAGCGGCGCTGCCGGTTCGAGAAGAAGGTCCCTGCCGGACCGATCCCTGGCCAACCAGCTTACGCCGGATCGGCCGGGCGTGACGGTGACGCGGGCACCGTCACGGCAGATGTTCGCCTCAGAAGTGTGCCGGGAGCTTCACCACGGTGACCGGGTTGTCCTTGTTGTTGGGCAACGTAGCGGACAATTCGGGAATCACCAGGAGATAGCTGCCGTCGGCATTCTTGCGCACGGCGATGTCAGCAGGTCCGGCGAGGGTGATGTCCTGGTCGTAGGTGAGCCGATACGGCTTGCCCTCCGGCATCGGGGTCACCACCACGCTGTTGGTGTTCTTGATCTCGGTATCCAGGCGGATCGTTCCGACGAAATCGAGACCGTCCAGCGCCCCCAGTCCCCTGGCGAACGGCTCCGGCAGCTTGCCCGATCCGAGATCCGAAGCCTGCAGGCGATACATGCCGCCTTCCGCTGGATCCTTCAGTCCGGCCGCGGCGCCCACGCTGTTCACATGGATCGATCCATCGGCCGCGACTTCGATCCCGTCAGGCCCGCTGTCCGGCATGGAGATGAACGATACCGGTGCGTCCTTGCCTGCCGCCAGCGCGTCGAGCGAGGTGATCGGGAACATGTACACGCCACCGCCCGTCGTGGCGATGGCCGGCTCGAACAGTCCGCCCGCGATGCCCGTGTCCGCCAGATAGAGATTTCCGGCCTTGTCGAAGGCCAGCGCATTGGCCAGTGTGGCCGTGACCCCGGCGGCCTTGTGCGCCGCCGAGCCCGGTCCGAGCTTGATCGAGCCAAGAACCTTGCCGTCGGTGTTGAAGGCGACGATCTTGGGATCGAGCAGTTTCGCGTCCTTCACCGGCGTGCCGTCGGCCGCCGCCAGCGGCGCCCAGGCTTCGACCAGGAAGATCGTTCCCTTCGGGAAGGTCCTGGTGGCGACGGGATTGACCGCCATTCCCAATGGCCCGGTCAGTCCGCTGATCAGGCGCTCGTTGACCATCTCGAGCGTGCCGTCGGCCTGAACCTCGAGCTTGCTGATGTAACCGCCCTCGTGCGTCCAGAAGAAGCCCTTGTCCGGCATACCGAGTTCGGCAGCGTTGGAAATGAACACGTACTTCCCGTCGGCGCTGAAGATTGCGCCCTCGGGGTTGTCGAACCCGTTCAGGCGCTGGATGACCTCGCCCTTGACGGCATAGGGCTCCGGACCGGCGGCATATGCCGCCTGTACCGCCGTTGCCAGCGCCAGGACACCCAATGCGCGACGCATCACTGCCTCTCTCCTCATTACTGCTCTCCTTGTCATGAATGGTCCGATCAAGTGCAGCCTGATTCCCGTCCGTTTCGGCTCAGCCCGTGAGGATGGGCATCAACTCAGTCAGCAACCGGCGACGGCGTCGTCGCATGCCATCGCCTGCTCGTCTTCCCCGGTCGGCTCCCAGCACTCGAGGGCGGCCACGAAGCTGGTGACTCCCGAGGAGCGCAGGGCCTTGAATGGCCGCCCTGCCTGCCGGCAGGCACGCTTGACTGCCAGGGCGGCGTCGTGGCTCACGCAGTCCGCCGGGAACACGACCAGATCCGCCCCGCGGATCCAGGAATCGAGCAGACCGATACGCACCTCCAGCCCTCCATCGTGGTGCATGAAGCCGCAGCCGCGCGTTTCGCAATACGCCCGCATGGCATGCAGTGCACCAGGACGGCCACCTACGTAGAGCACGCTGCAGCCTGCGAGTCTGGTCCCTTCATCGTTCGCGCAACCCTTGGCGGTACCGGACTGCTCCAGCAGCGTGGCGGCTGCCTGCAGTTCCGCCTCCAGCATGCGTTCCCGCGCAGCGCTTGCCCGGAGCTGCGCCTCCAGGCGCTGGACGGCTGCGCGGTCCGCTGCGCTTGTCGCCTCCGCATGCTCGCGCCGCCGTTTTGCAGCGACCAGCCGTTGCTCCAGTGCCGCCACGGCCTGTCGCAGGAACTGCGCGGCATCCTGCGATTCCTGCCCCGGGTGCCCGGAAGAAGACGCGGGCACACACTGCAGGGCTGCACCAATCTCGCGCCTCGCCGCATCCCGCTCGATCGACAGCGCCTGGATGCGAGCCTGCTGGCGGGCGACCTTGTCGTCGAGCCTGCCACAGCGCTCGTCCAGCTGCGCAAGCCGGCGGATGTCGGCCCTATTGGACGCGCCGACTATGTGGGAGAGCATGTGCACGTCGCCGACCGCGCGCTGCAATAGCCCGCGCGAGGTTGCCGGATGAGTCACCAGGCACCAGTAGCCGGCAGGGATGTCGCCGCTTCGCTTGGCCTCTTCCCACAGCGCACCTATGCCGACTTCGGTATCCGCACGGCCGAAGCGCTTGATGGACAGCTCGAACTTGCGGTCGAGCTCGCGCGACAGCTCCCGGCTCGCCTCGGCGTCGGATGCGAGGCGCACACCATGCTCATGGATCTCCAGGTCTGACTCGCGCGCCAGATGCTGACCGAGGCGCCGGACGACGATACGCCGGAGTTCGGCCACGGTGAGACAGGTCCCGACGATCGAGCAGTGCAGGTGCGAATCCAGGTCCAGGAGCTTGCGGCGCTGCCTTTTCGCGGCCAAGGAGGGAACCGGCTTTCTGCCGAGGGCCGGCAACCAGTCCTGTCTTCGCACAGTGTTGGGCGCTGCGGGGACTACGGCCGAGATCGCCATCATTTCGTTCGATCCTCTTGCTTCATGCATCACGTCCGCCCGTTACGTTATGTTGAGAGAAATATAGCGACGGGTCAGAAAAAAGCCGGAATACGATCGTCCAGCAGATTCGCTATATTCGTGTGAATATAGCGCTCCTGTCAATCCCTGAAGGCCAGGGACGATGCGTGACTAGCGCGGCTGATGGATCCGGTCGACCAGCGCGACGTCGGCAAAGCGCCCGGCCTGTGCCTTCTGCCAGCCGCCGAACTCCGCGTCGATGGTGAGCAGCTGCACCCTGGCGAACTGGACCGCGTACTCCTTCACGGTTGCCTCGAGGCGTGGGCGGTAGTGGCGCCCGACCTCACGTACGCCCTACAGACTGCGCAGGAATCGCAGCAGGTCCTCACGCTCGGCGGCCGGCAGGGCGCGCACACGCTCGCGCGCGGCCTGCGCCTCTCCGCCATGCCACAGGATCGCCTCGATCAGCGAGCGTGCACGGCCGTCGTGCAGATAGCTCTCGCGCTCGCTGATCAGCGCAGTCAATCCGATTCCCCACAGCGGTGGCGTGCGCCACTCCCGCCCCGAGGCCAGGTAGTCCGGCCGGTCATCCGCCAGGCCTTCGCCCATGTCGTGCAGCAGCAGGTCGGAATACGGCGCAATGGGCTGATGAGACAGCCAGGCATGTTGCTCGTGCGTACCGGTGGTCAGTTGCGGCAGGTGACAACTACCGCAACCGGCCCGGTGGAACACCTGCTCCCCGCGCAGCGCGGCGGGATCGTCGTGCGTGCGTGCTGCCGGTACCGACAGCGCCTGGTGGTACAGCACCATGGCCTGGAGCTGCGCCTCGGACAGCTCCGGGGTGCCGCCGTTCACCGCATCGGCACAGGCACGCTGCGCCGGCGGGCAGTTCTCCCGTTCCAGCACGGTGGAGGTGATGCCCAGGTCGCCCAGAAGGGCAGAGGCGATCTGCTGGCGCAGCGTTCCGGCGTTGGCCTTCCAGCCAAAGCGGCCGATCACCGTACGTCCGAGGCTGTGGTCCCACACTTCGTTCACGCGACCGCGCACGCCGTCGGGCTTGGCGCGCGCCGCGAGTTCGCGCATGGTCTTCTCGCTCACCGCCTCGAGCAATCCCAGCCCGAACACCGGCGCTCCGATGCGCGGCGACAGCAGGATGTCGTCGCCCGGAGGCCCGAAGCCCGGTTCGGCCAGCGACACCACCGGCCGCCGCAGCTCGACGATGGTGCCATCGGCAAGTACCTCGTCGTGGCGGATCCAGTCGATGGCCACGCGCCCTTCCCTCTGCACGCCGGGAATTGCCGCATCGTTGAACTGATCGCCGTACACCGGGTGTGGAACGGGCCCGCCATGCGGACCGATGCCTGGCACGCTGAGGCGCACCAGCATTCCGCGCAGGGGCTCCTCGTGGCTTTCGGGCGCGCCCCCGCGGCCGTTCTTCAGATGGCACGCCAGGCACGATGCACGGTTGAACGTCGGGCCGAGTCCATCGACTTCGCCGTCCAGCGCCGGTGCGATGATCCACACCTGACGGAACAGGCTGCGCCCGGCGAAGAAGCCCGCAAGCAGCGCCGGTGGCAGCGCCTGGCTCGGCTGCGAGTACGCCTCGCGCGATTCCAGTGTGGTGGTGGACGAGCCGCCGGCAGCCGGCACTGACGGTTCGCGCCCATGTGCGAGCCCGCACAGCAGCAGGGCGATCGCTGCGACGGCACGCAGCACCAGGTTCATTGCTTGACACCCGCCTGGGAAGACCAGTCCTCGGCCAGCAGGCCGGACGCCTCCAGCCGTGCGACCGCGTCCGCGTACTGCCTGGCAATCGCCGACTGCCACTGCGTCGACAGCGCGGAGGCCTCCGGCGGCGCTTCGGTGCCGCCGCGCACCGCCCGCCCTCCCAGTCCTTCGCGTATCTCGGGCGAATGAGATTGTGCCTCGTCGATGGGCGGGCGCAAGGCCGATGCCTGCACCCGGGCCACGAGCGACAGCGCCGCAGCATCGCCACGCGCGAGCGCAGCGGAACGCGCGGCGCGCAGCGCCTGCCACAGTCGCGCGTGTGCCGCACCTTGCGCAGTGATCAGCGCGTCGAACACCGCGCTGTCCACCGCCAGGCGCACTGCCCCTCGTCTTGCATCGTATCTCCAGCCCGCAGGCAGCGGCGCTGCATAGGGATCGAACGCCGGTGCATCGGCTTCCTTGAAGAGGTCGGGATGCACGGGCAGCTTGCGCACGTCCGGATGCAACAGCGCGCGCTGACCCGCTTCCGACAGCAGGAAGGCGACGAAGCGTCTGGCGCCCTGCGCATTCGGCGCATTCCTCAGGATACCCACGTGCCCAGGCGAAACTGCGAGCACGTCCGGATAGACGAAACGCATGGGCGCTCCGTTCGCGATCGCCGATGCCGCGAAGAAGTCGATGGTCACGGCGACGCCCTTGCTGGCAGCGGCCACTTCCTCGGTGATGAAGGCTCCGCCCGGACTCCAAAGCCGAGCGTTGGACGCGATCTCGCTGAGCAGCGCCCACCCCCCGGTCCAGCCCATTCGTTGCAGCAGCGCTTCGATCATGAGCGGAGCGAAACCGACCCGCGACGGTAGCGGAAAGAGGAGGTGCCCGCGGTAGCGCGAATCGGCCAGGTCGCGCCAGCTCGCCGGCTCGGGAAGCCCGCGTCGGGCCAGGTACTCGGGATTGATGGCGAATCCGTACAAGGCCACTTCGCTGGCCATGTAGCGCGCCTTCTGGTCCGACAGTTCGAAGCCCGCGAGCGTCGCGGGCAGCGCCGCAGCCAAGTCAGGCTGGGCCGCGAATAAACCCTGCTCGGCCAAGTCGGCGAAGTTGCGTCCCGACGCCGCCCAGTACACATCGACCGTCTTGCCGGCTTCGCTCTCCAGGTAAGGCATCGCATCGCGCGGCATGCGCCAGATCACGTCGAGCGCGAGATCGGTGTTGGCGCGCGTGAACTCGGCCTCCATGCGGGAGATGACTTCCTGCGCGTAGGAGGTCACCACCACCACCCGCTGCGCCGCGTGCGCGCCGAACGTGCATATGCACGACAGCACCAGAGCGCCCAGCCAGCGCATCATTCCCCGAGCACTCATCGTCTCACCCCTTATGTCGCTTGTCCGCACGCACCGCTGAGCGGTTTCGATCAGAAGTCAATCTGCACCTTGCCGTAGATAGATCGACCCTGCTCGGGAAAGCCCCAGGCCAGTTCGTACTCCTCGTCGAGCAGGTTGCGGGCCCCGACTGCGAAGCGCACGTTCTTTGCGGCGTCCCACTGGACCTGCATGTTCACCAATGTGTACCGGCCGGTGCGCAGGTAGATGGTACCCGGACCACTATTCCAGCGATTGCTCGCATACTCGATGCTGGGCGTGAACGACCAGCGCGCGAGCGGCGACCAGGTCGCGTATAGCAGTCCCTGGCTGTCCGGAGCGCCGGTGGGTCGGTAATCGGGCTGCAGCGGATCATCGATTTCCCGGTGCATCCAGGTGAACGTGCCGCCGACGACGAACGTGGTTGACAGGCTTGCCTCCGCTCCGAGTTCGACGCCGTAGAACTCGCCATCGCCAACGTTCCGGGTCTGGGTGAGCTGCGGCGGACCGGCGTCTACGATGACCGTCTGGATCATGTCGCCGACATCGGCGTAGAACAGCGCCGTGTTGAAGCGAACGTCGTCGGAGATCGACTTCTTCCACGAAAGCTCCACATTGGTCGCGCGTTCACTTCCAAGATCCGGGTTCGGTATTGCAGTGCCAAAACGCGTGCTGAAGCGCTCGAGCGAGGTGGGAAAACGCGTGCGGGACGATACGCTCAGACCGAAGCGCGATTTGACGCTTTGCTGCCAGTACACCGCCGCCTGTGCGTTCCATGCGTCGCTGCCGCCGGTCGGGTAGTCGAACAGGCCTTGCGCCGTGTTGAAGTCCTGCGCCTGCTTGATGTCATTGCGGTCATAGCTGACGCCGACCAGCAGGTCGATCGCGCCAGTGGCGTGCCAGGTGTTTTCCAGAGCCAGGGACCAGGTGTCCTCGCGGCTGCGCTGAGTCGGTTCGCGGAAGCTCAGGGTCGGATGGGTCGGCCGGTTGAGGTTGTACTCGTCGTGGCGGTCGCTTCGCCAGTGTGCGGCCAGGCGGGTGTCGGTGTCCTGCAGCGCGCGGAAGCCGTACTCGACGCTCAGTCCATGGCTCTTGTCGGCGTAGTAGCTGCGGAAGCGGCCGTTGTTGGACTGCGTGGTGTAGGTCCCGTTGTCGTAGGCATACAGCGCGTTGTCGAAGGTGTTGTAGTAGATCTTCGTCTTCAGGTAGCTGGAATCGGTCAGGCGCGTGCTGGACAGGAAGTAGATGTTCTCGATGTCCCACATCGGCCAATCCCAATAGCTGTTGGGCGGATTCGGCGGGTCGTTATAGACGTTGAGCGGCGCCCCCTTTCGACCCTTCTGCCGTGTGTAGTTGACGGAATACTCATCGCTGACATTAGGCTCGAATCCGAGCTTCAGGTTGACGCGGGAGTCGCGGTTGTGCGAGCGGTTGCGTTCCCCTTCGGGCTGTATCGACGTACCGTCGAAGCTGCCCGGCAACTGCCAGTGGTCACGATCCTGGTAGCTGACACTGGCATGTGCATAGAAGCGCTCCTGGCGAGTGCCGATCGATGCGTAGCCGTTCCACGCGTCGTAGCTGCCATCGCGTCCGAGGTCGATTCCAGCCTGCACATGCCCCTCGAGAAGCTCGGTCGGCTTGCGCGTGACCAGGTTGATTGCCCCGCCCATGGCACCCGGTCCATCGATGACCGAGACGTAGCCCTTCTGGATCTGCACTTCGGCCAGATCCGCGGTCAGGAAGCGTCGGAAGTCGAGCCGGTTGTCCGCCGGGAGGTAGATGCGCACACCGTCGATCGACAGCGGGACCTGCCAGCGCCCAAAGCCACGCACGAAGATGTCGTGCTCGTTGCGGCGGCCGCTGCTGTCCATCGTGGTCATGACGCCGGGTGTGAGCTTCACCGCCTCGTCCAGCGTGGACGTGTTGAACGTCCATACCTCCTCTCTGGTGACCACGTCGTCACTGGTGTCGATAGGCTCAGGGGTCGCGGTCACCACCGTGACCTGGCCCAGTGTGTATACGTAGGGCGCGGGCTCGCCGGTTTCACGGTCAGCGGCGACTACGACGGCGGGTGCGGTCAGAGCGAATGCCACGGCGGCGGAAAGGTTCTGCCAGGACGGGCGCATGGAGCGACGATCTCCTGGGTGAGTGCCGGCCGTACCTGGAAGGTTCGCACCGCATGACATTGAATTGGGCAATAGAGCGGTGCGACACATTGCGATATATCAGTATGAATATAACGAGAGGCGCACCGACGATTGCAGCATGCGCTCGCCTCGTGCAGCTGCGAGCAACAGCGACGCTCTATCCGCGTCCAGGCGCTATATTGCAAAAGATATAGCGAGAATGTCAAGGCAGCACGACGCGGTTCGCGTACCGCTGCGTGTGCGCATTCCGATGCCGTGTGGGTGCCTGCGTCTTACCAGGTGAGAAGCGCGCGCTCTGAGCGCCGCACGCTGCAGGTCACGTCCGTGGCGGAAGAAGATTGGCTGCCAGTTGCGGCTTGCGCCCGATCCAGGGCCGCGCCGCCTCCAGTTGCGCACCCAGCCGGAACAGCGTGGCCTCGTCCCCGAAGGGTGCGATCAGCTGCACGGCCACCGGCAGCCCACCGGCGCTCTGACCGATCGGCAGCACCATCGCCGGCTGGCCGGTCAGGTTGAACCAGACCGTGAATGGCGAGAAGGCGAACACGCGCTGCCAGTACGCCTCCACGTCCTCCATCATCATGTCGAGCCATCCCAGGGGCACCGGCAGCGAAGCCAGCCCGGGGGTCAGCAGCACGTCCCAGTGCTGGTGAAAGGCTGCCATCTGCCGGCCGAGCCGGTGCTCGGTGTGCACCGCACGGGCGTAATTCGGGGCCGAGATCGACTCGCCCAGCTTCGCAGTCAGCCAGGTGATGCGCTCCACCTCGTCCTCGCGGGGCTCGCGCGCGGCGGTGAGATGGCCTTGCAGATTCACCACGGTGTTGGCAGCGGCCAGGGTCAGAAAGGTCGGCACCACCGCCTCGCGCTCGATCTCGGGGTCGCATTCCTCGACGCGATGCCCGAGGTCGATGCACAACTGCACCGTATCGGCGAGCACCTGCAGGCAGACAGGATCGATCCTCGCACCGTTGGGCGTCCGGGCGGTCCAGGCGATACGCAGCGTGCCCGGGTCGGTGCCCACCTCCTTCAGATATGGACGCAGTGGCGGCGGCGCGACGAACGGATCACCCGGTCCCGGCCCGCAGGTCGCATCCAGCAGCGCAGCGCAATCGCGAAGCGTCAACGTGACCGCGTGCTCGGTGGACACACCGCCCAGCCCTTCTCCGGCAAACGGGGCGAAGGTGTTGCGCGCGCGCGTGGGCTTCAGCCCTACCAGGCCGCAGCAGGCGGCAGGCGCGCGAATGGAGCCGAAGCCGTCCGAGGCATGCGCCATGGGCAGCATGCGCGCTCCCACCGCAGCTGCCGCGCCGCCGCTGGAACCTCCCGAAGTACGGCTCGGATCCCAGGGATTGCGCGTCGGTCCGTACTGGCGGGGTTCGCAGGTCAGCGAGAGACCGAGTTCACAGGTGTTGGTGCGTCCGAAGATCACCAGCCCCGCCCTCTTCAGGCGCTCGACGTGCACGCTGTCGAGCGGCGACGGTGGCGTGTCGGCGAAGAACCGCGAGCCGCGTGTCATGCGCACGCCCGCGATGGGCGAAGTCAGATCCTTCATCAGGTATGGCACACCGCTGAAGGGGCTGTCCGGCAGGCCTCGCGCGATTGCCCGGCGCGCGTGGTCGTACAGCTCCATCACCACGGCGTTGACGTGTGCGTTGCGCGCCCTCACCCTGGCAATGGCGGCATCCAGCAGTTCCAATGGTTGGACCTGCCTGCTACGCACCAGCCCGGCAAGGCCGAGTCCATCGTAGTCCTCGAATTCCACGAACGCGCCCATGATGTCCTCCTCCCCGGCTCATTGTGTCATGCGATCGGCGAGCGGCCCGGCCAAGGGCGTGCCTGGGTATTGTCCGGCGAAGGAGCATCCCGGGGCGTTATCCAGCGATGCACAGCATGGCTCACGCGTGCAGGGCGGTCCGCAACCCATGCACACGCCGCGGCGGTGGCGACAGGTCAGGAACTGCACGACAGCATAGAGCAGCCCGCACGCGTGCGGGCCCAGTCGGGCCGCTTCTGCGCGAACGCCTCGCGACCCGGCTGATCCTCGCAGGGGCGCCTCAGGACCTCGAGCAGTTCGTGCACGCCCCGGTAGTCGCCCTGTTCGGCGCGGTCGATCGCCTGCTGTGCCAGGTAGTTGCGCAGGACATAGCGCGGATTCGCCGAATGCATCAAGGCGCGCCGCGGCTGGGAAGGACGTCCGTCCCGGCGCACCCGGGCCGCGTAGCGTGCGCGCCAGGAGCGGAAATCCGCCTCGTGCTGCAGGCGCTTGGTCTGATCGTAGAACGCCTGGTCGAATGCCGCGGTGCCCGGATCGGCAGGATCGACATCGCTCAAGGCGCGGAAAAACAGCGTCATGTCGACTTCGGCCGCCTGCATCCACGCATGCAGCGACTGCATCAGGTCGACGTCCTCGTCGCGGCACTCGGCGAGTCCGAGCTTGGTTGCGATGTTGGCGCGCTCGGCCGCCATCCAGGCGTCGGCGTAGCGCTGCAGTCCGGCCTGCAGCAGCTCGACTCGCGCAAACACGGGAGCGAGCGCGGCGGCCAGGCGGTTCAGGTTCCACCAGGCGACCTGCGGCTGCTGGCCGAAGCGGTAGCGACGGGTCGCAGCATCGGTGGTGTTGGGCGTCCAGTCCGGATCGAAGTCGTCGATCCAGCCATACGGACCATAATCGATGGTGAGGCCGAGGATCGACATGTTGTCCGTGTTCATCACTCCGTGGACGAAGCCCACGCGCATCCAGTGCGCCACCATGCGCGCGGTCCGCTCGCACACCTGCGCGAACCATTCGGCGCGCACCGCTGCACTCGTCTCGTCGCCGGACCTGCTCACGAGTTCCGGAAAATCGCGCCGGATGGTGAAGTCGATCAGCTGATCGAGCAGCGGCAGGTCGTCGCGTGACGAAGGCAGCTCGAAGTTGCCGAAACGGATGAACGAAGGCGATACCCGGCATACGATGGCCCCGGGCTCTGCGCGCGACCGCCCGTCGTAGAACATGTCGCGGATCACCTGCTCGCCGGTCGTCACCAGGCACAACGCGCGCGTGGTCGGGATGCCCAGGTGATGCATCGCTTCGCTGCACAGGAACTCGCGGATCGAGGAGCGCAGCACGGCACGCCCGTCTGCCATGCGCGAGTACGGTGTCGGGCCGGCACCCTTGAGCTGCAGTTCCCAGCGCTCGCCGCGCGTGTTCACCACCTCTCCCAGGGTAATGGCGCGGCCATCGCCGAGTTGTCCGGCCCAGTTGCCGAACTGATGGCCGCCGTAGTTGGCCGCAATCGGTTGCATGCCATCGATCAGCGCGTTGCCGCCGAATACCCTGATGAACTCGGGCGATGCGATGTCCTGCGCGTCGAGGTCGAGCAACCCGGCAACCTCGCGTGAGCAGGCAATCAGCGTCGGAGCTGCCACCGGCGTGGGCGTGACACGCGAGTACAGGGCACCGTGAACCTGCCGCCGCCCAGGACTCTCCAGCGGGTCGGCGGGCAGTTCACGGGCGAAGGCGTTGTCGAAGCGCAGGGCGTGCATGATGTTGTGATTCGCGGGCTGGGCAAGGGGTTCCCGGGATCGATGTGCGGTTTCCTGCATCCGCTGAATCCCTGGATCCCGGCTTTCGCCGGGATGACGGGATCGGAGATGACGGGATCCGGGATCGGGGATGACAGGATCGGAGATGACGGGATCGGACAGGGCTTTCGCCGGGATGACGGCATCGGACTATGCCGTCGCCGCCCCGCGCTGCCGGCGCAGGAACGCGAGCAGGAGCGCGCTCACCTGCTCGGGCTGCTCCTGCTGCACCCAGTGCCCGGCTCCCTCGAGCAGGTGCACGCCACGCATGTCGCTGAAGTACTTCTCCTGCATCGCCTCGAAATCGCCCGGCCATTGATACACGCCCCAGTCGCTCGTCCCGGCGATGAAGGCGGACGGCACGTCGGTCGTGCGTCCGGCGAAGAGCTGGAACTCGGCGTTGTACGCGGGCACGAAACGCGTGCGATACCACTGCAGCCCGCCCTGGAAGCCGGTACGGGCGTATTCGCTGCTGTACACGCGCATCTCCTCCTCCGTGAGCCATCGGCAGGCGGCGATCTCGTCCGCCCCGGGCATGTAGGGCGCGACGGTCTGCGCCATGTCCTCGTCGCGGTTCATGATGTAGTAGGTCGGCATCTTCGCCATCTCGGCCGCCGTGCGGGCGGCCAGACGGAACGGCTTGTTGCCTTTCCAGTCCGCGCTCTTGTAGTGATAGTAGGCGCGCATGAACGCGTGCAGTCCCTGGGGCGCATTCATCATGTCGGCATTCGCACTGCGCCCGGAGTAGTACCACTGGTAATGCTTGCGCGGCTGCTTCAGCGCGGGCAGCGTCTCGATCACGTTCTCCGTGCTGATCGGCTGCGCCGGGTGCACGAGGCTGTCGAAGGGCAGCGGCGCAATCCCGGGGTTGGGCGCACTCATCGTCACCACCGACCGGAACACGTCCGGCCGCGCGAGCGCGCAGCAGGCGGCCACCGGCGAGCCGAAGTCATGGCCGATCACTGCCGCCACCGACCGGTAGCCGAAGGCGTACACCAGCGCCAGCGCATCGCGCGTGATGCCCAGCAGATGAAAGTCGTGCAG
Source organism: Burkholderiales bacterium (assembly GCA_020854105.1). GTDB lineage: Bacteria > Pseudomonadota > Gammaproteobacteria > Burkholderiales > SHXO01 > SHXO01. The sequence goes on along the minus strand of JADZGB010000043.1, from coordinate 144,013 downwards.
GTTGCCGTCATAGTCGGCGTCCCAGCCGGTGGTTCGCCCGTAGCCGCGCTGGTCCGGCGCGATGACGTGATAGCCTGCCTGCGCGAGCGGCAGCATGATCTTGCGCCAGCTGTAGGCGAGCTCCGGAAACCCGTGCAGCAGCAGAATGCAGGGCAGCCCCGCAGTCTCGAAGCCGGCTTCGAGCACGTGCATGCGCAGGCCGTTGATGCCGTCCACGTATCGGGAGCGGATGCCTGCCGGCAGCGACAGGGGCTGGAGTTCGGAGAGATCGGTGTGCATTTCGGATTCCGTCGTGGCTGCCACGTCGCGCCCGTCGTGGCGCCGTGTGACACGCAAGAATACATGCTCGGCGAGCGCACACGGCACTGCGCTTGCCGCCGGCTGAGCCGCCGTCTTCAACCCGAGTGCGATGCCACACACCGATATTCCCCACCGACTCGACTCCCTGCCCTGGTCACGCTGGCACTGGCGCGTGGTGCTAGCCCTGGGCATCACCTGGATCCTGGACGGGCTCGAAGTCACCATCGTGGGCGCCATCGCCCCGGCGCTGCAGCATCCCGGGACGCTCTCGCTCAGCGCCGCGCAGATCGGATTGAGTGCCTCGGCCTACATCGGCGGCGCAGTGCTCGGCGCGCTGTTCTTCGGACGCCTGGCCGATCGCCACGGGCGCAAGCGTCTGTTCCTGATCACGCTCTCGGTCTATCTGGTAGCCACGCTGGCGACGGCCTTCACCTGGAGCTTCTGGAGCTTCGCCGTCTGTCGATTCTTCACCGGCGTGGGTATCGGCGGGGAGTACGCCGCGATCAATTCGGCCATCGACGAGCTCATCCCCGCGCGCGTACGCGGGCGCGTGAGCCTGGCCATCAACGGCAGCTTCTGGGTGGGTGCGGCCTTCGGCGCCGGCGCGGCCGTGGTCCTGCTCGACCCGCGCTGGCTGGGACCGGAACTGGGCTGGCGCGCGGCCTTCGGGCTGGGCGCGGTGATGGGCATCGCCATCCTGCTGGTGCGCCGCCACGTACCGGAGAGTCCCCGCTGGCTGGTCACGCACGGACGCGAGGCGCAGGCGCAGGCGATCGTGCGCGCGATCGAGGCGGAGATCGGCCACAGCCACCCGGACGATGCGGCGCTGCCGACCGTGACGGTGGGACTGCGGCCGCCGCCCACGCTCGGCGAGATCATGCGCGTGCTCGTTGCGCATCACCGCCGGCGCACCGTGCTGGGACTCACGCTCATGACCGCCCAGGCCTTCTTCTACAACGCGATCTTCTTCACCTACGCACTGGTGCTCACCAATTTCTACGCCGTGCCCGACGCACGCGTGGGCCTGTTCATCGTGCCCTTCGCGATCGGCAATTTTCTCGGACCGCTGATTCTCGGCCCCCTGTTCGACCGGGTGGGGCGCCGTCGCATGATCGCGGCGACCTATGGATTATCCGGCATCACGCTGTTGCTGACGGCGGTCGGTTTCGTACAGGGCTGGCTGGATGCTACCACCCAGACGCTGGCGTGGCCGCTGGTATTCTTCCTGGCTTCGGCCGCTGCCAGTTCAGCCTACCTGACGGTGAGCGAGATCTTTCCGCTCGAGATGCGCGGACTCGCGATCGCCGTGTTCTATGCCGTCGGCACGGGCATCGGGGGCTTCCTCGCGCCGACGCTGTTCGGCCTGCTGATCGAGACGCAGAGCCGCTTGGCGGTGGCCGGCGGCTACGTGGTCGGCGCGCTGCTGGTGTTGATTGCCGCTGTCGTCGCGCTGAAGCTCGGCGTCGATGCAGAACGACGCTCGCTGGAGAGCATCGCCGAGCCGCTCACCGGCGCGCGCTTCTACGATCGCGCGCCGTAGGCGCTACAGCAGCGCCTTGGCGAGCAGTTCGTACGAGCGGTGCCTGGGCTCGGCGTCGTAGGTCCAGGTGACGATCACCAGTTCATCCAGGTCCAGCCGCTGCGCCAGCTCGCGCAGGCGGGTTCCGACCTGTTCACCGGTCCCGACGAAGGCCTTGCCGCGCACGCGTTCGATGACGGAGCGCTCCGCGTCGGAATAGGGATAGGATTCGGAATGCTCCGGAGGCACCAGCTGCTCGCGGCTTCCCTTCTCGAAGCCCACGCGCCAGTACTCGCGCGTCTTGAGCTGGTGGCGCGCTTGCGCCTCGCTGTCGGCCGCGAGCGCCCACACGCAGATCGTGGCTCGCGGCTCGGGGTATTGCTCGCTTGGCCGGTAGTTGCGCCGGTACAGGTCGAGCGCGGCCTCGGTGCCATGGCCATCGGTGAAGAAGTAGGCATAGGCGTACGGCAGGCCGAAATAGGCGGCGAGCTGGGCACCGTAATCGGAGCTTCCCAGGATCCAGATCTCCGGCGCCGTGGGCCCGGTCGGATGAGCCTTGATGCTGCGGAACGGATGGTCCGCGGGCAACGGCAGGTCGTTCACCCACGCGTGCAGGTCGCGCACCTGCGCGGGGAAGTCCTCCGCCGCGTTGGAATAGGGGTTGAGCGCCATCGCCGTGAGCCGATCGGTCCCCGGCGCCCGCCCCAGGCCGAGGTCGATGCGCCCTGGCGCGATGGCTTCCAGAACGCGGAACTGCTCGGCGACCTTCATGGCGGAATAGTGCGGCAGCATCACCCCGGCGCTGCCCACGCGGATGCGGCTGGTGGTGGCGGCGATCGCCGCCATCAGCACTTCCGGGGCGGTACCCACGATGCTGTCGCTGGCATGGTGCTCCGACACCCAGTAGCGGTGATAGCCCAGCGCCTCGCAGTGCCTGGCGAGCGCGAGCGTTTCGCGGATGGCGACGTCCTGCGTCTTGCCGCGCGAGGAAGTGGACTGGTCGAGCACGGAAAGTTTCATGGCGAATCCCGATGCGATGGCAAAGCTTAACCGAAGCGGCCGGTAGCGCGCGTACGCGTGCCTATAATGCATTTCGCGTTCAACTCACCGGGGGGCCATCTTGCAGATCGACCTGGGCGGCAGGCGGGTGGTGGTTTGCGGCGCCAGCCGCGGCATCGGCAGATCCATCGCGCTGGCGTTCGCCGGTGCGGGCGCATCCGTGTCCACCTGCGCCCGCGGTGCTGCCGCGCTGCAGGCCGTGCACCGCGAGCTTCAGGCCCTCGTGGACACCGATGACGGCGCCGCGGTACACACCTCCACCTGCGATCTCGCCAGCGCGATCGACGTGCAGCGCTACATCGCGGAAGCGGCGCAGGCGCTGGGAGGCATCGACGTGCTGATCAACAACGCGTCGGGCTTCGGCCTGGGCAACGACGAAGCAGCCTGGCAGGCCAGCCTCGACGTGGACGTCATGGCAACCGTGCGCGCCTCCGCTGCAGCGGAGCCTTTCCTCGCCGCCTCCGGTACGGGCGCGATCGTGAACGTGTCCTCGATTTCCGGCTATCGCGCCTCCACGCGCACGCCCGCCTACGCCGCCGTCAAGGCCGCGGTGATCCAGTACACCACCTCGCAGGCCGCGCTGCTGGCGCGCAAGGGCGTACGTGTCAATTGCGTGGCACCGGGCTCGATCGAGTTTCCCGGCGGATTGTGGGAACAGCGCAGGACGAACGCCCCCGAACTCTATAACGCGGTCCTGCGCAGCATCCCGTTCGGCCGCATGGGACGGCCCGAAGAGGTTGCCCGTCTCGTGGTGTTCCTCGCCTCGCCCCTGGCGAGCTGGATCACGGGCCAGACCGTGTGCGCGGATGGCGGGCAGCTGCTGAGCGGGTGATCAGGCGCGCCGCAGCTGGCTGCGTGCGATCCGTTGCACCAGCACGGCGGCGTCATGCGCCAGTGCGAACGCGCCGGCAACGGACATGCGCGCCGGGCCGAGCGCGAGCACCAGGCCGATTGCGTCCTGTACCGGCTGGATCGCATGCAGCTACGGCGTGCGCTGCCCTGCTGGAACGGCAGCCCTGGTGCAGGAGGGATCAGGGTTCCCGGTCCGCCTCGCTAGACCCGGCCGGATATGGGTATCAGGGCGCCCGTGATCGCGCGCGCATGATGAGAAAGCAGGAACACGACGAGGTCGGCGATCTGCTCCGGTTTCACCCAGCGGCTGAAGTCGACCGAAGGCATGTCGGCGCGGTTGGCCAGGGTGTTGATGATGGAGGGCAGGACCGCGTTCACGCACACGGCACGGTCCTTCAGCTCGTCCGCGAGCGCCTCGGTGAATCTCGCCACGCCGGCCTTCGATGCGGCATAGGCGCCCATGCCGGCCGACGCCCTGGCAGCTGCGCCCGCACCGATGTTCACGATGCGTGCATCCCCGCGCGCGAGCAGGTGCGGCAGCGCCGACTGGGTGGCGTTCACGGCAGTACGCAGATTGATCTGGTACATCGCGTCCCAGGTACCGGCGCTGCCGCCTTCGACCTTCTCCCAGCTGAACCCGCCCGCGACGTTGACCAGCGCATCGAGTCGACCGAATCGCTCCACCACGCGTGCCATCGCCACGCTCGCCGATTCACTCGCGCCCAGATCGACGCCGCCCAGGGCGAACGCATCGCTGGCGTAGACCGGCAGGCGTGAGGCATCGGCCCGGTCGATCAAGGCCACCTGCGCACCCGCGGACAGCGCTGCCCGGCCCACGCTCGAGCCCAGGCTGCCGAAGCCACCCGTGACCGCAACCACCCGGCTGCTCAGATCCAGACACAACATGTCGGCCCCCTCTGTCTGCGTGCTTCAGGCGTTGCGCCGGCTGATCAAGCCGATCGAGTCCCTGGGCGGATGCTTCCTGAGCCCCTCCTCGTCCGGCTCGATGCCCCAGCCCGGCCGCTTCGGCATCACCAGATGGCCGTCCACGAACTCCGGCACGTGCGTGAACAGTTCGTGGTCCCATTCAGGCCGGTCGATGTCCGTCTCCATGATGCGCAGGTTTGGCACCGCGGCGCAGAAGTGCGCGTTCATCATGGTGCACAGGTGGCCGTAGAAGTTGTGCGGCGCGACGTTCACTTCGTGGGCATCGGCCGCCGCGGCGATCTTCATCGACTGCCATACGCCATTCCAGGGCGTGTCGACGATGGCCACGTCCATCGCCTGTTCCCGGAAATACGGCAGGAACTCGCCCAGGCCGAGGAGCGTCTCGCAGGAGCTGATCGGGTGCGGACTGTGGCTGCGGATGTAGGCCAGTGCGTGCGGATCGAAGCTGTCGAGCTCCACCCAGAAGATGTCCAGGTCCGCTATCGCCCGCAGGATCTTGAGGTAGCCCTCGGTCTTGGCGTTGAAGTTGAGATCGAGCAGGATGTCCACGTCGGGGCCCGCACCGTCACGCAGGGCTTCTAGATGCGCCACGAGGTCGCGCAGCACCTTGCGCTCGACGTTCAGGCCGGGCTCGACGGGAACGCCGAAGCCGGGTCGCCAGCCGCTCGCCTGCCTGCCCTGCGCGTCGTAGGTGAAGATGTTGGTCTTTAGCGCGCTGAAGCCCTTCTCGCGCACTTCCCTGCCGATCGCCTTGACCCCGTCGAGGTCGGTGATCGCCGGCTTGTACACGTGCGGCAGGCTGATGCGCCAGGTGGCGCAGTGCGACCAGTACACACGGATGCGATCCCGCACCATGCCGCCCAGGAGCTCGTAGACCGGCACGCCGAGCCCCTTTGCCTTCGCGTCGAGCAGCGCATTCTCGATCGCACCCAGTGCCAGGGCCACCACTCCGCCGGCCGCAGGACGGGTGACCGTGTACAGCTCGTTGTAGATGCGCTCGTGCGCATTGGCGTCCTGTCCGAGGATACGCGAGGTCAGCCGCTGGATGACGGTGCCTACCCCGGGCGCACCGAAGCCTTCGTCGAACTCGCTCCAGCCGACGATGCCGGCGTCGGTCGTGATCTTGCAGAAATGGTAGTTGCGCCAGCCCGCGTCGCAGGACAGCGTCTCGATATCCGTGATCTTCACCGTGCCTCCCAGGATCGATGCCGTTTGCGCTATCGTAGCGTGAGCGGCAGCAGGCTGTCCTGCGTGCCAGCCGCTCGCCACTACAAGAACATGCACCGGAGATGACTTTGTCCTTCGATTTTACAGCCCTTCTGCGCCCCGATCTGCCGCCCGCCGCCGCCCGATGGACCGGATCTCCCAGGTACAACTTCGTGGGCGGACACAACGATGCCGACAGCGTGCCGGTCGCGGAGCTGGTCGAGGCCGCGACGCGCGTGCTGCAGCGCGAGGGCAAGTCCCTGTCGATGTACGGGTTGCACAGCGGACCGCTCGGATACCGGCCGCTGCGCGAGTTCCTCGCCGACAAGCTCGCCCGCGATGCCGGCATTGCCTGCAGTCCCGACGAGATCCTGATCACCTCCGGCTCGCTGCAAGGCCTCGATCTCGTGAACAGCGTATTCGCCGGCCCCGGCGACACGGTCATCGTCGAGGACATGACCTACGCCGGCACCATCACCCGGCTGCAGCGCCTCGGCGTGAGCATCGTCGGCGTGCCGGTAGACGCGCACGGCCTGAGTGCGACGGCACTGCGCGAGGCCCTCGAGAGGTTGTCCGGTGAAGGCGTGCGTCCGAAGTTCATCTACACGATCCCGACGGTGCAGAACCCGACGGCCACGGTCATGTCGCAGGCGCGCAGGCGCGAGATCATTGCCCTTTCCTCCGAGTTCGGCGTCCCGATCTTCGAGGACGACTGCTACGCCGATCTGGTATGGGACGGCAGGCGGCCGCAGGCGCTGCGCGGCATGGTCGACGACGACCAGGTGGTGCACATCGGCTCGTTCTCGAAGTCGATCGCGCCTGCGCTGCGGATCGGCTACATCGTCGCGGGCTGGCCGCTGATGAGCCGGATTCTGCCGATGAAGACCGACGCCGGTTCCGGCGCGCTGGAGCAGATGGTGCTGGCCGAATACTGTCACGAGCACTTCGAACCGCACGTGCAGGCGCTGCGCCGGACCCTGCGGGGCAAGGCCGAGGCGCTGATGGGGGCGCTGCGCGTGTGTTTCGGCGATGCCGTCGAGTTCGAGGATCCGGCCGGGGGCATCTTCCTGTGGGTGAAGTTTCCGGCGAAGGTCGACACCACGCGCCTGGCGCAGTTGGCGCTGCAGGCAGGCGTCGCCATCAACCCCGGCGCGGAGTGGATGACCGATGCGCAGGCGGGCAGAGTACGGGCACGCATCTGCTTCGCGCATTCCCCCGCCGAGAACATCCGCGAGGGGGTCGGTTTGCTGGCGGAGGTGTGCCACCGGGAGTTCGGCGTGCCGATACGTGAGACACAGGAACACCGTTAGCAGGTTGTTGAAACCCGCCGCATTCTCGCCGCATAATGGGACTGGCAGGCGGTCGATGCACCCGTCATGATCGAAGCGCCCGTCATGATCGAACCCCCTGGCGCGGATGCAATGCAGATGAACGCCCGGTTCAACCAGATCTACGCGCCGGTGGGTCAGGACTCGATCGGACCGGAGAAGCCGATCCAGGCAAGGCTAGTCAGAAGGGCTTCCGGCCCAAGGAGGAATCGGGCGAGCAACCGCCAGGCGGGGGGAGAGAGGCAATGCCAGAGCCGACGGGAAGGGCTGGCTAGCCGTGAATCAACGACACCCTCACAAGCACGGCCGATCCGAACGCCCGCCTCTACCGCTAGCTGAATCGTGCCCAGTGAGATGGACCGTCTGAGCAGTGAAGGTGGCCGGAAACGGATCGCGCGCTGGCATGCTCGGGTGCTGCATCCCAGGCCTTGTGCAAGCCAAGGGCGGGGGTATCACCGTCGCCAAATATTACACTCCACCCCAGACGGCCTGCGTCATAACTATCAAGCTATTGAATAAACAAAACTTTACCCGTTTGGGTTGAATCTTGCATGCTAGCGGGCGTACTGCCCATGCGTCGAGGGCGGTGGCGAACGAAGGTCCACCAGTGACGGATGAACCGTGGATCGGTTTGTTGTTCGGTGTTCCTTGTTGAGAGGAGAAATGTCGTGCTCGAGACGGCAGCTGCATCCCATTGTTCATTCCACTACCCTGACAACAACAACGCGCGCCGGCATGCTCGCCTCTTGCGCGCAGCATTGGCGCCGCTGCTGTTGTGGCTTGTCCCGCCGGCGCCCGCCGGCGCCTGGGTCATCGACCAGCAATCCACGGTGAACATCACCGGTTCGGCGGGTTATGCCAACTTCAACGAATCGGTGCTGATCCCGATAATGAATATCGCCCCTTCCATTCCGTACGGGGCCGGCTGGGGCAAGGTCGGGTTGTGGGCCGGCGCCGGCGGACATGCCGACATCGACGCGCGGTTCGGCGCCGGTATGCGCGGCGTCCTCGATCTCGCCTCGAAAGCACAGACGCGAACCGTCATCATTCCGCAGCAGAAAGATCCCGTCGTGGGTGACGCGTTCTACCTCTACAACAGCATCGATTCCCTCGGCATCCAGAAACTGAACATCGCCTCCGACGGCGCCAAGGGCTATGCCGACCTCGTGCTCGATCTCGGCGGCTGGGCCCAGGCCAAAGCCTGTCTCGTCGGGTGCATTTCGGCCAAACTCAGTTTGAAACTCAACGGCGAAGTGCCGCTGGCCGCCATCGACCATAACGGATTGGAACTCTTCGGCCAGACCGTCGATGGCGCCAAGCCTTTCGAGTACAAATGGCCGGGAGGTTTCGCCGAGGCCAAGGGCAGCATCCCGACGTTTTCGAAGACTTACAGCAACATCGGGTTCAATCAGATCCAGTTCGACAAACAGGAATCGATCTTCACGGTCAAGATGGACGTGGCCGAACTGGTGGCCAAAGCCGCCGGCCTTCCGATTCCGCTCGAAGGGAATTTGATGGGCTTCGGTTACGAACTGCTGAGCCTCGACGCGTATGCCGGTATCGACCTGCGGCAGAACATGACATTCACACCGAGCGCGTTGCAGACGGTGTACGAGTTTTCATCGCCGGTCGAGATGCGTGTGAATGGTACTTGGCAACCCCTGAAATCGTTGTTCCTGCCTCTCGGCGACGAAGTGGGCGTCGAGTTGCGCAGTCTGAATGCCGCGTCGCTGAGCATCACGCAGCATCATCGTCTGAACTATGGCGTCGATTTCGACTTCGATCTGGTCGCCAATGCCGGGCTCGAACTCGACGCGCTCGCCCTGCACGGTTTCGGCCTCGAACTCGGCCCCTTGCTCAATCCGACTCCTTGGAACATCAATCTGGCCAGTCTCGATCTGTATTCCGGGCACACGAACAGCACCTTCGTCACGACCGGCGCGACCTCTACGCTCAAGTTCAAGACCGAGACCTATGAGATCGTCGATGGCGAGCCCGTGTTGACGAACGTCTGCATGGCCATCGGGGGCTGTTCCAACACCGGCTACGTGACCCTGCGCAACGATCTCGGCGCCGGGATCGTCGAAGAAGTGATCCATCGCGTAACCAACTATGGAGATACCTGCAACAATTCCAACCTGGTGGGCTGTCAATTCGATCTGGACTTCCTGCCGATCGTGACGCAACGACAAGTGACCGACATCGTCGACCCCTTGCCCTGGTACGACGATACGGACTTGCTGGCCGCCCTGGAAGCCATCGGGATCATGCCGCCGCCCGCCGATTGGTTTACTCCCTACGACGCGTTTGACGTCGGCGGCGATTTCGCGCCGGATCTCGTCGCACTCAGTGCCTGGCTCGCTGCCAACCCGTTGGCCGAAGCACCTGCATCGGACGCCGACGTGATGCTCGACTCCCTGCGCGCAATCGGCGTCGATCCCAACCACCCCTTCCCACCGCATGATGTGCCCGCCGGGCAACCGTACGAGGCGCTCTACGGCGTGACGGAAGACCGCCACGGCGAGATCGCCTTGGTTGTTCCCGAGCCATTCACGCCGAGTTTGCTGGTCGTCGCAGGACTCGCGTACGGTATCGCTCGCAAACAGCGAGCGGTGCGCCGGCAAGACGAAGACCGTCCTTAGGCCGGAAGCCGGCATTTCGGCGCAGCATCCGGAGTGCCAGGGATCCGGCCGCGCTCCATACTCGATCCTCATTACACCTGCACAGAGGTAAAGATGGGCTCGAGCCTGACCGAAGGCAGCAGCCTGGATGCGCACGATTGCTGGCAGGCGATCATACGGCGCGACCGCATGGCCGGCGTGCGATTCGTCTACGCGGTGCGTACTACGGGCGTGTATTGCCGCCCATCATGCGGGGCGCGTCTGCCGCGACCGGAGAACGTGAGCTACTACGCCTGCCATCGGGCCATTCGGCGCAATGGCGATCTGGCTGGATATCGCTGGGGACTCGCGTGCAAACAAGAACTTCTGGAGCGCGAGAGACAGGACTCCGGTGTAGGCAGCAGAGCCAATGCTGAGAACAACCCTGCCCTCGAGGTCGGATCCTGGATCTCGAATTGCGGATAAAGGCATCCCGGGGGCTGCGTCTCGCGAGGACACAGCGGTAACAGACAGGCTTCTCCCAACCGATCCGAGCTTTCACCTGGCTGGCTCTGGAATTTCGTGTTTCGTCCTCGCGGCCGCCTCATGCTCGATCCTGCCTGTCAGATCCTGCATCGCGATCCCAAGGGCCGCTTCCTTTTCACGGATTGCGGCAGTTCAAAGGGTGATTCCGGCTCGCCGCTTCTACACGGCGCGGGGTAAGCCATCTCCGTGATCGGCGTCACATCCGGCCTGATTGTTGCCGATAACGGGCATGTAGGAGCAGTAGTCGTCGACGCAGCCTCGATCCTTCGCTTGGCATCTGCGCTCAAGGTGCCAGGCACGCAGCGGCGGCTGTTGGCAGAGTCTGAGTGAGTAGGAGCAGTCCCCGCACCTGATGGAGCCCATGGAGCATCACGCGCAGCGTCGGCCGCCGCCCTCATCCTGCGCACGCTGATCATCCAGCATGCGCTGGAACAATCGCTGCGTGGTGTCCGAAGGCGACACGCCGAGAACCACGGAGAGCGTGTGCCTGAGCCGTCGATAGACGCTGAAGGCCTCACTGCGCCGGCCGAGCCGCTCGTAGCAGCGCATGAGTCCCTGATGGAACGATTCCACCACCGGATCGGCTTCGACTCCTCGCAGATAGTGATCTGCCGCCGCTTGCGCGTTCCCCGCCTCTTCCAAGCGCCCACCGTGCTCGGCCAGCACATGAATGAACCGGCCGCGGATGCGTTCGCGCACGGCGACCGTCCACGTCACCTCCTCGTCCTCCGGCAGGAAGCCTCCGCCGAACAGACGCAGAGCATCGATGGCCCGCTCTCCACCGGCCACGACTGCGTCCTCGAACGCCCAGGCATCGACCCAGCAGAATTCCGAATTGAGCCAGATCTTCCCGCCCTTCTGAAGAACTGATTCGTTCGAACCGAGCAACTTGCGCAAGCGCAGGACGGTGATCGACAACGCGTTGTTGGCTGCATCGCCGTCCTCGTCGGCCCACAGGCTGTCGCACAGGAGCTGCTCGGTCGCGCCCCGGCGCCCGTGGGCCACGAGGGCCTTGAGCAGCGTCAGGGCCTTGCGCGGCAGCTTGCGGGCGAATTCGAGCGGTTCGCCTTCGACGTCGACCCGGAAGTGGCCCATGGTGACGACGCGCATCGGCCAGGGCCAGACCTCGGTTGCATCGGCCGGAGGCCGGATTCTGAACCTGCGGACGAGTTCGGCGACCAGACCCTGCTCGACCCCCTCTTCCAACGCGAGCGGGAACATCCGCCGCATCGCCCAGTCGCAGAAGCGCAGATAGAAGCGGTGATTGCCGGTGTGGGCCAATGCCAATGCTTCGCGAAGCCGCTGCGTGCCAGTGCCGACATCACCCTGGTCCCAGGCCAGACGCCCCTCGAGCATCAGCACCGCCGGCATGAAGCACGCGTATAGCGGCGCGGATTGCACGACCTCCTTGGCGTGGGCGATCATCCTGGCCGCCGCTTCCCACTGCATCGCCTCCAGTTGCACGTCTGCGTTGGAGACCGAGTAGACCACCTCCTCCAGACGCGAGCCAATGCGCAGCGCCCATTTCTGGCTCTGGAGGCTGCAGCGCGACGCCTCGTCACGTCGCCCAAGATGCCCGGCTGCACGAGCCTGGTAGAGCCGGAGCTGGGCCGTGGACATCGGGCCGTACGGCGCCTGGATCGCTTCGATCTCGGACAGGGTCGTCAAGGCACGGGACCATCCGAGGGCTCGCCATTCGATGGTGAAGCGCCAGAACAGGAGCTGTCGTTTGAGCTGGCTCAGGCCGTGCCGGGAGGCGATGTCCAGACCGCGCTCGATCGCCTGCAATGCGTCTTCGTATCGTGCCTGGATGAAGCGCAACCAGGCGATCTGCGCGTACGACCAGGCGGCGTCTGACGGACTGGACGAATCGGAAAGAACGAATGGTTCCATCATGGCCACGATCCGTTCGCCACGCTCGAAATCTCCGCACAGTCCACTGACTACCAAGCCGGCCATGGCGCTGAGCAGTGCTACCGACGGATCCGTACAGCGAGGCAACAGCGCCTCGATCTTCTGGTAGGACGTGAGCGCGAGCGGATGCCAGGGGCGGACGTGGAACAAGGTCATGCACAGCACGCCAATGACGCGCAGCCCCTCATCGGTGGAGCGCGTTTGCGACGACGCTTGCGTTTGCGCCAGCAATTGATCGAGCAGGCAATCCATTTCGGCCAGCGCATGGAAGCCCAGGAACGAACCGTTGAGCAGAGCGGTCAGGCATTCGACGCGTCCTTGTGCGTGATCCTCCCCCGCGAACGAATGTAGCGCCTCGTGCAGGGTCTTCAGGCCGGTCTGCGGTTCGGTCTGCAGTTGTGCACGGCCAAGCCAGTACTGGGTCCAGGGCCGTTGGGACCGTTCGGGTTCGGGAATCGCCAAGAGCCAGCGGATCAGCGTCTGCCGGCGCCCCTGATTCAACAGCCCGACCCCGAGGGTGGTAGCGATCCGTGCGCATTCGGACCAATCCTGCGCCCGCATCCAGACCTCAATTGCCGCTTCCGCATCCCCCGCCTCCTCCAGCGACCGTGCCGTACGCCGTAGCAACTGCTGCAGCACCTCGGGCACAAGCATCGCCTCGGCCCGTGCGCGCAGGAAATCCAGGAACAGCGCGTGGAATTGGTACACCGGCTCCGCATCCGGGCGGCGATCGATGAACATGCGCCGTCGATAGAGATCCTCCAGCAGTGCGCCCCCTGCCTCCCGTCCGCTAAGGGAACGGGCCAGCGCGGCGGTGACGCGCGGCAAGAAAGCAATGGACAACAGAATTTGACGCGCCTCGCTCGAAGCCTGCTCGAACAGCAGACTGGCGAAGTAGTTGAACACCGACTCGCGTGTCTCGGTCGGCAAGTCACGCGCGGCGCCACCGAGGTGGTTGAGCCGTTCCAGCATCAGGGTCAGGCCTGCTGCCCACCCCTGCGACTCACGGTGCAGTGCTTCGACCAGCCAGCGGTCGCTGACATTGCGCCGCGTGGAAACGTCGCGTACTTCGTCGAGGGTGAACTGCAGCTGATTCCATCCGATCAGAAGCATGGCGCCGTGCGCGACGTGCTCGATGAACGGGGTCGGCGGGGGCTCCCGGCTAATGGCGACGATCGAACAGTGCGCCGGCATCTCCTGCACGGCGATGGCGACCAGATCGTGCACGGCCCATTGCGGGCCGACTTCCTGGTAGTTGTCCAGAACCAGCAGAGTGTTCTGCGGCAAGCGGGCAAACAGCGCGCGGAAAAACAGCCTGGCGAACGCCGCGAGGTCCAGCACGTGCTCGGGCATGAGCCGCGGCAGATCGGCCAGATCGCGGCGGAGCAGATCCTGGGCGGCAAGCAGGAGGAAATGGAAGAACGAGGCCGGATCGGCATCGCCCGGTTCGAGCAGGTACCACAGGCAGGGGCGCGCCCGGTCCTCGACGTAGCTCGCAACCAGCGTGGTCTTGCCGGCCCCCGGCGGGCCGTCGATCCAGATGGACGGGCGGCCCGCGTTGGCATCGAGCAACTTGAACAGCCGTTCGCGCGCGACTACACCGAACAGCCGCGGACGGCTTACCTTGGCCAGTGCCGTGCGTGTTGCCATGACAGCCCCCTGAATGCAGCCTCCGGGGAAGGCCGCGCTCGCTGCCTGGACGACTATCTCAACTGGTAGCTGCCCTGGTTCGGGTTGCAGCCGACGAAGGCTACTTCCTTGGCCGGGCTTCCCCAGTTGTTATCGAGTCGGTACTCACCCTGGATGGTAGCGCCTTCGTACTTCCCGCTGCCCCAAACTGCCTTATACGCGCCTCCCTTCCCGACAGCATCTCCCTGATAGTTCATCCACCATTTATCGCCATCGATGTCGGTCATCTCGCACACCCCGCTCTCGCTGGGAGTTCCATCGATGTTCTTGTACATCCCGTAGCAGCGCGCGCCCATCCGGTCGAACGGCCCGCCGGCCGGTGTACTGCGCGTGAGGGCATCGATCTCGTAGGCGAGCACGAAGTTATTGCCGCCAGACAGGGTCTTGCCGTGTCCCACCGGGCAGAAGTCGAACGCATACCTGCCCTGCTTGGGAATGTTCACCTTGGCGGCACTGGCTGTGCCACCCGCCCACGTCCATGCTGCCAGCAATGCAACAGCGATCCTCGTTGATTTCGTCATGCCTCGTTCTCCCGGTTCGGTTGGTGCTGGTCGACTCCTTCGTCCAGGGAAAGGAAGTCGGCGAGCGTGCTGCACATGCCGCCGCAGCCCTGGAACGGCCGCCGTTCGCCGCCCGCCACGCGCTCGACGATACCGGCGATTTCGATTCCGGAGCGGCGGTAGACGCGCACGATGAATACCTCGCGATCCTCCATGGACTGGCTTCCTGGACGTGCAGTGAAGATTAGGAGCGAGGCGGTTTCGGATCGCCTACGTATGCGAGAAAAACCGGACATCCGACTGCCGTGTGCCGCACTAGGTGGCCCGGACAGGATCGGGGGCGCCTGCGCGAGTACGACGGGGCCGCCTGGACATGCCGACTCTGCACCGGCAAACCCGGTGGCGTGGATCGAGTTCGGTCGCAAGAATCGGAGTGCCGCGCGACCGCCAGGGCTGCATGCTCCCGGCTCGGATACACTGGATCGTGAGGACAATATGGAACTGGACATGCCCCGGCGAGATGGCGAGCGACAGGGTCTGACGGCAGACGAGCGATGGAACGCGATCGTGCGCAGAGATCGCGCGGCCGACTCGCGCTTCGTCTATGCCGTCCGAACCACTGGCGTCTATTGCCGCCCTTCCTGCGCAGCCCGACGGCCGAAACCGGAGAATATTGCCTACTACGCAACGGCCGGGGACGCACAGCGGGCCGGATTTCGCGCATGCAAACGCTGCCGGCCGGACGATGCAAGTGGCGATGCCGGTAGCGCGCCTGCGGTTGCGCGCGCCTGCCGGCTGATCGAGACTGCAGAGCAACCCCCGCTGCTGCAGGAACTGGCCGATGCAGCGGGGTTGAGCGCATCGCACTTTCATCGTACCTTCAAGGCTGTTGTCGGGGTGACACCGAAGGCCTACGCAGAGCATCAGCGCGTGCGCCGGATGCAGCGCTCACTGCGGGACTCCAGCCGGGTAACCGATGCGATCTACGATGCGGGTTTCAGCTCAAACAGCCGGTTCTACGAACGCGCCGACCGGATGCTCGGCATGACCCCCACTCAATACCGGAACGGAGGGGCTGCCACGCGCATTCGCTTCGCACTCGCCCAGTGCTCACTCGGTGCGGTCTTGGTCGCGGCGACCGATCGCGGCATCTGCGCAATCCTGCTCGGGGACGACCCGGGGACTCTGCTGCAGGACATGCAGGAGCGCTTTCCAAACGCCGATCTGCTTGGCGGCGAAGACGCGTTCGAAGGTCTGGTTGCGCGGGTGGTTGCTGTCATCGAGCGCCCACGTCTGCCCCACGATCTCCCGCTCGACATCCGCGGCACCGCCTTCCAGCAGCGTGTGTGGGAGGCGCTGCGCGAGATTCCCCCTGGCGAGACCACGACCTACACGCAGATCGCTGAACGCATCGGCTCACCCCGTGCGGTGCGCGCAGTGGCGGCCGCGTGTGCCGCGAACCCGCTCGCCGTCGCCGTGCCCTGTCACCGCGTCGTGCGGCTGGACGGGGATCTGGCGGGTTATCGCTGGGGACTGGCGCGCAAGAAGCAGTTGCTCGAGCGCGAACGAGAGGAAGCCGTGGGGTAAGCGCAGGGACGTCAGCCCATCAACCTGGTGAACTGGGCCAGTTCGTCCTTCACGCTCTCGGCGGCCTTCGCTTCCATGTCCAGGTAGCGGCGCAGCACGTCCTGTCCCAGCTCGGTCACGCGCGCCCCGCCGCCGTGCTGACCGCCGGTCAGCGTCTCGACCAAGGGAGACTTGAAGCACTGGTTCATGGTGTCCACCAGCAGCCAGGCGCGCCGGTAGGACATGCCGAGTTCGCGGGCGGCAGCCGAGATGGAGCCGGTGGTCCCGATGGCGCGCAGCAGGTCGGCCTTGCCTGGCCCCATGGCGATGGCCTTGCGGAACATGATGCGTATCTGCGGGCCGTCGATCCTGCGCGCGGACGCGGTGGCAGTCCCCTTCGCAGCTCCCTTCGCGGAAGGAGTGCGGCTTCTGGTGCGCTTGCCCGTCTGCGTGTGGATCCCCATGGAGTAGCCTACTGCTGCCAGCGCTTTGCTGCCGCGTCGTCGCTGTCGCGCGCGTCCACCCAGCGCCCGCCGGCCGGCGTCTGTTCCTTCTTCCAGAACGGAGCCTGTGTCTTCAGGTAGTCCATCACGAACTCGCACGCAGAAAATGCCTCGCCGCGGTGCGCACCGGCGACCATCACCAGCACGATCTGGTCGAGGGGTCGAAGGGGGCCGATCCGGTGCACCACCAGCACGTCGATGATGTCCCAGCGCGCTCTTGCCTCCTGCACGATGCGTTCGAGCGAGCGCTCCGTCATGCCAGGATAATGTTCCAGGATCATTTCGGATACGCAATCGCCTTCGTTCAGGTCGCGCACCAGACCCACGAAGCTGGTGATGGCGCCAATGGCCGGATTGCCGGCCCGCATGACCGCCATCTCGCCCGAGACGTCGAAGTCCTGCATCTGCACGCGCACCGTCACGCTCAGCCCCCGGTCACCGGAGGGAACAGGGCGATCTCGTCGCCGGTTCGCAGGACCGTATCGGAGCGGGCCATGTCCTGATTCACTGCAACACGCACCGGCCGGTCGGGGGCCAGTTCCTTGCTCCATACGCCACCGCGCTCCAGCAGGAACGCGCGCAGCGCCGCGACAGTGGGCGCTGCACCGGGCAGCGTCAGCTCTTCCCGGTCTGTCCCGAGAACCTCGCGCAGACGCGCGAGATACAGCACCGAGATCGTTACGCCCGCCTGCGAGGCGAGTCCCTTGAACACGTCCGAGTTGTCCATCGTGCGGGCACCATCCGACATATACGGCATTATACGGCGAGACCCCGCGCATGCGCCCCCCGGCCGCGTGAACCGGCCGTGCGTGCCGGGGTCCGTCACCTCACTGCACGGGAAGAAACCTGGCCGAGGCCGGAAAACACCCAGGCCCGGCAGGGTCATCCGGGCCTCGTACACTGCGAGGCAGGCCGGTATAATCGTTATTCCTCAACGGGATCAACGCACCGAAGATGAGCCCGACCGATACCACGTCCAGCAGCGCACGCCCCGAACGCGGCCCGGTGCCGCCCCGCAGAACCGAGCAGCCCCTGCTCGACACGCGCACGCGCCCGCTGCGCGACCTGCGCATCTCCGTGACCGACCGCTGCAATTTCCGCTGTACCTACTGCATGCCCAAGGAGGTCTTCGGCAAGGACTTCCAGTTCCTGGAACGCGATCAGCTGCTGAGCTTCGGGGAGATCCATCGCATGGTGCGCGTCTTCCGCGACCACGGGGTCGAGAAGATCCGCATCACCGGTGGAGAGCCGCTGGTGCGCCGCAAGCTCGAGCGCCTGATCGAGATGCTTGCCTACTGGGACGACCTGGATCTCACGCTCACCACCAACGGCTCGCTGCTCGAGCAGAAGGCACGGGATCTCAAGAACGCCGGTCTCAAGCGCATCACCGTCAGCCTCGATTCGCTCGACGATGCGGTGTTCCGCAGCATGAACGACGTCGACTTCCCGGTGGAGAAGGTGCTCGAGGGCATGGAGGAGGCCGAGCGCGTGGGCCTGCTGCCGATCAAGGTCAACATGGTGGTCAAGCGCGGCGTCAACGACCACAGCGTGGTCGACATGGCGCGATACTTCCGCGACAAGGGGCCGAACTACATCCTGCGCTTCATCGAATTCATGGACGTCGGCGCCACCAATGGCTGGAAGATGGAACACGTCGTCCCGTCGCGCGAACTGGTAGAGCGCATCAACGCCGCCATGCCGATCGAGTCGGTCGAGGCGAACTACCGCGGCGAAGTGGCCGAGCGCTGGCGCTACCGGGACGGATCCGGCGAAGTGGGATTCATCTCGTCCGTCACCCAGGCCTTCTGCCGCGATTGCACGCGCGCGCGCCTGTCCGCCGAGGGACGGCTGTTCACCTGCCTGTTCGCCACGCAGGGCACCGATTTCCGCGCGCTGCTGCGCGGCGGCGGGGACGACGAGCAGATCTCCCGGCGCCTGCAGACCGTGTGGGGAGCACGCGCCGACCGCTACTCCGAGATCCGCACGGCCGAGACCGCCCGGCTGCGTAAGGTCGAGATGTCCTACATCGGCGGATAGGATCGCCCCGCCCACACTCCGAATCACGAACACCACGACATGACGAAGACGCTGTCCACTCTTGCCCAGGACTCGGACTACGATCCCAATTCGATGCCGGTGGCCAAGGCGCGCGAATACATTCGCGCCTTCCTCGCGCCGGTGCGCGGCGTCGAGCGTCTGCACGTGCGTGACACGCAGGGACGCGTGCTGGCCGAAGACGTGATCTCCGCGATCGACGTGCCGGCGCACGACAATTCCGCCATGGATGGCTACGCCTTCCGCCATGCAGACCTCGGAGAGGCCGGTGCGACCCTCGCGGTCATCGGGACCTCCTTCGCAGGCCGGCCCTGCGAGGCCGAGGCCAGGGCCGGACAGGCGGTGCGCATCATGACCGGCGGGGTCATGCCGGTCGGAGCCGATACGGTGATCATGCAGGAGCGTGTGACCGCCGCCGCCGGCACGGTGTCCATCCCGGGCGGCCAGCAGAAGGGCCAGAACGTGCGTCTCGCCGGCGGTGACATCCGCAAGGGCGGCGTGGTGTTCCCGGCTGGGCAGCTCATGCGGCCTGCGGAGATCGGCATGCTCGCCTCGCTCGGCATCGGCGAGGTCGGCGTGTATCGCCGCCTGCGCGTTGCCTTTTTCTCCACCGGCGACGAACTGGTCGGGATCGGTCAGCCGCTGGGACCCGGTCAGATCTACGACAGCAACCGCTACACCATCCACGCGATGCTGGAGCGGCTCGGCGTCGACGCCATCGACCTGGGCGTGGTGCGCGATGACCCGGCACTGATCAGACGGGCTTTCACCGAAGCGTCAGCCATCGCCGACGTGGTGATCACCAGCGGCGGCGTCTCGGTGGGCGAAGCCGACTTCGTCAAGCAGATCCTCGACGAACTGGGCGAGGTGCTGTTCTGGAAGATCGCCATGCGGCCCGGTCGGCCGTTGGCGTATGGCAAGCTGCGCCAGGCGCACTTCTTCGGACTGCCCGGCAATCCGGTGTCGGCCATGGTGACTTTCTACCAGTTCGTGCGTGAGGCGCTGCTGGTGCTGATGGGAGTGCCGCACCCGGCGCCGATACCCACGTTCAAGGCGGCGTGCACAAGCGCCATCCGCAAGACTCCCGGGCGCACCGAGTTCCAGCGCGGCATCCTGAGCCAGGGCGACGACGGGCGCTGGAGCGTGCGCACCACGGGAGACCAGGGTTCCCAGGTGCTCTCGTCGATGAGCGCTGCGAACTGCTTCATCGTGCTGCCCGACGATCAGGGCAACACCCCCCCGGGCGCCGAGGTGGACGTGCAGCTCCTGGAAGGGATTCTCTGATAACGCGTCCTCCCGTCACCGGCGTGATCCTCGCCGGCGGGCGCGGCAGCCGCATGGGCGGTGTCGACAAGGGCTGGGTCGAGCTGGACGGAAAGCCGCTGATCCGGTACGCGATCGAACGCTTCGCACCGCAGGTCGATGAATTGCTGATCAGCGCCAACCGCAATATCGGGCGCTACGCCGCCCTCGCCTACCCGGTGGTGTCCGACACGGTGGACGGCTTCATCGGGCCGCTGGCCGGGTTCCATGCGGCCTTTGGCAGGGCCCGGCACGACTGGCTGGCGACCTGTCCCTGCGATTCACCCTGGCTGCCGCTGGACCTGGTCGAGCGGCTGTGGACGCGCTGCAGCGCCGGCGCGGCGAGCGCCGCGGTCGCGCACACCGCCCAGGGCGCACATCCGGTGTTTGCGCTGATCCATCGCGATGCCAGAGACAGCCTGGAGCGCTATCTGGGGGCGGGCAACCGACGCGTGCAGGAGTGGTTCCAAAGCCTGCGCTGCATCGCGGTGCCGTTCGAGGACGAAGCGGCCTTCCGCAACCTCAATACGCCGGACGACCTCCCATCCCGGTAGCGGCGCGCCATGCCGCACGGCGACCGTCCCGGGCAGCGCCGGTCGCAACATCGACCGTGCCCGTGGTCGCGAGGGAGGATCAGCGCCGGGCGATGGCGGGCTGCCCGACGGGCTCGACCAGCTGATAGAAGACTTCGTCCTGCTTGATCATGCCCAATTCGCTGCGGGCACGCTCCTCGACCGCTTCATGGCCGGTCTCGAGGTCGCGCACTTCCGCCTCGAGCGCGGCATTGCGCACGCGCAGCTGTCCGTTGCTCGCCTGCGCCGTCTGCACCTCCCGGCGCAGCTCCCACACCCGCAGCCAGCCCCCCTTGCCGAACCAGAGCGGCGTCTGGATCGCGGCGATCAGCAGGACGAGGACGACAGCGAGGATGCGCATGCGTCTGGGTGTTTGCGATCCGGATCAATACAGCTGATAGAACGCCTCGCGCCCCGGATAGCTGGCCGATTCGCCGAGGTCCTCCTCGATGCGCAGCAGTTGATTGTACTTCGCCGTGCGATCCGCCCTGGACAGGGAGCCGGTCTTGATCTGCAGCGCGTTGGTTGCCACCGCGATGTCCGCGATGATGCTGTCCTCGGTCTCACCCGAGCGGTGGGACACGACCGAGGTATAGCCGGCGCGCTTGGCCATCTCGATTGCCGCGAAGGTTTCGGTCAAGGTGCCGATCTGGTTGATCTTGATGAGGATCGAGTTCGCCACGCCGCGCCGGATGCCTTCGGACAGGATGCGCGTGTTGGTGACGAACAGATCGTCTCCGACGAGCTGCACGTTCTCGCCGAGGCGGTCGGTCAGTACCTCCCAGCCGTCCCAGTCGTCCTCGGCCATGCCGTCCTCGATGCTGATGATCGGATACTTGTCCACCCATGCTGCGAGGTAATCGGCGAACTGCCTGGAATCGAGCGCGAGTCCCTCGGATTCAATCCGGTATCGTCCTTCCCTGAAGAATTCCGAACTGGCGCAGTCCAGGCCGATGGCGACGTGCGTGCCAGGAATGTATCCGGCCTGATCGATGGCCTCCATGATCAGCTGGAGAGCCGCCTCGTTGCCCGGCAGGTTGGGGGCGAAGCCGCCCTCGTCGCCGACGGTCGTCGGCATGCCCTTCGCGTTGATCAGCTTCTTGAGCGTGTGGAAGACCTCGGCGCCGCAGCGCAGCGCATCGCGGAAGCTGCCCATCCCCACCGGAATGATCATGAACTCCTGCAGATCCAGACTGTTGTTCGCGTGCGCACCGCCATTGATGACGTTCATCATCGGCACGGGCAGCTGCATGCGCCCGGCGCCGCCCAGATAGCGGTAGAGCGGAAGCCCCGATTCCTCGGCTGCCGCCTTCGCGAGCGCAAGCGAGACAGCCAGCGTGGCATTCGCACCCAGGCGCTCCTTGTTCTCCGTGCCGTCCAGTTCGATCAGGGTCTGGTCGATGAGCGATTGCTCGACCGCGTCCAGTCCGATGATGGCTTCGCAGATCTCGGTGTTGACGTGCTCCACCGCGCGCAGCACACCCTTGCCCAGATAGCGGGCCGGGTCACCGTCGCGCAGCTCGATCGCCTCCTTCGTGCCGGTCGAGGCGCCGGAAGGCACCGCTGCGCGGCCCATGACACCCGACTCGAGCAGCACGTCGGCTTCGACGGTGGGATTGCCGCGCGAATCGAGAATCTCGCGGGCGACGACGTCAACGATTGAGCTCATCAGTCATCTTCCTTTCGGTGAAACCTTCGTCGCAGAGGGCACAGAGCATACCGGACACGCGATCGAACTCACCCTGCAAGCGAACCGCCCGTGCAACTCCGTGACCTCTGTGGCAGATGCTCCTCACAAGGCGGACTCGGCGAAGCGTCGCCGCTTCACCAGTACGTCGATCTCCTTCAAGGTTTCCAGCAGCTCGCGCATGTGCTTCAGGGGCCAGGCGTTCGGACCATCGGAGAGCGCCCTGGCGGGGTCGGGATGCGTTTCCATGAACACGCCTGCAACACCTGCCGCCACGGCCGCCCGCGCCAGCACTGGCACGAATTCGCGCTGGCCGCCGCTCGACGTACCCTGGCCACCCGGCAACTGCACCGAGTGCGTGGCGTCGAACACCACGGGGCAGCCGGTCTCGCGCATCACCGACAGCGAGCGCATGTCCGACACCAGGTTGTTGTAACCGAACGAGGCGCCGCGCTCGCACACCATGATGTTGTCCTGGCCGCTGGCCTCGCGCGCCTTGTCCACCACGTTCTTCATGTCCCATGGAGACAGGAACTGGCCCTTCTTGATGTTCACCGGCCGGCCTGCAGATGACACTGCGCGGATGAAATCGGTCTGCCGGCACAGGAACGCCGGCGTCTGCAGCACGTCCACGACGGCTGCCACGGCAGCCACTTCCTGCTCGGCATGGACGTCGGTGAGCACGGGAACGTTCAGGGTCCTGCGCACCTCGGCCAGGATCTGCAGTCCCTGCTCCATGCCGGGACCGCGGAAGGACTTCCCCGAGCTGCGATTGGCCTTGTCGTAGGAAGACTTGAAGATGAACGGAATGCCCAGCGCGGCGCACGTCTCCTGCAGTGCCCCTGCCGTATCCATCTGCAGCTGTCTCGATTCGACCACGCAAGGGCCGGCGATGAGGAAGAACGGCTTGTCGAGGCCGGCCTCGAAGTGGCACAGCCTCATCGCGGCGGTGTGATGCGGGGCACGATCAAGCGCATAGGCTCAGGCCCGCGACACGTGCAACTGCCGGACGGTCTCGTCTCGGTTCGCATACTGGATGGCCGCACGGATGAAGGACGAGAACAGCGGATGTCCTCGCCGCGGCGTGGAGGTAAACTCGGGATGGAACTGACAGCCGATGAACCACGGATGATCGGGCATCTCGATCATCTCCGTCAGGTCCTCGGTGGCGGACATGCCGGACACGCGCATCCCGCCGTTCATCAGGTGCGGAATGTAGCGGTTGTTGACCTCGTAGCGATGTCGATGGCGCTCGACGATGCGCTCCTGTCCGTACACCTGGCGCGCCAGGCTGCCGGGGAGCAGCATGCACTCCTGCGCGCCCAGGCGCATCGTGCCGCCCAGATTCGATGCCTGATCGCGCTGCTCCATCCGGCCCTGGCTGTGCCATTCGGTGATGAGCGCGATCACCGGATGCGGCGTATCGGGATCGAACTCGGTGCTGTGCGCATCGGGCAGTCCGGCGCAGTGGCGGGCGAATTCGATCACCGCCAGCTGCATACCCAGGCAAATGCCCAGATAGGGAACCTTGTTCTCGCGCGCGTACTGGATTGCCCTGATCTTGCCCTCGACACCGCGCTTGCCGAAGCCGCCGGGGACCAGCACTGCGTCCTTGTCGCGCAGACACTCCACCCCGTCGCGCTCGATGCTCTCCGAGTCGATGTAGTGGATGTCGATCTTCGCCCCGGTGTGGATGCCGGCGTGGGTCAGCGCCTCGGACAGCGACTTGTACGATTCCGTGAGATCGACGTACTTGCCCACCAGGGCGATGTTGATCTGCGTGCGCGGGTGCTCGAGCGCGAACACCAGCTCTTCCCAGTCGGTGAGATTCGCCGGAGGCGCCTGGATCTCGATTTTCCTGCACACGATGTCGTCCAGCCCCTGCGCGTGCAGCAGACCGGGAATCTTGTAGATGCAGTCGGTATCAACGGCGGAGATCACGGCCCGCTCTTCGACGTTGGTGAACAGGGCGATCTTGCGCCTCTCGTCCTCCGGAATCTCGCGGTCGGCGCGGCACAGCACGATGTCCGGCTGGATCCCGATCTCGCGCAGTTCCTTGACGGAATGCTGTGTGGGCTTGGTCTTGATCTCGCCCGCAGATGCGATGAACGGCACCAGCGTCAGATGGATGAAGCAGGTGTTGTTGCGCCCGAGCTGCAGGCTCATCTGGCGGATGGCTTCGAGGAAGGGCAGCGACTCGATGTCGCCCACCGTGCCGCCGATCTCCACGATCGCCACGTCGGCGTCGCCCGCGCCCAGCCGGATGAAGTGCTTGATCTCGTCGGTGATGTGCGGAATCACCTGCACCGTCCCGCCCAGGTAGTCGCCGCGGCGCTCCTTGCGGATCACGCTCTCGTAGATCTGCCCGGTGGTGAAGTTGTTGCGCTTCATCATCCGTATGTTGACGAAACGCTCGTAGTGACCGAGATCGAGGTCGGTCTCGGCGCCGTCCTCCGTGACGAAGACCTCGCCGTGCTGGAACGGACTCATCGTGCCCGGATCCACGTTGATGTAGGGATCGAGCTTGAGAAGCGTGAGTTTGATGCCGCGGGATTCCAGGATGGTGCCGAGCGACGCGGCAGCGATCCCTTTGCCAAGGGAGGAAACGACCCCACCGGTGACAAAGACGAATTTGGTCATGCTCGCCCTTGGTCCAGAAAGCAGGATGATATCACAGGGCCTTTTGTGCTCCGGCGGCCGGGCGCGCGCGGGAGGCCGCGCGCGCCCTCACTGCATCAGGCGTGCGGCGCTGCCGCCTCACGCGCGAGAAACAGCCAGGTTTCCACCACGGTGTCGGGGTTCAGGGAGATGGTGTCGATGCCCTCCTCCACCAGCCACTTCGCCAGATCCGGGTGATCCGAAGGCCCCTGACCGCAGATCCCGACGTACTTGCCCTTCCTGCGGCAGGCCTGGATCGCCATGTGCAGCATCGCCTTTACCGCCGGATCGCGCTCGTCGAAGCTGCCGGCGACGATGCCGGAATCCCGGTCCACCCCGAGGGTGAGCTGGGTCATGTCGTTCGATCCGATGGAGAAGCCGTCGAAGTGCTCGAGAAACTGCTCGGCCAGCAGGGCGTTGGACGGGATCTCGCACATCATGATGATGCGCAGCCCGTTCTTCCCGCGCTCGAGCCCGTGCTCGGAAAGCAGCTCGATCACCTGCTTCGCCTCGTTCAGCGTGCGCACGAAGGGCACCATGATCTCGATGTTGGTGAGCCCCATTTCGTCGCGCACCTTCTTCAGCGCCTTACACTCGAGTTCGAAGCAGTCGCGGAAGCTGGGGTCGATGTAGCGCGAGGCGCCGCGGAAGCCCAGCATGGGGTTCTCCTCGTGCGGCTCGTAGCGCTGGCCGCCGACCAGGCTGGAGTACTCGTTCGACTTGAAGTCGGACAATCGCACGATCACCGGCTTGGGTGCGAAGGCCGCACCCAGGGTGGCGATGCCCTCGGCCAGCTTCTCCCCGTAGAAGGTGCGCGGATCGGGATACGCGGCGCAGCGCTTCTGGATCTCCTTTTTCAGATCCGGCGGCACGTTCGGGTAGGACAGCACCGCCTGCGGGTGGATGCCGATCATGCGTGCGATGATGAACTCCAGGCGGGCGAGCCCCACGCCGGCGTTGGGCAGGCGCTGGAAGTCGAAGGCGAGTTCCGGATTGCCCACGTTCATGCTGATCTTCACTGGCGGTCTCGGCATGGCCTCGACCGACAGGTCGATGACCTCGACTTCGAGCCGGCCCAGATAGACGTAGCCGGTATCGCCTTCGGCGCAGGACACCGTGACTTCCTCGCCTTCGCGCAGGTTCTGCGTGGCGTCTCCGGTACCGACGACCGCCGGGATGCCGAGTTCGCGCGCGATGATGGCCGCGTGGCAGGTGCGTCCGCCGCGGTTGGTGACGATGGCGGCGGCGCGCTTCATCACCGGCTCCCAGTCGGGATCGGTCATGTCGGTGACCAGCACGTCGCCGGGCTGCACGCGCGACATCTCGCTGGCATCGCTCACCAGGCGAACCGGTCCGATGCCCACGCGGTTGCCGATGGCACGCCCGGAGGCGCGGATCTCGGATCGGGACTCGAGGCGGAAGCGCTTCTGGGTATCCATCTTGGCGTTGGCCTTCACCGTCTCGGGCCGTGCCTGCAGGATGTAGAGCTTGCCGTCGACGCCGTCGCGGCCCCATTCGATGTCCATCGGGCGGCCGTAGTGGCGTTCGATGACGACCGCGTAGCGCGCCAGCTCCTCGACCTCGGCGTCGGTGATGGAGAACCTGTTGCGCTCCTCCTCCGGCACGTCCACCGTGCGCACCGAACGGCCGGCCTCGCGCGTCTCCGAGAAGCACATCTTGATCAGCTTCGAGCCCACGGTCCGGCGCAGGATGGCGGGCCGGCCGGCTTCGAGCGCGGGCTTGTACACGTAGAACTCGTCCGGATTGACCGCGCCCTGCACCACCGTCTCGCCGAGCCCATAGGAGGCGGTGATGAACACCACCCGTTCGAATCCGGATTCCGTGTCGAGTGAGAACATGACGCCGCTCGAGCCCAGATCACTGCGCACCATGCGCTGGATGCCGGCCGACAGCGCGACGTCGGCGTGGGTGAAGCCCTTGTGGACGCGATAGCTGATGGCGCGGTCGTTGTACAGCGAGGCGAAGACGTGCCTGATCGCCTCGAGCAGGTTGTCCACGCCGTGGATGTTGAGGAAGGTCTCCTGCTGCCCGGCGAAGGAGGCGTCGGGCAGGTCCTCGGCGGTGGCCGAGGAACGCACCGCGAAGGACATCTCGTCGGCGCTGCCGTGGCCCAGTTCCGTGTAGGCGGCGCGGATCTCCTGCTCCAGCCGATGGGGCAGCGGCGCCTGCATGATCCACCCGCGGATCCTGGCGCCGACCTCGGCCAGGGCCTTCACGTCGTCCACGTCCAGGGTGCTCAGCGCATCCTCGATCTTCCGGGTCAGGCCGTTTTCCGCGAGGAACGCGCGGTAGGCATCGGCAGTCGTGGCGAAACCGCCCGGGACACGCACCCCCAGATGCTCCAGCTGACTGATCAGCTCCCCCAGAGAGGCATTCTTGCCCCCAACCTGCCCTACGTCGTTCATGCGAAGCCGATCGAGCGGCAGGACGTACGCCTCACTGGCCATGTAATTCCCCGATGTTGATGTGATATGGATTGACTGTGTGCGAGGGCGACGGCCCGAGCCGTGCTCGTGCGCCGTCCGGTCGTGGTATTTTACCGACCGGGTTATTGCTTTGCACCAATTCCATGGCACCTCGTCGCAGTGCGTTCTTCATTTCCGACCGGACCGGCATCACCGCCGAGATGCTGGGCCATGGACTGCTCACGCAATTCGACCAGATCGAGTTCACCGAGACCACGCTGCCTTTCGTGGACAACGTCGAGAAGGCCCTCGCGGCCGTGGACGAGATCAATGCGGCCGGGCGCCGCGACGGCCTGCGCCCCCTGGTGTTCAGCACTCTGGTGGACCCCGCGATCATCGACGAGGTCGCGCGGGCCGAGGCCCTGGTCCTGGACTGCTTCCAGATCTTCATCGCCCCGATGGAGGCCGAACTGGGCGTGCGCTCGTCGCACGCGGTCGGGCGCTCGCACAGCGTAGCCAACGGTGCCGGCTACTTCCGCCGCATCGACGCGGTCAACTACGCGCTGAGCTACGACGACGGGCAGTCCACGAAGGATCTGGACAACGCGGACGTCATCCTGGTCGGGGTCTCGCGCAGCGGCAAGACGCCCACGTGCCTGTATCTGGCGCTTCAATACGGGGTGAAAGCAGCCAACTACCCGCTCATCCCCGAGGATTTCGGCACCATGAAGCTGCCTGGCGTGCTGTCGCGCATGCGCGGCAAGCTGTTCGGCCTCACCATCCTGCCGGACAGGCTGCACCAGATCCGCAGCGAGCGCCGTCCGGGCTCTCAGTACGCCGCCCTGGCGAACTGTGTGGCCGAAGTGCGCGAGGCCGAGGCGCTCATGCGCAACGAAACCATTCCCTACCTGGACACGACCACCCGCTCCATCGAGGAACTGGCCTCCACCATCATGCACCAGGCCAGTCTGCAGCGGCACATCTATTGAGCGCACGCTAGGCGAACAGCCGTCCCGCGATTCCGATCGCGACGGTGACCAGCCCGAGCGCGAGGTTGAAGCCGACCAGCCTGCGGATCCGTCCCAGCGCTGCCCCGCCGGCAGGCCAGTCCTGCGCCTCGACCGCACGCTGCAGAAGCCGGTACGGTGCGACGAAGATATACACGAAGACCGCCATCATGACGATGCCGCTCGCCAGCATCAGGTGCACGTGCACGGGCGCACTCGCCATGCTGCCCATCAGCGCGATCATCCACAGGCCGCTGGCCAGGATGGCGGCCACCGACACCCAGACCCAAACGAAGAAACGTTGGAAGGTGGCGCACCACAGGCGCAGCCGCTCTGCAGGCTGCAGCAGCGTGGCCGCCGCCGGCCGCAGGGCGACGTAGGCGAAGAACATGCCGCCCATCCACACGATGGAACCGAGCACGTGGAACAGGCGCGCGAGGTCCATGCTCAGAACAGCCTCCCCTGAGCCAGGATGTCGCGCACGGGGGCGAAGCTGCGCCGGTGGTGCTCGCTCGGACCATGCTCGCGCAATGCCTGCAGGTGGTCCGCGGTGCCGTACCCCTTGTGGCGGTCGAAGCCGTAGCGCGGACACTGCGCATGCAGCGTGACCATCGAGGCGTCGCGCGTGCATTTCGCCAGGATCGACGCGGCCGATATCGCCGGCACCGTGACGTCCCCCTGTACCACTGCCCGCGCACCGGGCGGCGCGTTCTTCGGAACGTACAGACCGTCCACCAGCACCGCGGTGGCCTCCATGCACAGGCTGTCCAGTGCACGCTGCATGGCCAGCAGCGAGGCCTGCAGGATGTTGAGCCGATCGATCTCGGCCACCGTCGCACTGGCCACGGCCCAGGCCAGCGCATCGGCTCGGATGCACGCAGCCAGCGCCTCCCGCTGCGCTGCGCTCAGCTGCTTGGAATCGGCCAGCCCGTCGATCGGACGCCGCGGGTCGAGGATCACGCAGGCAGCCACCACTTCCCCTGCAAGGGGACCGCGACCGGCCTCGTCCACGCCGCAGACCAGCGCGCGGCGCCTCATGTGCCGACCGCCCGGGCAGGCAGCAGAGCTTCCGCCCGCGCCTGGACCCCGACCCCGAGCAGGGGCAGCAGTGCCTCCACCAGGCGGCCCTTCGTGTCCTGCCGCAGCTGCCGGTGCAGGTCCACGAAGATATTCTCCTGGCGCGCGCGGACGACCTTGTCTCCCAGCACGTTGAGCAGCGCCTGAGTCAGGTTCTCCGGCGTTGCGTCCTCCTGCAGGATCTCTGGTACGACGAAGCGGCCGGCCAGGATGTTGGGCAGCGATACGTAGGGAAGCCGATGGCCCTTGCGCTTGACCGCGGCGAAGGTCGCGGGAGAAAGGCGGTAGGTCACCACCATGCTGCGCTTGAGCAGTGCCGCCTCCAGCGTTGCCGTACCGGATGCGAGCAGCACCACGTCGGCGGCGGTCATGGCCATCTGTGCATGACCGAACAGGATGGTGAGCGGCAGATCCTGCGCACCGTGGCGGTACAAGGCATCCTCGAACAGCGCGCGCGTCTCGCGGCTCTGCAGCGGCACCAGGAAGTGGACCGACCCGAGCTGCGCGCAGATGCGCCGTGCGGTCTCCACGAACAGATCCGCCATGTACTCCAGTTCGCTCTGGCGGCTGCCGGGCAGCAGCGCGATCACATGCGACACGCCGGTCAGACGGAACTGCTCGCGCGCGAGATCGCGGTTGGGAATCTCCGGGATGTAATCGGCGAGCGGGTGGCCGACGAAGCTCGCCGCGATGCGGTGCTGTTGCAGGAACGGCACCTCGAACGGGAACAGGCACAGCACGCGGTCGGTGCTGCGCCGCAGCTGCGGAATGCGGTGAGCGCGCCAGGCCCACACCTGCGGCGAAACGTACTGCACGGTGCGGATGCCGCGCGCCTTCAACTGCTCTTCCAGGCCCAGGTTGAAGTCGGGGGCATCCACTCCGACGAACAGGTCGGGCGGATCGGCCACCAGGCGCTTGCGCAGATCGTTGCGGATGCCGAGGATGCGCGGCAGATGGCGGATGACCTCGACGTAGCCGCGCACGGCCAGCGCTTCCGATGGATGCCATACCTCGAAGCCGGCGGCCTGCATGCGCGGACCGCCGATCCCCATGAAGCGCGCCCCGGGCAGGGCTGCCTTGAGCGCGCCCACCAGGTGCGCGCCGAGCAGGTCGCCGGAGGCCTCTCCGGCCACCATGGCGATGCGCGGCGAGACGCTGGCGTTATCCATGCGGAGCCTCTAGCGGATGATGCCGCGCTCGGTACTGGCGAGGAATTCCGACAGGATCTGCAGGCGTGCGATCGTACGTGCCTGCTCCGCGATGGCCGCCTTGGCCTCCTGGAATCCGAGCTGGGTGCGGTAGAGCGTCTTGTACGCACGCCGGATGTTCTCGATGTCCTCGCCACTGAAGCCGCGCCGCTTCAGGCCCTCGCTGTTGATGCCATGCGGCTGCGCGGAATTGCCTCCCGCCATGACGTAAGGCGGAACGTCGCGCAGCACGACCGAACCGCCGGCGGTAAAGGCATGCGCTCCGATCCGGCAGAACTGATGCACCAGCGTGGCTCCGCCCATGATCACGTGATCGCCTATGTCCACGTGTCCGGCAAGCTGCGAGGAGTTGGCCATGATCACATGGCTGCCAATCTGGCAGTCGTGGGCGATGTGCGCGTAGGCCATGATCCAGTTGTGGTCGCCCAGACGCGTGACGCCCACGTCCTGTGCCGTCCCGATGTTGAGCGTGCAGTACTCGCGGATCGTGTTGTGGTCGCCGATCTCCAGCCGCGTCGGCTCACCCCGGTACTTCTTGTCCTGCGGCGGCTCGCCCAGGCAGGCGAACGAGTGGACGCGGTTGTTGCGCCCCAGCTTCGTGTGTCCGCGCACCACCACGTGGTGGCCGAGCACCGTGCCCTCGCCGATCTCCACGTTCTCTTCGATGACGCAGAACGCACCGATCTCGACGTCGCCGCCAAGGCGCGCATTGGGATGAACCAGCGAGGTGGAGTGGATGCGCGCACCCACCTTCACCGCTCCTTGATGGTGCACATCAGGTCGGCCTCCGTGACGACCGCGTCGCCCACGCGCGCCCGCGCCTCGAACTTGCCGATTCCGCGCACCTGGCGGCCCATCTTCACCTCGAGGATCAGCTGGTCGCCGGGGACAACCGGCTTCTTGAAGCGCGCGTTGTCGATGCCGACGAAGTAGTACAGGACCTTGCGGTTCTCCAGTCCGCCCATGGTCTTGTACGACAGGATGCCGGCGGCCTGCGCGAGTGCCTCCAGGATCATCACGCCCGGCATGATCGGGACGTCGGGAAAGTGTCCCTGGAAGAACGGTTCGTTGATGGCCACGTTCTTCACCGCCACGATGCTCTTGCCCAACTCGTAGGAGAGGACACGATCGACCAGGAGAAACGGGAATCGATGCGGCAGGCACTGCAGGATTTCGTTGATCTCCATGCGATTCAAGTCGATGTCCTTTCCATTTCTGCAAGGCGGGATTCGAGTTCCCGCACACGGTTGGCGAGAGCATCCAGGTGCCGGATGTGGGCGGCGTTCTTCAGCCAGTCCTGGTGCCGGGAGATGGGGAACAGGCCGCTGTAGGTGCCCGCCTTGAGTATGGACTTGGGCACGGCCGTGGCACCGCCGATTTCCACGTTGTCCACGATCCGAAGGTGCCCGCCGATCATCGCACTGCCGCCGATGCGGCAGTAGCGCCCGATATGTGTGCTGCCGGCGATGCCCACGCAGCCGGCGATCGCCGTGTGTGCACCGATACGGCAGTTGTGGCCGATCTGGATCTGGTTGTCGAGCTTGACTCCGTCCTCGATCACGGTGTCGTCCAGTGCGCCGCGATCGATGGTCGTGTTGGCACCGACTTCCACGTCATTGCCGAGCAGCACGCGGCCGATCTGCGGGATCCTGCGCCATGCCCCGGCGTCCATGGCCAGGCCGAATCCGTCCGCACCGATTACCGCACCGCCATGGACGATGACGCGATCGCCGAGGACGCAGTCGTGATAGACGGTCACGTTGGCGACCAGGCGGCAGTCCTCGCCGATCTGCACATCGCGCTCGATGCGCGTGCCCGGACCGATGACCGAGCGCTCGCCCACCCGCGCCCCGGGTCCGATGCTGGCATGGGCGTCCACGTATGCGGACGCGGCCACCGTGGCGGAGGGATCGACCGTGGCTGCAGGATGGATGCCGGCGGCAAACGCCTCGGGAGGATTGAAATGGGCCGCCAGGCGGGCGAACAGCACATACGGATTGTCGTGCACGATCAAGGGTCGGTACGGGACATCGCTGTCGCCGGGAGCCACGATCAGCGCGCTCGCGCGGCACTGGTCGAGCATCCTGCGGTAGCGCTGCTGCACGATGAAGGAGATCTGACCCGGTTGCGCATTCTCCAGTGCGCCCACCTGGCTGACGACGGTAGCGCCGTCGCCGACGACGGTGCCGCCGAAGCGGTTGGCGATCTCGTCCAGGGTCAGTGCGTTGACCGGAAGGCTCATACCCGTGTCCCGGCGGCGCGGGGGCATTGCGCGGGATGAACGGTCAGGATCGATCCGGCGTCCATGGACGGCCTACTTGTCCGCCAGCGCCTTGAGCACCTTGTCGGTGATGTCGATCCTGGGGCTGCGGTACACCGCCTCCTGCAGGATCAGATCGAATTTCTCGGCCTCGGCAATCTGCTGGATCACCTTGTTCGCCCGCTCCAGCACCTGCGCCAGCTCCTCGTTCTTGCGCAGATTCAGATCCTCGCGCAGCTCGCGCTGCATGCGCTGCAGGTCGCGATTCAGCCTTGCCAGCTCCTGCTCCTTGTTGCGGCGATCGCTCTCGCTCAGCGTCACCCCCTCTTTCTCGAGCTGGCTCTGCAAGTCCTTGGCTTGCCTGGCAAGTTTCTGCAGTTCCGCGTCGCGGGGAGCGAATTCCTTCTCCAGCTTCTTCAGCGCGCGCACCGCAGGGGCCGCTTCGCGGAACAGCCGTTCCGTACTGACGAAGCCGATCTTGGCGTCGTTCGCCTGGGCCCAGGCTGCCGTGCACAGCAGCAGGACCGCACACACCATCCGCATCCTGTTCAAAGGGGGTCTCCTGTCGCCATCCCGGGCCGCGGTCCGGTCGGAACGCATATCTTTAGGACGGGGCATATCTTAAAACACCGTGCCGATCGAGAACTGGAACGGCTGTTTCTCGTCCTCGTCCGTGGCATTGAGGGGGAAGCCGAGCGAGATCTTCAGCGGCCCCATGGGCGAGAACCAGCTGAGCGCCACGCCGGCGGAGGCGCGCATCTCGCCGAAATCATAGGTCTCCCCGACCAGGCCTGCATCGACGAAAGCCGACAGCCGTACCGACCGGTCCTTCTCCAGCCCCGGGAACGGGAAGAAGAACTCGGCGGAGGCCAGTGCCATGCGGGAGCCACCGATGTTATCCCCGCTCTCGTCCTCCGGTCCGATGGACGCGACGTCGTAGCCGCGCACCGTTCCCACCCCGCCCAGGTAGAAGTTCTTGTAGAACGGCAGCGGCTTGTCGGTGTATCCGTCGGCGTAGCCGACACGTCCCGTCAGCTGCAGCACGTTTTCCCGGCCCACCGGGAGGAACCACTGCATCTCGTACTGCCCGCGATAGTAGTGCAGTTCCCCCGGAGGCACGGCGACTTCCAGCGACGCCTTCTGGAAGGTGCCGCGGCGCGTATAGATCACGCTGTCGCGCTTGTCGCGCGACCAGCCCGCAGTGAGCAGCAGCGCCGTGTTGTCCGGCCCGAACTCGGCCACGAAATCGCGGTAGCGCTGCGAGCTGTCGGCAAACAACTCGATGTCGGTCCGTTCCGCCGCCACGCCGTAGTTGATCGTGTCGGTCTCGTTGATCGGAACGGACAGGCGCAGGCCCGCACCGTAGGTATCGGTGGCGTAGGTGGATATCGATAGACTGGACGCATCGACTTCGCGCCTGTACAGGTCGACTCCCAGTCCCACACCATCGTCGGTGAAGTAGGGGCGCGTGAACGAGATCGCGTAGACCGTGTTGACCTTGCCGGTGTTGAGCTGCAACGACATCGCGTTGCCGGTCCCGAACAGGTTGTTCTGCGACACCGACCCGCTGAAGATCACCCCTTCGGCGGTCGAGTAGCCCACGCCGAAGAGCAGGTTGCCGGTGGGTCGCTCGACCACGTTGACGTTCACGTCGACCTGGTCCGGCACACCGGCAACGGCCACGGTGTCGACCATGACCTCGGAGAAGAAACCGAGCTTGTCCACGCGCTGCTTCGAGCGCTGCAGCAGCACGGCCGAGTACCAGCCGCCCTCCATCTGGCGCAGCTCCCGTCTGATCACCTCATCGCGGGTGGTGGCGTTGCCCGAGATGTTGATGCGCCGGACGTAGACGCGCCGGCCCGGATCGACGTACAGCGTAAAGGCGACTTCGCCGGTTTCGCGATTGGTCTCCGGCACCGGATTGATGTTGGCGAAGGCGTAGCCGTCGTCTCCCAGCCGGTCCGCCATGAGCTTGGTCGATTCGGTGAGCCGCTCGCGCGAGAACTGATCGCCGGGTTTCAGCTTGAGCAGCTTGCGCAGTTCATTCTCCGGGACGATCAGGTTGCCGGCGAACCGGATCTCCGAGACCTTGTACTTGCGCCCTTCCGTGATGTTGATCGTCAGGAAGATGTCCTTCTTGTCCGGCGAGATGGAAACCTGCGTGGAGTCGATGGTGAACTCCAGGAAACCCTCGTTGAGGTAGAAGGAGCGCAGGGTCTCCAGGTCGGCCTCGAGTTTCTGCCGGGAATACTGGTCGTTCTTGCTGTACCAGGTCAGCACGCCGGGTGTGCGCAGCACGAACAGGTCGCGCAGCGCCTTCTCCTTGACTGCCTGGTTGCCGACGAAGTTGATCTGCTGGATCTTGGCGACACCACCCTCGACGATGTTGAACTGGATGGCGACGCGGTTGCGCTCCAGCGGGGTGACCGTGGTGATGACTTGCGCCGCGTACTTTCCGCGGCTGAGGTACTGCGTCTTGAGTTCCTGCTCCGCACGCTGGAGCAGTGCGCGGTCCAGGATGCGCCCCTCGGACAGGCCGACCTCCTTGAGGGCGGACTTCAGCACGTCCTTGCTGAATTCCTTCTGTCCGGAGAAGGTGATCTGGTCGATCGCCGGGCGTTCCTCGACCACGACCACCAGCACGTCGCCCTCGACTTCGAGGCGTACGTCCTTGAAGAAGCCGGTGGCGAACAGGGAGCGTACTGCTGCAGAGGCTTTCTGATCGGTGAGCGTATCGCCGACCCGCACCGGCAGGTAGCTGAAGATGGTGCCCGCTTCAGTGCGCTGAATCCCCTCTACGCGGATATCCTTGACGACGAAGGGTTCGAAGGCGGCGGCACTGAGAGAGGAAAAACCGGAGAGGAGTAGCAGCAGCCTCGACAGCTTCATCCGCAATTTGTTCTATCCGCCAACGAGGCGGTTGATGTCGTTATAGATCGCGAAGGCCATCAGCGTGAAGAGCAGCACCATACCGATGCGCTGGCCGATCTCCATGGCCCTGTCTGACACGGGCCGGCCCTTGACCATCTCGACGAGATAATACATCAAGTGTCCACCGTCCAATAACGGCACGGGCAGAAGATTGAGCACGCCCAGGCTGATGCTGATCAGCGCTATGAAGCTGACATACGACAACCACCCCAGCTGCGCCGATTGCCCGGCATAGTCGGCAATGGTGATCGGGCCGCTGAGGTTCTTGAGGGATACCTCCCCGACGATCATCTTCCCCAGCATGCGCAGGCTGAGCATGGACACCTCCCAGGTGCGCAGCACTCCCTGGACGATCGCATCGACCGGACCGTGACGCACCGTGGTCAGATGAGCATCGAGCAGTGCGCGGTCCAGCTGGATGCCGATGCGGCCGATTCCGCGCCCGCCGTCCTCGACCGCCTCGGGCACCACGCTCAAGGGCAGCACCTGCTCTCCGCGCCGTACCTGGAGGCTGACCGATCTGCCTGCCTGCGGCGCAATTGCAGAGACCAGGTCGTCCCAGTTGTACAGCGCGACGCCGTCGACCGCGAGGATCTCGTCACCGATGCGCAATCCCGCACGCCCGCCCGCGGAGCCCTCCTGCACGCCGCCCACGATCACCGGCAGGAAGCGGCGCAGGCCGACCTTGACGAGGAAGTCGCCATCGAGGTCGCTGGCGCTCAGTGACGACAGATCCAGATCGTGGAAGCTCACGTGCTCGCGCTCGTCGCGCACCTCCACGCTGACGCGTGCGCGCGCCACCGCGTGCTCCAGCAGAACCCAGCGCACGTCCTGCCACGTGCGTACCGGTTCCTCGCCGATGCGCACGATCGTCTCCCCGGACTGGAACTGTGCCAGCGCCGCGGGCGTGCCCGCCGGCGGATGGCCGACCACCGGCACGACACCCGGCACCCCGGCCATGAACAGCAGCCAGTAGACGAAGATGGCCAGCAGGAAGTTGGCGAGCGGTCCCGCGGAGACGATCGCGAAGCGGCGATAGACCGATTGCCGGTTGAAGGAACGGTGGCGCTCTGCGGCCGCGACCTCGCCCTCGCGCTCGTCGAGCATCTTCACGTAGCCTCCAAGAGGCAGGGCGGACACGGTCCACTCGGTCTGGTCGCGCCCGAGCCGGCGCGTCAGCAGCGGCTGGCCGAAACCCACGGAGAAGCGCAGCACTTTCACGCCACACCAGCGCGCGACGATGTAGTGACCGAACTCGTGGATGACGATCAGCACGCCCAGGGCTGCGAGGAAGGCGATCAGCGTGGTCAACAGGCTCATTGCGGGGTTCCCAGGTACTGCGCAGGCGTGATGCCGCTCACGCGTGCGCCAACGCGTGCTTGGCGGCGTCGCGCGCACACCGGTCGGCGTCGAAGACGTCATCCAGGCCGCTTGCCACCCGATGCTGAGCGCGTGCCAGCACCGTCTCGATGACCGGGGCGATGCGGTCGAAACGCAGGCCGCCCTCGAGAAAGCGCGCCACTGCGACCTCGTTCGCGGCATTGAGCGTCGCCGGCATGGTGCCGCCCATGCGCAGCGCGTCGTATGCCAGAGCCAGGCAGGGGAAGCGCGCCAGGTCCGGCCGTTCGAAATGGAGGCCGGTCAGAGCGAAAAAGTTCAATGAGCGCACGCCCGATTCGATGCGTTCCGGAAAGGCAAGCGCGTGCGCGATCGGCGTGCGCATGTCCGGGTTGCCCATCTGCGCGATGACCGAGCCGTCGACGTATTCCACCATCGAGTGGATCACGCTCTGCGGGTGCACCACCACCTCGATCGATTCCGCCGGTGCATTGAACAGGTAATGGGCCTCTATGACCTCCAGGCCCTTGTTCATCATGGTGGCGGAATCCACCGAGATCTTGCGTCCCATCACCCAGTTCGGATGTGCACACGCCTGATCCGGCGTGACCGCCGCCAGTTCCCCGAACGGCGTGGCGCGGAACGGTCCTCCCGATGCCGTCAGCAGGATGCGGCGCACCCCCACGCCGGCCCAGTTCCCGTCGAAGCGGCCGGGCAGGCACTGCAGGATGGCGTTGTGCTCGCTGTCGATGGGAATGACCGTGCCGCCGCCTTCGCGCACGGTGCGCAGGAACAGCTGACCGGCCATCACCAGCGCCTCCTTGTTCGCCAGAAGCACGCGTTTGCCTGCGCGGGCGGCGGCCAGGGTGGGCCGCAATCCTGCTGCCCCGACGATCGCCGCCATGACCGTGTCCACCTCCGGCAGGGCCGCTACCTCGCTCAGCGCCGCCTCGCCCGCCAGCACCTGGACATGCGGGGCTCGCGCACGCAGGCGCTGGTCCAGTTCGGCCGCGGCGGCAGCCTCCGACATGACCGCATAGCGCGGGCCGGCCGACAGGCAGGCCGCCTCCATTGCGTCAACCTGGTTGCGCGCCGTCAAGGCAGCGATGCGGAAACGCTCCGGATGTCGCGCCACCACGTCCAGTGTGCTCTTGCCGATCGAGCCGGTCGCGCCCAGTATGGTCAGGGTTTGCATGCGCGGTTGCTCAGAGGCGCAGCGCTGGCCAGGCGAAATACAGCGCGGCCAGCGGCAGCGTGGAGGTGAGCGCGTCCACCCGGTCGAGCAGCCCGCCATGGCCGGGCAGCAGCGTGCCGCTGTCCTTCTGGCCTGCCATGCGCTTGAGCCAGGACTCGAACAGGTCGCCGTAGATGCTCACGGGCAGCAGCAGCAGCGGCAGCAGCAGGCCGAGGGGCATCGGACCGGCGTGCCGCGGCGACAGCGCGGCCAGCAGCAGCCAGTACACGATCACCCCTGCCAGCGCGCCGGCTGCACCTTCCCAGGTCTTGCCCGGACTGATGTGGGGTGCGAGCTTGCGACGGCCGAAGGCGCGTCCGGTGAAGTAGGCCGCGGTGTCCGCGACCCACACCAGTGCGAGCACGCTCAGCAGCCGCCCGGGGGTGTGCTGCAGCCACACCAGCGCATGCCAGAAAGGGAACAGCACCAGCGCACCCACTGCTGCCATGGTGAGCGGCGCGCGGACGCTGCGGCGCAGATACAGCCACACTGGCACGATGGTGACCCAGAACAGCAGGTCCAGGGCGTAGAGGAAGCGGCCCCAGGGCGAGTACAGGAAGCCCGGACCGAACGCATCGTTGCGTTCGAGCACCAGCACCGCGAGAGCGGCTGCGGCGAGCACCACGGCGTACACGCGCGCAGCCGTCGCGGAGAGGCCCGCCAGCCGGCCCCATTCGGCGGCAGCCAGCGCCAGTCCTGCGCTCGTCAGCACTCCCCAGTACAGGTTTGGAAGCATGAACAGCGCTGCCAGAAACAGGGGCAGCAGGACCGCAACGGTGAGGATGCGCTGCTCGAGCACGGATCAGCGCTCCCGGAGGAGGCCGCGCGGGTGCGCCGGCCAGCGCTCGCGCCGGCGACCGGTGGTCTCCAACGTCCGTCCGCTCAGCTCAGCCCCGCCTTGGGCAGTACCGGCGAAACCAGCGCGGCCGGCTGGCCGATCTGCTCGCTGGTCCGGCCGAAGCGGCGCTCGCGCCCTGCGTAGGACGCGAGGGCGGACCGGAAGGCCGACGCGTCGAAGTCGGGCCATAGCGTGTCCGTGAAGAACAACTCCGTGTAGGCGAGCTGCCAGAGGCAGAAATTGCTCACCCGCTGCTCCCCGCCGGTGCGGATGAACAGGTCCGGCTCCGGCGCATAGGACAGCGACAGGTAGGGCGCCAGACTGCTCTCGTCGTAGCGTCCGGCAAGCTCGGGATGCTCCATCACCAACCGGTTGACCGCCTGCATGACGTCCCAGCGACCGCCGTAGTTCGCCGCGATGGTGAGCGTCATGCGCGTGTTCGCAGCGGTCAGCATCTCGGCCTCACGCACCAGGGTCACCACGCGCGGCTCGAAGCCCATCAGGTCGCCCACGACCTTGAGCCGGATGTCGTTCTCGTGCAGCTTGACGACTTCGTTCTCCAGTGCGCGCAGGAACAGCTGCATGAGAAAAGAGACCTCTTCCGGCGGGCGCCGCCAGTTCTCGCTGCTGAAGGCGAACAACGTCAGATATTCGACCTGCGCCTCGATGCAGGCGCGCGTGACCAGCCGCACGGCCTCCAGGCCGCGCCGATGGCCCGCGACCCGGGGAAGCAGCCGCTGCTTGGCCCAGCGGCCGTTGCCGTCCATGATGATGGCGATGTGCCGCGGCGTGCTGCCCGTGCGCGGAATCCCGATGGTGGAGCTTTCGCGGAGTGTCACGCGGCTCGATTCTCCCGGCTTGGGCTCAGACCGCCATCAGGTCGGCTTCCTTGGTCTGCAGGACCTTGTCGACCTCCCCGATGTAGCGGTCGGTGAGTTTCTGGATGTCGTCCTGCCCGCGCCGCTCCTCGTCCTCGGAAATCTTCTTGTCCTTGAGCAGTTCCTTCAGATGGTGGTTGGCATCGCGGCGGATGTTGCGGATCGCCACGCGGGCGTTCTCGGTCTCCCCGCGCACCACCTTGATCAGATCCCTGCGCCGCTCCTCGGTCAAGGCAGGCATCGGCACGCGCACGATCTCGCCCACCGTCGCAGGATTGAGGCCCAGGTCGGAGTCGCGGATGGCCTTCTCGATCGCCTGGGCCATACGCTTTTCCCAGGGCGACACACCAATGGTGCGGGCATCGATCAGGGTGACGTTGGCCACCTGGCTGAGCTGCGTCTGGTTCCCGTAGTAGTCCACGGTGACGTGATCGAGCAGACCGGTGTGTGCCCGGCCCGTGCGCACCTTGCCGAGGTCGGCCTTGAGCGCCTCGACGCTCTTCTGCATCTTCTGCTCGGCGGATTTCTTCACGTCAGCAATCATGAATCTCTCCTCTCGCTATGGGTGGAGGCGCGGATAACGCTGCCGGCCTCACGGGACGAGTTCAGCTGTGCACCAGCGTGCCTTCGTCCGCCCCGGACACCACCCGCTTGAGCGCACCCGGATTGAAGATGCTGAACACGCCTATCGGCAGTTTCTGATCGCGGCACAGCGTGAGCGCAGTGGCGTCCATGACCTTCAGGTTCTTGAGGATCGCCTCGTCGAAGCTGACGCGATGATAGCGGGTGGCGGCGCTGTTGGTCTTGGGATCGTCCGTGTACACCCCGTCCACCTTGGTGGCCTTCAGGACGATGTCCACGTTCATCTCCATGCCGCGCAGGGCGGCTGCGGTGTCCGTGGTGAAGAAGGGATTGCCGGTGCCGGCAGCGAACACCACCACTTTCCCTTCCTCGAGATAACGCATGGCCTTGCCGCGGATGTAGGGCTCGGCCACCTGCTCGATGGTCAGGGCCGACTGCACCCGGCTGGACAGACCGATGCGGCGCATGGCGTCCTGCAGCGCGAGGGCGTTCATGACCGTGGCCAGCATGCCCATGTAGTCCGCCGTGGCCCGATCCATCCCCGCGGCACCGGGAGCAACCCCGCGGAAGATGTTGCCGCCGCCGATCACGACGGCGGTCTCGACGCCCATCCGTACCACTTCCGCGATCTCTCCGACGATGCGCTCGAGCATCCCGCGATCGATCCCGTAGCTGCCTTCGCCCATCAGGGCCTCGCCCGAGAGCTTGAGCAGGATGCGCTTGTAGAACGGCTTGTTCTCCATGTCAGCGCCTCGCCCGGCTGCCGCGTCAGCGTGCGGCCGCGGCTTGGGCCTTCACTTCGGCCGCGAAGTCGCTGCTTTTCTTCTCGATGCCTTCGCCCACCACGTACAGCACGAAGCGGGCGACCTGCGCACCCCGTGATTTCAACAGCTGCTCGATGGTCTGCTTGTCGTCCTTCACGAAGGGCTGGCCGAGCAGGGTCACTTCCTTGAGAAACTTCTGCACGCTGCCCTCGACCATCTTCTCCACGATGTTGGCCGGCTTGCCCGACTCGCTGGCCTTCTGCTGCGCGATCTCGCGCTCGCGCTGGATCAGTTCGGCGGACACCTCGCCCCGGTCCAGGGCGACCGGCTTGCTAGCCGCGACGTGCATGGCAATGTCCTTGGCCAGCACCTCGTCGCCGCCCACGACATCCACGACCACGCCGATCTTGGAGCCGCCGTGCACGTAGCCGGCCAGGCGACCCTTGGCCTCCAGGCGCTGGAAACGGCGGATCGACATGTTCTCGCCGATGCGTCCCACCAGCGTCTTGCGCAGTTCCTCGACCTGGATCCCGCCGATGGACAGGGCCGACAGCGCCGCGACGTCTGCCGGGTCGTTCTTTGCGACCAGTTCGGCCAGATTACGCGCGAAGGCCAGGAAATCCTCGTTCCGGGCCACGAAGTCGGTCTCGCAGTTGACTTCCACGAGAGCACCCAGCTTGCCGTCGGCAGCCAGGTAGGTGCCGACGATGCCCTCGGCTGCCACGCGGCTGGCGGCCTTGCTCGCCTTGTTGCCCAGACGCACGCGCAGGATTTCCTCGGCCTTGGCCATGTCGCCATCGGCCTCGGCCAGCGCCTTCTTGCATTCCATCATCGGCGCGTCGGTCTTCTCGCGCAGCTCCTTCACCATTCCCGCGGTAATTTCCGCCATGTTCATGCTCCAAAGCTCTCGGCAACGCCCAGCGATGCCAGTTCCGGTCCCGGCGGCGGCAGGCGCACGGCCGCCGATCCAAAAAAGGGGCCTCGCGGCCCCTTCCTCTACGTCCGACTGCGGGCGCGGTTATCGCGCACCGGCCTCTTCCCCAGCCTCGACCTCGACGAACTCGTCCGACACGATCTCCTTGTGGACCTGCGCACGGCCCTCGAGCACCGCGTCGGCGACGCCGCGCGCATACAGGCGGATGGCGCGGCTCGAATCGTCGTTGCCCGGAATGACATAGTTCACTCCGTCAGGCGAGTTGTTGGTATCGACGATGCCGATCACCGGGATACCCAGCTTGCGCGCTTCGGCGATGGCGATCTTCTGATAGCCGACGTCCACCACGAACAGGGCATCGGGCAGGCCGCTCATCTCCTTGATCCCGCCCAGGCTGCGGTTGAGCTTGTCCAGTTCGCGCTGGTAGACGAGCTGTTCCTTCTTCGCCAGGCGCTCGATCGATCCGTCCTGCACCATCTGCTCCATGTCCTTCAGGCGCTTGATGGACTGCTTCACGGTCTTGTAATTGGTGAGCATCCCGCCCAGCCAGCGGTAGTCGACGAACGGGGCGCCGCAACGGGTCGCCTCCTCGCGGATGATGTCCCGGGCCTGACGCTTGGTGCCGACGAACAACAGGGTGCCGCGGTTCGCGGACAGCTGACGCACGTACTTCAGCGCGTCGTTGTAGAACTCGAGCGTACGCTCGAGGTTGACGATGTGGATCTTGTTGCGCTGGCCGAAGATGAACTGCGACATCTTCGGATTCCAGTAGCGGGTCTGATGTCCGAAATGGACACCAGCCTCCAGCATCTCACGCATGGATGCAGGCATTGCGACGGCTCTCCGGTTAAGGTTGATTCCTCCACCCGCACTGGGTCGGTCCGTCCGAAGCCTGCCTGCAGCGATACTCCCTGCGACGCAGTTCCCGGATCGGACGCAACCGCAACACCGGCCGGACACATGCGCCCCGGACCGGCACCTTAACGGTGCAGGTGTGCGTAGTTTTCGCCCAGCCGTCTCGATACACGGCACTCCGATGCGCAGCCAGGCGAATCCGGAATTTTAACAGGCACATGCAGCGGGCTCAAGGCCGATTGCCGTGTACGGGCCGCTGACTGCGCTGCCGGCGCGTCTCGTACAGGCACAGGGCGGCAGCAACCGAGACGTTCAGGCTCTCGACCTGGCCCAGCATGGGAATGCGCACCAGCACGTCACAGTGCTCGCGGGTGAGCCGGCGCAGCCCCTGGCCCTCGGCGCCCAGTACCCAGGCCGCAGCACCCTTGACCTGCACATCCAACAGGCTGTCCTGGCCGTTCTCGTCCGCCCCGTACAACCACACGCCCGCCTCCTTGAGCTGCTCCATCGCCCGCGCGAGATTGGTCACGCATATCAGAGGGATGCTTTCGGCGGCGCCGCTGGCGACCTTGGCGACAACCGGGCTCATTCCCGCCGATCGATCCTTCGGCACGACCACCGCGTGCACCCCGAGGGCATCGGCGGTGCGCAGGCAGGCGCCCAGGTTATGCGGGTCGGTGACCCCGTCGAGCAGCAGCAGGAAGGGCGGCTCACTCCCCTGCTTCAGGACGTCTTCGAGTTCGGGCGCGCGCCTGGCACCCTGCGTCAGCGCCACCACACCCTGGTGGCGCCCGGCGCCGGCGAGTCCATCCAGGCGCTTCTCGTCCACCGCGGTGACGTGCACGCCCAGCCGCTGGGCCTGCGCCAGCAGATCGCGCAGCCGTGCGTCGCGGCGCGCCGCATCGACGAGCACCTCGCGCACGCTGTCCGGGCGGTTGCGCAGGCATGCGACGACCGCGTGGAACCCTGCCAGTATGCTGCGCTCCTCAGTCATCGATGCGCTCCCGGTCCGCGGCGGGCACGAAATCCAGGCGCGTGGTCTCCAGATCTGCGCGCACCAGCCTTACCCGCAGCCGGTCGGCGAGACGGAATCGGCGCCCGCTGCGTTCTCCCACGAGCTGATGGCGCCCTGGATCGAGCTGGAAGTAGTCGTCGCCCAGTTCGGAGACGTGCACCATGCCCTCGACGTAGACTTC
The DNA here is from genome assembly GCA_020854105.1 of Burkholderiales bacterium. Lineage (GTDB taxonomy): Bacteria > Pseudomonadota > Gammaproteobacteria > Burkholderiales > SHXO01 > SHXO01. The sequence goes on along the minus strand of JADZGB010000043.1, from coordinate 99,681 downwards.
ATCCAGCGCGACGAAGATGCCGAACGCGGCCACGCCGCTGATGCTCGCATCGAAACTCTCGCCCACGCGCTCGCGCATGTAGTAGCACTTGAGCCAGGCCTCGACGTCGCGCGTGGCTTCATCGGCGCGCCGCTCGGTCTGCGAGCAATGCGCGGCCAGCCCGTTCCAGTCGCCCGGTTCGTAGCGGCCGCCGGCGAGCACGGCCTTGATCGCGCGATGCACCAGCAGGTCGGGATAGCGGCGGATGGGCGAGGTGAAGTGCGTGTAGCCCTCGTAGGCAAGACCGAAGTGGCCGATGTTCTCGGGGGCGTACACCGCCTGCCGAAGGGAACGCAGCAGTGCCGTCTGCAGCAACTGGCGGTCCGGACGATCGCGCACGCGCTCCAGCAGCTTCGCGTAGTCCTTCGCGCGAGGAGCATCGCCGCCGTCGAGTTGCAATCCGAACCCGCCCAGGAACTCGCGCAGATCGGTCAGCTTCTCCGCGGAGGGTCCCTCGTGGACGCGATACAGCGCCGGATGGGAGTGGCGCCGCAGGATGTCCGAGGCGCACACGTTGGCCGCGAGCATGCATTCCTCGATGAGGCGGTGCGCGTCATTGCGCTCGACCAGTACGATGCGGCGGATCTTGCCGTGCTCGTCGAAGTCCATGCGCGTCTCGACCGTCTCGAAGTCGATGGCGCCGCGCCGGGCGCGCGCCTCGAGCAAAACCTTGAACAGGCGCTCCAGCGCGCGCAGGTGTGGCAGCAGGGCATCCTCCACCGCGCCATCCGCACCCTGCAGCGCGGCAGCCACTGCGGTGTAGGTCAATCGGGCCTGCGAATGCATCACCGCCGGGTAGAAGCGGTAATCCTTGATCGAGCCGCGGCTGCCGATTGCCATCTCGCACACCATGCATAGCCGATCCACGCGGGGATTCAGCGAACACAGGCCATTCGACAGCTCTTCCGGCAGCATGGGAATGACGCGCCGGGGAAAGTAGACGGAGTTTCCGCGATCGCGCGCGTCGGCATCCAGCGCACCGCCGTCGCCGACATAGTGGCTGACATCGGCGATCGCGACCCACAGCCGGAAACCCCTGCCCTCCGGGCGGCAATGCACGGCATCGTCGAAGTCCCGCGCCGTCTCGCCGTCGATCGTCACCAGGGGAAGCGCGCGCAGGTCTTGCCGGCCCTGCCAATGCGAGGACTGCACCTGCCCTGGGAGGCCAGCGGCGGCCGCCCGTGCGGCAGGCGAGAACTCGTGCGGGAGCGCGTGCTTGCGCAGCGCGATCTCGATCTCCATCCCCGGATCGGCGTAGTTGCCCAGCACCTCCACGATGCGGGCAACCGGCTTCACGTGCCGGTCGGGCTGCTGGACGATCTCCGCGACCACGACCTGACCGATGGCGGCACCCTGGAGTGCATCGGCCGGAACGAGGAGATCGTGCTGGATGCGCCGATCCTCGGGCACCACCAGATAGATGCCGTGCTCGGCGATGAGCCGCCCCACCACGCGCTGCTGCGCACGCTCGAGCACCTCCACGATGACGCCCTCGGGGCGTCCCCGCCGGTCGACCCCCTGCAGGCGCGCGACGACCCGGTCGCCGTGCAGCACCTTGGACATCTCCCACGGACTGAGGAACAGATCCGCGCCGCCTTCGTCGGGCAGCAGGAAGCCGAAGCCGTCAGCGTGTGCCTGCACGCGGCCCTTCACCAGTCCGAGCTTCTCGACGATGCACAGCGCGCCCCGGCGATTGCGCATGAGCTGGCCTTCGCGCTCCATCGCGCCGAGGCGGCGTTCGAACACGCGCTGCTCGTCCTCGCTGATATCCAGCAGGGCCATCAGGCGCTGCGGCGGTACCGGCACGCCCTCCTGCCCGAGCACGTCGAGAATCCACTCGCGGCTGGGCAGTGGATGATCGTAGCGCGCACGTTCGCGTTCCAGATGCGGATCTGACAGTCGGAGGCTGGTCGGCGCTGCACTTGGGCTCGGGCTGCTCATGCGGCGGTCCGTAGGCGAGAAGTTCGATTTGACACGAGCGCGATTTCCATTAGAATTGCAGCCCGCTGCGCCGAGATGGCGGAATTGGTAGACGCACCAGGTTCAGGTCCTGGCGGTGGCAACACTGTGGAGGTTCGAGTCCTCTTCTCGGCACCAGCAAAGCTGTCATACCTGAGATTCGAAAGCCGCTCGCATTGCGGCTTTATTTTTTCCGATTCAGACTTTGAAGGGCCGATTCAGGCCTTGATCGGCCCATTCGGGTTTTGAACCGCCCATTCAGATTCTGGGCGGCCCATTCAGATCTTGAACGGATGGCGCAGTACGATCGTGTCGTCGCGCTCCGCTCCCGTGGAGATCATGTCGATCGGCACTTCGCACACCTGGGCCATGCGCTCCAGGTAGTCACGGGCCTGTCGGGGCAGATCCTGATACCGGCGCACCCCCAGGGTGGTCTCCTTCCAGCCCGGGATCTCCTCGTAGATCGGTTCGCACTCGGCCAGTTCCTCCGCCCCCACCGGCAGCAGGTCCCGGATCTGCCCGTTGACACGGTAGCCTACGCCGATCTGCAGCGTCTCCATGCCGTCCAGCACGTCCAGCTTGGTCACGCACAGGCCGCTCACGCCGTTGATCTGGATCGAGCGCTTGAGTGCGGCCGCGTCGAACCAGCCGCAGCGGCGCGGGCGTCCGGTGGTCGCACCGAATTCCTTTCCGCGCGAGGCGATCTGCCTGCCGATGTCATCGTCCAGTTCCGTCGGGAACGGGCCCGAACCGACGCGCGTCGTGTACGCCTTGGTGATGCCGAGGACGTAGTGCAGTGCGCCCGGCCCGACACCGCTGCCGGCCGCGGCTGCGCCTGCCACGCAGTTGCTCGATGTCACGAAAGGATAGGTCCCATGGTCTACATCCAGCAGGGTTCCCTGCGCGCCCTCGAACAGCAGGTTGCTGCCGGCGCGCTGCGCCTCGAACAGGCGGCGTGGCACGTCGCCCACCATCGGCCCGATGCGATCAGCCAGCGCCAGCGCATCGTCCAGCGTGCGCTGGAAGTCGACCGTCTCCGTGGAGAAGTACTGGCGCAGGACGAAGTTGTGGAAATCCAGCACCTCGCCGAGCTTGGAAGCGAAACGCTCGCGGTGGAACAGATCCTGGACGCGGATGGCGCGCCGTCCGACCTTGTCCTCGTACGCGGGCCCGATGCCCCGTCCAGTCGTGCCGATCTTGCCGGCACCCTTGGCTGCCTCGCGTGCGCGGTCCACGGCCGCATGGTAGGGAAGGATCAGCGGGCAGGCCTCGCTGATGGTCAGACGCGCGCGCACGTCGATCCCGGCCTGCTCGAGCATCGTACACTCCTCGAGCAGTGCCTCGGGGGAAACGACTACGCCATTGCCGATGAAGCAGGCGACTGCATCACGCAGGATGCCGGAAGGAATCAGGTGCAATACCGTCTTGCGTCCGTCGATCACCAGCGTGTGGCCGGCGTTGTGACCGCCCTGGAAGCGCACGACGCCCTGAGCGTGGTCGGTGAGCCAATCGACGATCTTTCCCTTGCCTTCGTCGCCCCACTGCGTTCCCACCACCACCACGTTGCGTCCCATCGTCACTTTCCTGCCGTTTCGTTTCGCTCGAGATCGATTTGCAGCCAGTGTCCATCGCGTTGCACCAGCTCCCGCGTACAACCCAGCGCCTCGCGCGTCGACTCGTGTCCCGGAAGATCCACGATGACGACGGTTCCCGTCCCGCGCAGTCGCGCGATCGCCTCGCGCAGCGTCGCGTCTGCCGGCGCATACGGCGCCAGCACCCGCGGCGCGGCGCTGCGCTCGGGCGTCAGCGCCGCGAGCGCGCGCAGATCCATGGTGAACCCGGTCGCGGGCCGCGCGCGCCCGAAGGCCTTGCCCACTTCGTCGTAGCGGCCACCGAGTGCGATCGCGTTGGGGCGTCCGCGCGCGTAGGCGGCGAACACCACTGCGCTGTGATAGTGGTAGCCGCGAAGCTCCGCGAGATCGAAGCAGTCAATGCCTTGTCCGGCCTGGCTCAGTGCGGCAGAGATCGCCTCGAGCTGGTCCAGCGCCGTCGCGATCTCGGGAAGCCCGGGCAGGTGCCGGCGCGCCTCGCTCAGCACTTCCACGCCGCCGTACAGGCGCGGCAACAGCAGCAGGGCCCGCGCCAGCCCGGCGTCCAGGCCGGCGACCAGTTCCCGAAGCGCGGGCACGTCCTTGGTCTGCAACACTTGGAACAGATCCGATTCGCGCTCCTCTTCCACGCCATGGTGGCGCATGAGCGCTTCGAACACGCCGACATGTCCCAGATCCACCCGCGCATGCTCGATTCCCGCACGGTGCAGCGCGCTGATCATCAGCGACTGGATCTCGATGTCGCTCTCGACACCCCCGTGCCCGTACAGCTCTGCTCCGATCTGCAGCGGCTCGCGCGTCTGGGCGGTACCCGAGGGCAGCGCATGCAGCACGCTACCGGTGTAGCACAATCTGGCAATGCCCGATCGGTTGAGCAGGTGGGCGTCGATGCGCGCAACCTGCGGCGTGATGTCGGCGCGCACGCCCAGCATGCGGCCGGAGATCTGGTCGACCAGCTTGAAAGTCTTCAGGTCCAGGTCGTGGCCGGTACCGGTCAGCAGGGATTCGACGTACTCGAGCAGCGGCGGCATCACCTGCTCGTAGCCGTGCACGCGGAACAGATCGAGTAATTCGCGACGCAGACGCTCGATGCGGTCGGCTTCCGGCGGAAGGACGTCTTCGATGTATTCGGGCAGGATCCAGCGTCGCATCGGTATCGCGCAGGTCGGTATCAGGCCGCGTGAGTGAGCAGCAGGACGAGCAGGCCAATCAGCATCGAACTCAGGCCGACGAAACGGATCTGCCCATCGGTCATCTCGGTCAGCCTGCGAAAGGTCTCGCGCCACACGGCAGGCAGGAGGAACGGGAGCATTCCCTCGATCACGAGCATCAGGGCGAACGCGGCCCACAGGCTATTGCCCAACTTCTCTGCTCCCTGTGCCACCGGCGGATCTGCGCGCGCCGCGCGCGCTCCTGCGCTGCCCGATCACTTTCGGCCGGAGGGTTCCTTGAGGTACTTGAAGAAGTCCGAGCTCGGGTCGACCACCATGACGTCTGCGCGATTCTTGAAGCTCTGCCGATAGGCCTCCATGCTCCGGTAGAACGAGAAGAACTCCGGATTCTGCTGGAAAGCGCCGGCGTAGACCGCGGTAGAGCGCGCGTCGCCCTCGCCCTTGATGCGCTGCGCGTCACGATAGGCCTCGGCGATGATGATCTCGCGCTGGCGCTCGGCATCGGCTCGGATCTTCTCGGCCTCGGCGAATCCGAGTGAGCGCAGCTCGTTGGCCACACGCTTGCGCTCGGCTTCCATGCGCCGGTAGACCGCGTCACTGACTTCGAGCGGAAGATCCACGCGCTTGAGGCGCACGTCGAGCACCTCGACGCCGATCTTGCGCGCATCTGCATCGGCCTTCTCGCGCATGAGTTCCATGATCCGGTCACGCTCTCCGGACACCACCTCGTGGATGGTGCGCTTGCCGAATTCGGCGCGCAGACTGTCGTTGACCGCCTGCGAAAGACGGATCTTCGCGCGCGCCTCGTCGCCGCCCACGCTGATGTAGTACTGAAGTACGTCGACGATGCGGAACTTGACGAACGAATCGACCAGGACGTTCTTCTTCTCGGAGGTGATGTAGCGCTCCGGCTCGTCCGAATCCATGGTCAGGATGCGCGTGTCGAAGAAACGCACGTTGTCCAGCAGCGGCACCTTCAGGTAAAGACCCGGCTGCCTGATCACGTTGACCGGTTCTCCCAGCCTGAACACGATCGCGTTCTGACGCTGGTCCACGGTGAACAGGGTCAGGCTGGCGATCACGATGAGCGCGACCAGAACGACCGCGATGGCCGGCAAGGTACGTGTCATTGGCGCATCTCCCGCTCGCGGTTGCGGAACGCGTCGCGCGAGCGACTGTCGAGTGGCGCTGCGCTCGCCGTGCCAGGATCAGCCGGTGCGCCCGCCGCCTGCTCGGAGCTGCCTTGTGCGCTGTCGGCCCCGCTCATCTGCACGATCTTGTCCAGGGGCAGGAACAGCAGGTTCTGGCCGCCTCGCTGATCGACGTAGACCTTGGTCGCGTTCGCATACAGCTGCTGCATCGTCTCCAGGTACAGGCGCTCGCGCGTGACCTTCGGCGCCCGGCTGTACTCGGACTGGATCTGGCGAAAGCGCGAAGCTTCACCTTCGGCGTTCGCCACCACCCGCTGGCGATAGCCCTCGGCCTCCTGCATCAGGCGCGATGCAGTGCCGCGTGCCTTCGGAATCACGTCGTTTGCATACGCCTGACCTTCGCTGATCTGGCGCTCACGGTCCTGTCCTGCCTTGACCGCATCGTCGAAGGCGGCCTGCACCTGCTCGGGCGGCTGAGCCTGCTGCATGGTCACCTTGCTCACGCTGATTCCGCTCTCGTAGCGATCCAGGATCTGCTGCATGACCGACTGCGCGTTCACCGCGATCTGTTCGCGCCCTTCGTACAGGACGAAATCCATCCTGCTCTTGCCGACGATCTCGCGCATCGCAGACTCGGCTGCCTGCATCACCGATTCGTCGGGTTCGCGGTTGTTGAACAGGTACTCGGTGGGGTCGTTCAGGATGTACTGGACGGCGAACTGCAGATCGATGATGTTCTCGTCGTCCGTGAGCATCAACGATTCCTTGAGAACCTTGTTCTTCAGGTTGTTGCGGTAGCCCACCTCCACCGTTCGCACCTGACTGAGATTGACGATCTCGACCGACTCGAACGGGTAGGGCAGATGCCACTGCGGGCCGGGTTGCGTCGTGGTGGAATACTTGCCGAAGCGCAGGACCACTCCACGCTGGCTGGCGTCCACGATGTAGAACCCGCTCGCGAGCCAGACGATGACCACGAGCGCGACGAGAATCAGGGCGCCGCCGCGGAACTGGCGCGCACCGGGACCACCGCCATCGCGCCCCGTCTTCCCGCCGCCGCCCATGCCGGGCAACTTCTGGCGAAATCGCTTCCAGAGTTCGTCCAGATCGGGCGGGCCGTCATTGCCGCGCCGTCCCCAATTCGGATCGTTTAGCGCCATCTCGTGTGCTTGAAGTATTCTGACTCGTGTGAAGTGTTCGGGAGGACCGCGCTCAGGCAACCGCGCGATCCGAGGTGTCACGCGAGCCCGTGCCGGACCGGTATTCGTCGACGGCCTGCCGGATCAGATCAAGGCCGGCGCCAGTTCTCGCGCTCACGCGAAGCCGCGCGATTTTAGCACACTCGTCCCGCTCGATCCCCACGGGCAGACCGGTGAGATCGGCCTTGTTCAGGACGATGATCTGGTGCACTTCGCCTGCCCCGATCTCGTGCAGCACCCTGTTGACTTCCTCGATCTGTTGCTGCATCTCGCTGCTGGAGCCGTCCACCACGTGCAGCAGCAGATCGGCCTGCACCGTCTCTTCGAGCGTGGCGCGAAACGCTGCCACGAGCGTCGTCGGCAGGTCGCGGATGAAGCCGACCGTGTCGGACAGAACCGCTTCGCCCCCGACGGGCAGGCGCAGTCTGCGGGTAGTGGTATCCAGCGTCGCGAACAGCTGATCCGCCGCATACGCCTCGGCCTGCGTCAGCGCGTTGAACAGCGTGGACTTGCCGGCGTTGGTGTACCCGACCAGTGCCACGGAATATACCTGCGCGCGCCGGCGTGCGCGGCGCTGGAGCTGTCGCTGCCGGCGCACCGCGGCCAGCTTTTCCTTGAGCACCTTGACGCGCTTGCCGAGCAGGCGGCGGTCCGTTTCCAGCTGGGTCTCCCCTGGCCCCCGCAGACCGATGCCTCCGCGCTGGCGCTCCAGGTGGGTCCAGCCGCGCACCAGGCGCGTGGCCAAATGCTCGAGCTGCGCGAGTTCCACCTGCAGCTTGCCTTCGTGACTGCGTGCCCGCTGGGCGAAGATGTCCAGGATCAGGCTGACGCGATCGATCACCCGGCACTGCAACGCCTTCTCGAGGTTGCGTTCCTGGGCCGGTGACAGCTCGTGATCGAATACGACCAGCCTTGCGCCCTGGGCGGCAGCCACCTCCGCAATCTCGGTGACCTTTCCACTGCCCGCGAAGGTGGCCGGGTCCGGGCGCTGGCGACGTCCCTCCACGGCGGCGACCACGCTCAGTCCCGCACTCAGTGCCAGCTCCCGCAGCTCTGCGGCCTTGGCGCGAAAGTCCGGGTCGCCAAGATCCAGGCTGACCAGGACAGCTCGTTCTCCGCCCTGGGGACGTTCAAACATTCGGCGAGGACACAACGAACCCGGGAATCATGCGCCGGGTCAGGATCGAAGGGCGCCAAGCAACATCGGCGGCTCCCGGACCGGGAGCCGCGTCTGCCCGGTCAACCGTCAGAGGAGTGATCCAGGGAAAGGTTCACCGCACGCGCGGGCACCACGGTCGAGATCGCATGCTTGTAGACCATCTGCGTCACCGTGTTCTTCAACAGGACGACGTACTGGTCGAAGGACTCGATCTGGCCCTGGAGCTTGATGCCGTTGACGAGATAGATCGACACCGGGACATGTTCTTTGCGCAAGGCGTTCAAGAACGGGTCTTGTAGTAATTGCCCTTTTCCGCTCATGGTTTACCTCTTTTGTTATATCCCAGTCAATTACTCTACTTGATTTCCCCCACCACCGCCACCCTGGGCGCGCGGCCTCACTTGCGATTCGCATAAGGGTTGCGGCCAGTGCGGAACTGCACTCTCAAGGGAGTCCCGCGCAACTGGAAAGTTTCCGCGAACATCCCCTCGAGATAGCGTTTGTAACTGTCCGGCAAAGCATCCAGCTGCGTACCGTGGATGACGATGGTCGGCGGATTCGTGCCGCCCTGATGGGCGTAGCGCAACTTGGGCCGGAACAGCCCGCTGCGGGGTGGGGGCTGGCGCGTGGTGGCCTGGATCAGTGCGCGCGTCAGCCGGGGCGTGGACAGGCTGGCCGTCGCCGCCGCATAGGAGGCATCGACCGAGGCGAGCAGATCCTTCACTCCCTTCCCGGTCAGAGCGGACAGGAAATGGAAACGGGCGAAGGCGAGGAAGCCCAGCCGGCGCTCGATCTCCCGCCGGACCAGGTCGCGGCGTTCGACATCGGCCGCGTCCCATTTGTTCACTGCCACCACCACCGCACGGCCTGCATCCAGAATGTAGCCCGCGATGTGCGCATCCTGTTCGGAGATCTCCTGCTTCGCGTCGAGTACCAGCACGGCCACGTTGCAGTCCTCGAGCGCCTGCAGCGTCTTCACCACCGAGAACTTCTCCGCCACCTCCTCGACCTTGCCCCGGCGCCGCAGCCCGGCCGTGTCGATCAGCGTGTAGGCCTTGCCGTTGCGCTCGAACGGGATCTCGATGCTGTCTCGTGTCGTCCCCGGCTGGTCGAAGGCGATGACGCGCTCCTCCCCCAGCAGGGCATTGACCAGGGTCGATTTACCGACATTGGGACGTCCCAGCACGGCGATGCGCGGCCCGCGCGTCTCCTCCGCCGGCGCCTCCTCGGCGGGAAACCCGGCCAGCACCAGATCGATAAGTTCCCGGACTCCCTCGCCGTGTGCCGCCGAAATCGCCAGCGGATCGCCCAGGCCGAGTTCGTGGAAATCCGCTCCTGCCAGCGCACGGGACATGCCTTCGGCCTTGTTCACCACCAGCCAGATGCGTCGCCCGGTCCTGCGCAGCCGGGAGGCGATCTCCCGGTCCTCGGGTGTGAGACCGGCTCGCCCGTCGACCAGCAGCAACACGGCATCCGCTTCCGCAACCGCCTGCAAGGTCTGCCTGGCCATCTCGCGAAAGATCCCCTCGCGCACGCCGGGCTCGAGGCCACCCGTGTCCACCACCAGGAACTCCCGTCCCGCGCTGCGGCCCCGTCCGTAGTGCCGGTCACGGGTCAACCCGGGAATGTCGGCCACCAGGGCGTCGCGCGTGCGTGTCAGCCGGTTGAACAGCGTGGATTTCCCGACATTGGGACGGCCGACGAGCGCGAGTGTCGGAATCATTGTCGATTGCGCGGGAAATCCCGCTACTTGACCGAGATGGCGTACAGCCCGCCGCCGCTGGTCTGCACCACCACGCCCGGACCTGCGCGCATCGGCGGCGCGACGATGGCGCTGCCGTCGGTGGACAGCCGGGCCACGAAGGCACCGTCCTCGGCATCGAGGACATGCACGTAGCCGTCGTAGTCGCCCACGATCACGAAATCGCCCATGGCGACGGGGCCGCTCACCGAGCGGTTGAGCAGCTTGTCCTGCTTCCAGAGGGAGGCGCCGGTCTGGCGATCGTACGCGCTCACCACACCGTCGGGTGCGCTCACGTACACCGTGACGGGATCGATGCCGACCCGCGCGGAACTGGAGCCGTCGCGCGCCCACAGCACCGCTCCCCTTTGCAGTTCGATGCACGCGATACGGCCCTGGTAGGCCGCTGCGCACGCCTGCTCGTCATCCACCGCGGGCGGCGCTGCGATGTCCGCAATCCGTTCGATCTCGTTGTCGCCCGTCGGCTGCGCCACGATCGACTCCCACAGCACGTCGCCAGAAGCAACGTCGAGCGCCAGCACACGTCCCCCGGGCAAGCCCGCGAGTATCGTGGACCCGGCGAATTCGACGCGTGCATCCCCGCGCAGCAGCAGCGATGGCAGCAGAACCTGGTGCTCCCATCTGCGCTCACCGGAAGTCGCCTCGAGACCGAAGATGCGGCCGTCCACGGTACGCACGACGACGGTCCCGCGTGCGGCCTGGGGCGCACCCACTACCTCGCTGCTCACCTGGGAGCGCCACAGCGGCTTTCCATCCGTACCGTACGCGAGCACCGCTCCCTTGCGCGTGCCGGCCAGGATCAATCCCTCGCCGACACCCACTGCCCCGGTGAGCAACTCCTTCGCGGCAGTGCGCCAGCGCTGGCGACCGTTGCTCTCGTCCAGGGCTACGATGTGGCCGTCCGAAGAGGCCGCATACACGGTGCCGCCCGCCACCGCCGGCGTGAGCAGATAGTGCTTCGAGCCGCCGACCGACGCGCGCCATGCCACCGCGGTCTGGGCGGTGGCCGTGAAATCCATCAGTTCGTTGGGCTTCACGCCCGCGCCGCCGCCGCACGCGCCGAGCGCGAGCGCGATCACGAGTGCCGCCAGGCGGCCCGGCCAGCGGGACAGCGCGAGCATGGACATGGCTGCCCGCATCAGTGCGCGCCGCCGAGTGCGTCGAGCTTGGCCTGAACCACCAGGCGGTAGTTGCCCTGCTCGGGAAGCCTGGTCAGCGCGTCCTCGTAGGCGCTGCGCGCCTCGGCCGTCTTGTCCTGTGCGACCAGGACGTCGCCGCGCAGATCGAGGTACAGGCCGGCGAAGGCCTCCGGGTGCTTGCGCTCGAGCAGTTGCAGGGCCTGGTCGTACTGCTTCTGGTCCAGGCGCACAGCGGCCAGGCGCAACTGCGCCACGGCCCTGGTCTCCTCGTCGCTGGCGTGATCGATTGCCCACTGCAGTTGGGCACCGGCGCTGGCGAGATCGCCCTGTTCGAAGCTGGCCTTGGCCGCGATCAACGCAGCCATCGGTCCGTACGCGGTCCCGCCGTACTTGTCCATCAGCGTGGAGGACAGTTCCTTCGTCTTCGCAGCGTCGTTCCCGCGTGCGGCGTCCTCCAGGCCCGCGTACAGCCGGGCGGCCTCGCCGGCCTTGCGCGCCTCGAAGGTGCGCCAGCCGGTCACCGCCGCTACTGCCAGCGCCGCAGCGACCACGGCGGCGATTACCAGCCTGCCGTTCTGTCGCCACCAAGCCTTCAGAGCATCTATCTGTTCCTGTTCTTCAAGATCGTACATGCCTCGTTTCTCGCTCTAGTTCGATGTACCGCGAATGCGCGCGAGCGCTTCGCTCAGTTCCAGCGTCTCCTGCACGCCAGGGTCGCGCAAAGGCTTGATGCCGACCCTGTTCGCCTGCGCCTCGCTCTCCCCCACGATCAGTGCGAAGCGCGCACCGCTCGCGTCAGCCCTGCGCATCTGCGACTTGAAGCTGCCTTCGCCGCAGTGCAGGACGACCGGGATTCCCGCTTGCCGAAGCGCCTCCGCGGCTCGCCACGCCGGCGCTCGCGTCTCCTCCCCCGCATGGACCACGTATACCGCCGGCGCATCGGCGGGCACTTCGACGGCGGAGGACTCCGCCATCAACACCAGCAGGCGCTCCACGCCCATGGCGAATCCGCACGCAGGTGCCGGCTTGCCGCCCAGCTGCGCGAACAGGCCATCGTAGCGTCCTCCGGCACACACGGTGGCCTGCGCACCGAGGCGATCGGTGGTCCACTCCGATACGGTCAGATTGTAGTAGTCGAGCCCCCGCACCAGGCGGGGCTTGATCTCGTAGTCGATGTCCACACTGCGCAGGATCTGCTGCAGGGTCTCGAAGTGGCGCAGCGATTCCTCGTCGAGGTCGTCGTAGAGGCGCGGTGCCTGCTCGACGACATCGCGCATCGCGGGATTCTTGCTGTCGAGCACGCGCAGGGGATTGCCGTGCAGACGGCGGCGCGCGTCTTCGTCCAGCTCGTCGATGCGGCTCTCGAGATACTTCACCAGACGCGCGCGGTAGCGTGCACGCGACTCCGCGCCGCCCAGCGTGTTGATCTCCAGACGGATGCCGTCGAGCCCCAGCCGCTGCCACAGCCGTGCGCACATCACCATGTGTTCCGCGTCCACGTCCGGGCCCGGCAGACCGAGCGCTTCGACGCCCACCTGGTGGAACTGCCGGTAACGTCCCTTCTGCGGTCGCTCGTGCCGGAACATCGGACCGCTGTAGAACAGCCGCTGCGGCCCAGCGTACAGCAGGTTGTGCTGCAGTACCGCGCGCACGCACGAGGCCGTGCCTTCCGGGCGCAGAGTCAGGCTCTCGCCGTTGAGCTGATCGACGAAAGTGTACATCTCCTTCTCGACGATGTCGGTGACCTCGCCGATGGAGCGCACGAACAGTTCGGTCTTCTCGACGATAGGCATGCGGATGTTGCGATAGCCATAATCGCGCAGCCACTGCCGCACGGTGTCCTCGAAAAACTCCCACAACGGGGCGTCCGCCGGAAGCACGTCGCTCATGCCCCGGATTGCCTGGATCGTGTCGCTCATTCGCAAGGAAAGGGAAAGTATTCTCGACGGGTACCGGCCGGCATCAGGCGGCGACGTCGCCGCGCGCGTCACCGCCGCGGCCGAAGCGATCGCGTACGTAGCGTGCGACGATGTCCTGGAACTCCTCGGCGATGCGCGCGCCCTTGAGCGTCACGCTGCGTTCGCCATCGACGTACACTGGCGCGACCGGAGTCTCACCCGACCCCGGCAGGCTGATGCCGATGTCGGCATGCCGGCTCTCGCCCGGGCCGTTCACGACGCACCCCATGACCGCGACGCTCAGCGTCTCCACGCCGGGATAGGACTCGCGCCACTGCGGCATCTGTTCGCGCAGCCAGTTCTGGATGCTCGCGGCCAGTTCCTGAAAGGTGGTGCTGGTGGTGCGGCCGCAGCCCGGGCAGGCGACGACCATCGGTGCAAATGAGCGCAGACCCATCGTCTGCAGCATTTCCTGGGCGACGATCACCTCGCGCGCGCGGTCCCCGCCCGGCTCCGGGGTAAGGGACACACGAATGGTGTCTCCGATGCCATCCTGCAGCAGTACTGCCATGGCCGCGGTCGAGGCCACGATACCCTTGCTGCCCATGCCTGCTTCAGTGAGGCCCAGGTGCAGCGGGTAGTCGCATCGCGCTGCCAGATCGCGATACACCCGGATCAGATCCTGCACCCCGCTGACCTTGCACGACAGCACGATGCGATCGCCGGGCAGTCCCAGCTCCTGCGCCTTGTGCGCACTCTCCAGCGCCGACTGCACCAGGGCGCGGCGCATCACACCCCGTGCGTCGAGCGGCGAAGCGCTGCGTGCGTTTTCGTCCATCATGCGGGCGAGCAGTTCCTGATCGAGACTTCCCCAGTTCACGCCAATGCGAACGGGCTTGTCGTGGCGGCAGGCGATCTCGATCATGGTCGCGAACTGCTCGTCACGCTTCGCGCCGCGCCCGACATTGCCCGGATTGATGCGGTACTTGTCGAGCGCCGCAGCGCAGTCCGGATACTGCGCCAGCAACTTGTGTCCGTTGAAGTGGAAGTCCCCGACCAGGGGAACGCGCACCCCGGTACGTGCGAGGCGCTCGCGGATCGGCGCCACCTGCGCCGCGGCTTCCGGGCTGTTGACGGTGATGCGCACGATCTCCGAACCCGCACGGGCCAGTTCGGCGACCTGGCGGGCCGTAGCCTCGGCATCCGCCGTATCCGTATTGGTCATCGACTGCACGACCACCGGCGCTGCGCCGCCGACGGCAACCTCGCCCACTCTCACCTGCCGGCTGGCACGCCGCGCGATGCAATCGTCCATGCGCTGCGTCACTGCGCGCTGCCGGAAGGCCCCGCAGGCGGCGCTGCGGGAGGCATGACCGATTCGCTTTGCTGCTGTCCGGGCGCCTGCCCGGCTTCCTGCGGCGGTGCATTCAGCCCGATGCCCTCTGCCGGCGCGATGCCCGGGCGTTCGGCATCCGTGTTGCGCTCGGGAGCCGGTCTGAACAGCGCGATCGTCACCAGTACAGCGAGCAGAACGGCCAGCGCCCAGCGCATGCGCCGTACGCGCCTGGCCTCCGAACCCACCGCACGCGGTGCGGGAGCGGCCGTGGCCGGCGCGCTGGTCGGCTCGACCGTACCCAGTTGCGCGATCTGATGCTCGAGATCCAGGCGCAGGAGCCTGGCATAGCTGCGCAGGAAACCGCGCAGGTAGACGCGGCTCGGATAGAGCGCGTAGTCATCGCGCTCGAGCGCTTCGACCTGACGCACCGCGAGCTTGAGCTGGCGCGCGACATCGCCCAGACTCAGCCCCTGCGCCTCGCGTGCCGTGGCAAGCCGTGCCCCGGGCCCGAGCGGGTTCGGTTCCAGCTCCGCCGCCGGGTTGGTCCCCGCATCCTGCACGTCGGCGGCACGAGGCACGCGATCGTGCGCGTCGACAGGAATTGCCGATCCGCCTGTGCCCTCGCTCATCAGAAGCGTCCCTCCTCGAGCGCCCTGGTCTCGGGCGAGCCTGGGAAATTGCGCCGCAGCTGTGCCGCGTAGGCAGCCAGCGCGTTGCCGTCGCCCATCTGACGCTCGATGCGCGCGGCCAACCACAGCGCCTCCGGACCCGGCGCGCTCACCGCGCCCATGTAGCGGTCCATGAAGCCCTTCGCACTCTGCGCATCGCCGCGCGCGAAGCGCATGTCAGCCATGCTGTACAACGCCTGCGGCTGCCGGCCGTTCAACTGCAGGGCGCGGCTGAAGTACTCCTCCGCCGAGGGCAGATCGCGCATGCCGCGCGCGCACAGTCCTGCGTTCTTGTACGCGACGTCGGGCGTGGCATACAGGGGGTTCTTCACCGCGTCGAGAAAATAGCGGATGCCCTCCTGACCCCTGCCGCGCTGGCAAAGGAACAGTCCGTAGTTGTTCTTCGCCTGGGAGTTGGACGGGTCGACGTGCAGTGCCTGCTTGAAATCGGCCTCGGCATTCGCGTCCTCCCTCAGATCCATGTACACGAGTGCGCGCGCATTCCATGCCGGCGCGTAGGCCCGGTCGGCCGAAATCGCCTCGTTCAGCTCCTCGAGCGCGACCGCCAGCTTGCCCGCTTCATAGTAAGTCACGCCCAGTTCCGTGTGGATGCGCGCACGGTCGCGCGCACTCCCGCTGGCCACATCCGCCGACGATCCCGGTGCGCCGCTGCGCGGCGTTGCGGCGCATGCGCCAAGGGCGATCACCAGAAGGGCGAGCCAGACTACCCGCCTCATGCACGCACCTCCGTCTGCCGACGCTCGCGCCGCCGGGTGCGGTCGTTCACCTTCCCGGCGAGCTGGCCGCAGGCGCCCTCGATATCGTCTCCGCGGGTGCGCCGTACCGTCGCCACCACACCTGCGTCGAGCAGGATCTGCTGGAACCGGCGCACGGCGTCGGGGCCCGAGCGTTCGAAACCCGACTGTGGGAACGGATTGAACGGAATGAGATTGAACTTGCACGGCGCCTCGTCCGTGATCCGTAGCAGCTCGCGTGCGTGCGCCGGCTGATCGTTGACCCCGGCGAGCATCACGTACTCGAACGTGACGAAGTCACGGGGAGAACTCTTGCGCTGCCACTTCTCGCCGAGCGATCCAGCTTCCGGGGTGCCGCCGTCGTGCGGAGCTGCTTCGACGTAGCGCTTGCAGGCGGCGAGCAACTGCGCCAGTGGCCACTTGCGGTTGATCGGCACCAGGCGATCGCGCAGCGCATCGTTGGGTGCGTGCAGGGATACCGCCAGGGCCACGGGGCATTCCTCGCGCAGCCGGTCGATGTTGGGCACGATGCCGGAGGTGCTCACCGTCACACGCCGCCGGGACAGGCCGTAGGCGTTGTCGTCGAGCATGATGCGCAGCGCCGTGACGACGTTGTCGAAGTTGGCGAGCGGCTCGCCCATGCCCATCATCACGATGTTGGTGATGATCCGGTCGCCGGTCGCGGGATCGCTGCGCGCGTCACGGCCAAGGGCACGGTTCGCCCACCAAAGCTGTCCGATGATCTCGCCCACGCCCAGGTTGCGGTTGAACCCCTGCCGCCCGGTGGAACAGAACGCGCATTCGAGTGCGCATCCGACCTGGCTGGATACGCACAGGGTGCCGCGATTCGCTTCGGGGATGAACACCGTCTCGATGCCGTTGCCCGCCCCCACGTCGAGCAGCCACTTGCGGGTGCCGTCGGCGGCGGTGGAATCGGCAAGCAGTGAAGGCAGCGCGACGAGCGCCTCGTGCGCGAGCTTCGCGCGCAAGGATCTGGCCAGGTCGGTCATCCGCTCGAAATCCGATTCGCCGAAGTGATGCACCCAGCGCATCAGCTGACGCGCGCGGAAGGGCTTCTCGCCAACCGATGCAACGAAGTCGGCGAGTTGCTTCGAATCGAAGTCGAGCAGATTGACCGGCATCAGCGGGAGTGGACTTCCACCGCAGGAAAGAAATAGGCGATCTCCACCGCGGCCGTGTCCGGACCGTCCGAGCCGTGCACCGCGTTGGCATCGATGCCGTCGGCAAAGTCGGCGCGGATGGTGCCCGGCGCGGCCTTCTTCGGATCGGTCGCGCCCATCAGGTCGCGGTTCTTCTGGATGGCGTTCTCGCCCTCCAGAACCTGGATCATCACCGGGCCCGACGTCATGAACTTCACCAGATCGCCGAAGAACGGACGTTCGCGGTGGACGGCATAGAAGCCTTCGGCCTGCGCTCCCGACAGTTGCGTCATACGCGCGCCCACCACCTTCAGGCCAGCCGATTCGAAGCGTGCGTAGATCTGTCCGATGACGTTCTTGGCAACCGCATCGGGCTTGATGATGGAAAGCGTTCGCTGTACTGCCACAGACATCTCCTGAGGGCCTTTTCTAGATAATTCAGCAGGATAGCACGGCCATCCCGAAAACGAAAGAACCCGAATGCGCGGCACGGCGCGGCCAGGCAGGCAACGTCAGGCAGGCATCGTATGAACCGTTCATGGGACCGGCTGCGCGCTTGCCCGTTCATCCGCTGGGGGTTCCCAGTGCGGCAGTACGCCGCGCTCGCCGGGACCGGCTGCGAAGCGGCAGTCCACCCCGACCTGCGCCACCCAGGCGAGGCGCCCGTCCACCGTCAACACCGGCAGCCGACCTCGCAGCCAAGTCGGCACGTCCCGCTCGCGCAGCAGATTCTTGAGCGTGCGGGCAGGCCGGTCGGATGCCAGCCTCAGCCGCTCGCCACCGCGGCGCACGACCACCCGCACATGCCCGCCGAGCAGGCAGTGCTCGCTCAGTCCGCTGCCGCAGGCGGATACGAAACGCAGCATGCCGAGTCCATGGTCCAGATGCAGGACGTCCTCTCCGCCCCACGCCTGCTCCCAGCCGGGCGGGACATCGGGCAGCGCCGTTCCGGCGATCACCGCGTCGCCGTGCCTGCGCAGCCGCATCCCGGCGAAGGTGATCTCGGGGTGGCTGCCGACATCGGCGTCGAGCAACTGGCGCAACGCCTCCTCGACGCGCTCGCGGCCTGGTATCGCGACGCCCTGGCGGGCAATGAACCAGCGCAGCAGATTGCGCGCGCGCGCAGGGCTCAGGGCACGCAGCGTGGACAGGGCCAGGCGGTCCGGCGCAACGCCCGCGCCTGCGTCGGAGGCTGCCAGATCGTCCAGCAGCCCGGCCGCGTCCGCCAGGTTGTCCGCGGCGCGCCTCCAGGTCTCACGAAAGCGGGGAAAGCGCCGCTCGATGCGAGGCATCAGCTCGAGGCGCACGTAGTTGCGGTCGAAGCGTGGATCGCGGTTGCTCTCGTCCTCGACCCAGGCGAGTCCCCGCGCGGCCGCATGGCCGAGGATCTCTGCCCGGCTCGTCGAGAGCAGCGGGCGTACCAGTCGCGTGCCTCCCGGCAGCGTGCGCAGCAGCGGCATGCCAGCCAGGCCGTGTACGCCGGCACCGCGATTGAGCCGCAGCAGCATCGTCTCGGCCTGATCGTCGAGATTGTGCGCGAGCGCGATCGCATCCACCGGCAGCGTCTCGAACACCGCGTAGCGCGCGGCGCGCGCGGCGGTCTCGATGCTGACACCGCATTCGATGCGCACCTGCTGCACCCGCAGCGCGATTCCCAGGTCGGCGCAGCGCGCCTGGCAGAACGCCGCCCAGCGATCGGCGGACCGGCTCAGGCCGTGATTGACATGGACCGCGCTCAGGCGCAGCGGGTGCCGTAGCGCGAGTCGCACCAGCACGTCGAGCAGGACACAGGAGTCGACCCCGCCGCTGAGCGCCACGCACACCCGCGCATCGAGCAGTCCTGCCCGGTTCAGCACCGCCCGCGCACGCGCGTCGAGCGATGCCTGGGTCATCGCGTCTGCCTCTCCTGCCAGCGCAGCGTGCGCATCGCGCCGCACTTCAGCGTTCGGCCACTTCCTTGAATCTACCGTATCCCATCAGCCTGGTGAAGCGCGCCTCCAGCAGCGCCTCGATGGATTTCTCCTGCGCCTGGGCCAGTGCTTCCTGCAGCGCCCGCCGCAGGGTCTGGAAGATCGCGGCATGATCACGGTGAGCCCCGCCCAGGGGTTCGCTCACCACCTTGTCGATCAAGCCGAGCGTCTTGAGGCGCCCGGCGGTGATGCCGAGGCTCTCGGCCGCTTCCGGCGCCTTCTCCGCGCTCTTCCACAGGATGGAGGCGCAGCCCTCGGGCGAGATCACCGAGTAGGTGGAGTACTGCAGCATCAGCACCACGTCTCCGATGGCGATCGCCAGCGCACCGCCGGAACCGCCCTCGCCGATGATCGTCACGATGACGGGAACGTGCAGTTCCGCCATCACGTAGAGGTTGCGGCCGATCGCCTCGGACTGCCCGCGCTCCTCTGCGCCGACCCCGGGGTACGCGCCAGGCGTGTCGACGAACGTCATCACCGGGACGCCGAACTTCTCCGCCAGACGCATCAGGCGCAGTGCCTTGCGGTAGCCCTCGGGCCGCGGCATCCCGAAGTTGCGGAACAGCTTGTCCTTTGTGTCACGGCCCTTCTGATGGCCGATCACCATCACGCTCTGTCCCGCGAAGCGGGCGAGACCGCCGACTACGGAGGCGTCGTCGGCAAAGCTCCGATCGCCGTGCAGTTCCTGGAAGTCGGTGAAGATGTTCTGGATGTAGTCCAGGGTGTAGGGTCGCTGCGGGTGGCGCGCGACCTGCGAGATCTGCCACGGTGCGAGCTTGGCGTAGATCTCCTTGGTGAGCGTGTTGCTCTTCTTCTGCAGGCGGTTGATCTCCTCGCTGATGTCCAGCGCGGAATCCTCCTGCACGTATCGAAGTTCCTCGATCTTGGCCTCGAGTTCGGCGATCGGTTGCTCGAATTCGAGGAACGTGGTTTTCATGCGTACGTCCTATTTGCCGTAGTGCTTGTTCAGATACTCCACGATCGCGGGAACGTCCTCCGCGCGGATCGGGGCGCCCATGGCCTTGATCATCTTCGTCACCGAGGCCTCCCAGCCTGTGCGGTCCAGGAAGGGGGAATTCATCTGGATGTAATCGAGGCTGTGGCAGATGGCGCAGTTCGCCTCCACCGCCTCCCGGCCGGGTCCGTCCGCCAGGCGCACCGCATCCTCCGCGGCGCCGGCACCGGACGAGGCGAGCAGCAGCAGCCATGCAATCGTCCTCATCGGCATCTCCTAGCCTGCCTGGACCGTCACGCGGTGCAGGACGTTGTGATGATAGCCGGCCGGATTGGCGACGAGCGCCTGCGTCTGGCTCATGCCCTGCCGGTTGGTGGCGCGTGCGACGAACGTGTGCGTGCCGGTGCGCAGGGAGGGAATCAGATGGCGCCATTGGCGCCAGGCAAAGCGCCCCAGATCCGGCCCCAGCTCGGCCGCACGCCAGCTGCGCCCGCCGTCGACCGATATGTCCACCGAGACGATGCCGGCCCCCGCGTCCCAGGCGATCCCGCTCATCTCGACGGTCTGGCCGGCGCGGAACCGATCCGCATCTCCCGGCGCCAGAATGAGCGAGTTGACCACCATCTCGGTGATCGGCGTGCTGGCTTCCGCCTCCTGCGAAAGGAAACGGTCGACCGTGGGGAATACGCCCTTGGGAATCCGGTATGCCTTCGCCATCCAGAAGCCCTCGAACGGGGTCGAACTAGCCCGGATCGAGGTGAGATGCTTCATCCAGTACGTGGCGGTCCAGCCCGGGACCACCAGCCGCACCGGGAAGCCGTTCCAGTGCGGCAACGGTTCGCCGTTCATCTCGTAGGCGAGCAACGTGTTCTCGTCCATCGCCTTCCACGCCGGAATGCTCTTCACGAAGTCCGGCGTCGCCTCGAGCACGGCGCCGTCCGCGCCATCGACCACGATCTCGACCGCGCCGCGGGTCACGCCCGCGCGCGCCAGCACCTCGCGCAGGCGCGCACCCTTCCAGCGGGCATTGCCCATCGCGCCGTAGCCCCACTGCACGCCCGGCACGTGCGGATCGAACAGGCCCCGCCGGTTGCCCGAGCACTGGCACACCGCGGCGATCTCGACCGGTTCGAACTCGCTGCGCAGCTGGGCGAGCGTGAAGGTCTGCGGCCTGTCGAGTGCATCGCCGCCTACCTCCAGGCGCCACGCGCGCGCATCGACCCCGGGCACGCCCGCGATGTGATAGCGCACGAAGAACGCGTCGTTGGGCGTGAAGGCCTCGCGCAAGGAGGCGATGGGCGTCTCGAAGTTGGGCGGCCTCCAGGTCTTCTTGATCAGCGGCACCTTGCCCGGCAGCGCAGCCAGTTCCGATGCACCGAGCGCCCCGGCGGGCAGCGCGTCGGGGCCGAGCGAACGCGCGACCGCGCCGCCCGGGGCACCGAAACCGGCCAGTGCCAGGCCCGAGGTCGAAGCCAAAAACGCGCGGCGCGTAGTCATGACGCAACGTCCTTCATCGTCTCCGCTCCCCGTGCATGTCCAGCGGCACAGGATATCGCGATCCCACCTGGCGTGCGGCCCCGCCTCAGAACAGGACGCCAGCGCGTCCGCGTGGGTCGCCGTGTGCGCTCGCCTGCCCGGTCTTCGCGTCGACGAACACCGCCTGCATGTTGCCCCAGCGGCGGCGCCCCTCCTGTACGGTGTGTCCCTTGTCGCGCAACGCCTGCACCCAGGCGTCGGAGAACTGCCCGGGCTCGTACTCGAGCCGATCGGGCAGGTACTGGTGGTGAAAGCGCGGCAGCGATACCACGCGCTCGGCGTCCACGCCAGGCCGGTCCACGTACTCCAGTATGCCGAGCATGATCATCGACAGGATGCGCGAGCCGCCCGGCGTGCCCAGGACGAGCGTGCCACGCGCATCGTCGACGAACGTGGGCGCCATGCTCGACAGGGGCCGCTTGCCGGGTGCGATCGCGTTCGCCGCTCCCCCGGTCAGCCGATAGGCGTTGGGCTGATCCTTTCCGATCGCGAAATCGTTCATCTCGTTGTTGAGGAGAACGCCCGTATCGCCCGCCACCACCGCCGCGCCGAAGGGCAGGTTCACGCTCAGCGTGGCGGCCACCAGGTTGCCCTGGGCATCGGCGATGGAGAAATGCGTGGTGTTGCCGCCTTCGCGCAGTGCCGGATGCAGCCCTTCCAGGGCCTGGCTCGATGTCGCGCGCTGCGAGTCGATGGAGCCCGCGCGTTCGCGGGCATACTCCGGGCTGCCCAGTGCACGGGGCACGCAGACGAAGCCCGGATCCCCCAGATAGCGCGCCCGGTCCTGATAGGCACGCCGCCACGCCTCGACCACCAGGTGGTCGCGCTCGGTTGCCGGCAGCGCAGCGAGTTCGAACGTCTCCAGGATGCGCAGGGCCTGCCCCATGACCAGGCCGCCGGAGGACGGCAGGCTCGCCGTGGTGACAGTCGCCGCGCGGTAGGCAAAGCGTGCGGGCTCGCGCTCGATCACCTGGTAGCCGGCCAGATCGCGCTCCTCCCATATCCCGCCCGCGGCGCGCACGCCCGCGACCAGCCGACGCGCCACGTCGCCCTCGTAGAAGCCGGCTCGGCCGTGCTCGGCAAGCGCGCGCAGCGTGCGCGCGAGCGCCGGCTGCGAGATGCGTGCGCCCACCTCGGGCACTCTGCCCTCGCGCAGGAAGATGGCCGCGGCACGCTGGTCCGCGCGCAAGGCCTCCTCGCGGAACCTGGCCGCCACCACGTAGCGCGGGTCGACGTCGAACCCGTCCTCGGCGAGCGCGATCGCAGCTGCCATAGACCGCGACAGAGGCAGCCGGCCGTAGCGATCGGCGAGAACGGCAAGTGCGGCAGGCACGCCGGGAATGCCCGCAGCCATGCCGCCGTCGAGCGAGAGCCTGCCCTTCTGTTCGCCGGCCGCATCCAGGTACATGCCGGGCGTGGCGGCGACCGGTGCGACTTCGCGCGCGTCGAGCATCACGCGCCTGCCGTCCTCCGCCCGGTGCAGGAGGAAGAAGGCGCCTCCGCCAAGGCCCGAGGCATAGGGTTCGACCACGGCAAGCGCGGCAGCCACCGCCACGGCTGCGTCGAAGGCATTGCCGCCTTGCGCCAGGACGCCTTCACCAGCCCGCGTTGCCTGCGGATGGGCAGAGGCGATGGCCGCAGTGCCAGCCTGCGCGCCGGAGGTGGCGAGCGTGAGCAGCAGCGCGGCAAGCGCCAGGGCGCGCGCCCGTGCGCGCACGAACACGAACAGTGCGAATCGGTCGGTCGATTTCATCGTCGAGGGTTGGTCTGGCACGGGCGGCACTGTAGCACCACGGATCCGCACGCGGACGGCGGCCGGCGATCAGCCCCGCGCAGCGTCGCTCCATCCGCGCCGGCGTGCGCACCCGGAATCGTGTGCGCTTGCCCCGCCTCACGCGAGTGCGCGCAATACCTCCTCGTCGGCGACCTGATCGAACCGGCGGTAGAAGGCGCCGACCGATCCGAAGCTGTCGGCCGCCTCGAGACAGATGGTTTCGTCCGCGTGGCGGGCCACCTCCGCCAGTGTGTCCGTCGGCGCCACGGGGACGGCGCACACCACGTGCGCCGCGCCCTGTGCGCGTACCGCATGCAGGGCGGCGAGCATGGTCGAGCCGGTGGCCAGCCCGTCGTCGACGACGATGACAGTCCGGTCGGCCGGATCGAGCCGAGGCCGCTGCAGCGTGTACGCGGCACGGCGGGCGCGGATGATCTGCATCTGCCGCTCGCGTTCACCTGCGAGGTAGTCCTCGTCGGCGCCGGCCGCGGCCGCCTCGGCGGTGGCGAACCACCAGCCGCTCTCTTCGACGGCACCGACGGCGAACTCCGGATTGCCCGGCGCACCGAGCTTGCGCACCAGGACCACGTCGCAGGGCGAACCGAGCGCGTCGGCGATGATGCGGGCCATCGGCGCCCCGCCGCGCGGAATGCCGAGCACCAGGGGCGATTGCGACCGGCAGTGCATCAGGCGCGCGGCCAGCTGCCGCGCCGCTTCAGTCCGGTCCTCGAACATGTGGGCTGCGCCGGCTCCGTGTCACGACGCTTCAGACAGCAGCAGTGCCCGTGCCCTGCGCGGCGTGCATCCGTGCCGAGCGGACGGTGTTGGCGAGCAGCATGGTGATGGTCATCGGCCCGACCCCGCCCGGTACCGGCGTGATCCAGCCCGCGCGCGTGCTGACGGCGTCGAAATCGACATCGCCCGCCAGTTTGCCGTCCGCCAGCCGATTGATGCCCACGTCGATCACCACGGCACCCGGTTTGACCATGTCCGCACCGATCATGCGCGCCTTGCCGGTGGCCACCACCAGGATGTCGGCGCGCCGGGTGTGGGCGGCCAGATCTGCCGTACGCGAGGTGCACACGGTGACCGTTGCGCTGCGCTGGAGCAGCATGAGTGCCATGGGCTTGCCGACGATGTTGCTGCGTCCCACCACCACCGCGTCCCGGCCTTCGACTGCACAGCCGATGTGATCGATCATCACCATGCAGCCGGCCGGGGTGCAGGGGGCGAATCCCGGCTTGCCGACCACGAGGCTGCCGATGTTCTGCACATGGAAGCCGTCCACGTCCTTGGCCACGGCCAGCGTCTCCAGAACCTTGCCCTCGTCGACCTGCCGCGGCAACGGCAGCTGCACCAGGATGCCGTGGACGTGGGGGGCGGCATTGAGCGCGCGGATGCGGTCGAGCACCTGGGATTCCTCGACTGTCGCGGGCAGCTCGTAGAGTTCGGAATGGATCCCGGTCTCGGCGCAGGCCTTGATCTTGTTTCGCACGTAGACCCGGGAAGCCGGGTCGTCCCCGGCCAGGATGACGGCGAGGCCGGGCCGGCAGCCGTTTGCGGTGAGTGCCGCCGCCTCCTCCTTCAGTTGCGCACGCAACGAGGCGGAAAGGGCGATTCCATCGATGATCCGAGCAGTCATGGGAGAGGATGGATGCGGACCGGAACCGGCCGCAGAACCGCTGCGGCGCGGGAGGCGCCTGCGCCGGCAGCGTGATGGACGGCCGCGGGATCCGGGCAAAACGGTTATTCTACGCGCATCGTCGGCAACGCCCGGTCCATGCGTGCGCCGGACAAGACAAAACTCACGAGGTAGAAGATGGCAACGAATCTGGACGACCAGCTGGTGGTCGCGATTTCCTCCCGAGCGCTGTTCAATTTCGAGGAGGAGAACGCGGTCTTCATCGAGGGCGATCCGCTTCCCTACAAGAAGCTGCAACTGGACCGGCTGGACCAGCCGGCGCGCGAGGGCATCGCCTTCCAGCTGGTCAAGAAGCTCCTTGCATTCAATGGCGTGGACGAGAAGCGGGTGGAAGTGGTCATCCTCTCGCGCAACGACCCGGTGAGCGGCCTGCGGGTGTTCAAGTCGGCCGAGCACCACAGCCTGCCTATCACGCGCGGGGTGTTCATGCAGGGCCGTTCGCCCTTTCCCTATCTGAACGCGCTGAAGGCCGACATCTTCCTTTCCGCCCACCAGGATGACGTGCGCATGGCGCTCGACGCGGGCTTTCCCTCCGCCCGCGTCTACCCGACCAGCGTCGAGGCGAGCCAGGCGCACCCGGAAGAGGTGCGCATCGCCTTCGACGGCGACGCGGTGCTGTTCAGCGATCAGGCCGAGCGCGTGTACCAGGAGGAAGGCATCGCCGCGTTCGAGACGCACGAGACCAGCCGTGCGGCGGAACCGCTGCCGCCCGGACCCTTGCAGCCTTTCCTGAAAGCCTTGCACCGGCTGCAGAAGAGTTCGGCCCGCGATCAGCGCATGCGCATCCGGACCGCACTGGTCACCTCGCGCAGTGCACCGGCGCACGACCGCGCGATCCGCACGCTGATGAGCTGGGAGATCGAAATCGACGAGGCGATGTTCCTCGGCGGACTCGAGAAGGGTCCGTTCCTGCGCGTGTTCGAACCCGATTTCTACTTCGACGACCAGCTCGCGCACGTGCAGTCGGCCGCGCAGCTGTCGGTCCTGTCGGGTCACGTCGAAGGCGGTATCGTCAACCGCATGATCCGCTCGCGCCGCACCGAGAAGGCGTGAGCATGCCGGTACGCCGGCGCAGGCACGCCGGCGCATCCCCCTCCGGCTGCCTGCCGGCTTAAGACTGGCTTAAGTCAATTCGCCTACGATCCGCTCCACCGCGCGGGGATGTCCAGGTTGCTGGCCGGCCCCGCCGGCCACCCTTCGGACCCTGGAGCGACCGTGCCGAGGCGCGATCAAAGCAAGCTGGAGGCGCAGCTTGAAGTCAGCCGCGTCCTCGACAATCTAATGCACAAGCGGCCGCGGCATTTCTTCCCGCGCTTTCCCCGCAGCGGACTGTACGTCCATAGCCTCGAGAACCTGGAGCATCTGGATGCTCCCCTGTCGCACCGTCGTCGCGACGGTACGGACAGCGACCGTTGAGTAAGCGCGAGGGTGGGACCGTCGGTGCGCACCCGCACACCGGTGCGCCTGGAGCGTGGACGCGCCCGGGCATGCGGCTGGCCGTGCTCAATCTGGGCATTTCCGTCATTCTGATCGCCGCTGCCAACGCCGCCTTCTGGCAGACCGTGCTGGCGACGCGACCGCAGCCGCTGTTCGTGGCAGCGCTCGCTGCATTCGCCCTGGCGCTGATCAATCTGTTTCTCACCGCCGTCACCTGGAGTCGCCTGGCCAAGCCAGCCCTGTACGTGGTGGTCCTCGCGAGCGCCGCGGCGAGCCACTTCATTGCCCGCTACGGCGTGCTGTTCGATCGGGACATGATCGCGAACATGGTCCAGACCGACCTGCGCGAAGCCCTGGAGCTGCTCAATCCAGGATTCATCGCCTGGATGCTCGTCTTCGGCCTCCTGCCCTGCCTGGCGGTGTACCGGATACGCATCGTTCGCGGCAGTTGGAAGTCGCGCCTGGCGGAACCGCTGGCGGTGCTGCTCGGCTCCGTAATGATCCTGGGCGTAGTCGCCGCCACCGCCTACCAGCCCCTGGCATCGCTGCTGCGCAACCATCGCGAACTGCGCTATCAGATCGTTCCGCTGAACGTGATCGGGGCGGCCGTGAGCTACGCCAGCCGCAGCCTGCGCACGCCGGGGCGGCTCGAACCGGTCGGGACGGACGCGCGCCAGGTGCTGCCGGCAGGATCCTCCTCGCGTCGCCGCATCGCGATCATCGTGGTCGGTGAGACCGCGCGCGCGGCGAACTTCTCGCTGCTCGGCTACGGTCGCGAGACCAATCCCGAACTCGCCCGCCAGGAGCTGATCGTCCTGCGCAACGTGCAGTCCTGCGGTACGGCGACCGCGACCTCGGTGCCTTGCATGTTCCAGGACGCAGGCCGCGCGGCCTACACGTCGGCGATGGCGACCGGGCGGGAAAACCTGCTCGATGTGCTGCAGCGCGCCGGCATCGAGGTTCTCTGGCGCGAGAACAACGGCGGCTGCAAGCACGTGTGCGACCGCGTCCCGAGCGAGACCCTGGCACACCTCGACCTCGCGGACCTGTGCGACGGCGGCCAGTGTCGCGATGAAATCCTCCTGCGCGGATTGCAGGAGCGCATCGACGAGGTCCGTGGCGATGCGGTGATCGTGCTGCACATGCTGGGCAGTCACGGTCCTGCCTATTACAAGCGCTATCCGAGCGCGTTCGCGACATTCGCGCCGGCATGCGAGACCGCGGACCTCGCGCGCTGCGA
This sequence comes from Burkholderiales bacterium, assembly GCA_020854105.1. Lineage (GTDB taxonomy): Bacteria > Pseudomonadota > Gammaproteobacteria > Burkholderiales > SHXO01 > SHXO01. The sequence continues at coordinate 72,060 of JADZGB010000043.1, read as the reverse complement.
GCGGGAGCAGATCGTCAATGCCTATGACAACACGATCCGCTACACCGACCATGTGCTCGCCGCACTCATCCGGCTGCTGGAGAGCAACGCCGCCAGCCTCGACTCGGCCATGCTTTACGTCTCGGACCACGGCGAGTCCCTGGGCGAGCACGGCATCTACCTGCATGGCATTCCCTATGCGATCGCGCCCCGGGAGCAGACGCACGTGCCGATGCTGGCATGGCTGTCAGCGGGTCTTCGCAGGCAGATCGATATCGCGTGCATGCGCCGCCATGCCGACGCGCCGCTCTCGCACGACAACCTGTATCACTCCGTGCTCGGACTGATGCACGTGCGCACGTCGGTGTATCGCCCCGAACGCGACCTGTTCTCGCCCTGCAGCCAGCTCTCGGGCTGACCGGCGTCTGCGACGAGCGACGCAGATGCCACGGATGCCTCATCGCTTCCTGCGTTCGGTTAATCTCGACTTAAGTTGGTGCATCTAGATTTGCGAGGTCGAAGACAGGAAGGCCTCGCTATGCTTGCAGATGCGCCTTGGTCCTTGCATTCCGCCGTTGAGCCGCCTCGGCCGGAGGCCGCTCAGGCGTACCCGTACCGCGGGGCAGGACGACTGAGTCTGTCTGTTCATCCGCACGGCGCGGATCAGCGCGCAGGGGTGGAGGCGTTTATCTGCGAGGTCTACCGGGCGTGCTATCGCGCACACCTGCGCACGCTCGCCCCGACCCTGGTGGCATTGCGTTCGGGCGACGAAATCGTGGCGGCGGCGGGATATCGGAGCGCGCGCCAGGCGCTGTTCCTGGAACGCTATCTCCATGCGCCGGTCGAGCAGTGCCTGTACCAGGCATCGGGCCATGCGCCGCCTCGCGCGCGCGTGGTCGAGGTCGGGCATCTGGCTTCGACGCGCAACGGCGCCGGACGCCTGCTCATGCCGCTTCTCGGTGCGCACCTGGCGGTGGAAGGCTACGAATGGGTCGTATCCACCGCCACCGAAGAGCTGCACCACCTGTTCCGTCGTCTCGGCCTGACCCCGCTCGTGCTCGGCACGGCGGATCCCGGTGCGCTGGGCCGCGACGCGGCAGACTGGGGCAGCTACTACGAGCACCATCCCCGGGTACTCGCCGGAAACATAGCGTCGGGAATGGCGCGGCTGGCGCGGGGGCGGAAATGATGCGCATGCACAGCATCGATGAATTCTTTTGCGACCTGCGGGCGCACGCACTCGCCAACGTGCGCCCTGCGCTGGTCTGCAGCGAGGGGACCTGGTCCTATTCCGCACTGCTCGAATCCGCGCAGCGCTGCGCGGCCGAGTTCTCCGCACTCGGGACGCGCGTGTTCGCCACGCTGCTGGACAACGGGCCCCAGTGGGTAGTGTCGGGACTTGCCGCCATGCGGGCCGACCTGGTGCACGTGCCGCTGCCCATCTTCTTCACCCCCGCGCAGATCGCCCACGCCTGCCAGAGCGCAGGGGTCGATACCGTGCTGACCAGCCCACGTGGCGTGCGTGCGCTGGCGGCGCTGGGCTTCGACGCGGTAACGGGAAGTGAACGGCCGGATGGCAGTCTGCTGTGCCGCAGGCGCACGCAGACCCCGTCCATGCCGCCCGGGACGAGCGTGATCAGCTTCACCTCGGGCACCACCGGCAGCCCGAAAGGCGCGTGCATCGGGTCCGGTGCGATGCTGGCAGCGGCCGCCTCCGTGGTGGAGGCGACCGAGGGACTGGATATCACGCGCCACCTGTGCGCTCTGCCGCTTGCCGTCCTGCTCGAGAACGTGGCCGGCATCCTGGCGCCACTGTCGCGTGGCGGAACCTGCGTAGTGCTGCCCGGCCGCGAGGTCGGGCTGCTGGGATCGTCCGCCTTCGATCCGCAGGCGCTGCACCAGATGACACTCAGGCATGTCGCCCACAGCGTCATTCTGATGCCGCAGATGTTGCGCGCCTGGAGCGGGTGGCTGCACGTATCAGCAGTCCCGGCCCCGCGCTGCCTGGAATTCATTGCAGTGGGTGGCGCCGCGGTCGGGGCACGTACGCTGGCCGCAGCGCGCGCGCTGGGGCTCCCGGCATACGAGGGCTACGGTCTCACCGAGGGCGTGTCGGTGCAGACCCTGAACCTGCCTGGCGCCGACCGCCCTGGAAGCGCAGGGCGTGCGCTGCGTCACGCGCGCATACGCGTTGCGGCAGATGGGGAGATCGAGATCGGCGGGACGCTCTTTCTCGGCTACCTCGGTGAGCCTGCGGTCGAGCGCACCTGGTGGCCGACCGGCGATCTGGGCCGCATGGATGCGGACGGTTACCTGCACGTGAGCGGACGCAGGAGAAACGTGCTCATCACCGGCTTCGGACGCAACCTCTCGCCCGAATGGGTCGAGACCGCGCTGCGCAGCGAGCCGGCCATCGCGCAGGCGGTCGTGTTCGGCGATGGCGCGCCCGTCCTCGCCGCGGTGGTGTGGCCTGCCCGCCCGGACATGCCGGATGCGCAACTGAGCGCGGCGATCGTCTCGGCCAACGGCCACCTGCCCGATTACGCGCACGTCGCGACCTGGACACGCGCGCGCCTGCCATTCGGCGCAGAGCATGGCATGGCGACCGGCAACGGTCGCCCGCGCCGCGAGGCAGTGTGGGCCCGACACGCGGACGCGCGTTTTCTTGCGCTGGATGACCCGGACCTGGATGACCCGGACCTGGATGACTCGGACCTGGATGATCAGGAGGAGGTCGCTGCCCACACAGATCAGGCGCTCCGCACCGGCTTCTTCGATCAGCTGCAGCGCGCCACCGAGGCGGAGCGGCTGGCGCTCGTGGACGTGCCGATCGTGCGGGCGTGCCTGTCCGGTGAAGGATCGATCGAGAGCTATGTCGCCTTCCTGACCCAGGCCTGGCATCACGTCCGTCACACCGCATCGCTGCTTGGGGCCTGCCGCGACCGGTTGCCGGAACGGCTGGACTGGCTGCGCCCGGCGATGGACGAGTACATCGCCGAGGAGACCGGGCACGACGAGTGGATCCTCTCCGACATCGCGGCCTGCGGCGGCGATGTCGAGGCAGTCCGCCGGAGTGAACCGGAGTTCGCTGCCGACGTCATGGTGGCGTATGCCTACGATCTCATCGCGCGGCGCAACCCGGTCGGCTTCTTCGGCATGGTGCACGTGCTCGAGGGAACCAGCGTCGCACTCGCGCTGCTGGCGGCGGACCGAATCCAGGAACGACTGGAATTGCCCGATGCGGCGTTCAGCTACCTGCGATCGCATGGAACGCTGGACCGCGAGCATACGGCGCACTTCGCCGTGCTGATGAACCGGCTCGACGACCCGGCCGACCGGCAGGCCGTGGTCGGTGCCGCGCGCACGTTCTACCGGCTCTACGCCAACGTGTTCCGCGATCTGCCCGCCGCTGTCCCGGCGCAGCTGGAGCGCGCGGCGTGAAGCCGCAAGCCATGTGCGTTGTCCTCACCGGTGCCTCGGGCGGCATCGGCAGCGCGACGGCGTGTGCGCTGGTCGCCGCAGGGGCGCGCGTGCTGCTGGTCGCGCGTTCGCACCGGGCGCTGGAGCAACTGGCCCTCGGGCTCGGCAGTGCCGCGACGTTCCTGTCGGCCGACATCACCTGCCCGCAGGGGCGAGCATCGATCGTCACCGCAGCACGCGCCACGGGCGCGAACGTGCTGATCAACAATGCCGGACTCGCGAGCTTCGGGCGCTTCCAGAATCTGGGTGAGCCGCATATCCGCGAGGTGCTCGAGACCAATCTCGTAGCCCCCGTGCTGCTGACTCGGGCCCTGCTCGAACACCTGGGCACGCAGCCGCAGGCCGCCGTGCTCAACATCGGCTCTGCCCTGGGCAGCCTGGGTCTGCCCGGCTTCTGTATCTACGGCGCGGCCAAGGCCGGGCTGCACGGATTCTCGGAAGCGCTGCGCCGCGAGTTGCACGGCACGCGCATCCGTATCCAGTACCTGGGGCCGCGCGCGACCAGCACGTCGTTCAACGACGCGCGCGTGGATGCCTTCAATCGTGCGACCGGCGCGCAATCCGACAGCCCCGAGCGGGTCGCCGTCGCCATCCTGGAGATGCTGGCACGCGGCACGCCGGAGCGCTTCCTGGGCTTTCCCGAACGCTACGCGGTACGGGTGAACGGACTCGTGCCCCGGTGGCTCGACGGCGCATTCCGCCGTCATCGCACGTTGTTGACGTCCGATTCGACCCTCCCCTGACCGGAGATCCCATGTCCCTGACCCGCATTCTCCAGTTTGCCGCCGCGGCGTGCACCGCACTCGCCCTGTCTGTCACGCATGCGGCCGGCACCGCCGAGGATGCCGTCAGGGAACTGCAGCAGCAGTGGGAGATCATCAAGTACCGGACGCCGGCAGGGCAGCATGAAAAGATGTTCGAGGATCTGGCCGCCAGGGCGCACGCGGCGGTCGAGGCCTTTCCCGACCGTCCCGAGACGATGGTATGGGAGGGAATCATCCTCAGCTCCTGGGCGGGGGCCAAGGGCGGCATGGGTGCGCTCGGCCTCGCGAAGAAGGCCAAGGCGCGCTACGAGGCGGCGATGAAGATCAAGCCCGACGTGCTCGACGGATCCGCCTACAACAGCCTGGGCGTCCTCTACTACAAGGTGCCGGGCTGGCCGGTGGGTTTCGGCAATGACAAGAAGGCGCGGGAACTGCTCCAGAAGGCGCTGGCGGTCAATCCGCAGGGCATCGACCCCAACTACTTCTATGGCGAGTACCTGTTCGAGCAGGGCAAGCCGGCCGAGGCGATCACCTATCTGCAGCGTGCACTGCAGGCGCCCGCGCGTCCGGGCCGCGAGATCGCGGACACCGGTCGCCGAGAAGAGGCGCGCAAGCTGCTCGACGAGGCAAGGCGCAAGGCCGGGTAGCGCCGCAGCTCAGGGCAGCGGCCACATCACGGTCACGCAGAATCCCCGGCCGGAGGCGGCGTTTTCGAAGGCCACCTGCAGCCCGTGCAGGCCGGCGATCCGCCTGACGATGGACAGGCCCAGGCCGCTGCCGGATTGCACAATGCCGGGTGGCCGGCGAAAACGCTGCCCCAGATGTGCGAGTTCCTCCGGTGCGACCCCGGGTCCGTTGTCCTGCACCCGCAGCCGGTGCGCCTCGAACACGACTTCCACGTGCGCCCCCGGGCCTGCATAGCGCAGGCCGTTGTCCACCAGATTGCGCAGCATGAGCGTGAGCAGGTCGTCGTCACCGATCAGCGGGAAGACCTCTCCGCTGTCCGGCCATGTGCAGCCGATCTCGGTGCCCTGCGCGTCGGCCAGAGGCAGACAGTCGGACAGAACGCGCTCCATCACCCGGTCCCAGCGCACCGGGCCGGTCTGAGTGAGAGCTTGCAGGTTCTCCATGCGCTCCAGCGTGAGCAGCTGGTTCACCAGACTGCTCAGGCGCTTCATGCCAAGCGTCAGATTGTCCATCGCCGCCGCGCGCGCGCCGGCCGACTTCGCCACCTGCGCGACCTCGATCTGTGCCCGCAGTGCAGCGATCGGCGTGCGCAGTTCGTGCGCGGCATCCGCGGTCAGACGGCGCTCGTTCTCGATGGCGCCCCTCACCCGTGCGAACAACCGGTTCATCGCGGTCACGAGCGCATGCAGGTCACTCGGCACCTGCTCGTCGAGCGGGTGCAGGTCGTCGGCAGAGCGCTGCTCCACCTGCGAGGCGAGCGACTGCAGCGGCCGAGTGGCGTGCCGGATCACCACGAACATCACCGCCACCAGCACCGGAAGCGCGAACAGCCACAGGGCCAGCTGGTTGAGCACTAGATCCAGGATCAGTTCGCGCCGCTCCCACATGCGCTGCCCGACGCCAACCGTCCACCCGCTCGCCTCGGAGCGCTGGTAATAGACGCGCCAGCTCTCCCCGCGGATGTCGATGTTCTCGAATCCGTTCAGTCCGCCGTCGTGGCGCGGGAGCAGCACGCCTTCCTGGTCCACCATGGCCAACTGCCCGCCAGGGGACCACACCGCGATCGACATGTCCTCGAGCTCCGCCGTGCCTTCACGCCCGTGAGGCAGCGCGTCCACATGGCCCGCGCCGACCGCATCGACCGTGTACGACGGGAGGGCGGACAACACCTGCCGCGCGAGCTTGACCTGCTGTGTGTCGAACAGTTCGTCGATCTCGTGACGCGCATGCAGGAAGCTGCCGGTCAGTGTGATCAGCCACAGCAATCCCGCGCCGGGGAGCAGCCACAGCAGCAGCCGGCGGTGCAGGCTCATGGTTCGCTGGCCGGCAAGCCGAGGATGTAGCCGACGCCGCGCACGGTGCGCACGATGGTGACGTCCAGCTTGCGGCGCAGATGGTGTATGTGCACCTCCAGGCTGTTGCTCTCGACCTCGTCGCTCCAGTCGTAGAGCTTCTCCTGGATGTGAGCCTTGGACAGCACGTGCCTGGGATTGGCGAGCAGCAGTTCGAGGATGGCGAGTTCGCGCGCGGTCAGTTCGACCGGGTTGCCGTTCCAGCGAACGGAGCGCGCGGCAGGGTTGTACTCGAGCGGACCGTAGCGCCAGACCGGCTCCACCTTGCCCTGGCTGCGGCGCACCAGTGCACGCAGCCGCGCTGCCAGTTCGACCAGTGCGACGGGCTTGATCAGATAGTCGTCGGCGCCCGCGTCCAGCCCGGCGACGCGTGCGTCGATCGCATCGCGGGCCGTGAGGACGAGCACCGGAATGATCACACCGCGCTCGCGCCAGCGCGCGAGCAGCGACATTCCGTCAAGCCGCGGAAGGCTCAGGTCGAGTACGGCGGCATCGTACGGGGCATCGCCGATCACCTTTTCGGCAAGCTTGCCGTCGCGCACCCAATCCACTGCCATGCCCAGTTCGCGCAGGCCCGCCACCAGGCCGTCGCCCAGCAGCGGATCGTCCTCGACGAGAAGAATGCGCAAGCGGGCCGATTCCGGTGCGCGCTACCTGGACCTGCCGGTGGCGCCGAGGTCGGGCTTGAAGAAGGTGGTCCCGCTCGGACCCATGCCGGCGATCTGGAGAATCACCTCCTCGTCCTTGGCGCCATCGTAATGGGCCTCCTTCGAGGGATGCTTCATGTAGCCTCCGGCGGGCAGCGGCTCGGTCGATTCCGGGTCGAAGATCTCCCCCTTTCCGGTCCACCAGGTGCCCTTGAGAACGGTCACCAGTCGATCCTCGGGGTGGAAATGCGGCATGCTCATCGTGCCGGGCTCGAACTTGACTCGGATCACATAGGGACCCGGCTTCTTCGGATCACCTTCGACCACCATTATCCTGATGCCCGGAATGCCGGGATAGTCCGTCCACTGCTCATCGCCCAGCTTGAGCGTGACGAAGCCCTTGTCATCGATCGCCCGCTGGGCAAACACGGCGGTGACGGGCACGACCACAGCCAGCGCGAGGCCGGCAGCGATGAGATGCTTCTTCATATCAGCTCCGCGATTCGATTGTTGTCGAGGAGCGCGATTGTAACGGCGCTGCACCGTCTGCGCCGACAGCTCACGCCTCCAGATAGTCCAGCGCCAGCTGCGCGAGAGAGTGCACGCCGAGGCGCAGCGCCGATTCGTCCACGAAGAAGCGCGGCGAGTGGTTGGGCGCCGCCTTGCCGCTGCCCGGAGGCGTGATGCCGATGAAGTAGAAGAAACCGGGGATGCGCTGCTGATAGTAGGAGAAGTCCTCGTAGCCGGTGATCTTCTGACCGAGCAGCACGTTGCTCGTGCCGGCCACCCGGCGCAGCGTGGGCAGCATCCGCTCGGTGAGGGATTCGTCGTTGTGGGTGACCGGATAGGCATTGTCGAAGAAAACCTCGGCACTCGCGCCCATGCTCCTGGCACCGTGATCGGCGATGGTCCGGATGCGCTGCTGGATGTCGCGCCGCATGTCCTCGTGGAAGGTGCGAAGGGTGCCCAGCATCTCCACCTGATCGGGAATGATGTTGTCGCGCACGCCGCCGTGGATGCTGCCGATGCTCAGCACTGCGGGCTCGAGGCTGACGTCGACCTGGCGGCTGACGATGGTCTGCAGCGCCATGACCATCTGCGACGCCGCGACGATGGGGTCCACGCCGCGCCAGGGCAGCGCTCCATGCGTCTGCGCGCCGCGCACCAGGATGCGGATGCGGTCCGCGCTCGCCAGCGCGGGGCCGGGGCGATAGGCGATCTTGCCGGCATCGATGCCGGCGAACACGTGCAGGCCGAAGATGGCATCCGGCCTGGGATTGTCCAGCACGCCCTGCTTGATCATCAGGGCCGCTCCGCCCTCCTCGCCTGGCGGCGGGCCTTCCTCTGCGGGCTGAAAGATGAACTTGATCGCACCGTGCAACCGGTCGCGCATCCCGACCAGCAGTTCGGCAGCGCCCATGAGGATCGCCACGTGGCAATCGTGGCCGCAGGCGTGCATCACGCCCACGTCCTGACCGTTGAAGCTGGTCCGCTCCTTCGATGCGAAGGGCAGATCGACCTCTTCGGCCACCGGCAGCGCGTCCATGTCCGCCCGCAACGCGACCACCGGCCCGGGGCGACCGGTGTCGAGGACGGCGACCACGCCGGTGTAGGCCACCTGCGTCCGCGGCTTCAGCCCCAGCCGCGCCAGATGGGTCGCGACCACCGCAGCCGTGCGCGTTTCCCGATTCGACAGCTCAGGATGCTGGTGCAGGTCACGTCGCCAGGCGATCACCGCCTGCTCCAGCTCGCGCGCGCGCGCAGCCACCTCGTCCGATATCGACGATGCCATGCCGCTCTCCCTGCCCGCGCCTACGGCTTGACGAACTTCAGCGTCATGCGATCGCTCTCACCGATGGCGAGATACTTCTCGCGATCCTTGTCGCCCAGAATCAGTGTCGGCGGCAGCGTCCACACGCCCGCCTCGTGATCCTTCGTGTCCTTCGGATTGGCATTCACCTCGGACGAGCCGACGAGGCGGAAGCCCGCCAGCTCGGCCGCCTCGATCACGTAGGCCTCGGTCATGTAGCCGCTGTCGATCTGCTGCTGGAACGGCGTCCCCGGCTTTGCCCGATGGTCCTTGACCCCCAGAATGCCCCCCGGCTTGAGCGCATCGTAGAAGGCCTTGAACATCATGTCCGTGCTGCCTCGCCTGGCCCAGTTGTGCACGCTGCGGAAAGTGAGCACCATGTCCGCCGAGCCCTTGGGCGCGATCTCCACGAAATCGGGCGGAAGCAGGCTGGTCTTGATCAACTTGCCGTAGACATCGGGCCGGGACGCGACCATTGCATCGAACATCTTCTCCCGTGCCTTCAGAGGTTCGGGCGTGTTCTTGGACCCGGTCGCGTACCAGGCCGCGTAGTACTTGCCCTGATCCTTCAGATACGGGGCCAGGATCTCGGTCCACCAACCGGCGCTGGGCCAGATCTCCACCACCGTCATGTCCGGCTTGATGCCGAAGAACTCGAGCGTCTCCCTGGGGTGGCGGTACGGGTCGCGGGCCACATTCTTCGCGTCGCGATGCTTGCCGGCCAGCGCCTGTTCCAGTTTCGCATCGGCAAGGACGGGGGCAGCGGTAGTCAGGGCCAGGGCGGTCGCGCAGGCCGCCGTCAGTGCGCGAAATATCGACTTCGACATCGGATCTCCTTTGTTGGATCGGAAGGGCCGGACCCGCCCGCTGGCACACCGGCGTACGCTAGCGACGCAGGGCCCGGTCCGAGTTGCGGATTATCTCCGAGCGCAACCGCTCGGACTGCAATTCACGTTCGAATTGTAGCCGTTGTGCCTCCAGCGCCTGGCGCCGCTGTGCTTCCGGCATGTCGCGTGTCTGCGCCTGCAGCCCCTGCTGTCGCCGGCGCTGGCTGTCCACCAGAGCGGGAACGGCCACGCTGTCGCGCGGACCCTGTACGGTTCCCGGCTCGCCAGCAGGTGGAACGCGGGGCAGTACATCGAGCAGGTCGTAGTCGTTCACGAGACCCGTCCCCGGGGCCGGCACGACCACGGAGCGTCGTACCTGCGTCTCCGGCAGCGGCGCCGGAGCTGCTCCGGGCTCCAGGTCCATCTGCAGTTCGAATGCGCGCGCACGCCGATCCTGGAGGTTGCGCTCGATGTCGTCCTGCACGGGCCGATCGGCCGCGGCGGACACACCGGCGCAGCCCAGCGCGACCAGGCATGCAACGAATCGATGGGAACGTCCAGGGGGGAAGCGCATGCCAGGTTCGACCGGTACCTGGCGTGCGAGTGCCGAGCGGAAGAAAAAAACCTGCGCGACGCGACCGTGCACGCGATGCGCTGGTCAGACCGCGAGGAGGCTGCGCGGGGCGTGCGCGTCCATCTCGTCGCGGACACCCCCGGGGAGGCTGGCCATGCCCATCAGCAGGTTCTCCTCGACCGTCAGCCGCGGAAAGATCTCGCGACCCTGGGGGACGTAGCCCAGGCCCCGGCGCACGCGCAGGTGCGGCGACACCGCGGTGATGTCCTCTCCCAGGAGGTGAACCCGGCCCCGGCGCACCGGCAGCACGCCCATCAGGCACTTGAGCAGCGTCGTCTTGCCCACGCCGTTGCGGCCCAGAATTGCCGTGACCTTGCCTGCCGGCACATCGAAGCGGATGCCGCGCAGCGTGTGGCTGGAACCGTAGTACTGGTCGAGATTCGAAATGCTCAGCATGCTTGGGTCATCCGCAAACGTTCCCGTCATCTCCGCTGCCGGGCTCAGGAGATGACACCTCCGTCATGCCGGCGAACGCAACACGCCGTCATTCCGGCGCAAGCCGGGATCCAATACCACGTCATCCCGGCTTTCGCCGGGGCGACGATGCGCCCGACCAGCGAACTGTCCGCTGGATCGATCACTCACCTTCCCAGGTACACTTCGATCACGCGCTCGTCGTTCCTGATCCTGTCCAGCGAGCCCTCCGCCAGCACGCTGCCTTCGTGCAGGACGGTGATCACGTTCGCGATGCTGGCGATGAACTCCATGTCGTGCTCGACCACGATCACCGTGTGCTCTCCCGCGAGCGTCCTGAACAGCTCCGCCGTGCGCTCGGTCTCCTCGTCGGTCATGCCGGCCACCGGTTCGTCGAGCAGCAGCAGTTGCGGCTCCTGTATGAGCAGCATGCCGATCTCGAGCCACTGCTTCTGCCCGTGCGAGAGCAGGCCGGCGAACTTGCCGGCTTCTGCCGTCAGACGAATCAGTGCGAGTGTCTGGGCGATGCGGTCGAACTGACTCGAATCCACGCGTGCGCGCAGGCAGGCACGCGCTTGTCGGCCTTCATCGCCAGTTCCAGGTTTTCGAATACCGTGTGCTGCTCGAACACGGTCGGCTTCTGGAACTTGCGGCCGATGCCCGCGTGCGCAATCCGGGCCTCGGTCAGGCGTGTCAGGTCGATGGTCTGGCCGAAGAAGGCACTGCCCGCACCCGGTCGCGTCTTGCCGGTGATCACGTCCATCATCGTGGTCTTGCCGGCACCATTGGGACCGATGACACAGCGCAGTTCCCCCTTGTCTACCGTGAGCGTGAGCCTGTTCAGTGCGTGGAACCCGTCGAAGCTGACGGTGATGTCCTCCAGATAGAGGATGGCCTCGTGCGAAACGTCGACGCCCTCGCCCACCACTCGCCCGATGGCGGTACTGGCGCTCCCGCTGATGCTCATGGTCACTGCGCTCATGCCTTCCTCCCTCGCAGCATGCCGGGGATGGCGATCACGCCCCTGGGCAGGAACAGGGTCACGAAAACGAACAGCAGGCCCAGAAAGTACAGCCAGTACTCGGGGAAGGACTGGGTGAAGAAGCTCTTCGCGCCGTTGACCAGCGCGGCGCCCAGCACCGGGCCCAGCAGCGTGCCGCGCCCGCCGACCGCCACCCAGATGGCGATCTCGATCGAGTTCGCCGGCGACATCTCGCTCGGGTTGATGATGCCGACCTGCGGCACGTACAGCGCCCCCGCGATTCCGCACAGTACCGCCGACAGGGTCCAAATGAACAGCTTGTACCCCAAGGGGTTGTAGCCGGAGAACATCAGCCGGCTCTCCGAATCCCGGATCGCGGTCAGCACGCGGCCGACCTTCGAGCGCAGGATGGCGCGCGAGAGGACCAGCACGGCGGCCAGGTACACGCCTGTCAGCGTGAACAGCGTAGCGCGCGTGACGGGATCGGCGATGCGCAGGCCGAGAATGCGCTTGAAGTCGGTGAAGCCGTTGTTGCCGCCGAAACCCGTGTCGTTGCGGAAGAACAACAACATGAACGCGAGCAGCCCCGGCACCAGCACGACCAGCAGGCAGGCATACCAAAACTGGTCGGTGAAGGACCAGTACCACGGATAGGCCCTCCAGTCGAGGAACACCATGGAAGTCCGGCAGGTCGCTCTGGTACTGGCCCTCGCGACCGATCATGCGCATCAGGTACATGCCGAACGCGTAGCCGCCGAGCGCGAAGAACACCCCGTGGCCGAGGCTCAGGATGCCGGTGTAGCCCCAGACGAGGTTCATCGCCAGCGCCACCACGCAGTAGCACATGATCTTGCCTGCGAGCGTGACGAAGTAGGCGGACAGATGGAACGGACTGCTCTGCGGCACTGCGAGGAACAGCACCGGCACCAGGATCGTGACCGTCAGCACCAAGGCGAGCAGTGGGCCCAGCCGCGTGCACCGAACAGCGGCGGCCACTGCCCGTACTGCGTTGCCAGTGCGCGTGCGCTGCCGGCAAGCGTGAGGGCGGCATCCATGCTCAGGCCTCCACTGCGCGGCCCTTCAGGGCGAACAGCCCCTGCGGACGCTTCTGGATGAAGGCGATGATCAGCACCAGGATCAGGATCTTGGTGGGGACCGCGCCGATGTAGGGCTCCATGAACTTCATCGCCACGCCCAGGCCGAGCGCGGCGTACACCGTGCCCGCCAGCTGGCCCACGCCGCCGAGCACCACCACCATGAACGAGTCGATGATGTAGCTCTGACCGAGGTCCGGGCCGACATTGCCGACCTGCGCGAGCAGTTCCCTGATCTGGGGATCGGACTCGGTCTGCAGCACCTTCGACAGGATCGGTCCAATCGAGGCAGGGGCCGAGTTCGCGAGCTGCCTCGCCGCTTGCAGGCGTTCGTCGCGCTCATGCGAGAACAGTCGGAAGGCCGACAAGGCCGATGCCAGCGCGCCACGCACGCGATTGTTGATGCCGACGGACTGGACCGCTTCCGGCGCCGGATCGAGGGTAAGCATGGTGACTGCATCCTTCGCCGCCGCTTCTGGCTCGGCGATGATGATCTGGCCGGTCGGCGTCCGCGCCAGATTGCCGTCCTGCAGCGCGCGCAGCAGCGGCAGCGCAGCCGGGTCGCCGGATGCGACCAGAATGCCGATCGCCTCGACCTTGCCGGCGACATCGTCGTTGGCGAGCCGGCTGATCAGCGCTGCATCGACCGCCAGCGCCGAGCGTCCAGGCGCGAGCGCGGACAGCACGGCGAGAATCGACAGCAGGTGCCGTGCGATCCGCATGATGGAAGCCAAGGTGTATCCGTCCCCGTGAGTGCGTGTTGCCGCGTCGGCACGTCGCCGAACCGGGCGGGCGCGCGGCCCGACCTGCCATCATCCCGGTACCCGAGCCGGGCACCGGAGCCACTCGCGCCTAGCGGTCCTGCTTCGGCTCGTTGCCCGCGATGAACGGGCTCCATGGCTGGGCGCGTACCGGACCCTTGGTCTTCCACACGACGTCGAACTGCCCGTCCGCCTTGACCTCGCCGATCATGACCGGCTCGTGCAGGTGATGGTCGAGTTCCTCGAACACCGGCAGGATCGACTTGCGCGACACCGAGGTCCAGCAGCCGAACACCGCCGCCACCTTGTCCTGGGTGATGAGCTGGCGCGCCTTCTCGGCGAACAGCGGCCAGTTGGAGGCGAGGTCGACCACCACCGGCTCGATGGGACGGCCCAGCACGCCACCCGCGGCATTGATCTGCTCGAAGGTCATGAGTGCCGTGTTCTTCAGCGCGGTCTCGCTGATCGCCATGGTGCCCGACAGCGAGTGCAGAACCCCGACCCTGACCGGGTCCTTCGCACCGAAAGCCTCGAGAGACATGGGCAATGTGGCGGCACCTGCCATCGCGGCGGACAACTTGAGGAAATCGCGTCTTTGCATCGGTCTACCCCTGTAGATGAGCGCATGAACGGACTTGTTCGAGCCGCAACAGTCCATGTGCGGCCCGCGTGCGCTGTTCGTACTGCAACGCGGCACGCGCAGCTCGATCGCAGGAAGCGTGCCGCTCGCATGGTGCGTCGTCGTCATCTGCTCATATGCTTTTGGGGTCATCCACTTACGCATGTCAATCCGATGTCGGGCGAGGGTTCGGGCCGAGGGGAGGATGCGTCTGCACGCACCGCAACAGTGCGAGCCCACTGGGCTGGTGCCGGCGCTGTCCGGTCCGGGGCGACGGTCGAGAGCCGGCCAGGATGTCATGCGCAAGCCGATCATCGCTTGCATTTGCGCCTTGCATGTATATACTGACAGTATAGAAAGAACAAAGATGAGAAAAACCATGGAAGAACTCACGCCACGTCAAGCCGAAGTGCTCCAGTTGATCGTCGACTTCCTGCAATCAACGGGATTTCCCCCTACCCGAGCCGAGATCGCGCAGCAGCTCGGATTCCGCTCGGCCAATGCTTCCGAGGAGCATCTGCGCGCCCTCGAGCGCAAGGGCTACATCGAGATGCTGCCCGGCGCTTCCCGCGGCATCCGGCTGCGCAACAGCTTCAACGTGGGGCTTCCCGTCATCGGCCGGGTCGCGGCCGGGCATCCGATCCTGTCCGAGCAGCACGTCCAGCACCGCTATCAGATCGACCCGTCGCTGTTCAAGCCGCGCGCGGATTACCTGTTGAAGGTGAAGGGCACCAGCATGCGTGACATCGGCATCCTGGACGGCGACCTACTCGCCGTGCACGGCACGCACGAGGCGCGCTCGGGACAGGTCGTGGTGGCGCGCCTGCGTGACGAGGTCACCGTCAAGCGCTTCAGGCGGCAGGGCAATCAGGTGCAGCTGATCGCCGAGAACGCGGACTTTCCGCCCATCCTGGTCGATCTGAAGACCGATCCCTTCGCCATCGAAGGCATCGCGGTCGGCGTGATCCGCAACGGCAAGGCCTCGTGATACGAATGCGACTACCGTCATCCCGGCGAAAGTCGGGATCCAGCAGTGGAATGTCCAGTAATGGAATCTTCTTGGTGATCAGCATCCAGCCATGTCCGCCCTCGATCACGTCCTTCAGCACCCCGCCGTATGGCGGGGCAGCCAGTATGCGAAGGTCACCGTCGAGAGCGTACCCACCGGTTTCGCCGAACTCGACGGTCTGCTCCCCGGTGGCGGCTGGCCCCGCGCCGCGCTGACCGAACTTCTGATCGCCCAGTCGGGCATCGGCGAACTGCGCCTGCTCGCGCCGGCTCTGGCGCGGATGTCCCGACAGGAAAAGTGGCTGGCGCTGGTTGCACCGCCCTATCTGCCCTACGCCCCCGCCTTCGACGCCCTGGGCATCGATCTGTCTCGTCTCATCGTGGTGGAGTCCCGGTCCGACGCACAGACGCTCTGGGCTGCCGAGCGCTGCCTGCGCTCGGGTGCCTGCTCCGCCGTGATCGCCTGGCCCGGTGCGGTGGCGGAGCGCGCGCTGCGCCGCCTGCAATCGGCTGCCGAGCAGGGCAAGAGCCTGGGCGTGCTGTTCTCTCCCCTGCGCTGTGCGGCGCAGCCCTCGCCGGCACCGCTGCGCATCCAGCTGGCCTGCGGACGCAGCCGGCTCACGCTGCACATCCTCAAGCGCCGAGGCGGCGGCTGGGCCGCGCCGCTCACGCTCGATGTCGGGTTCGGGCAGCCCCTGACCGCCACGCAGACGGACATCACGCAGGAGAACATCACGCAGAGAAACATCACGGTACAACGGATCTCCGCGGCGCCCGCGCGTTCGCGCCGGATCCGCCAGGGCATCGCCTAGGCCTGTTGCCGTGACGATACATCGCCATGCTGTGGTCCTGCCTGCACTTCCCGGATCTGTCGCTGCAGTTACTTCTGCGCGCATCACCGGCTGACCAGGCCCTCGTCGTCCACGGCGGCGGCAACCGCCCGCAGATTCTGTCCTGCAATCCGTCCGCGCGCAGCACCGGCATCGCCGCCGGCATGAGCCTGTCGGCCGCCATCGCCCTGTGTCCCGACCTGCAGGCCCGGCCACGCGATGCCGGGGCCGAGCACCGCGCGCTGGGACGCATCGCCGGCTGGGCCGGGCAGTTCACCCCCGTGGTGAGCATCGATGCCCCGGACGCCGTGCTGCTGGAGATCGAAGGCAGCCTGGCCCTGTTCGGCGGCCTGCCCGCCATGCAGCTGCGCCTGAGCCAGGATCTGGCCGAACTGGGATATGCCGCTGCCATCGCCACTGCGCCCACGCCCGGCGCGGCACGCCTGCTCGCGCGCGCCGGCATTAGTCGCGCGGTGACCAAGTCGGCGCAACTGCCCGATGTACTGCACGATCTCCCCCTCACGCTGCTGGCGCAGCCAGAGGACACGCTGCGCGCCCTCGCCCTGATGGGCGTGCGCAGCGTCGGCGCCTGCCTCGATCTGCCGCGCGAGGGCGTGGCCCGGCGCTTCGGCCAGGGGCTGCTCGACGAACTCGACCGCGCGCTCGGACGCCTGCCCGATCCGCGCACGCCCTACTGTCCGCCTGCGCACTATCGCGCCCGCCTGCCCCTGCCGGCGCCGGTGCACGAGACCGGGCCACTGCTGTTCGCCGCCCAGCGCCTGATCGTGGAACTGAGCGGTCACCTGCGCGCCAGGGGCAGTGGCCTGACGCGCCTGAAGCTTATCCTGCAGCACGAGGAACGCGCGCCGACGATCGTGCAGATCGGCTTCTCCAGTCCCACGCGCGATCCGCAACGCATCGCGCGTCTGCTGCGCGAGCGCCTCGCCCGCGTCGAACTGCCCGAACGGGTCGAGGCGATCCAGTTCGACAGCGAGGAAACGCGCCCGCTTGCCTCGCGCAACCTGTCGCTGTTCCCGGAGGAGATGCTGCCCGACGAGGAACGCTCGTCGATCGTCGATCACCTGCGCGCGCGCCTGGGCGAGGACGCGGTGCACGGCATCGCATGCCGCGACGACCATCGGCCGGAGCAGGCCTGGCGCGCGTGCGAACCCGGCGCCGCGCAGCCGGCCGCGACACGGGCGCGCCGGCCGTTGTGGCTGCTCGATCCGCCGCGCCGGCTGCGCGAGCGCGACGACTCCCCGCAACTGGAGGGACCGCTCGTCCTGCACGGCGGACCGGAGCGCATCGAAGGCGGCTGGTGGGACGGCGGCGACGTCGCCCGCGACTACTTCGTCGCCAGCGACGCGCAAGGGCGGCAGCTGTGGATCTACCGCGAGCGCCAGGGCCAGCGGGGGTGGTATCTGCAAGGGGTATTCGGGTGATCGCGTCGGCGTCGTGTCAGCGGAAGGCTGGTGCGCTCACGGGCTGCCGATCCGGCGGAGGGCCTCGCCGAGAAGATCCCTGACGAAGTCACCGCCGCGCTACGCGCGCCAAAGCTTCAAAGCGCAGTGCCTGGCGACGTAGTCGAAGTCGCGGTCGGTGGTCAGCAACGTGAGTTGATGTCGAACGCACAGCTGAGCAATCAATGCATCGATGGTGCCCACCTGCACCCCTGCACGACGACATCGATTTCTGAGTTCTGCGGCTTCGATGTGGTCCTGTCGCGACGGACTGAGCATCGGCAGTGCAGCAAAGTGATCTACGATCTGCTCATGGGCACGGGCGCCGACGAACCCCTGCAGCAATTCCTGCAAGATGAGACCGGTGGTGATGACCACATCACCACCAGACAAGGCGTGCTGCAATGTGGAAACTTCAGGGACATCCGAGACGGTATCCCGCCGCAACGCGAGCGACCAGACGCTCGTATCGATCAGCAGCGTCACCGCGAGCGTTCGACCTTGTAGTCGAACGACTCATCCCATTCGAGCTTTCCCATCAGCTCGAGCAGGCGTCCCTGTGATCGTCGCGCAATGAATTCCTGCAGCGCAAGCGTCACTGCAGCTTTCTTCGTGCGCTCACCGCTTACTTCGAGCGCGCGGTCGATAAGCTCAGGGTCGATAGACAAATTAGTGGCCATGCGTAGCTCCTTACACATCAATCTACACATTCACACAGACCGTTGCAAGACCTACCTGGTTCCGGGATCACACCCCACCGAGCGAATACGGCACGATTGCCGGAGTGCAGACGGTCTGCGTGAGCGCCATGCCGAGAATGCCGATCTGGCCCAGCGAGGCGCCGACGAGATCCCGGAAGAAATCCATCTTCGAACTCGACCCCGCGGATCGCCAGCACCTTCTCCGTGCCGCGCGTAAACAACGTTGTCGCGAACCCGCCGGAATCGGCCGCAGCGAAGCCTTTGGTGGAAGCCCACGAGGTGTTCGCCAACCTGACTCTCGCGCCGGTTTTCTGCTCATCGCCGGCGTGATCCTCGCAAGCTTCACACACGGGGAGAACCTGATTCACCAGACACGAGCGCGCCTGACGCGAATGCGTCTGTACTGTGCGCTCAAGCGAACGAGTCGGCCACGATATTGCGGTACCAGCCCTCCGCGTCCCAGGCCTCGCGCTCGCGGTACTTCTTTGGAGCACGGAGCGGGCTGGCGCCGAACGCATCAGGTAGCAGGGCGATGCTCTCAGGCGTCGGCCCGTACATCTCGATCAACGCGTGCGTAACTCCCTGAACGATCTCAGCGCCACCCGGCGAGCATCGCCTTGCCTGGTTCGAGTAGCAGCGTTCGGATCGCCGCTTCCAGCGGATCGATTCCGCCTGGGAGGTAGCCGAGCATTAACGGGCCCGTGTACGGTTGATCAGCGAGCATGCGCTCGAAGCTCGCGGCGATCTGGACGGCGTAGGGATCGGCAGCGACAGCCGGAGCCGGATGCTCTCCCCGGAGCGCGGCGTAAACCAGTGCTTCGAGCGGATCGCGCTCGTCGACCGAGTTGCCGACGCCGGTCTGTCCAGCATGGGGTCGATGCTCGAGCATGCGCGCAAAACTGGCGCTGACCGAGTCGGAGTTCGCGGATGTCTCGGCGAACACGGGGAGGCAGGCGGCGGCGAGTGCGGCAGCGGCGATGATGCGGACGTTCATGTAATCCTCCTGCAACAGTGGATGGAACGCTGCGTCTTGCTGCAGCGTCGATGGGGACAGCCTGAACCCGCCGCCTTAAGCGATGCTTATCCGGTTTCTGTTGCGGTCGAACCTCGTTGTTCTGGATTGCAGGGTCGCGTTCGGCACCGGGTCTTAAAGAGCGCTACAGACGCAGATGTTCGATGTCGGCACGACATTTGGGCTTGTAGAATTCCGGGCTGCGTGAAGCCTGTTGGGTGCTGACAACCGTCATTTGGGCGACAGCCAAAATCCAGCCGTGGAACTCCCCTCTGGTGGTATACGTGGATCTCGGTATTCGCCAGGGCGACGACGCGGATCCGCTTGCTGTATATTTTACCAGTCAGCGGATTCGCCATGTCCCCCTCCTACGCCGAACTGCACTGCCTCAGCAACTTCAGCTTCCTGCGCGGGGCCTCGCATCCGGAGGAGCTGGTGGAGCGCGCGGTGCGGCTGGGCTACTCGGCCCTGGCGATCACCGACGAGTGCTCGCTGGCGGGCGTGGTGCGCGCCCACGTCGCGGCGAAGGACGCCGGCCTGCCGCTCATCGTCGGGACGCAACTGCGGTTCGATAACGGCTTGCGGCTGGTGCTGCTGGCGACCGATCGCGACGGCTACGGCAATCTCTCCGACCTGATCACCCGCGCCCGGCGCCGCGCCGACAAGGGGGAGTACCGCTGCACGCGCGCGGACCTCGACGACGGCCTGCCCGGCTGCCTGGCGCTGCTGCTGCCGGGCGAGCAGCCGGAAGCGGACATCGCCTGGCTGCGCACGCGCTTTCCGGGGCGCTGCTGGGTCACCGTCGAACTGCTCCTGGACGGGAACGACGCACTGCGACTGGCGCAACTGGAGAAGCTCGCGCGCGAGGGCGGCGTGCCGCTGGTGGCCGCCGGCGACGTGCACATGCACGTGCGCGGGCGGCGTGCGCTGCAGGACGCGCTCACTGCCGTGCGCGTGGGGCGGTCGCTGTCGCAGTGCGGCCAGGCGCTGTTTTCCAACGGCGAGCGCCACCTGCGCAGCCGCGAGCGGCTCGCCCGCCTGTATCCGCCGGAACTGCTGTTCGAGACCATCAACGTCGCGCAGCGCTGCCGCTTCTCGCTCGACGAACTGTGCTACGAATACCCGGAGGAGATCGTCCCGCCGGGGCGTACGCCCGCGCAGTGGCTGCGCGAACTGACCGAGTCTGGATTCGCGTGGCGCTTCGGCGCGCCGCTCGCACCGGATGCTGTGCCCTCGCCCGGTGCCGCCGCGCAGAAGCGCGCCGGCTGGGGCGGCCACTTCACCGGCCGCCAGCCCTTCGATCTGGCCAAGGCGCGGCGCATGGTCGAGCACGAGCTGCGGCTGATCGCGCAGCTGCGCTACGAGGCCTACTTCCTCACCGTGCACGACATCGTCCGCTTCGCCCGCGAGCAGGGCATCCTGTGCCAGGGACGCGGCTCGGCCGCCAATTCCGCCGTGTGCTACTGCCTGGGCATCACCGAGGTCGATCCCGCGCGCATGGAGATGCTGTTCGAGCGCTTCATCTCGAAGGAGCGCAACGAGCCGCCGGACATCGACGTCGATTTCGAGCACGAGCGGCGTGAGGAGGTGATCCAGCACATCTATCGCAAGTACGGTCGCACGCGCGCCGCACTCACCGCCACCGTCATCCGCTATCGGACCAGGAGCGCGGTGCGCGACCTCGGCAAGGCGCTCGGCTTCGATCTCGCCCAGGTCGATCGCCTGGCGAAGAACCTCGCCTGGGGTGACGTGCGCCAGGTGCGCCCCGAGCGCCTGCGCGAGTGCGGCTTCGATCCGGACAGCCCGGCGATCCGCCGGCTGCTGGAACTAGTGCACGCTGTCGTCGACTTCCCGCGTCACCTGTCGCAGCACGTGGGCGGCTTCGTCATCGCGCGCGGCCCGCTCTCGCGCCTGGTGCCGATCGAGAACGCGGCGATGCCGGAGCGTTCCATCATTCAGTGGGACAAGGATGACATCGACGCACTCGGCCTGCTCAAGGTGGACGTGCTGGCGCTGGGCATGTTGACCGCCATCCGCCGGGCACTCGATCTGATGAGCGCATGGCACGGCCGGCCTGTCGCCATCGCCGACGTGCCGGCCGAGGATCCGGCGGTGTACGAGATGATCGGCCGCGCCGACACGGTGGGCGTGTTCCAGATCGAATCGCGCGCGCAGCAGGCGATGCTGCCGCGCATGCGACCGGCGTGCTTCTACGACCTCGTCATCGAGGTCGCCATCGTGCGCCCGGGGCCGATCCAGGGCGGCATGATCCATCCCTACCTGCGCCGGCGCCGGGGGCTGGAGCCGGTCACCTACCCGTCCGAGGACGTGCGCGGCGTGCTCGAACGCACGCTGGGCGTGCCGATCTTCCAGGAGCAGGTGATGCAGCTGGCCGTGGTCGCCGCCGGCTTCACGCCGGACGAGGCGGACAAGCTGCGCCGGGCGATGGCGGCGTGGAAGCGGCGCGGCGGGCTGGAACCGTTCGAGCAGCGGTTGAAGGATGGCATGCGCGCGCGCGGCTATCCGGAGCAGTTCGCGCAGCAGATCTACCAGCAGATCCTCGGCTTCGGCGAGTATGGCTTTCCGGAGTCGCACTCGGCCAGCTTCGCGCTGCTGGTGTACGTGTCGTGCTGGCTCAAGTGCCACGAACCGGCAGCCTTCACCTGCGCGCTGCTCAACAGCCAGCCGATGGGCTTCTGCGCGCCCGCGCAACTGGTGCAGGACGCGCAGCGCCACGGGGTGCGCGTGCTGCCGCCGGACGTGCGCGTGAGCGGGTGGGATTGCGTGCTGGAGGCCTGTGACGGCCAGACTGCACCGGCGCTGCGCCTGGGCCTGCGCATGGTCAAGGGCCTGTCGCAGGATGCCGCTTCACGCCTGGTCGCCGCACGCCGTGCGCTGGACTGGAGTGCATCCGGCGCACACGACTTCGAAGCGCTCGCACTGGCGGCGCGGCTCACCCGCCGCGACACCCAGGCGCTCGCCGCGGCCGGCACGCTGAACGGCGTGGAGGGACACCGCCGGTGCGCGCTGTGGCGCATCGCCGGCATCGAGGCGCGTCCGCCGCTGCTGGCCCACGCGCCGATCGCCGATCGCACGCCTGCGCTGCAGGCGCCTGGCGAAGGAGAGGACATCGCAGCCGACTACGCCAGCCTCGGCCTGACGCTGGGACGCCATCCGCTCACGCTGCTGCGCCCGCGCCTGCAGCGTGCGCGTGCTCTCACCGCGGCGCAACTGCGTGCGCAGCCGCACGGACGGCTGGTGCGTGCCGCCGGACTGGTGATCGGGCGCCAGCGCCCGGACACCGCGAGCGGCGTGATCTTCCTCACGCTCGAGGATGAAAGCGGCATGGTCAACGTGGTGGTGTGGCGCGCGGTGGCGGAGGCGCAGCGGCGCGTGCTGCTCGGTGCGCGCCTGATGGCCGTGCACGGCGTGCTGGAGCGCGACGGCGAGGTCGTACACCTGATCGCCGGGCGCCTGGTCGATCTGTCCCATCTGCTGGGCAGCCTGCAGGCGCGCTCGCGCGACTTTCACTGATGTCATGCGGGATGCGACATGACACGGGTCTTTGACGAATCCATGTCGACTGTCTTTACAGCGAGCATCATGCGCCGCCGCCGCAGGGCCTGACCGGCACCGCACGCCTGCCGCACCGTGAAACGGGCACCTTCGGTGCCCGTTTCTTCTAGCCTCGGGGAAGCAGGGAATACACGCGAAACTCGCTACACTGGCTCCATCCCCACTGTTGCGGCCATCGCGTGAACTTCGACTTCGACACCTTCCCGGACCGCCGCCCCACCAGCAGCACGAAGTGGAACCGCCATGCCGGCCGCGACGTGATCCCGATGTGGGTGGCCGACATGGATTTCCGTTGCGCGCCCGCGATCGTGGATGCCCTGCGCAGGCGCGTGGAGCACGGCATCTTCGGCTACACGGACCCGCCAGCGGAACTCGCTCCTGCCGTGTGCGAGGCACTGGTGCGCGATTACGGCTGGACCGCGGATCCGGAGTGGATCGTCTGGCTGCCCAGCCTGGTGGTCGGCCTCAATGTCGTATCACGTGCACTGGCCGATGCGGACGAAGAGGTGCTGACGGCACTGCCGATCTATCCGCCCTTCCTGTCCGCGCCCCGCAATGCGCAGCGCCTGCTGCGCACGGTCGATCTGGTGCAGTCTGCCGACGGACGACGCTGGGAATGGGACTGGGACGCGCTCGAGCGGGCGGTCACGCCACGCACGAGACTGCTGCTGCTGTGCCATCCGCACAACCCGACGGGCCGCGCCTGGACGCGCGATGAACTGGAACGCCTCGCCGGCTTCGCGAACCGTCATGGCCTGCTGGTCGCCTCGGACGAGATCCACTGTGGATTGCTTCTCGAGCCCGGACGGACGCACGTCCCGTTCGCCAGCCTCGACGCCGATGTCACTGCCCGCACCGTCACGCTGATGTCGGCCAGCAAGACGTTCAATCTGCCCACCCTCGGATGCGCCTTCGCCATCGCCTCGGACGCGGCGATGCGTACGCGCATCCGGCGTGCGATGGCCGGGATCGTGCACCACGTCGGCGGACTCGGATACACCGCGACGCTGGCCGCATATCGGGAGGGACAGTCCTGGCAGCGCGCCCTCGTCGAGTACCTGCGGGGAAATCGCGATCTGGTCGAAGCCGGCATCGCCGCCCTGCCCGGCCTGAAGACATGGCATGTCGAGGCGACCTATCTCGCCTGGATCGATGCGCGCGAGCTGGAGCTACCCGATCCGGTCGCGCATTTCGAAGCCGCCGGTGTCGGGCTCTATGACGGCGCGCAATTCGGCGCACCGGGTTTCCTGAGGCTCAATTTCGCCTGCCCCCGCCCGCTCCTGCGCGAGGCACTTGCACGCATCCGCACCGCCGTGCACCGCTGAGGCACCCGCACGCATCTGCACGGCCGCAGTGCTGGGGCACGCTGCGTTGGATACCCGAGTAATCGGCCACCGTCGAATCCCACTTTCCCGTCGCCCCGGCGGAGGCCGGGGCCCAGCGCCAACGAATGGGTCTTTCTCCACACTTCCATCTTGGCTTGCATCGGAATCACGGTGGAATGAGGAGTCTTAGAACGTCCCCACCAGCGTCAGCCGGAACTGGCGCGGTTCTACCGGGTGGAAATGCACGTCCTCCACTCCGTCACGCGGCGCTGCTGCGGGGCATGGCGCGCTGCCCAGCTCGCTGGGCAGACACGAGGCGTAGAAGTAGGCGATGTCCTGATCCTTCGAGCCGAACAGATTCAGCACGTCGAGCTGGAGGCGCAGGCTCTTCGTGAGCCTGTAACCCACCCGCGCATTGGTGATCGTGGTCGAATCCGAGCGCACGCTGTTGTCCTCGATGAGCGGGCGCGATCCCAGGTAGCGCATCTGCACGCTGCCGAACCAGCGGCCGAGGTCCTCCACGGTGATACCGATCTGCGCCATGCGCTCGAGCGCCCCTGGAATGCGCTTGCCGGCGGGATCGTCATCGCGGAACCGTGCGCGGGCCACCGCCAGTTCGGCGTCCACCAGCAGCCAGGGCAGCGGCCGGTAGTAGTTGATCCACTCGACACCTCCCCGCCTGCTCGGGCGGCTCGCCTCGGTCGTACCGGCATCACCCACGAACAGCAGCTCGGACTCCTGCTCGAGATACCATAGAGACAGCGAACTCTGCAGCTTCGGTACGAGCTGGGTGCGCACACCGAACTCCGCACCCTTGGTTCGCACCAGCGGATCGACTGGATCGGCAGGGTCCAGTGTCTTGGGATCGACCGCGATGGTCGTACCGCGCGCGTCGTTGCTGTGGAAGCCATAGCCGGCGTTGACGAAATACTCGGTCCTTGCCCATGGACCGAACACCAGCCCGAGCTTGGGAGAGACGATGCTGTCCGACTCCTTCCCGGAATTGGCGGCGATGCTGCTGTCGACGTCGAAGCGGAACCAGTCGGCGCGCAGGCCGGCGATCGAGCGCAGCCACGGCGTCCATTGCGTCGCGTTCTCGAAGTAGATGCCGCCGCTGAGCTGATTCACGCCGTCCTCGCGCGTGGTGGACAGGAGGTTCCGGTCCGTGGTCGAGTACAGGCCCACGCGCCGGATGTCGTCGTAGCGAACCTGTGCACCCACTGTATTGGTGGCCTCCGCACTCCCGAGCTTCCCGCTCCACGCATAGCGCGGATGCAGGCCATACACGGTGCGCCGGTCGGCCTGCTTGAACTGATCGCCGTTGGGTGCACCCGCCAATGGATCATCCAGTGCATAGGTGAAGTTCGACCACAGGTCGAGCGCATAGCGGATGATGTACGCATCCAATTGCGCCTGGCCGTTGCCCAGTGCGTGCCGCACATTGCCCGACAGGCTGAAGCGGGAGGTCTCGCCGCCGTCGCTCGGATCCAGCGTGCCGAACCGGTCGATCTCCCCGCTCGCCACCGCGCGCTCGGGGATCTGGTCGGTGGCAGTCCAGTCGGAGTCGTATCCCATGAGGGTGACGTTGAAGCCGTTCGCGGCATCGCCCTGGCTGTAGCGCAGCACCCCGTTGAACTTGCGCAGGTCTTCCTCGTTCACCCACGGCCCGTCGTAGGTGAGCGCCTCGAAGCCCAGAAGAAGGCGTCCGGCGCCGGCCTTGGGCGAAGCGGCGGCCACGATGCGTCCGTAGCCGTCGGTGCCGGCAGTAAGCATGCCGAGCGAGCGCGGCATCTCCTCGAACAGATGGATGTGGGCCGCTCCGGCCGTGGAGAAATCGCCCTCGGAGGCGAAGTACGGCCCCTTCCTGAAGTCCACACCCGACACCAATTCGGGAATCAGGAAGTTGATGTCAGCGTAACCTTGACCATGGCCATGGGTGGGCATGTTCACCGGCATGCCATCGACGGTGAGCGCGAAGTCGGTGCCGTGGTCCAGGTTGTAGCCGCGCAGGAAGTACTGGTTGGCCTTGCCGCCGCCGCTGTGCTGGGTGACGATCATGCCCGGCACCAGCTCGACCAGCTCGCCCGGTCGCAGCAGCGGACGCGTTTCGATGCGCTTGTGGGTGACGCTGCCTTCACTCGCGGCATCCGAGGTGCCGATACCGGTCTCGTAGTGTCCGATCACCTCGACTTCCGGTGCTTCCACCTCGGCGCCGAACACTTCCTGATGCGGCAGCACGAGTAACGCGACTGCCCCGATCAGGCGACTAGGCATCATGGCGTCTCCCCCATTTGTCTTCTTGTCAACGGCACTTCTTATCAAAAATTAATTCTTCTTACGCGCTGATACTACGTTCCTGCATCGCGGTTAGCAAGCCCAGGCGGTCGGCAGCAGGCGGTCGGCATTTCTCGCGCGCCACGCGTTTGCGCTACCATCGGCGCCTTGGACGTGATCCGGAACATGGAACGATTCACCATCTCCCTGAGCAGCACCCTGGCGGACGAGTTCGACGAACTCATCCGCAAGAAGGGCTACCAGAACCGCTCGGAAGCGGTGCGCGACATCCTGCGCGATCTGCTGAGCAGCGAGCGCCTGCAGCGCAACGAGGCGCCGTACTGCGTCGCCGCCCTGAGCTACGTCTACAACCATCACGCGCGTGATCTGGCCGAGCGCCTGACCAGCCTGCAGCACGAGCATCACCATCTGGTGCTGTCATCGATGCACGTGCACCTCGACCACAGCGATTGCCTCGAAACGCTGATGCTGCGCGGCGCCACACGCGAGGTGACGGCTTTCGCCAACATGCTGATGGCCGAGTCGCAGGTACGCCACGGCCGACTGAACCTGGTTCCGGTGGAGATGCATGACCACCACGACCGTCAGCTTCATCACGAGCACGCGCAGCCACATCCGCACAGCAGCACCAAGAACTGAACCGACTGTCACCCCATGCCCACACCCCTGCTTCTGTCGCCCACCACCCTGCGCGGCCTGACTCTGCCGAACCGCGTCGTCGTCTCTCCCATGTGCCAGTACTCCGCGCGGGACGGCATCGCCAATGACTGGCACTTCGCCCATCTGGCTCAGTTCGCGATCGGCCGCACCGGCCTGATCTTCACCGAGGCGGCTGCCGTCGACCGCGCCGGCCGCATCACCCATGGAGATCTCGGTGTGTGGTCCGACGAGCAGATCGCGCCCTTGCGCCGCATCACCGACTTCGTCAAATCGCAGGGGTGTGTGCCGGCGATCCAGCTCGCACATGCGGGCCGCAAGGCGAGCATGCAGCGGCCGTGGCATGGCAACGGGCCGATGGACGACTCGGATCGCGCGCGCGGCGAGCAGCCATGGCAGGTGGTGGCGCCGAGCGCGGTTCCGGTCGGCGAGGGCTGGCTAGTTCCGCACGAACTGACGCTCGCCGAAATCGAGCAGCTGAAAGTGCAGTGGCGCGCGGGTGCCCGGCGCGCCATCGCCGCCGGCTTCGAGGTCGCCGAGGTGCATGGCGCGCATGGCTACCTCATCCACGCGTTTCTCTCGCCTCTGAGCAACAAGCGCACGGATGCCTACGGCGGCGACTTCGCCGGAAGGATCCGCCTTGCCCTGGAGATCTCGGCGATCGTACGTGCCGAGTGGCCGGCGGACCGGCCCGTGTTCTTCCGCGTCTCCTCCAGCGACGGCATCGAAGGCGGATGGACCGCGGACGAGACGGTGGAACTGGCGCGAGCGCTCCGCGGCGTGGGCATCGATGTCATCGACTGCTCCTCCGGCGGCATCGCCGGCTCGGCCACGGCAGCACGGATCAAGCGCACGCCGGGCTTTCAGGTGCCGTTCGCGGAGCGCGTGCGGCGCGAGGCGGACATCCGGACCATGGCGGTCGGCCTCATCCTCGATGGCGAGCAGGCCGAGCGAATCCTGCAGTCGTGTCAGGCCGATCTGGTCGCGATCGGGCGGCAGGCGCTGTTCGATCCGCACTGGACCCTGCACGCCGCCGCGGCACTGCACGCCGAAGGCGGATTCGAACAGTGGCCCGTGCAATACGGATGGTGGCTGGACAGGCGCCGCAACGTGCTCGACGAGCAGGACGCCGAACGTGCGGTGTATCGCGCGGCGTCTGTCGCGCGCTGACACTGCGACACCAGGAGCCGGCCATGGCGATCGTCGGGCTGAACCACTTCACCGTGCTCACGCACGATCTCGAGGCGTGCAAGGGCTTCTACATCGGGCTGCTCGGACTGAAGGAGGGCTATCGGCCGCCGTTCACGTTCCCCGGCGTGTGGCTCTACTGCGCAGATGTCGCGGTGCTGCACGTGATCGCCGGCCGGCCATTGCCCGAGGACGCGCGCGGGACGCTCGACCACGTCGCCTTCACCGGCCGGGATCTAGCGCGTACGGCGGCAACGCTGAAGAAGGCGGGGGTGGCCTATGATCTGCGCAAGTCGCCGGACGGTGCGCAGTGGCAGATGTTCTGCTTCGACCCCAGCGGCGCACGGGTGGAGATCGACTTCGACGCCGCGGAGCCTGCGCCCGCGGACTGATCCGGATCAGTCCTCCGCTGCGCGGCGGCCCGGCGCATCGACCTGCGGAGCAGGTTGCGGGGTATCAGCCTCGACCGGTGTGCGCTGCGTCCCCGTCCGCGCACGTTCCCAGTCCTGCCCGCGCTCACGCTGGTAGTACTGCAGCCACAGCTGCACATCGCCCTCCTGCACTTCCTGGGCTGCGTCGGGCCTGCGCTGTGGTTCCGGCCCCGCCGGGGCGGGATCGCCTCCCCATGCGAGCACTGCGCTGCCCACGCCGGCCACGAACAAGGCCAGCTGCCTCCGGCTGCGCCCTGGCACCCGCAGCCGGAGCAGACCTTGTCGCATGGGCACCGCCAAGCGCAGCAGCGCGGGTGCGAGGGAATTTCGACGTCGCAACTGCATGGGGAGAATCCTCGAAGGCACCATGTCGAGTGTATCAGTGGCCCCTGCGCACCACCGGTCGGCACGACTGCTGCTGAAGGCTGGCAAGGGATCCCCGCAAGGCGCGTGCACCGTCACCTCTAGATTCGTGCATGGCGCATTTGCCAGCCCGGCATGCTGCGCGAATGTCGCCTGTCGCTCTCGCTATACTGTGCGCCATGACAAACGCCAGCACTTGGAGATGACATCCATGATCGTGCAACGCCTGGCCGCGGGTGTACTGGTCGCGGCCGCACTGTCTGCATGCGCCAATGCGCCGGTCACCGGCCGCAACCAGTTCATGCTCGTATCCGAGGGCGATGCCATCAGCGCATCGACCCAGGCCTACTCCGAAGTCCTGAAGAAGGAATCCGGCAAGATCGAACAGGGATCGAGCTTGGAGCGCCGGGTCGAAACGATCACCGGAAAACTGGTCGCACAGGCCGTCAAGTTCCGTCCTGAAACCGCGCAGTGGAAATGGGAGGTGGTCGTCATCGACGAGCCGGAGACGCTCAATGCCTGGGCCATGGCCGGGGGAAAGATGGCGATCTACACCGGCATCATTCAGAAGCTGCAGCTCAGCGACGACGAGATCGCCCAGATCATGGGCCACGAGATCGCGCATGCGCTGGCCAAGCACACGTCTGAACGCATGTCCGTCGCCGCGGCGCAGCAGATCGGGCTGCAGCTGGCGAGCGCATTTCTCGGCACCGGCTCCATGACCAGCCAGATGGCACTGCAGGCTGCGGCGATCGCGACGACGGTCGGCGTACAGCTGCCCAACAGCCGCCAGCAGGAATCGGAAGCCGATCGCATCGGCATCGAGCTCGCCGCGCGCGCGGGCTACGATCCGAACGCAGCTCCTGCGCTGTGGAAGAAGATGGTTGCAGCGACCGGACAGAAGGGCAAATCGGACTGGCTGAGCACGCATCCGGCCGGTGAGCGGCGCATCGAGTCGCTGACGGCTCTCGTGCCCAAGATGATGCCCCTCTACGAGGACAGGTCGCCGCGTCCGACACACCCGGTGGCGCTGCTGCGGGAAGCCGGACCGGACAGACTCGCGCTGGCGCGCCAGCACGATTGACGCGAGCAACCGCAACGGACCGGCGCAGGGCCCTGCGAGGCCCCGGAGTGAAACAGGACCCTGCGGGGCCCTGTTTTCTGTGCTGTTTTCTTTGCTGCCTTCCTTGCTGCCCTCCTTGCTGTCTTCTGGGCGGGAGGGTGTGGATAACGCTGTGCACAACGCGCACGCGCGATGGCCGCAGGCCCTGCGAGTGCACTTCGCGCGCGCGCCCGACCGCACTCAGCGGCTCTGTTTCTGATAAACAAATCAGTTGGTTATGCGTTAATCCCCGCACTTCGACATTTCAGTTGACAAATCCGGAAATCACTGGTGCAACTGTGCATAACGCTCGGCCTGGCTGGCAGGTGCAGCGCCGACCCCGCCTCGCGCCGCTTGCGCCGCCCAGCCACGCTCGTACCGATAGGTATCCAGGCGCCACTGCTTCATCAGTTCGAGTGCCAACTCGAATTCGGAGTAGTTCAGCTGGTACAGGCGGGACAGATCGAATGGGCCGCCCATATCCAGGCTCTCGATCAGCGACTGCAGGGTGAGTGACGCCGGCAGACCCGGATGATCATGGATCTTGCGCAGTGCAGCGTGCAGTGCATCCATGTCGTCCTCCTTTGACGTCAGCGATCGCCGCGAAGATTATCGAGGGCGAAGGTTAGCGGTCAAACGCGCGAAGACGCAGGCGTGCAGCGGATCTCGGGAGTGCCTCGCGAAGAGCCGCGTCCGGCGCGGCTTTCGGGAGACACGCTTCAGTGCACGGGCGCAGGGCCGTCGCCTTCTCGTTCGGCGGGAAGCGGCGCCTTGCCGCCGGGACGAGGATGATCCGGGTCTTCCGGGTTGCCGGCGCCGGCATCGCCCGGGCGATAGACGAAGACCCAGTCGCGATAGCTCTGTGCCTGATCCGCAATGCCGAGCGTAGGATCGAGTGCGCTCTTCAGCGGCTTTCCTTCGGCGAGGCTGTACACGCCGATGATCGCCTCGCCCATCTTGACCAGACCCCACTCGGACTTGCCGGTGAGCGGATCGGCATAGATGCGTCGCAGATGACGCTTGACGAAGGGAAAGCGCGGATCGAGCAGCAGATCCTCGAGGCGCAGCGGGTACTGTTCCACGGCCGGCGAGCTGGCCGCATAGCCGCGGATCGCCTGGCGGAACTCCGATCCGATGCGCAGCAGCTCCTCCTCCTTGTCGCGCCGGCTCGTGGTGGACCACACCTGGGCCGCCGCTGCCAGCGCGAGTCCGCTCACCGCGACCACCAGCAGCAGCGCGATCAATGCGAAGCCCGTCTGCGCATCGGCGTGCTCACCACTCCGCATACGCACGCCCGTCCCTGGCATTGCCCTGCGCTCCGCTCCTGACGTCGTAGAGTTCACCCCCGGCGTCCGCATCCGCGGGCGGGGACACGCTTCGCCACGTGGCCGCACTCTCGGTCAGCGGGTCCACCGGCACCGAGCGCAGGTAGCGCTCGGATACCAGTTCCTCGAGCGAGGCCGGATAGCGGCCCTTGTCCCCATGAAACTTGTCGATCGCGTCGCGCATCACGTGCAGGTCCTGCCTGAGCGTGGCCTCCTTCGCACGATCGATGTGCGCGAAGTAGCGCGGCACCGCCAGGGAGATCAGCAGAGCGAGGATGGCGAACACCACGATCAGCTCGATCAGGGTGAAGCCGCGCTGCCCGCGGTGCCGGCGCCTCACCATTGCCGGTAGGGTACGCCGTTCAGACCGACCTTCCGCGACTGCGAGAACACGTCGAACACGTCGTCGCCCGCGCGCGGATCGTCCGGCGGGCTGTCGTAGCTGCGCAATGCCCAGGTCTTCTCCGCAGGGATGGTGACATCGTCGAAGAAGGGATCGCGCGGAATGCGCCGCAGGAAATAAACTGCCTTGTCCTCGGTCGACCTGGCATCCCTCACGCCCTCGACCAGCACGGCCAGCTCGGACGGGTATCCCGACTGGTCGACCTTCTTCTCGATGCGGCCTTCGTCGGCGGCCTTCTTGTAGGCGTCGATCGCTCCGCGCAATTCGCGCAGTGCGATGCGCAACTCCTGCTCCTTGCCGCGCTGGGCCGCGAGCTGGGCAAGAGGCAGCAGTCCCGTGGCCAGGATGCCCAGGATGGCGACTGCCACGATCAGCTCGATGAGGGTGAAGCCGCGAACCGCGGCCCGACGTGCCATGCGCGGACCCTATTGCACCGTGATCTCGATCGGGCCGGGAGCCGACACCGCCACGGGATTGCCGCCGGCATCGGTCGCTGACACGTTCTCGGCCCGCAGCTGTGCGCGCCCGCCGGCGAGCAGTACGCGGAAGCGCACCGCGGCGGAACCGTCGATACGCACCGGCACGCGCCCAGGCGCGGCGCCGCTGCCTCCCACCACTTCCAGCTGCAGCGGGTCGTACACCAGTTCAGCGCTCGCGTGCTGCGCCGCGCCACCCGGCGGAAGCGACAGGGACACGACGATATCGCTGCCGCCGCGTGCGCTGGGCGGCGCGGCGATCATCAATGCGGATGGACCGCCTGCAGCCGCACGCGCCACCACGTCGTCCGCGCCTGCTGCCTCGCCCCGATCCACGGCATCCGCCCCGTCCGGTGTGGGCGGCGGCGTACCGACCGCCGGCGGCGGCAGCGGACGCGGGATCGGACCGGCAGACGTGATGCTCGAGCCGCTCGGGGCGATTGCGACTTGACCGCCGTTGCTCGGCCCGATGCGCACCGGCACGGTGCCGATCGCGGCATCCGTACCCACCGGCGTCGCGCTCACCGCCGTCTGCGGATACTCGAGGCTGCGCACGATACGCGGCGTGATGAGCAGCACGATCTCGGTCTTGCGGCGGTCGTCCAGCTCGCTGCGGAACAGGCGCCCCAGCACGGGGAAGTCACCCAGTCCAGGCACCTTGCGCGCGGTGCGCCGGTCCTCGTCGCTGATCAGACCGGCCAGGATCTGCGTCTCGCCATCGCGCAGCTGCAGCGTGGTGGCGGTGTTGCGCGTGCCCAGCTCGTAGGCGCGGGTACCGCCTTCGAGATCGAGGGTGTCGGTGATGTTGCTCACTTCCAGCCCGACCTTGATCGCCACCTCGTCGCGCAGATAGATGTTGGGCTCGACGTCGAGCTTCAGGCCCACGTCGAGGTAACTCACCGACGAGGACACGCCCACGTTCGCGGTGGAAGTGGTGGTGACCACCGGCACGCGGTCGCCGATGTGCACCTTCGCCTTCTCGCGGTTCTTGACGCGGATGCGCGGATTGGCGAGCAGTCGCACGTCGCCGTCGCGGGCCTTCAGGTCGATCACCGCGATCGGATTGACCGTGAACGCCTCGAGCCGATCCTCGCCCAGCACGAAGCTGGCCGCGTCGCTCGCGGGATTGCCCAGCGCGATGGCCTCGGGGTACCTGACGCCCAGCTCCTGCAGGCGCGTGCTGGCGATCTCCAGCACCTCCACCTCCAGCATCACCTCCGGTTCTGCCAGGTCCATGGAGCGGATCAGGCTGGCGATCAGCCGCACCGCATCGGGCGTGTCCTTGACCACCATCAGGTTGAGCTTCTCGTCGATGAACACGTCTGGCGTCTTCACCATCCCCTTCACCAGATTCAGCGCCTGCTTCACGTCGGCATTGGCGAGGTAGAAGCTGCGCACGACCAGCTCCCTGTATTCCTTCTGCTTGGCCGGCGTGTTGGGATAGATCAGGACCGTCTTCTCGTTGAGCAGCTTGCGCTCGAGCTGGTTGGTCATCAGGATGAGCTTCACCACGTCGTCGAGCGAGGTGTCGCGCACGAAGATGTTGATGCGCGTGTCCGAGCGCACGTCCCGGTCGAACACGAAATTGATGCCAGCCGAGCGCGAGATCACCTCGAACACCGACTTCAGGCTGGCGTCGCGGAACTCGAGCGTGATCGGCTGGGCGAAGGCGCCCTTCAGCGCGGGCGAGGGCGCCGGCTGCATCTGCAGGTCTGCCTGGCGATCGGCGATGCGATTGAGCAGCTCGCGCGCCTCGCGCTGGCCGGGGTTGCGCGCGAGCAGTTCGCGCAGCGGCTTCTCGGCCGCCTCGAGGCGGTCGGCGGCGATGTCCTCGCGCGCCTGCTTCAGGATGGCGTTCTGCTGGTCGATCAGTTCGAGGGCCGCGATCCCGGCCTTCGCACGCTCGTTGCCCGGGTCGTACTTGAGCGCGCGCGCGTAGAGCGAGCGCGCGGTCTCGTGGCGCTGGGCGCTGCGCTGCAGGTCGCCATCGGCAACGAAGCGGTTGACCAGCAGCGCACGCTCGCGCTCGTAGGTCTGGCGATAGCGCGCGTTCCCCGGGTTCGCGCGCATTGCCTGCTCGAGCTGCACCAGCGCCTGCTCCGGATCACCGCGCAGCATCTCCTGGCGGATGCGCTGCTCCTGCGACATGGAGCCGCAGCCGGCCAGCACCATGCACAGCACCGCCGCGATCGCGGCACGGCGACGGACGGTCATTGCGCGGCTCCGGTGGGTAGGGTCTGTTGTACGTTCATGGGCAGATAGGTCAGTCTCAGTGCGTCCTCGCCGATCTCGTCGACGCGGTAGACGTTGTCGATCACGTCCCCGGCGCCGACCACCAGATTGCGCTCTCCGGCGACGAGGAACACCATCCTGCGCTCGCCCTCCAGCAACTGGCCGAGATATCTGAACGGCAGCGGGGGCGGCTCGGGCGGCGGTGGCGGCGGTTCCGGCTGCACCGCCGCCTGCCGGCCTCGCGCCGGCAGCGCAGGCGGCGGTGCGATCGACGCGGGAGGCTCCCCGAACAGCTCACCGCCCGGTTCAGCCGCCGGCGCCCGATGCAGGCGCGCCAGATCGAGCGAGCCCTTCGCGTCTACGGACGAGGGCGCCATCGGCTGCATTCGCGCGCCCGTCGGTTCGCGCGCCGGCAGGGCCGGCACGACCCCGTCCTCGACCGGCGCCTCGCCCTCGAGGTTCTCCGCCCAGTACACCGCGCCCAGGGTGACGGCCAGTGCCACCAGGATCAGCGTGCGGCGCGCGCCCGGTTTCCGACTCATGGCTGCGTCCCCAGGTACAGGCTAAAGCGCACACGCGCCTCCAGCACGCCTTGCGAAACGTCATCGCGCTCGAGTGTCATCTCCTCCAGCGCCGCGGCCGGCACGCCGTCCAGCACGTCGTTGACGAAGCCGCGCACCTGCGCGTAGGCGCCCTGCACCGGATACGTGATCTGGTAGCGCGCCAGCGCGAACGCCGGATCGCGCACCAGCCGATACTCGCCGCGGGGCAGCGTCAGTCCGTTGTCGCGTGCCGCGCGCTGCATGCGCGAGAGCAGGTCCGGAAGCGCCGAAGGCGGCGGGAAGAAGGCGTAGAAGTTCGACAACTGCCCGTGCGGCGTCCTGGGCGATGCCTCTGCACCGGTCGATGCGCTGCGCGCACCCAGTGTGCGTGCCTCGCGTTCCAGCGACTGCAGCCGCTCGAGCATCGGCCGGCCCGCGCCCAGCGCGATGACCAGCGCCGCCGCGGCCATGACCACACCGGCCATCCCGGGCCAGCGCAGCCCGAGCAGCGCGCGCCTCGCGATCCAGCCCAGCCGGGCCCCATGCGCGGCGTTCACTGCGACTCCATCCAGCGTGCGTTCAAGGTGAATCTGGTCGGCTGCGCTGGCTCCTTCACCTTGATTTCGTGCTCGATCAGCATCACCTCGCGCAGCCTGCCGCCTGCCTCCAGCCGGCCCATGTAGGCGAGCACGCCGGTCATGTCCTGCGCCTGGCCGCTGATCGATACGCTGCGTGCGCGCGCATCCGGCTGCACTGCGAGCAGCGCGATGTCCTCGTGCTGCGCGCTCTCGATGGCCGCGAACAGCTCGCTCCACGGCACGTTGATCTGTCCCAGCACCTCGTTTGCCCTGCGTACCTGCTCGCGCGCCTCGGGCGATGCGTCAGCCCCGCTCTCCAGCGCCGGCAGCGTGCGCTGTGCCATTTCACGCAACTGCGTCACGCGCGCCTCGCGCACGCGCGCCTCCTGTGCCACGGCGCGGTAATGCAGCCCGGCCGCTGCCAGCCCGGCGGCCCCCAGCACGAGCAGGACGAGCCCGGCCCGGCCGAGCGCCGCTGCCGGGCGGGCGAAATCGAGCGCGATGGCGGGAATCCTGGTCATGGCCGGAATGCCTTCCATCGTGCCGCCGCCGCGCGCGGCGCCGCCGCGGCGGCAGCGGCGGTCGCCGCGTCCAGCCGGGCGACCTGCCAGCCAGGCACGGACTGCACCGAAGCGCCCGGATCTACGAGATAGAGCATCCCGTGCGGTGCCGCGCCGCAGGCCATCGCTTCCTGGCGCAGCGCGGCGGCCAGCGCCTCGCTCCCGCCGGCATCGAGGCGACGCGAGCGCACGGTCGACCACGCCGCACTGCGGCGCAGGGCGAGCACGAGGCGGCCGGGTTCGATGCGGGCGAACCAGAAGTCGCCCTCGCGCAGCGTCGCGCGATGCCGGTTCACGTCGCGCACGAGGGCCGGAACCACGGATGCCAGGCGCATGCGCCGCGCGCCACACAGTTCGCGCAGCGCCGCCAGCAGGCCGCGATCGATTGCCGCCGCGATCGCCGGCTGAACCCTGAGCGCGTCGTCGAGCGCGATCTCCCAGCCCTCGCTCGCCGCACCGAAGATCTGCGCGAACGTCAGGCGGGCGAACGCGACGCGCTCCGCATCGCTCACCAGATCGGCGCTCCACGGCACCACGGCATAGCGCGCGAAGTGGTCGGACAGGATCACGCGCAGCACGCTGCCGCGCTCGCGCGACTCCTGGAAAAGGTGCGCGAGCGCCTGCAGCGGCTCGCGCCAGACCTCCGCAGCGTCCGTGCCGCGCACCGCCAGCGGCACGGCCCGGACCGTGCCGCCGTTCGACCACGGCCGCGTGCGCCGGATCGACAGCGACGAGGGATGCAGATGCACCTCCAAGCGTTCGCTCCAGCTCATGCGCGCGCCTCAGCCCACCAGGGTGACACGGTTGATCTCCTGCAGGCTGGTCTCGCCGTCACGCACCAGATCGAGCGCTGCCTCGCGCAGGAAGTGCGTGCCTGCGCGGCGGGCGGCATCCTTGACCTTGCGGATGGGTTCGCGCGCGACGATCAGTTCGCGGATCTCGTCGTTGAGCACCATGATCTCGGCAATCGCCTTGCGCCCGCGGAAGCCGGTACCGCGGCAATGCCCGCAACCGCCGCCAGCGCGCAGCCGCCAGCCGCGCACCGCCTCCGGCGCCAGGCCGGACTCGCGCAGCAGGCGCTCCTCGGGCGGCAGGTCCTGCGCGCAATGGCCGCAGTTCACGCGCAGCAGACGCTGCGCGGCGATGCCGTTGAGCGCGGAGACGAAGCTGTACGGATCCACGCCCATGTGCATGAAGCGTCCGATCACGTCGAATACGTTGTTCGCGTGCACGGTAGTGAACACGAGGTGGCCGGTGAGCGCCGCCTGCACCGCGATCTGCGCCGTCTCGGGGTCGCGGATCTCGCCCACCATGATCTTGTCCGGATCGTGCCGCAGGACCGAACGCAGCCCGCGCGCGAAGGTGAGCCCCTTCTTCTCGTTCACCGGGATCTGCAGCACGCCGGGGAGCTGGTACTCGACCGGATCCTCGATCGTGATGAGCTTGTCGAAGCCGTGGTTGATCTCGGAGATCGCCGCATAGAGGGTGGTGGTCTTGCCGCTGCCGGTGGGACCGGTCACCAGGAGCATCCCGTAGGGTTCGGCCGACAGGCGGCGCAGCGTCGCGCGGGCTTCGTCGTCGAAGCCCAGCGCCTCGAGGTTCAGGCCCTTGACGTGATCGGTGAGGCTCTGCTTGTCGAGAATGCGCAGGACCGCGTCCTCGCCGAAGATGCTGGGCATGATCGAGACGCGGAAATCGATCTCGCGGCCCTGCGCCAGCACCTTGAAGCGGCCATCCTGCGGCACGCGCCGCTCCGCGATGTCCAGTTCGGCCATGACCTTGATGCGCGAGATCACCTGCTCGGCCATCTCCAGGCCGCTGGCGGTACCGATCATGCTCAGCACGCCATCGAGCCGGTACTTGATGACCAGCTGCATCGCCGATGTCTCGAGGTGGATGTCGCTCGCCCCGGCCTTGAGCGCGTCGTACAGGGTGGAGTGCACCAGGCGCACGACGGGACTGTCGTGCTCGCTGATCGAGCGCAGGGACAGTTCCTCCAGCCGCCCGCTCGCCACGTCGGCGCGCACCGTGTCGTCCAGCACCGAGTCCATCGCACGCATGGTCTCGCCGTGGCGCGCGAGATAGGCCGACACCTCGCTCGCGTGCGCGAGCGCCCAGCGCAGCGTGTGCGCGACGCGCTCCTCCGCCCACGGACGCAGCGCCGGATTGAACGGATCGGCGAACACCAGCACCAGCCCCTGGCCGGGTGCCCGGAACAGGACGCAGCCGCGCGCCAGGGCCTCGGTGTAGGGCAGCAGGTCGAACGCCGGCGCCAGCTCGTTCATGCGCGCCATGTCGATCGCCTCGAAGCGCAGTGCACCCGCCAGGCTGTGCACGAACGCCTCGGGCGTGAGGCCCGACTGCTCCTCCAGGACTTCCAGGACCGACCTGCCGCTGGCATGCGCGGCACGCTGTGCCCGTTCCACATCGGCAGCGCCGAGCGGCGTCATTCCCAGATCGCGCGGATTCAATGGATGCTCCCCGCCAGTTCGAAGATCGGAAAGTACATGAGCAGGACGATGCCGCCGATCACCACGCCGATCACGACCATCAGCAGCGGCTCGAAGGTGCGCGTGAAGCGCTCGACCCAGCGCGACAGTTCCTCCTCGTGGAATGCCGCGGTGCGCTCCATCATGTCTCCCATCATTCCCGTGCGCTCGCCCACGCGCAGCATGCGCAGCGCCACCGGCGTGGTCAGCCCCTGCCCGTCGAGGGCGGCGGAGATCGGCCGGCCCTCGCGGATATGCCGCACGGCCACGTCGAGATTGCCGCGCAGCGCCTGGTCGAGCAGACCCGAGACCATGCCTAACGCCTGCACGATCGGCGTCCCGCCGGTGAGCAGCATCCCGACCGTGCGATAGAAGCGGGTGAGCTGGTACACCCTCGCCCGCTCGCCGATCGCGGGAAAGCGCATGAACAGGCGCGCCAGGCGCTGACGGGCACCGGGCTGGCGCAACCACAGCACCGCGCCCGCGATGGCCGCCGCGATCGCGGCCAGGATCATACCGCCGCGCGCCTCGACGAACCCGCCCCATGCCATCAGCATCCGAGTGAGCCAGGGCAGGTCGCCTCCGATGTCGGCGTAGATGTGGGAGAAGCGCGGCACCACGTAGCCGAGAAGGAAGAGCGTCACGACGCCCCCGACACCGACCAGGATGGCGGGATAGATGGAGGCGCTCACCAGGTGCTTCTTCACTGCGTCCAACTGGGTCTGGTAGGCGATGTAGCGCGCCAGCGCCTCGGGCAGGCTGCCGGTGCGCTCGGAGGCACGCACGGTCGCGACGTACAGGCCAGGGAACGCGTCGGGGAAGGTCTGCAGGGCGCTCGACAGCGATTGCCCTTCGCGCAGGCGGGCGAGCAGCCCGCTCAGCACCTGCACGGTCGCGACACGTGATTCCTTCTCGTTCAGCGTCTCGATCGCCTCGACCAGGCTGATCCCCGAGCGCAGCAGGGCGAGCAGCTCCTGGGTGAACAGCACCAGCGGGAAGCGCGCGCCACCCAGCGTGCCGAACGTGCCCAGCCCACCCGCCCGGCGCACCGCGAGCACGACGTAGCCCTGGGCCTGGGCCTGCTGGTTGGCGTCCCGATCGTCGCGAGCGTCCAGGACCAGGGAAACGACTGCCCCGCCCGACTTGACGGCCTTGACCCGATAGCGCATTTCTCCGTCGATCCAGGTTCGAAACGTCAGTTGGCCGCCGCGCCGGTGCCGATGTCGGCGTCCTCGCCCTGTCCGCCGGGCTGCCCGTCCTTGCCGTAGGACAACAAATCGTATTCGCCACGCTCACCCGGTTGCCGGTAGACGTACGGCCGATCCCACGGATCCCTGGGCACGTCCTTGCGCAGGTAGGGGCCGGCCCACCTGGACTCCTCACCGGGCTTGAGCATCAGCGCGTTCAGGCCCTGCTCGGTGCTGGGATAGCGTCCGGTGTCGAGCCGGTACTGGTCGAGCGCCTTCTCGAATGCATCGATCTGGGCGCGCGTCACCTGGATCCTGGACTTTCCTTCCTGCGCGAAATACCGGGGCGCGACGTATCCGGCAAGGAGGCCGATGATGACGATCACCACCAGCAACTCCAGAAGGGTGAAGCCCGTCTCGCCGCCCCGGTTCGGGCGGCGCACGCCACGATTCATCTCGGTTCTCCTCCCGCTGATGCCTCGCCCGGCCCGCGCGGGGCGTGCGCGGCAGACGAAGCATGAATGCTCCATGTTGCTGGGATGCTGCGTTGCGACTGCTTGTAACACCGGCCCGGAGGAAGCGTCAAGGAAGGCGCTGGCTGCCGGGCGTGCGTGCGCTGGCCCTGGCGGAAACGAAGATTGGCGCGGGACGCTGGAGCACTCCCGCGATGAGGTGCAGCCCTGAGAACCGGGCGCCGCACGCCCCGGTCAGTGCTCCTGCACCTCGACCGGAAAATGCTCCTGCGACATTTCGACTTGCACGACTTCCTCCGAAGGCAGCGGCTGATCCGCATAGGGGACCGGCTGTCCGTCATCGTCGATCGGCTGCCCTGTCGGTTGCTGCGTGACCTCGACGCGCGCGAACGGCCGATAGCGCTTGTCGACCGGCACGTTGCTGAAATGCGGAATGCCGCGATCGTCCACGAAGTAGTACAGCGTGTCGGACGCGGCGAGCGCGGCCGATGTGGTGGACATCACGGCCAGCGCAGCCAGCAGGCTGGAGCCGGTGCGCAGAATCTGCCGCCAGGAGTGCCGGGCCTGAATGTTTGAACAGTTATCTGGCAAGTTTCGCCTCCTACGGAACGGAGCCGAGTGTGGCACACCCCCGGCGTCCTGTTCAACGTGCGAAATTGACGACACTCGAGCGACGAATTTTCATCTGTCGGGCGGTACCGACATCAGGGATTTCCCAGGCAGCCAGAACCGGTGCTGCGTACCGGAGATGCGGCGCCATCTATAATCTGGCCGCAGACTTCCTACTCCCCGCCATGGATTCCGCCACCCGCGACTCCTGGAACAGCCTCTCGGTCGCTGCCGTCAGCGACGCACTGGATCGCCGTGGCATCACCGGCCAATGCCTGGGCATCCGCCCGCTCAGCGCCGGTTTCCGCCTGCTTGGCAACGCGGTCACGGTCCGCTACGCCCCCTGCGGGTCCGAGGCGGGAACCGTCGGAGACTACATCGACGAGGTCCAGGCGGGTGAGGTGGTGGTGCTGGACAACGGGGGTCGCCTGGACGCGACAGTCTGGGGCGACATCCTCACCGAAGTTGCCCACCGGCGCGGGATTGCCGGCACCGTCATCCACGGCGCGTGCCGGGACGTCGCGCGCAGCCTGCAACTCGGCTATCCGATCTTCAGCCGTGGTGCCACCATGCGTACCGGCAAGGACCGGGTGCAGGTGGAAGCCTGCAACGTGCCCGTGTCCCTGGGCGAGGTGCGCATCGAACCGGGCGACCTGCTCTTCGGCGATGCCGACGGCGTGGTGGCTGTGCCGAAGACACGCCAGCGCGAGGTGCTGGAGATCGCATTGCAGATCGAAGCGCGCGAGAACCAGATCCGCGAAGCGGTGGCCGCCGGCATGCGCCTGGAGGACGCGCGCCGCGCCGCCGGATATCATGCCCTGCAGCGTCGTGCACCCGGCAAGGACTGACGCAGCACATCCCCGCATTCCTTCGAGACCACGATGAATCACACCCTGACTTCGCTGCTCGCCGTTGCCATGCTGGGCGCGCTCACGTCTCCCGCCAGCGCCGACACCGACGCGGCGAAGAACGCCCACGCCAATGCGCTGCTCGAGGCGAATGCGAGTTCTGCCGCCTTCGCACGCATCTGCGAGGACGAACCGACCTCCGAACAGCTGAAGAGCACGACCATGATGCTGCTGGTGGTCGCCGGCTATCCCGCCCACACGATCCAGATGGGCAGCGCCAAGTTCAACGACGTCATGCGCCGCGAAGTCGCGCAGCTGCGCTCCCTCAG
The DNA here is from genome assembly GCA_020854105.1 of Burkholderiales bacterium. GTDB lineage: Bacteria > Pseudomonadota > Gammaproteobacteria > Burkholderiales > SHXO01 > SHXO01. Next base: position 30,011 of record JADZGB010000043.1, on the reverse strand, counting down.
TGACGTGGATTGCGACACGCATGTGAGTCAGGCGCGCGAGCGCCTGGCGAGCACCCAGGCCATCATCCGCAACAGCCGCCGCGACACCCCGCCGACGCAGCAGTAGCAGTCCCGGCGCGGCAGCAGTGCCGATGCAGCAGCAGTCCCGGCACAGCAGCAGTCCCGGCCAAGCAGAAGTCCCGGCACAGGGGCCCCGACACAGGAGCAACCCCGGCGGCAGTCCCGGTCGGATTGCGGCTCAGATCGCTCCGGCGGCGCGCAGCGCCTCGATGCGCTGCGGCGTGAGGTCGAGCAGGCGCCCGAGCACTTCCTCCGTGTGCTGCCCCAGCAGAGGCGGAGCGCACCGGTACTCGACCGGCGTGGCGGACAGGTCGATCGGATTCCCGACCAGCGGCAGAACGCCCGCGACCGGATGTTCCATCCCGATCCGCATGCCCCGGTGCCGGACCTGCGGATCCGCGAATACCTGTGCGATGTCGTTGATGCGGCCGCAGGGCACGCCAGCCGCGTTCAGTCGGCTCTCCCACTCCACCATGTTGCCGGTCAGCAGCCGCTGCTCCAGCAGGTGCGCCAGTTCGGCCCGGTTGTGCACCCGCGCACTGTTGGTCGCGAAACGCGCATCGGCTGCGACGGCCTCGATGCCCAGTGTCTGGCACAACCGGGTGAACTGCAGATCGTTCGCCGCCGCCAGCATGACGCGCCCGTCGGCGCAGGCGAAACTCTGCGAGGGCATCACGTTCGGATGCTCCCCGCCGTTGCGCTCGGACACCAATCCGGCGCTCAGATAGTTCTGCGCGACGTTGACCAGGGTCGAGACCTGCACGTCGAGCAGCGACATGTCGATGTACTGGCCCTCTCCGCTGATGTCCCGGTGACGCAATGCGGCCAGGATCGCGATCACCGACCAGGTCGAGGTCAGCACGTCCACCACCGCGACCCCCACGCGCTGCGGCGGACCTTCGCTAGTGCCGGTGATGCTCATCATCCCGCCCAGTGCCTGGGCCACCGGATCGTATCCGGGACGCTCGCTGTACGGGCCGGTCTGTCCGAACCCCGTGATGGAGCAGTACACCAGGCGCGGGTCGAGTGCGCGCAAGTCCTCGTATGCCAGACCGAAGCGTGCCAGATCGCCGACCTTGTAGTTCTCCACCAGCACGTCGCATTGCCGCGCGAGCGCGCGCACGATGGCCTGCCCTTCCGGATGGGACAGGTCGACGGTCACTGACTGCTTGCCCCGATTGCAGCAGACGAAATAGGCGCTGTCCGTGCCCGGCCGCCCCTGAGCATCCGTGACGAAGGGCGGACCCCAGGCGCGCGTATCGTCCCCGCGGCCGGGCCGCTCGATCTTGATCACCTCGGCACCCAGATCGGCCAGCGTCTGCGTCGCCATCGGCCCGGCGAGGATGCGGCTCAGGTCGAGGACGCGGATTCCCGCCAGAGCGCCGCTCACGCTGCGGCGGCGCGGAACGAGCCGCGAGGCATGTGCGGATCCCTGCTTGCGCTGCTCGTCACACCTAGTCCTCCAGTTCCACTTCTGCTTGGCGCACGATTTCGCCCCAGCGCGCGACGTCGGCCCGAATGCGCACCGCGTATTCTTCCGGCGTGGACGACTGGGGTTCGAAGCCGCGCTCGACCAGCGCCGCGCGCAGGCCGGGATCGGCCAGCATGGAGACCAGTTCACGGTTCAGACGCCGTATCACCGGCTCGGGTGCGCGCGCCGGCAGCAGGATACCCAGCCACGACTCCGCGCGATAGCCCGGGATGCCCTGCTCCGCCACGGTCGGCACGCGCGGCAGCGCAGCCGCACGCACCGGCGGTGCCACCGCGCCAGCGGCAGCAGCCGCCCCGCCTGGATCTGCGGAAGCGCGGAGGCGATGCTGTCGAACATCGCCACCACCCGTCCGCCGAGCAGATCGAGCAGCGCCGGCGCACTGCCCTTGTAGGGAACGTGCACGAAGCGCGTGCCGGTCAACTGCTCCAGCATCGCCAGTTCGAGGTGCGAGACGGTGCCGATGCCCTGCGAGGCAAAGGCGATGGAGCCTGGCCGTGCCCGCGCGCGCGCGAGCAGCTCTCCCAGCGTGGTCACGGTCAGACCGGGATCGGCCACCAGCACGTGCGGCACATTGGCGATGGTCGATACCGGGACGAAATCCTGGGTGAGATCGTACCCTGGCGTCCTGTACAGCGTCATGGCGATGGCCATGATCGAGGTCGGTGCCATCAGCAGGGTGTAGCCGTCCGGCCGCGCGCGCGCCGCCAGCGCGGCACCGATGTTGCCTCCCGCGCCGGGCCGGTTCTCGATGGTCACCGGCTGACCCAAGCGCCTGCCCAGGCCTTCGGCGATCATGCGGGCGAGCACGTCGGTGGCGCCGGCAGGTGTGAAGGCGACGATCAGCCGAATCGGCCGGGCCGGGTAATCCCGCGCGTGCCCGGGTTGGCACGCGCAGGCCAGCGACACGACAACCAGACGGCAGAGAAACACCGCGTTTCGTCCCATCGACGCTACTCTAGGGACGAGACCGGCAATGTGCAATACGCCCGTCGTGCGCCGATCGCCGCACGACAGGCCGACCCTACTGCCTGCTACCTCTCGTGATCGGTATGGCCTTCATCGTGATCGGAACGGCCTTCGTCCGGAGCTCAAGCGGCTCAGCGCAGGCTGACTGCTTGCCCTGAACTACTTCAGCATCGGCTCGAGCTTGCCCAGGATCGCAGCGGAATCGGGCTCCGTGCGGGTGGAAAAGCTGTACACGCTCTTCCCTCCTGGCGCGATGAGGTACTTGTGGAAGTTCCAGCCGGGCTCCTCGCCGGTCGCCTTGGCCAGCTGCCGGAACAACGGATGGGCGGCCGCCCCCTTGACCGAGGAAAGCTCCATCATCGGGAACGTCACGCCGTAGTTGGCCAGGCAGAACTCCCCGGCTTCCTTGCTGGTCGCCAGTTCCTGGCGGAAATCGTTGGACGGGAAGCCGATCACCATCAGCCCCTTGTCCTTGTACCGCGTGTACAGCGACTGGAGCTTGCCGAACTGCGGCGTGAAGCCGCAGCGGCTCGCGGTGTTGACCACCAGCAGCGCACGATCTGCGTAGTCGCACGGATTCAGCTCGCGCCCGTCGAAGGTGCGCAGCTTCTGATCCAGCAGCGCCGGACAGGATGCCGCGCTGGCGCTCGGCGCGGCGGCGAGCGAGATCAGACCGAACAGGAACACACCCAGAACGCGAATCATGACGATTCCTCCGTGCGACGGCCCCGGATCGCAGCGCGCCCACAGGCCGGTCCGGGCATCGCGGAAAGTGACCAGTCGGTGACGCAGCTCCACTCGAAGGCGCCGATGCCGTGAAACAAATCTGCCTCAGCGATACGGCGCTGCCAAGGGTTCGGACACGCCGTCGACCTTGGCGAACACCTCGCGCAGCGCCAGCACGCAGTCGATCGATTCGATCTGCATCGACCGATCGCTGCCGGCTTCCGCGCTGTAGATCCAGCGGCCACCGGCCTCGCGGGAGAAGCGCTCGATCTGATAGCGGTCTTGCGACACCAGCAGATAATCGGTCAGGGTCTCGATCGCCCGGTAATGCTCGAACTTCTTGCCGCGATCGTAGGCTTCCGTCGAATCGCTCAGGACTTCGATGATGACCTTCGGATTGAGCAAGGTGTCGCCTGGCTGTTCGAGTTGTGGCGTTCCACAGACCACCAGCACGTCGGGATAGGTGTATAGGCCAGAAAAGCCCGCTTTGACACGCTGGTCGGCAGCAACGACGCGGCATGGCCCGACTCGCAACTGATTACGAAGCTCTCCCACCAAATTGCTCACAACCATATTGTGAAGGTGGCTCGCACCTCCCATCGCGAATACCTCACCATCGAGGTATTCATGCCGAATCTCCGTCGAACGCTCCAGCGCAAGGTAATCCGGCACGGTGCAGCGGGATCGGGGTTGAACGGACATGGGCTGCCTGCGGAGTCGACTCGGTTCAGATGGTACACCCGAGGGCGTCTGGAAATAGCAGCGTCAATGTATGCACTCCAAGTAAAACGGGCCACCCTGGTGGCCCGTTCCTCGCGCTCGCCCGCCCCTAATCCGCCAGCGCCGGCTCCGGCGTGTTCGCCCCCTCGAACGGCACCAGGGCCGTGCGCATCGCGTCGTCCACGGTCTCGAGCCAGACGAAGCGCAGACGCTCCTTCGCCTCCTGCGGCACGTCCTGCAGATCCTTTCGATTGCGCATGGGCAGCATCACGGTGGTGATGCCCGCGCGCATCGCTGCCAGCACCTTCTCCTTGATGCCGCCCACCGGCAGCACCAGCCCGCGCAGGCTGATCTCGCCGGTCATGGCGACCTCGTGGTGCACCTTGCGATTGGCCAGCAGCGAGGACAACGCCATGAACATCGCCACGCCCGCACTCGGTCCGTCCTTGGGGATGGCACCGGCCGGCACGTGCACGTGCACGTCGGACTTGTCCAGACCGGCCGGATCGATGCCCAGCTCCGCCGCACGCGACTTGACCAGCGTCAGCGCGGCCTGCGCGCTCTCCTTCATGACGTCGCCCAGCTGTCCGGTGAGGATCAGGCGTCCGCTGCCCGGGGTGCGGCTCGCCTCGATGAACAGGATGTCCCCGCCCACCGGCGTCCAAGCCAGGCCGGTCGCCACGCCCGGCACGCTGGTGCGCTGCGCGACCTCGTTCTCGAAGCGCGGCGGACCAAGCACCTCCTCGACCTCCGGGGCGTCCACGCGCACGTGTTGCGCCTCGCCGCCCGCGATCTTCACCGCGGCGCTGCGGCACAGCGAACCGATCTCGCGCTCGAGGTTGCGCACGCCGGCCTCGCGCGTGTAGTCGCCGATGATCCGGCGGATCGCCTCGTCGGTGATCTCGAACCTGTCCTGTGCCAGCCCGTTCTGCTCGAGCTGCCGGCCCACCAGGTACTTGCGCGCGATCTGCAGCTTCTCCTCCTGCGTATAGCCCGGCAGCTGGATGATCTCCATGCGGTCGCGCAGCGGTCCGGGAATCGTGTCGAGCATGTTCGCGGTGGCGATGAAGGTCACGCGCGACAGGTCGAACGGCACGCCCAGGTAGTTGTCGCGGAAGGCGTGGTTCTGCTCCGGATCGAGCACCTCCAGCAGCGCCGAGTTCGGATCGCCGTGGAAGCCGCTCGCCCCGACCTTGTCGATCTCGTCGAGCATGAGCACCGCCTCGCGGCTGCCGGCCTTCTTGAGCGCCTGCACGATGTTGCCCGGCAGCGCGCCCACATAGGTGCGCCGGTGTCCGCGGATCTCGGATTCGTCGTGCACGCCGCCCAGCGCCACGCGCTGGAATCTGCGGCCGAGCGCCCTGGCAATGCTCTGGCCGAGCGAGGTCTTGCCCACACCCGGTGGGCCGACGAAGCACAGGATGGGAGACTTGCCCTGCGGATTGAGCTTGCGCACGGCGAGGAACTCGAGGATCCGCTTCTTGATCTTCTCCAGCCCGAAGTGGTCCTCGTCGAGGATGCGCCGCGCCTCGGCCAGATCGATCTCGCCCTGCTCGGTGGCCTTCCACGGCAACTCGACCAGCCAGTCCACGTAGGTGCGCGCCATCGAGTACTCCGCCGAGGCCTCGGGGATACGGGCGAGCCGCTTCAACTCCTTGCGCGCGTGCGCCTCGACCTCCGCCGGCATGCCGGCTTCGTCGATGACCTTCTCGAGGTCCGCGAGATCGTTCTCGCCTTCCTCGTCCTCGCCCAGTTCCTTCTGGATGGTCTTGAGCTGCTCGCGCAGCATGAACTCGCGCTGACGCTTGTCCACGCTCTCCTTGGTGCGCTCGTCGATCTCCTTCGACAGCTTCAGCACCTCGATGCGACGCGCGAGGATCTCCAGCACGCGGTCGAGCCGTGTCTGCACGTTGAGCGTCTCGAGCAGCTGCTGCTTCTCCTCGGATTCGATGTCGATGAAGCCGGCCACCATGTCGGCGAGTCCGCCCGGCGAGGTGAAGTTCTGCACCGCACCGGCCAGCTCCTGCGGCGCCTGTGGCAACAGCTCGAGCGCCTCGGTGGCGCGACGCTTCAACTGGATGAAGCGCGCCTCGATGTCCTGGCTGGCGCCGTTGCCGTCGGCGAAGCGTTCGACACGCGCGACCAGGAAGGGATAGCCGGTCAGGAACTCGCGCACGACGAAGCGCTCCTGACCCTGGCAGATGATGTGGTGCCCGCCGTCCTGCGTGGTTACGTAGCGCAGGATCTGCGCGACCGTGCCCAGCCCGTTCAGATCCTCCGCAGCCGGCGCATCGACGGATGCGTCCTTCTGCAGCAGCAGCCCGATCGGGCGCTCGCTGCGCACTGCCTGCTGCGCGGCGGCGATGGAGCCTTCCCGGCCGATCGTAAGCGGCAGGATCATGCCCGGGAACAGGACCATGTTGCGCACCGGCACGATGACGATGGCGTCCTCGGGCAGATCGAGCGCCCGCGGCACGACCTTGGCTGCCTGCTCCTTGTCCGCCGGCGCGGCCTGCGTGGATTCCATCCGTGCTTCGTTTTCCTGCATGTTCGCTTCCGTCATGTCAGCGTCCTCACGACAACGGCCGCAGCCCGATGATCAGGCAGCCGTTCTCGACCTGTTGCCCGAACAGCTCGAACTGCCCCGCGGGAATCGGGATGCGCCGCTGAAAGCGTCCGTAGGGAATCTCCAGCCGCCGGATCGCTCCGCCCTGGCAGCTGGCCGGCAGCGGCCGCTCGCCGGTCACCACCAGCGCCGCACCGTCGAACCAGACGCGGATGCGCGAGGGGTCCACCCCCGGCAGCGCGACGATGACGTGATAGGCATCGTCGTGCTCGACGATGTCCACCGGCGGCTCCCAGGCCGATATCGCGGCAGGGCCCGGCTGGAAGAACTGGCGGTGCAGGCGGTCGGCCTGCTCCAGCATCTCCAGGGCGTGCGCCCACATGGAACTGGTCGGATAGCGGGATCTCATGCGTGTATGCCCTGTGCCGGCCCAACATGTCTTGCCGGCGATATGGTTGCTTTCCGGCGATTATGGTGTCTTTCGGCGATATGCGGCTCACCCGGGCATTTTCAATCCCGGGATCCAGGCAACGGCTGTTCCCGCGAATCTGCACCCCCGTGCACACCAGCCCGCGAGAATCAGACGCCCAGATAGCGCTGCCAGATCGCGTGATCCCGCTCCAGTGCCGCGGAAGTGCCGTGCCACGCGACCCGCCCGCGCTCGACAACGGTGTGATGCTGCGCGAGCGCGATCAGGCGTTCGACGTACTTGTCGATCACCAGGATGGTCTGGCCATCGCCGCGCAGGCGATGCAGGCAGCGCCAGATCTCCTCGCGCACCAGCGGCGCCAGACCCTCGGTGGCCTCGTCGAGGATCAGCAGATGCGGATTGGTCATCAGGGCGCGGCCGATGGCGAGCATCTGCTGCTCGCCGCCGGAGAGCCGTTCGCCCATGCTGGTGCGCCGCTCGCGCAGGCGCGGGAACATGTCGTAGACGCGCTGCCGGTCCCAGGGGCTCGACGAGGCATTTCGATTGGCGCCGAAGGCGACGAGGTTCTCCTCCACCGAGAGGTTGGGGAAGATCTGCCGTCCCTCGGGGACCACGGCGATGCCGGCGCGGGCGATGCGGTCCGCGCTCCATCCGTCGATGCGCTCGCCGCGGAAGCGGATGCTGCCGGCGCTCGACCCCACCAGGCCAAGGATGCTGCGCACCGTGGTGGTCTTGCCCATGCCGTTGCGCCCGAGCAGGGTCGCGGCTTCGCCTGCCTCGATCGACAGCTGCAGGCCGAACAGGACCTGGCTCGCTCCGTAGCCGGCGTCCAGGTCGCGGATCTCAAGCAGCGCTGCCAAGCTCGTCTCCCAGGTAGGCCTGGCGCACGCGCGCGTCGCTGCGGATCTCGTCGGGCGCGCCGGTAGCGACGATGCGTCCCGACACCAGCACCGAGATGCGGTGCGCGAGCTTGAACACCGCATCCATGTCGTGCTCGACCAGGACGATGGTGACCTCTCCGGCCAGGCCCCCGATCAGTTCCACCATGTGCAGCGACTCTTCCGGCCCCAAACCCGCCAACGGCTCGTCGAGCAGCAGCAGGCGCGGGCGCGCGGCAAGCGCAAGCGCCACCTCTAGCTTGCGCTGCTCGCCGTGCGCGAGGGTGCCCGCGACCACCTCGGCGCGATCGAGCAGTCCCACGCGCATCAGCAGCGCGCGCGCATCGCGTGTGAACGCGCGTTCGGTCCGCACCGGAGTCCAGAAGCGCATGCTCGAGCCGGCGGCCGCCTGCACCGCGAGCAACGCATTGTCGAGCGCGCTCAGGCGCGTGAAGATGCTGGTCACCTGATAGGAGCGCACCAGGCCGCGTCGCACGCGCTCGTGCACCGGCGCGTGCGTGAGCTCCTCGCCGGCGAAGAACACCGAGCCGGCATTGCCGCGCAGCGCACCCGAGATCAGGTGCACCAGCGTGGTCTTGCCCGCGCCGTTGGGGCCGATCAGGGCGTGCACCTCGCCCTCCTGCACTGTCAGGTCGACGCCATCGGTCGCGACCAGGCCGCCGAAGCGCTTGATCAGGCCGCGCAGACGCAGCAGCTCAGCCATCGCGCCCGCCTGGTCCGGCCGCGCGCGCCAGCGTTGCCAGCCCGTTGGGAGCGAACAGCACCACCGCGAGCAGCACCAGGCCGAGGCCGAGCTGCCAGTGGATGGTGTACGCCGCGAGCAACTCCTCCATCAGCAGCAGGGCGGCCGCGCCCATCACGCCTCCCCACAGGTATCCGACTCCGCCGAGGATGACCATGGTGAGCAGCATCCCCGACTGCGTCCAGCTCAGCGTGCCCGGGCTTGCCAGTTCGTTCTGGTTCACCAGCAGTGCGCCGCCCAGTCCCGCCGTCGCCCCCGCGAGCACGAATGCACCCAGCTTGTAGCGATGGACCGCGTAGCCGAGAGCCTCCATGCGTGTCTCGTTCTCGCGAATGCCCTGCAGCACCCGCCCGAAGCGCGAATTGACCAGGCGCGCGAACAGGAAGAAGCCGGTGGACGCGAAGGCCAGCACCACGTAGTAGAACAGCGTGTCCGAGTTCAGGTCGATGCCGGGCGCGACGACGGAACGCGACGCGAGCGACAGGCCGTCGTCGCCGCCGTAGGCCTTCAGGGAGACGAAGACGAAGTACACCATCTGCGCGAACGCCAGCGTGATCATGATGAAGTACACCCCGCGCGTGCGCAGGCACACGGCTCCGATCGCCAGGGCCGCCAGCGCGGCGACGGCCACGGCCGCCGGCCAGGCGATCCACGCCGAGGCCACACCGTGCTGCATCAGGATCGCGACCACGTAGGCGCCCGCGCCGAGGAAGGCGGCGTGACCGAAGCTCACCATGCCGCCGAAGCCCACCAGCAGGTTCAGGCTGGTGGCGACCAGCGCGAAGATGAGGATGCGGCTCGCGAGCACCACGTAGAACGGTTCGTCGATGGCGAGCACGACGAAGGGGAACACGATCAGCGCAGCCAGCAGCGGCAGCGCCACCGCGGCATGCAGCGGATGATCGAGCTGCACGCCCATCAGCCGCGCGCGGGAAACAGGCCCTGCGGCCGCCAGAACAGCACGGCCGCCATGAGCACGTAGATCAGGATCGAGGCCAGCGAGGGCCCGAGGTTGCCCGCCACCGTGGGAGGCAGTACCGTGCGCAGTGACATCGGCAGCAGGGTGCGTCCGAGCGTGTCCACCACGCCGACGATCACGGCCCCGGCCAGGGCCCCGCGGATCGAGCCGATGCCGCCGATGACGATGACCACGAAGGCCAGGATGAGGATGCCCTCGCCCATGCCCACCTCGACCGCGAGCAGGGGACCGAGCATGGCGCCGGCGAGCGCACACAGCGCCGCACCGAAACCGAACACCGCGGTGAACAAGGCCCGGACGTTCACCCCCATGGCCAGGGCCATCTCGCGGTTGGAGGCACCGGCACGCACCAGCATGCCGATGCGCGTCCTCGACACGAGCAGATAGAGCAGCAGCGCTACGGCCAGGCCGACGCCGATGATCAGCAGCCGGTAGGCCGGATAGAAGAACCCCGGCGCAAGCTCGACCGGGCCGGACAGCACCGCCGGTGGATTGAGCGTGAGCGCCTGGGATCCGAACAGGATGCGCATCGATTCGTTGGCGATGAGCAGGAGCGCGAAGGTAGCCAGCACCTGCGACAGGTGATCGCGCGAATACAGCCGGCGCAGCACGCTGATCTCGAGCAGCATGCCGAGCACTGCCGTGCCTGCGAGCGAGCCCGCGACCGCGAGCAGGAAAGATCCGGTGCTGCCCAGGATCAGCGCGGCCAGGTAGGCACCGATCATGTACAGGGAGCCATGTGCCAGGTTGATCATGTCCATGATCCCGAACACGAGCGTCAGCCCGGCGGCAAGCAGGAACAGCATCAGCCCGAACTGCAGGCCGTTCAGGCCCTGCTCGAGGAAGAGGATCATGTCCATGTTCCGGCGCGCCGGGACCGGGCCGTGTGCCGTCGAGTTCCGATCCCGGCCCGAAGTCCTGGCGCCTATCTCATCCTGCACGCCGTCGCGTATGCATCCCCGTGCGCGGCGAGGACCGTGGATACCAGCCTGTTGGTGAGCGTTCCGTCCGCGCCCTTGACCACCTGGCGCAGATAGTAGTGCTGGATCGGAACGTGATTGACATTGAACCTGAATTCGCCGCGTACCGACTCGAAGTTCGCCGCCTCGAGCGCCCTGCGCAGCGCGGCCTTGTCCTCGATCCTGCCCTTCACCTCGCGAACCGCGCCATCGATCAGGAGGGCCGCGTCGTAGCCCTGCGACGCGTACATGGTCGGCGTGCGGCCGTACTGCCTGCGGAAGTCGGCAACGAAACGACGGTTCTGCGCGTTGTCCAGATCGTGCGCCCACTGGGCCGTGTTGAACATGCCGATCATCGGTTCGCCCACTGCCTTGATCACGTCCTCGTCGGCCGAGAAGCCGGGACCCACCAGCACGGTGCTGCGATTCAGGCCCGCGGCGTGATACTGCTTGATGAAGTTCACGCCCATGCCGCCCGGCAGGAAGATGTACACCGCCTTCGGCTTCGCTGCGCGCACCTGGGCCAGTTCCGCCGCGTAGTCGAGCTGGCCCAGCCGGGTGTAGATCTCGTCGATCACCGCCCCCTTGAAGAAGCGCTTGAAGCCGTTCATCGCATCCTTGCCCGCGGGGTAGTTCGGCGCGATCAGCACGAGGCGGTCATAGCCCTTGTCGGAGGCGAACCTGCCGGCCGCCTCGTGCACGGCGTCGTTCTGCCACGAGGTGCTGAAGAAGAACGGGTTGCAGCCCTCGCCCGAATATTGCAGCGGGGTGGAGTTCGCGCTGATCAGGAAGGTCTGCGCCTCGAACACTGCCGGCGCCACCGCCAGCATGACGTTGGTGAACACGATGCCGGTGACCAGATCCACGCGCTCCTTCTTGAGAAGCCGCTCCACCAATTGCTTGCCGGTGTCGGCGTTCTGCTGATCGTCGCCCAGGACCAGCTCTGCGGGAAGCCCGCCGAGCTTGCCGCCGTTCTGCTGCATCGCCAGCGCGAACCCGTCGCGAATGTCCAGGCCCAGGGCCGCCGACGGCCCGGACAGCGTGCTCAGGAAGCCGATCCTGATGCGTTCAGCGGCGTGCACCCGCGCCGCGCCCGGCAACGCCAGCGCCAGTGTGAGCGCCAGGGGGAACGTGAGTGTCAGCGCCAGCCGGATCATGTGCCTGTGCATGGGATCTCCTCTGCGAATTCTTGTAGGTCACGCGATGGCATGCAGCGCGCAATGATAGCCTGTCCCGCAGTGCAGGCCCGCACGCCTGCCGCGGGGCCATGACGCACGAGTGGCACAGGGGCATCGTCCGCGCCCGCGCGCGGACCTGCTCACCGGGAACAGGCGAATTCGAAGAATTGCCGCATCGTCCGCGCCCGCGCGCGGACCTGATCCGGCTAGAGCCGGTGGCTGCCGCGGCCGTGCCGGTGGGCAGCAGGATGGCGCGTCGGGGTCAGGGCTGGCCGAGGAGGCGCGCGAGTTCCGGATTGGTGAGGGCCGCGGCGATCAGTTCGCGCGTGAGCATGTCCTGCAGCAGATCGTCCTTCGCGGCGATGGACCGCCCCTCGTCGGTGGACAGCATGCGCGCCAGGAACTCCAGCTCCGCGAGGCTGTACGTCTGCGCCATGCTGCGCGCGATCACCCCGCGCAGGATGCGGATGACCTCGGGATCCTTCAGTGCCTCCACCGACGAGGTGTACCGGTCCTCGGGCAGGGATGCCAGCGCGCGGTACAACTGCCGCGTTGCGAGCTGCCGGTAGGCGGGAACATCGAACAGGCGCTCTGCCGCCTTCAGCCCCTGCGCCGTGACCGGCACGGGCTGGGGCGCTCCGGTCTGACCCGGCGCCGGCGCCGGAAACGCCAGCCAGGCGGCGAGCGTGGCGGCGATCACGCCGCGCCGCGCCCGCGCATTCATTCGAGCGACTGTGCGCGCAGGCGCGCGCACTCGTCCTCCAGGTCGTCGATGCGCTCGAGCAGCGCCGACACCAGCGCCAGTCCGTGCAGGTCCAGACCGAAATCGGTGCGCAGGCGCGACGCACGGCGGCCAACGGCGATGCAGCGCGCCGCATAGCACCAATGCCCCGTGCCGCCCGACAGTGGCTCGAACACGCCGTACTCGGTCAGTTCGATGACCTCGGCGCCGCTGAGGCCCGTGGCGCGTGCGAGCTCCTCCACGTCGACCTGGAGGTGCTCGCCGAGCAGGGCCGCGATATCTGCTGTCATGATCGGCCTATCCGAAATGCCCGCGCGGGTTGAACGACGAGACGCGCGCCAGTTCCCGGTACAAGTCCTTCTCCTGCTCGCTCATCGACGAGGGCGTCACCACCTGCAGCACGGCATACAGATCGCCGCGCTCCTCGCTCTTGGGTCGGGGCAGGCCGCGGCCGCGCACGCGCAGCTTCTGGCCGGCTCTCGAGCCGGGCGGAACCTTGAGCGCGACCTTGCCGGTCAACGTCGGGATGTCCACGCTGGCGCCAAGCGCGGCCTCCCACGGGGCGACCGGCACCTCCAGGTAGAGGTCGTGCCCGGTCACCTTGAACAGCTCGTGCGGGCGCAGGCGGATGTCGATGTACAGATCACCGGCCGGGCCGCCCTGCCCGGGCGCACCCTTGCCCGGCACGCGCAGGCGCTGCCCGTCGCTCGCCCCCTTCGGAATGCGCACCTTGGTCGTGCGTGTCACGCGCTGCAGGCGTCCGTCGGGCTGGATCTGGGTGAAGTTCAGGGGAATCTCGATCTCGGCGCCGTGCAGCAGGTCTTCCACGCCAACGGTGACGGCGACTTCGGCGTCCCGGCCCGGGGTCGCGCCGGCCTGGGCGCGGGAACCGCGAAATGCGCCCCGCCCGCCAAGTCCGGCGAGGATGTCGAACAGGTCCAGGTCGTTGAGATCCTCGAATCCGCCCTGAGCGCCGAAGCCATCCGAGGCGCCGAAACGCTCACCCCAGCCGGGCGGCGGCCGGAAGTCCTGCCCCGGCTGGTAGGCGCCCATCTGATCGTAGGCAGCCCGCTTCTCCGGATCCTGCAGGACCTCGTACGCCTCGCCCACCTCCTTGAACTTCTCCTCGGCGTTCTTCTCCTTGGAGACGTCCGGGTGGTACTTGCGCGCGAGCTTGCGGTACGCCTTCTTGATCGCGTCTTCCGAGGCATCACGCTCGACGCCGAGGGTCTGGTAGTAGTCCTTGTATTTCATGCGTGCTCACAGCAAGTGGCCGGCCGCCTCGATGCGCACACGGCGGCCGGCGCCCGCCGCTGGCGGAAGTGAGAGTCCCGGAGTCGCCCGGCTCAGGCCTGATGCAGGCGGCTATGGCGCGGCACGCGCGCCATGAGGTACTCCATCTGATCCTGCAGGATGCGCCGGTTCTGCAGGATCAGATGCTCGTGACGGTTCGGCACGTAGGGCGCGTACAGCAGGGGCATGCGCGCCGCCTCTGGCGTACGGCCTCCCTTGATCGTGTTGCAGGAGCGGCAGGCGGTGACCACGTTCATCCAGCGGTCCCTGCCGCCCTGATGCAGGGGCACGACGTGGTCCCGCGACAGGCTGAACTCCTTGAAGCGGCCACCGCAGTACCCGCAAACGTGGCGGTCGCGCCGGTACAGGGCGGCATTGGTGAGGTGCGGCTCGGCCTGCTGCTCGCGAACGAACTCGGCGGCGCCCCGGATCGCGATGATGCTCTTGGTCGAGAGCGCCGAGCGCCTGCCCGTGATGCGCGACACGCCACCATGGAAGGTGCACACCGTCTTTCCGAGCGACCAGGCGACCATGTCGCGCGCGTAGTAGGTGATCGCCTGCTCGACGATCAGCCAGCGGTTGGGCATGCCTGCCAAGTCCAACGCCAGAATCAGGGCCACTGCCAACTCCTTCTCGTCCAGGATTCGACCGGAACGGCCGCCTCCCTGAGCCAGCGCCTGCTTCCGAGCGTATGCCGATGCACAACCCCTGCGCTCCGATTCTAGGGGAAAATCCGCCGTATCGGGAATAGCCGCCACGCGTCCTGATATCCTTCGGGGATGGACTACGCGGTGCTCAAGGCAGTGCACGTGGGCGCCGTGACGCTAAGCCTGACCCTGTTCCTGGTCCGCGGCGCATGGATGCTGGCAGGGAGCCAGTGGCTGCAGCAGCGCTGGGTCAAGGTGCTGCCGCACCTGGTCGACACCGTCCTGCTCGCCTCCGCGGTATGGCTGGCATTTCGCATCGGCCAGGCGCCGTTGCGTGACGGCTGGCTCACGGCCAAGGTGGCCGGACTGCTCGTCTACATCGTGCTGGGCAGCATCGCGCTCAAGCGCGGGCGCACGCCCGCGGTGCGCCGCCTCGCCTTCGCTGCGGCACTGGCGAGCTTCGCCTACATCGTCTCGGTAGCGCTCACCAAGCGTCCGTTTCCCTGGACCTGAGTGCCCTTCAGTCCGCGGCGGCGCGCTCTGCCCGATGCCGTGGCGTCTCGCCGCGGATCTGGTAATAGAGGCTCGATTCGCGCTTGTAGAAACCTTCGGTGTGAAAGGTCTCGGGCAGTGCGTACAGTTCGTAGTCCAGGTGGTGACACAGCTCGTGCAGGATGGTGCGCAGGAAACTCCTGAACGCCACCACCTGCCTGCGCGCGACCGTGCGCATCCACACGCTCAGCAGGGGCGGCCGGCCGTCGTCGAACGGCTCGTACAGCCCGTGCAGCTCGCCCCAGTTCCCGCTCGGGCGAACCGAGAGCACACGTACGCGCACGCGCGGCACGCGCAGGCGACCGGTGAGCTCGTCGCACAGGGCCTGCGCGTGGCGCTCTGACTGGGCGCGGTTCTCCGTGCGCAGCGCCAGCGCCAGTTCGTCGAGCAGCGAGCGCAGGTCCGGGCCCGGCGGAAGGTCGACCCGTTCGATGGCGTCGCTGCGCAGGTAGATCGCCTTGCGCGCAGCGGAGAGTCGATCGAAGTAGGCGAATGGCATGCGGCGGCGCGCGGGTTCGGTGCAGGAAGGCGCGGGCAATCATAGCCCGCCACGCACGATGTGCGCGGGCGTGTATTCTTGCCATTGCACGGCTTCGCGATCATGTAGGCAAACGGCGACAGCGCTCGCCATCGACAGGAGGAGCACATGCGACTTTCCCTCATCGCCATCGGCGCCGGTCTGCTGGCCTCTGGAGCGGCATTCGCTGCCGAGTTCGGTCCCGAGGTGGACCGGGCGGTCAACGCGTGCCTGGACGCGGCGCGCCAGCAACAGGTCGGCCAGGTGACGGAATGGGAGCTCGACTGGCAGAACGGACTGGGCTTCGACGTCGAGCTGGTCGCACCGGACAACCGCGTCTATCGCATGCGCTGCGAAGGCGGCGCGATCGTCAAGTCGGAGCAGAAGGCAGGCAACAAGAAGTACGAGATGCTCAGCACGCGCCACCGCGTGGAGGAGCCCGAGGTACGCGAGCTGGCCAGTGCCGAGTTCCGCGCCGCGGAGCTGAACCGCATGAAGTACGAGCTGAGCTGGCGCGGCCACCCCTACTACAGCTACTCGTTCAGCCTGCCCGACGGCCGCGTCGGCAACGTGATGGTGAATGCGGCCACCGGGAAGATCGACAAGTCCAGCTCCGAGCGCAAGTGAGGCGGGCTCAGCGGGAGTGCACCTGCTCGACCAGCGCGCAGGCCCAGGCCAGCACGGGTTGAAGGCGCTCGGGCAGCAGACGGCGGGCCTCGACCTGCCCGACCCAGCGGAATTCGTGGTGCTCGGCGCGCCCCAGCACGGCATTGACCGGGAGCGACGCGATCTGCTCGCTGCTCACCGCCACGTAGTAGCGCGCGACCTTCCCGGTGCTGTAGGGCGCGGTCTCCGCGAACTGCTCGCCCCAGTCGAAGCTCAGGTCGGTGAGGGCGGTCTCCTCGGCGACCTCGCGCCGGGCCGCCTGCAATGGCGTCTCGCCGGCCTCCACGCCGCCCTTGGGGAAGTCCCACGTGCGATAGACGCGCAGCAGCAGGTAGCGCCAGCCGGCGCGCGTGTGCCGCACCACGACCACGCCGGCACTGAACCGTTTGGGTGATCTGCTCGCCATGCCCTGTCCCCAGCGACTGGACCGGACATTAACAGAGCAGGTCCGCCTTCGGCCATCGCCGGCTCCGGCCCTCAGCCGCTGCCGTGCAGGCTCTCGTCCTCGTCCAGCGCGGCGAAATGCACGCCGAGCACGGCATTCATGTGCAATCGTCCATCGCGGGTGCGCTCCACGCTGAGGAGCTGCTGCTGCCCGGGAATTCCGGCCGGAAGCACGATCCGCCCCCCGCTGGTGAGCCGCATCAGCAGCTCTCCCGGGATCAGCTCCGCCGCAGCGGTCACCAGGATGCGGTCGTAGGGTGCGTGCTCGGGCCAGCCCAGGCGCCCGTTGCCCATGCGCACCGCGATGTTGTGATAGCCGAGGCGGCTGGCGGCCTGGGTCACCAGTTCCGGAATCAGCTCGACCGTGTACACGCTGGCTCCGAGCTCGGCCAGCAGCGCGGCGTGATAGCCGCTGCCGGTGCCGATCTCGAGCACCCGGTGCGAGTCATCGACCTCGAGCAGATCGATCATCAGCGCAGCCAGGAACGGCTGCGACACGGTCTTGCCGAAGCCGATCGGCAGCGCGCGGTTGAGATAGGCGAATGGCCGCACGTCGAGCGGGACGAACTCGTGGCGCGGCACGCGCGCCACCGCGGCCATCACCCGGTCGCTGAGTACGCGTCCGTGCAACGGCCCGGAAAGCGACTCGGCCTGCGACTCGATCTCCGCCAGCATCTGCTCGCGCAGGAGCTCGAACAGGGCCTCGGCCTCGTCCGGATCCCGCATCCCCCGGCAGACCTCGTGTTCCGGCCTTGATCGGTTGTGCTGCCTACCCACCGTGATATGCCTACATCATCGCGGATGCCGGTGCATCCTGCTCTCCCTCCGGATCGCGGCCCTGGGCTGCGGAGCATGCTGCGCTCCGCACGCCGCGTGCCCGGAGACTGGCTCACCGGACGAGCCTGGGCGCTGGCACAATGGATTTCATGTCGGACGTGCTCGAACATTTCCATCCCGCCGTCGCGCGCTGGTTCCGCCGCACCTATGCCGCGCCCACCGAGCCGCAGACGGGGGCCTGGCCGCTCATCCAGTCCGGGCGCCACGTGCTCATCGCCGCGCCCACCGGCTCGGGCAAGACGCTCGCCGCCTTCCTCGCGGCCATCGACGCGCTGGTGCGCCTGGGCGTGCGCGGCCAGCTCGGCGACGAGACGCGCGTGGTCTACGTCTCGCCGCTCAAGGCGCTGTCCAACGACATCGACAGGAACCTCGAGGCCCCGCTCGCCGGGATCCGCGAGGATCTCGTGGCGCTCGGCTATCCGGACGTGGACATCCGCACCCTCGTGCGCACCGGAGATACCCCGATGGCCGAGCGCAGCCGCATGCGCCGCCGGCCGCCGCACATCCTGGTGACCACCCCGGAGTCGCTCTACATCCTGCTCACCAGCGAATCCGGGCGCGCCATCCTGTCCACGACGCGGGCAGTGATCGTGGACGAGATCCACGCGCTGGCACCGAACAAGCGTGGAGCCCACCTCGCCCTCAGCCTCGAGCGCCTGGAGGAACTGGCCGGCGCGCGCCTCACCCGGATCGGGCTGTCCGCCACGCAGAGGCCGATCGAGCACGTGGCGCGCTTCCTCGTCGGCAGTGCGCAGCGTCCGGCGCGCGGGCTGCTCGACGAGCTCGGACCGCCGGTGGATCTGTTCGACGCGGACACGGCGCGCGGACCCGGCGTCCAGCCTCCCGGGACTGCCGGGCACCCGCCCGCCACCGCGGACGGCTGCGCCATCCTCGACGCCGGCCACGCGAGACGCCGCGACCTCGCGCTGGAGCTTCCCGAATCGCCGCTCGAAGCCGTGATGTCGGCCGAGGTGTGGGAGCAGGTCTACGCACGCCTCGGCGAACTGATCGAGACGCATCGCTCCACGCTGGTGTTCGTCAACACGCGCCGGCTCGCGGAGCGGCTCGCGCGCGCCCTGTCCGAACGGCTGGGCGAGAAGGCGGTGACCTCGCATCACGGCAGCCTGGCGCGGGAGCAGCGCCTCGACGCGGAGCTGCGCCTCAAGCGCGGCGAACTGCGCGCGCTGGTGGCGACCTCTTCGCTGGAACTGGGCATCGACGTGGGCCACGTCGATCTGGTGTGCCAGATCGCCACGCCGCGCGCCATCGCCGTCCTGCTGCAGCGGGTCGGGCGCTCCGGCCACGCGATCGGTGCACTGCCCAAGGGCCGCCTGTTCCCCCTCACACGCGACGACCTCGCCGAGTGCGTGGCGCTGCTCGACGCGGTGCGCCGGGGCGAGCTGGACTGCATGCGCATGCCGCACGAGCCGCTCGA
This sequence comes from Burkholderiales bacterium, assembly GCA_020854105.1. GTDB lineage: Bacteria > Pseudomonadota > Gammaproteobacteria > Burkholderiales > SHXO01 > SHXO01. Next base: position 11,161 of record JADZGB010000043.1, on the reverse strand, counting down.
CGTCCTCGCCCAGCAGATCGCGGCGGAAGTCGCCTGTCGCGAATGGGGCGAGGACGAACTGTTCGCGCTGTTCACGCGTGCCTGGCCCTACCATGATCTGACGCGCGCACGCTTCGAGGCCATCGTACGCATGCTGAGCGAGGGTTTCTCCACCCGGCGCGGGCGCAACCAGGCGCTGATACACCGCGATTCGGTGCAGGGCACGCTGCGCGCGCGCAAGGGCCTGCGCCTGACCGCGGTCACCTGCGGCGGGACGATTCCCGACACGGCCGACTACAACGTCGTGCTCGAGCCCGCGGGTCAGATCGTCGGCACCGTGAACGAGGATTTCGCCATCGAGAGCATGGCCGGCGATGTCTTCCAGCTCGGCAACACCAGCTATCGCATCCAGCGCGTCGAGGGTGGCCGCGTGCGCGTCGAGGACGCGCAGGGCCAGCCGCCCAGCATTCCGTTCTGGATCGGCGAGGCGCCCGCCCGCACCGACGAAGTATCCGCGTCGGTGTCACGCCTGCGCGAGGAGATCGAGGCACGTCTGCTACCGGCCTCCGAGGCGGTGGACTGGCTGACCGGCGAACTGGGGCTGAGCGTCACCGCCGCCTCCCAGCTGGTGGACTACTACGCCGCGGGCCGCGCCAGCCTCACCCGCCTGCCCACGCAGAAGCACCTCGTGTTCGAGCGCTTCTTCGACGAATCCGGCGGCACCCAGCTGATCATCCACTCGCCCTACGGCAGCCGCCTCAACCGTGCCTGGGGGCTGAGCCTGCGCAAGCGCTTCTGCCGCAAGTTCAACTTCGAGCTGCAGGCCGCCGCGACCGAGGACGCGATCATCCTCTCGCTCACCGCCACGCACAGCTTCCCGCTGGAGGAGCCCGCGCGCTACCTGCACTCGTCCAGCGTGTGCGACATCCTGGTGCAGGCCCTGCTGGATGCGCCGATGTTCATCACGCGCTGGCGCTGGAATGCCTCGGTCGCGCTGGCGCTGCCGCGTTTCCATGGCGGCAGCAAGGTCCCGGCACAGTTGCAGCGCATGCACGCCGAGGACCTGGTCGCTGCCGTGTTCCCCGATCAGATCGCCTGCCTGGAGAACATCGCCGGGGACCGTGAGATTCCCGACCATCCGCTGGTGGAGCAGACCATCCACGACTGTCTGCACGAGGCGATGGACATCGACGGCCTGCAACGCCTGCTGCGTGCACTGGAGTCGGGGCAGGTGCAGGTGACGGCACGCGATCTGACCGAACCGTCGATGCTCGCCCTCGAGATCCTCGCGGCCCGGCCCTACGCCTTCCTCGACGACGCGCCGCTGGAGGAGCGCCGCACCCAGGCGGTGATGGCGCGCCGCTGGCTCGATCCCGAGAGCGCGGCCGATCTGGGGCGGCTCGATCCCGAGGCCATCGCGCGCGTGCGCGAGGAGGCCTGGCCGCAGCCGGGGAACGCCGACGAGATGCACGACGCCCTCGCCCTGCTGGGATTCGTCACCGGGGACGAGGTGCGCGACGGCGCGGACTGGTCGCGACTGCTCGGCGAACTGGAACGGCAGGGCCGGGCCGCCCGGATCACGCTCGGGGACCGCATGCTGTGGATCGCCCGGGACCGTGTGCGCGAGTTTGCCATCCTCTTTCCGGGGCGCACTGTCGTGCCCGCCCTGCAGGTGCCCGACGACGGCCGGCAGTGGACACCCGAGACGGCGCTGGTCGAGATCGTGCGCGGCCGCCTGGAAGCACTCGGTCCTGCCCGCGCGCCTGCTTTGGCCGATTCCCTGCAACTGCCGCAGTCCGACGTCGATGCGGCGCTGCTCGCGCTCGAGGCCGAGGGCTTCGCCATGCGCGGCGTGTTCACCGGCAGCCAGGATGCGGGTGCGACCGAATGGTGCGAGCGGCGGCTGCTCGCACGCATCAACCGCTACACCGTCAAGCGCCTGCGCCAGGAGATCGAGCCGGTGTCGGCGGTACAGTTCATGCACTTCCTGTTCACGTGGCAGCACGCCGCGCCCGGCGAACGCATGGACGGCCCGGATGCGGTGGCGGCGCTGATCTCGCAGCTCGAGGGCTACGAGGCGGCCGCGGGCGCCTGGGAGTCCGAGATCCTGCCGGCGCGGCTGGCACAGTACGATCCCGCGTGGCTGGACGAGCTGTGCTTGGCCGGGCGCGTGCTGTGGACGCGGCTGGAGGCCCCGCGCATCAGCCCCGAGCGGGAACGCACTGCCGGGCCGGTGCGCGCGACACCCGTGACCCTGATCACGCGACGCAACCTAGCGCTGTGGTCTGCGCTCGGAGGAACCGCCGAAGACGAGGCGGCACGACCAAGCGCACGTGCGCGCCAGGTCGCCGACTACCTGCGCGAACAGGGTGCCTCGTTCTTCGACGACATTTGCCACGGGCTCGATCTGCCGCGCAGCTTCGCGGAGGAGGCACTAGCCGAACTGGTGGCGAACGGCCTCGTCGCCTCGGACGCCTTCAGCGGGCTGCGCGCCCTGCTGCTGCCCGCCGACAGGCGTCAGCGCTTCGGCAGTGCCCGCCACCGTGCTTCCCTGCCCGGCATCCAGGACGCCGGCCGCTGGGCGCTGATCCGGCGCAAGCCCGCGGCACCGTTGACGCGCGAAGCGCTCGAGCAGATTGCCCGCGCGCTGCTCAAGCGCTACGGCGTGGTGTTCTGGCGCGTGCTCGCGCGCGAGGCCGACTGGCTGCCGAGCTGGCGCGAGCTGCTGCTCGCCCTGCGGCGCATGGAAACGCGCGGCGAGATCCGCGGCGGGCGCTTCGTCGCCGGCTTCTCGGGCGAACAGTTCGCGTTGCCGGAAGCGATCGTGGCGCTGCGGGAGAACCGCCGGCGCGGCCAGGAGCACGGCGGCTGCGTAGTGTGCGGCGCCGATCCGCTCAACCTCGCCGGTATCCTCACGCCCGGGCCGAGGGTGCCGGCGACACCATCGAACCGCCTGCTGGTGCGCGACGGCATCCCGGTAGCCGCGCTGGTGGGCGGGCAAGTGCAGTACTTCGAGACGCTCACGCCGGAACAGACCTGGGAGGTACGCAAGCGGCTCGAACGGGGAGCCGGCGGATTCGAGCAGGCCGTGCACGCGGCATCGTGAGCAAGACGGTCGCCAGCCCGGCAAACGCCGGGATCAGACCTTCATCATCTCGATATCCTCGTCATCCCAGCATCATCGTCATCCCATACTCATCGTCATCCCAAACTCATCGTCATCCCAAACTCATCGTCATCCCAAACTCATCGTCATCCCGGCGAAAGCCGGGATCCACGTAGTAGAACTGACCTTTCGTTGTATGCTGGACCCCGGCGGTTGCCGGGGCGACGGGTGTGGGGATCTCGCCGGGGCGACGGGTGTGTCGTCATCCCGGCGCGTGAAAGCCTGCCCCGGAATGCTTTGATCCGGGGCCGGGATCCAGCAGTGGACCGTGCCCTGTCGCGACGCCTCGCTTCAGCAGCTACTGGTGCAGCGGCGCGCGCACCGGCAGCCCGGGCAGCGCATCCGGCACCGGCGCACCGTCGTGGACCACCGGCTGGCCGTTGACCAGTACGTGACGCATGCCAACCGCGTAACGGGCCGGTTGCTCGTAGGTGGCGGTGTCGTGCACCGTCGCCGGATCGAATACGACGATGTCGGCGAACGCGCCGGGGGCCAGCCGGCCGCGCAGCGCCATGTCCGGCACGCGTGTCTCCAGGCGTTGCGCCGGCATGATCGTCATCTTGCGCAGCGCCTCCATCAGTGTCAGCACCTGCTCCTCGCGCACGTAGCGCGCGAGCGTGCGCGTGAAGGTGCCGGCCGAGCGCGGATGGCTGGGCGGTTCGGTGTCGAAGCCGTCGCTCGCGATCATGCTGAGCGGATGCACGATCGCCTGACGCACGCGCGCCTCGGTGTTGGCGTGGATGAGCACGAAGCCGCCCTGCCGGCGGTAACGATGGAAGCTCTCGCGCGTGAGCCGCTCGCCGGTCGCCACCCACTGTAGCTTGGCGTACTCGGATTCGGGCTTGTCGCCCCAGGTATCGAACAGGAAGGATTCGATCCGCGTCATGCCGGCCGTGTAGGGATAGGCCTCGGTGGACACGTCCACGCCGTTCCCGCGTGCCTGCGCGATGACCTCCATCAGCCGGTCCACGGCCTCCTGCGCGCTGCTGTTGATGTGGGCGACATGCACCGGCGCACCGCTCACGGCGCTGTGTGCGATGACCTCCAGCAGACCCTCCTCGCGGTCGGCGCTGCCGGCGCTGGAGGCGCCGCGGATATGCACGTAGGCCGCGGCCTTGTACCGTGCGGCCACACGGAAGCTGTCGAGGATCTCGCGCCGGGAGGCGGCGGGTGTGTAGGCCAGGCCGAAGCCCACGCCCACCGCACCGCGCTGCAGTCCGCGCTCGATGCCCTCCAGGATCTGTCCACGCTGCGCGTCATTCGCCGGCTGGCGTGCCGCGGGGCCGGCCGGCACGAATGCGCCCGGATCGTCCATCACGCGCATGCGCACCGGCGCGTGCCCGACCGCGGCGCCGTAGTTGATCGGCATGCGCCCGGCACGCTCGTCGTACCATCGGTCCACGTCGGCGACGCCGATCTCCAGTTCGAAGGTCGATGTCACCCCGTCCATCGCCTCGAAGGTGTTGCTGCGCGGCTGCGTGCCGTGCCAGTGCAGATTGATGAAACCGGGTGCGACCACCAGCCCGGTGGCATCGATGGTCCGATGCCCGTCGAGCGGCGACGCGCTCAATGCCTGGACCCTGCCGCCGCGCACGCCGACGTGACGCACGGCGTCCAGTCCGCTGGCCGGGTCCATCACCCGGCCGTTGGCGATGACGAGGTCGAATTCCCGCGCGTTCGCACACGCGGCCAGGGTCAGCGCGAGGCAGGCGCAGGCAAGACGCGGCGATCGCGTGCGTTTCGGATCAGTAGATCGTGTCGGCATTCGGATTCATCCGCACCTCGACCAGCCACGGACCATCGGCCGCATGGGCCTCGCCCAGTGCCCCGGCGAGGTCTTCGGCACGCTGAACGCAGGACGCACGGCAGCCGAAACCGCGTGCGAGGGAAACGAAATCCACGCCCTGCACATCGCAGCCAGGGATGGTCCCGATGCCCATGCGCGCGCCGAGCGCCTTCACCGCACCATAGCCGCTGTTGTCGAGGATGACGAAGGTGATGGGAAGGGCGAGCCGCGCCGCTGTCCACAGGGCCTGGATGGTATACAGGCTGGAGCCGTCCCCGACCACTGCCACCACCTTGCGCGGGCGCTGCGCCAGCGCCACCCCCACCGCGGCAGGCAGGGCGAAGCCCAGGCCGCCGCTGGCGCAGGCGTAGAAGCCGCCGCTGCGATCCACGCGGAAGTGATCGTGCAGCGCGTTGCGGTGCGAGGGTGCTTCCTCCACCAGCACCGCGTTCGCCGGAAACGTCTCGCGCAGCGTGTGCATGGCGAACTCGCCGCTGATGGGATCCTTGCCCGTGGGCACTACCGGGCGCGGCGCGATCTGCGGCGCCGGCCGCTGCGTGGCCTGCACGCGCGCGAGCAGCTGCGCCACGCCCAGGCCGATGCTGGCGAACAGGCTGCTCCCGACCGGTGCGCGCGCGGCCTGCTCGGCGTCGTCGGTGAGATGGAACAGGCGCGTGCCCGGGGCGACATACTCGCCTTCGCTATGCACGTGGTACAGGAACACCGGTGCGCCGATCACCAGCACCACGTCGTGCCCGGCGAGCCGGTGCGCGAGCGGCTGGCGCAGCGGCGGCAGAAAGCCGGCGAACAGCCGATGGCTCTGCGGAAACGCGCGGCGTCCGGCCATCGGACTGTGCCAGACCACGGCATTTAGCCGCTCGGCGAGCGCGATGAGGTCGTCCCACGCTCCATCCTGGTCGATCGCCGCGCCGACCACCAGCGCCGGCCGCTGTGCCGACTCCAGTGCGCACGCGAGCGCCTCCAGCGCCACGGGGTCGGGTGCGAAGCGGGTCGCCACCGTGCGCGGCACGACCGGCTCGGTGAGCGCGTCCCGGTCGTCCTCCGGAACGGACAGGAACACCGGCCCGCACGGCTTCTGCAGGGCGGTGTGGATCGCCTGCGACAGCGCCAGCGGCACGTCCTGCGCACGTGCCGGCTCGTGGCTCCACTTGACGTACGGCTCGGGAAAATCCACGGCCGAGCGCGCGCACAGGAAGGGGTCGGTGGGCAGCATCGCGCGCGTCTGCTGACCGGCGACGATGACCAGCGGCGACTGGTTGCGCCAGGCTGTGAACACGCTGCCCGGCGCATGGCCGACCCCGCCCGCCGAGTGCAGATTGACCAGTGCCGGTGCGCGCCGTGCCTGTGCGAAGCCGTCGGCCATCGCCACCACCACGCTTTCCTGCAGGCCCGGCGCGTAGTGGAAGTCCGCCGGCCAGTCGCGGAACATACCAGTCGCGGAACATACGCAGCTCCGTCGAACCGGGATTGCCGAAGATCGTCGTCATGTCGAAGTCGCGCAGCAGCGCGAACACCGCTTCGCGCACGCTCACGCGCGTGGCCGCGGACGGCGTTTCACCGGCTGCCTGTGTCTGCATCCCTCAGCCCGCCTTCTCCAGCAGTTCGTCCCTGCGCTGCCTGCCGTCGAGCAGCGCGCTCACGTTGATGTCGCCCATTACATTGATGGTGGTACGACAGCGGTCGAGGAACCAGTCCACCGAGAACAGCACCGCGATGTATTCCACCGGCAGCCCCACCGCCATGAACACCATGGTCATCGTCACCAGTCCGGCCTCGGGAATGCCGGCCGCGCCCACCGACGCGGCCATGCTCGTCACCACCACCAGCAGCTGCTGGGTCAGGCTCAGCTCCATTCCCAGCACCTGGGCGATGAACAGCGCGGCCATCGCCTCGTACAGCGCGGTGCCGTCGTTGTTGAAGTTGGCTCCGACCAGTGCGCCCAGGCTGGCTGAGCGCTCGCGCAATCCCACCTTGTCGCGCAGGCAGGCATAGGTGACCGGCATGGTGGCGGTGGAACTGGCGGTGGAGAACGCCATCACCAGCGCATCGCGCGTGCCGCGCAGCACCTGCCCCGGCCGCACCCAGGAGCCGAAGCGGATGCGCACGAGATACCACCCCGCTTGCAGCAGCAGGGCCAGCACCACCGCGACCACGAATCCGCCGAGCGGGATGAAGGCGGCAAAACCCTTGGTGCCGACGATGCTGGCAATGATGCCGAAGATGCCGAACGGAATGATCTCGATCACCCATCGCAGGATGACGATCAGCGCGTCGAAGCCCACGTCGATCGCGTCGCGCACGGTGCGCAGCGGCCGGTCGCGCAGGTGACGCAGCGCGATGCCGAAGGCGATGGCCAGGATGATGACCGAGACCACGCTGCCGTTGTCGGTGAGCGGGCCCAGCAGGCTGCGCGGGATGTTGTCCACGAACTGCTCGAGCGGGCCGGGAGCGTTCCTCGCCACCGCAGCGGGCGGCGTGGGGCCGACCTCGTGCCACGTTCCCGGCTGCAGCAGATTGGCCACGAGCAGGCCGATGGCGATCGCCACCGTGGTGTTGAGCAGCAGCAGCTTCGCCAGGCGCGGCGCGGTTCCCGCCGGCAGTTCCGCCATCACCAGGGCGCGCACGATGGCGAACAGGATGAGTGGCGGTGCAAGGGCCGAGAGCATGCGCAGCATCAGCTTGGCCGGCATGGCCAGCGCGCCGGCCTGTTCTCCCAGCACCACGCCGGTCAGCAGCCCGAGCACCAGCGCGCCCAGGATGCGAAGGTACAGCGGCGTCGCCAGCCAGCGCGCCCAGAGTCCGGGCGGAGCGTCGGTCGGGGGGAATTGCATGCAGGGAAGACGGGACGATCGGTCGTGTGCGGCTAGGGTACCCTACTGCGCAGGACGGGTGCGCGACGAGGAGATTCCTGGTGGACCAAGAGCTCTGCTTCACCCCGGCGAGCGCGCTCGCGCACGCCATCCGTACGCGCGACCTGTCGCCGGTGGAACTGGTGCAGGCCGTCATCGAGCGGGCGCAGGCGCTCGATCCCGTGCTCAATGCGCTGTGCACGCCGACCTACGACAGCGCACTGGCCCAGGCGCGCGAGGCCGAGCGGCAGGTGATGGGCGGTGCACCGCTCGGTCCGCTGCACGGCATTCCCACCACCGTCAAGGATCTGGCCTTCACCCGCGGCGTGCGCACCATGGGCGGCTCGCACGTGTTCCGCGAGCGTGTGCCGGAACTCGATCACGTCCATGTCGAGCGCATGCGCGCGGCCGGCGCCATCTCCATCGGCAAGACCACGGTGTCAGAGTTCGGCTGGAAGGGCAACGGCGACTGCCCCCTCACCGGCATCACACACAATCCCTGGAAGCCCGGCATGAATGCCGGCGGCTCGAGCGCGGGCGCCGCGGTGTGTGCCGCCGCCGGCCTCGGCCCCGTTCATCAGGGCTCGGACGGCGCCGGGTCGGTGCGCATGCCGGCGGCCTTCTGCGGCGTGTTCGGCATGAAGCCCTCGTTCGGGCGCATTCCCTATCACCCGATGCCAAACAACGGCTTCATCTCGCACGTCGGGCCCCTGTCGCGCACCGTGGCCGACAGTGCGCTCATGCTGCAGGCCCTGGCGGGCCCGGACGATCGCGACCAGACCAGCCTGGAGGCTCCGCCCGAGGACTTCATGGCACGGCTCGGGCACGGCATTGACGGGCTGCGCATCGCCTACAGCCCGGATCTCGGCTACCTGCAGGTGGACCCGGACATCGCCGCCCTGGTGCGCGACGCGGCGCTGGCCTTCGAGGATGCCGGCTGCCGCGTGGACGAGGTCAATCCCGGCTGGGGCGATCCGATCGAGATGGAACATTGCCTGTTCGCCTCGTCCTATGCCGGCACGCTGGGGCCGCTGCTCGAGCGCTGGGCGGACAGGATGGATCCCGGACTGGTGGCCATCATCCGCCACGGCATGCGCTACAGCGCAGCCGACTATTGCCGCGCGCAGGGAGAGCGCTTGGACTACTACGGGCGCGTGCACGCGTTCTTCCAGCGCTACGACCTGCTGCTCACGCCGTCGCTGTCGGTGGCGGCATTTCCGGCGGACCGGCTGATTCCGGCGCACTGGGCGCAGCACGAATGGGACTGGCTGCGCTGGGCCGGTTTCAGCTATCCGTTCAACCTCACCTGGTTGCCGGCGGCCACCTGCCCCTGCGGCTTCAATGCCGATGGACTGCCTGCCGGCATCCAGATCGTCGCCGGACGCTTCCAGGACGCACGGGTGCTGCGCGCGGCACGCGTCTTCGAACAGCTGCGGCCGTGGGCCGGGCATCGTCCGGCCCTGCCGGCGCACTAGTTCAGCCTGTTCGATCGGTCAGGCGCTGCGCGCCCGTGTAGACGTTGTGCGTGCCATCGCGCGCGAAACCCGCGAGCGTCATGCCGCTCTCGCGCGCCACGCGCACCGCCAGCGCGGTGGGCGCCGATATCGCCGCCAGAATGGGAATGCCGACCGTCGCGGCCTTCTGCACCATCTCGAAGCTGGCGCGGCTGGTGATCAGCGCGAAGCCGGCCTGCGGCTGCAGGCCGGCGCGCACGATCGCACCGACCAGCTTGTCGAGGGCGTTGTGGCGTCCCACGTCCTCGCGTACCAGGCGCACCGTGCCCGTCGCATCGGTCCATCCCGCGGCGTGTACCGCCCCGGTCCTGGCATTGAGCACCTGCAGGCCGTTCAGCGCCTCGAATGCGGCCTGCAGGTGCGCGTGCGGCACGCGCAGTGTGCCGGCCACCGGCCGCGGATGCCGCATCACCTGATCGATGTTCTCGACTCCGCACAGGCCGCAGGAGGAGCGGCCGGCAATGCCGCGGCGGCGCGCTTCCAGCGCCTGCGCGCGCCGGGCGTCCACGGCCAGGCGCAGCAGCACGCCTTCGTCCAGCGGCACCACCTCCACGGCGTGCAGTTCTGCGGCATCCTCGACGATGCCCTCGCTCAGCGAGAAGCCGAGCGCGAAATCCTCGAGATCCGATGGCGTAGCCATCATGACTGCGTGCGCCATGCCGTTATAGACGAATGCAACCGGCACTTCCTCGATGACCGTTTCCCGGGCAGGGAGCAGGTTTCGGCCGTCCCAGCGCTGGACGTCGAGTTCGCTGTGCAGGGCAGGCAGGCACGGGGCATGGCTCACGCGCTGATGCTATCACGCGACACTGTGCCGCTTCGGCGGCCGGTGCTCCTTGCGGCAACAGGAAGCTTGTCGCCATACTCCGCGCCGGGCATTTTCAATGATTTGACGGAGCATCGATGTCGTATCCCGCGCGCAGTTCACGCACTTCCATGTTCTCGGCCCGGATCCTCGCGGCCTCGCTGGCATTGGCGCTGGCCGCCTGCGGCGGGGGCGGTGGAGGGAGCAGCGGCGGAGGCTCCGTCACGCCTACGACATTCACCTCCTGGGGCGCGCTGCCCGCCAGCACCCCGGTGAACATCAACGGCATGTCAGTGACGCGCACCTCCGGGGGCGCGGTGTCGACCGATACCGCGGCCAGCCGCGCAGGCGTGATCTACAACGCGCGCACCAGCGGCGGCCTGCGCGGATTCACGTTCACCACACCCGCCACCTCGGCCTCCTGGACCATCTCGTCGGGCAGCAGCCTGAGTTGCGCCGGCGGCTTGTGTGCGCTGGCCAATTCCGGACAGACCGTCATCGGCGCCATCTCCGATCCGTACCATGCCACTAATGCATGGAGCTATCAGAGCTTCGGCGCATGGAGCATTCCCTCGGGAGCCGGCTCGGCCATCAGTGCCATGTCGTTCGGCGCACCGACTGCCGGTGCCGCACTGCCCGTCGCCGGCACGGCGACCTATACCGGCTCGGTGGTCGGGCGTTACGTCGCGGCCGCGGGCGACTTCATCGGTGTGCCGGCCGGCACCCAGTTCGGCATGGGGGCGAGTCTCCAGGCAGATGTCAATTTCGCCACCCGCCAGATCGGCCTGTCGACATCGGGTACTGCCCTGCTCAGGCAGGGAGACACACCGCCGCCTTTCGGTGATGTGCGCTTCGACATCCTCAATCCCGCACAGGCCACCCTCAGCTACGCCCCGGGTACGAATTCGTTCTCGGGAACCGTCGCCGCCAGCAGCAATGCGCTTGGTCTGAACGGACAGATGAACGGAAGGTTCTACGGACCGGGCGGCCAGGAACTGGGCGGCACGATGTCCCTGAACACTGCAGCCGGCGGCGCATTGA
>JADZGB010000042.1 GCA_020854105.1 Burkholderiales bacterium | reverse complement strand
GGCGCTGCTGGTGCTCTCCCGAAAGCTCGAGGCGGTCTTCAAGAACGACAAGGGCGAGGCCGAATGATCAGCCTCGAAGACCGCACCGTCCTGGCCCAGGACATCGATACCGCTCACCAGGCCGGCGCTCGTCGCAATCCTTTGACGGTTCGGATCGCGCTCGGGCCGACGCCTCGCACCAAAAAACAACACCAAGATTGGAGCCAGTATGCGTAGGGCAATCGCAACGACATTTCGAAAGCTCCTTGGCCGCTCGGATTACACGCACTGGTCAAGTCTAAGCACTCATTCGTCGAAATGGGACACGAGAACGCAAAAGCTCGCACAGCTTATCCCCCCGAACTCGACTGTAATCGAGTTCGGTGCAGGTCGCCTCATGCTACGGGACATGCTCCCCGAAGGGTGCTCGTATACTCCATCAGATCTGGTTGACCGGGGTTATAACACCATTGTTTTGGACTTGAACGCTAAATGTTTGCCGACGCTTGCGCGCTACGATGTTGCAGTCTTTAGTGGTGTGTTCGAGTACGTGATCGATGTACCGCGGCTGGTTAGATACCTCGGAGACTTTGCAGGCAATGTCATCTGCTCATACGCGGTCGTCGAGCTGAATCAACGCGGCCGTCGCGAGCAGGGTTGGGTTAATGACTATACCTCCGGCAAGTTCGTCTCATTATTCACTTCACTTGGTTTCGACTACAGATTTGGGCAACGATGGAAAGCGCAGATGCTTTACGGGTTCAGAAACAAAACCTCGAACTCAGCAAAGCATCTGCACCTGACTACACCGGCACCAGCGGTTACCAGATTCTGTATTTCACAACGCCCGCCTGGTTCCAACCGGTCATGTACCACACTTCACCCGTCTCTGGCACGCAGCACATCTTTCCCCGGCTGATTCCAGGAAAGCTCGGCAGGGAAGGAGTTCCCTTTTTCATCTGGTCCCAGGTTTGACCCGCGGTCCAAGACCCCGTGTTCGTGTTGTACCAGTACAGCCAAGGCTCATTGGTCTGGTAATGCACGGCCGGCGGAGAAAGGACGATCAGATGGCCCAGGGCCTGGATCTCCCGGATCTCATTCATCGTTTGCGCTGGACCGGCATCGGGCGGCTGCTGCGTGATGATCGGTGCGTCGAAGCCGCGACAAAGATGTGTCGGTAGCGGAATGTACTCGATGTCTGCGTAGTTGTGCAGATTGACCTTAGTCAACCATGTTACATTGGCGTCCCGATGCCATTGATCCTGGGATAGCGTCGAGTTCGCTGGCGGTACTCCGCCCTGAATAGTCAACGCATAGAGATAGTCACCGATCACGGCCTGCGCCCCGCTCCAGACCCCTCCCGTCGCGCTGACCTGAGCGCCATTCCGCGTAATGGAATTCGCAAACGCCGTCCACGCGGACTGCGACTTCTGAACCAACGTCCTCTTCCAGGCATGAACTCCGCCCGCCGGAATGCAGGGAAACTCGAAGACGTAATACTTCCACGGATCGCCTCCGGCGACCGTTGCGAAGACAACCGCATCCTTCTTGTGATCGTAGGCGGACCACATGCTGGAACCCGTGAACTGCGTCTTTACGCCGGGGAAGGCGGTTTGTGCGGGTTTTGTCCACGCATTGCCCTTCCTGATCCCGCCTACCCCATCCTCTGACGCAGAAGTGCGATTCGGCAGACGGAAGCGATACATTGCATTCTCGATGGACCCAGCAGACGCAGGTTCGGTTTTCAGTTGGAACCGGTAGTATCCCGGCCCGACCCAAGCGTCACCGCGCTTGTCGAACACCACGCCTATGCCATCAGGGTGCCCTGGGCCGAACTGGATGGACGCGCTGGGCGTGCCTCCCTTGTAGGGATAGAAGGCCACATGGTTGCACGACATCTCGATGACGACCTTGCCCTGCACTTCCTCGACGGGCGCCCTGTACTGGTCCTGTCGTCCGGAATCCATGGCCCACCCACCTGGCATCTTCGGGTAGTTGGGCACGGATTCGCTGCTCGTGTATGGCACGCCCTTGTAGTCGCCACCGAACTGCCACACGTACCCGCCGTTCTCGACCGTCCCGTCCACGCGCCTCACGATATCGCTATAGATGAATCGGGTGTGCTTCCCGCCCCACGGATTGGGGGCGCCAGAACCCGGATAGGCGCGGTCCATCACCCGGGGAACCCAGCGCGCCCTCGGCTTCTGTCCGGCACTCAGGGCGAGCTTGCTCCAGTAGTGAGCTGCGCTATGCCCGTCGATAGCGCCTGATTTGTCGACATTGCTGCCGGGTCTGAAGACGATCTCGCGTTTGGACTTGACCATGCCGCCAACCGCGCTCAGCACCCGTTGATAGCCGCTGGGTGTCTGGTTCGTCCAGGTATCGGCATCGATGTCGTACACCCACAGCCGTTCGTAGATGCACAGAATGCTGTTGGAATCCTCGTCGTGTACCAGGAGCGGTCCCCAGCTTGGATTGTCGTTCTTCCCGGATGCCATGTTCTGCACGGGAATGATATCGAAGATGGGGAAGCTGGCGAGCTTCTTGTACTGATCATAGGGCGGACGCAGGCGCACCTTCCAGAATTCCCGGCTGCGGGGATCGGGATACCCGGCTTTCTCGGCATTCGTTGCTGGACGGATGAAGTACAGCCATTCGCCCACACACACGCCGCTGTTCATGTACTGGTTGTGCGACTCGGTCTTGATCGCGTACGGCTTTCCTGCGATCGATGGAGTAAAGATCCGCCATGGCTTGCCGGAACTGGACGGATGGGCAGGGTTCCTCTCGATGATAAACAAGTGCTCGCGCGAAACGGCGACTGCCTTGTCCAGTGCCTCCGAGAACCCATTGGGCGCGTTCTTGACGATCGTCATCTTGAGTGCGCCGTCGGTTGACACATACTGGCCCCAGTATGGTCCATTGGGCCAGGCGGCCTTGTTCAGCCCATCGTTCCCGTGACTCCATGCACCAGCTTCAAGATCAAAGATGCCATGCCGGCCGCCGTTCTGAAACTCCGCAGAGAAGATCCAGAAGAACTTGTCCTCGGAAGGGACATACCACCAATGGTAGTTGTCGTAATCGCTGACCTTTGCGCCCTTCCCCGTTAGTGCCGGTGCGACGAGGTATCCCACCGAATTCGCCGGAATCCCATGAAATGGCACATTCGACGTATTGAAGTAGCGAATGGAGTTCGCGTCCGCTTCACCGAGTACGATCTTGCTGGGCTCGGCATGATCCCCGTCGCACCATCCGATGATGCCGCCTCGGTTGTCCACCTGGTACTTGTTCCAGAAGACGCCGGCGCTGACGTACAAGTCCTTCTTGAAGTTGAAGGACGGCTTGATGATGAGCGAGCCCTGGACGGCAGGCGGCGGTGGCTGTACCACCGCGCTCGCGCCGATCGACAGGCTGTAGAACGGACTGTCCGACGCGATCAACCCGTTGAACGCGCGGAACCGGATTCCGTAATTGCCCGTTGCCGTTTGAGTGCTCACGGTGAGCGTCCCGCTCGACTTGTCCAGAAAAACGCCGTAAGGAAGCGTGCTGAGCGCCGAGAACACGAGCGGCAGTCCCTGCGGATCGCTGCACAATGCGCCCAGTGCGTATGTCTTCCCTTGCTGGATCGAAAACCCCGCTGCGTCGGACCAGATTGGTGCTGACCCAGTGGTCTGTCCGAATGAAGGGGTCGCAACCAGCGCCGGTACGGTGAGGAGGAATTCTCTTCGTTTCATGGTGCCCTCGTGTGCTCTGAAGGGGAACGTGCGAAGCCCGCATTATCCCGATGTACGCTACAGGAAATAATGACGTCAGATAACGACGGCGACCGTTCGCGCATCCAAAATTCCATGCGCGTATGTTGCCCGTCTAACACCTGGGCGACCTTGCGGAGAGACCACGGCGTGCGCCGATAATTCTCACTATTCGAACTTTTTTGCCGACCTCTTGAACGGTGTCGCTGTCGCATCGCGCGTACACGCGCCATGCCGCGCCTCGTCCGAGGGGCGGTCTAAGGGATCGCCTGAGCAAGCACCAGCTCGAAATCAGTCGTCGCTATCTACGGCGCGATGCAACTGCGCATTAGCCCGCATCGCGGCTGCATTCGCATTCGACGCTTCAAGGCGACAGTCGTTATGGCCGGAAATCAATTTCTGCTGCTCAGGTAGTGCAGAATGTCGTCGCGAGGCCACAGCATCAGGTAGTTGTGGGGCTGGTACTTTCCTGTCTCGTACAGTGCGCGCCGATGCGCCGAGCGGGCGAGCGCGCCAGAATCGGCCCCCTCACGTTCTGCGGGAACCACGCTGGCACCATTTCTCGCGGGCACATCGTGCAGGTACGCAAGCCTGGGAGTGACACGGCCCAGATGTGGATCGTAGTACCACGATGCGCCCATGAGTCCACGCAACTCGCCTCGTTCCCGCAGCAACTCGCCGATCAGTTCATAGCATCGCTCGCGCCCTTCCTCGTTGAAGTGGTCGAGCATCAGCGGGTGGACATGGTTCTCCACGACTGGCCGTACGCCTCCCATGCGCAGTACGGGCCCAAGAAGGCTCGGATGCCTGAACAGGACGCGACGCGGTACGCCGGAGTGCAGGTACAGGAGATGGGATACGCAGGGAACAAGGCGCAAGCGAACCACGCCGAGATCCTTCAGGTACACGTCGTTGCTCGGGGAGACATCGAGCGTGCCGTCGAGGCATTGACGGACGATGCGCTGCATTGCCTCGTCGAACTGCCGGGCAAATGGTGCCGGCAATGCCGCCGAGGCAAACCGCAGATCGAACTGCCCGATGAAGTGCAGCAGCAGAAGCCGCAGATGTTCGCTGAGTACGGATGATCCGAACGCCGATTCCACCGCCTGCCAGGCGCGCAGAACGCCATCAGGAATGTGCCGATATCCCAGCCACGGATTGGTCCGGTCGAGTTGCTGCGCAACCCCCCCGAGGTCAACGGTTTCCTGCGCAGCCACTGACCCACTCATTCTGTGCAGGCAACTGGTCCTAGCTTCCCGAAGCAACGTCGGCAGGTCGCTGAGGGCAATCATGAGCGGGAGGAGACGGGTGGCAGCAACCGGAATTCCGAGTATATCGCGATGCATCGCCCATCCCCACGTCGTCCCCGACGCTCGAGGTACGGCACCCCAGGGCGTTGCATTGTTTCTCGCCTCGATAACGCTGCTGGCCCTTGCGCTTCGTCGACGCCCGGGAACCCGCGTGATCCGCCAGCGTCAGGAATAGCGGGCGATCACCGGGGCGAGCAGCACCTTCGCGCCGCGTCCGTAACATACCTGCGCGCCGATGATATCGGCATTCGCGTTTGCCTCGATCAGGAGCGGGCCATCCGGTGTCACTGCCACGTCCCATGCCAGACATGGCAGTTCAGGGAACAGCGCCGCCGCGCGAGTAACGAGTGCATCCACTTCCTTCCAGTACGGGACGAGCACACCTTCTATCGATGCGTTCGTGAATGGGTTGCACTCGAAGCGTTGAAGCAGGCGGAAAGGAGAATTCTTCCGGCGTCCCCATGCCGCGGATAGGCGACCGTCTTGGAGATCGACGCGCGCGATGAGGTTTCCGTTTGCCCCGGAGCTGAAATTGTCGTGAACGTTTCCGGCAGCCGGAATGCGAAGGAGGGCATACAGGATACGCACCTCTCTGTCATCTGCGAAACTGAGCATGCGCAGGGTACCCAGAGCGTGGCCGGTGCCCAACGCCATGATTTCGGGATGCGGCTCCACGAACGGCTGCACGAGGTAGTCGTCGCGCTGCATGTCTGCGGCCAGATCGGCAGAGAATGCGTCGATGGCGATCGGTTTGTTGTCGAGATCGAACGCCAGGCCATCCCGGAATGAGACGAAGCGGATTCCGGTCCCGAGCGAATCCGTGCGGGGCTTGAGGATGAGATCGATGGCAGGGTGGTGGAGGAAGTCCATGGCCAAGGCTGCAAAGCCCGCGTAGGCTGGCTCGGCACCGTCGCTCCTGCCTCGACGATTGAGGACGGCGATGACCGCGGCGCTCGGCACGCCGGCATTTCGGCAGCGGCGGTGGAACTCGAGCTTGTCGTCCACCAGAGGGCGGTGATGCGCATGATTCACACGCCGGAGCAGAGCGGTGGTCTGCTTCTTCGTCATGTACTGTGTAACGGAAGACAGCGGCTTGTCCTGCAAACCGTAGAGACCGTATTCAAATGCCGACAACCCGGAAAGCAGCTTTGCAATGAGAATGCGGCCGAGCACTGCCGACTGTACGCCCCCGGTGCGATTCGCGATTGCCTTGGACGTCTCCAGGTAACTGGACACGCCATGAACTGCGCTGTATGACGGCAGGGCTGCCTCCTCTGTTAGGCCGATCTGCAGGAACCGGGACGGTTCTCGCCGTGTTCTGGAAATGGCTCGCCCGCGTAATGCAATAGGCGGCCTTATGGAATCGGCGGCAATGGTCACTGCATAATACGTGCCTGAGATCCGACGTGGCCCAAAATGTGCCGGGCCTGCCGCCGATACGACATTCGAATGATCATGAGCCTGAGAACAATCCTGGCAGGATACCGAACCGCGTGCCTGAGCGTCGCGCGGTCGTGGAGAATCCACCCTGTTCGCGCCCTGTCGATGCTGCTCGCGGCACGTCTGCGCTTCGGAATCGGCCCGTTCAACTACTGCCTGTTCTCTCTGGATGGCAAGCCGCCGGCGGACTGGCACACGTACGTCACGAATACGGACGTGGAACCGGTCCAACGCCGCTGGAACCCCAGGAACAGGCATTACCTCGTGCGCGACAAGCTGAGCTTCCATCGACGATGTGTCGAAGCCGGCCTGCCCACCCCCGACCTGATCGGCGTCATCACCCAGGAGGGCAGGGAACTGCCAAATGTCAAAGTCGTTTCGGAACCGCATGCACTCGATGCCACCTTGCAGTCCTGCGAGTTCGCCGAGTTCTTCTTCAAGCACAGCGGAGGCGCGCATGGCAGTGGCGCGTTCTCCGTGGTGCGCAGGGGCAACGAGTATGAGTTCGCGGGCCGCACAGGCACAGCCGAGGCACTGTTCCGACATGCATGCGCGGCCCTGCCTGCTGACGAGGTGTATCTCGTGCAGCCGCGCCTCAGGAACGAGCAGATGCTGGCGCGGATCATGTCTCCGAACGGCCTCGGCACGGTTCGGGCCGTGACACTGCTTCGGGACGGTCGCTGCTCGCTTCTCAGCGCCTGCCTGCGCATCACGGTCGGAACAAACGTCACGGACAATTTCAGCGTGGGCACGGCTGGCAACCTGACATCGGCCATCGAGATCGCCGATGGAAGGCTGAGTGCGGCCGTGGGGTCAAGCAGCAGGATCTGGCCGGATATGCACACGGTCCACGAACATCCCGATACCGGGACACGCATCGAGGAATTCACGCTTCCGCATTGGACCGAGCTGACAGCGCTCGTCATTCGGGCACATCAGGCATTTCCTGAACTGGGAGTCATCGGATGGGATGTCGCGATCACCGATCATGGACCGGTACTGATCGAGGCCAATCACGCGTGGGATATCAACCTGTTGCAGGTTTCCCACCGCCGCGGATTCAGATCCGAGATGCGGGCTGCGCTCGGCGGGCTCTGATTGACCCTGTAACGATTGAATGTCGGTCTGCCTTACAGTCAGCACCGGCAGGGAGAGCCGAGCCTGCAGGAATATGACCTAACCGATTGCCTGAAAAGACATTTCCCAGAATGGACTCAAAATTGCATACAGCTGTCCTGCTTCATCGTAGAAGAATGGACTGTCATGCGAACCATCTGCCAGCAGCTCGTCGTCGCCATGCTCATGCTCTCGACAACCACGGGCGCGCGCGCAGTTGCCACGTCCGATAACTTCGGCGATGCGTTCGGGTATGACGGGTCTACGGGTGTCCTCGTGAGTGGGGCCGGCGGAACGTTCGGTCATCAATCTGCTGCATTGCAGTTCACCGCGACACAGTCTGGCAAGTTTACGCAGGTGATACTGCCACTGAGCGCCAAGGACAACGGCCGGCCGAATGACGGGTTGCGCCTCACTTTGCGCGAAGACGACCAGGATCAGCCCGGAGCGGAGCTGGAGTCCCTGTTGCTCGACGACATCTGCTATGTGGACTTCGAGTGCGAGCAGGGGCAGCTCTTCAGCGGCATGGCCACCGGGACGACGGACATCACTGCCGGTACGACCTATTGGCTTTTCGCAGCGTCCGACCTCGAAGATGCCGAGTTCACGTGGTATCTGACAAACGAGTCCAACCCTGCACTGGTGGGCATCTTCAACGGGCTGTCAGGCACCTTCCTCTTCGACACGCCCCCCGCCCTGCTCGTCGCCGTCACCCCCGGCAATAACGGCGGAGGCGAAGTTCCGGAGCCGGCAGCGCTGCTGCTGGCACCCCTGCTCGCCTGGGGAATGCGACGAGCCATGCGCTCGCGCTAGACCACGCCAGGGCTGCTCCCCCGACCCGTAGGGAATACAATTCGTTCCCAGGCACGGGTCTGGCTTTCCCCAAGACCCGATGGTTCGGCGCCTTGCTGCCTATGGGTGGAAGTAGCGCCGATGGTCTACTTCACGTCGAGGCAAGCATATGCCATCCTTCTCTCAGAACGCCGTCATGGTCGCATTATTGGTCGGCGTGATCATCACCCTTCTATTGACGCTTCGGAATCTGATCGCCAACAGGCGGCTGTTTACCTTGCTGGAGGAGCAGGCGCTGGCGATCCAGAAACTCAGCGCGGAGATGTTCGAGATCCAGAACCTGAACTCCGATGTAACCCGCAGCCTCAACGGGACGACGCAGGGAACTGCACGCATCGAGAAGGAGTTGCAGGCACTTGGTGCCATGATCTCCACGATCAGGTCCGCTCCGGCCGGGTCTGGCGAAGGCCTCCTGCATTTGAGCAAGGAGATCAAGAAGACGCTGCAGTCACGCGAAGTCTCGGATTTCCTCGATAACGCCTCGCGCAGCTAGACTTGCTGCCAGGGAGGTCTTCAGTCGCGGCGCAGGAACCCGCCCGCTATGTCCTTCACTTCCCTGATGCCCTGCGGCCAGAGCAGGCCGATCGAGCCCGCATAGAGCGCGGCACCGGCGATCACCAACGCAGCGAATCGGACTGGCAACTCCAGCTCGAGCAGATGCGGTCGCAGCAACGTCACTGCCAGCATCATCAGCGCACCGGACACCAGAGCCGGCCATAGGGTTCCCGCATACTCCCGCAGGGTCATTCCGCAGAGTCTGGTGGCGATGCTGCCTGCAACGAAGCCGCTGAACTGTGCGATGGTGAACGCCCATGCTACGCCGACCGGCCCCCAGTAGCTTCCGGCAAGAATGATCGTGATTCTCACTGGAGAGCCGTACAGCGTGATCTTCAGCATCAGTTCCCACTTGCGCAGGGCCGACATCACCGACCCGGTCAGCGAGAAGATCGCCATCAGCGCGCCCGCGATACCCAACGCCTGAAGCATCGGAACGGCGGCGAGCCACTGCGGTCCGTACAGGATCGGAATCAGCTCCTGTGCAGTCGCAGACATTCCGAAGCCCAAGGGGACCACCACGGCGGAGAGCAGCTTGAGGCTGGTCCGGACACCCCGGCGAAAGCGCTCCGGCTCATCGCGCACCCTGGCGTAGGCGGGATACAGGACCTTCTGCAGCGGCCCCGCCAGACGATTGCGTAACTCAGCCGATAGGGTGTAAGCCGCCTGGTAGTGGCCGAGGTCAGTCGCTCCGAAAACTCTTCCAACGATCATGAAGTCGACATTCCCCATGATGTAGCGCACTCCGCCAAGACTGAGAATGCTGGCGCTGGCCCGCAGGTTCGACCGCATGAAGGAACGCTGGAACCGCAGCCGCGGAAGGTACGGGATGGCCCACCACATGTAGGCGATCTCGAACAGCTTGCCGCCGATCGATCCCGCGACCAGTGCCCACGGCCCCCATCCGTACACAGCGAATCCGATGGACACGCCGATCCGGAAAAGCAGTGCCGTCACCTGCACCCGCAGATCCAGATCGAACATCATGAGGCGCATCATGGTTACGTGCTGGATGATGGTCATCTGCTCCAGCAGGAACATGATCGGCAGCACGCGCAGCAGCGGGGCGACACGAGGGTCGCCGAGCAGTTGTGCGAAGAGCGGCGCGCCAGCCACCAGGACCAGAGAAATGCCGCCCCCGAGTGCCATGGAGAACCAGAACACCGTGTCGCACTGGACCCGGGCGAGACGCGAGCGCTGAATAAGGATGGCGCTCAATCCGACGTTGGTGAGCGCAGCGGTCAACTCCGTAACGATGGACGCCAGACCCACGAGACCGTAGTCCTCTGGCGTCAGCAGGCGAGCCAGGACCGCAGTGGATCCTATCGTCAACAGTACTCGGAGGGCCGTCCCCAGGAACGTGAAGCTGGCGCCACGAACCACCCTTCGCTTCAGATCGAGGGAACTGGGAAAGAAACCGGCCCGCAGGCGATCCCGCCTCGCGAGCGATGGTTTGGTCATCTGGATGCGCGATACGCCATGATCAGGCCTCCTGGTCCGCCATACCTGCCGCTGCAGGGCAGATACGGATCAAATGGCATCGAGACGGACGATGTCTTCGAACGTTTCGCGTTCGCGGATCACGCGTACGTCGCTGCCCGATACCATCACTGCCGGCGGCCGCGGATTCGAGAAGTTCATCTGGTTGGGCACGAAGTAGGCACCGGCATCCATGATCGCGATGAGATCGCCCTTCACCAACTTCGGAAAGTCCCGATGCTTGAACAGGACATCGCCCGGATGACAGAGGGGACCGAACATGCTGTAGCGGCGCGTCTGCGTCTCCTTCATGCGATTCGCCACGAACGCCTCGTGGTATTCGTACCCGAGCGGTATGGTGATGTTCTTTCCACCATCCAGGATCGCGTACTCGCTCGAGCGGTCTCCGTTCTTGAGGGCAAGCACGCTGAGCAGAAGGCATTGGGCCCGGCTGGTCATTGCACGGCCGGGCTCGAACACGATCTGCGGGGACTGCGGCGATGCCACGTCGTAGTACTGCGAGAATCGGTCGATGATGCCCTGCGCGTACTCCTGCGTCGTGGGCGCCAGCCCCTCCCGGGGCGGCTTGACCTGGAAGCCGTTGTCGATGAGCTTGCGGTCGGTCGGGGACAGCGGGCGCACCGTCGGCACGCCGAAGCCTCCGCCGAAATCCAGGTAACGCATCTCCACGTCGAGTTCGTCACGCAGCCGCCTGGCGAACTGCAGCATCTCCGTCACCGCGGTGAAGTAGACTCCGGCGTCGTGGATACCGGTGCCCAGGTGCGCGTGCAGCGCACACGGCACCAGGTGCGGCGCAGCCTTCATCCGTCGGAACGCTTCCATCGCCTGGCCGGTGCCGATGCGCAATCCGAACTGCGCCGACCAGCCGACGGAGGTCACGACACGCACGCCGACCTCCTGCCTGCGGCCGTACTTCGCGGCCAGCCGCTCGATGGTCGCGATCTCGTCGGGATTGTCCACATTGATGAGCCGCACGCCATTGCTCACTGCAAGCTCGAGCGCCTTGTCGGTCTTCGCCGGCCCGTTCATGATGATGCGCTCGCCCGGCATGCCCAGCCGCAGGGCCAGCCAAAGCTCGAAGTGCGATATCACTTCCGCACTCGCGCCGATCTCGTGCATGGCGCGGATGACGCCAGGCAGCGGATTGGTCTTGTACGAGCAGCCGATCTCGACCTTCGGATAGAGCGCCGTGAACGCGCCGAGGAACTCCCGGTAGTCGCGTTCCAGGCGCGCCCGGCTGACGACGTACAGCGGCGTTCCGAAGCGCTCGGCGAGTGCGGCCAGGCTGTTACCTTCCCAGCACAGTTCGCCGACGTCCGACACCGTCATGTCCCAGGCCGACGGCGATTGCGGCTGGAGTGCCCCATCGCGCTTGTCGTAGGCATTCAGCGCGGTCAGGACCGCGGACTTCGCGACTTTACGGAGCATGGTCGGGATCGCTCGCTCGTGCGACGGACGTCAGCCCACCGCCCTCTTGGGCGCCCGGGACGGGAAGACTGGAGGCAGTTGCGCCTGCAACTGGCGATCGACGTGGGCCTGGAACCACTGCTCCAGCATCATCAGCACCCAGATCAGCGAACCGTAGTACGCCGCGTGCTCGTTCCGGTGTGCCTCGATCATGCGGTCGATGAAGACCGGCGCGATGATGCCGCGTGCCTTCAGGCTGGTCATCGAGTCGTACGCCAGGCTGCGAAGTCCGGGGTGCTCGCGCGCCCACAGCCCGAATGGAAGACCGAAGCCCTGCTTCTTCTTCGCGATGATCTCCGGCGGCAGGAAGTCCTCCAGGGCGCGCTTGAAGAACCAGCGCAGCTGGGTGCCCTTGAGCTTGTAGCGTGGCGGCAGCTGCAACGAGAAATCGACCAGTTCCTCGTCCAGCAATGGATAGCGCACATCCATGCCGGCGGCTTCGCACATGCTGCTCACCTTGCGCAGGTCGTTGTCGGCGAGCGTGAACTTCCAGTCCAGGGCGAGCATCCGGTTGATCAGGCTGGCCGCTGGAGCGCCGTTGTAGGTCCGTTCCTCCAGTTCAGCGGGCTGGCCGACGTCCACCTGTGCCAGGAAGTCGGGCGTGAAGATGCTGGCCGGCCCGAAACGGGAGAACGCGTTGTAGGCTTGCAGCCGCCCCGGCATGGGTACGGACGCCTGCGCGATGTAGCTACCCAGCTTGCGCAGCGGCAGGACATTGGAGGCGCCGGGCAGGGCCGAAACCGGCTCCAGCAGCCCCTTGCGCAGAACGACAGGCACCCTGGAATAGAGGGAAAAGACGAACTGGTCGGCGTAGCGCTGGTTGCCGCCGAACAGTTCGTCGCCGCCATCGCCCGCGAGCATCACCCGCAGGCCCTCGTCGTGCGCGATCCGGGCGCAGTAGTACGCGGGCACGGCGGAGGAGTTTCCGAACGGCTGCTCGTAGCTTTCGGCGATGAGCGGGACGGCATTGACGACGTCTTCCGGCGTCACGTAGTACTCGACCTGCCGGGTGCCGAAATGGCGTACGGCGACCCGCGCGTACTCCATCTCGTCGTAGCCCTGCGCGGCGAAGCCGATCGAATAGGTTCGTGCGGGCCGGCTGGAGGTGCGTCCCACCATGCCCGCAACCGTGGAGCTGTCCGTGCCTCCGCTGAGGAAGCATCCCACCTCCTCGTCGGCGCACGCGCGCCTGACCGAGGACTCGAGCAGCGATACGAACTGCGCCTTGGCCCGGTCGAAGTCGACCGGAGCATCTTCGGCAAAGCTCGGCGACCAGTAGCGGCCGTGCTCGACCCGCCCGTCGCGCACTTCGACGAACTCACCCGGCTCCAGCCGCCGCAAGCCGCGGAAGAAGGTATCCGGGCCCGGCACCATATGGAAATAGACGTAGTTGGCGATGGCCTGCGGCTCGACGTCCAGGATCCGCGCACACAACGGCTGGAGCGCGAGCGACGTGGTCGCGAACAGCAAGCGTCCGTCGATCTGTCCATAGGCGAGCGTCGCGCGCCCCATGCGATCCAGCGCAATGAGTCCGCGGCGCTGGCGCAGGTCGTAGACCGTCACGCAGAATCCGCCCCTGAGCCGGGTCAGGAAGTCCCTGCTGCCTGCCGCATACTCCTGGGCGACGTGCCGTGCCACGGCCTCCGGCCGCCGCTCGCCGTCGGCCAGTTGCATCGACCCGTACAGCATGGCGATGACGCGCTCGTCCTGATACACGGCGGCTGGACGCATCCCCGCAGCGGCGGCCCACATGCCCAGGCCATTCGCCTGGATGGTGGACTCGCCGGATCGCGTGATCGCGGCGACCGCCTTCGAGCAGATCGTGGAATCGATGGACGCTGAATTCGTGACAGAGAACCAACCGCAGAGGCCAGGCATCGTGACGTCTAGTGCATTTCCGAGAGGGACTGCAAGGGGAGGCCGAATTATATGCGCCCTTGGTTACTGCGGCGCGGCAAACGACCCGATCCGTCGTGCCGGCCGGCTTTCACGCCAGGCGCGCAACGCGCTGCGGTAGCGCGTTGCACAATCCGTTCCATCGCTGCTCTGGCATTCTGTTCGGCATGCACGTCGTTCGAAAGCTCCTTCGCGGCAACGCGGGCAGCGGGTTCGTGGTGCCGGCGCTCGCGGTGCTGGGGTTCATGGTGCCGGGGCTCGCGCAGGCGCGCGACATACACGCCACACCGGAAACCTACACCTCGCATCTGTCCGCGCTGGAACCGGGAGACCGGCTGCTGCTCGCCCCCGGGCTGTACAGACGCGGACTGCGGCTGCACGGCGTAAACGGCACTCCGGCCGCTCCGATTGCCATCGTCGGACCCGCGGGTGGCGAGCGTGCGCGCTTCCTCGCGCGCAACGGGGCCAACACCGTCAGCCTGCGTGATGTCTCGCACCTGGTGATCGACGCGCTCGACCTGGATGGCCTGAAGCGCAATGCCGATGCGGTCAAGGCGGAGAGCGAATCGCGCTACGCCCACCACGTCACGCTGTCCCGGCTGCGGATCACGGGACACGACGCCGATCAGCAGATCGTGGGCATCTCGATCCAGAGCCCCGCATGGGATTGGCAGATAAGGGATTGCGAAATTCTCGGTGCGGGAACCGGTCTGTACCTCGGCCGCTCCGACGGGAGCGCCGGCCTGGTAGGAGGTGTGATCGAGCGCAACGTGATCCGCGACACGATCGGGTACAACCTGCAGATCAAGCACCAGAC
The DNA here is from genome assembly GCA_020854105.1 of Burkholderiales bacterium. Taxonomy (GTDB): domain Bacteria; phylum Pseudomonadota; class Gammaproteobacteria; order Burkholderiales; family SHXO01; genus SHXO01. The sequence goes on along the minus strand of JADZGB010000042.1, from coordinate 14,779 downwards.
GCAGCGCCCTGCCGCACCAGGAATGCCTGAAGGTCGGCGCCTGATCCTCGTGCGACAGAACGTCTTCTCCAAGCGGACGGGCTCCGCGGTCGGATCGCAGGCACGGCCGAATGTACTCGTTGGCCACTTTCCCCGGTCGGGCGCGGGCGCCGAGGACATGCACGTCATCGAAAGGAACGTGTTCTACGAGAACCGCGCAGAAGCGCTGCTGCAGGCGGAGGGCAACGTTGCCCTGTACAACAACGTGTTCGTCAACAGTAGCGGCCCGGCGGTCGTGATTGCGCCGCACAACGCACGCCCGCGCCGCCTGGCGGTGTTCAACAACACCATCCTGGCAACGGGGGCGGGCCTGTCGATAAGTGGGATCGAATCCGGGTTCTCCCCCGCCGTGATCGGGAATGCCGTGTTCGCGCAAGGCGCGAACCGCGGCTGGCATCGCGCCGGCAATCTATCCCTCGCCTGGGAAGACGCGGGACGCTATCTGCGCGCGCCCTACCTGCTGCCTCCTGCGCTCGATCTGTCGCCGCTGCGTCCACTGCCCATGAATGATGGGGTGCTTCCGATGGCGCTGACCGGGCTGCCTGGTGCGAAACTCGATCTGGCGGGCGAACGACGCGATGGACGTCTACACGGCGCCTACGTACCGACCGATACGCCGCACCCCATCAGTCTGGAGCACCCGCCGATCACGCGCCGTTGAGTCCAAGCAGGAGCGCGATATAGGCGAACAGCTCATAGATCGCCATCGCACTGCCCTGAAGCGCGACTGCGGACGGCAGATGCTGTACCCAGTGATCCGCAGTTCCGGAGCCCGGGATCGAAGTCGCCGCCACCCTTACATCCAGTCCCGCGAGTTCGAACTCCCGCCTGAAGCGCCGCGCATCGACCGCATGCGTGACCACGACCACCCTCGACAGCCCCGCCTCGCGCAGGATGCGCGCAGAGAACACCGCATTCTCGTGCGTATTGCGCGATCTCGATTCGACCCACTTCACCGGGATCGAGAAGTCCGTCTCCAGTGTGTCACGCAGAACTTCCGCTTCCGCTGTTCCGCCGTACACCTGCCCCCCGGTCACCAGGACCGGCAGGCGGCTCTTGCGGGCGAGATAGGCGCCGTATCGGATCCGGTCCATGGACATGCCGCCGGCAACGTCCTTTCCATACTCCAGCGCGCTGCGGCGGGTGCCCGCCGAAGGAATGACGATGACCTCGGCCGTGGACAGATCCGCATCGGCAATCAGCGCACGCTCGCCGGCGAAGCGGACGAGATGGCCCGCAACCCATGGAGTCGCGAGGGCCATCAAGGCAGCTGTCGAGGCGGCCACCAGCACCAGGCCCGTTCCCCGATATCGCCGGCTGAAGGCGAACAACAGGCCGAGCACTGTAATGAGCAGGAAACTCGTGGGCGGCAGGATGAGAGCGGTGATGAACTTCTTGGCGATGAACAGATCCATCCCGGATGCATGCGAAGTTAGTGGTTGCTATCAGTAATTACCTTAATTCAAAATGCTGCACTGCCCCACCGCATACGAACTGGTCGAAGCGAGGCATGAGTCGTGCTATCAACCAGCGCCAATGCTGGCGAACCCGGCCTGCGACGCATGCACCCGTTTCAGTCAAGATCGGCATGCTAATTTTGCCTCAGGAATCAGGATGAATTAATGAATGCTTGACAAAGAATGACTGACTGAAAACCACTGGCTAGCATCGGACCGTCTTCGACTGACGACCAGCGTGTATCGGTTTCCTACAGCGACACATCAGTGCAAGAGTGTCGCTGCTGCACTGCAAAACGTACACGGGTCGAACAAGAAACACCAAACGTCCTCGCAAATTACTTCCGCGCCGCGCGGCAGGTAGTCTCGAGGGAGGGGCGTTAAATGGTACTGATCTTCAATCAACGATTGTCCCTGGTCGCGCTGCTCGAACTCGCATTGGGCGGGGCCGCGCTTTTCGTCATCTTCGGTTTCGTGATGTCGCACCATGCCGCCATGGTGCCGGGCGGCAGTACCCAGGTGTTCGGAAGCGCCGGCATCCTTTTCGCGGCCTCTCAACTGCTTGCATTCGGGTTGGTCGGCCTGCTACGCGCCGGCACTTCCGATCGGCTCGGATCGCTGACCCTCCGGCTGCTGGTCAGCACGGGGCTGGGCGCGGTCATTTCCCACTTCGTGTTCGACCTTCTGCCCGACGCACACCTCTATCAGCAGTCCATCCCTCAGGCAGCCGTGATGTCCTTCGCGGCGCTCATGCTGCTGCGCGGATTTCTCCTGTCCGGGGTTCAGCGCAACGTGTTCAGCCGCCGGATCATGGTTCTGGGCACCGGCGCCGACGCCGCCGCAGTGGCCCGCGCGATTGGCTCCCTGCCCAGCTCGGAAGCGACACTGATAGGATTCTATCCGGTGAGCTCGCAGAGCCGTTCGGTGCCAAGCGACCAGATCATTCCCACCTCGATGTCGCTGGAAGAGGCCGTGGCACGTACCCGCGCGCACGAAGTGATCGTAGCCGTCCGGGAGCAGCGCGGAGGCTCTCTCCCGCTGAGTCATCTCCTCAATTGCCGCCTTCGGGGCGTGCGCATCGTCGATCTGCCCGGCTTCTACGAACGAGTGACGGGCGAAGTGCCGGTCGACTCCCTCAAGAGCAGCTGGATGATCTACGGCGACGGCTTCCGTCAGGACTGGAGCCGCCGCTTCGTCAAGCGGGTGTTCGACCTGCTGGCCGCCTCGGTATTGCTGGTGCTGACCCTGCCGGTGATGGCACTTGCAGCCCTGGCCATCCTGCTGGAGAGCGGGAGGCCACTGATCTTCCGGCAGGATCGGGTCGGGCTGGGCGGCAAGGAGTTCACCGTATTCAAGTTCCGCAGCATGCGCACGGACGCCGAGCGTGACGGCATTCCGAAATGGGCCACGACGGCGGATCCGCGCATCACCCGGGTCGGACGGTTCATCCGGCGCACGCGGATCGACGAATTACCTCAATTGTTCAATGTCTTGCGCGGAGAAATGAGCTTCGTGGGCCCTCGCCCCGAGCGCGCCTACTTCGTGGAGCAGCTGTCGGAGCAGATCCCGTTCTACGGCGCCCGTCACACGGTCAAGCCAGGTCTGACCGGCTGGGCCCAGGTCCGCTACTGCTATGGCGCATCGGTCGACGATGCCATCAAGAAGCTTCAGTTCGACCTGTACTACATCAAGAATCACACGCTCTTCCTGGACATCGTGATTCTGGTCAAGACCATCCGGGTGGTCCTCAAGGGCGAAGGCGCCCGCTGAAGCAGCCTGGCGGATGCGCCTCGGGCCATCCGCCAACCGTCTTCACCTGCTGGAACCGGGCGGGAAGCCGGAACTCTGCATCGCTTCCCTCTAAAGCCTATCGGCTATAGTGTCGCAGTTGGGCAGGCATGTGCATGCCGTTGCTCCCTATGGTTTCACGGAGGCCCATCCCAGGCCAGCCAGATGTCCACGCCTGACTACCTTGCCAGCGTCACATATGGAATCGGGGCCGTGGCCTATGCCGCCATCGCCCTGCAGCTGGGCCTTCGCGCTGGGAGGTCGTGGCGGGGACGGCTGCTTGTCGCAGCCTGCGCAGCCAGCTCGATGTGGGAGCTGACCGGAGTCGGCCACGCAATCTGGAGCCTGGGCATGACGTGGCAGGGCTACCAGGTCGCGGATGCGCTGCGCTGGGGCCTGTGGACCGCTTTCCTTGTCACGCTCGTTCCTCCGGCGGCAGGCCGGAAGCCGCGCCTTCCCGTCTACCTTGCCCTCGTCGCCGCAACATCGGTGGTCCTTTTCCTTGCCGCCTTCGGCACGCTGAACGACGCAGGCACGGTCTCTGCGTTCGGCCTCTGGATCATCGCCGCCATCATCGGCCTGGCTCTGTGCGAGCACGTCTTCCGGGCAACACCGGAGGATCGACGCTGGGGGGTCAAACCCCTGTGCATCGGCGTCGCTGCACTATACGGATTCGACCTGTTCATGTTCTCCGATGCCGCACTGATGAAGGCCGTGGACGCGAGCTTCTGGACCTCGCGCGGTATCGCTCACGTGATGCCGATCCCGTTGATCCTGGTTGCCTCCGCCCGAAATCGGGCATGGGCGATCGACGTCGCGATCTCGAGGGCGGTGGTGTTCCGCTCCACCGCGCTGCTGATCTCCGGCGTCTACCTGCTCGCCGTTGCAGCCGCAGGCTACTACGTGCAGCTGTTCGGGGGCGAATGGGGCAAGGCCATGACGACCCTGCTCCTGCTCGCCGCACTGCTTCTGCTGGTCGTCCTGTTCACTTCCGGTACTTTCCGGGCACGGCTCAAGGTGTACATCAGCAAGAACTTCTTCTCGTACCGTTACGACTATCGGGAGGAATGGCTGCGTCTGACCGCGAAGCTGGCGCAGGGCGACTCCCGCTCCAGCGTGTACGAACGGACGGTGCGCGCGCTGGCGGATCTGGTCGAGAGCCCGGCGGGTGCCATCTGGATGCAGGACGACGACGGCAAGTACCGGGTTGCCGGCAGCTGGAACATGGCACCACCTGCCAGCGAAGAGGATATGTCCGGCCCCTTCATCGGCTTCGTCGCGCGCACGAACTGGATCGTGGATACGCGCTCCACCGGCACCCGCATGGGGGAGGAGCAGCTTCCGGAAGCACCCGCGTGGCTGACCGCAATCCCGGATGCATGGCTCCTGGTACCGATGGCCTCGGAGACGAGGCTCGTCGGCTTCGTCGTCCTGCTGAAGCCGCGCGTTCCAGTCGAGGTCAACTGGGAGGTGCTCGATCTGCTCAAGACCGCGGCGCGACAGGCAGCTTCCTACCTGGGGCATGTCCGCGCGATCGAAGCACTGGTGGAAGCCAAGCAGTTCGACGCCTTCAACCGCATGTCGGCGTTCGTGGTGCACGACCTGAAGAACCTCATCGCGCAGCTGTCGCTGATGTTGCGCAACGCGGAGCGCCATGGATCCAACCCGGAGTTCCAGCGTGACATGCTCGAGACCGTGCAGCACGTGGTCGAGCGCATGAACCGGCTACTGCTGCAGCTTCGCTCCGGCGAGACCCCGGTGGAGAATCCGCGCCCGGTGGAACTCGCGCCGCTCATCGAGCGCGTGCGCCTCGTGCACACGCGGCAGGGACATCCTGTGCGCGCCACGGTGGAACCGGGGCTACGCGCGCTCGGACACGAAGAGCGCCTGGAACGCGTCATCGGGCATCTCGTGCAGAACGCCGTCGATGCCAGCGAGGCGCACTCGCCGGTCGATATCCGCGCGAGCCTGGGCACGGACAGGCGCGCCGTGATCGAAGTCAGCGATCTCGGTAAAGGCATGAGCAGCGAATTCATACGCGACCAGCTTTTCAAACCGTTTCGCACCACGAAAGCCGCGGGCATGGGCATCGGAGCATTCGAAAGTCACCAGTACATCAGGGAACTCGGAGGAAACATCACCGTCGAGAGCATGCCCGGTGAGGGAACCCGCTTCACCGTCTCTCTTCCCGGATTCAACAAGGAAAACGACATCCAAGCACAGCAGGTGGCTGCATGACGGACAAGCGACGTCCGCTGTTGATCGTCGAAGATGACCCGGCACTGCAGAAGCAGATGCGCTGGTCCTTCGACGAGATGGAAGTGGTGCTGGCCAACGACCGTGAGTCTGCCATCGCCCAGTTGCGCCGGCACGAACCCGCGGTTGCCACGATCGACCTCGGGCTGCCGCCTCATCCGGACGATCCGACGGAGGGAATGCAGCTGCTGGAAGACATCCTCGATGCCGCACCGGACACCAAGGTCATCGTCGTCTCGGGCCAGCACGATCGCTCCAATGCGCTCAAGGCCATCGCGCTGGGCGCGTATGATTTCTGCGAGAAGCCGTTTCAGCCGGAGCTGCTGTCGCTGATCGTCGAACGCGCGTTCCGGCTGTGGGAACTGCAGGCCGAGAACCGGCGACTCCAGGAAACGCACAGCGGCGGCTCGATTCCCGGCCTGATATCGCGCGATCCGCAGATGCAGAAACTGTCCAGGACCGTGGAGAAAGTGGCCAACACCAATGCCACGGTGCTGCTGCTCGGCGAATCGGGCACCGGCAAGGAGCTGTTTGCACGCGGACTGCATCAGCTGTCCACACGCAGGAATCAGCGCTTCGTCGCGATCAACTGCGCGGCGATTCCCGAGAATCTCCTCGAGAGCGAATTGTTCGGCTACGAGAAAGGGGCGTTCACCGGAGCCGCCAAACAGACCCCCGGGAAGATCGAGACCGCGCACAAGGGAACCCTCTTCCTCGACGAAATCGGAGATCTCCCCCTGTCGCTGCAGGCGAAGATGCTGCGCTTCCTGCAGCAGCGCGTCATCGAACGCGTCGGTGGCAGGGAGGAAATTCCCGTGGACGTGCGCATCGTGTGCGCCACCCATCAGCATCTGAAGAACCTGATCGGACAGGGCCGATTCCGCGAGGATCTCTACTTCCGCCTGGCCGAGATCGTCCTCGACATACCGCCGCTTCGCGACCGCAAGGGTGACGCTACGCTGCTCGCACACGGGTTCGTGCGCCGTTTCGCCGAAGAGCAGAAGCGCGGCTCCCTTTCGCTGCTACCCGATGCCGTGGCCGCCATCGAGGCGCATGCCTGGCCTGGAAACGTGCGCGAACTGGAGAACTGCACCAAGCGTGCCGTGATCATGGCGGAGGGATCCGGACTGCATGCCGAGGATTTCGGCCTGGAACCGACCCCGGTGGACGCCGAAGCCTTCAATCTGCGCCGTGTACGCGATCAGGCAGAGAAAGAGACGATCATCCGCGTGCTGAGCCGCGTCAACGGAAACGTCAGCAAGACTGCCGAGCTGCTCGGCGTCAGCCGACCCACACTTTACGATCTGCTGGACAAGTACAACCTGCGCACCGACGCTGCAGTGTCGAAGCTTCCGGTCAATGAATGACACGTAAACGGCCCATGACAAACATTCGCTCCTCCCTGGTGGTTCTCAGCCTTGCCCTGCTCGCCGTCACGACTGGCTGCAATCGCGACGACCCGGACAATTTTCTCCAGTCAGGAAAGGATTTCCTGGAGAAGAAGGATTACAAGGCAGCCGTCATCGAACTGAAGAACGCGCTGCAGGGCGCTCCCCAGAATGGCGAAGCGCGCTACCTGCTTGCACAGGCGCTGGTCGAAACCGGCGAGGCGCGCGATGCAGAGATAGAGTTGCGCAAGGCGGCCGAAGCCGGCTACGACCCCAACCTCGTCCAGCCCGCGCTCGCCAGTGCCCTGAGGGGAATGGGAGAGGCCGCCAAGGCGTTGGATGTTGCCTCCAGTGCGACCCTGACCGAACCTGGCGCCAAGGCCAGGATGCAGTCGATCGTCGGATCGATCCTCCTTGGACGGGGCAAGATCTCGGAAGCACGCGATGCGTTCACCCAAGCTCTCGAGCATGACCCGTCGAATGTCGATGCCAAGCTCGGGCTTGCACGCCTGGCAACGACCGACGGCGGAATTGCCGAAGCCGAGAAGCAGGTCGATGCCTTGATCACGCAGTCGCCTGCGTTCGCCGACGCCCTGCTGTTCAAGGCGCAGCTGTTGGTGGCACAGGGCAAGGCAGCGGAATCGATACAGGTGCTTGGCCGTGCCGTGGATGCGCGCCCGAACTCCATTGCCGCACACATGTCTCTGGTGCCCGCGCTGCTTCGAACCGGCGACGTCGCCGGGGCCCGCGCGCGCGTGGATGCATTGAAGAACATTGCTCGCGACAGTGTCGCGCCGTTGTATCTCGACGCCCTGGTCCTGTCCGGCGAAGGCAAGCTGATCGAGGCCCGCGATGCAGCGGAGAACGCCTTGAAGTACGCGCCGGATTATCCCCCGCTGCTGCTGCTTGCGGGGACACTGGCGATGCAGCAGCGCAATCTGGCGGAGGCGGAAGAACATCTGACGAAAGCGGCCAAGGCCGTACCCAACGGCTACGCCCAGCGACTTCTCGTCGGCACGCTGCTTCAGGCAGGCAAGCCGCAACGCGCCAAGGAGTTGCTCGACCCGCTCCTCGAGGCCAGGCCGGATGACCCGGGCCTTGTTTCCCTCGCCGCCGAACTCGCAATGGGAAGGGGCGACTACAAGGAGGCGACGAAACTCTACTCCAAGGCGTTGGCGGGCGATCCCAAGAACGTCGTGCGCCAGACACGCCTGGGGCAGGCCATGGTGGGCTCGGGCGACGTCGAACACGGCGTACAGGTGCTCGAGTCAGCCGCCCAGAACACGGCGAACAACATCCAGGCCGACCTGTCTCTCATCGCGGTGCATATGAACAAGCGCGAGCCGGAGAAGGCCAAGGCGGCTCTGGAGACGCTGCTGCAGAAGCAGCCCGACAACCCGGTCGCCCACAACATGAAGGGCCTGGTGCTGATGGCCTCCCGTGACAACGAGGGCGCGCGCAAGAGCTTCGAACGCGCACTGGAATTGCAGCCGACCTTCTTCCCCGCCGCGGCGAACCTCGCTCAGATGGACGTGCGCCAGGGTAACCAGAAGGCCGCCCTCGGACGCTATCAGTCGATTCTCCAGAAGGATCCGAAGCAGGAACAGGCACTCCTCGCCACGGTATTGCTGCTGCAGCAATCGAATGCGCTTCCCGCCGAGGTCGAGAAGGCGCTGGACCGTGCGGTCGAGGGCAATCCGAGTTCGGTGAGCGCGCATCTCGCGAAGATCAACTACATGCTGGGCCAGCGCCGAATGCAGGACGCCGTGACGGCGGCGCAGACCGCCGTCGCCGTGCGGCCGGATTCCGTTCAGATCCTGGAAGCGCTGGGCCGCGCGCAGCTCGCGGCAGGCGATTCGAATCAGGCTCTGGGCAGCTTCGGCAAACTCGCAGCCCTCCAGCCGAAAGGCGTACGGCCCCTGCTGCTCCAGGCAGAAGCGCATGCCGCCTCGAAGGATTGGGCAAGCGCACGCGCAAGCCTCGAGAAGGCGCTGAAGCTCGAGCCGGGGGCTCGCTCGATTCTGTTGAGCGTCGTAAACATCGAAGCGCGAGCGGGTAACGTCGAGAAGGCAGTCGCGGCCGCACGCGTGATTCAGAAGCAGTATCCGAAGGAGTCGCTCGGCTACGGCGCGGAGGCGGATGTCTACGCGAATGCTCGGCGCTTGAAGGAAGTCGAGACGAGCCTGCGTGCCGGCATGGAGGAAGCGCCGGATGTCAATCTCGCTGCTCGTCTGTGGCTGGTGCTCACGGAACAGAAGCGTACGGCCGAAGCCGACGCCGTGGTAAGGGAGTGGATCGGCAATAACCCGAAGAACGCAGCCTTGCAGAACTACATCGCCAGCCAGTACACCGCCCGGTCGAACTGGGCCGAAGCGGCGCGCTGGAACCGCGAGTCGCTGAAGGTCATTCCAGACAGCCCGGCTACGATCAACAACCTGGCCTGGGCACTGGCGCAGTTGAAGGATCCGTCCGCACTGCAGCACGCGGAGAAGGCACTCACGCTCGCCCCCAACTCGCCTGCCATCCTGGATACCGTCGGCTGGATCCACCTGCAGCAAGGTGACAGCCAGAAGGCGGCCGAGGCGCTGCGCAAGGCGCACGGTCTCGCGCCCAATCAGGCTCTGATCCGTTTGCATCTCGCCGAAGCCCTGCTCAAGGCAGGCGAGAAGAAGGAGGCCCACACGCATTTCGAGGAACTGGACAAACTTCCCGAGAGCTCTCCCATCCGACAGGAAGCACAGAAACTGCTTGGCAGGTCCTGATTCATCCAATTACAACACGCATCCATGCACATCATTGCTGTCGTAGGGCTCGGGTACGTTGGCCTTCCATTGGCGGTCGAGTTCGGCAAGAAGATGCCGACCGTCGGATTCGACCTTTCCGAGCAGAAGATCCGGGCCTACCGCGAATTCGTCGACCCCACCGGTGAGGTGACCTCCGAGGACCTGAAGGCAGCCAGGCAGCTTTCGGTGACGACCGATCCGGCCCGCCTGAAGGAAGCAGACTTCATCATCGTCGCCGTGCCGACGCCGGTGGACGACGCGCACAAGCCGGACTTCTCCCCCCTGGTGGGCGCCAGCGAGACGGTCGGCCGCCATATGAAGCGCGGCACCACCGTCGTGTTCGAATCGACCGTGTATCCGGGCGCCACCGAGGAGGTGTGCATTCCGATCCTGGAACGCATGTCAGGCATGACGTGGAAGAGGGATTTCTTCGTCGGCTATTCCCCCGAGCGCATCAATCCGGGCGACAAGGAACGAACGCTGACCAGGATCGTGAAGGTGGTTTCCGGAGATACCCCGGAGACGCTGAAGCGCGTCGCACGGGTCTACTCGAGCGTAGTGACCGCCGGAGTACACGAGGCGAGCAGTATCGCCGTGGCGGAGGCAGCCAAGGTCATCGAGAACACGCAGCGCGATCTGAACATCGCGCTGATGAACGAACTGGCCATCATCTTTCACCGCATCGGCATCGACACCCTCGAGGTGCTGCAGGCGGCGGGAACCAAGTGGAATTTCCTGCCCTTCCGGCCCGGTCTGGTCGGCGGCCATTGCATCGGCGTCGACCCCTACTATCTGACCTACAAGGCGGAGAAGCTCGGATACCACCCGCAGGTGATACTCGCCGGCCGCCGCATCAACGACGGCATGGGAAAATACATCGCGGAGCAGACGGTCAAGCGCATGATCCAGGCAGGGTTTCCGGTGGGCGGTGACGACGTGGTCGTGCTCGGCCTCACGTTCAAGGAGAATTGCCCTGACATCCGCAACACGAAGGTCGTGGACGTGATTCGCGAACTGCAATCCTACGGTGTGCGCGTGCATGTGCACGATCCGGTCGCCGATGACGAGGAAGCGCGTCACGAGTACGGAATTCCGCTGACCCGCTGGGACGATCTGCCGCGCTCTGCGGCGATCGTCTATGCGGTCGCGCACAGCGACTTCAAGCGGCGTTCGCCCGAGGACTTCCTGAACAAGCTCTCACCGAAGGGCGTAATGATCGACGTCAAGGGACAGGTCAGTGCGTCCACCTATGCGCCGCACGGTATCGGCGTCTGGCGTCTCTAGGATGGAACGCATGCACTCTCCCGAACTGCGCGCCGCGCTCGCCTCGCGCAAACGCTGGCTGGTCACCGGCAGCGCCGGCTTCATCGCCTCGCACCTCGTCGAAACCCTGCTCAGACATGGCCAGGAGGTCGTCAGCCTGGACAATTTCAGCACGGGTCACCGCCGCAACCTGGAGGAGATCAAGTCGGCGGTCGGCGACGCATGGCGCTCACATACGTTCGTCGAAGGCGACATCCGCGACCTCTCCATGTGCAGACGGGTGTGCGAGGGGGTCGACTTCGTCCTGCATCACGCCGCGCTGGGGTCGGTCCCGCGTTCGATCAACGATCCGATCGAGGCAAACGAATCGAACGTGACGGGCTTTCTCAACATGCTCGTGGCGAGCAGGGACGCCAATGTCCGGCGCTTCGTCTATGCAGCCTCCAGTTCCACCTATGGGGATCATCCGGGCCTGCCAAAAGTCGAGGACGAGATCGGCTGTCCGCTGTCTCCCTACGCCGTCACCAAGTACGTGAACGAGTTGTACGCAGACGTCTTCGCCCGCTGCTATGGAATCGAGACGATCGGCCTGCGCTATTTCAACGTGTTCGGCGCACGCCAGGATCCGAATGGACCCTACGCCGCCGTCATCCCACGCTGGGTACAAGCCCTGCTGACCGCGGACCCGGTGGAGATCTATGGCGACGGAGAGACCTCCAGGGATTTCTGCTACGTGGGCAACGTCGTCCAAGTGAACGTGTTGGCTGCGACGGTTGCGCGGGCAGACGCACTCAACCAGATCTACAACGTGGCAGTGGGCGGACGCACGACGCTGAATCAGCTCTTCGAGACGCTGCGCGACCTGCTCGCGCTGCACGCACCCGAAATCGCTGCGGCGAGGCCGCTGTACAAGGACTTCCGCGCGGGCGACGTCCGCCACTCGCAGGCCGACATCTCCAAGGCGCAGCGTCTGCTCGGGTACGTGCCAACGCACGATCTGCGCAAGGGATTGCGCGAGGCGCTCGGGTGGTATGTCAACGAGTACGGCGGATCGGAACTCGCATCCGCTTCGGTTCGATGAACCAGACCGGGCACTGCACGAAGATGCGGGGAGAACCCGCCATGAATACGACCCGAAGGCGCCTGCTGGTGACGGCGCTGGCTGCAGCGCTGGCTCACAGCGCCCCGTCGCTCGGTGCCGGTTCCTCCTCGATCCCGCGCGTCAAGCGGTCGGTCGTCGCCTTGGGAACCTTCCAGAAGACGCGCTCACCGGCCTTCGCCTTTCGCGGCACCGGCTTCGTCGTCGGCGACGGCACGCTGGTGGCAACCAACGCACATGTCCTGCCGGGCGTACTCGACGCGCAGAAGCAGGAAGTGCTGGCCGTCGCACTGCCCGGTGCGGACGGGGGCCCCGCGACGGTGCGAGCGGGCAGGACCGTGGCGATCGACACTGCTCACGATCTCGCGCTGGTAAAGTTCGAAGGCACGCAGCTCTCTGCGCTGGAACTGGGGGATTCGTCGAGCGTGCACGACGGTGCGGAACTGCTGTTCACGGGCTACCCGATCGGCACCGTTCTCGGCCTGTTCCCGGCGACCCACCGCGCCATGGTATCGGCCATCAGTCCGATCGCCATTCCCGGTGCGAATGCGCAACAACTCGACGCCAAGGCGATCAAGCGCCTGTCGGGAAAGCGATATCCGATCATGCAGCTGGATGCCACCGCCTATCCGGGCAACAGCGGCAGTCCGTTGTACGACCCGGTCACCGCCAAGGTGGTGGGGATTCTCAACATGGTGCTGGTGAAGGAATCGCGCGAGAACGTGCTGAGTCAGCCGAGCGGCATCACCTACGCGATTCCGGTGCAGCCGCTAGTGGAGTTGCTCGCGACCGTGAAGTAGGCAAAAAAAAACCGGCCCACAGGCCGGTTTTGTTCTTGGAGCTCCGATCAACCGCGGCGGCGGCGCGCTGCCGCGCCCAGGCCGGCGAGAGTCAATCCCAGCAGGGCGAGCATGCCCGGCTCGGGAATCTCTTCGGGAGGATTGTTGCCTCCGGAATTGAACCAGACGACGTTCGACAGACCTCCCGGCTTGCACTTGTCTGCCCCATCGGGCTGCGCGGTCTTCCCGTCGGTGCACGTGTTCACCGCCCACCAGGGGTAGAGCGTTCCCGACGCAGCCTGGATACCGCTGTAGCTGGTGTCGCCAGCCAGTGTGATCCCATCTGCCACCAGCCAGAAGATCGTCAGCAGATCCGGGCTGCCATCCTTCGCGACCCAGGCGGTGACGTAATGCTGACCGGGTTCGTCCCCGAGCTGGTAGCTCCAGTAGGCAAGGTTGTCCAGCGTCGACGTGGTGCCGATGCCGATGTCGAATGTCTGACCGGTATAAGAGGGACCCGTGGTGAACCCCTCGTCCTTCTTGGCAATGATGGGTGATCCCTCGAAGGAGCAGGTCAGGCTGCCGTTCGAGCACAGCGTATTGTTCGGGTCGGCCACGACCTTGTAGTACACGTCGAATATGCTGGACGTGCCAAGATCGATGATTCCTTCCCAGGGAATGTTCAGCTGGTTCTCCGGCACTGCGTTAGCGGTACCTGCTCCCGCCAGTACGGTTGCGAGTGCCATGGCGCGAAGCGCGGTCTTCACCTTCATGTTCCCATCTCCAGATCGACTGACGCGCCCGGCCGGGTCGACCGAGGCGTCCTGCCACCCTATGAGCGAGAACGGTGCCATGCCGAAGTTGTTACGTATCTATATGTTTAGTATATATTTTATTATGAAGAGTAACGAACCGGGCGCACCAGGCACTGGGGATGTAAGAGAGTCCGACAGAATCGTGGGTATCTAGGGGTTTTACTCGGTGTCTCCGTGCGACGTCGCTCAGAAACTGACGATCTGGCAGTTTTTCACGCGGTTGCGAGCGGCCGAATCGACCTTGCGCGGTTAGAGCTGTAAGGAAAGCTGACAACCGGCGTGTCGGTGACAGTCTCGAATGAGAAAGGCCCCGCACGCGGCCGGACCTTTGTCTATTGCGCGGACCCGGTCGCTGGGCGCGTCAGCGCTTCACCGTGATCGAGGTGCTGGTCGCGTTTCCTGCGGGGTCCTCGGCCTTGGCGACGATCGTCGACGATGTCAGCGTGGTGGTGGTCGTGCTCGTAGCCTTCTTGCCGCCGCGCTTGGCCTTGTTCGTGGTCGAACTCGTGGTGGGACTCCAGTTGTAGGACAGCGATCCGCTGTTCAGCACGACAGCCACCTCCTTGCCGTCGATGATCAGCGACAGCTTCGACACCTTGACATTGTCCGTCGCTGCGACTGCAATCGCGATCTGACTATCCACGGTGCTGCCGTTCGCCGGATTGGTGATCGAAACCGTGGGCGCCACGGTGTCGTTGGCGACGGTGACGGCGACTGCCCCTGAAGTGCCCACGTTCCCTGCCGCGTCGTAGGCCTTGGCCTGCAGCTGCCTGCTGCCATCGGTCAGGCCGGCTGTGCTCCAGCTGAACGAATACGGAGCAGCCGAATCGGTGAGGATGACCTTCCCGTCGACCAGCAGATCCACCCGGGCCACCGCGATGTTGTCGCTGGCATTGACGTCCACGGCAACAGTCCCCGAGACCTTTCCACCGGTCGGTGCCGCGATCGAGGCCGTGGGGGATTGCGTATCGCTGGCGAATGTCGTCTTGGCCTTCTGCACGGCAGCGGCGGCGTTGATACGGCCGTAGCCGGTGTAGACATCGAAGTCGCTGGTGTGGATGTCCTGCGCCGTGCTGAACAAGGCCGTATCCAGCTGCGCAGGCGTCAGACTC
>JADZGB010000041.1 GCA_020854105.1 Burkholderiales bacterium | reverse complement strand
GCTTCAATGAGGCCGCGGCTCATCGCCGCGGAAAACAGCCTGCCCGCATCGCGTTATCTCAAGCGCATCTCGGAAGTCATCCACGAGCGCTGCTTGTCGTCGGCCACATGGGAGGCCGCAGATGAGCCTAGCACGCGGCTCATCAAACTTGCAAATCCCTGATTGTTAAGGAGCAGGACAACTGCGAGCGCTTCACCAGAATTCGCTTGTCACCCGAGCGCTCGCGTCTCAGTACGGCAGATGACCTCAGACAATGATCGGTTGCCGCGCAATCGGCGTAAACGCCGCCTTTCCAAGGCTCACAACTTTAGGTTCGACGTTCTCTGCCAACCCCAGGTCAACTATCACCACATGATCGTTCACCGAGTCGATGATGTTGTCGAGCGTAGCGATGAGTTCCGCATGCCTTCTTCTGGACAAACGGCACTGGAATACGGAAAGTTGAAGCCATTCTCCATATCCATTCATAAGACTATAGACAGCTCGCCAACGCTTGGAATCGCCGATGTCGTATGTCACGACGTAAAGATGCTCGTCCATATCTCATCGTGTCACAAAATTCGGATACTCTTGTAGTTCACCGAGCAGGTAACGGGTGAGCAAGCGTGCCTGCAGCTCTAGAAGACGACGATAGGAGACCTTGTAACCGAACAGTGGATGCGTCACCTCGTGGCTCAATCGCCTCTCGAAAGTCGCGATGAAGCGTTTGCGTCCGTCTGCATCGAGCGCGACACTGCCTGCAGATGAAATGAAATCCGTCGGCTTCAGCTCGCCGTTGTTGATCGCCTGGATAACGCTGGAATCCGCAATCAGCGGGCGAAATGGCTCCATGAGATCCAGTGCAAGCGCCGGCCGCCCGTAGCGAGGCTGATGATAGAAGCCACGGTAGGGGTCGAATCCGACACTGCTGAGCGTTACGGTCCACGACCGAACAAGCAAGCTGTAAGAGAACGACAGGAGTGCATTTACCGGATCGGCGGGTGGTCGGCGATAGCGCTTGTCGAAATCGAAAGGAAGTTCCTCACCGCCGTCGGTCCGGCTAATCATGTTCGAGAACGATCTGAAATAGCGAGCGGCGGAGTTCCCCTCTACACCCAGCAATTCCGACAAGGTACCAACCCGCCTTGCCTGGTCGATATCACGCTTAAATTCATCGAGCAAAACCTCAGGTGCATCGCCGACCTTCCAGTTGCGCCGCAACAGCGTTCGACAGTTCTGAATCTTGGCAACCACCAGTCCGCGCGCGATCCGCATGCAGGTGGCCGAGTCGAAGCTCGCTTTGTACTGCGCAGTGCGTACTTCAACGTTCTTGTGGCCAGTGCCAATGGTATGGCCCATGAACCATCCACCGAAACTATGCCAGGTAACGGGGATCTCACGCTGCATCAGTTCGTGCAGACATGGCGTGGTTACATATACATTCCCCATTAAAACAAGTTGAGAAACCTCATCGAGACGAGCAGTGGCGGTTTTTGCATCGTCGATCGATACTTCGAGGACTTCGCCCTTCTTCGCCACCTTTGCCCCTCGCGCCTGGACATAGATTGGCATTGCTTCATCGCGGGCAATGGCGAGCGTGCGCGGCGGCGTCTCCTGGCGCTTCAGGAAGTTGACTTCATCAGGCAAACAGATGCCAACGAGGGAGCAACGCGGGCACTTGGGGCTGTCGGCAAGAGGCTGTGGTATCTGTCCGCCGGCGGCAATGAGTCGAACACCGTCGATGGCATTGCGCGTGAGTCGGCGCAAGTCTTCATCGAAAGAAACCGTGACGCGCTCTTTACTGCCGGCGAAATACAACACGCCATGCGGACAGGTATAACCGTGCTCCTCCAGGACGAGGCCCTGCGCACACACCTGCACGCGCTCCGGCTCGTAGGCTCCTGCCTGCACATGCGGTCGCTTGCCCCGCTTGTAGTCTACGGGCACGACCTCGCCGTCCTTACCCTCGATCAGATCGACTTTGGCAATCAGGCCGAGCCGATTGCTAGACAGTGTGATCGATCGTACATGTAGCCGGTCGGATTCGGACATATCTTCCGGAGCAGGCAGATTTCCAGCCGGCTTATCTACACGCCGATGCGCACGACGCCCTTCCACTGTGTCGGACGATTCCGCCCATTCTCCCTGTACCCACTCCAGATAGGCTAGACGCGGACAATACTGGTACTCGTTGAGCATGCGAACCGGCAACAGCGGCAAGTCGGAAGCGAGCTCGGGAAAAGGTAAAGGTAATTCGGGCTGCTTCGAGTCAGGCGGCTCTTGTGCCATTTCGGGGATGTTTTATCAAACTCCTTGTTGCGGATGCACATGCGACCTACTGCTGCTTTGCAATGCGTGCGGAGGCGTCGGCTACTAGTGGCGAGTGAGAAATATCCTTCTAGTCCCTATTTTTTTGTATGAGGTTTGAGACAAAAATAAGTAAGCCAAGACTAGAGTGGCATTGCTGGTCGATCGCAAACGGTCGCAGCCCGCGAGGAGTTTCGAAGCGAATCATCAGCATTCTGCTATGGCCTTTCGCTTGCCAACCCCGTCGCTGCCTACAGAAACTCAATGCAAGGCGAACTATCCGCCTCGTGACCGCAGAGCACTCGGCTGGGCTCATGGGAAACAGCTGTGGCGGCGCCTGCCAAATCTGCTCGCGATCAGAAGCGGGTCAGGATCGGCCGGAACATTCTGCAGAGAACCGCCCAAGGCCGAAGTGACTGCCGTAGCCTAGACAGATCGGCCCCGAGACTGGGCGGTCGAAGTGAAAACGAATGGCAAAACCAACATCGATCGGAGGTTGCGGGCCGCGCTGCCTACGGCGCACGAAGTGCCTAAGCGAGAGCGTCTCGCCAGTCCAATCGAGCACGTCGACCTTAGTGGGAGTAAGTCCTCGGACCTTCAGCTCTGCTTCGACTTGACCAACGAGGGATGACGGACCAGCCTTCTTGAGGTGGCGCGGTGGAACGAAAGGCGTCGCAGTAATCCATGAAACCGCACCATTCCTCGGTCCGAGCAGTTCATCGACTGCACGAGCCATCCCGACGCCGATGGCTCGTAGATCGTTCAACGCACCAACGCCTGCGACCGCGACCTGAAGCTCTCCAACCCCGCCCTTCATGTAGGTCCTGCGAAGGCCGCGCACGGCGCGCTGCGCGCGCGCTCCGAGCCCCATAGGCGCGAACACGACAATGTGATCGAGTCGGCCATCGCCATCGAGGTCGATCGGCAGTATGTGCGAGTGCCGGTGTCCCTTGAGCGGCCCGCCCATCTCGTCACGTCCTATTATCTCAGGGCACGCCTCACCGCCGAATCCGAGTTTGGATACCAAGGCTCTGTGGAGCAGCTCTGCCTGAGGAAGCGTTCGGACGACTGATGGAAGCGCCGACTTTGAGCCGCTCGGTGTGGTGAGCGCGAGAAGCATCATTTGGACGCGATGCGCACCGGACATACGCGGAGACGACGGTGGGCCGACCTCGAGTGCGTTGCCTTCGCGCCAATAGAGGACCGAACGAATTCCGGGGGCGCGGCTCCATCTCCGCGCCTTCCACCAAGCAGTGTCGCGCTGAAGGCAATCAACGAGATCCTTTGGAAAAGAGCTTTGAATCGCGTCGATCTTCTTTTTCTGCGCTTGTGTTGGCCTCTTCCTGAAAGGGAGATCGAGTTCCTCAAGCGCGATCTTTACTTCGCTGGCTCTCCAACTCGCGTAGGCATCGATAGCATCTGGGGCGCTGAGCAAGATCTGCTCAAAGCTCCACCCAGGTCGAGCGTGATCAGAGTGCGGAAAGGAACCTCCGGTCTGTGGGAGAGGAATGTCGTCAGAGATCGACTCCCCGAGCACCCAGCTCTCGCTGCGTCCCAAGTAGCCAAGGTGCGCGACGAGGACGTCGAAGAGCTGCTGCGCCTCCTCATCTACCTTCGTAGGCCAGCGCACCCAAAGCGCGCCGTCACTCACATCAGCGAAGGTATCGAGTACAAGCGTCGTCTCCTCGCGTCCGTCCTTCATTTTCGTCGTCGGCATGTAGTGGCGCGAATGTCCTAGCGCCGCCCGTGGGAGTCTGTACTCGGGCAGAACGCTGCTCAAGGCTTCAACGAGACGGCGACCTTCAGGAGGAATTTCGTCCCAGTGTTGTGTCGAGTAACCGCACGCGATCAGCGCCCGCACGAGTCGCCACGGGCTTGGCGGCCACTCGACAATACCCTCATTCACATGATGCCCACCGGGCGTCGCATGGTAGCGACCGCCAGGGAAGCGCAGGACCATCGTAGGCATCATTCGTCTCCGTTGGTCTCGTCGTCGCTGTCCTCCTCGCTATCGCTGTCCTTCTTCTTTTTGGCCGACTCGATCTTCGCATCGTAGCTCGTTTCAGTCTGGACCATTACGGACTTGTTTTTCTCAATGGAAGTGCGCAGGTCGGTCTCGAGATCGCTGAGGCTCGGCAACACGAACCCATCGGGGCGAGTCGCCGTGGGAGCGCGCGTCACTGGTTCGAGGTCACACGCGGTGCGCAGGCGAAGATCCCCTTCGATGAGCTTACGTAGGCGGTAGAGACCGAGGAGCAGGAGTAGCCGCTCCGCATCCGCGCCGAGGCCGTAGCCACGCACCTGGGCGAGGTCGAAATTGACGTGGAGCGTGATCTTCTCGGCAGTGAACTCGTCTCGCGCGAATGGAACATTGCCGAATCCTTTCTTTGTGTCGCCACCTGGATTCACGTGATCGTTTTTCACGCCGCCCGACGCAGCCACACGTGCGCCGCTCGCCTCGATGAATGCCGAGAGAGCGCGCGCGATGCGCAGACGTCCGCCCGCGAGATCGGGCTTTGCGAGGAAGACACCGTGCAGCAAACTCCCTACGTCGTATTTGAGGAGCACCTGAGCAAGGAGCTTACGGTTGATCGGCCCGTTCCCCAACACTCCGAGTTCCCTTTTGAAGTCCTCGACGAATTTCGACTTCGGCGCCTCCAAGATGTATGGGCTATTCAGCCGGTGGGCCTCGAGCATCGTGTCCGTAAGAAATTTCTTGTCCTTCGTGACTTTCACGTGGCTGATGCCATCGAGCGTGGCGACTGGCTTCTCATTCACAACATCCCATACAGTGGCCTCAAGACGATTCGCCATGCTCTGTGCGGACTCTACGAGGAGTTTCTGACCGTCCTTCGTCTGATAGCTCGCAGCCCCAAGGTTCGGGAAGCCGGTAGGCTGAAAGCGATCCCCTTGGACTGGCTGGAGATCGATCGAGAAGAGCAGACGGGTGGTGTTATCGAGTTTGCTAAGGTCAACGGTCATACGGTCTCCCTGGAAGTGAGGTTCTGGAATCGATCGGCCATCGTCGCGACGACAGCGGGCTCGATCGGGAAGGCGAAGGCGCCGGCCCAACGGCGTGCCGTCGATGAATCGGCGATCGCGACGGTTAGAGGAGGACGAAGTCCCGACGCGCGGAGTCGACGCAGCGCGAGCTCAACCGCTCCTGCAGCATCGCCGCACGCAAGCCGCCTGAACATCGCGGGCTCGGTCGCGATCGTTCGCGCGCGAACTGGGAACGGAAGCGCGCACAAACGCAGCGCCTCCCACGCCTCGTCGGCGCGGTCGCCGCGCGAATCGACGCGCACGCGAGGCAGCTGGACGCACTTCCAGTCTATTGTCATCAGCGAGCGTCCGAGCGCGACGACGCGCTCCACGTCGACCTCACCGGCAAGAAATCGCGCGAGATCATCGAGCCTCGCGCCCGCGCCAAAGTGCGCAACGAGCGGGAGCGTTCCGCTTCCTGCTTGCGAAGCTTCGACGAAACGGCGCTCGACGAGCGCGATAAGATCACCCAGCGGATCGCGTCCTGTCATCACGACACGCGGATCATTGATCAACCGCTTGTCGGCACCAATCGCGTAGCTCCAGCCCTTCTTCGGATCGATCGGTAGCGCGTGGGCGCGCACAGAGTCGAAAGGGCGTCCATTTCTATATCCACGCGCCGCGCTCCCGAGCGATACGGCAAGCCGCCACTCGGGAGAGTCATTCGCCGCAGCGTCGAGCCAGCCTGGAGACAACGTCGGGCACGGACCGGCTTTGAACGCGGTTCCACTCGCCTGAACCCGCTCTACCTCACCGATCGCTACAAGAACCGACTGCCATCGCGTTGATTCGGCTTCTCGCGTGAGCACATCGAACACAGAGTCCGAGAGCACACCCACCAACGCAGAGAATCGTGCGGGCGCGTCATTCACCTCGCGCTGCAGGCGATCGAGCCAGCCCTCGATCTCATCGATCAATCGAGCGCGCGGGTGGGCCGCAACCTCGATTCGGCCCAGCGGCACGGCGAGGTTACTCTGGCCGTTCCGCTCAAGATAGCCGTAGCGGACGAAACCAGCGAGCCCACGGGCGACGCCGAGCCTCGCGATCGCTCTGGCGAAATCGAGCGGGCGCCGCGCCGACGTGCGACCAAGCTGCGCACGTCCATCTCCGAAGAGCGCGCTCACATCCTGCCAGCTCGCTGGACGCTCCCAGAGTGGCATCCACTGCTCACCGCGTGCGTCTTTCTCTTTTCCGCGCGTGGCGTGGCCAACGGCTTGCGAGGCCACCGCGAACGGGATCGCCGCACGCATATCCCGCGCACCCAGCCTTCGTGTCGCTTGACCACGAAAGGCAATCGCGCCTTCGAGCATGAGGACGAAGTCCCAGGGATTGATCCGGCTCTCCGCATCAGGGCCGGTTGTTCCGTTCGCCCCACCTGCCGAACCGGGAAGGAATTGACCAACGGCTGCGTCCAGCAGCGCCGCCGATGGTGTCTCATAGAACGCGGACTTTAACAACGCCTTCGTCGTCGGATTGCGAACACCGTTGACTGAATCAAGATCAAACAGATCTCCGAGACGCTGCATCGCGGTGTTGGTGAAATCCAGTCGCCCGTCGTTACCGCCCGTCCCGAGCAATGCTGGCCACGACGGCTCGCCTTCCGGAGACAGCACCATCGCGGCGTCCATCCAGTCGCGATGAGATCCTCGCCACACAAGCGCGAAAGGTCCATAGAGATCCGCCTTGAGACTCTTGAATTCACGCTCGGCGGAGGCGAGTTCCTTCTTATAGTCAGGATCATCCTTCGAGCGAGCCGGTTTAGCCCCCTTCTTGGCCTTGGTCTGATCCTTGAGCCGCCGCACCTCCGCGTCGGCTCTAGTGATGCCATCAAGCGGCGCTCGCGCCTCGACTATCCCTCGACGGAACAGCTCGAAACGAGGAGCTTTCGATCTCTCGATGGGGCCGAGCCCCTTGTCGTTCTCGGCATAGAAGCCTGACCCCTTGTTCCACGGAGATACAAAGGGTGTGGGCGCGTACTCATCGAGGAAGAATGCTTCGAGCGCGGCCTCATCGAGCGTCGTCAGCAAACAGAAGTGCTGGTCGCGCCAGAAACCGCGGACGTCGGGGTCCTTCTGCTGCGCGACGAGCCTCAGGATACCGATCGCCTTCAGGTAGTGGGCGAGTGGGGTTGGCGCGCAACCCTGAAGGTGATGAAAGTGGATTGTCATCTGAAACCTTCCGTCATCGCAGCGGCGAGCAGTGGATCGGGGTCTGTAAGCTTGGAGGCGCGCCTATCGGCAGCAATGAGGATTGCTTCCAGGTATGCAAGCGAACCGGGGCCGTGTGTGCGAAGAAGCGCAACAGTCCGGTCGCGCCAGCTCCGCCCCGTGAGTGGCGAAAGGCCTAGCGCGGCAGGAGCAAGGGTGAGTGAGAGCGCCGGAAGCGAGCTCACGCCATCAAGCGAGATCG
Organism: Burkholderiales bacterium; assembly: GCA_020854105.1. GTDB lineage: Bacteria > Pseudomonadota > Gammaproteobacteria > Burkholderiales > SHXO01 > SHXO01. Next base: position 104,575 of record JADZGB010000041.1, on the reverse strand, counting down.
CCGGGAGCGTATCGCCTTCTCGCACACCTCGGATCGGCAGGCCTCGATCGTCACGCGCGACGTATTCCTGATCTTTCGGTCCCGCATGCAACGCGACGCGCACCTTCCCATGGTGCGAGAGCACCAGATATGCGAGAAGATCAAACTCCGCGGCGGTACACGAGAGAACCTGCTTTTCAAGTTTCGTCGGTTCCGATCCTTCCGCGACCGGCACGGGCACTTCACCTTCGCCCAGGAGCGCGAGCGCCTCTACCCACGGGCCGAGCAACGCTGAATGAGTGGGCTCGTATCTCTGCAGTAACGCAAAGAGTGCGAGACAGCTCGCCAACTCGTGACGGAAACCTCGACGAATCTCGCCATTCGCGCTCCGATACACGCACGGTGTCTGCCAAGCACCATCAGGTGCCTTCGCGAGGTCGACGCGCGCCCGATATGGGCCTCGCGTCACGATGACCGCCTGGAAGGCAGGGTGCGCCTTGCCGAGGTCGTGCCAGCGGCCTGCGAGTTCGATCAACTCTGCGATGCGTTTGGGCACGAGGTCCACCGCGATCTGCATCGCGAGCTGTCCGACCTCGGTGTTGTGGGTCGCGATCGTCCTGTAGGTCGTCGTCGCGCTTAGCTCCTCGGTGTCTTCGAGATTATCGGCGGCGTCTTGCGCCGCCTGCGTGGGTGCGCTCAAAACAGTTACCAGAGCCTTGGATTCCGGATCGAAACCTCGGTCGTCACGATAGCCGCCAGTGTCGGCGGCCACGCAGATGACGGCGCCAGGAATGAGCGTCACCCGCTCCGCTACCTTCCACTCGCCCTCGATCCAATCCCAAACCCAAGCACGACGTGAGGGCAAGAGGCGTGACGCGGGCTTCTCCTTCGTTGTCTTGCCGCATAGCCAATCTCGCGCCGCAAGGAACGGTATGCTGCACAGCTCCTCGCGCGAGGGCTTGCGGTCTTTCGAAGGCGCAGGCGCGTGCTCTCCTCGCTTCGCTGGTGGAACGTCGAGCCAGAACACCGACACGTCGCGCTCGTCGCCGCTGCGAATGAAGGGGCTGACGTCGATATCGGCGCCCGTTAGATCAGGCGTCGTGTCGAAGAGTTCGTCGAGCTCACGGCGCAGGAGGAGCTGCTTGGGCTGATACGGATAAAGTTGCTTGCGCTGCTCGTCGGTCAGTCCCTTCTCGAATGCCTCGATGGTGGCAATACTAACGTCCCCCGCCTTCGCTGCGAGGCCACCAATAGCCCACTTTGAAGCTTGGAGTTCCTCTGGTGAATACGGCAGCGCTGTCTTGTCATCGTGACCACGTTCGACCACCAATATGCTTCCCGAACCACCGTATCGCGCGCAGCGCCCGAAGCGCTGCACGAGACTCGACCACGGCGAGAGCTCGGTGACGAGGGTTGTCGCGCTGATGTCCACGCCCGCCTCGACTACTTGGGTCGCGACGATGATGCGATCGACGCCTTGCTTGCATGCCTCTCTGCCGAGAAACTCTGTCTTCCACGCGGCGCGCTGATGGGGACGATAGCGGCTGTGAACCAGTCGAAGATCACTCGTGACGCCAAGCTTCTCGAGCGCCTCGTAGGTGCGTGTGGCCCGGTCGACCGTATTACAAACGACCAGCGTGATCCGCCCATACTCTCCGTTCTCCGGCGACCTCTCGTGTACATCCTTGATGGATCTCGCAAACACAGCGCTATCGTTCGCTGCGATATTTTCGATCTCGAGCGCTTTCTTGATGATCGCAAGACCAGCGCCGAGCGCGTTGGGCGAGAGCGTCGTGGGGTTCGTTGTCCAGGCAGCGTGAAGCGCTTCTGTGTCCACGCTCTTCAGCCAATCCGGCTGGAGCGTCGCGCTCATCCACCAGCTTAGCCTCGGCCTGAGGGAGCGGCCCGCCTCCGCGTCATCGTCGAAGAAGGCCTGAAGCTGAGCGCTCGTCGCGAGCCCGACGTCCATGAGCTGCACCTCGTCGAGTACCCACAGCACGTCATGGCTGAGGAGGCCGAATTCCATCGGCCAGCGGGCGCGAGGCGCCGCGTAGCCACGGTTGAGCGCGCGCGAGAGCGCCATATCCTGCGTCGCGATGAAGACCGCGTGCTCTTCGGGATAGAGATTCCACTCTCCAACTTGGTCGACGCCACCCATCAGGAGATGTACCCCAACTTTCCCCCGATGATCCGTATTGGGTTGCCAGAGCAGGTGCAGTCGATCGAGGCACCTGCGAACCTCGTCTGCGGTCTGTTCGACGAGCACGCGCATCGGCAGCGTCCAGACGAGGCGGCGCGGCCAGCGATCGTCTTTGCGCTCGACTCGGTGATAGAGCCACGCACCGAGCACGCCGAGTGTTTTTCCGTAACCCGTAGGGATCCTGATGACGCGCGAGCGCGGAGACTCGTCCCGGGCGAGCGCCTCCTGCCATTCTCTCGGCGCTATCGCGGCGCCGTCTTGCCTCGACGCGAAGCGCGTGAACCAAGCAGGAAACTCGTTCTGAGGGCTATTCACCACGATGACCTACCTCGCCACCACGCGGCTGCGCGTCGATCGATCGTTCCTGCCCTGGGTTGAAGAGATCCACCCGGATTGATGCACCAGCCATGCGCTCCTCCTCACTCACCTTCCTGCGACACGTCCTGATAATGGGAGTGATACTTGACTCCCAGTTGCCCTACGGAACACACGCTGGACGCTGTCATTTATTGCACTGGGAACTCGTCATAGCGTTGACTCGTCTGCTAACCGCAGATTGCAATACAAATATCAAAACAGGGCTCAAACCATACTTGTAGGTGCCAGCACTACATCTGAACCCAGATGGCCAATCAGCCCTCTTGGCGTCAATTATTCGACGCCCCAGTCTCAAATCGTGAGACCTCCAAGCCTTGTACCTCCCGAAGATCCATCGCGCTTGTCCCGCCTCATGTCTCTCCATACGAGTCCATGGCTGCCCTCAACGCTCGCCGCACCTCCTCCCGCAACCCCTGCGGCGCAACCACTTCCACCTGCGCCCCATGCCGCAGGACGTCCATGATTAATTCCCGGGCATCCCGGTAGGGAATACGCAATTCGTAACGGCCATCGGTCAGGAACTGCCCGATCTGCTGAGGATGCCAGCGCTCGTCCGCGACCCAGCGGGCGCGCTCGCGCGAAAACACCAACACTGCCGTCTTGTTCGCCTTGCCGCCGAAAATGCCGTAGCTGCTGGCGAAGTGTTCATCCAGCCGCTCAATCGGGATTTCCTCCGCCGCCTCGTCCTGCTCGATCGCGCGGGTGATACGGTCGACGGCGAAGCTGCGCAGGTCGTTTCGCTGGTGATCCCAGGCATCCAGGTACCAGTTGTCGCGGTAGCGTGTGAGGCGCTGGGGCGAAACCAGGCGTTCGCGCTTCTCGTCCTTGCCGCGTGAGTGATAGGCGAATTTCAGTCGATGACACTGCAGGGTGGCGCCGGCCAGGACACGAAACGAGTCGCTGGTCGGACGCGTGGCGATGCCGACGAGGTGGATGCGATGGGCAGCCTCGCTCAGCCCGAGACGCTTGTTGTGCAGGAGCTCGGCGAGGCGCCTGGAGAACGGCGCGAGATGCTCGCTGAGCAGCCCCGGCTCGAGGTTTTCCAGCAGGCGGTCGAACACCATCAATGCCTGCAGTTCCTGCGCGGTGAACCACAGGCCGGGCAGCTCGTAGGCGCGACCGTTTGGTGTCGGCACGTACCGGAAGCCGCCGAGTTCGGGATCGGACTCGATCGGCGCGCCGAGGAAGTCGCGCATGAGCTCGATCAGGCGATAGACCGTCGCCTTCGAGCAGTTGAGCTTCTCCATCAGATCTTGCACTGCAACAGGCGTTCGCCTGCCTGCCAAGATCTGATGGAGCCGATAGATCCTGTCGAATTTGTCCAAGACCGCCCGTCTTGTTCTATCCACACGACATCTGCGGCTCGCAGGTCCAACGACGCGCCGAGCAATGGCATGTGACGGGTTATAGTATAGCCAGGACATACGCTAGCGCATTTCCTCCGGCTTCGCTATTGATCCGGATGCAGGTAACGATTGCCTTGGCAGCGTCGGTGGAATTCCAACGTGCGGGGACAAGCCGCGCGCCGGCCGCGCATCCCGAACCGTGAAATTCCCAGCGATCCCTACCGCGCCCGTGCCAGCGCGCTCAGCTCCTCCAGCAGCGGACGCTTGAGGTCCTCGATCTCCCGATATCGGTCATACAGCCGATCGAGCTCATCGGTGTAGCCGTTCAGGCGATCCTCGCGCCCGGTCCGGCGCGCGATCATCTCGTCGTAGCTGGGCGGGGTCGCCTCCGGCGTGTATATCTGCGTCGCCTGCTGCATCTCGCGCAGCAGGCCGTCGCGCAGTCCCTGGATCATCTGGAACTGCTGATACAGCGATTGCTGCTCGGCCTGCAGGCGCACCAGGGCAACCTCGACCCGGCGGGTCTGCGCCTCGACCGCGGCGATATCCGGCGCAGGCGCCTGGGCAAAGGCGACCTGGATCGACATGACACCCGCAAGCAGCAACAGGGACGACCGGTTCCGCATAAAGCCTCCTTCGCTGACGCGCTCACGCGCGCTACATATCGCGCGGCGGCGCACCGGACAGGCGGCTCGCCACCTCGATCAGATACGGTAGCTCGTGCGCCAGGCCGCGCTCGAGCGCCGGGCCGACCTGCTGCGCGTGCTCTACCCGTTCGGCCTGTACGCCGAAGGCGCGCGCGAGCTGCACGAAATCGGGATTGGTGAGCGACGTTCCCACGGTCCGGCCCGGATAGTGGCGCTGCTGGTGCAGCCTGATCGATCCGTAGCAATCGTTGTTCGAGACCACGAACAGGATCGGGAGACGCCGTTCGACCGCGGCGATCATCTCGTTGCCCGTCATCAGGAAGCCGCCGTCGCCGACCAGGCACACGACGCTTGCGTCGGGCAGACGCAATTGCGTGGCGATGGCGGCCGGCACACCGTAGCCCATTGCACCGGACAGGGGCGCCATCAGCCGCTGCGGAAAGGCAAACGGAAAATGGCGATAGACCGGGGCAGCGAAGGTGCCGGCATCCACACACACGATGGTTTCCGGGGACGCGCGCTCGGCCAGCGCGCGGGCCACCTCGCCGAACTCGACGCCTTCGCCCGCCACGGCATCGGGCCAGCGCGCGATGTCCTGGTGGATGCCGCGCAGGCGCTCCAGCCACTCTGCCCTTCCGGCGGCCGCCGGCGGCCGTGCCGGCAGGCAGGACTGCGCGACCAGCACCGGGTCGCACACCAGGGCCAGGTCGGGCACGAAGTGCTGGCCGACGAAATGCGGGTCGGGGTAGCAGTGCACGAAGCGCTGGCGCGGACGCGGCAGATCCGGGAAGGTATAGCTCTGAGTGGTGATGTCCCCCATGCGTGTGCCCAGGGCCACGATCAGGTCGCTGTCCCGCAAGGCAGCCATCTGATGCGCCGGATTGGCGAGGCCGAGGTCGCCCACGTGCAGTGGATCGTGGGCGTGAAACAGGTCCTGGCGCCGGAACGAAAGTGCCACCGGCAGCTGCCATGCGTGAGCGAACTCGCACAGCGCCTCACGTCCTCCGGGCCGGTCGAAGCTGCCCCCGGCGATCAGCAGCGGGCGCTGGGCATCCTCGAGCAGGGTGCGCAGCTGGGCGAGCGCTGCCGCCTGCGGCAATGCCGGCACGGCATCGCCCGCCATCCAGCCGGTGGGATCGAACGCCAGCGCCTGCTGCTGGATGTCCTCCGGGATCACCAGCACCACCGGCCCGGGCGTACCGGAGGTCGCGACGCGGATCGCCTTGAAGGCCAGTTCGGGCAGCTGCTCCGGGGCAGTGGCCTCCACCACCCATTTGGCGATGCTGCCGTACATCCTGCCGTAGTCGATCTCCTGGAAGGCCTCGCGGCGCAGGTCGGCCGTGGGCACCTGCCCCACCACCAGGATCAGGGGGATGGCGTCCTGCTGCGCCGTGTGCACGGCGATGGCGGCGTTGGACGCGCCCGGCCCGCGGCTGACCAGGACCGCCGCCGGCCGGCGCGTGAGCCGTCCGTCGGCACAGGCCATGAAGCCGGCGCCGGCCTCGTGGCGGCACGTCACCACGTCGATCCCGGGAAAGTCGAACAGCGCGTCGAGAATGCCCAGATAGCTCTCGCCGGGCACGAGGAATACGCGGTCGATGCCGTTGGCGGCGAACACCGACAACAGGGCATGACTGGAAGTGCGAAGGGGCGCTGCGCTCATCGATGATGTCTTCTTCTCGCACGGCAACCGGCCGTGGCGCCGCGCGTCAGGCCGGATCGATCCCCAGGTGCCGCAATCCCGCGACCGCGGGCTGGCCCGGTGCGTCCGCCGGCACGCGACCATCGTCGGCCGGGACGCCGGCGACGGTGCGCAGCGGCACCACGCCCGCCCACACCGGCCAGCCGTAGTCCTCGTCGTCGTCCACCGGGTTTCCGGTGCGCATCTTCGCCGCGCCCTCCTCGATGGCCATGGCCATGACCGTGGTGGCCTTGAGCTCCTGCGCGTTCGCCGGGCGCAGCTGTGCCCAGCGCCCGGGATACATGCGCTCGACGAAGTTCTCCAGCGCCTGCAGCTTGTGGTCGGGATCCTCGACCTTGACCGCCTTGCCGAACAGCATCACCGAGCTGTAGTTGATCGAGTGGTGGAAGGCCGAGCGCGCGAGGACCAGGCCGTCGATCAGGGAGACGGTCAGGCACGCGTCGGTCTCGTCCTGCGCGCTGCGCAGCATGCGCGAGGCGCTCGAGCCGTGCCAGTAGACGTGCTCGCCCTCGCGCCAGTAGCTGGTGGGCGTGACGTAGGGGCGTCCGTCGATGACGTAGCCGACGTGGCAGATGAAACCGCTGTCGAGGATGCGCGCCACGCTCTCGAAGTCGTAGCGGCCGCGCTCGTGCAGGCGCTTGACGCGGGAACGTTCGGTCTTGGCGAGATCAGTCATGGTTGAATGAAGCCCTGTTCTGTTTGTGCTGGGCCCCGGCCCCGGACCAAAACACTCCCGGGCAGGCTCTTGTTCCGTCGGGGCGGCGAAATTCTCACCCGGCCAGCACGTACGCCGTCTTCACCGTGGTGTAGAACTCGGCGGCGTAGCGGCCCTGTTCGCGCGGTCCGTAGCTCGATCCCTTGCGGCCGCCGAACGGCACGTGATAGTCCACGCCCGCGGTCGGCAGGTTGACCATCACCATCCCGGCCTGGCTGTTGCGGCGGAAATGGGCCGCGTGCTTGAGCGAGCCGGTGACGATGCCCGATGCCAGGCCGAACTGGGTGTCGTTGGCGATCGCGAGCGCCTCGTCGTAGTCCTTCGCCGCGATCACGGTGGCGACCGGGCCGAACACCTCCTCGCGATTGATGCGCATGTCGTTGCGGGTCTCGGTGAACAGCGCCGGCTCGAGGTAGAAGCCCTCGGTCTCGCGCTTCAGTAGGTTGCCACCGTAGGCCAGCATCGCGCCTTCCTTCTTGCCTTCCTCGATGTAGAACAGATCCTGGTTCAGCTGGTTCTTGTCCACCACCGGGCCCATGTGCACGCCGGGCTTGAGCGCGTTGTCGATCACCAGCGACTTCAGGCGCTCCTTCATCGCCTCCACGAAGCGGTCGTGGATGCCCTTGGTCACCACCAGGCGCGACGAGGCGGTGCAGCGCTGGCCGGTGGAGAAGTAGGCGCCGTTGACCGCGCATTCGACCGCGATCTTGATGTCGGCATCGTCGAGCACGACGAGCGGATTCTTGCCGCCCATCTCCAGCTGGATCTTCTTCATGCCGGCAACCGCCTTGGCCGCGACCTTGCGCCCGGTGTCCACCGAGCCGGTGAAGCTGATGGCGTCCACGCGCGGGTCCGAGATGATCGCCTCGCCCACCACGCTGCCGCGCCCCATCACCAGGTTGAACACACCGGCGGGCAGACCCGCGCGCGCGATGATCTCCGCCATCGCCCATGCCGATCCCGGCACCAGGTCGGCAGGCTTGAACACCACGCAATTGCCGTAGGCGAGCGCGGGGGCGACCTTCCAGGCCGGAATGGCCGCCGGGAAGTTCCACGGCGAGATGATGCCGACCACCCCGACGCTCTCGCGGGTGATCTCGACGTCGATGCCCGGCCGCACGGACGGCACCAGTTCACCGGTCCGGCGCAGCACCTCGCCGGCGAAGAACTTGAAGATGTTGCCGGCGCGCACGACCTCGCCGGTACCCTCCGGCAGGGTCTTGCCTTCCTCGCGCGAGAGCAGCGTGCCCAGTTCGTCCTTGCGGGCGAGGATCTCGTTGCCGATCCTGTCCAGCATGTCGGCGCGTGCCTGCACGTTGAACGCCGCCCAAGCCGGCGCCGCCGCATGCGCCGCGGCCACGGCGCGGTCGGTCTGCGCCGCGTCGGCCTGCGCGTACTCGCCCACCAGGTCGTTCACATCCGACGGATTGATGTCCCGCGTGACCTGGGTGCCTTCGACCCACTCGCCCGCGATGTAGTTGGAATGCATCTTGTTCGCCATGTGCTCTCCTGGGTGCGCTGTCGAATGCCTGGGAAAGACATAGTGTACCCGGTGCCTTCGCACCGCTGCGCCGACGTTCCGGGTGCGCAGGCCGGAGCGTAGAATTCCGCGACCGAGACAGCTGCCGGAGAGGCGCATGGCCGATATCTTCATCAGCTACGCGAATGCGGACCGGGAACGCGCACGGGTGCTCGCCGACGCGCTGGCCGAACGCGGATACAGCGTCTGGTGGGATCGCACCATCCCTCCCGGACGGGTATTCGACGAGGTGATCCAGGAAGCGCTGCAGGCCGCCAGGTGTGTGCTGGTGCTGTGGTCCTCCGACTCGGTGAAGTCGAACTGGGTGAAGACCGAGGCCGCGGAAGGCGTGGCGCAGAGCAAGCTGGTGCCGGCAACGATCGAGGCCGTCCCGCCGCCGATCGAGTTCAGGCGCATCCAGGCCGCGGATCTGAGCGACTGGTCGGGCAGCGCCGACCACCCGGAGTTCCGCAAGCTGCTCGCGGCGATCGAGGGTCTGCTGCAGGGCACGTCCAGCGTACGTCAGGACAGCTTCAAGCTGCCTCCGCCCACGCAGCCCTCCAGGCTGACGCTGCTCAAGATCATGGCGCTGGTCGGTGCCATCGGCATCGTCGCCACGGTCGCCATGCGCTGGACGGGCGATCGCGCGGAACAGGACGGCGCGACGCTCCCACCACGGGAATCTCCCTCGGGCGGGCAGAGCGCGAACGCTCCTCCGGAGTCTGCGGCTGCTCCGACCCTGGCACCTTCCGCCGCCGGCGAGGCAGTGCCGCGTTCGCCCGCGGCGGGCGGCCGCACCAATCTCCTGTCCCCGAATGAAGGGGGCGAGATCGTCACCGCCTCCCACGAGCGCTGGAGCCAGACGATCGACGGAAAGGAGGAGACCTACGCCTGGGTGGATTCCGGCGAAGCGGTGTTCGGCTTCAAGGACGGGCATGCGGCGAGCTTCGACACGTTCGCGGTGCTCATCCCCAGCACTAGCGACAACAACCTGCGCGACTTCGAGCTGCTCGCGTCAAACGCACCTGGCGGGCCGTTCGAGTCCATCGGTGTATTCACCACGCAGAACATCCGCATCATGAAGAACCCCTACCAGGAGTTCCGCTTCGCGCCGGTGAAGGCGAAGTACCTGAAGCTGCGTTCGCTCGAGAACCACAGCGGCAGCAGCGGCGCCGTGACGGGGTACGAGTTCCGGCTCTACGGCAAGGTGGAGTAGAGCCCGATCGTTTGGCAGAACAGGCCCTTCGCCACACCGGTCCATCGCTGACGAATCCTTCCGACAAGGCGTCAGTACCCGCGCCTGCGATCCACCAGCCCCGTGGGCGTCTCGCCCCGCTCCAGGCGCATGATATTGTCGACCACCTGCTCGACCATCAGCTCGGCGATGGCCAGGCCGGCGATGTGCGGGGTCACCACGATCCTGGGATGTCTCCAGAACGCATGCCCTTCGGGCAGCGGCTCCTGCACGAACACGTCGAGCATCGCGCCGCCGAGCTGGCCGGAATCGAGCGCGGCGACCAGATCGTCCTCCACCAGGTGGCCGCCACGCGCCAGGTTGACGAGGAAGGCACCGCGCGGCAGCCGCGCGAACAGGGCGCGATCCAGGATGCCGTGCGTCTCCGGCGTGAGCGGCAGGAAATTCACCAGGATCTGCGTCGCGGCAAGAAAAGCCGCCAGCCCGTCCGCACCGTGGTATTCGCCCACGCCTTCCAGGCCGTGCGCGCGCCGGCTCCAGCCGATCACGTGAAAGCCCATCACCTGCGCCTTGCAGGCGAAGTCCCCGCCCAGTACACCCAGTCCCATCACGCCGATCGTGCGCTGCGCGGGCGGAATCGCGGGCAGCTGCTTCCACAGTCCTTCCCGCTGCATGATCGCGTAGCGGTCCATGCAGCGATGGAAGTGCAGCACGCCATACATCGCGTACTCGGACATCTGCGGTGCGAGCCCGGCGTCCACCATGCGCGTGATCGGCACCCCGGCTGGCAGCTGGGCATCGAGGAACAGGTGATCCACCCCCGCGCCGAGCGAGAGGATGGCCTTGAGACGGGGAAGCGACGCGAGCATGCCGCCCGGTGGCTTCCACACCAGTGCGTAGTCGATTTCCTCCGGGCGTCCGATGTCCGGCCACACCCTGAAGTCCAGCTCGGGAAGTGCCCTGGCGAGCGCCGCCCGCCATGGCCGGGGATCGTCGATATCGCTGTAGAACAGTACGACCAATCATTCCTCCTTCGGCTCGGGTCGGTTCACGCTTGCGCTCCTGCCCAGCTGCCGATCGTCTCGTAACGCGATCCGGACGCGTCGAGCCGCGACCGGACCAGGACGAAGCCGCTCACCGCCCACTCGATCGGGGCAATCGCTTCGTCCATCGGTCGGCACGTGGCATTGCGCACGAGCGTGACGTGCGGCGCGAACGCCTTGCGGTCGAAGACGAATCCGGCCTGCGCCACCGCGGCGCGAAGCCGTGTCACGAAATCCTCCAGCGCCGGCGGCGTGACCGTCGGCCCCACCCATGCGATCCGATTATGTCGCCAGCAGGCCGCCCGATCCAGTGACATCGAGAACGACTCCACCTTCAGTCCGCCTGCACAGTCGTGCAGCGCCTCGAGCCGCGGTTCCTCGACGTCACCGAGGAACAGCAGCGTCATGTGTATCGACGGCGCGCGCGTCGCACGCCCGGACAGCACCCGGTGCAGGGCACTTGCCGCGCCGTGCAGCGCGCGGCGCACTGCCTCGTCCGGCCACAGCGCGAAGAACACGCGCGCGCTGCCGGTCACGGCGCGATCATCCGCCACGCTGGATCAGCGCCACCGCATCGGCGGCGATGCCCTCGCCGCGGCCGGTGAAGCCCAGCCGCTCGGTGGTCTTGGCCTTGACGTTCACCTGCCCGGGCTGCAGCGCCAACGCCCCGGCGATCGCCTGCACCATGGCAGGAATGTGAGAGGCCATCCTCGGCGCCTGTGCGATGACGGTCGCGTCCACGTTGCCGATGGTCCAGCCCAGCGCCCGCACGCGCGCACCGACCTCGCGCAGCAGTTCCAGGCTGTCGGCGCCCTGATATTGCGCGTCGCTGTCGGGGAAGTGCCGGCCGATATCGCCCAGCCCGGCGGCGCCGAGCAGCGCGTCGCAGATGGCGTGCAGCAGCACGTCCCCGTCGGAGTGGCCGAGCAGGCCGCGCTCGCATGGAATGTGCACGCCGCCGATCACGAGCCTGCGCCCGGGCACGAGCGCGTGCACGTCGAATCCCTGTCCGATCCTGAACATCCTGCCTCCTTCAGTGGTCGCCGTGTCCGAGCATGCGTTCGGCCAGCGCGAGGTCGGCGGGCAGGGTGACCTTCAGATTCACGGCACTGCCCGGCACCAGGCGCGGCTGCACGCCCATCCGCTCCATTGCGTTCGCCTCGTCGGTGATGTCCTCCAGCGGTCCTTCCTCCAGGGCGCGGCACAGCATCGCATGGCGGAACATCTGCGGAGTCTGCGCCGCCCACAGTCCCGTGCGTGGCACGGTATGGTCGATACGGGCGCCATCGGCGCCGGCACGCTTGAGCGTGTCGGCCACCGGCAGCGCCAGGATACCGCCCGCGTCGTGCTCGCCGACCTCGTCGATCAGCCGATCGATCAGCGCCCGCGTCACGCAGGGGCGTGCGGCATCGTGCACCAGCACCCAGTCGCGGGGCTCGGCGTGCATGCCTCGAAGCCCGGCCAGAACGGAGGCCGCGCGCGAGGACCCGCCACAGCGCAACGCGCTGATCCGGCCCTGCAACGCCCGCCAGTCGTGGCCGTCGAACCACTCGTCCCGTTCACTCAGCACGACCCAGACGTGCGCCACGCGCGGGACCGAGGCGAGCGCATGCACCGTGTGCCACAGGACCGGCCGCCCGGCGAGCGGCAGGTACTGCTTCGGGATCCCGGCAGCGATACGCGACCCGCTGCCGGCGGCGGGGACGAGGGCGACATGAGCGGGCATGGATGCCTGCGCAGCGATGGAAAGCCCGCATTATCGCCGAGCCGGATGCTGAGAAGCCGATCCAGGGAAGGCGGTCCAGCGAAGCAGATCCAGGGGAGCAAACAGGGCTGCTCTCTGTCTACGCTGGATCCCGGCTTGCACCGGGATGGCGAGTTCCCCGGGATGATGACAACACCGTCGCCCCGGCGAACGCCGGGGCCCAGCGCAAACAGACAGGGCTGCTCTCTTCATTGGAGGCAACACGCTTCGCTATCAGCGGTCTTTGCTCGTGTCGATGCAGAACGCGATCGACCTGAGGTGCATGGCCTTCGCATATCGCCGGATCGCATAATGCCCACGGATAGCGCAACACTTCCTCCAACGGAAGGGCCAGCATGGGATGGAACCCTTTGGTCAGGAGCGTTCGCGCCACACCCAGCCCCATCGCTCCCGGCCAACGATCCCGACGTCCATCACGCTACCTCGTGGATATCGCCGCGCTCCATGAGGATCCGCTTCACGTCTTTCTTGGTCACCTTGCCGTAGCCGGACTTCGGCAGCCCGTCCCAGAAGAAGAACTGCCTCGGCCAGCGATAGCGCGCGCAACGGCCATCGAGGTGCTTCAGCAGCTCCTCGTCGGCGACTGGCTGCGCCCCTTCCTTTCGAACGACGACTGCGACACCGACCTCGCCCCACTTCGAATCTGGCACCCCCAGGACTGCCACCTCGGCGACACCGGGATGCATCAGCAGAATCTCTTCCACTTCCCGCGGATACACGTTGGACCCGCCGGAGATATACATGTCCGACTCGCGGCCGGTGATGTACAGCAGTCCCCGGTCGTCGAGACGACCGAGATCTCCGGTGTGGAACCAGCCACCCCGCAGCGCCTTCCGCGTCGCGTCGGGATTGGCGTGGTATCCGGCGAATACGGCTGGCCCCCTGCAGCAGATCTCACCGACCGTGCCCACCGGAACGTGTTGCAATTGCTCGTCGAGGATAGCCACTTCCATGCCGACGCGCGGCTGGCCGCAAGATCCGATATTCGCGTTCGGATCATCGTCGTCGGCCGAGTGCATTGCAGGAGCCAAGACCGTGATGCACCCGGTCACCTCGCCCAGACCGAAGTACTGGACCAACACCTTGCCTAGCTTCTGCAACGCAAGCTTCTGATCCGCCCGATACATGGGTGCACCGGCATAGATGACAAACCGCAACGAGCTGTGGTCGTACTTGTCAACGGACGGATGCTCGACCAGCATCTTGACGACCGTGGGAACGGTGAACAGGTTGCTCACACGATGCGTTTGTACGAGCTGCCAGAAGACCTCCGGGTCCAGTTTCTCGCCCGGGGGCAGTACCGTGGCCGCGCCCCGCGCCACATTCAGCAGCGCGTGGATCCCTGCACCATGGGACAGTGGCGCGACGGCAATAGAACAATCGCGCTCGGTGGTTCCGGGAATCAGGTCGGCCAGGTGGTTGGTGACCACGAACGCCATCTGACCATGCGTCAACACACCGGCCTTCGGCTTTCCGGTTGTCCCGGAGGTATAGAAGAACCAGAGTGGATCGTCATAGTCGACGGTGGCAGCCTCCGGTCGCGCGCCACGGTGGCGCTCCACGAGTTCCTCGTACCCATGCTCGCCTTGACGAGGCGAGCCGATGCAAACCACGTGCTCGATAGCGGGCGACGCAGCGCGGACCGCCTCCACATGTTCGAAGAAGCCAGCCTCGTAGAACATGGCCTTGGCACCGCTGGACGCGCCCAGGTAGGCGACCTCGGGCGGCGTCAACCGATAGTTTGTCGGCACCCACACGCACCCGAGGCGGAACGCGACCCAGCAGCTCTCGAAGAGCTGGAGGTTGTTGCGCGACTGCACGAGGATCTTGTCGCCCTTGCGCAAACCGAGTTCACGCAGCGCGGACACCATGGCATCGACGCGCTGATCAATTTCACGCCAGATCCACCGCTGGTTGCCCTGAATGACACCGCCATGTTCGGGGAACAACCGTGCCGTCTGACGCAGCAGCGAGCCAAGGTTCATCACCCGCGCTGCGTTCATGCCGCCTCCAGAATGCTCAGGTAGTTCGCGACAGCTGCGCCACCCATATTGAAGACCGCGCCAAGCCCCGCGCCGGCAATCTGCATCGCACCTGCTTCGCCAGTCAGTTGCATGGCCATCATCACGTGCTGCGAGACGCCCGTGGCTCCGATGGGATGCCCGCGGGACTTCAGCCCCCCAGAGGGGTTCACAGGCAGTCTTCCATCCTTGGCGCTCACCCCGTCCAGGATCATCCGGGCACCCTGGCCATGCGGCGCCAGCCCCATGGCTTCATACTCGAGCAATTCGGCGATGGTGAAGCAGTCATGCGTCTCCACGACCTTGAGATCGTTCAGCGAAACGTTGGCCTCGTACAGACCACGTGACCACGCGAGGGCCGCCCCCTCAAAGCGCGTGGGGTCGCGGCGGGACAAGGGCAGGAACTCGTTGACCTGCGCGCGAGCGCGCCAGCGGACGGCGCCGTGGCCGGGCCGGGGCTCCATGGACAACACCAGCGCCGCGGCGCCATCGGACACAAGCGAGCAGTCGGAGCGCTTCAGCGGACCGGCGACCAGCGGGTTCTTCTCGGACACGTTGCGGCAGAAGTCGAACCCGAGGTCACGCCGCATATGGGCATAGGGGTTGTCCACCCCGTTTCGATGGTTCTTCGCCGAGATGGCGGCGAGCGCGTCGGACTGGTCGCCGAATCTCTCGAAGTACTTGGCGGCAATATCGCCGAAGACGCCTGCGAAGCCACCGGACTTTCCGCCCTCTTCCTTCACGTAGGAGCACTTCAGCAGCACTTCGCCGATCTGCGCGCTCGGCAGCGTGTTCATCTTTTCGAAGCCAACGACAAGGGCGCGCTTGACGCGCCCGCTTTGAAGTGCGTCCAGCGCTGCCCAGATAGCCGCAGAGCCGGTGGCACAAGCGTTCTCCACGCGAACGGCGGGTGTGTGGCGGAACTCAGGCATGGCGACACCGGCCAAGGACGCGCTAAAGTCCTGAGGAACAAACCCGCCATTGAAGGTGCCGACGAAGATACCGTCGATGTCCGCGCCCCCAACGCCGGCGCGCTCCAGCGCGGGATTCACCGCATCTCGAAACAGTTGCTCCAGGTCGGCTCGGTCGAGCTTGCCGAAGGGGGTATGCCCCCAACCGATGATGTGTGGTGCAGACATCGAACTTCCTCGTTGAATAGGATAGAGAGTTGTCAGGCGAGCTTGCCGAAACAGACGGGGCTGCTCTCTGTCTTGGCTGGATCCCGGCTTGCGCCGGGAAGACGAATTGCCCGGGATGACGAGTTCCCCGGGATGATGACACACCGTCGCCCCGGCGAACGGCGGGGCCCAGCGCGAACAGATCAGGGGTCTTCTCTGTCTTGGCTAGACCCGGCTCGCGATCGGAGCAGCCGGAACGGGGTGTGCCCGATGCCTCCACTATAATTGCGCGTTTTCCGCAGTCGATTTCGTCCTTGTTCAGACTCCCCGCCCCCGCCCAGCGCATCCGCATCACCGATGTGCACGGCTCCGCCGATGCGCTGGCGCTCGCGCGCCTGGCGCAGCCGGGCAGGCTGCTCGCGGTGGTCACTGGACAGGCCGCCGATGCGCAGCGCCTGCTCGACGAACTCGCGTGGTTCGCCCCGTCGCTGCGCGTACACCTCTTGCCCGACTGGGAGACGCTGCCTTACGACAATTTTTCACCGCACCAGGATCTGGTATCGGAACGGCTCGCCACGCTGTACCAGGTGGCGCACGGCGCGTGCGACGTGCTGCTGGTGCCCGTTACCACTGCTCTGTACCGATTGCCGCCGGCCAGGTTCCTGGGCGCGTACAGCTTCTTCCTGGCGCAGGGCGCGACCATCGCCCCGGAGGCCTTGCGCCATCAGCTGACCATGGCCGGATACAGCCACGTGTCGCAGGTGGTCTCGCCCGGCGAGTACAGCTATCGCGGCGGGCTGATCGACCTGTTTCCGATGGGCAGCGCGGTGCCCTACCGCATCGACCTGCTCGACAACGAGGTGGAGAGCATCCGCACCTTCGACGTCGACAGCCAGCGCACGATCTACAAGGTGAAGGACGTGCGCCTGCTGCCGGCGCGCGAGTTCCCCACGGACGAGGAGGCACGCACGCGCTTCCGCAGCAACTTCCGCGCGGCCTTCGAAGGCGATCCGTCCAAGCGCCAGATCTACAGGGACGTCAGCAACGGCACCTTCCCCGCGGGCATCGAGTACTACTTGCCGCTGTTCTTCGAGGAGACCGCAGTGCTGTCCGACTATCTGCCGGGCGGCGCGGTGGTGTGCACGCACGGGGACGTGGCCAGGGCGATCGACGACTTCTGGCGTGATACGCGCTCGCGCTATGAACTGCTGCGCGGTGATCGCGACCGCCCCCTGCTCCCGCCCAGTGACCTGTTCCTGCTGCCCGACCAGTTGCTCGGCGCGCTCAAGCCGTTCGCGCGCGTGGAGCTGGCCGTGCCCGACGCCGACGAGGCCCAGTCGGCGCGCAGCGCGGCGCTGCCCCCCGTGCAGGTGGACCGGCGCGCCGAGCATCCGCTGCACCGGCTCGGCGACTTCCTGCGCGCGCATCCGGGCCGCGCGGTGATCTGCGCCGAGACCCTGGGACGGCGCGAGACGCTGCTGTCCTATCTGAGCGAGCACGGCCACGCGCCGGTGCCGCGCGAGAAGTTCGCGGACGTGCAGTCCGCCCCCGACCCCCTGATGCTCACCGTGGCTCCGATTGCCAACGGATTCATCGACGGCGTGGACGGGCTGGCCTTCGTCACCGAGAACGAGCTGTACGCCTCGCACGCACGCGCGCGCGACCGCCGCGACGCCGCGACGCGGGCAGTCGCCGAGAACATCCTGCGCGATCTGTCGGAGCTCAAGGTCGGCGATCCGGTGGTACACATCCATCATGGCATCGGCCGCTACCTGGGCCTGGTGAACATGGACCTGGGCGAGGGCAGCACCGAGTTCCTGTTGCTCGAGTACGCCGACCACGACAGGCTCTACGTGCCGGTATCGCAACTGCAGGTGATCGGGCGCTACAGCGGCGCCTCGCCCGATGCCGCCCCGCTGCACAAGCTCGGCAGCGGGCAGTGGGAGAAGGCCAGGCGCAAGGCGGCCGAGCAGGTGCGCGACACCGCGGCGGAACTGCTGAACATCTACGCCCGGCGCGCGGCGCGCGAGGGCTACGCCTTCCCCATCAGGCAGCACGACTACGAGGCCTTCGCCGAGGGCTTCCCCTTCGAGGAGACGCGCGACCAGCAGGCGGCGATCGACGCGGTGCTGCAGGATCTCGCCTCGGGCAAGCCGATGGACCGGCTGGTGTGCGGCGACGTCGGCTTCGGCAAGACCGAGGTCGCCCTGCGTGCCGCCTTCGTCGCGGTGGCCGACGGCAGGCAGGTCGCCGTGCTGGTGCCGACCACGCTTCTGGCCGAGCAGCACTTCCAGACCTTCCGCGACCGCTTCGCCGACTGGGCGGTGAAGATCGAGGAGCTGTCGCGATTCCGCTCCTCGAAGGAGCAGGACGCCACGCTGCAGGCGATCCGCGAAGGCCGCGTGGACATCGTCATCGGCACGCACAAGCTGATCCAGGAGAAGGTGAAGTTCAACAACCTGGGCCTGGTGATCATCGACGAGGAACATCGCTTCGGCGTGCGCCACAAGGAGCGGCTGAAGGCATTGCGCGCGGAGGTAGACGTGCTCACCCTCACCGCCACGCCGATCCCGCGCACGCTGGCGATGTCGCTCGAGGGGCTGCGCGACTTCTCGGTGATCGCCACCGCGCCACAGAAGCGCCTGGCGATCAAGACCTTCGTGCAGCGCTATTCGGACGGGCTGGTGCGCGAGGCGGTGCTGCGCGAGCTCAAGCGCGGCGGTCAGGTGTACTTCGTGCACAACGAGATCGAGACCATCCGCAACGTCGAGACGCGGCTCACGAACCTGCTTCCCGAGGCGCGCATCCGCGTCGGTCACGGCCAGATGCCCGAGCGCGAACTCGAACTGGTGATGCGCGACTTCTACCAGCAGCGCTTCAACCTGCTGCTGTGCACGACGATCATCGAGACCGGCATCGACGTACCGAGCGCGAACACGATCGTGATCAATCGCGCCGACAAGTTCGGGCTGGCGCAGCTGCACCAGCTGCGCGGCCGTGTCGGCCGCTCCCACCACCAGGCCTATGCCTACCTGCTCACGCCCGACGAAGGTGCCGTCACGGCGAACGCGAAGAAGCGCCTGGAAGCCATCCAGATGATGGAGGAGCTGGGTGCGGGCTTCTTCCTCGCCATGCACGACCTCGAGATCCGCGGCGCAGGCGAGGTGCTGGGCGAATCGCAGAGCGGCGAGATGCAGGAGGTCGGCTTCGCCCTCTATACCGAGATGCTCAACGCCGCGGTGAAATCGCTCAAGGCCGGCAAGGAGCCGGACCTGCTGCAGCCGCTGGCGGTGGTCACGGAGATCAATCTGCACGTGCCAGCCCTGCTGCCGGATGACTACTGCCCCAGCATCCACGAGCGGCTGGTGCTGTACAAGCGTCTGGCCAACTGCGAGCACGTGGACGAGCTGCAGGCACTGCAGGAAGAGCTGATCGACCGCTTCGGCCTGCTGCGGGAGACGACACAGGCACTGGTGGACAGCCACCGCCTGCGCATCGAATCGACGCCGCTGGGCGTGGTGAAGGTGGACGCCAGCGCCGAGGCCATCGTGCTGCAGTTCCAGCCTGATCCGCCGATCGATCCGGCCCGCATCATCCAGCTCATCCAGTCGCGCCGCAGTTTCAAGCTGTCCGGCCAGGATCGGCTGCGCGTCGAGGAGAAGCACCCGCAGCTCGCCGAGCGCGTGCAGCGCGTGCGCGCGATCCTGCGCGAATTGTCCCAGCCAACGGTGCAGGAGAAGGCGAAGCAGCGCTGAGGCGGAGTGTTCTCGTTCCGGCGAGAGCCGGAATCCATTTCTCCGTCGTTCCGGCGAAAACCGGAACCCAGCCTGCGATCGCGAGAACCCGTCGGTTCGCGCTGGGCTCCGGCTTTTCGCCGGGGCGACGGTGGTTTGGCCGGGATGAGAACGGTCGCCTCGAGGCATCCTCGTATCACCATATCGCCCTCGACTCCCCGCGCGGATTTCGGCATTCTCCGCGCATGCCGAGAATCTTCATCAGCTACCGGCGCGAGGACGCGGCCGGTTTCGCGGGCCGGCTGGCCGACGCGCTGGAAATGCACTTCGGCGCGGGCACGGTATTCCGCGACATCGACGACATCCGTCCAGGCGAGGACTTCGTGCGCGCGCTCGACGCGGCGCTCGCCGCCACTGACGTGTTCATCGCGCTCATCGGTCCGGCCTGGTCCGGCAGCGACGGCACCCGCCTGCACGATGCCGACGACTACGTCCGGCGCGAAATCGCGACCGCACTGGCACGTGACATCCGCGTAATTCCGGCGCTGTTGCAGAGGGCGACCATGCCCGGCACCTCGGAGTTGCCCGCGGAACTGGCGCGACTTCACCGCCGCCAGGCCCTGGCGCTGGAGGATCGCTCCTGGAGCAGCGACGTGCAAAGGCTCATTGCCGCAGTCGAGCACGAGTCGACGGATCTGGCGCTGCGCCGTGGCGGCGATTCGGTGCACGGCCCCGGCGCCGCCGCGCGGCAGGCGAGGCGGCGCGGCCTGCTGTGGCTCGCGCTGTTCGCCGGCATCGCCGGGGCGGTATATGCGGGCTGGTACACCAGCCGCATGCCGGATCTATCGGGAGAATGGCAGCTCGACGACGGCAGCCGGTGGCGCGTACGCCAGGACGGCGGGACGCTCGAGATCGAGGAGGTGCACCACGGGACACGCGAGGTGTGGCGCGCGGGCACCGGCCGCATCGTGAGCGATGGCATCGAGGTCGACCTGCGCTATCAGTTCCAGCCCGCAGTGAGCTTGCGCGGCATCCTGCGCCTGAGCGCGGACGCGCGCATGCTCGACGGCGTGCTCACCGAAGCCCCCGGTGGGCGGCAACTCGCCGTCGATCTTCGACGCTGAGGGCGCCGACCAGCCCGCCTCGTCGAGCACCTGCGCGTCGAGCCAGTTGCGCACCGTGTCCACGGGCTCGGGTCTGCCGTTCCCGGAAGCGCGCCGCGCAGTGGCGCTGTACACTCGCGGCGATCGGCGATTGCTGCACGAGGCGAGAGGGAGATGGACGAGCCGCGCATGGTGCTGCTGTTCAGCGGCCACATGATCGATGCCGACGACCGTTCCCGGCCTCGCTTTCCGGCCGGGAAGGAGGCGATCGCACGCAATGCGATCGAGGGCACGCTCGATGCGCTGCGCGCCGGCGCGCCGGATCTGGGCGTGTGCGGTGGTGCCTGCGGCGGAGATCTGCTCTTCGCCGAAGCAGCGCTCGCGCGCGGGATGCCGCTGGAGATCTGCCTGCCGATCGACGAGGCCGAATTCCTGGCCGCTTCCGTCGACTTCGCCGGAACGCGGTGGCGCGAGCGCTACCACGCCGCTACGCGAGACCCGCGCAGCCGCCTGCTGACGGCAACGGCGGAGCTCGGCCCCCTGGCCGACGGCGCGAATGCCTACGAGCGCGCCAACGCATGGATGCTGTCCCGTGCGGGCCGCTTCGGACCCGAACGCGTGCAGTTCGTCTGCCTGTGGAACGGTGAAGGGGGCGACGGTCCCGGCGGGACCCGGCACATGGTGAAACAGGTCGAACGCTCAGGCGGCACGGTGCACTGGCTCGACACGCGCGAACTGTGGCAAGCATGAGTACACGAGACCGCACCGGGAGTGCGCGAGGCATGGTCCCGGATCGGGCACGTGAGACATGACGACGGACATCCATCGGAGGACTGCATGCGCATCACCAGCATCAGCTTTCGCGACGGCGACTACCTGCCGTCCGACCATATCCTCTCGGCCGATTACGGCTTCGGCTGCGGCGGCGGCAACCGCTCGCCGCATCTGCGCTGGGAGGACGTGCCGGCCGGCACGAAGAGCTTCGCCGTCACGTGCTTCGACCCGGATGCACCGACCGGCAGCGGCTTCTGGCACTGGGTCGTGGTCGACATCCCGGCGCAGGTCAACGAACTGCCCCTGGATGCCGGCAATCCGGGCTCGGGCAAACTACCGGCTGGCGCGCTGCAGGTGCGCACGGATTTCGGCAAGCCGGGCTATGGCGGTCCATGCCCGCCGGCGGGCGATCATCCGCATCGCTATCTGTTCACGGTGCATGCGGTGTCGGAGCCAAGGCTGGCGGTGACCGCGGACACGTCGGCGGCAGTCGTCGGCTTCCAGCTCAACTTCAAGTCGCTCGCGAAGGCAACCATCATGGGGCTGTACAAGCGTTGACGGGCACGCCCGGACCCGGCCTGCATCGCGATGACTTAGACCCGGGATGACGCAGGCTGCGCCGCCTATGCCCCGCCCGTGGTCGGATCCGCCACGTACGGCGTGATCGTGAACAGGTCGCCGGTGTCATTGGCGTCCTGGAACACGATCGCCACCCAGCGCACCTGCGTGTCCCGCATCATGGTCTGCACCACACGATGCACCTGCGCGCGCGGCACGTCGGGCATCGGTGGATGCGAATCGTTCTCTGCCATCGGGGCTCTCCTCAGTTTCCGGCCATCAGTTCCTTGACGATCAGCGCACGCAGTTCGGAATAGGGGCCGAACTGCACCTGGTAGGGCTCGAGATTGATGCCGCGCCGCCCGAGCCAGCGCTTCAGGCGATCGAAGTTCGCGTCCTCGGCATCGAGCCAGCGCTCGATCGCGTCGCAGTCCGCATCGCAACCCTCGAACGGGACGATCGGCTTGCCGGCAACCGGCTTGTGCCCCTCCAGCGTCAGAAAGGTCGACACCGGCGCATTGAGCTTGCCGCCCGGCAGGATCTCGTAGTCGAATGCCAGATAGCCGATCACCAGTGGACGCGGGAAGGTCTCCACCAGGGACACCGCACGCGCGCTCGCCATGGCCAGGCGTACGCTGCCGCCGGGCAGGGCCGCACCCGGTGCAGCAGAACCGGCCAGCATCTCGTTGATGACATCGAACTGCTTCTTCGCCTCGGTCGGATTGGCGATGTCCA
This sequence comes from Burkholderiales bacterium, assembly GCA_020854105.1. GTDB lineage: Bacteria > Pseudomonadota > Gammaproteobacteria > Burkholderiales > SHXO01 > SHXO01. The sequence goes on along the minus strand of JADZGB010000041.1, from coordinate 82,043 downwards.
GCAGCTCTACCTTGCGCGGGGCACCGGCGGTGGCGGTCGCTCCTGCCGCGCGGTTGCTGAACAGCGACACGTCCACCGTCTTCACCAGGTACACACGGTTCACCACCCGCAGGTAGAACGGCTGCGGCACGACCTTGCCACCGACCTGGCGCTCGCGTGGCTCGAACTGGCGCAGGTAGCCGCGATTGTCCTGCGCCCACGCCTCCAGCTTCTGGAAGATGGTCTGCGCCGGCAGCGCATAGGTGAACGCGTCCTTCATGGTGATGGTGCCGTTGGCCGACGCGCTGTCGAGCAGGTTCATGCCGATGGGCAGGCTCTGGACCGGGATCGCCGCGCTCAACCCGCCGCTGCGGGTGACCGAGAAGTTGTAGGTGGGAAAGGCCGCGAGCGGCGCGCGCGAGAAGTTGGTCACGCCATCGCTCGGGAACTGCCAGCGGCGCGGCGGCTGCGGCGATTGCTCGCCGACGTCGGGCCAGTCGGCATAGAACGCGCCATAGCCCTCCAGCGGCAGGCGCGTGATCAGGTTCTCGAGCGGCAGGAAGCCGCGATCGAGATACACCTTCGCCTGCTCCTCTACCGGCGTCTGCACCAGGAAGACATCGCCCGGCTGCACGTCCTCGGTGAGCGGGTAGACCGGGATGACCTGACTGGCGCGAATGCCAAGCGACCAGTCCTTGGCCACGCGCTCGAGCTGCTGGCCCCCCATGCGCTGCGCGCTGCAGCCCGCGAGCATGATGGCGAGGGCCGCCACGGTCCATGTGATCTTCTTCATAGCTCTCCTCCCCAGGCAGACGCTGGGCAGATTACACCCGTTGGCCCGAACGGCCAACCGAGGTGCTCGCGCCAGAGCGTGCCCCGTCGCGAGTGCGCCCTTGCATGGTTGCGCGCACGCGTATACCTTGCGCATGCATCAGCGCTTCATGTCGTCCGTCACATCCGCAATGAGGAGAACAGGCATGGTCAAACGCGCGGTCCTCGTCGGCGTCAATCGCTATCTCATCCCTGGTGCGGATCTGCGCGGCTGCGTGAACGACGTGCACAACATGAAGAAGACGCTCGTCGAGCTGTTCGGCTTTCGGCCGCGCGACCTGGTGATCCTGCTCGATGACAAGGCCACCAAGCGCAACATCCAGGCAGCGCTCCGGCAGATGATCAGGGCATCGGCCCGGGGCGACGTGGCGTTGTTCCATTTCTCGGGGCATGGCTCGAACGTACCGGACAAGGACGGCGACGAGGCGGATCATCGCGACGAGATCCTGTGCCCGCACGACCTGGACTGGCGAGCACCGCTTGCCGACGACTGGCTGCGCTCGAGCTTCGACAAGCTGCGCGCCGGCGTGCAGCTCACCTGCGTGTTCGACTGCTGTCACTCGGGCACCGCCACGCGTCAGGTCGCGCCGCCGGACGCGCCCGTCATCGCACGCTATCTGCCCAGTCCCTGGGATCTGGTGGCGGCGGAATCGGGCCGCAGGCTGCGCGGCAAGGTGCGCGGGACCGTGCACCGGGCGCCGGCGGCGACGCGCAGGCGCAGCGACGTGGTGGTCGCGGACATGCCCGAGGTTCTCCTCAGCGGCTGCCGGGCCAGCCAGACCTCGGCCGACGCCTGGATCGGCAACAGCTTCAACGGCGCCCTGACCCATAGCCTGGTGGCCAGCCTGCGCGAAGCCGGGGGCGACATCACCTACCGCGAGCTGCACGCGAAGATCCTGCAGCGCCTCAAGCGCGGCAAGTTCGACCAGGTGCCACAGCTCGAGGGACGGCGCGCGATGCTGGACCGCCCCTTCCTCGCTGCTGTCGAGTGAACGCGGTGTGACCTGGGGGTACGCATGACAGTCAAGCTACTGGTAGCGGGCCGGCCCGAGCCGGTCGCGCCGATCGCCGCCGAACGCTCCGTTGCAGATGCCGGTACCAGCGCGCAACCGGATCTGCTCGCGAACGTCGAGGTGGTGCAGGCATTCAACCTGAGCCCGGCGGCGCGCAGTGCGGCGAGCGGCGCACCGGCCCGGACGGAACTGCGCGACGACGACATCCTCGAGGTGCAGATCGAGGACGGTTTCACCCTGTGGACCTCGGCTGCACATTACGCCGAGCGGGTACGCGCGCTCGATCCGGGCGCCGCGCACGACGGCGCCATCGCCTTCTCCACCGTTCCCACCGCGAGTCACGCCGAGCGCGGCGTGCGGGAATGGATGGGCACCGGGCTGCGCATCCTGCGGCTGAAGGTCGATGCCATCGCCGAGGAGATGAAGGATCCGCGCAACTGGCCCGATCTGCTCCGCAAGCTCGGCCAGGATCGCATCGAGCGCCTGGGAAGCTGGGCATCCGCCAAGCTGCTCATGTACCTCGTCGAGAAGCGCCTGACGCCCGGCCCGGGACTGTACCCGTGGGCAGGCGCGGACGGCGCCGGCCCCGCCGCACTGGAGAAGGCGGCACCGGTCGCGGCCGAGCAGCTGCCCACGGGAATGCCCCTGCTGGTGTTCATCCACGGAACCGGCAGCCGCACGGCGGGCAGCTTCGGCGCCTTCGCCGAGGCCAGCGCACGCATGCACTGGCAGTCCCTGCGCTCGCAGTTCGGACCGCACATCTATGCCTTCGAGCATCGCACGATGAGCGACAGTCCCGTGGACAACGCGATCGAGCTGCTCGAGCTGCTGCCGGCCGGCGCGCAGCTGTGTCTGATCACGCATTCGCGCGGCGGCCTGGTCGGGGATCTGCTATGCCTGACGGACCTCGATGCAGCGCAGATCGAGCGCTTCGCCGAACAGCGCAAGCGGGCCGGCCACGACGACGCCGCGGCGCATGACCGCGGCCAGCTGCAGCGTCTGGCGAAGCTGCTGGTGGAGAAGAAGCCGCGCGTGCTGGCGTACGCGCGTGTGGCCGCTCCCGCGCGCGGCACGCTGCTCGCCTCGGAGAACATCGACGATTTCCTCTCCGTCCTCACCAACCTGATCGGTCTGGTGCCCGGCCTGGGCACCTCGGTGGTGTACCAGGTGCTCAAGCGCATCACGCTGGAGGTGGTGAAGCGGCGCATGGAGCCGGCGCTGATCCCGGGCATCGAGGCGATGATTCCGCAATCGCCACTGATCGCCCTGCTCAATACATCGGCCAGGTCCGCCGACCGGCTGGGCGTGATCGCGGGCGATATCGAGGGCGGCGGCTGGCTCAGGCGCCTCGGCGTATTCGTGACCGACCGCTTCATCTACGAGGGCCAGGACAACGACCTGGTGGTCAACACCGATTCGATGTTCTACGGTGCCCGGCGCGAGGCGGTCTGGTACGTCTTCGAGCAGGGCAGCCGGGTCACCCACTTCAACTACTTCTCGAACGAGAGCACGCGCGCAGCGGTGGTCGGATGGGTGCTGTCGCGCCGGGATGACGCCCTTCCCGCCGGCTTCGCCCTGCTCGATCGTCCGATGTCGGACGTGGTGCCCACCCTGCGCGCCATCCAGAAGCGCAGCGGCGCCGCGCAGCCGGTCGTGTTCGTGCTGCCCGGCATCATGGGATCGAAGCTCGAGCGACGCGGCAACACGATCTGGCTCGACTACGTCGACCTGGCCATCGGCGGTCTCGGCCGGATCCGCGACATCGAGGATGGCGAGGTCCGTCCGATCGGCCTGATCGAGGACTTCTACGGCGATCTGTGCCGCCATCTCGCCGACACGCACGAGGTGATCCCGTTCGCCTACGACTGGCGGCGCTCGATCCGCGATGCGGCCGCGCTGCTGGCCAGGGAAGTGCAGCGCGCCCTGACACGAAGCGACCAGCCGGTGCGCTTCGTCGCGCACAGCATGGGCGGGCTGGTGGTGCGCTCGTTCATCGCGCAGTTTCCCGGCTTGTGGCAGCAGGTGTGCGCGCGCGAAGGCGCCCGCTTCGTCATGCTCGGCACCCCCAACCGCGGATCGCACTCGATGGTGGCGACACTGCTGGGCATGGAGAAGACCGTGCGCATGCTCGCGCTGCTCGATCAGTTCCGTGGCTGCCAGGGCGTGGTGGACATCGTCGCGCGCTTCCGCGGCGCGCTCGAACTGCTCCCGCAGACCCCGGACGGGGAGCGCGACTGGTTCGCGGCTGCGCTATGGCGCACGCTGCGCGCGGACAACGACGATCTCGGTGCGCTGCCGCCGGATGACTACCTGAACGAGGCGCGGCAGGCGCTCGCCGCACTGCCCGTGGACATCCCGAATGCCGGGCGCGTGCTCTACGTCGCCGGTGCGGCCGAGAGCACTGCCTGCGGCCTGCGCACCGACGATCGCGGGCGACTGCGCATGATCACGACCGACCGCGGCGATGGCAAGGTCACCTACGACAACGGCAAGCTGCCGGGCGTGGCCATGTGGTACGCATCGGCCGAGCACGGCGACCTGGCCAATCACGCGCCGGCGTTTCCCGCGATCCAGCAACTGCTGGCCGACGGGCGCACCACCCTGCTGCCCACCGCACCGGCAGCCGGAACACGCGGCGTGCGCGCCGAGATTCCTCTGCTCGACCAGCCGGTGCTCTACCCCACGCAGGAGGAACTGCTCGCCGGCCTCATGGGCGGACGCAGCAACCGGCGCCAGCACCGCCGGCAGCAGTGGCGACTGAAGGTGTCGGTCGTGCACGGTGACCTGCAGCACGCGCGCCACCCGGTCATGGCGGGCCACTACGAGGGCGACACGATCAGCGGCGCCGAGGGGTACCTGGACAGGCGTCTGGGCGGAGTGCTCTCGCAGCGCTACGACCTCGGGCTGTATCCGGGTGCGCTCGGAACCAGCCTGGTGGTGCTGCGCGAACCGAACGTCATCCAGAAGGCGCTCGACGTGCCGCGCGGCGCGATCATCGTCGGACTCGGCAGCATGGGCGATCTCGCGCCGGCGACGCTGGCGAATACCGTGCGCCAGGGCGTTCTGGCCTACATCACGCAGCTCGACGACGATGGCGCGAGCGCACGTGCAATCGGCCTGAGCGTACTGCTGATCGGCGCGAACTCCACTACCAACATCACCGTGCACAGTTCGATGAACGCACTGCTGCGCGGGATCGGCCAGGCCAACCAGGAACTGGCCAGGGCCATGAGGGCGCCGGTGAGCGCGGGCGAACGGCGCATGGTCGCCGAGGTCGAAATCGTCGAGCTGTACGCCGACAGTGCCATCCTGGCGCAGCGCGCGCTGCGCGGCGCCGCGACCGAGGTGGCCGACGAGCTCGGAGTGCATATCGACTGCGAGCCGCTGCTGCGCGAGGGGCGCGGCGGCCAGGTGCGTGTCCTCCCCGGCGGCGGCAGCGATCAGTGGCGCCGCTGGATCGTCACCGCCCGCCCGCCGGCGATTGCAGCCGGCATGCCCAGCCTTCCGGCGGCGCTGGCGCAGCGCATGCGCGAGTCGCTGCGCGAACCGGCTGGCGTGGAACGCGAGACGTGGAATGCGGTGATCGACCTGGCCTTCGGCACCCCGGCTCTGGCGACACGGCCGCCGCTCGAACTGGACTACGTTGCCCTGTCCGATCGTGCGCGTGCCGAGAAGCGCGCGCAGCAAGGCCAGCCCGAGCTGATCGACACGCTGGTACAGCTGTCCATCCGCGATACGCAGTTCAAGGCGGAGACCGCCCGCACGCTGTTCGAACTGCTCATTCCGAACGAGTTGAAGGACGCGTTCGCGCAGCAGGGCCGGCTGGTGATGGTCGTGGACCAGACCACCGCCAATTATCCATGGGAGCTGATGGCCTTCGGATCGCGCCCCGTGTGCGTGGACGTGGGGCTGGTGCGCCAGCTGCAGACCGCGCAGTTCCGGCCGCAGATCCGCGCGAGCACCACCAACGCCGCCTACGTGGTCGGCGACCCCGAGACCGGCGTGGGCGTACCCGCGCTACCGGCCGCACGCGAAGAGGCAGCGCTGGTGGCCGCGCTGCTGTCGCCGCGTTTCCGCGTCACCCACGATCCCGACCGGCCGACAGCGATGGCCGTGCTCGACGGCCTGTTCGCGCAGCCCTACCGCATCGTGCACCTGGCCGGTCACGGCATATACGACCCCGGGAATGGCCGCAGCGGCATGCTGCTCGACGGCGGCCTGTATCTGACCGCTGCCGAGATCCGGCAGATGCGCCAGGTCCCCGACCTCGTCTTTCTCAACTGCTGCCACCTCGCGCAGATGGGTCCGGAGCCGGCTGCCGGCGTCGCCTTCAACCGGCTCGCGGCGAGTATCTCGCGCGAGCTGATCGAGATGGGCGTGCGCGCCGTGGTCGCCGCCGGCTGGGCGGTGCGGGACGATGCCGCCAACTTCTTCGCGCAGAGCTTCTACCAGCAGATGCTCTCGGGCATGGCGTTCGGCACAGCGCTGCTTCAGGCGCGGCTCGACACCTGGCGGCGTTTCCCGGACTGCAACACCAGCGGTGCCTACCAGGCCTATGGCGACCCGGATTTCCGGCTCGCGCTCGCTGCATCGGATGCGGGAACGAGTGCCGGCGACGAGCGGCCGAATCTGGTCGCGGCGCAGGAGCTGGTCGAGCGCCTGGGCACGCGGCAGAGCGCGAAGGCACTGGAGCAGTTGATTGCGACGGCACCGCCGGCCTGGATGCAGCGCGCGGACGTGCTGCTTGCCGCGGCCAGGGCCAGCAGCGACGCCGGATTGTTCGAGCAGGCCGTCGCGCTGTATCGCAACGCGCTCGCCTCCGAAGCAAGCGCGAGCGCCGTGACGCTGGAGGCGGTGGAGAAACTGGGCAACCTGGAAGCCCGGCTGGGCGAGCAGACCGGACAGGGTGCCCTGGTCGACCAGGGCATCGCACGTCTGGAGCGCGTCCTCGCCCTGGGCGAGACCGCCGAGCGCCTGGCCCTGCTCGGCAGCGCCTTCAAGCGCAAGGCCGCCATCGCATCGGACGCGGAACTGCGCGACGTACTCGCACGATCGGCCGGATACTATGGCCGCGCAGCACAGCGTCTCGCCGCATCCGGAGAACTCGACCCCTACCCGGTTCTGAACTGGCTCGCGATCGAGGCGTTGCTGGGAAGGCCGCCCGAGGACTTCGAGACCTGGCTGGCACGCATCCAGGTGGCCGCGCGGCAGCGCTTCGAGCGCACCCGCGCGGCCTGGGATGCCATCGCGATCGCGGACAACCAGTTGCTCGGCCACGTCCTGCGCGGCACGCTCGCCGATCCCGGTGTGCCGGAGCAGATCGTCGCGCTGTACGTCACCGCTGCCGAGGAGGCCCAGTTGAGCGCGCGCGAGCGCGACTCGCTGATGAGCCAGATGGTGTTCATGGAGCGCTTCGCGCGGCGCCTCGCGAAGGGCAAGCCGCCTGCATGGAGCGATGCGTTGAGCGGAATCTGCCGCAGCCTGGGCACGGCCTGGGCGGGCGGCGCAAACGCGCAGGAGCCAGACCTGGTGCGCAGCGCTCCCGCGCCGCGACCGGCAGCGGCGGCGAAGCGCAAGGCCGGCAAGCGCGCGAGGAAGCCCGCGAAGAAGCCATCCGCGCGCCGGACCCGATCGACAGGCTAGGCATGGCAGAGGAACCCCGGCGAAGCAGCGCCCCGCACAGGTGCGCCCCTGCGCCGGTGCGCACGCGACGCGGCGCGCGTCCCGCCGGACTGCGCACGAGCGGACCGGCCGGCGCCGCCCGGTGATGAAACCGAAAGGTGATGAGACCGAACGGTGATGAGACCGAACGGTGATGGGACCGAACGGCGATGGGACCGAACGGCGATGGGATCGAACGGCTAGATGTACTGGAACAGGCTCAGCGACTGGACCTGGGCGAAGGTCTTCTGCGCGGCTTCGTAGGTCAGCTGCTGGCGCGCGAGATCGCTCAGGGCCTTGGCGTAGTCGAGATCACGCAGGTTGGACAGCGTCTCGTCGTACTGCGCGATCAGGTCTTCCTGGTTCGAATAGGCGTCATCGGTCTCGCGCAGCCGCACGCCCATGCTTGCCTGCACCCGCAGCAGATTGTCGATGTCCCGATCGAAATTGGACAACGCCGTGTTGATGCCGTTTGCCAGGCGCGCGTTGGCCGCGGCGCCGCTGCTCGCCGTTTCCAGCGTGACGATCAGGTTGTGCAGGGTGGTGAAGACGTCCTCGTTGCGGCTCGCCTGTATGGTGAACTCGTCGCCGGTGGCCGGGTTTCCCTTGACGGAGAACTCGACGCCGTAATTGAAATCGGCGGTGTTCGTATCCGGAGGCGCCTGGCGGCGCAGAGAGATCGTGCCGTCGTCGGAGTAAGTGCGCAGGTAGGGACCGTCGGCGGCTGCGGGCGCGCCGGTCAGCAGCGAATCGCCGGTCGAGTTGTCGACGATGTCGTACGTGGTCACCGGCGGCATCACCGTCTCGTCGCGGTGGAAGCGCACACTGAAATCGCGCGGGTTGGCGTCATCGTTCCATGCCAGCGGGCTGGTCACTGCCCCGGGTCCGATCACGCCGCTGCCGGTGTTGTCGTCCGATGCCTCGGTCACGAAGGTGCCGTTGCCGTTCATGATGCGCTGGAAGATGTCGCTGCCCGGATCGCTGCTGGGGATTTCCCGGGAGGCCGAGATGCGGATCAGGCGCGAGCCCTGGTCCCCTGCGTAGAAGACGTTCCCGGGCGTGGTCTCCGCAAAGGGCCGGGTGGTGCCCTGATAGCCGGAGAAAAGGTACAGGCCGTTGCCGTCCGTCGTGTTGGCGATCCCGAGCAGTTCCTGGTAGCGGCCGCGCAGTTCCGAGGCCAGGCTCTTCAGTTCGTTGGGGCTCAGCGCGCCGTTGCCGGCGTTCACGGCCACGGTGCGCACGTCCTGCAGCAGCGCGACGGCGTTGGAGATGGCGTTCTCGCTCGCCATTAGTGTCGCCTGTGCACTGTCGTTGTTGCGCTGATACTGTTTGCTGATCTCGCGCGACTGCTCGACTTCGAGCGAGCGCGCGGAGGCGACCGGATCGTCCGACGGGTTCTGGATGCGCCGTCCGGTCGAGATCTGCTCCTGCGTACGGTACACGTCGGCCTGGCTGCGCTGCAGGTTGAACACGCCCTGCTCGAAGACGGTCTTGGTGCTCAGGCGGATCATTACTGCAACTCCAGGATGGAAGCGAACAGGGAATTGGCGATCTGCAGGATCTTGCCGGAGGCCTGATACGCCTGCTGGAAGCGGATGAGGTTCGCCGCCTCCTCGTCCAGGTTCACGCCCGACAGCGACTGTTGCGCCTCGCGCGTCTGCGTCACCAGCGCCTCCTGCGCCTTGCCCTGCACGTCGATCTGGCGGGCCCGGTTGCCGACCTGGCTCACCAGCTGCGTATAGGCGCTCTGGTAGTTGGCGGTGCCGTTGGCAACCGTGTTGGCCGTCTGCAGGGAAGCGAGCAGCAGCGCATTGCGGTTGTCCGTGACGCCCGAGGTGTTGTAGGCGACGGTGAATTCGTCGCCGGCTGCCGCCGCGCCCGTGAGCGACACCCGATAGCCGTAGTCGAGCGATGCCGCCGTCGGAAACACCTCGTTGGCGATGGACGGGGTGTAGGTGATCCCGCCCTCGATCAGCGTGGGCGAGGCGGGATTGGAATTGTCGTAGATGTCGAACTGCGTCGCACTGCTGAAGCGGATCAGGATCGGCGGTGTGAGCGCTCCGGCGTTCGCGAACGCGGCATTCCCGGTATCGACCACCACGCCGGCACTGACCGTCGCCTTGCCGGTGTTGTCGATGTCCGCCGCGGTACGTACGGGTGCGGCAGCCGCGATCTTCGCGGTGTCGCTCAGCAGCGTGGCGATGTCGCGCGCACCGTTGCGGGTGGGCTGGATGACGAAGCTGTCTCCCGCATCCGCGGAACCCGAGTCCAGCGCGATCTGCACGCCGTCGATGGTCTGCGGCAGGCTCGCATAGCTGCTCTTCGCCCCGTCGCTGAGGCGCGTGACGTTCCACCCCGCACCGTCGAACTGCAGCCGGTAGTCGCTCCCGGTAAGCGCCCCGACGTCCACGTTGGTGGCATCCAGCACGGCATCACCGGTGTTCGCCCGGTTCGGAACTACGTTGGCCCGCGGTACCTCGAAGAACGCTTCACCCAGCACGCCCTCCAGATCCATGCCCAGCTGGTGCTGATCGTTGAAGGTCTGTGCGAGAACGATGGCCACCAGGCCGAGCTGGTTCTGCGCCGGAGTCAGGGACTGGCTCCTGAAGTCGAACACCCCCCCCAGCGCTCCGCCCTGCAGACTGTTGGAGTGCAGCGGGATGCGGTCGCTGCCGGAGACGTAGAACAGGGCGTAGTCCTGGGGATTCTCCGACGATGGTGCCGCAGCCAGTTCGAAGGGCCGTATCCCGAGGACCAAGCTCTGGCCGTTGCCGATGAATACATTGACGCTGCCATCGGAAAGTCCGACGGTTGAAACGCGCACCAGCTTGTTGAGTTCGCTCAACAGGGCATCGCGCTGATCCAGCAGGTCGTTGGGGGGTTTGTTCGGATCGGCCTGCAGGCGCACGATCTGGTCGTTGACGTTGGCGATCTCGCCGGCAAGGGTGTTGATCTCGGCCGCCACCTGCGTGAGCTGCCGGTTCACACCGGTGCGCATCTCGGTCAGCCGCGCATCGAACGACTGGAAGCGGGCGACCAGACCGCTCGCGAGGCTCAGCATCTGCTGCCGGGAAGGCACCGACGAGGGATTGGAGGCAACATCCTGCACGCCCGAGAAGAACGCCTGCAGGCTGGGCGAGAGGCCCGCGCTGGGATCGGCCAGCATGTCATCGATCTGGCGGATCCGTGCGCCGTAGGTCTCCAGGTAGGACGCCTGCGTCTCGGCCTGGAGCAGCGCGTTGTCCAGAAACTGGCTATAGGCACGGCGGACCGTGTCCACCATCACCCCCTGGCCGAAGAAACCGGAACCGGTCTGCAGCGGCGTCTGGGTGGTGGTGATCGCCTCCTGGCGATGGAAGCCGTCCCGACTGGCGTTGGTGATGTTGTGGCTGGTGACGAGCAGCCCTGCCTGGGCAGCGTTCAGGCCGCTCACGCCGATCTGGAAGATGCTCATCGAGATTCTCCTGCCTTCCCAGATGTATCGGCCGCCCGCTGCCGATCTTGACCGGCCGCCCCGCGCAGCTGCGACAGTTGCACCACCAGCAGATCTGCCAGGCCGAGGCCGCCCTGCTCGGCGATCCCGCGCGCGAACTCCTGGTCCAGCAGGCCGGTGAACAGGCGGCTGCCTTCGTTGTCGAACAGGCTCTCGCCCGAGACGGTGCTGCGCATGCTCTTCATGACCATGTCCATGAACAGCTGCTCGAACTGCTCCGCGGCCGCACGCAGGGCCCCGGGCTCGTCCCCCAGCGCCTGGCGCCTGATCGCACCCAGCGATCCGGGGTCGGCGACGAGCCCCGGCAGCATCGGATCGACGCTCATCTAGATGACCTCCAGGTCCGCCTTCAGTGCGCCCGCGGCCTTCATCGCCTGCAGGATCGCGAGAAGGTCGAGCGGCGTCGCGCCCACCGCGTTGAGCGCCTTCACCACCTCGTTCAGGCTCACGGTTGCCGGCAGGTGCAGCACCTGCGCCTTGTCCTGCCTGATCTCCACCGAGGTCTGATCGGTCACGACCGTCTCGCCCCCCGAGAACGCACCGGGTTGCGACACCTGCGGCTCGCGGCTGATGCTGATCGACAGGTTGCCGTGCGATACCGCGCACTCGGACAGGCGCACCATCTGCGTCATCACCACCGAACCGGTGCGGGCGTTGATGATCACCCTGGGCGAAGCCTCGCCCGGCTGCACCACGATGTTCTCGAGCCGGGACATGAAAGCCACGCGCTGTGTGCTGTCGAGCGGTGCACGCACGCGGATCTGCCGGCCATCGACCGCGCTGGCGGTCTCCGCGCCGAACACCGTGTTCACCGCCTCGGTGATCCGGCTCACGGTGGTGAAGTCCGGCTGCTCGGTCTGAAGATAGACGTAATCGCCCAGGCCGACCGGAGTGGGAACCTCGCGCTCGACGGTGCCACCGGCGGGAATGCGGGCCGAGTTCAGCACGTTGATCGCCACGCTGGAGCCGCCGCCTCCGCCGCCCGCGCCCGCCACCAGCAGATTGCCCTGGGCGACCGCGTACACCTTGGTGTCCCCGCCGCGCAGCGGCGTGAGCAGCAGCGTGCCGCCGCGCAGGCTCTTGGCATTGCCCAGCGAGGACACCGTCACGTCGATCTGCTGACCCTGCCGGGCGAAGGGCGGCAGCGTGGCCGTCACCATCACGGCCGCCACGTTCTTGAGCTGCAGCTGCAGGCCCTGAGGCAGCGTCACGCCGAGCTGGGTCAGCATGGCCTGCAGGCTCTGCGTGGTGAACGGCGTCTGCGTGGTCTGGTCGCCGGTACCGTCGAGCCCGACGACGAGCCCGTAGCCCACTAGCTGGTTGCCGCGAACGCCCAGCACGGCAGCCAGATCCTTGACGCGCTGGGCATGCGCGGCGGGTATTGCGAGCAGCAGCGCGGCCATCGCGGCGCATCCGAGGCAGCGCAGGAAATTCGTGAGGCTCATCTGACGTTTCCTTTCCGGTTTCGTCGCGAAGCGGGCGATCAGAACGGGTACACGGACATGAAGAAGCGGGACAGCCATCCCATGGTCTGCGACTCGGCGACGTAGCCCGTGCCGCGATACTCGATGCGAGCGTCGGCCACGCGCGTGGACGAAACGGTGTTGCCGGGCGTGATGTTGATCGGGTTCACGACGCCGGAGAAGCGGATGAACTCGGTGCCGCGGTTGATCGTCACCTGTTTCTCGCCCGACACGAGCAGGTTGCCGTTCTCGAGCACCTCGATCACGGTCACGCTCAGGCTGCCGTTGAACAGGTTGTTGCTCGCCGCATCCCCGGTGCCCTCGAAGTCCGTGGAGGCACCGGCAGTGACGTTCACGCCCTGCAAGGCCTTTCCGGGAATTCCGGCGATGGTGGGAGACGGCAGATCGATGCTCGATTCGCGCGTTACACTGGCACTCGATCGCTTGCTCGCGGTGGTGCGCTCCTCGATCTGCACGGTGAGGGTGTCACCGACGAAGCGGGCACGGCGGTCCGAGAACAGCGCGAGCCGCGCCTGGTCGGGCTGGTAGATCGCGCCGCTGTTGATCACCGGCTCCTGCGTGGGACGCGGGCGCTGCGTCATCGGCTGGTGAACCGTGGTGGGCGGCGTGTTCATGGCACAGCCGGCGAACATGGCCAGGGCCAGTGCGACCAGCGGCAGACGCAGCCCACGGTAGCCGGGCAGGCGCGGAGCGAGCGCATACAGCAGCAGGACGCCGGTGCGCGCATACACCGACGGTGCACGATTGGCGGAGGAGTTGGCGAGGCTCATGCGGGATCTGCGTCGCTGCATCACAGTTGTGCCAGACGCTGCAGCATCTGATCGGAGGTCTGTACCGCCCGCGAGTTGATCTCGAAGGCACGCTGCGCCGTGATCAGATTCACCAGCTCCTCGGTGACACTGACGTTCGAGGTCTCGACGTAGCCCTGGTTGAGCACGCCGATGCCGTTGCTCCCCGGATCGTTCACCGTCGCCGGTCCCGAGGAGGCGGTTTCCATGTACAGGTTCTCGCCCCGGCTCTGCAGGCCGGCGGGATTGACGAAATCGGCCAGCTGGATGTTGCCGACCTGCGTGGGCGTCGGGCTGCCGGGCTGCGTGACCGAGACCGTGCCATCGGCGCCGACGGTGATGCTCAGTGCATCGGCGGGAATGGTCAGGGCCGGCTGCAGCTGGTAGCCGGAGGCATTCACCACCTGCCCCTGGCTGTCGAGCTGGAAGGCGCCATCACGCGTGTAGGCAGTGGAGCCGTCCGGAAGCAGGATCTGGAAGAAGCCGCGGCCGTTGATGGCGAGATCCAGGCTGTTGCCGGTCTGCTGCAGGTTGCCGTTGGTATGGATGCGCACCGTCGCGACCGGCGTCACGCCGGTACCGACCTGCAGTCCGGTGGGAAACTGTGTCTGCTGCGAGGACTGTGCGCCCGGCTGGCGCAGCGTCTGATACAGCAGGTCCTCGAAGATCGGACGCTGACGCTTGAACGCGTTGGTGCTGACGTTGGCCAGGTTGTTGGAGATGACGTCGACGTTGAACTGCTGGGCCTCGAGGCCGGTCTTGGCGATCCAGAGAGAACGGATCATTTCTTCTCCCGGCGGGTAATCAGCACGGCCGCGGTCATTTCGGCGTAGACGGCGCGCGCTTCGGCCCGCAGCACACGGATGCGATGGGCGATGGCGGACTGGCTGCCAGCCGGCGTGCCGGTGTGCCGGCGGGACGAACCCGCCTCGGGCTCGTGCCCGTTATGCGAGGGATGGCTCTTGCGCATGCGAGGTAGACTCCTGTGGATGATTTGGATCGGAGGCGACGCCCGCTACGACGCCATGTTCAGAACCTGGCTCCATTGCCGTGCATTGTTCTCGGCGTTCTGGATCAGCTTGATCTGGGTCTCGTAGTGGCGCGCGTGAGTGATCATCTCCACCAGCGACTCCACCACGCTCACGTTGCTTCCTTCGAGTGCGCCCGGCGAGAGCTGCACGCTGGCGTCGGCGGGCGCCGCGGTACCGGTACGCAGCCGGAACAGCCCGTCGTCTCCGCGCACCAGATCCCCTGCGGGAGGATTGACCAGCTTGATGCGGCCGAGGATGTTGACCGCATTCGGAATGCCGTCGGTCGGAATGGCGGAGACGGTGCCGTCACCTCCGATGGTGACCTCGGCATTCGGCGGCACGACGATCGGGCCGGCCTCGCCCACGACATCGAGGCCCTCGCGCGTGCGCAGCTGCCCGCTGCCCGTTATCTGCAGGTCGCCGGCGCGGGTGTAGGCCTCGCGCCCATCGGGCGCCTGCACCGCGATCCAGCCGTCGCCCTCGACGGCGACGTCCAGCGCACGCCCGGTCTCCGTCACTGGACCCGGGCGGAAGCTGGCCGAACCGGTGGTGTCCACCACGAAGGTGCGCGTGCCCGCACCCGGTCCGATCACCGGCAGAGCCCGGAACGCGCTGAGCGAGGCGCGAAATCCGGTGGTCGAGGCATTCGCGAGGTTGTTGGAAACCGCCGCCTGGCGTTCCATCGTGTGCTTCGCGCCATTCATCGCGACATAGATCAGCCGGTCCATGCGTCTGCCTCCGCCTCGCTATGCGTGCGACTCAGCGCAGGTTGACCAGCGTCTGCAGGATGGCGTCCTGCGTCTTGATCGTCTGTGCGTTGGCCTGATAGACGCGCTGCGCGGTGATCATGTTCACCAGCTCCGCGGTCAGGTCCACGTTGGCATCCTCTACCGAGGAGGACTGCAGCACACCCACCGAACCGGTTCCCGGCATGCCGACGATGGGCAGGCCGGAGGCGGAGGACTCCTCCCACTGATTGTCCCCGAGCGGATTCAGGCCCTGGGGATTACGGAAATCCGCGAGGACGATCTGCGCGAGATTGCGGCTCTGGCCGTTGGTGTAGCGGCCCACGAGAATGCCGTCCGCACCCACGTTGAAGCCTGCCAGGCGTCCGGACGAAAACCCGTCCTGCGCGATGTCGTTCACTCCGAAGGTCGAGCCGTACTGCGTGCTGCCCGTCAGGTCGAACTCGAAGTCGAGCGGCGTGGCCGCGCCGCTCGCTATGTCCAGCGATACGTCCAGCGGCATGCCGGTCAGCAGATTGCCCTCTTCGTCGAAGGTCACCGTCACCGCACCGCCCGCACCGTTGCCGATGTCGGCATCGGCTAGCACGCCGTCGACCGCCCCGTACATCTGCCACTCGTTGGGGTTGGCCGTCTTCACCAGGTAGATGCTGAACACGTGCGGATTGCCCAGCGTGTCGTACACGGTACCCGAGGTGGAGCGGTTGTAGCTGCGCGGATTGGTGATGCTGAAGGTGGCATCGTCGGGCACGTCCTCGCGCGAGTCGATGTTCATGCCGAGACGGAATTCCGTGGTGGGCTCAGGCGCGATGTCGGCAAACGAGATCTGGATCGGCGAGGGCGCCGAGGGCAGGATGTTGCCGCTGTCGTCGGCCGCGTATCCGGTCAGGTTCAAGCCCTGGCTGTTCACCAGGAATCCCTGGGCGTCGAACCTGAACTGCCCGTTGCGCGTGTAGGTCACGGCGCCGTTGTTCTCCATCCTGAAGAATCCCTTGCCGTTGATCGCGACGTCGAGCGGGTTGCTCGTCACCGAGATGTTGCCCTGACTGAACATCTGCGCGACCGTGGCCATCTTGGTCCCGATGCCGATCTGCCCGGCGCCTCCGCCAAGGAGCGAGTTGGCGAACACGTCGGCGAACTGCGCCTGCGAGCCCTTGAAGCCAACCACGCTCGCGTTCGCCACGTTGTTGCCGATCACGTCCAGGTTCTTGCTCGCGGTGTTCAGGCCGCTCAATCCAGACTGGAATCCCATCCTTGCCGTCTCCCGATGAATCGATTACTGAAGAATCTGCCTGACCTGCCCGAGCGGCACGACACCGAGCCCGTGCGTGTCGAGCATCAGACCGCCCGCGTCCAGCACCACGCCGTGCACGCGCCCGAAGCCGAGGGTGTCCGCCTGCGCCCGCTTCCCGTCCTGGATCGCGCTCACCTCGAATGCATACACGCCGTCGGGCAGCTGATTGCCGCCGTCGTCCTTGCCGTCCCAGCTGATGATGGAGGTTCCCGCAGGCGCCTCGTTCAGCGTGTCGGTGTGCACCACAGTTCCGTCCGCACGCCTGATCTCGATCTGGACCTCCGTCGCCCGTGCGTCCAGGACGAAGGCCGCGCTGGCACTTCCCTGTTCGAGCACCATGGCATCGCCTTCCGAGAGCACGCCCCGGCCGATGAGCGTGCCGGCCTGCAGGGTCTGTGCGGCGAGGAAGCTCGTCTCCATCGCCTGGAGCGTGGCGTTGAGCTTGTCGATGCCGTTGACCGTGCTGATCTGCGCGATCTGCGTGGTCACCTCCGCGTTCTCCATCGGATTGAGCGGGTCCTGGTTGCGCATCTGCGTGACCAGCAGCGTGAGGAACCGGTCCTGCTGGCTCTCGGAGGCGGACTTGGTGGAACTCGAGGACACTCCCAGGCTGGCGAGCAGGTTCTCGGTGCTGGTCTGGCTGACGGTTGTCATGGCGGATGTCCGGTCGGGTGGGTGGCGCCTGCGTTACTGGCCGAGCGCGAGCGTCCTGAGCATCAGGTTCTTCGCCGTGTTCATCATGTCCAGATTCATCTGGTAGGCGCGCGATGCCGAGATCATGTTGGTCATCTCCTCGACCACGTTTACGTTGGGCATGGTCACGTAGCCCTTGGTGTCGGCGAGGGGGTGGCCGGGGTCGTACACGAGCCGCGCGGGCGAAGGATCCTCGACCAGGCTGGTCACGCGCACGCCCATGCTGTCCCGGGTTCGTGCCGCTGGCATGGCGGTGAACACCACCTGCCTCGCCTTGTATGGCGTGCCCGAGGAGGACGTGGCGCTGTCGGCGTTGGCGAGGTTGCTGGCCACCACGTTCAAGCGCTGGGACTGGGCGGACAGCGCGGAGCTGGCGATGTCGAATACGTTGGTCAGGGACATGGGTGTCGCGTTACTGGCCGTTGATGGCGATCTGCATCGAGCGCACGCGGCTGCTCAGGAAGGTGATGTCGGCCTGCATGCGCAACGCGTTGTCGGAGAACTGCGCGAGCTCGGTGTCCATCTCCACCGTGTTGCCGTCGATCGAGGCCTGCACCGGCACCCGGTACTGCAGGTCCACGGCGGCGGCGGACGCGTGCGGCTGCGACAGATGACGGGCCGAGGTACGCATCAGCGCCAGTTCGCCGCGTCCGGCCTGCGCTCCGCGCAGGGCCGCGGCGAAATCGAAATCGCGCGCCTTGTAGTTCGGCGTATCCGCATTGGCGATGTTGGAGGCCAGCACTTCGCTGCGGCGCGCCCGCACGTCCAGGGCGTGCAGATGGCGGGCGAGAAATCCGTCGAGTCCGTCGAGCATGTTCACCTCTGATTCGGTGGGCGGAGCCTTTGCAGCTTGCATGCCACGCGGCGAAGCTCGCCGGAAGAGTCTTTTTCCTTTTATATTTCAGAGATTTAATGTTATAGCGCGGCGACCCCGGAGAACAGGCGGACAGGTCTGGGATCGGGCGCGGCTTGCCGCCCCGATGGCATATCCGGCAAGGATTGCCGGAGTCCGCGACCGCGCAGTGCGTGTGCTACTCGGCGACCACCACGCGATTCTTGCCCTGAAGCTTGGCCTGGTACATGGCCTTGTCGGCGCGGGCAAAGGCGATCTCCTGGGAGTCGCCGGGACGCCACGTGGACACGCCTGCGCTGAAGGTGATCAGCAGGCGCTCGTTGTTGTGCAGGAAGAAGCGGCGCGTGAGTTCGCGCTGCAGCCGCTTGGTGACCTCCACCGCCTGCGCCAGTGGTGTCTCGCCGAACAGGACGACGAATTCCTCTCCACCGTAGCGCGCCACGATGTCGGTGGGACGCAGCGTCTTCCTGATGACCTTCGTCAGGTGCACCAGTGCGTCGTCGCCGGCCTGGTGGCCGTAGGTGTCGTTGAGCTGCTTGAAGTTGTCGAGGTCCAGGATCGCCACCGACAGCGGCTTCTGGCTGCGCTCCGCGCGCGCCATCTCGCGCTGCATCGCTTCCTCGAGTCCGCGCCGGTTCAGCGTGCCGGTGAGCTGATCCTGGCTCACCTGCTCGCTCACGTGCTCCAGCTCGGCCTCGAGCCTGCGCACCTTCGATTCCGCCTGCTCCGCCTGGCGGCGGGCATGGACCATGTCGTCGCGGTAGCGCAACATGTCCACCTGCATGGCACGCGTATCGCTCATGAGTTCGTCGACGATGTCCTTCAGGCTGCCAACGTCGTTGGCGTTCTCCACGCGCCCGAGGTATCCGCTGACCTTCTCGTGGTATTCGGAAGTGGTCGCGGACACCTCGGTGAGGCGCTCCACGAAGGTGGAGATGAGCGTCTTGAGGGAACCCTTGGCCTCCTCCAGGCTGTGCTTGAGCGTGCTCTGCTTGTAGATGACTTCCTTGAAACGGCGCTCCGCTTCGTTGATCTTGTCCGTGGTGAGCGGCTCCTGGATCACCTCGCGCACGATCTTGAGCTGGCCGGACAGCCACTGGTCGTCGTCGACCAGTTCCTCGATGTTGTTGAGGAGGAAGCCGACCAGGCGCAGCATGCCGTCGAGCAGTTCCGCGTCGGCCTCGCCGCGCACCTCGACCCGGAAGAAGAACTGCCGCAACAGGGTGCCGAACTTGCCCCACACGTCGGAACCGTTGCCCTCGCGCGCGATGTGCGCGAGCTTGCGCGCCTCCTCCGCGAGCGGGGGGAAACGCTCCAGGCGCGCCGCCAGCCCGATCTCCAGGGTCTGCGCGAGCAGGTCCTTGAGCTGGCGCACGGTGCCGACCGCCGCGGACATGCTCGCCGGCGGGGCGGTGGCGTCCAGGGCCGCATTGAACTCGCCCGTGGCCATGGCCGCGCGTGCGAAATCGACCTGCGGCGTTGCCATCACATCGGACGCCTCGCCCCACGACCTGTGCAGGGCCTCGAGCTTGCCGAACAGCTGCGCATCGCTGGAGAAGCCGATCAGCACACGCTCGACTGCCTCGCGCTTGCGCGCATATCCGGTACCGGTCTGGCGCATGTCCAGATGACGCAGCAGATCCTTGATCAGCAGGCCCCACTCATGGCGCACGCCGCTCTCCTTGCCGCCGGCAAGTCCCACCAGCGCGGAGCTGAATTGCGTGTAGTCGCGCTCCTCCAGGGCCCGGGCGAGCCGCTGCAGGACGGTCAACGCCGGATAGGCATCCGCGGCCTGGCGGATCGCGTGCGCGGCGCGATCCTCCGGCGCCTCGCGCGCCGGACGCGTTCCCGCGATCTCGTGGTATAGGCGCGTGAAGTTCTCCGGCGTCGGTGCAATGCGGCGGGCGGCGAGCAGCTTCAGTGTCTCGCGCGCAAGATCGGTCGGATTGGTGAGCACGCCCATGGGATCGGATAATAGGTGACAAATTAACGTCCCGGAGATGCGCGACTTGATGATCGGGTACTGGTTCCCACCGGTTTTCGCGCGGCAGGCCTGCCTGGTGCTCGCCGCCGCGCTGCTCGGGCTGGCGCCGGGCGCTATTGCGCAGCAGACCGCGCATGCACTTGCCGATCTGGAACGGGTGGCACTCGCGCACGCCCGTGCACAGACTGCAGGTATGCGCGGGCGCGTCGAGATCGAAGCCATCGGACTCGATCCGCGCACCCGCCTCGCGCCGTGCAGCCGCGCGGTGGCAGCGACCGCACCGGGAACCCGGCTATGGGGCAGGACCAGTGTGCTGGTCCATTGCAAGGACCCGGGCGGCTGGAGCATCCACGTGCCCATCACGGTGAGGGTTCATGCACCGGTCGTGGTCACCACCCGTGCCCTCGGACGCGGCGAACGCATCGGGGAGGCGGACGTGACCAGCCGTGTGATGGATCTGACCCGGCTGCCGCTGGGTGTGCTCGGCGACAGCGGCCAGGCGGTGGGCAAGACCAGCGTCGCGGCGCTGCCCGCGGGCACCACGCTGCGCCCGGACATGCTGCGCGGGGCGATCATCGTGACCCAGGGACAGCAGGTGAAGATCGTATACGTCGGTGAGGGTTTCGAGGTCGCGGGGGAAGGCCGGGCCCTGAACAATGCGGCGCAGCATGCGCCGGTTCAGGTGAAGACGCGCTCCGGCAGGGTGATCAAGGGTATCGCCAGCGAGCCGGGTGTGGTGGAGGTACGCTAGGGTATTCAGGCGCCGGGCATTTCAGGTGCGGGGCATTTCAGGTTGAACATCGCGTTCGTCCAGTCTAGGATTGATCCTTTGCCTGGTCGCCAAGGCGGCACTAAAGAACCTGCCCGGACAGTCGTAACAGTCTCAGGGTAATCGGATTGACTCGGCGCCTGCATCGCCGCGGCGCGCCATGACTAGGAACAGGCTCGTGAAGATCAACGGTGGTGGTTCCATCAAGCCGGTCAACCCGGCCGGTGTGCCAGAAGTTGCAGCAGGCAAGGCGGGCGGCGCCCAGTCGCCGGCTACGCCGGGCGTGGCGCGCGACAAGGTCGAGATTACGTCCCTGTCCGCCCAGCTCGCACAGCTGGAGAAGATGCTCAACGACGTGGGCATCGTCGACGCCGCGCGCGTCGACGCGGTGAAGCAGGCGATCGCGGAAGGGCGCTTCCAGATCGACTCGGAAGTGGTGGCGGACAAGCTGCTCACCACTGTCCGCGACCTGCTCGTCAATCAGCAGGCCTGAGCACGCTCTTCCGGGAGCGGCGGTCCGGCCCTTACATGAGCGCACCTTCCATGCTGTGCGACGCGCTGCGCGCCGAGATCGAAGGTTTCGAGGCGCTGAACCGCGTGCTGGAGGACGAGCACGCCGCACTGATCGGCACCGATGCCGACCGTCTGCTCTCCCTGTCCCAGGACAAGACGCGCGCGGTGCAGCGTCTGGCCGAACTGGCACGGGTGCGCGGCAGCACGCTGCGCGCCGTGGCGCTCGACCCGCGCGCCGGGGATTTCCGGATGCGACTGGAGGAACAGCCGGACGAGGTCGCATCGCTGTGGGGCACGCTCGTGTCTATCGCCGACCGCGCCCGGGAGCGCAACCGCGGCAATGGCGACCTGCTCTCATCGCGCATGGCCCACAACCGTGCCGCCCTCGAGACGCTCGGTGCGGCCGCGCGCCGGCACAGCGTCTATGGCCCGGACGGACAGAGCGTGATCCAGCCGGCCAACCGCACGCTCGGACAGGCCTGAGGCATGCACGCCGCGCGCGACGTGCATCTTTCTCCACTACACGTAGACTGGATCGCCCGCGCCGGCGGGCGCAACTATTGCGCGGACGACCCCGCCGCGGGAGCCTGGGGCAACGGCGAGAGGGGTTCGGATGACTCGCCCGGTGCAGCCGGCATCATGAGATCCCATGCCGGACGTGGCGGCACGGCCGGCGCGGATGCCGCATTGCGCTCGCGTTCGGGCAGGATCATTACCGTGACGCGGCGATTGCGCGCCCGACCCTCGGGTGTGTCGTTGGGGGCGATGTTGCGGGTATCCGCGTAGCCCACTGCCACCAGCCGCACCGATGCGACCCCGAGCGCGTTGAACAGGCGCACGACGCTGCCCGCGCGCGACGCCGACAGTTCCCAGTTCGACGGGAATCTGGCGCTCGTGATCGGCGTGCTGTCCGTGTGCCCTTCGACCTGGATGTCGTTGGGCAGGGGTGCGAGCGCATTGGCGAGGCTGCCGAGCACCGGCATCGCCTGCGGCATCAGATCGGCCTGGGCAGACTCGAATAGGACGCTGGCATTGATCTCGATCGCCAGCCCCAGCCCGCTCTCGGTCACGCGCACCTGCCCGGTCTTGATCAGATCGCCGAGTGCGGTCACCAGCTCCTGCGCGATCTTGTCGAGCCGCGCCTTGCCCTCCTCGGCCGAACTGCGCACACCCTCGCCCGGCATCAGGCGCTCGGCAGTGGAAGTGCCCTGCAGCGACGCCACGGGCTTGAAGGCCTGGATGAGCGCGTCGGAGAGCAGCTTGTACTTGCCCTCGTTGACCTGCGAAATCGCGTACATCACCACGAAGAAGGCGAACAGCAGGGTGATGAAATCGGCATAGCTGACCAGCCAGCGGTCCGGACTCTCGCCTCCTTCCCGGTAGCGACGGGGGCGGCGCCGGGGACGGCGGCCCGCTGCGTTCTGCCGGACACTCTCCGGTGCGACGGACTCATCCGTCTCACTGGACAAAGTAGCCCTCCAGGCGCAACTCGATGTTGCGTGGGTTCTCCCCCGCGGCGATCGCCTCCATGCCGTCCGCGATCATCTCGCGCAGCCGGACCTGGCGCGCGATGATCGCCTCGAGCTTGCTCGCCACCGGCAGAAAGAACAGATTGGCCGAGCCCACACCGTAGATGGTCGCGACGAAGGCGACGGCAATGCCGGCGCCCAGGCGCGCCGGGTCGGACAGGTTCTGCATCACCTGGATCAGCCCCATGACGGCGCCGATGATGCCGATGGTCGGCGCATAGCCTCCCGCGGCCCCCCAGACGCGCGCAGCCTGGCGCTGGGCATCTTCCCAGGTGTCGATCTCCAGCTGCATCGCCTCGCGCAGCACGTGCGGCTCGGCTCCGTCCACCACCAGCTGCAGGCCCTTGCGGGTGTATGCATCGACGGCCCCGCGCATCATCGGTTCGAGGGCAAGCAGACCGCCCTTGCGCGCGGTGCTGCCCCACAGGACGAGGCGGTCGAGGGTGTTGCGGAACTCGGACGCGGGCGGGCGGAAGATCCAGGGAAGCAGGCGCACGCCGGCCATGAACACGGCCGGGGAACTCTGCAGCATGACGGCACCGAGCGTGCCGCCGATGACAATGGCGAAGGCGGTCACCTGCACCAGCGAACGCAGTTCGCCCCCCTCGAGCAGCTGGCCGCCGATAATCGCGGCCAGTCCCAGGGCGAGTCCGATGAGGCTCGTACGGTCCATGAAGCGCGAGTAGTCGAACGATCCGGCAGGTGCGTGGGAGGGCGACGCTCGCCCGGCCAGCCAGATAACGGCGGAGGAAGGTCAAACTTGACCGTGCGGCCCGCCCGCCGCGCGGCCGCTCGGGCGGCCTACTTCTGCGTGTAGCTGCGCAGCCGCGATCGCAGACGGGCGACAGCCTGGCTGTGCAGCTGGCACACGCGCGATTCGGACACGCCGAGAACCTCGCCGATTTCCTTGAGGTTCATCTCCTGCTCGTAATACAGCCCCATGACGATCTTCTCGCGTTCGGGGAGCACGCCGATCGCCTGGACCAGGGCACGCCGGAAGCGCAGATCCTCCAGCACGTCGAGGGGGCCCACCTGGTTCTGCGCGACGAAGACGTCGAAGAAATCGCTGTCCTCGGACTCCTGGAAATCCTCGTAATGCAGCAGCTGGTAGCCGCGCGACTCGAGCAGCATGTGCTGGTACTCGTCGAGCGGAACGCCAATCTCGGCGGCAAGTTCCTGCTCCTTCGGCGCACGGCCGAAGCGCTGCTCGAGCAGGTTGATGGCCGCCTCGATGCGCCGCAGGTTCTTGCGCACGTTGCGCGGCAGCCAGTCCGCCTGGCGCAGCTCGTCGAGAATCGATCCGCGAATGCGCTGGATCGCATAGGTCTCGAACTGCGCCCCCTGGGTGTCGTCGAAATTCTTGGCCGCGTCGAGCAGCCCGAGCAGGCCGGCCTGGATCAGATCGTCCACGTGCACACTGGCGGGCAGCCGCGCCATGAAATGGTAGGCGATGCGCTTTACCAGGGGCGCCATCTGCTCGACCAGCTTGCTCTGGTCCGCGGTCAGTGTGTATGTGGCCATGTATGAAGTGCTACGGCTCTCGAAGGCTTCTCGCGAGTCGCATTCTACCGGCTTTGCGAGGCGGAACGGACCGCCGACACCATGCGCGCGGCCAGGGCGTGGGCGGACAGTTCGTCCTGCTGCGGTTCGCTCATGAGCCGGTCGGCGCAGGCGCGCAGCGCGCGCGCGCCCTCGCAGGCCGGGAAGCTCTCCACCAGCGCCTGGCGCAGCGCGATCGCTCGCGCCGCCGCCGGGTCATCGGGAAGCACTCCCAGGCATTCGACCTGCATGCCGAGGAACTCCCGGGACGTCGCGGCCAGATTGGCGAAGACGGACCGGGCGTGCCCGAGGTCGTGCGTGGCCTGCAGGATGAGCCCCGCCCGCGCACGGCCGCCGTCCATCCCGATCCGCTTGAGCAGGCGATAGCTGCGGGTGATCGAATCCGGCTCGGCGCGCGCCACCAGCGCCACCTCGCCGGCCAGCGGCAAGGCGTTGAAGCCGGCCACCGGCGCCTCGACGATGGACACGTCTGCCTCGCTCGACAGGCCGATCAGCACGTCCGCGAGGCGCCCCAGATCCTGCGGCCGCAGTCGCTGCCAGCCCGCGAAGAAGCGGCTGGCGGGCACCAGGCGCACCGAGGCGCGCACGCGCGGGGCAACCTCGTCGATGTCGCGTGTGCCTGCCACGGCGTCCATCAGGTCCAGCCCGGTGTCGGCGCCCAGCAGCCAGCTGCAGCTGCGCTCGCCGCCGGCTGCGTCCCACAGGAGCACCTCCCTGCCCTGCGCGGCAAGCGCGAGCGCAATGTTTGCCGTCACCACTCCGTGCGCCAGCGAGGCTGAACCGGCCGTCACCATCAGCGCGCGCAGGCTTCCGGGCGCGATCAGACGACGCAGTCCCGCCGCCTGGTCGGCGAGCGCTTCGGTCATGCCGCGTGCCTCCTGTGCATCAGTTCTGTCCCGAGGCCATCGTGTAGGGCAGATCGCTCTCTTCCATCTGCTGCGGATTCTCGCGGAAGGCCCGCTCGACCAGGTACAGCGGATTCGGCCGGTGCAGGTCTTCGGGGACGCGCTGACCATTGGTGACGTAGTGCAGGGTCAGATCGTGGCGGATCAGTGCATCCAGGGCGGTGCCGAGATTGAGTGCCTCGTCGATCTTGGTCAGGATGCAGCCAGCCAGATCCGGACCGCGATACGCCCGCACCACGTCCTCGATCACGTTCAGGTGCGACACCGCCGAGACCAGCAGCACGCGCTGCACGCGCCGGGTGGCGCCGGAGAGCATCGCCACCTGGTCGGCGAGGCGGCGGTCGCGCTGGCTCATGCCCACCGTGTCGATCAGGACCAGATGACGGTTGCGCAGATCCTCGAGCGTGCTGCGCAGGTCGCCCTCGTTGCGGATGGCATACACCGGTACGCCGAGGATCTTCCCGTAGATGCGCAACTGGTCCACCGCGCCGATGCGATAGGTGTCCGTGGTCACCAGCGCGAGCTTGGATGCGCCGTGCTTGAGGGTGCATTCGGCCGCGAGCTTGGCGACCGTGGTGGTCTTTCCGACCCCCGTTGGCCCGACCAGCGCGAGAATCCCGCCGGCATCGACCAGGCTCGCCCCGGCCGGGGTGACGCGCAGCCGCTGCTGCAGCCGGGTCTTGAGCAGTCGCAGGGCACGCATTCCATCCAGCCCCTCGGGCAGCTCGTCCACCAGGGCGCGCGACAGGCCCGGGCCGAAGCCCGCGCCCAGCATGCGCCGCATCGCCTCGCTGCGGCCGGCGTCGCGGCGCTTCAGGTCGTTCCAGGCGAAGGCCGCCAGCTGCCCTTCGACCAGCGAGCGCAGCAGACGCAGTTCATGCACGACGTCGTAGCCGGTCGCGGCTGCGCTGCCGCCCGCATACGTGGCCGGGGATCCAATGGCCGGCGCCCCTGCCGGTGACGCCGGCCGGGACATCGGCTGCCCGGACACCACCGGCCCTGACACCGCCGGCCCGGACTGCGCCGGCCTGGACATCGCCGGAATGGCGCTGGCTTGCTGCGCCGCCAGTCTGGCCGCGGCACTGAGGCGGACCTGCGCGTCGCCGTCATCGCCATGGTCCGCGGAAGGACGGAACAGCCACTCGTCGTAGCGCGCGGCATAGGATTCATCGCGCGCAGCCGTGGGAGACGCCGCAGCGGGTGTGGAGGCTGCCGCGGCAGGCAGCGCGGCCGATGCCGGGCGTTTCGGCGCGGGCCGTGCGAAGCGCGGATCCGGGCGCACGCTCGGCGGCGAGGCTGCACGCAGCGAGGCGGTGAGCGGCGGCTGCGGCGGACGCGCGGGCTGCTGCCGCGCCGGCCCGGGCCGCAGATCGGTGGGCCGCAGCGCCGACATCGTCACCGATTGCACCTCGGCAGGCGACGTGGCCAGGATCTCCACCGCGCGCCCGACCTTGCGGTTCGACAGGATCAGCGCTTCCTCGCCCAGCGTCTGCCGCACGAGGAGAAGTGCTTCCCGAGAAGTCTCTGCGTAGAACTTGCGCACTAGCATGTTGTCATGCACGGCCTCCCGCGCCACCCAGCGTTGCGACCACCTTGATCACCCGGTTCTCCGGCACCTCGGACTGCGACACCACGCGCAGCTGCGGCGCCGCGCGCCGGAGGAAGCGTGCCAGCAGTCCGCGCAGGATCGGCGGCACCAGCAGCACCGAGGGCTGCCCCAGCTGCTCGCGCGCCTGGCTGAGCTGGCTGGCCTGGTGCAGCAGACGCTCGGCCAGGCCCGGCTCCAGTCCGGGGCCGTCGGCGCCCCGCACGGAACTGGCCTGAGTCAGGATCTGCTCGAGCTGCGGGTCGAGCGAGAACACTTCGACTTCGCGCGTGCCGCCGAAGATCTGCTGAAGGATGGTGCGGCCCAGTGCAACGCGCACGGCTTGCGTAAGCTCTTCAGCGTCCTGCGTGCGGATTGCATGCTCGGCCAGGGACTCGAGGATGGAGCGCATGTCGCGGATGTGGACGCCCTCGGACAGCAGGTTCTGCAGCACCTTCTGCACCGTGGGCAGGGGCAGCAGCTTCGGCACCACGTCCTCCACCAGCTTTGCCGAATCCTTCGACAGATGGTCGAGCAGCGCCTGCGCTTCCTCGCGGCCCAGCAACTCGGCAGCGTGCGCCTGGATCACGCTGGACAGATGCGTGGCCACCACGGTGCTGGCGTCCACCACCGTGTAGCCCAGTGCCTGCGCGTTCTCGCGGCTGGCGGCCTCGATCCAGACCGCGGGCAGGCCGAATGCCGGATCCCGGGTCTGCGGACCGGCGAGCGGACCGAGCACCCGTCCCGGGTTGATCGCCATGTACATCCCCGGTGACACCTCGCCGCTGCCTGCCTCCACGCCCTTGAGTGTGATGCGGTAGGCATTGGGCCGCAGCTCGAGGTTGTCCCGGATGTGGACGGAAGGAACGAGGAAGCCCATCTCGGCCGCGAACTTCTTGCGCAGGCCGCGGATGCGGCGCAGCAGTTCGCCATCCTGGTTGCGGTCGACCAGCGGAATCAGCCGGTAGCCGACCTCGAGGCCGAGCACGTCGATCGGCACCACGTCGGCCCAGGACACCTCCTGCGGTTCAGGCTTCGCCTCCGGTGCAGCGGCCGGCTCCTGCGGCTCGGGTTCCCGGCCGCGCCGCTCCAGCATGTAGGCCACGCCTGCCATGGACGCTCCGATGAAGAGGAACGCCACATGGGGCATTCCCGGAATCAGTCCGAGCACGCCGAGGATGGCTCCGGTGATGTAGAGCACCTGCGGACGGTTGCCGAGCTGCTCGAGCAGTTGCGTGTTGAGATCCTGCTCGGCCGACACGCGCGTGACGAGGATGCCCGCCGCGGTCGAGATGACCAGCGCCGGCACCTGGGCCACCAGACCGTCGCCGATGGCGAGCAGCGTGTAGATGCCCGCCGCCTCGGCCAGCCCCAGGTCGTGCTGCATCGTGCCGACGATCAGCCCGCCGATCACGTTGATCAGCATGATGATGATGCCCGCGATCGCGTCGCCGCGCACGAACTTGCTGGCACCGTCCATCGCGCCGTAGAACTCTGCCTCCTTCGCGACGTCCTGCCGGCGTCTGCGCGCCTCCGCCTCGCCGATCAGCCCGGCATTGAGGTCCGCATCGATCGCCATCTGCTTTCCGGGCATGGCGTCGAGTGTGAAGCGCGCCGCCACTTCGGCGATCCGGCCCGCGCCCTTGGTGATCACCACGAAGTTGATGATGACCAGGATGCCGAATACGATCAGGCCGACCGCGTAGTTGTTGCCCACGAGGAAGTGTCCGAACGCTTCGATCACCTTGCCGGCAGCGTCGGGGCCGGTGTGGCCCTGCATCAGCACGACGCGCGTCGAGGCGACGTTGAGCGAGAGCCGCAGCAGCGTGGTGAGCAGCAGGACGGTAGGAAACAGCGAGAAGTCGAGCGGCTTGAAGACGTACAGCGCGACCAGCATCACCAGCATCGACATCGCGATGTTGAAGGTGAACAGCAGATCGAGCGCGATGGGCGGCAGGGGCAACACCATCATCGCCAGGATCATGACGATGAGCAGTGGTCCGGCCATCTGCTTCATGCTCGTCCGCCCCATGCCGATCTGCGCTTCGGCCATCTATGCGTTCCCGCTCACGCTGGCGTTCCGGCCAGGCCTTCGTCGGGATCCATGCCGGGCGGCACGTGCACGCTCGGCTCGCGCGGCGCCTCGCCGCCCACGCTGCGGAAGCGTCGCAGCTGATAGACCCAGGCCAGGACTTCCGCCACCGCGTTGTACAGGCTGGAGGGGATCTCCTGTCCCAGGTCCGCGTGCACGAACAGCGCACGGGCGAGTGGCGGCGCGCGCAGCACCGGTACGCCGGAGCCGCGCGCCAGTTCCATGATGCGCTCGGCCACGAGCATCGATCCCTTGGCCACCACGCGCGGCGCACCGCTGCGTCCCTGCGCGTAGCGCAGTGCCACAGCGTAGTGATCGGGGTTGGTCACCACCACGTCCGCCTTCGGCACCTCGGCCATCATCCTGCGGCGCGCCGCTTCCCGCTGCAGCGAGCGGATGCGCGCCTTGATCTGCGGGTCGCCCTCGGTCTCCTTGGCCTCCTGGCGTACCTCCTCCTTGGTCATCCGCAGCTGACGCGCGTGATCCCACAACTGGAACGGGACATCCACGAGCACGACCAGCAGCAGCGCGCCCGCCACCATCAGGAAGGTATAGCCGAGGATCCGGGCGAGGTGCACGAGGCTGGGCTGGAGCGCTTCGTTCGCGAGCGCGACGATCTCGGCGCGCTGGTCCCACACGATCCACGCAGCGACCCCTCCAATCAGTACGGCCTTGAGCACGGCCTTGCCGAGCTCGATCAGCCCGTGCAGCGAGAAGATCCGCTTCAGTCCGCGCATCGGACTGAGCCGGGCGAAATCGGGTTGCAATGCCTCGAAGCTGAACAGCCAGCCGCTGACTGACATGGAGGCCGCGATGGCGGCGACCGCGACCAGCACGAACCAGGGCGCCAGTCCGATCAGCGCATCGGCCGTTGCGATGAACAGCCGTACGCCGAGCTGACTCGTATCGAAGGCGCCGCCACGATCGAGAGTGAGTCCGGCGCGCATGATCTGGGTCAGTGCATGCATCAGCGGCCCGCCCAGGAACAGCAGACCGGCGCCGGCGGTGATCAGGACCGTGAACGTGGTGAGTTCGGGGGAACGGGGGACCTGACCCCGTGCCCGGGCCTGCTCCAGGCGTCGCTGTGACGCAGGTTCTGTTCGTTCGAGATCGCTGTCCTCGGCCATCCCCGCCCCGCCGGCCGGCATGCCGCCGGCTCGGATTGTGGCTCACGCGCCGCGCGACCCCCCCTGGCCGGGCGTACGCTGCCCTCTGCGGGCGGAGTCTAGCACGCAAAGCGCGCGTGGACGCAAAATCTTTGCCCTTTGCGAAGCGTGAACCACAATATGTAGTAGGCGAGAGCCTGCGGCAGGCCGCAGGCGGAGGCACTGAGGCGGTACTAGATCGCCACGACTTCGATGTCCGGATCGATGCGTCGCACCATGCTCTCGATGCCGGCCAGGGTGCCGGAAATGGAGCTGGGGCAGCTGCCGCAGGCGCCCTGATAGTGCACCTTCAGCAGGTTGCCTTCGAGACCCACCACGTGCAGGTCGCCGCCGTCGCCCTGGAGATAGGGCCGCACCTGCTCGTCGAGCAGATCCCGGATGACCGCGAGCTTCTGCTGCTCCTCCTCGGTCATCTCGCGAGAGAGGGTGGGCACACCGTCGAGCTGACCTGCTCCCTCGTTGATGAGCGTCTCCGAGCGCTCCTGCGCCGAGCGCGCCTCGCGGATCGGCACGGCGAGCTGGCGCAGCAGCTCCGGCCAGTGTGCGCGGCCGTCCTGGGTAACCGTCAGCCAGTAGTCGACATAGAAGACGTTGGTGACGTGCGGAATCTCGAACAGCCTCTCGGCCAGCTCGTCGCCCCTGGCCTGCTCGGCGGTTTCGTAGGATCGCGCGATCCCATAGGTCAACGGATCACGCAGGATGAACTTGCGGGCGTTGGGATTGGGCGTGAATTCGATTTCGGCGATGCGGGGCATGATCTCAAACTCGTCCATCGTGAAGGTCGCGAAGCGGCACGACAGGCCGGCGACGCCGCACTCCGGCATCCATCCGTGACCCTGCATGCCTTCCGTGCCTCATGCGCTCCGTCCTCGAGCCGTCGATGCCGCGAACGGGTCCTGGTCCCCTTCGGTCGAGGCGCTCTCCTGCTGCGCGAAGGCGGCATGCAGGGTGTGCCAGGGCAGGATCGCGCACTTCACGCGCGAGGGCAGATCCTTGACCCCGGCGAACACAGAAAGGCGCCCCAGGTGGTTGCTCTGCCTGGCGACGTCGAGCTTGCCCGTGGCCATGTCGCGGAACTCCCGGATGAGCTGCTCGACCTCGCCCACCGACTTGCCCTTGATGTTGGCAGTCATCATCGAGGCGGAGGCCTTGCAGATCGCGCAGCTCTGCCCTTCGAAAGCGACGTTGCTCACGCGGTCGCCGTCGAGCTCCAGGCTCACCCAGATGTGATCGCCGCACAGCGGATTCAAGCCCTCCGCGTGGTGGCTGGCGCGCTCGAGCCTGCCCCAGTTGCGCGGCTTGCGGTTGTGATCCAGGATCACTTCCTGGTAGAGCTGCTTGGAATCCATTCAGGCGAACATCTGCTGCACGCGGCGGATTCCGGCGACGAGCTGGTCCACCTCGGCCATGGTGTTGTAGAAGGCGAACGAGGCGCGCACGGTCGCGGGGACCCGGAAGCGCTGCATCACCGGCTGCGCGCAATGGTGCCCGGTGCGCACGGCCACGCCCTCCTCGTTCAGGATGGTTCCGACATCGTGCGGATGCACGCCCTTCACCTCGAAGGACAGCACCGCGGCCTTCTCCGGGGCCGTGCCGATGATGCGCACGCCCTCGAGGGTCTCGAACTGCCGGGTCGCGTACTCCAGCAGACTGTGCTCCCACGCGGCGATGTCGTGCATGCCCACCCGCGCCAGGTAGTCCAGGGTGGCGCCCAGGGCCACGGCACCGGCGATGTGCGGGGTGCCGGCCTCGAACTTCGCCGGCAGCGGCGCGTAGGTCGTCTTCTCGAACGTCACCGACAGGATCATGTCGCCGCCGCCCTTGAAGGGCGCCATCTTCTCCAGCATCGCGGCCTTGCCGTACAAGGCGCCCATGCCGGTGGGACCGCACAGCTTGTGTGCCGAGAAGCAGTAGAAGTCGCAGTCGAGTTCCTGCACGTCCACGGCGATGTGCGGCGCGGCCTGGGCGCCGTCGACCAGGACCGGCACGCCACGCGCATGTGCGGCGGCGATCATCGCCCTGACCGGATTGACCGTACCGAGCGCATTGGAGACGTGCGTGATGGCGACGAACCTGGTGCGCTCGTTGAACAGCTTCTCGTAGGCGTCGAGGTCGAGAACGCCGCGATCGTCGCAGGGAATCACCCGCAGCCTGCAGCCCTTCTCGCCGCACAGCATCTGCCAGGGCACGATGTTCGAGTGGTGCTCCAGCTGCGACACGATGATCTCGTCGCCGTCGCCGAGGAACTTGCGGCCGTAGCCGTACATGACCAGATTGATCGCCTCGGTCGTGCCGCTGGTGTAGATGATCTCGCGCTCTTCCTTCGCGTTGAGGAAGCCCTGCACCTTCGCGCGCGCGCCCTCGTAGGCCGCGGTGGCGGTCTCGGAAAGATAATGGACGGCGCGGTGGATGTTCGCGTGTTCGCGCCTCTGGTAGCTGACGATGCGATCGATGACCGGCGTGGGCATCTGTGCGCTGGCCGCGTTGTCCAGATAGGCCAGCGGCTTGCCGTTCACCTCGATGCCCAGGATCGGAAAATCGCTGCGGATGCGGGCCAGGTCGAAGGGCGGCACGTCCGGCGTGCACGACGGTGCGGGTCTGGGGACGGCGCTCATGGGCGGTTCCTGTCGGATGTCTGCTTCTGTGTCTGCTGCAGGACGATGCGCTCGAGCTGCGCGGCCAGCGAGGGCAACGGTATCCGGTGCACGATCTCGGCGGCGAACGCGAACGTCAGCAGGTTGCGCGCACCCGCCTCGTCCAGGCCGCGGCTCTTGAGGTAGAACACCTGCTCGGCCTCCAGCTGACCGACCGCTGCACCGTGCGCGCACTTGACGTCGTCGGCGAAGATCTCGAGCTGCGGCTTGCTGTCCACGCGCGCGCGCGGGGACAGCAGCAGGCTGCGGCTCTGCTGCGAGGAGTCGGTGCGCTGAGCGCCATGGTGCACGAAGATCTTGCCGTTGAACACGGCATGTGCTTCGTCGTCCACGACGCTCTTGAACAGCTGGCGGCTGCGCCCATGCGCGTAACGGTGATCGAGGAGGCTGTGCATGTCGGCGAGCTGCCTTCCGCCGATCAGCGCGAGGCCGTCGAGAGTCGATTCCGCGCCCTCGGCCGCCTGCACGATGTTCAGATTGAAGCGCGAGATGCGTGCGCCGAGCGCGACGGCGCTGCTCAGGTAGTGCGCGCCCCGTCCGATGCGAACACCGCAGGTACCGATATGGAAGCCGCTCGTGCTCTCGCGCTGGACGCGCACGTGGCGCACGCGCGCCCCGTCGGCCAGGGCGACCTCGGTCACCGCATTGGTCAGGTACTCTCCGCCGTGAAGGGCGACGTAGTCCTCGACCAGGGTGCAGCCGCTGTCGGCCTCGGCCACCACCAGCAGCCGCGGGTAGGCGACCACGTCGGGCCGCGTGCTCAGGCACAGCACCTGAATCGGAGCGGCAGCCGTCCTGCCGGCATGCACCCGCACCTGCACCCCGTCCTGCAGCCAGGCCGTGTTCACTGCCACGAAAGTGTCCGCACCGAGCGGAGCATGACGTGCGAGGTTGGCCTGCAGGGTCGGATCCTGCCCGGCGAGCGCATCCGAGAACGAGGTGACGCCGAGCGCCGGGTCCGCACAGGCGCTGGACAATCGCGGCGCGTAGTGGCCGTCGACGAACACCAGGCGGCAGCCGGCCTCGGGCAGCAGGCAGGCGTCGAGCGCCTGCGCGGCGACCGTCCCGGCCGACGGCGCGGGCAGAAAGCTCTTCTGATACAGCGGCGAGAGGTCGGTGTAGCGCCACTCCTCGTCGCGCGTAGTGGGCACGCTGAGCGCGTTGGCCTGCTCCAGCGCGTCGGCGCGCAGCGCATCGAGCCACCCGCGCGCGCTCGACGGCAGACGAGACTGCCCGCGCAGAAGGCTGTCGAGATGGCCGTTGGAGAGCGTTTCGCTCACGCCGCGACTCCCGCCTTTTCCTTGGCCACCCAGTCGTAGCCACGGCTTTCCAGTTCGAGCGCCAGGTCCTTGCTGCCGGTGCGCAGTACCCGTCCGCCGTCCATGACATGTACGTAGTCGGGAACGATGTGGTCGAGCAGACGCTGGTAGTGCGTCACCAGAAGGATCGCATTGTCGGCCGTGCGCAGGCGGTTGACGCCGCTGGCCACGATGCGCAGGGCGTCGATGTCCAGTCCCGAGTCCACTTCGTCCAGGATGGCGAGCATGGGCTCCAGAACGGCCATCTGCAGGATCTCGTTGCGCTTCTTCTCCCCGCCCGAGAAGCCCTCGTTGACGCTGCGATCCAGGAAGGCAGGATCCATCTCCAGCAGCGCGAGCTTCTCCTGCACGAAATCGTCGAACTCCAGCGGGTCGAGCTCGTCCCTGCCGCGCGCGCCCTGCACGGTGTTGTACGCCAGGCGCAAAAAGGCACTGTTGGTCACGCCCGGGACTTCGATCGGGTACTGGAAGCCGAGGAATACCCCCGCGCGCGCGCGCTCCTCGGCCGGCATCGCGAACAGATCCTGTCCGCGCAGCAGCACCGAGCCGCCGGTGACCTCGTACGCGGGATGGCCGGCCAGCACCTTGGCGAACGTGCTCTTGCCCGAGCCGTTCGGCCCCATGATCGCGTGCACCTCGCCGGCATTGATGGTCATGTCCATGCCCTTCAGGATGGGCACGCCATTGATGCTGGCGGAGAGATCGCGTACTTCGAGGATAGTCTTGGTCGTCATTTCGTTCTAGAACCCCTTGCCTCCGAGGACACGGAGAGCACAGAGAAGACCAGCGCACCGAAACGGCGGTTGCTGCTCCCGGCGCGTTTGGTACGCATGCGTTTCTCGGTGTCCTCTGTGGCAGAAATCACTCATCCCACGCTGCCTTCCAGCTTCAGGCCAAGCAGCTTGGTCGCCTCCACCGCGAATTCCATCGGCAACTGCGTGAACACGTCCTTGCAGAAGCCGTTGATGATCATGGACACCGCCTCTTCCGTGCCGATGCCGCGCTGGGCGAAGTAGAACAGCTGGTCCTCCCCGATCTTCGAGGTGGTCGCTTCGTGCTCGACCTTGGCGCTGCTGTTGTGCACCTGGATGTACGGAAAGGTGCTGGCACCGCACCTGTCGCCGATCAGCATGGAGTCGCACTGCGAGAAGTTGCGGGCGTTGTCGGCCTTGCCGCCGATGCGCACCAGGCCGCGGTAGCTGTTGTTCGAGGAACCCGCCGAGATGCCCTTGCTGATGATCGTGCTGCGGGTGTTCCTCCCGACGTGGATCATCTTGGTGCCGGTGTCGGCCTGCTGATGGTGGTTGGTCAGCGCCACCGAGTAGAACTCGCCGATCGAGTTCTCCCCGAGCAGCACACAGGACGGGTACTTCCAGGTGATGGCCGAACCGGTCTCGACCTGCGTCCACGAGATCTTCGAGTTCACGCCCTTGCACAGGCCGCGCTTGGTGACGAAGTTGTAGATGCCGCCCACGCCGTTCTCGTCGCCCGCGTACCAGTTCTGCACGGTCGAGTACTTGATGTCGGCGTCGTCCAGCGCGACCAGCTCCACCACCGCCGCGTGCAGCTGGTTGGTGTCGAACTTGGGCGCCGTACAGCCCTCCAGGTAGGACACCTGGGCCGATTCCTCGGCCACGATCAGCGTGCGCTCGAACTGTCCCGACTCCTGCGTGTTGATGCGGAAATAGGTGGACAGCTCCATCGGGCACTTCACGCCCCTGGGGATGAAGCAGAAGCTGCCGTCGGTGAACACGGCCGAGTTGAGCGCGGCGTAGTAGTTGTCGGTGTAGGGCACCACCGATCCGAGATACCTGCGCACCAGTTCGGGGTGGTCACGTACCGCCTCCGACATCGAACAGAAGATGATGCCGACCTCTGCCAGACGCTGCTTGTAGGTCGTGGTCACCGACACGCTGTCGAAGATCACGTCCACGGCCACGCCGGCCAGCGCCTTCTGCTCGTGCAGCGGCACGCCGAGCTTCTCGAAGGTGCGCAGCAGCTCCGGATCGACCTCGTCCATCGAGGCGAGCTTCGCCTTGGGCTTGGGCGCCGAGTAGTAGATGATGTCCTGGAAGTCGATCTTCGGGTACTTGACGTTCGCCCACGCCGGCTCCGTCATCGTCAGCCAGTGACGGAAGGCCTTGAGGCGGAACTCGAGCAGCCACTCCGGCTCGCCCTTCTTGTGCGAGATGAGCCGGATGATGTCCTCGTTCAGCCCCTTGGGCGCGACGTCGGCATCGATGTCCGTGACGAAGCCGTGCCGGTAGGGCTGATTGACCAGGTTCTGCAGGACTGAACTCATCGTACTCGTGACTCGATTCGTGATCGTGAGGATTTCAGACGCTGAAGCTCTCGCCGCAGCCGCACTGGTTCTTCACGTTCGGATTGTCGAACTTGAACGACTCCTTCAGACCCTCGCGCACGAAATCGAGCGTCGAGCCGTCCAGATAGGGCAATGCCTCGGAATCCACCACCAGCCTGGCCTCGTGCGCCTCGAACAGCGCATCGGATGCAGCGACTTCGTCGGCATAGTCGAAGTCGTAGGCATAACCCGAACAGCCGACCTTGCGGATGCTCACGCGCAGCCCCAGGCCGCTGCCGCGCCTGGCGAGCGAGCGCCGGATCTGGTTCGCAGCCCGCTCTGTCAGTTGGATGGACACGTATGGACCTCGCTTGTCAGACCGTCAGCGGAGAAGGCGACTCGCGCCGCTGCCGCTGATCCTTCAGTTCCATGACCTTGGTCTCGTCGGCCTCCGCACGCTGCCTGGCCACCAGCTGCGCCAGGGTCACTGCGCGCAGATAGTCGAAGATGTGATCGTTCAGACTCATCCACAGATCGTGGGTGATGCACTTGCGCTCGTCTCGGCAATTCTCCTTCCCGGCGCATTGCGTGGCATCGATCGGTTCGTCCACCGCGATGATGATGTCGGCGACCGACACCGTTTCGAGCGACTTGGCCGGCCGATACCCGCCGCCGGGTCCGCGCACGCTCTGCACCAGCCCGTTGCGACGCAGCTTGCCGAACAGCTGCTCGAGGTAGGAGAGCGAAATCTTCTGCCGTCCCGAGATCTCCGCCAACGTCACCGGCTCCGGACCGGCGTTCAGGGCGAGGTCGATCATCGCAGTTACCGCAAAACGTCCCTTCGTGGTGAGTCTCATGGCGCTTCCCGCAGTTGAAAGACTGGCTGTCCGGCACCCGGATCGGGATGCCGCCCCCATGCATATCCGACTAACGTAGTCGACTATACAATTCCCGACGCTTTCAGTCAACAATCCGGTTCAGATAGTTCGCGTCGAAATCGTCCTTCTTCGTGCTCTCCCCATCGCCCGCGATTCCGGCCTGCTCGAGGCGGGCGAGAATCGCCTCGATCCGGGCGTCGATGTTCACCATGTGATCGAGCAGTGCGTGGATCGCCTTCACCGTCGGATCGTTCATGTCCGAGCTGATGCCGTAGGCGGAGAATCCCAGCCGTTCCGCCGCACGCTGGCGCTCCTCGTCCCGGCCCGGTTCGACGATGCGTGCAGGAATGCCGACCGCGGTCGCCCGGGCAGGCACGTCGCGCACGACCACGGCATTGGAGCCGACCTTGGCCCCTACGCCGATGTGGATCGGCCCGAGTATCTTGGCTCCGGCTCCCACCACCACGTTGTCGTCCAGGGTGGGATGGCGCTTGCCCTTGTTCCAGGTGGTCCCCCCCAGGGTGACGCCGTGGTACAGCGTAACGTCGTCGCGGATCTCGGCCGTCTCGCCGATCACCACGCCCATTCCGTGATCGATGAAGAAGCGCCGGCCGATCCGGGCGCCGGGGTGGATCTCGATGCCGGTCACCAGTCGGCCCAGGTGCGACACGAAGCGCGCCAGCCACTTCAGCCGTAGGCTCCACAGCCGGTGGGCGGCACGGTGGAACAGGCGTGCGTGGAACCCGGGGTAGCAGGTGATGACCTCCCAGGTCGTGCGCGCCGCCGGATCCCGGTCGAACACACACCGGATGTCTTCCCTGATGCCCTCAAACATGTCGTTGGCAGGATGGCACGCGGCCAACCCTGGTGCCGCAGCTGGATAAACCCGACAGTTTAGTCAACTTTGCCGCCCTTGCGCGCGGCCTCCTGCGTCGCGGCCAGGATGCCGCGCAGGATGTTCAGCTCCTCGCGCTCCACCCGCGCGCGCACGAACAGGCGGCGCATGCGCTGCATCAGGCGTTTCGGCGCCGCCGGGTCGAGAAAGCCCACTTCGCGCAGGGTCTGCTCTAGGTGCACGTAGAACAGTTCCAGATCCTCGTGCGAGGCAGGCGCGAAGGCCTGCTGCACGGGCGCGGGATCCAGCGCCGCGAGACGCAACTCGTAGGCGAACAACTGAACGGCGGCGGCGATGTTCAGCGAGGCGTACTGCGGATTGGCCGGAACCGTGGCGATCGCGCTGCAGCGGTTCACCTCCTCCACCGTCAGCCCGTACTTCTCCGCGCCCATCACCAGCGCCACCGGCCCGTGCCGCGCCTCTTCCATCATGCGCACGGCGGCCTCGCGTGGCGTGAGCACCGGATGCGACAGGTCGCGGTTGCGCGCCGTGCTGGCCGTGGCAAAGACGGTCCCCTGCAGGGCCTCTTCCAGATCGGCGCAAACCCGCGCCTGCCCGAGGATGTCGGTGGCGCGCGCGGCCATCGCCTCGGCTTCCCGATGCGGGAAGAACTTCGGGTTCACCAGCAGCAGGTGCTCCAGCCCCATCGTCTTCATCGCGCGGGCACACGCGCCGATGTTGCCCGGGTGGCTGGTCTGGCACAGCACGACGCGCACGTTGGACAGCAGTGCGGGCGGGACGGAGTCGGGCGTGAGGTGTGGCACGGAAACAAATTAGAATGCGCGCTTCGTTCTTTGCCGCAACCCGATCCCTTCACGACGAATCGACGCACTGATGGCGCTCAACCACCCTATCATCAACATCGCGGTGAAGGCCGCGCGGCGTGCCGGCCGCATCATCAATCAGGCGGCCGACAATCTCGATGCGCTGACGATCAAACACAAGAGCCTGAACGATCTGGTCTCCGAGGTCGATCGCGCGGCCGAGGCGGCGATCATCGAGACCATCCGTGGCGCTTATCCGGAGCACGCGATTCTAGCAGAGGAGAGCGGCGCCTCCGGCGATTCCGACCATCTCTGGATCATCGATCCCCTGGACGGCACCACCAATTACCTGCACGGCTTTCCGGTATATGCCGTGTCCATCGGCGTGGCGGTCAAGGGCGTGCTCACCCACGGCGTGATCTACGATCCGACCCGCAATGATCTGTACACCGCCTCGCGCGGCCGCGGGGCGTTCCTGAACGAGCGGCGCATGCGCGTATCCCGGCGTACCAAGCTGATCGACGGCCTGATCGCCACCGGATTTCCGTTCCGCGAGTTCGCCCACGCCGATGCCTACATCGGGATGATGAAGGACCTGATGTGCAAGACGGCCGGGATCCGCCGGCCCGGCGCCGCGGCACTGGACCTGGCCGCCGTGGCGGCGGGGCGCGTGGACGGATTCTGGGAAATCGGCCTGTCCCCGTGGGACATGGCGGCAGGCGTGGTGATGATCCTCGAGGCCGGCGGTCTGGTCGGCGACCTCGAGGGCAACGAGAGTTACATGCAGCGCGGCCAGATCGTCGCCGGCAATCCCAAGATCTTCGTGCAGCTGCTGCAGGCGATCGAACCGCATCTGACGCCCGCGCTGCGCGCCGTTGCAGCCGGCGCCGAATCAGCCGGCTGAGGCGACCGTACGCATCGCCTGCCGCAGGCGGACGGCGAAGGCACCCGCACTGGCGAAGCGCAGGTGCCGCGGCTTGGCCAGGCCGCAGGCAAGAACCTCGTCCACGGCAGCAGGCAGCTCGGCGTTCCAGTGCGAGGCGGGCAGCGGCTCGTCCTGCACCACTGCCAGCATGATCTCGCCGCTGTTGTTTCCGGCGAAAGGCGACTGTCCCGCGAGCAGTTCGTAGGCCATCACCGCGACCGAGAACAGGTCGCTGCGCGCGTCCACCGCCTCGCCGCGGAAGCATTCGGGCGCCATGTAGACCGGCGTCCCGAGCAGATCTCCGCGTTGCGTGAGCAGTGAATCGTCGACATGGGCCAGACCGAAATCGCACAGCACCGGTCCGCGCCGGGCATCCAGCACGATGTTGGCCGGCTTCAGGTCACGATGCACCACACCGTGCTCGTGAAGGTGCGCGAGCGCATCGAGGATGGCGTCGATGCAGGCGAGCGCAGCGGCCAGCGGCAGGCCGCGCATGACGGACGAGAGGACGGGGCCGCGCACCAGTTCCAGCACCAGCCAGGCACGGCCCGCGTCCGTGCCGCAGTCGAGCAGGCGCACGATTCCCGGGTGAGAGAGCCGCTGCACCACCTCGGCCTCGCGCCGGAAGCGTGCCAGCACCTCGGCGGCATCGGCGCGAGGCGGGTCGGCCGGCAGCAGCAGCTTCAGCGCCACCGCAGTGCCCTCTGGCGTGGCCGCCTCGAACACCCGGCACTCGCCACTGCCCCCGAGGCGGCGCACGATGCGGTAGCGGTCGATGTACTGCGGTCTGGGCATGGATGCTGGCGCGTGGGATCGGCACTGCATCGAGCATGATCCGAGCCATAGCAGGTCCGGCGCAGGCCGCCGGTAGAATAGCGCCCGTCCTTCCCCGCCCGCCGACATGAGCGACCGCCTCGACGCCCACACGCCGATGATGCAGCAGTACCTGCGCATCAAGGCCCAG
This sequence comes from Burkholderiales bacterium, assembly GCA_020854105.1. Taxonomy (GTDB): domain Bacteria; phylum Pseudomonadota; class Gammaproteobacteria; order Burkholderiales; family SHXO01; genus SHXO01. Next base: position 41,376 of record JADZGB010000041.1, on the reverse strand, counting down.
TATCCCGACATGCTGGTGTTCTACCGCATGGGCGATTTCTACGAACTGTTCTACCAGGACGCGGAACGGGCCGCGGGACTGCTCGACATCACGCTCACCACGCGCGGCGCCTCGGCCGGCACGCCGATCCGCATGGCGGGTGTGCCCTTCCACGCAGTCGACCAGTACCTGCTGAAGCTGGTGAAGCGGGGCGAGTCAGTGGCGATCTGCGAACAGATCGGCGACCCGGCGCTGTCCAAGGGCCCGGTCGAGCGCAAGGTGACGCGCGTGGTCACGCCGGGCACGCTCACCGATGCCGCGCTGCTCGACGACAAGCGCGACAGCCTGCTGCTGGCGCTCGTTCCCGGTGGCGAGCGTGCGGGACTGGCCTGGATCAGCCTCGCCTCGGGCGAGTTCAGTGTCATGGAGATCCCGGCTGCGCAAGTGCCCGCGCAGCTGACCCGTCTGCAGCCGGCCGAGATACTGATGCCCGAGGACTGTCCTGACCTGGCGCCAGGGTCCGAGGCGTCGGTGAAACGCCTTCCCGCGTGGCGTTTCGAGGCCGACGCTGCACATCGCGCCCTGTGCGCACACTTCGGCACGCGCGACCTCCATGGTTTCGGTGCCCAGCATCTTCGCGCCGCGATCGGTGCCGCGGGCGCATTGCTCGAGTACTGCCGCAGCACCCAGGGCGCGGCGCCGGCGCACGTACTGGGCCTGCGCGTGGAGGACGACGCGCGGTACCTGCGCATCGACGCCGCGACGCGGCGCAACCTCGAGATCACCGAGACGCTGCGCGGCGAACCGGCGCCGACGCTGCTGTCGCTGCTGGATACCTGCCGCACCGGGATGGGCTCGCGCCGGCTCCGGCACGCGCTGCAAAATCCGCTGCGTGACACGCGCGTCGCGCAGCATCGCTTCGATGCCGTGCAGGCGCTGACCGATACCTCCGGGGTCCAGCCTTTCGAGGGCGTGCGCGAACTGCTCGGGCGCTGCGCCGATGCCGAGCGCATCACCGCGCGCATCGCGCTGCGCAGCGCGCGCCCGCGCGACCTCGCGGGCGTGCGCGACACCCTGGTCCTGCTGCCCGGGCTGTGCGCACGCCTGGAAGACCTGCCCGGAGAACGCCTGATGGCGCTACGCGCCGACCTGCGGCCGCGCGAGGCGCTGCAGGATCTGCTCGTGCGCTCCATCAAGCCGGAACCGGCTGCCGCCATCCGCGACGGCAACGTCATTGCCGACGGATACGACGCGCAGCTCGACGAGCTGCGCGCGATCCAGAACGATTGCGGCGCCTTCCTGCTCGATCTGGAGTCGCGCGAGCGCTCCCGCACCGGTATCGCCACCCTGCGCGTGGAGTATAACCGCGTGCACGGCTTCTACATCGAGGTCACGCACGCCAACAGCGTGCGCGTGCCCGACGACTACCGGCGCCGCCAGACGCTGAAGAACGCCGAGCGCTACATCACGCCCGAGCTGAAGGCGTTCGAGGACAAGGCGCTGTCGGCCCAGGACCGGGCGCTCGCGCGCGAGAAGCTCCTCTACGAGCAGCTGCTCGAGTTGCTCGCCTCGCACATTCCCGATCTGCGCACGCTTGCCGCGGCGCTGGCCGAACTCGACCTGCTGGCGGCCTTCGCCGAACGCGCCCTGGCACTGGATCTGGTGCGTCCGCAGATGACGCAGGATGACGTGCTCGAGATCGAGGCCGGCCGGCACCCGGTGGTCGAACGGCAGGTGGACGGCTTCATCGCCAACGATCTGCGGCTCGGCGCTGTTCGCCGGCTGCTGCTCATCACCGGTCCGAACATGGGCGGCAAGTCCACCTACATGCGCCAGGTCGCGCACATCGTGCTGCTCGCCTGCTGCGGCTGCTTCGTGCCGGCCAGCCGTGCGCGCATCGGCCCGGTGGATGCCATCTTCACGCGCATCGGCGCCGCCGATGACCTCGCGGGCGGCCGCTCGACGTTCATGGTGGAGATGACCGAGAGCGCGAACATCCTGCACAACGCCACACCGCGCAGCCTGGTGATCATGGACGAGGTCGGGCGCGGCACCTCCACCTTCGACGGCCTGGCGCTGGCATGGGCGATCGCCCGGCACCTGGTGGAGAGGAACCGCTGCTTCGCACTGTTCGCCACGCACTACTTCGAGCTGACCGCGCTGGCGCAGGCATATCGCGAGGTGGCCAACGTGCACCTCGACGCGGTTGAGCACAAGGACCGCATCGTGTTCCTGCACAGCGTGCAGGAAGGTCCGGCCTCGCGCAGCTACGGCATCCAGGTGGCGCAACTCGCAGGCGTGCCGGCGCCGGTGCTGCGCGCGGCACGCAAACGCCTGGCAGAACTGGAGGAGCGAGCCGCACGGCAGGACCTGCAGGGCGATCTGTTCAGTGGGAACATCACCGATGCCGAGCCCGAGGCGCACGAGCAGGCACCGCATCCGGCGCTGGCCGCATTGCGCGCGCTCGACCCCGACGGCCTCACGCCGCGCGAGGCGCTGGAGGTCTTGTACCGATTGAAGCAGGCTCTCGATGGCGAATGAGTGACCCGCCGCCACTCCGTCGCCCCGGCGTGTGAACGCCTGCCCCGGAATGCCTTAATCCGGGGCCGGGGCCTAGCACAAATAGAAGGGGTTCGTCGCAAACTCTGGATTCCGGCTTTCGCCGGAATGACGAATCAGAGCGGTTGCTCGCGCGCGGCGCTGATTTCCTGCGCCAGCTCCCACACCGCCATCGCGTAGTGACGGCTGCGGTTGTAGTGCAGCACCGCGTAGAAGTTGCCGAAGCCGAGCCAGTACTCCGGCCCATCGGCCAGATCGAGCCGGAACAGGCCGGCGTCCAGCTGGGCCGGGACGTCGTCCGCAGCCTGCACCCCGCGCATGCGCCACTGCCCGACGTTGAACGCCGGCTCCGTGCCCAGCGCAGGCATCTGCTCGGGATCGCCGTCGAAGCGCGCACGCACCGCGAACGGCTCGCCCACCCGCCAGCCGAACTGCGCCAGATAGCTGGCGACGCTGCCCACCACGTCGGCCGCGCTGGACCACAGATCCACGCGCCCGTCGCCGTCGTAGTCGATGCTGTAGCGCCGGTAGCTGCTGGGCATGAACTGCGGCCATCCCATGGCGCCCGCATACGAGCCCTTGATGTCGGTCGCGCTCCAGCGCTGCTCCCGCGTCAGCAGCAGGAAATGCTCGAGTTCGCTGCGGAAAAACTCGGGCCGGTTCGTGCCTTCGAAGGCGAGCGTGTGCAGGGCGTCCAGGGTGCGAAAGCTGCCGGTCACCCTGCCGTAGCGCGTCTCGACACCGACGATGGCGACGATGACCGCGGCCGGTATCCCGAACTCCTCCTGCGCCCGCGCCAGCAGCGGTGCGTGGGCGTCCCAGAACTTCACGCCGTTGTCGATCCGCGAGCGGTCCACGAACAGCGGCCGGAACTCGTGCCAGGGGCGTGCCGTGCTGGGCGCGGCGATGGCCTTCTGCACACCGGCGCTCGGCTTGAGCTGCGCGAACAGGTCGTGCAGGGCACTGCGCTCGAAAGCGTGCGTAGCTGCCATGTAGTCCACGAAGCGCTGTACCGGCTCCGACAGGGGGCGGAATTCGGGCGGCGGAGTCTGAGCGTGCAGGACGAGCGAGGCGGCCAGTGCTGCCCCCATCAGGATGGCGGCCAGGCGCCGTGCCGCCATCAGGGGAGCACCATGTCGATCGTGATGGCAACGCCCTTCGCCCCGGGCTCGAGGGTTGCGCTCTCGCCCTGCAGGTCGCCGCTGGCGGCGGCCGCGCTGCCGCTACGCGAGACGCGTGCCGTGACCACGACCTCTCCCGCGCCCGACAGCCTGGCCTGCCCGCTCATCGAGGACGAATCGTCCAGCACGAACTCCGCCGGCAGATCCTTGACCTGCTTGCGCAGGATCGCGAGCGGCATGCCCGGCCCCTGCGCGGCGCGCGCGAAGATGAAGACCGTGTCGTTGGGTGCGACGTTGTCCTCGAACGCGGCGGCGATGCTGACGCGTCCGCTGATCGCCTCCTTCCCGGTGCTCGCCGCAGCCGGGCCGGCCGCTCCCTCGTCACCCGCCTGCAGCGCGCGTGCACGCTCGATCCCGCTCGCCAGTGCCTCGCCGAGTTCGGAATCCTTCGGCACCTGGATGGACAGCTTCTCCCAGTGGGCGATCGCGCGCGCGTAGTCCTTCGCCTCGAAGGCCGCGCCGCCCGCCATGGTGAGCGTCTTGGCGTCGTTCGGCGCGATCATGAGAGCCCTGTCGAGCAGCTGGCGCGGCTGCCCCTGCAGGCTGCCGCGGGCCTGGCCGAGTGCCTCGGCATACTCGACCATCACCTCCGCGTCGGCGGGCTGCAGTGCGTACGCCTTGGCCAGTGCATCCACCGCGTCCGGATAGCGCTCGAGCGACTTGTAGGCACGCCCGAGCATGACCCAGCCGAGCACGTCGTCCGGATTCCTCTGCATGCGCTCGGCCAGCTGCGCGGTCATCGCCTGGAACTGTTCCGCGCTGATCGGCGTGCTGTCGGCCACGCTGCGCTTCGCCGCGCCGATTCCCTCCGGCTCGCCGAGCACGCCGTACAGGGCGGCTGCCGCGACCGGGATCGCCAGCGCGATGAGCACCGCCGTGACCCGGCTGCCGCGCGCCACCGTGGCCGCGGCTTCGCCGCGCTCGCCGACCTCGTCCAGCAGGCGCTTCTGCAATTCTGCCCGCGCGGCGTCGTATTGCGCGTTGCCCAGGGTGCCGAGCCTGAGATCGCGCTCGAGTTCGGCGAACTGGTCGCGGTAGACCACGAGGTTGGCCGCCTCGCTGGAGGAAGCACTGCGCGCGCTCCCACGCAGCAGTGGCCACAGCACGAAGGCCAGAGCGACGAGCACGAAGGCGGAGGCGATGATGCCAAATACGGTCATCGCGGCGCCCTGCCCTCGTCGGGATCAAGCAGTGCCTCGGCGCGGCGGCGCTCGGCTTCGGTCAACTCCACGTTCTGAGCGATCATGTCGCGCCTGCGCCGGCGCAAGGTGAGATACAGCGCAGCGAGCGCGGCCACGAGCAGCAGCGCCGGGCCGAGCCAGAGCATCAGGGTGGTCCTCTTCAGGGGCGGCCGGTAGAGCACGAAGTCGCCATAGCGCTCGGTGAGCCAGGTGCGGATCTGCGCGTCGCTCCTGCCGGCGACAATCTGCTCGCGCACCTGATTGCGCAGATCGACGGCGAGGTCGGCATTGGAATCGGCGAGCGACTGGTTTTGGCAGACCAGGCAGCGCAGTTCGTTGGACAGCGTCTTGAGCCGCTCTTCGACAGCAGGATCCCCCACCGGGGCCGCCTGCTCCGCCCATGCCGGTGCGGCGCCCGCCAGCAGCACGAGCAGCACGAACATCGCCCGGTGCATCAACATCGCCCGGCGCATCACGATTGCAGCCGCCTCACCAGCGGCTCGATGGTGTTCTGCAGGACTTCCGGCGTGACCGGGCCGATGTGCTTGTAGCGGATCACGCCCTGGCTGTCGATTACGAAGGTCTCGGGGACACCGTACACGCCGTAGTCGATGCCCACGCGCCCGTCGGCATCGACGATGGAGACGTCGTAGGGATTGCCGTGCTTGCCGAGCCAGGCGCGCGCCGCGTCGGGCACGTCCTTGTAGTTCAGCCCATAGAGGGGTACCAGGCCCTTGCGGGAGAATTCGACCAGGTGCGGATGTTCGTCGAGGCAGGCCACGCACCACGAGGCCCACACGTTGAGGACCCAGACCTTGCCGCGCATGTCCTGCAGGCTCACACTGGCGGCCGGATCATCCAGGCGCGCGAGGCTGAATGCCGGCGCCGGCTTGTCGATCAGCGGGGACGGCACCTCGCGCGGCTTCAGGTTCAGGCCAATGCCGAGAAACACCAGCAGGACGACGAAGACCGCCAGCGGGATGAGAAAGCGCATCACTGGATCAGGCCTCCGCGCATGGCTGGCCGTAGTCGGGCTGTCGCGCGCACCATCATGCCGAAGGCGCTGGGGCCGGCGACGCCGTGCCTGCGCTGTTCGCGGCAGCACCCTGCTGCTTCCGGGCGAGACGATAGCGGCGGTCGCTCACTGCCAGGACACCGCCGATCGCCATCAGGAAGCATCCGCCCCAGATCCAGTCGATGAAGGGCTTGTGATATACGCGCACCACCCATGAGCCGTCACCCACGGGCTCGCCCAGCGACACGTACAGGTCGCGGGTGAAACCGGAATCCATGTCCGCCTCGGTCATCGGCATCTGCTGCACGGGATAGAAGCGTTTCTCGGGATGCAGCAGCGCCACCTGGCGCCCGTTGCGGGACGCAGATACGTGCCCGCGCGTGGATTCGTAGTTCGGGCCCTGGATGCGGTCCAGTCCCTCCAGACGGAAGGTGTAGCCGCCGACCTCCACCGTGTCGCCCACCTTCATGCGCACGTCCTTCTCGGTCTCGTAGCCGCGCACCATGGTCACGCCGATGATGAACACTGCCACGCCGAAGTGCGCGACCAGCATGCCCCAGTAGCCTCGCGGCAGACTGCGCAGGCGCTCGCCGAGGGAGCGCGTACCGCTTGCCCCGAGTTGCACGAGCCGCTCGCGCAGGTTCACGAATCCGGCCCCGATGATCCACACGGCGAGCAGCAGGCCGAGCGCGATGAGCGGCGTCCATCTGCCCAGCGTGTAGGGCAGCACGATCGCGCACAGCACGGCGACGGCGAAGGCCCAGCGCAGCCGTACGGCCAGTTCGGGCAGTCTGGCCTCCTTCCAGCGTGCGATCGGGCCGATGCCCATGAGAAACAGGGCTGGCGCCATCAGAGGCACGAATACCGCCTCGAAGTACGGAGGTCCGACCGACAGCTTGCCAAGCCCCAGTGCGTCCAGGAACAGCGGATAGAGCGTCCCCAGCAGGACCGCGCCGGCCGCCACCAGCAGCAGGACGTTGTTGGTGAGCAGCATCGACTCGCGCGAGACCAGTCCGAACCTGCCGCCCACACCGACGCTCGGAGCGCGCCAGGCGAAGAGCAGCAGCGAGGCGCCGATCACCACGGCCAGGAAGGCGAGAATGAACACGCCGCGCGCCGGATCGGTGGCGAAGGCGTGCACCGAGGTAATCACGCCCGAGCGTACCAGGAAGGTGCCGAGCAGCGAGAGCGAGAACGCGAGGATGGCCAGCAGCACCGTCCAGATCTTGAAGCCGCCGCGCTTCTCGGTGACGGCGAGCGAGTGCACCAGCGCCGTGCCGACCAGCCAGGGCATGAAGGACGCGTTCTCGACCGGATCCCAGAACCACCACCCGCCCCAGCCCAGTTCGTAGTAGGCCCAGGCGCTGCCCAGACAGATGCCGACGGTGAGGAAGGCCCAGGCGATGGTGGTCCAGGGCCGCGACCAGCGCGCCCAAGCGGCATCCAGACGTCCGCTGAGCAGCGCGGCAACGGCGAAGGCGAATACCACGGACATGCCCACGTAGCCCATGTACAGCATGGGCGGGTGGATCACCATGCCCGGGTCCTGCAGCAGCGGATTGAGGTCCCGGCCGTCCTCGGCCGCGGGCAGCAGGCGCTCGAACGGGTTGGAAGTGAACAGCATGAACAACAGGAAGCCTATGGCGATCATGCCCATGACCGACAGCACGCGCGTCAGCATCTCCTTCGGCAGCTGCCGGCTGAACACGCTCACCGCCAGCGTCCACGTCGAAAGCATCAGCACCCACAGCAATAGCGAACCCTCGTGGCTGCCCCAGCTCGCCGCGAAACGGTAGTGTGCGGGCAGGCTGCTGTTGGAATTGCTCGCGACGTTGAGCACGGAGAAGTCGTTGGTCACGAAGGACCAGGCGAGGCAGCCGTAGGCGATGGCCACGAAGACGAACTGGCCGTGGGCGGCCGGCCGCGCCACCGCCATCCAGCGCGCGTCGCCGCGGAAGCTTCCCAGCATCGGAACGACCGCGAGCACGACCGCGATGCACAGCGCGACGATGAGGGCGAAATGACCGAGTTCGGGAATCATGCGTTCACCGCTACTGCACTAGGGTCTTCTGCGACTGCTGCACCGACTTGTGCGCGCGCTCCACCGCTTCCGCCGCTTCCGGGGGCATGTAGTTCTCGTCGTGCTTGGCCAGCACCTCCTTCGCCTGGAACACGCCGTCCGTTCCCAATTGCCCCTGCGCGACCACGCCCTTGCCTTCCTTGAACAGGTCCGGAAGGATGCCCTTGTAGGCAACGGGGACGATGTGCGCGGTATCGGTCACGGCAAACCGTATGGTGATCCCGTCGGCCTCGCGCTGCAGGCTGCCGGTCTGCACCAGCCCTCCGATGCGGAAGGACTTGCCGGCGGGCGCCTCGTGCGCCGCCACCTGCGTGGGACTGTAGAAGAACACCAGATTGCTCTGGAACGCGTTGAGTACGAACGCGGCGGCACCGCCGAGCGCGGCCAGCCCGGCCACGATCAGGGTCAGGCGCTTGTGTCTTGGCTTCATGAAGGATTTTTCTCCGGTCTCACCCTACGACCCAGGCGCCGCAGGCAAGTTCGTCGGCGCCGGCCGTGCAGCAGGAGTTCGCCGACGATGACCAGCACGCTCACGGCGTAGGAGCCCCACACGTACGTGGCATAGCCGCCCATGGCGAAGAACTCCGCCGCGCTGCCCCAGTTCATGCCTTCGCTCCGCAAGCCGGCGACGCGAACAGTTCCTGCACCCAGTCCGAATCGGCTTCGCGCTCCAGGACGATGGTGCGCAGTCGCATCAGGCTCATGGCGATGCCGTACATCCACGCCGCGATGGTCATCACCAGCATGCCCGCCAGCATGGTGGAGGCCATCGAGGGCGCGCGGGTCAGGCTCACCGACGCGCCCTGATGCAGCGTGTTCCACCACTGCACGGAGAAATAGATGATCGGCACGTTCACCACGCCGACCAGCGCCAGCAGGCCCGCGGCGCGGTCGGCGCGGCGCACGTCGTCGATGGCCGCGTGCAGCGACATGAAGCCCACGTACAGGAACAGCAGGATCAGCTCGGAGGTCAGGCGCGCGTCCCACACCCACCACGTACCCCAGGTGGGCTTGCCCCACAGCGCGCCGGTCCACAGCGCGATGAAGGTCATGAACGCACCGGTGGGCGCGAGCGCGAGCGCCATCATGAACGACAGGCGCGTGTTCATGATCATGCCCACCGCACACCAGAACGCCATCACCAGGTAGATGAGCATGGACATCCAGGCCGCCGGGACGTGGATGAAGATGATGCGGTAGGACTCCCCCTGCTGGAAGTCGGTCGGGGCCACGAAGAAGGCGATGTACAGGCCCGCGAGGGTGAACAACGCCGCAAGTGCCATGAACACCGGCACCATGCGCCCGGCAATCGGGTAGATCACCTGCGGCGAGGCGAAGCGCCAGATGTTGAGTTCCATCGCCTACTCCACCGCGATGCGGATGGCTGCCGCGCTCGCCCACGGTGCGGCTGCCAGCGAGAACAGCAGGAAGGCCGCGAGCAGGGACATGTGCCCCTCCACTGACTGGCCGGACACCGCCGCGCTCACCGCGCCCGCGCCGAAGATGAGCACCGGGATGTAGAGCGGCAGGACCAGCAGTGCGACCAGCCCCCCGGCTCCGCGCACGCCCAGCGTGAGGGCGGCGCCGATCGCGCCGACCAGCGACAGCACCGGCGTGCCGAGAAGCAGTCCGGCAGTCATCGCCACCAGACCCTCGACCGGGAGGTCGAACTGCAGGCCGAGCAGCGGTGCGATCAGGACCAGCGGGATCCCGGTGACGAGCCAGTGCGCCAGGATCTTGGCGAGCACGAGCAGGGTGAGCGGTTGTGCCGACAGCGCCAGCTGCTCCAGCGTACCGTCGGCGTAGTCGCTTGCCAGCAGGCGCTGCAGGGCGAGCATGGAGGCGAGCAGCGCCGCCACCCAGACCACTCCCGGTGCGATCTCGCGCAGCGTGTTCGGTTCCGGGCCGACGCCCAGGGGAAAGAGGCTCACGACGATAATGAAGAAGAAGAAGCTGGTGAGGACGTCGGCACGCCGGCGCACCGCGAGCAGCAGATCGCGCTGGACCACGGAGACGAACACCGCAGCGAGCCCGGCTCGGCCCTCGTGCGCCGGATTCAATACCGCTTCCACTCTTTCAACCCACCATGCGCAGTTGCTGCACCTTCACGCCGCTCAGATCGACCTCCTGATGACTGGTCAGCACCACCAGGCCGTCCCGGCCCAGATGCCCCGAGATCAGCGCACGCACCAGCTCGACCGCCTGCGCGTCCAGGGCGGTGAGCGGCTCGTCCAGGATCCACAGCGGACGATCGCCACAGAACAGCAGCCGCGCCAGGGACACGCGACGGCGCTGACCCTGGGACAGCACGCGCGCCGGCAGATCCTCGCGCCCGGCCAGTCCGAAGCTGCGCAGGGCATCCACCAGCGCGGCCTCGCTCACGCGCCGGCCTTCCTGGGCCAGCGCGAAGCGCAGGTTCTCCAGGCCGCTCAGATCGTCCTTCACCGCAGGTGCATGACCGAGATAGACCAGCTCCGCGCGATACGCCTCGCCCAGTGACCGCACCGGCCGGCCCCGCCAGCGCACCTCGCCGGCCTCGGGAGCCAGCAGCGTGCACAGCATGCGCAGCAGACTGGTCTTGCCGCTGCCGTTGGGACCGGACACCCACAGCGCTTCGCCCGGCGGGACGCGGAAGTTCAGGTCGCCGAACAGCCGCCGCTGGCCGCGCATGCACGCCAGCCCTACTGCCTCCAGCACGCCACAGCCTCATCGATCCGACAACGCGCAAAGCCCAAGGCCGATGACTCCGGCAGGAAACCGGCGGATTATACCGGAGGCCCCGCGCTGCCCTCAGCCCGGCGCCGCACCTGCCACCTGCAGGCACTTGGCCTTCACACCGTCGAGAAGCTTCTGCCAGGAATCCGCGAACGAGGCCACGCCTTCCGACTCGAGCTGTGCCGTCACCGCGTCCATGTCGATCCCGAGCGGACGCAGCGCCGCCAGATCGCCGTGCACGCGCACCATGTCCGAGGAGATCGTTGCGCGCGCCTCGCCGTGGTCGAGGAAGGCATCCAGCGTGTCCGGGGGAAGCGTGTTCACCGTGTCCGGGCCGATGAGCGTCTCGACGTACAGCACGTCGCGGTAGGCCGGGTTCTTGGTGCTGGTACTCGCCCACAGCGGCCGTTGCGCACGCACACCGCGTGCGAGCAGCACGGCTACTGCCGGGTCGGCGCGATGCGCCTGGAAGCGTTCGTAGGCCAGGCGTGCATTAGCGATGGCGATCCGGCCGCGCAGCGCCAGGGCCTGCGGCGTGCCGATCGCCTCCAGCTGCGTGTCCACCTTGCCGTCCACCCGGCTGACGAAAAAGGACGCGACCGAGGCGACCGACTGCGGTTTCGCCGCACGCGACAGGCCGCGCGTCCAGGCGCGCACCACCTCCTCGTAGCGCGCCACCGAGAACAGCAGCGTCACGTTGACGTTGATGCCGTCGGCGGTGAGCGTCTCGAACGCGTCCACGCCCTCGCGCGTGCCGGGTACCTTGATCATCACGTTGGGGCGATCCACCGCCTTCCACAGCTGGTGCGCCATGTGCACCGTACGGCCGGCGTCGAAGGCCAGGTCCGGCGACACCTCCAGACTCACGTAGCCATCCGCGCCCGCGGTGCGCTCGAATGCCGGGCGCAGCACGTCGGCCGCGGACTGCACGTCGGCCACCATCAGCGCCTCGGTCAACTGCTCGGGCGACATGGAGGGGTCGCGCTGGATCAGCGCGCGGATGGATGCGTCGTAATCGGCGCTGCCGGTGATCGCCTTGTGGAAGATGGTGGGATTGGTGGTCACGCCGCTGACACCCGCTTCCACCAGGCGTGCCAGGCCGCCCTTGGACAGGAGGTTGCGATCGATGAAGTCCAGCCAGATGGATTGGCCGAGCCGGTTCAGCTCGTGCAGTGAGGCCATGCGCGTCTCCTGGGCCGCCCGTCGTTGGCGGGCCGGCGAAGTCGGGTCGAAAAAACGCAACGGGCGGTCGCCCGCCCGTCAAACGCGCATTTTCCCGGATCGCGCTGCCGTCGACAACCGCCGGCACTCGGTTGCCTGCTAGTCGTTGGTGATGAGACCGGCCCGCAGCGCGTAGCGCACCAGGCCTGGCACGTCGCGGATGCTGAGGCGCTGCATCAGCTGAGCCCGGTGCGTCTCCACCGTCTTGATGCTCAGGCCGAGCACGTGCGCGATCTCCTTGGTGGAGCGGCCCTCCGCGATGAGCTGCAGGATCTCCTTCTGGCGGGGGGTCAGAAGGCTGAGGGGGTTGGGTTCGGCGCTCGCGTCCTGGAGCAGGCGGTCCACGACGGTGCGGGACACGCCCGGGCTCACGTAGCGCTCACCGCGCATGACCGTGTCGATCGCGGTACCCAGCTCCTCGGTGGCCCCGTCCTTGACGATGTAGCCCTTGGCGCCCGCGCGCAGGGCCTGCGCCACGTGCTCCTCGGTGGTGTGCATGGACAGGATCACGACCCGGACGCCGGGGTGATGCTTCTGCATCTGCGAAGTGGCCTCGATCCCGTTCAGGCCCTTCATCGAGATGTCCATCAGCACGACCTCGGGCCGCAGCTGCCCGACCATCTCGATGGCGCTGCGACCGTCGGCCGCCTCGCCCACCACCTCGACGTTGCCGAGGTCCTGTAGCAGCGCACGAATGCCGGCGCGTACCAGCCCATGATCGTCGGCGAGCAGGACTCGCACCATGTGCTCCATCATCGATCGACTCTGCAATCCAGTTCGTGTGATTCTCGTCAATGGCGCGCGCGTGCACCGACGCCATCGGGCGCGACTGCGAAAGCCGGCCCGGTCTCGCTCCCTCGCCGCGCCGGCTGGTATTGTGCGCGCTGTCGCGACAGGCAGACATCGGATTCTTCCCTACCTGCCTCCTGAAGCCGCAGTGTACACAAGCACACCGCCCGCGCCCGCACATCCTCCGCGCGCATGCCCGCGACGGTCTTCATCTCCGCCTTTGGGCTGCGCGATCGGTAAGGCATCCGTAACCGGCCGGCAGCTAGTATCTCCTCCATTGTCCCTGACGGCGCTCAGACGTCCCGCAGGGCGCGACGCGTCTGCGACCAGGACGCGGCGGAACCTCGGGAGTACGGGCCAGTCTCTCCGCTCCCACCGGTTCCGGCGCGTCCGCAGACGAGCGAACGCCCTGCATCGTTCGGACAAGGCCTCGCGGCGGCGGGCCTTGTCCATTTTTTTGTTTTCTTGCCGCCGCGGCCTTGCCCGCGCAGCGCGGGTATGCTCATCTAGGCGCCCATTTCTCAAACGAACGAAGGTAGAACCGATGGCCGACCCCACACACAAGAGCCGGACACTGCTGCAGGGGCCGGACCGCGCCGTCGCGCGCTCGATGATGAAGGCTGTCGGATTCACCGATGCCGATCTCGCACGCCCGCAGATCGGTGTGGCGCACTGCTGGATCGGCACCATGCCGTGCAACTGGAACCACCGTGAACTGGCGCAGCGCGTGATGGAGGGCATCCGCGCCGCGGGCGGCACGCCCATCGAGGTGAACACGGTTGCCATCAACGACGCCATCACCACCGGCACGGAAGGCATGAAGACCTCCCTGGTCAGTCGGGAGGTGATCGCCGATTCCGTGGAGCTGGTGGCGCGCGGCCACATGTTCGACGGCATCGTGACCATCTCGGGCTGCGACAAGACCATCCCTGCCATGGGCATGGTGCTGGGCCGCCTCGACATTCCGGGACTGACCCTCTACGGCGGCTCGATTGCCGCGGGCAGGTGCACCCGGCCGAACAGCCTGTTCGGCGAGCGCAAGCTCACCATCCAGGAGGCATACGAGGCGCTGGGTGCGTTCAACGCGGGCCGCATCAGCGAGGAGGAGTTCAAGGACGTCGAGGACCACGCCTGTCCGGGGGCCGGCGCCTGCGGCGGTCAGTTCACCGCCAACACCATGGCCACCGCCTACGAGATGCTGGGCATCGCCCCGATGGGCGCCAACGACGTGCCGGCGGTCGACTCGGGCAAGGCCGATGTCGCCTTCGAGTGCGGCAGGCTGGTCATGGAACTGGTACTCAAGGGAATCACGCCGCGCCAGCTCGTCACCCGCCGCAGCTTCGAGAACGCCATCGCCGGTGTCATGGCCACCGGCGGCTCGACCAACGCGGTGCTGCACCTGCTCGCGACCGCACACGATTTCGGTGTCGCGCTGGCGCTCGAGGATTTCGACCGCATCTCGCGCAGCACGCCGGTCATCGCCGACATGCGCCCCTGGGGAACCTACACCGCGCCGGAGATGTACGAAGCCGGCGGCATGCCGGTGGTGGGCAAGCGCCTGCTGCAGGCCGGACTGCTGCACCCCGGCGAGGCGACGGTCACCGGCCGCACCCTGGGCGAGGAGATCGAGCGCGCGCGCGAGCCTGCCGGCCAGCAGGTCATCAGGCCGCTGGACCAGCCCCTGAAGAAGGAAGGCGGTCTGGCCATCCTGCGTGGCAGCCTGGCGCCCGGCGCCTGCGTGATCAAGATCTCGGGGCAGAACAAGTCGCTCCATCGCGGCCCCGCGCGCGTGTTCGAGAACGAGGAAGACGCCTTCCACGCCATCAAGACCGGGCGCATCCAGCCCAACGACGTGATGGTGCTGCGCTACGAGGGCCCGAAGGGCGGACCCGGCATGCGCGAGATGCAGCTGGTCACCGGTGCGCTGCAGGGCGCCGGGCTGGGAGAGACGGTGGCGCTCATCACCGACGGCCGCTTCTCCGGCGCGACGCGCGGCTTCGTGATCGGCCACATCGTGCCCGAGGCCGCCGAAGGCGGGCCGATCGCCGCGCTGCGCGACGGCGACGTGGTGGTGATCGACGTGGACAACCGCCGGCTGGACGTGGAATTGAGCGATGCCGAGCTGGCGCAGCGGCTGGCGCAATGGAAAGCGCCCGCGCCGCGCTATGCCAGCGGCGTGCTGGCGAAGTACGCGAAGCTGGTGGCCGATGCCTCCCGCGGGGCGGTGACCGACCTCTAGAGGCGCGGGTGGGCGGCAGCCGTCTCCCCGAGGGTCATCGGACGTAGCCGATCGTCGCCAGCGCTCGCCAGCTCGTCTCCACGTGTTCCTTGCCTACGTCCTGATGGATCGGGACACCGATGGACACACCCACGCTCCATCCCCGGTTCACCGCTAACGCGCACCCCCGAGGACAGGAAAAGGACGTGCTCCCGATGTCCCTCGCGCTGGCCCGCGATGCGCTGAGGATGCTGGTATTCGCCGTTCAGTTCGAGCGGCACGTCCCAGCGCAGCCGGGCCGACCAACGCAGCCGGGCCGACCAGCGCAGCCGGGCCGACCAGCGCAGCCGGGCCGACTCGGGCTCGGGATGGTTCGGTCGTGAATCGCTGCCCTTCGTCGTCCCGCTCGTCGGTCGTCCCGGTCGGCACGAGGCTGCCGATGCCGATCGCGGCACTGCTGCCTCCCTCATCGGCCCAGAAACGCCATAGCCCTTCGATACTGAGGTCGCCGAGACCGGCCGAGTCGCCCAGATCGTGCACGCCCGCCGTCCCGCTGCCATGGATGTGGCCTTCGCGAAGATCGCTGCGATGCACGTACGGCAGACGCACGGATAGCATCAGGGCATCCGTCACACCGTACGACAGGGCAGGCGACGGCGACCACGGCGCACGCAGGCTGTGCGCATGGCCTCCCGCCTCTGCCGCCTGCGCGGCCAGGCCGCTCGTGCCCGGGTCATCGAACCGCCGGTACTCCGCCGCCAGACCGGCACTCCAGGCGCCGGCCTTCAATGTCACCGTGGTGGGCGTGATGATCGGCGCACCTACCGTGCTGCCCAGCACCGTTGCCGGATGATCCGGCCAGGCGGCGGGGGAAAACGCCACGAAGGCCAGGGTGACGCCGACGTGATGCGGCGCGATTGGCTTACGCTTGGACATGCCGCATGCCTCCGGTCAGGGCAACGAGCCAGCTGGCAGCAAATTTCGGGTTGGATTGCAACCCGAGTGGGTTCTCAGCCACCCACCTTCCATCAACACGAAAGCCGACCATGCAGTCGGCTTTCGTATTTGGCAAAGAGGGTGGGATTGTGGCGCATCGCCTTGTGGCGATCCCGCATCCCTCACTTCGTTCGGGACCGCCCTGCGGGCGTCCAGCACGCCTGTGGCGTGCTAGTCGAACCCGAGTGGATTCTCACCCATCCCATCTTCCATCAAACACGAAAGCCGACCATGCGGTCGGCTTTCGTGTTTGGCGGAGAGGGTGGGATTCGAACCCACGGTCCCCCGCGAGGGGAACAACAGATTTCGAGTCTGCCCCGTTCGGCCACTCCGGCACCTCTCCAAGCGCGTAATTCTACCCCATACCAACCCCGGCAATGCCGCATGGTGCGGTGCAAGCTCGCCTGTCCTGATACGATTCGCGCCCATGGGACGTTGTTCTTCGGGGCGCTGTTCTTGCTTCAGCCTTCGCCCGGCAGTGCCGCCCGTGCTGCCGGTCTCGCCAATTCCGGGGCGCGCCCGATCCGTCGCAGCCCCGCTCGCGAACCCTTCCATCCGCGCCGGTCATCCGCTTCGCATGTCGCGAACCCACTGAGCACGCAAGCACCCTCCTCCGACCATGCGCAGGCTCCTCGCGTCCTTCGCGTTGCTGCTGCCGCTCGTGCTCGAACCGACGTTCGTGCCGAGCAGGCCCGTGTTGCCGCCCGGCAAGCTCGGCGAGCTGCTGGTGCTCACGCGCAATTCGCCCACCACCCGCTACGTCGACCAGGAAGGCCGCTATTCGGGTGTCGAGAACGACCTGATCCAGCTGTTCGCGCGCGAGCAGGGACTCAGGGTCCGCTACCTCGATCGACAGCCGCTGCACCACATCCTTCCCGCCCTGAAGCACCAGCAGGCTCACCTCGCGGCTGCGGGCCTGGCGATCACCTCTGATCGGCTCGATGATTTCCAGTTCTCGCCCTCCTATCAGATGGTGCAAGGCGTGCTCGCCTACAACACCGAGAACCGCGTGCCGCGCGGGCCGAAGGATCTGGTCGGCAAGCACATCGAGGTGGTCAAGGGCGCGGCAGAGCTCGAAGACCTGCGCCTGATGAAGGCCCGCTTTCCTGGCATCCGCTGGCGCGAGGTGCCGGAGAGCGACAGCGAGGGTCTGCTCATCCGGCTGTCCCAGCGCCAGACCGATTACGCGGTGACACAGGCACACGTGCTCGACATCGTGCGCAAGTTCCATCCCAATGTCGCGCGCGCGTTTCCGCTGGGCGATCCCAAGCCGCTCGCCTGGGTGTTTCCCAGGAACGCCGATCCCGTCCTCGTGCACGAGGCCGAGGAGTTCTTCCTTCGCCTCATCTACGACGGCACCATGCGCCAGCTGCTCGAGCGCTACTACGGCCACGCGGAGCGGCTCAATCCGCTCGACGTCGCCCACTTCCTGCAGAAGCGCATGACGCTCCTGCCGGGCTATGCACCGATGTTCAAGGAGGCGCAGGAACTGACCGGCATCGACTGGCGGCTGCTCGCGGCGCTGGGCTTCCAGGAATCGCACTGGAATCCGCTCGCCACCTCGCCCACCGGCGTACGCGGCCTGATGATGCTGACGGTGGACACGGTGGACCGGATGGGCGTCACCGACCGCCTCGACGCGAAGCAGAACATCATGGCCGGCGCGAGGTACCTGGCGGAGCTGAAGGACACGCTGCCGCTGCGCATCCGCGAACCCGATCGCACCTGGCTGGCGATGGCCGCCTACAACATCGGCTATGGCCACCTGGAGGACGGACGCGTCCTCGCGCAGCGCAGGAAGCTCGATCCCGATCTGTGGAGCGAGGTGAAGGCAGTGCTGCCACTGCTCTCGCAGTACGAGTATTACAGCACGGTGAAGTATGGCTTCTGCCGCGGCGGGGAAGCCGTCATCCTGACCGAGAACGTGCGCGCCTACTACGACATCCTGCAGAGACTGGAAGCCCCGCACTCGCCGGGCTTCGAGCTGTTCACCCGGGTCCCGATCAGCGAGCAGCCTTCCCGATAAGCGTGATCCCGCCCATGTAAGGCTGCAGCGCGGCAGGCACTTCCACCGACCCGTCGGCGCGCTGGCAGTTCTCCAGGATCGCCACCAGCGTGCGGCCGACCGCGAGACCGGAACCGTTGAGCGTGTGCAGCAGCTCGGGCCTGCCCTTGTCGTTGCGGAAGCGCGCCTGCATGCGCCGCGCCTGGAACGCCTCGAAGTTGCTGCACGAGGAGATCTCGCGATAGGCATTCTGCCCGGGCAGCCACACTTCCAGGTCGTAGGTCTTGGCCGACGAGAAGCCCGTGTCGCCGGTGCACAGTGCCATCACCCGGTAGGGCAGCTCCAGGCGCCTCAGAATGGTCTCGGCGTGCGCGGTCAACTGCTCGAGCGCTTCGTAGGATACCCCCGGGCGCACCATCTGCACGATCTCGACCTTGTCGAACTGGTGCTGGCGGATCATGCCGCGCGTGTCCTTGCCATACGTGCCGGCCTCGCTGCGAAAGCACGGCGAGTGGCAGACGAACTTCAGCGGCAGCCGGTCGGCGGCGACGATCTCGTCGCGCACGATGTTCGTCACCGGCACCTCGGCCGTGGGAATCAGGTACAGCTTCTCGGATTCCTTGCGCGGCACGCCGAACAGATCCTCCTCGAACTTCGGGAGCTGGCCCGTGCCGCGCATGCTGGCTGCGTTCACCAGGTAGGGCACGTAGACTTCGGTATAGCCGTGCTCGCCGGTGTGCACGTCGAGCATGAACTGGGCGATGGCGCGGTGCAGACGCGCAATGGCCCCGCTCATGAGCGTGAAGCGCGCACCGCTGATCTTGGTCGCCATGGCGAAGTCGATCAGTCCCAGTCCCTCGCCGATATCCACGTGATCCTTCGGCACGAAGTCGAAGCGGCGCGGCTCGCCCACGCGCCTCACCTCGACGTTGCCGTCCGCGGAGCTTCCGGTGGGGACCGATTCGTGCGGCACGTTCGGGATGCCGAGCAGCAGATCGTCGAGCCTTGCCTGCACCTGCTCGAGTTCGGCTTCGAGCCGCTTCACCTCCTCGGGCAGCGCCGCGGCTTCGGTCATGATGGCGCGGGCATCCTCGCCCTTGCGCTTGGCCTCGCCGATCTGCCTGGAGAGCGCGTTGCGCCGGTTCTGCAGTTCCTGGGTGCGCGTCTGCACGTCCTTGCGCGCCGCCTCCAGGCGCTGGAATTCCTCGATCGGGAAAGCCATGCCGCGCGCACTGAGGCGCTGGGCAACGCGTACGAGATCGGTGCGGAGAAGCTGGATGTCGAGCATAAGGTCCTTGCCACAGAGCGCACCGAGAACACAGAGAAGGATCCCTCGCTACGCCCGGGATGACACCGAGCAGCCGCAGCGCACGCAGGAATCGCTATCGCTTCGCCTTGGTGTTCTCGGTGCCCTCTGTGTCCTCTGTGGCAGATGTTGTTGACGTTCTCGCCGCCTCGTCCAGCTCGCGCAGGTGCGCGAGCTTCTCCGCGATCCTGCCCTCCAGGCCGCGCGGGGTCGGACGATAGAAGCTCACCTGCGGCATGCCCTCGGGGAAGTAGTCCTCGCCCGCGGCATACGCGTCCGGCTCGTCGTGCGCATAGCGGTAGCGCCTGCCGTAGCCCAGTTCCTTCATCAGCCTGGTCGGGGCATTGCGCAGATGCAGGGGCACGGGCCGCGACGTGTCGCCCGCGACGAAATCCCGGGCGGCATTATAGGCGACGTAGGCGGCGTTGCTCTTTGCCGCGCAGGCCAGATACAGCGCGGCCTGTGCCAGCGCCAGCTCGCCTTCGGGCGAGCCCAGCCGCTCGTAGGTCTCGCAGGCGTCGAGCGCCAGGCGCAGCGCCCGCGGATCGGCCAGGCCGATGTCCTCGATCGCCATGCGCACCAGGCGCCGTCCCAGGTAGAGCGGCTCGGCGCCGCCGTCGAGCATGCGCGTGAGCCAGTACAGCGCAGCGTCGGGCGCGGACCCGCGCACCGCCTTGTGCAGGGCCGAGATCTGATCGTAGAAGGCCTCACCGCCCTTGTCGAAGCGGCGCAGGCGCTGGGCGAGCGCCTCACGCGCGAAAGCGGCATCCACCTCCGTGCGGCCCTCGGTGCGCGCGGCATCCGCCACCTGCTCGAGCATGTTCATCAGGCGCCGGGCATCGCCATCCACGAAACCGATCACGAGCTCGCGCGCGTCGTCGGCGAGCTGCAGCGATGGCAGATGCCGTGCGCGCGCACGCTCGAGCAGCTCCGCCAGATCCTGTGCTGCCAGCGGTTGCAGCACGTAGACGGTGACGCGCGACAGCAGCGCGCTGTTCACCTCGAACGAGGGGTTCTCCGTCGTCGCGCCGATGAAGGTGAACAGTCCCTGCTCGACGAAGGGCAGGAAGGCATCCTGCTGCGACTTGTTGAAGCGGTGCACCTCGTCCACGAACAGGATGGTGTGGCTGCCGTCCTGGCGCAGCGCATCCTGCGCCGTTGCCACCGCCTCGCGGATATCTTTCACGCCGGAGAACACTGCTGACAGCGCGATGAACCGGGCCTTGGCGGCACCGGCCAGCAATCGCGCCAGGGTGGTCTTGCCGACCCCGGGCGGCCCCCACAGGATCATCGAGTGCAGCTTGCCCGAGCGGGCCGCCACCTCGAGCGGCTTGCCCGATGCCAGCAGATGGCGCTGGCCGACCACCTCTTCGAGTCGCTGCGGCCGCATCAGCTCGGCCAGGGGGGCGGCAGGATTCGAGGCGTGATCGAACAGATCTACGCCGTGTGCGGCGCGCGTGTTCGCGGCCACTCAGCCGCGCGCCGGGCAGGCGGCGCTCACTGGTCCTCCAGCACGTCCACCCCCGCAGGCGCAGTGAAGGAGAACGTGTCCGCAGCGAGGCGGGGATTGCGCTGGATGCCGCTGAAGCGGATGCGCGTCATCTGCCCGAGATGGTCGTACAGTTCCATGGTATCCAGGGTGTTGCCCTTGAAGCCCATGCGCACTTTCTCGAACATCGTGTCGTCGGCCTTGGGGTAGGCTTCGAGCCAGTCGAGCCCGCCCTTCACGCCCTTGGCATCCAGGTTGTAGTGCGCCTCGATCTGGTTGCTGCCGGCCAGCAGGGCCGCGGGGCTGCTGCCCAGCGCACCGTCGAGCTTCCTGACCGTGACCTGCTCCAGTTCCTTGTCGTACACCCACAGCTTCTCGCCGTCGCCGACGATCAGCTGCTCGTAGGGCTTGCGGTACTCCCAGCGGAACTTGCCGGGCCGCGAGAAGCTCAGCTGCCCCTGTGCCGACTGTACCGGCTTGCCCTTCTCGTCGATCACTTCCTGGGCGAAGCTGGCGCGGGCGGACTGGGTCTGGGCGACGAATGCCTCGAGTTTCTCGATGCTGCCCGCGTGTGCGGCCACCGCGGTGAGCATCGGAAGCAAGGCGAGAAAGGTCGGTCTCATGTGGGGCGGCTTCGGATCCGAGGGCTATTCCTTCGACGGCGCCAGGATCTCCCGGTTGCCGTTGGTGGCCATGCTCGAGACCAGGCCGGCGCGCTCCATCGCCTCGATGAGGCGCGCAGCCCGGTTGTAGCCGATGCGCAGATGGCGCTGCACCAGCGAGATGGAGGCGCGGCGCGACTTGAGCACGATCTCCACCGCCTGATCGTACAGCGGATCGGATTCGGCATCCGCAGCCTCGCCCGTCGTGCCATCGGCCATCGACTCGTCCTCCCCGCCCTCGAGGATGCCGTCGATGTACTGCGGCGCGCCGCGCGACTTCAGGTACTCCACGACCGTGTGCACCTCCGCGTCCGCGACGAAGGCGCCGTGGACGCGCTGCGGATAGCCGGTGCCCGGCGGCAGGTACAGCATGTCGCCCTGCCCGAGCAGCGACTCCGCGCCCATCTGGTCGAGAATGGTGCGCGAATCGACCTTGCTCGACACCTGGAAGGCGACGCGCGTCGGGATGTTGGCCTTGATGAGGCCGGTGATCACGTCCACCGACGGACGCTGCGTGGCGAGGATCAGGTGCACGCCGGCGGCGCGTGCCTTCTGCGCCAGCCGCGCGATCAGTTCCTCGACCTTCTTGCCCACCACCATCATCAGATCGGCCAGTTCGTCGATCACCACCACCAGCAGCGGCAGCTCCTGCAGGGGAGGCGGCTCGTCCTGGTTCAGCGCCAGCGGATCGGTGAGCGGCTTGCCCGCCTTGCGCGCGTCGATGACCTTCTGGTTGAAGCCGGAGAGGTTGCGCACGCCCATCGCCGACATCAGCTTGTAGCGCCGCTCCATCTCCGCCACGCACCAGGTAAGCGCGTGCGCGGCCTGCTTCATGTCGGTGACCACCGGTGCGAGCAGATGCGGGATGCCCTCGTACACCGACAGCTCGAGCATCTTCGGATCCACCATGATCAGGCGGACCTCGTTCGGCGTCGCCTTGTACAGCAGGCTCAGGATCATGGCGTTGATCGCCACGGACTTGCCGGATCCGGTCGTGCCCGCGACCAGCAGGTGCGGCATGCGCGCGAGATCGGCCACGACCGGCTTGCCCGCGATATCCTTGCCCATCGCCAGCGTGAGCGGCGAACTGGTGTCGTTGTACACCTGCGAGCTGAGGATCTCGGACAGGCGCACGGTCTGGCGCTTTGGATTGGGAATCTCCAGCCCCATGCAGGACTTGCCCGGAATCGTCTCCACCACGCGGATGCTAACCACCGACAGTGCGCGCGCCAGATCCTTCACCAGGTTGACTATCTGGCTGCCCTTGACGCCCACCGCGGGCTCGATCTCGTAGCGCGTGATGACCGGCCCCGGATAGGCAGCGACGACCTTCACCTCGATGCCAAAATCGAGCAGCTTCTTCTCGATCAGGCGCGAGGTGTATTCCAGTGTCTCCGCCGACATCACCTCGACGTTGGACGACGGCTCGTCGAGCAGGGACAGCGGCGGCAGCGGCGAGTCCGGCAGATCCTCGAACAGGGGGCGCTGCTTCTCGCGCTTGACCCGCTCGGATTTCACGATGACCGTCTGCGGCTGTTCGATGTACAGCGGCGGATGCTCGTCGAAGATCTTCTTCTCCTCGGTCACCGTGAGGGCACGCCGCTGCGCGGCCTCCTCGCCCAGCTGGCGGTCACGCGCCTCGTGCACGTGCGCCCAGCCCCGCTCCCAGCCGGCTTCGATCCAGGTGCCCACGCGCTCGCACAGGTCGAGCCAGGACAGGCCGACGAACAGGCTCAGTCCGACCCCGGCCGCGGCCAGCAGCGCCAGGGTGGCACCGGTGAAGCCCAGGGTCGCGAACAACGGCTCTCCGATCGCCACGCCGAGGATGCCGCCGGGCGCGAACGGCAGCTGCACCGACAGGGAGTGCAGACGCATCGCCTCGATCGAGGCACTGGCGAGCAGCAGCAGGAGAAAGCCGGCGCAGGCAACCCAGAAGGGGCGCCGGTCACCATCGCCGGCCACATCGATGCGGCGATAGCCCCACCAGGTGGCGAACAGCAGGAACACCGCGATCCAGTAGGCGGAGACGCCGAACAGATAGAGCAGCACGTCGGCCAGCCAGGCGCCGAAGCGGCCGCCGTCATTGCGTACCACGTCCGAGTCCTCGCTGTGCGACCAGCCGGGATCGGTCCGGTCGTAGGTGGCCAGGATCAGGACGAGGAAGACGGCCGCGGCCACCAGCAGCAGCCAGCGCGATTCGCGCAACAGCCCGACCAATCGCGGCGGAAGCGGCGCGCCGATTCTGGTCGGCTTAGAGCGGCCCGTGAAAAACATCCTGCGCACAGCGAGTTGGACGCATGCCGCATTATAGCGGGCAGGCATCGGCACGGACACGCGCGGCAGGGCCGGTACAATCCGCATACGTACAACCGCTCTCCGGCGGCGGCGACTTCCCTGCCGGCCAGTCCGGGCTCAACCGATCATGGCCGACACACGACACGCACGTCTCATCATCCTCGGGTCCGGTCCGGCGGGCTACAGCGCCGCCGTCTACGCCGCACGCGCCAACCTCGAACCGGTGCTGATCACCGGAATCGCCCAGGGAGGCCAGCTGATGACCACCACCGACGTGGACAACTGGCCCGCCGACTGGGAGGGGGTGCAGGGTCCGGAACTGATGGAGCGCTTCCGCAGGCACGCCGAGCGCTTCGGCACCGAGCTCGTGCTCGATCACATCCACACCGTCGCACTGAAGGAGCGGCCGTTCCGGCTGGAGGGCGACTCGGCCGTGTACACCTGCGACGCCCTGATCGTTGCCACCGGCGCGTCGGCGAAGTACCTCGGCATCGAGTCGGAGCAGAAGTTCATGGGCAAGGGCGTGTCCGCCTGCGCGACCTGCGACGGTTTCTTCTACAAGGGGCAGGACGTGGCCGTCATCGGCGGGGGCAATACGGCGGTGGAGGAAGCACTCTATCTGGCCAACATCGCCAGGACGGTTACCGTGGTGCATCGCCGGGACAGGTTGCGAGCCGAGAAGATCATGGTCGATCGCCTGATGGAGAAGGCGCACGGCGGCAACGTGCGCATCGAGTGGAACCATACGCTCGACGAGGTGCTGGGAGACAGGACCGGCGTTACCGGCGTGCGCATCCGCAGCACCCAGGACGGCGCGACCCGCGATCTCGAGGTCAAGGGCTTGTTCGTGGCGATCGGTCACACGCCCAACACGCAGCTGTTCGAGGGTCAGCTGGAGATGGAGAACGGCTACATCGTCACGCGCGGGGGACGCCAGGGCAATGCCACGGCAACCAGCATCGCCGGTGTGTTTGCCGCAGGAGACGTTCAGGATCACGTCTACCGTCAGGCGGTGACCAGCGCCGGCAGCGGCTGCATGGCGGCGCTGGACGCCGAACGCCATCTGGACGGTCTGGGCCACGCGGCGCTCTGAGGCCATGCGGAGCCGTCCATGGCAAAGACCAAGCCGCCTGCTGCCGACGACGACCCCACCCTGTTCCGCGAGGCGGTGAAAGACGTCGCGCCGCTGCGCCGGCGTGAACGCGTCCAGCATGCGCCCGAGCACCCGCCGCCCGTGCCGACGCAGCGCATCCAGGACGAGCGCCAGGTGCTGCAGGACAGCCTGAGCGATGCGCCGGCGCCCGAGATGGAGCTGGAATCCGGGGAAGTGCTGTCCTTCCTGCGCGAAGGCATGTCACCGCAAGTGTTGCGCCGCCTGCGTGCAGGCTTCTGGGCAGTCCAGCAGGAGATCGACCTGCACGGCCTGCGCACCGAGGAAGCCCGGCCACTGCTGGTAGGGTTCCTCGACCACGCGCGCAGGCGCGGCGCGCGCTGCGTGCGCGTCATCCACGGCAAGGGACTCGGCTCGCGCAACCGCGAGCCGGTGCTCAAGCCGCGCGTCGCGTCATGGCTGATCCAGAGAAAGGAAGTGCTGGCGTTCTGCGAGGCGCGTCCCGAAGCCGGGGGCAGCGGCGCAGTGCTGGTGCTGCTGCGGGGAATCAAGCCCGACGGCGCGCAGCGCGCAGACGGGGACGACGGGGATTGAGTGCCGCCGCACCGCGCATGAGAGCCTGCCGTAGAGACGGAGACAGGCCCTTCTCTGTTTGCGCTGGCTCCCGGCTTTCGCCGGGATGGCGGAGGTTCCTACACCGCCGCTTCGTCGGTCTCGCCGGTGCGTATGCGGATGACCTGCTCCACCGTGGTCACGAAGATCTTCCCGTCCCCGATCTTGCCGGTGCTCGCCGCCCGGATGATCGCGTCGATGGCTCGCTCGGTCAGGCTGTCGGCGAGCACCACCTCGATCTTGACCTTGGGGAGGAAGTCCACGACGTACTCGGCACCGCGATACAGCTCGGTGTGACCCTTCTGGCGACCGAACCCCTTCACGTCGGTGACGGTCAATCCCGTGACTCCGATCTCGGACAGCGCTTCGCGCACCTCATCCAGCTTGAAGGGCTTCACGATGGCTTCGATCTTCTTCATATCAATCCCCGCACTGGGCTGATGGGTTGGACACCGGACAGACGAACTGCGCCACCGCCTACAGTATAGTCACTCTCGCCAACCGTTTGAATCGGCGCGGTTCCTCGCGCCGCGATGATGTCCGCTCCCGTCATCCGCATTCTGCACGCCGTCGCCGATGCGCCGGCCAACCAGTGGAACGCTCTCGCCGGCGACAATCCCTTCCTGCGCCACGCGTTCCTGCACGCGCTCGAGAACACCGGATGCGTCGGTGCGCAGGCTGGATGGATCCCCTGTCACGTATCGCTGTGGGAGGCGGGCCGGCTCGCGGGCTTCATGCCGCTGTACCTGAAGTCGCACTCCTACGGGGAATACGTGTTCGACTGGAGCTGGGCCGATGCCTATCGGCGCCATGGGGTCCCCTACTACCCGAAGCTGCTCAGTGCGATCCCCTTCACGCCCGCGACCGGATCCCGCCTGGTGGCCCGGCAGCCGGAACAGCGGCGCGCCCTGCTCGATGCCGCATTCGATCTGGCGCGCAGCGAGCGGGTGTCGTCCCTGCACGTCCTGCTGCCCCCGGCGCAGCAGGCCGAGGAGCTCGGTGCCCGCGGCATGATGATCCGCTCGAGCATCCAGTTCCACTGGGAGAATCCGGGGCACCCCGATTTCGACGCCTTTCTGGCGGGCATGAGCCATGACAAGCGCAAGAAAATCAAGCAGGAGCGCCGCCGCGTGCGTGACGCGGGCATTGATTTCGTGCGCCTGACCGGGCGCGAAGCCGGCGAGGAAGACTGGGACTTCTTCACCTGGTGCTATCGCCGCACCTACCGCGCGCATCACTCGACTCCCTATCTGAACCGGGCGTTCTTCCGCCGCCTGGCGCAGACAATGCCCGACGACGTGCTCCTCGTCATCGGGCGCCGCGGCGGCAAGCGGGTGGCAAGCGCGCTCAACGTGATGGGTGGCGGCATCCTCTACGGTCGCTACTGGGGCGCAGCCGAGTTCCATTCCGGACTGCACTTCGAGGCCTGCTACTACCAGGCCATCGAATACTGCATCGAACGGGGCCTGCGCGCCTTCGAGGGCGGCGCGCAGGGCGAGCACAAGCTCGCGCGCGGCCTCCTGCCGGTGCGCACGCTGTCCGCGCACTGGCTCGCGCATCCGCAGTTCGCCCAGGCGATCGATGATTTCCTGCGGCGCGAGACGCACGGTATCGGCGTCTACCTCGACGAACTCGACGAGCACAGCCCGTACAAGCGCGAAGCCGACGCATCCTGAGCGGGAGCAGTTCAGTCATAATCGGCCCGCTCCACGATGTCCTGTGCGGGAGGGGCGCCCCTGTCACGCGCCGCACCTCGCCACCACGTCAGGCGGCAGGGCACTGACATCGTCGCATCCCGAACCCACGCCAGGAGGACACGCGCATGATCGGAGAACCGGTCGCACTGACCATCCGCCGCAATATCGAGCGCCCGTCATCCGCGCTGCTCGCCGAATATCAGGGCGCGCCCACCGGTTTCGTCACCGATGCCTGCAACGGCAAGGGCTGCATGGATCACCGCATCAAGCCGCTCACGCCCGACATGTATCTGTGCGGACCGGCGGTCACCGCCTACTGTCCGCCGGGCGACATCCTGGCGGTGATGGCCACCCTCGACTTCGTGAGGAAGGGCGACGTGATCGTGATCGCCGGCGGCGGCGACAATCTCGCCGCGAAGCTGGGAGATCTGTGGCTGCTGTGGGCCGCCCGGCTCGGCGTGGCGGGCATCGTGTGCGACGGTCTGGTGCGCGACGTCAAGGGCCTGCTCGCCGCCGGGGTACCGGTATTCGCACGCGGCACCTGCCCCAATGGCGGTTTCAAGACGGGGCCGGGCGAAGTCAACCTTCCGGTGAGCTGCGGCGGCATTCCGGTGAATCCGGGCGACATCGTGGTCGGCGATCGCGACGGCGTCGTGGCCGTGCCCCTCGACCAGGCAGACCGCGTCGCCGCACAGTTGCAGGCGGTCAAGGACAAGGAGGCCGAGGCCGAGGCCAGGATCAGGCGCGGCGAGAAGCTGGAATTCTGGAAGGAGTCTGCGCTGGCGCAGCGCGGCGCCATCCGCTACGTGGACTGACCGCGGCGCGCGCCTTCAGGTGGATTGCGACGCGGTGCGCACGCGGATGTCGCGCGCCATCCACAGCGCCGACTCCACCCCGCCGTAATAGCGTGGCAGGACGGCAACGTCCTGGAACCCGGCCCCGCGGTAGAAGCGGCGCGCACTCACGTTGTTGAGCCGCACCTCGAGGTGGATCGCGCTCAGGCCGGCGGCACTCGCCGATTGCTCCAGCCAGCGCAGCATCTCGGCACCCACCCCGCCACGCTGGTAGGCGGGCTTGACCGCGAACAGATTGAGGTGTGCATGATCGTCGCCGAAGTGCATCATGGCGAAGCCGACGATCTTGCGGCCGACGGCTGCGACCAGCGTGGACGTGTCGCGATCGGCCATGTTCCTCGCCACGCGGGTGCGCGTCCACGACCACGTCAGTCCATGCTCGACCAGGTCGCGCGACATCAATGCGATCTCCATCGCATCACCCGACTGGGCAAGCCGCAACTGCACTCCTGGCCGCGTCACCCGCAACCTCCGGTAGATGCGAGCCGGTGACGTCTGCCGCGCTTCACGTTCCTTCACTCCCTCGATCGGAGCCATGGTCTCCTGCCGCACCAGTATAGACCGGCATCCCAGGCGGCGCGCAAGTTTTCTGGGCGCGGAACACGAACGAAAAAGGCCTCCGGAGAGGCCTTTGCGCAGAGCGGGGTGGGTGCCCTCAGTTCGACGCCGGCTTCTCCTCGGCCGGCAACCCTTCCGTGGCCTTGCGCTCGGCCAGTTGCGCGGGACAGAACACCTCGAGGGTCTCGTCGTAGCACCAATGGGTGCCGAAGCCGTCGTTCTTCTTGACGCACTGATAAAGATAACTGCCCATCTCGTCGGTGAAATGGCAGCCCTTGTAGCGCTGCATCGCGCGCTCGCGCTGGTAGGTCGGCGCAGCATCGCCCTCGGCGAAGACCGGAGCCGATGCTCCGGCGCATACGATCAGGATGGCCAGCGCGTGCTTGAGATGAGTGGTCATGAACGTGCTTCCTCGGCAGTGGTCGATGGCAGACCGGACTCGCCTGCGTCCGATCCGCGTCCCTTGCATGCGCAGCCGGCCTGTCAGCCGATGCGCCCGCGGGCCGGCGGAATTCTACGCCATCGCCGCAGAGGGAGGAGAATCCGCGTCCCGTGACCGGAGAGGACCGATGACGAGCCTGCTGTGGGTGCTGGCGGTGGCATTCGTGCTGATCGGCGTGGCGGGCACCATTCTGCCGATGCTGCCCGGCGTTGCGCTGGTGTTCGGCGGTCTGCTGCTCGCCGCCTGGGCCAACGGCTTTCAGACGGTCGGGTGGCCGGTGCTCACCGTGCTGGGCGCCCTCGCCCTGCTCAGCTTCGCGGTCGACTTCGTCGCCTCCAGCCTGGGTGCCAGGCGCGTGGGTGCCTCGCGCGCGGCCATGCTGGGTGCTGCGCTGGGGACGCTGGTCGGGCTGTTCTTCGGACTGCCAGGATTGCTGATCGGCCCGTTCGCCGGGGCTGCGGCCGGTCAATTCCTCGTACGCCGGGATTTGGCGGATGCGGGGCGCGCTGGCTTCGGCGCCTGGGTGGGCTTCCTCATCGGCAGTCTGGCCAAGCTCGCGCTCGCCCTGGCCATGGTGGCGATCTTCACGCTGGCCTGGTTCCTGTGATGCGCCAGGCAACCGGCGCGGCTGGACCGGCCTGCCGTACCGGCGATGTCCGCGCAGCGATCCCCTACTCGGCGTCCGGCTGATTCTGTGGCGCGGCGCGCTGGAACGCGTCCAGCGCCAGACACGCTTCGTTGATGCGCCGGATGGTCGGGAAGTCGCTCAGATCGACCTTGAAGCGGTTGGCATTGGCCACCTGCGGCACCAGTGCGCAGTCGGCGAGGCCCGGCGCGTCGCCGTGGCAGAAGCGGCCGGTCTGCCGCTCGCTCATCAGGCGCCTCTCGAGCGCGATGAAGCCCATCTTCACCCAGTGGTGATACCACTCGAGCTTCTGGTCCTCGCTCACGCCCAGCTTGCCGGTCAGGTAGTTGAGCACGCGCGGGTTGTTCAGCGGATGGATTTCGCAGGCGACGATCAGCGCGAGCGAGCGCACGCGCGCGCGCTCGAACGGATCGTTCGGCAGCAGTGCAGGTCGCGGATGCGTCTCCTCCAGGTACTCGATGATGGCGAGCGACTGGTACAGTCTGCGTCCCTCGTCCTCCAGCACCGGCACCAGATTCTGCGGACTGACCGCGGCGAATGCCTCGCCGTACTGATGCCCCTTGCCCAGGTGCACGCTGACCTGGTCGGCATCCAGTCCCTTGAGCGCGAGCGCGATGCGCACGCGATACGCGGCGGAACTGCGAAAGAATCCGTACAGCTGCATCGTCGTCTTCCTCTGGGAAGGTCGTATTGTAGTCAAGCGGCCGGCGCGGCCGGCGTCCCGTGTGAGTCGCCGCTCGCGAAGCGTGCGCGGATGCGCGCGCAGCGCGCGAGGGCGTCGTGCGCCTCGAGCAGTTTGCGTTGCAGCGCATCGGGCAGTGCGGCCTCGCGCAGCGCGCGCTCCACGACCGCGCACGCGGCCGCACTGCGCTGTCCGCCGACGAAGAAGATGCGGCGCTCGCGCACCAGCCGCGGCAGCGAGCGCAGGGCCGGTTCCAGGTGCGCCAGGGTGGCGGCCTCGTGCTCGACCACGTTGAACGCCGCCGCGGCCTCCTCCACCCAGCGTTCGGGTAGCGCGCTGTCGAGCAGGCGCGCGAAGACGGCGGCCTTGCTCGCCGCGTCCGGGCGCGCGGCAGCCGCGGCCAACGCCATCCGGCGCGCGTCGTCGCCGCCCTCCCGTGCAAGCCGGTCCAGCCAGGTCTCGCCGCGTCCGTCGCCCAGCGCGAGTAACGCGCGCACGAGGCGAAAGCGGTCGGCCGTGCGCAGCCCCACCTGCGGGATGGCCAGGTCTCCCTCGAGCAGCGCGACGCAGTCGTCACGCCCGCGTGCAGAGCGCACCACCGATGCATAGGCGCGGAAGGATGCGATGCGCAACGCCGCGGTGTCCTGCGTCAGCATCGTCTCGCGCAGCACCGACTCGACCCGTGGCTGCACGGCATCGCGGCCGGCATCGTCCACGTACCAGCGCAGCGCACGCTGCAACGCGCCGAGTAGCGCGGCGACGGTGAGTGCGTCGCGCTCGCGCCTGAGGCCGCGCAGCGCGGTGTCGATCCACGCGCGCGGCGCGACCTCGGCATCGCGCACTGCCTGCCAGAGCGCATCCCACAGCAGCGCGCGCAGGAATCCGTCCTCGATATCGGGCAGGTGCAGCAGCATGAACACACGGCTGCGCGCGTCGAGCGCGAACCAGCCGTAGCCACAGTCGCCCGCGTTCGCGAAGACCCAGTCCGGCGCCGGCAGTCCGGCAGCGTCGTCCAGCCTCAGCGTGCCGGGAATCGACACCGCCTCGATCGTCCTCGTCACGCGCGGCCCGCTCCCCAGCGCCACCGCGAGGCGTTGCGACCACCCGGCGGCGGCGCCGTCCGATCCCGGTCGGGCCGCCGTCTGGACCAGTGCGAGCGACGCGATCCGCCCCGCGGCATCGGTGTGCCAGACGCACTCGATGCACGGCATTCCGGCCTGCAGGATCCAGTCGCCCGCCCACTCCCGCAGGCTGCGTTCCGATGCGCGCTCCAGCGCACCGACGAGGTCGGTCCAGTCGACCACGGCCCAGGCATGGCGCGCGAGGAACGTGCGGATCGCCTCGCGGAAGACTTGTTCACCCAGCAGCGATTCGGCCAGCTGCAGGACCGCCGGGGCCTTGTGGTACACGACATTGCCATACGTGGATTTCGCCAGGGCGAGGTTGGCGAGCGGCCGGCGCACGGGCGTCGTGCCCTCGGTGGCATCGGTCTCGTAGGCCAGCTCCTTGGAACGGTGCCAGGCGATGCGCGCGTCGATCTCGGGCAGGAGGGCACACGCTGCCTCGTGCGCCATCAGGCTGGCGAAGCCCTCCTTGAGCCACAGGTCGTCGAACCAGCGCATGGTGACCAGATCGCCGAACCACTGATGCGCCGCTTCGTGGAAGATCAGCTGCGCGCGCCGCAGCAGGTCCTCCTGCCCCGGCTCGGCCACGAACAGGACGCTGTCCTCGCGCAGAAAGCTCGCCCCCGCGTGTTCCATGCCGGCGTAGGCGAATTCCGGCAGCAGCACCAGGTCGTACTTGGCAAAGGGAAACGGGCAGGCGAAGGATCTCGCCGGCCTCGCGTCGCGCCCGCTCGAGCTGCGAGCGACGCACGAACAGCCGCGCCGCGCCGTCCTCGTCGCACAGTTGCGCGAACGGCCCGGCCGCGAAGGCGAACAGATACGTGCTGATCGGCGCTGTCGGCGCGAAGCGCAGATGGCGCCGGCCGCCCTCGTCGCGCATCGACGCCAGCGGCGCATTGGCGATGGCGGTCCAGGGCCTGGGCACGCTCAGCCCGAGGGTGAAGGAGGCTTTCAGGTCAGGCTGATCCATGCAGGGAAACAGCGCACGGGCATCGGCCGGCACCAGCAGCGTGTACAGGTAGTCGCTGCCATCCTCGCGGTCGCGGTAACGGGTCAACGGCGTGCCGGCCTCGGCAATCGGCGTCTCGAACTGGAGTTCTACGCAGTGATCGCCCGGACCGTGGAACAGGCTGCGGTCGAAGATCAGATGTTCATTGGCGGGGGTGCAGTCCGCCTTCGCGCCGTCGGCACGCACCACGCCGATGCATGCACCGGCCGCGGCCGGCCGCCAGTCCAGCACCGGATCGGCCGGCGCATCGACGAAGCGGAAAGTGATGCCCACGCGCCCGCGCAGCAGCTCGCAGCCGGCATCGAGATACAGGTCGAGGTCGTAGGCCAGGATGGTAAAGCGGGCGCTACGCCAGCGCGCGAGCACCTGCGAGACGCCCGCGGCCGGTTCCCCGGACGGCAGCTCGCCGGCGCCGGCCACGACGCGGGGCGCATCGGGCATCAATCGGCCAGCCAGGCGCTCACCGCCGCCTCGTTCGCCCGCATCCACGTCTGCGCTGCCTCGCGCGGCTGCAGCCGCTCCACGTTCACCAGCCGGTCCATCTCCGCCACGGCGTCGAGCCCCAGATGAATGCGCGAGAGCACCTGCAGCGTGCGCGCGGGCGCGCGTCCGGTCCAGGCCCGGCTGGCCACCAGTGTGCCGTTGCTCGCCGGGCCGAGAACGCCCTTCGGATCGTCCAGGGCACGCATGCTGCCGATGCGATTGATGTAGTGCGGATACCACAGTGGCATCACGAACCACGCCCGGGCCGCCAGGGCACGCCCGTAGGCGCCGTGGAAATCCGACAGCGTGCCGGGCCGCAGCACGTATCCCGCTTCGTCCAGTCCGTAGGCCTTCACCGCTTCGGCAGAGAGCATCATGTTGCCGGAGTCGCGCCCGGTGCCCTGGATCACCCTGCTCATGCGCGCCGCCACTTCGGATTCGCGCAGATCGGCGATGGACGCCACCGCATCCTCCGGAACGTAGGCGGGCACCATCCACGCGAAGCGGGCGCCCTCGTACAGAACGGCCAGTTCCTTCGCCTGCGCTCCGTACTGCGCCCAGTACACCGCGTGGCCATGCGGCAGCCAGGCCGCCACCAGCAGGTCCACCTCGCCCGCCCCGAGCTTCGGAAAGATCTGCGCATGGCTGCCGGTGCTGACTTCGACCGGATGGCCCAGGCGCTCGAGCACCTCGTGCACCACTGCGGCCGTCACCGCATAGAAGCTCAGGCCGATCCGCCCGAGGCGGACCGCTTCAGACTGACCGGCTTCAGACTGACCGACTACAGACTGGCTGGCGCGCGCAGGCACGGACAAGGTGGACACGACCAGCAGGGCAGCGAGCAGGACGGTGGACAAGGACATGGAGCGCTCCGTTCGGGAGAGGTTCGGGAGGCGGCGATCCCGCTTGGATTCCAGGCGCTGCACGTGGTTCGCGCGCAGGCGCGCAGAAACGGCCTGTGCCCGACGGCAATGGCGGCATGTCCATTGCCGGCTCTCGTGCCAAGGAGGTCCACCGATGGCACTGGAACTGGATGACGGTCGCATTCCATTCGGGCAGAGGCAACCGGACGACGCGAAAGGAGGAAGTCCCATGGGCAAGTGCGAAGTATGCGGCAACGAGTACGCGATGGCCTTCGAGGTGATCGCCGCCGGGCAGCGCCACGTCTTCGACAGCTTCGAGTGTGCGATCCACAGGATGGCGCCGGTGTGCGAGCACTGCGGCTGCAGGATACTCGGGCACGGAATCGAGGGCGGCGGTCGCTTCTTCTGCTGCGCGCACTGCGCACGCCAGTCCGGCGTGAGCGGCGCGGTCGACAACGCCTGAGCGCAGGCGGGGCCGAACGCCTCGGGCTACTCCGGTCCGCGGCGCAGCCGCCGCACCACCTGCACCAGGGTGTCGGCGGTGCCGAAGCCGCCGGCCTTGGTAAGCAGCAGCAGCGGACGGCCTTCGACCTCGAGCCTGGAGTAAGGAATGCCGGGCACGAGGTCGCCCATCACCTCGAGCATCGCGCACGAGAGTGCGTGCAGGATCGCGATCGCCGTGTCGCCGCCGGTGGCCAGCAGCGCGTCCACTTGGCGAGCACGCACGCGTTCGACCACCCCTGCCGCCAGGCTGCGCGCGACCGCTTCGGCATCGCCCTCGCGTCCCTGCGCATCGGGAGTGGCCTTCAGCACCTGGATCGGCGCGTCGTCGGCGAGCATGGCCGCGCCATCGACCCTGCCGTTGGGCGCGGAGAACAGTGTCACGCCGGGCTGGCCGGCGAGCGTTGCCACCTGCGCAGCACTCTGCTCGGCCCGGGAACCGACCGCGATGAGGATATCTCCGGCGAGCCGCGGCTGCCCGCGCGGCGGCGCGGGCGGCATGCACACGCGCGCCACCGCTGCGGCGATCCCGGCGGAACCGACCAGCACGCACTCGTGCAGACGGCCCTGCAGCCCGCGCACGCAGTGCTCGAGATCCGCGTCCGTGGTGCTGTCGACGACGAGCACCACGAGCCCGCCATCGCCACCGCCCGTGTCGATCCGGCCATCGGCCGCGACGCGCGCGACGCGGGCCTCGGGCGCCGCGGCACGGAACACCGCATCGAGCGGTGCGAGCGGCGGCGGCGACAGCGCGTCGCGCGCGAACGGCGTCGCCGGAAGCGGCTCGCCGCGCACGTGCACCATCGCATCGATCATGGTGCGGCCCTGCGCCGGAAAGGCCGGGGCCACGATGGCGCAGCGGCGTCCGCTCGCCTTCAGCATGGCCAGCGTCTCGGCCGCCACGTTGCCACGCAGCGTGGAGTCGATCTTCTTGATCAGGATCGGCGCGCCGGCCGGACACAGCCGGGCGACGACATCCTCCACCAGGGCCGCGGCGCGCGCGGCAGGCAGGTGGCGGCTGGTGGCATTGATCGACACCACGTCCGCTGCGCCGAACCGGCCGGGCGCGCAGGCGCGCTCGTCCACGGCGACGACGGTGCGCTGACCACGCGCGGCGAACGGACCGGCCACGTCGAGCGCGCCGGTCAGGTCGTCGGCGACGATTGCGACTTCGACCGCCATGTGTGCGCCGGCGCTCAGGCCGTGGCGCTGCCCCGTGCGGAGGGGATGCGCTCCGCCATCATGCGTCCGTAGGCGATGGCACTGTTCATGTTCACCGGGCTGGCCTTGCCGGTCCAGGCGATGTCGAAGGCGGTGCCGTGATCGACCGAGGCGCGGCGGATGGGCAGGCCGAGGCTCACGTTCACCGTCGTGTCGAAGGCGATGAGCTTGGTCGGGATGTGGCCCTGGTCATGGTACTGCGCCACCACGAGGTCGAATTCCCCGTTGAGCGCGCGGTAGAACACGGTGTCGCCGGAGATCGGTCCCTTGGCGTCGATGCCCTCCTTGCGCGCCAGTTCGATCGCCTGCGTGATGCGCTCCTCCTCGTTGCCGAAGATGCCGCCTTCCCCGCTGTGCGGATTGAGCCCCGCCACCGCGATGCGCGGATGGGTGATGCCGAGCGCCCTGAAATGCTCGTCGCCGATGCGGATGGTGGCCAGGACGCGTTCCACGGTGGCACGCTCGGTGGCGCCCTTGAGGCTCACGTGGGTGGACACGTGCACCGCGTTCAACTTGTCCGAGGCGAGCAGCATGAAGGAGGATCGGGCGCCGGTGAGATGGGCGAGCAGCTCGGTGTGGCCGTCGAAATGATGCCCGGCGGCGTGCAGCGCCGCCTTGTTGAGCGGCGCCGTGATGATCACCTCGATCCGGTGCGCCAGCGCCAGCTCCACCGCCTTGACCACGTACTGGTAGGCGGCTTCACCGGCGGCGGCGCTGATCCTGCCGTCCTGGATGGTCTCCGCGCCCTGGCTCGGCACGTGCGCCACGGGGACCTCCCCGTTGCGCGCCTCCAGTCCCTCGACGAAGGCCAGATCCGCGCCGACCACCTTGTCGGCCCGGCGCAGGATGTCGATGTTGCCGATCACCACGGTCGCGCTGCGCCGTTCCGGCGTCATCTGCTGGAGGGACTTGACGATGATCTCGGGGCCGATCCCGGCGGGATCTCCCATGGTGATGCCGATCTTGGGAAGCGCACTCATGCACGGCCTCGGATAAGTTCCAGCAGGGATTGGTAGAAATGCCGGTCTGTGGGCGCGTTCACTGCTCGCCCTTCTCGACCGCGCGCAGGGTCGCGCGCACGTCGCCCGGCGTGGCCAGCTCACCGCCCGCGCTGGCGATCGCCTCGACCGCCAGCTCCACCCAGTCGAGGTTGCTGCGCGTGGAGCCGAACGGCGCGTCCTCCAGTCCGACGCGCACGTGCCCGCCTTCGGCCACGGTCCGCGGAATCAGGGGCAGGACGTCCACCGACAGGCCGCTCAGCATCCACTGCGCGCCCGGCGCGACCTGGTCGAGCAGATTGAGGTAGGCGGTCAGGCCGTAGTCCTCGGGCGGAAAGCCGAAGGTGAAGCCGGAAGAGAACATCAGCCGGTAGATCGGCGCCGGACAGCTGCAGCGCCAGTGCAGCGTCGCGCCCAGCCGCATGAAACCCGGCTCGTAGATCGCGTACGCGGGGTGGAAGCGGTAGCGCCGCGCCAGCCCGAGCACGTGCCGAAGATGCTCCTCGGTGTTCGCGTAGACGAAGCCGTTGCGGTCCTCGCGCAGGTCGTCGTAGAGGGCGATGTTGCACGAGCCGGGATCGACCGCCGCCCACTCCAGCAGACCGCGGCGCGCCAGTTCCTCGACGTGTGCGTAGTGCTCCTGCGCCGTGCCGCCGTGCACGAAGGGCAGGGTCGGGTAGACGATGGCATCGCACTGGGAGCGGATGCCGCCGATGATCTGCGCATAGATCTCGGGATCGTCCTTCTGCTTCCCGGTCCCGGCATCGTAGGGGTGCACGTGGATGATCGCGGCGCCCGCTCTGGCGCAGGCGATCGCCTCCTGCACGATCTCGTCCACGGCGATCGGAATGCGCGGCTGCCTGCTGCGCCCCCACGCGCCGTTCACGGCGACCTCGAGCCAGGTCTTTCGATTCTCGCTGTTCATGTGTGCACTCGTCGCGAATGCGGGCTCAGACGATCTTCACCTTCAGTTCCGCCAGGCCCTGCACGGCGCCCACCAGCACGTCTCCCTGGCGCACCGCCGCCACGCCCGCCGGCGTGCCGGTGAAGATCAGGTCGCCCGGCTGGAGCCGGTAGTACTGCGACAGGAACGCGATGGTGTCAGGCACGCTCCAGATCATGTCGCCGAGGTCCTGCGATTGACGCTTCTCGCCGTTGACGCTCAGGGTGATCGCACCGGACGAATGGTGCCCATGGCTGGCAACCGGATAGATCGCCGAGATCGGCGCGGACTCGTCGAAGGCCTTGGCGAAGTCCCACGGCCGGCCGGCGTCCTTGGCCTCCTGCTGCAGGTCACGTCGCGTCATGTCCAGACCCACCGCATAGCCGTACACGTGTTCCAGCGCGCGCGCGACGGGGATGTTGGCGCCCCCGCGGTGAATCGCCACCACCAGCTCGATCTCGTGGTGGAGATTCTTCGTGCCGGGCGGATAGTGCATGTCCGCGCCGTCGGTGACCACCGCGTCGGCCGGCTTGCAGAAGAAAAACGGCGGATCCTTGTCCGGGTCCTTGCCCATCTCGCGCGCGTGCGCGGCGTAGTTGCGGCCCACGCAATAGATGCGGTGGACCGGAAAGCGGCCCTTCTGCCCGAACACGGGAACGGAGGCAGCCGGAGCTGCCTCGATGACGAACGACTCGGCCATGCCTGCTCGGCTCCTGATCCTGGAAGGAATGCACGCGTGCCGGGAACGGAGCCTGACGGTCAGCCCCGGACACGAACGGCACCATTTTCGCATGAACGCGTGCTGCGGCCCCCTGGTCTGCGAAACGACATGGGTCTGCGAAACGACATGGGTCGGCGAGACGACACGGGTCGGCGGGACACGGCAGTGCACCGGACGGCCGGCGGCGCGCTCATCATGCGGGCAGGCAGTCCTCGCACCGGAGCAGCCGCGCGCTTTGCGGAGCCGGCCGATTTCGATAGGATGCAGGCATGCTATCTCAACTGCTGGACGCCCAACCAATTGACCGGCTCGCAGCAAACCACCGTCCAGCAGGCTGGCACCTCTGACCGCGCAGCGGTGCCCACGCGCATCCACGTCATCGACTACGACGAGTCGCACGTGGCCGAGCGCGTCATCGACGATGTCCCGGAACTGGCAGCGCTGAGCGGATCGCCGTCGATCGCCTGGATCAACGTCGAGGGCCTGAGCGACCGGCCGCGGATCGAAGCCCTCGCGCGCACCGTCCGCCTGCATACGCTCACGCTCGAGGACATTCTCAACGGCGATCTGCGGCCCAAGCTCGAGGACTACGGCGACTACCTGTTCGTTACCGCCAAGATGCTGGAGGTGGACCAGGTGAGCCAGCGCATCGTGGTCGACCAGCTCAGCCTCGTCCTGGGGGCAAGCTTCGTCATCTCGGCGCAGGAGCACCCGGGCGATCCCTTCGATCCTGTCCGGAGCCGCATCCGCACCGCCGCCGGCCGCATCCGCCGTTCCGGACCGGACTACCTGGTCTACGCGCTGCTCGATCTCACCGTCGATCAGTACTTCGCGGTCGTGGACTGGATCGGTGATCGGATCGAGCATCTGGACGAGCAGATGGCCGGCAACGAGCGCCCGGAACTGCTGCGCGTGCTCTACCAGCTCAAGCGCGATCTGATCTTCCTGCGTCGCGCAGTCAATCCGCTGCGCGACGTGGTCGCCGGCCTGCGGCACGCCGAGACCGACAAGATCCGCGAAAGCACTACACCGTATCTGCGCGATCTGTTCGAACACCTGGTCCAGGTGAGCGAACGCATCGATACCTACCGCGATCTGCTGGCCGGCGTCCAGGACATGTACGTGTCGCGCATGTCGAACCGGACCAACACCGTGATGAAGATCATCGCGGTGTTCTCGAGCATCTTCCTGCCGCTCAATTTCATCACCGGGGTGTTCGGCATGAATTTCGAGTTCATGCCCCTGCTGCACTCCCACTGGGGCGTGCTGGCCGCATTCGGCTGCATGCTGGTGGTGGTGCTCGTGATGCTCGGGTACTTCCGCCGCCGGCGCTGGATCTAGCGAGCGCCCGGCCTCACCGGCCTATTCGTCCGGCCTCGTTCGGCGCGCGCGCTTGATCTCGCTGCGCTCGCGCTTCGCCTGAAGCCGGCGCGCGCGCGACGCCGCGCTGGGACGCGTTGCCTTGCGCGACCGGGGCGCGACCGCCGCCTGGCGCAGCAGCTCCAGCAGGCGCTCGCGCGCGTCGTCCCGGTTGCGCGCCTGGGTACGATGCCGGTGCGCCTCGATCAGCAGCACGCCGTCGGCGGTCATGCGCCGGCCGGCGATGCGGCGCAGGCGCTGGCGGATCTCGTCGGTCAGCCCGGGCGATGCCGCGGCATCGAACCTTAGCTGCACTGCGGAAGAAACCTTGTTGACGTTCTGGCCACCCGGACCGGATGCCCGCTGAAACGTCTCCATCAGTTCGTCCTCGGTGATGACCAGGCCCGGTTCGATCACGATCGTGCTGCTCATGTCCGCGCGCTCCCGCGTTTCGCCGAACGTCCACGGACGCTGCATCGCAGCATGAGCGGTCGCCCGAAAATCCTGCCAAAACAGGGAGAAAGCCGCGCGCTTTGACGCCATCCCCAGTTGCAAAGCATATCGATCAAGGATAAATTCCCAGGCGGATTTGCAGGATCGTGCGCGGGTCTTCCACGACATGAAGAATGCGGCGCCGCGCTGTGTCGAGCAAATCTCTAAGTTCAACAATAAACGTCCGCAAGGACAAGTCGGAACTAAAACACCCGATTGGGAGAGACCTCATGAACCGATGGAAGACGCAACTTGCCGGTGTCGCCAAGGCGTTGTCGGCCGCAGCCGTGGTCGGCTTCGCTGCTCAGGCCACCGCAGCCGAAATCACCTGGGATCGCTTGCTGAACGCCGACAAGGATCCGAACAACTGGCTGATGTATCACGGCTCCTTCAAGGGCTGGCACTATAGCGCGCTGGATCAGATCAACAAGAACAACGTGAAGGATCTTGGCATCGCCTGGATCCACACCCCGTCCGCCTCCAAGCGCGGCATCCAGTCCTTCCCGCTGGTCGCCGACGGCATCCTGTACTACACCAGCTCGACCGGTCAGGTCTGGGCGCTCGACGCCGCCACCGGCACGTTCATCTGGAAGTACACCGCCAAGATCGACCAGGAGCGTGCTGAAGGCACCTTCTACAATCCGTACAACCGCGGCATGGCCATCGGCTACGGCAAGGTGTACGTGGGCACCGTCGACGGCCGCCTGATCGCGCTGGACCAGAAGACCGGACAGGTCGTGTGGGACAACATGATCATGACGGTCGAGAAGGGCAACAAGGGCTTCACCGGCGCGCCCGTCATCGTCAAGGACAAGGTCCTGATCGGCTCCAACGGCGGCGAGCTGTCCGGCTGCTGCGGACCGATCTTCGCGGTCAACGCGCAGACCGGCGACGTCGAATGGCAGTTCGACACCATCGGCGGCGACGATCGCTCCCGCGCATCCTGGGGCAACGACTCCTGGAAGACCGGCGGCGGCGGCGGCTGGATGACCGGCACCTACGATCCGCAGACCGACAGCGTGTGGTGGGGCACGGCCAACCCGGCGCCCGACTACGACTGGGCCGGCGAGAACTGGATGACCGAAGGACCGCGCCCCGGCCTGAACCTGTATAGCTCCTCCGTGATCGTGCTCGATGCCGACACCGGCACGCTGAAGGCCTACTTCCAGGAAATGCCGCACGACGCCTGGGACTTCGACAGCGCAGTCGGCGAGTTCGTGCAGATCGACCGCGGCGGCAAGCGCTACATGATCCACCCGAACAAGGGCGGCATCATATTCGTGTACAACGCCGACCCGGGCATGACCCAGGGCGAGCAGAAGCTCAAGGTCGAGAACGCGTACATGATCGGCAAGACCTTCAACTACAT
>JADZGB010000040.1 GCA_020854105.1 Burkholderiales bacterium | reverse complement strand
TACGCCGGATCGCGGAACGCCTCGACGCAACCTGGACGTTCGGTGCGCGCCTGAATTGGCTCTTTGGAAAGAGACTGCCCCAGCCAGCCATGAGGCATGGATAGATCCAGTGGAGCCTTGAGGACGTCCTCTGTCAGCTGCAGGAAGCCCACTTTTCCGTAGTAAGACGGATCGCCATAGGTTACCGCTACCAAGGCGCCATCACTGGCCAACTTATTCAGCCCATGCCTGATTAGTGCCTGGCCGACACCGGACCTTTGACGGTCGGTAGATACAGCCACTGGAGCAAGCATGTAAATCGGTGCCCCATCTCCAAATTGGAGCCTAGTGAAGAATATGGCTCCGACAAGCTGTTCATTCTCAACTGCGCCGAAGCAGATAATTTCACTGCCATCGATGCTGGCGCTCAACTTGGCAACCAGACTCCCAATTAAGGCTCCTTCCTCTGCTCCTTCGGAAGAACCAAACGTGGAGGCAAAGAGCTGGGTTAGATCGCTCGCCTTTTCCTTTCCAATTCTTTCAAGCTTCATTCTATGCACTAAAATTCATTAAGTAGTAATGCGGCCGTTGCTGCACGTGAGGCATAACTAAAAGTAGCCAACCTAAACGACGCTAGAAAATGCGTCAATATGACGCCTAAATCAGGCACGACCTGTGCAAGTCCTTGTTCTCCCAGCACCGCGGGATTTTTAGGCGTCCTAAGGCCCGAAAAGCTGCGTCAATCCTCAGCGCAGATTGACACACGCAACGTTACCCATGCAGCTCAATCCCCGAGCACGGTCACACCCTTCCCTGCCATCTCCTCGATCTCCGCCTCGCCATACCCCACCTCCCGCAATATTTCGCGCGAGTGCTGCCCCAGCCGCGGCGCCGGCGCGGGCGCCTCCGGGCTCGATGCCGACCAGTTCGTCGGCGTTCGCATCGCCCGCAGATGCCCCTCGCTGGGATGGTCCTCGGGAAAGAAGAAGCCGGTGGCGTTGAGGTGCTCGTCGGCGACCAGGTCCTCGGCCGTGTTCATGCGGCCGAACGGGATGTCGGTGCGCGTGAGCAGTTCCATCCACTGCGCGCTGGTTCGTTCGCGCAGGATGCCCTCGAGCACGTCGTAGACCTCGTCGATGTGCTTCGCCCGTCGGCCGTGGTTGTTGAAGCGCGGATCCTCCCACAGGTCCTGCCGTCCGACCGCCTCCAGAAAGCTCTTCCACTGCTTGTCGTTGTAGACCAGCACGCA
This sequence comes from Burkholderiales bacterium, assembly GCA_020854105.1. Classification (GTDB taxonomy): domain Bacteria; phylum Pseudomonadota; class Gammaproteobacteria; order Burkholderiales; family SHXO01; genus SHXO01. The sequence goes on along the minus strand of JADZGB010000040.1, from coordinate 185,513 downwards.
CAGGTAGCCGTCCTTGGTCGCGTACGGCCGGCGATGCGCCAGGCGCGGGTAGCCGCTCGGGCCGATAGGCGGATCCCACGACAGACCGGCGAGGTGATCGCCCATGACGAAGTGGGTAATGCTCTCGAGCATCGGCACTTCCACCGACTGCCCGCGCCCGCTGCGCTCGCGCTCGAACAGCGCGGCGGTCACGGAATAGACCACGTGCAGGCCGGTGATGCGGTCGGCGAGGTTGATCGGCACGTAGCGTGGCGCGTGCTTGCCGCCCTCGCTCATCATCCAGGGCAGGCCGGTGCCGCCCTGGATGAGATCGTCGTAGGCGGCGCGCCCCGCGTACGGCCCGCGCTCGGAATAGCCGTAGCAGCCCACGTACAGCAGGCGCGGGTTGACCGCCTGCAGTTCGGCGTAGGACAGCTTCAACCGCGCCATCGCCGAAGGCCGCACGTTGTAGACCAGCACGTCGGTCTGCGGGATCAGCCGCATGATCGCCTCGTGCCCCTCGGGCTTCTTCAGGTCGAGCACGATGCAGCGCTTGCCGCGATTCAGATTGATGTACAGATGCCCCATGCCGGGATTGCGCAGGGGGCCGACGTGGCGCATGTTGTCGCCGTCGTGGGTCTCGACCTTGATCACCTCGGCGCCCAGTTCGGCCAGGATCTGGGTGGAGAACGGGCCCATCACCACGGTGGTGAGGTCGAGGATGCGTATGCCGTGCAGCGGTCCGGGCATGTCTTGTTCTGCCTTGGATGAAGGTTACTGTCGTTCGATGCCGGCGGCGCGAATCATGCGCCCCCAGTGTTCGAGCTGTTCGCCGACGTAGCGGCCGAAGGCGGCGGAGCCCAGTACATCGACCTCGAAGCCGAGTTCTTCCAGGCGCGCCTTGATGTCGCGCCGCGCCAGTGCGGCGAGAATCTCGCGCTCCAGCCGCGAGACGATCGCGGCCGACGTCCTCGCCGGCGCGAACACGCCGTTCCACGACGTGGTGTCGAAGCCCGGCAGCGCCTCTGCGATGGGCGGAACGCCGGGCAGCAGGCGCGATGGCTGGGCCGTGGTCACGCCCAGCACGCGCAGCTTGCCGGCCTTCACCTGCGGCATGGCGGTTGCGAAATCGGCCACCATCACCTGCACCCGCCCGACCATCAGGTCCAGCATCGCCTGCGGACTCGCCTTGTACTGCACGCCCGCCACGGAGATCCTGCCCAGCCGCTTGATCGTCTCCATCGCCACCAGCGAGGTGCTGCTCGCCTGCGCGTACGACAGCTCGTCCGGATTCCTGCGCGCGTAGTCCACGAACTGCGCGACCGTCTTCACCGGCAAGGAGGGGTGCACCACCAGCATGAACGGCAGCGTGCCCAGACGCGCGATCGGCACGAAGTCGCGCACCGGCTCGTAGGGCAGGCGGGCGAACAGGTGCGGATTGGCGCCGTGCGTGGTGTTGGTGGTCATGAACAGGGTGTACCCGTCCGCGGCACTGCGCGCGACCAGCTGCGCGGCGATCTGCCCGAACGCCCCGGCGCGGTTCTCCACCAGCACCTGTTGGCCGAGGCGCTGCGACAGCTCGTGAGCCAGCACGCGCCCGGCTGAATCGGTGCCGCTGCCTGGCGCGAACGGCACGATCAGGCGGATCGGCTTCGACGGCCACGATGACTTCTGTGCGCGTGCCGGCAGGGCCGCGCTGGCGACGACCGCGGCCCCGGCGCGGAGGAAGGCGCGGCGCCTCATGTCAACTCCGCACCACGCGCACCGGGTTCTCCTCGTACGGCGGCGAGTAGATCACCAGCACCCGCACCGGTTCGTCGCTCACCACGGTGAACACGTGCGGCAGGTCGGCCGGCAGGAAGCAGCATTCGTCGGCACCGATCTCGCGCGACTCGTCGCCCACCTGCACACGCGCACGGCCGGCGAGCATGTAGCATACCTGTTCGATTCCCGGATGCGCGTGCGGCAGTGCGCCCTTGCCGCGCTCGATCACGCCGAGCACGACCTCGAGGTTGCGCGCGCCGACGTTCTCCGCCCCGATCAGGCGGCGGTTGGTGGTGCCCACGTGATTGGCCGGGTGGTAGCCCGGCACGTCCTGCGCCCGTACGAAGTAGCGCGAGCCGGCGCGCGCCGCCTGTCCCTGATCGTCCTGTTCCGCCACTGCCGGTCTCCGCCGTGCGATGTGCCCCGCGCATTATAGGCAGGTGCATTGCCCGCACGCCCGACCCTGACTCCGGCACACGCGTTGCCGCGCATGCTCATCCCATTCGAGGAGGCGACCATGAAAGTGAGCGAAGCCATGACCCGCGACGTACACATTGCCACGCCGGACCAGACCATCCGCGACGCTGCCGTGGAGATGGCGCAGCTGGACGCGGGCATTCTGCCCGTGCGCGATGGCGACCGTCTGACCGGCATGATCACCGACCGCGACATCGCGGTACGCGCGGTGGCGAAAGGCATGGCCCCGGACACCCGCATCGGCGAGGTCATGACCGGGGACGTGAAGTACTGCTTCGAGGACGACGAGGTGGAGTCGGTGGCGCGCAACATGGCGCAGATCCAGGTTCGCCGCCTGCCGGTGCTCGATCGCGACAAGCGCCTGGTCGGCATCCTGTCGCTGGCCGACATGGCCCTCGTGGACGGCGCGCAGAGCGCGGGCGAGGCGATCGCAGGCATCTCCGAACCCGGCGGACAGCACAGCCAGACCGGCGCCATGCGCCGAGTGCGCCTCGGCGAGGGCAGACGCTTCGTCCACCCTCGCTTCACTTTCCCTCGTCTCCAGGAGGTCTCCATGCTGCCGATTGCCGCACTCGCGGGCGCGTCGCAGCGCTGGCCCTGCTGGGCGCGTCGCTGCTCGCCGGCGTGCTCGCACTCATCATGTGCACCCAGCTCGCGGTGCCGGAGAACGACCTGGTGAGCCAGGCGACCTACAACCAGCTGTTCACCATGCACGGCAGCACGATGATGTTCCTGTTCGCCGTACCGGTGGTGGAGATGTCTTACTCCTCGTACGGGTTCGTTTCGAGGTCCATGGTGAAGGGGTGCGGACGCGACCTCTCCATCACTTCGCCATGGCGGTCCACGATCAACACCTGCATGCAGTGGCGCCCCGCCGGCACGTCGTAAAGAAGGAATACGGGAAGAAAACTGTCACGCGCGACACACCGGCCATCGATGAGGAGCCGGAATCGCATGCCTGATCCCGGGTCCGCCTGCGCAAGTTCCGCTTCGACGAACAGGTTCCCGCTCACGTCGTAGATCACGGCACCGCGATGGGGCCTGTCGATGCGTATCGTGTCCGCCATCTCAGGACCGGGCAGTAACGCGATGGCGGCGACCAGTGCAATGGACAGGGTTCGAAAAGCACGAGAATGCCTGGCCGTGTTCGACGCTGCGCGCGTGCCCGCCTTCGCGAGCACCATCCGAATGCCCCGTGCTTGGACCGGCGGCTGCGGGGAACAGCACACCCGACCCATCGCTTGCGCTACCCTTGAGGTAGCGCCGCGACGCGGCATGTATAAATTGCAAGCTTCATCGCATCTGCATGCGTCTTTCTCTTCGCTTTCTCCTGCCACTGGGCATCGCGCTCGCAGGCATCGCCTACGCGGTAATTCCGCTCGTCGATCGCCTCGCGCTGCAGTGGTTCGTCCGCGATCTCGACATCCGGGCCGCGCTCATCACCAATGCCACCCAGGAATCGCTTGCCGGACTGGTACGCGACGAGGCCGGCGAGCAGAAATTGTCGAGGTTCCTGGATCGGATCGTCACCGACGAGCGCGTCTACGCCGTGGGACTGTGCGCCAGCGACGGCACTCGTCTGTACGCGACCGCATCCTTCCCGCGAACCATCGATTGCAGCAGCAGTGTCCTGGACGACGATCGGCATCGCGTGCTGCAGATCCCGACCGGCCCGGTGCATCTGTCGGTCAACTCCATCACATGGGAGGGCGAGGCGCTCGGGAAGCTCATCATCCTGCACGACATGAGCTTCGTCGAGCGCCGCAGTGCGGACACCAAGGAGTACCTCTTCTACCTCTTCGCCTCCATCGCGGCGGTGGTCGCGCTCATCACCGTGGTGATCGCGGAGATCAGCTGGCGCGGCTGGATCTCGAGCATCAAGGCGCTCATCTCCGGTGAGACGCTGCTGCGCGCCCCCGGCGCGGTGCGCGCCCGGCCACCGCGTTCGCTGCAGCCCATCGCCAGGGATCTGCGGGCGCTGGTCCAGGATCTTGAGATGCAGAGGCGCTCGCGCGACGAGAGCCAGACGACGTGGGGACCCGAAGCACTGCGCCGCATCCTGCGCGAGGATCTGAAGGGCGACGAGGTGCTGATCGTCTCCAATCGCGAGCCCTACATCCACGTGCGCCGCAACGGAAACGTGGTCGAGGTGCAGCGCCCGGCGAGCGGCCTGGTGACCGCGCTCGAGCCGGTGATGCGGGCCTGCTCGGGAACGTGGATCGCGCACGGCGCCGGCTCGGCCGATCGCGACACGGTCGATGCCCGCGACCACGTGATGGTGCCGCCCGAGCGGCCTTCCTACCGCATCCGGCGCGTCTGGCTCACCAGGGAGGAGGAGCAGGGCTACTACTACGGCTTCTCGAACGAAGGCATGTGGCCGCTGTGCCACATCGCACACACGCGGCCGGTGTTCCGCAACGAGGACTGGCAGGAGTACCGGCGCGTCAACCAGCGTTTCGCCGACGTGGTGGTGCAGGAGGCGCAGACCGAGGATCCGATCGTGCTGGTCCAGGACTACCACTTCGCTCTTCTGCCCAGGATGATTCGCGAGCAGCTGCCCCGTGCCACCATCATCACCTTCTGGCACATTCCCTGGCCGAATTTCGAGTCCTTCGGCATCCTGCCCTGGCGCGAGGAGATCCTCGACGGCATGCTCGGCTCGTCGATCCTGGGGTTCCACACGCAGTCACACTGCAACAACTTCTTCGATACGGTGGACCGGTTCCTCGAGGCACGCGTGGATCGCGAGACCTTCAGCGTCTCCTATCGCGGGGATCCGACCGAGGTGCGACGCTATCCGATCTCGATCGAGTGGCCGCCCGCGGCGCTGCGCAACCAGGCAAGCGTCGCCGAATGCCGGCGCGCGGTGCGCGAGCGTCTGTCGCTGCCTGCTGCCACCAGGCTCGCGGTGGGGGTGGACAGGCTCGACTACACCAAGGGGATCCTCGAGCGCTTTCGCGCGGTCGAGCGGCTGCTCGAACTCGAACCGCGGTGGATCGGGCAGTTCGCCTTCGTCCAGGTGGCGGCGCCTTCGCGATCGACCATCGACGAATACCAGAACTTCGAGGCTCGCGTACGCGAACTGGCCGATGCGATCAACGTCCGTTTCGGGCAGCCCGGGTACAAGCCCATCATCCTGCTGATCGAGCATCACGACGTGAACCAGGTCTACGAACTCTATCGTGCGGCCGAGCTGTGCTATGTCTCCAGCCTGCACGATGGCATGAACCTCGTGGCCAAGGAATTCATCGCGGCCCGTGACGACGATCAAGGCGTGCTGATCCTGTCCCAGTTCACCGGGGCGGCACGCGAACTGGCCGACGCGCTGATCGTCAATCCCTACGACATCGACCAGGCCGCGGCCGCGCTGCACCTTGCACTCGACATGACACCGGAGGAGCAGCGCGTGCGCATGCGCAGCATGCGCAGCCTGGTTCAGGAGTTCAACGTCTATCGCTGGGCCGGACGCATGCTGATGGATGCCGCGCGCATGCGCCATCGGGGGCGCGTGCTCTCCCGCACCCAGGGGGTCGAAGCGCGGACGATGATCCGATGAGCATGCGTCCGGCACCGCTCACGCGCGCGCATGCCCTGTTCCTGGACGTGGATGGCACGCTGCTGCCTATCGTCGCCCGTCCCCAGGACGTGCGCGTGGATGCGGCCCTGCGCGGCCTGCTCACCCGCCTGCACGCGGCGCTCGACGGTGCGCTCGCCCTCGTGAGCGGGCGCTCGATCGCCGAGATCGATCAGCTGTTCCAGCCGCTCGTGCTCCCGCTTGCCGGGCAGCATGGATACGAACGCCGGGATGCCTCCCTGCGCCTGCACCGTGCCGACGCCCTGCGGCAGCCGCTGGACGAAGCCGCCGCCGCGCTGAACGATCTGTCTGCCCGTCATCGCGGCCTGCTGGTGGAGAAGAAGGGGGCCAGCGTCGCCCTGCACTACCGGCTCGCGCCCCAGCTCGCCGAGATGGCCCGGACGCAGATGAAGATGCTGGAGGAACGCCTGGCGCCGGAGTACGAGCTGATGGCCGGCAAGATGGTGTTCGAACTCAAGCCGGCGCAGACGGACAAGGGCACGGCGATCCGCGCGTTCATGCACGAGGCGCCCTTCGCCGGGCGCGTGCCCGTCTTCCTGGGCGATGACGCGACCGACGAGCATGGGTTCGCCGCGGTTGACGCACTGGGCGGCGAAGCGATCAAGATCGGCCTCGGCGCGAGTTGCGCGCGCTGGCGCCTGGGCGGTGCGTCCGACGTCCGCAGCTGGCTCAATGCCGCCCTCGATGCGCTGCGCGTGAGCGCCGATCGGCGCGGCCGCTAGCAGGCTGCGGCGGAAACGTGCGCGGTTGCGGAAACTGGGCGCCCGGCCGCTGGAACCCGGCGCCTCGCAATGTCCCGGGGTAGATGTCCCGGTTGCGGATGTCCCGGTGCAGATTTCCCGGTGCGCTACACGCCGGTTGTCGCCGGGGCGCCGCGACGTCGCAGCGCTGCCGCATGCGTGAGCAGATAGCCGAGCAGCAGCGTGAAGCAGCCGAGCACGAAGACCTTGTTGACGAACCAGTTGGTACGCCAGATCGTCCACTCGGGATCGGCCAGGAACAGCACGAACTTGCTCACCACGATCACGATCTCGGCCACGGACACGATCAAGGCGAATGCATAGGTATGGCGCTGCCAGTCGAGCAGCGACCACCCCAGCCACACGTGCACGACTGGCCAGAAATCCAGGTACACGTGGGTGAGCGGCGGCTCGCCCTGCCACACGGCATAACCGACCGGGAACAGATACTTGATGACGACGGTCCAGGCCGCCAGGATTAACAGGAAGTGGGCGAGGAATCGCAGCATCGGAAGTTCAATTACCTGGAACGCAGAGTGCGCAGGGTAATCGACCAGCGCAGGCCCGGTGTAGGCGGGATCGCGTGTTCCCATGCCCAGCGTGCCTGCTCGCGCAGGACATAGGCCGAGCGTGGCCCCAGTTCCAGGCTCGCGCGTGGACCGCTGCGTCCGGCGGGCGGCGGATAGGGCCGCAGCCGCATGCGGCATGCACTGCCGAGGGAGACACCGGCCACCACGGCAAAGGCGCCGACGTCGCGGTGCCAGCCCAGCGCCGCCCCGGCCGGGTACTCGGTGACCAGCGCATGCGCGAACGCATCGGCCCGCACCTGCGCGAGACACCCGACGCGCTCGCGCAGCCGCAGCAGGAAATCGGGAATGGGAGGTGCGTCCACCATGCGCTTGCCTGTGAAGTCGAACATGACACCGAATGCCGCCGTGCGCCGCCGTGCGGTGTATTCCTTGTAGCGCGCGTTGTGCAGCGGCAGCACAGCGATCGCCCGAAGCAGGGCCGCTTCCTCTTCGGCATCCAGGAATTCCTCTACGTAGCGCATGCCTGGCGGCAGCTCGGCCAGCGCATCGAGCAGCGGCGCCTGGTGCGGCGCGGACATCGTCACCCGAGCCGCTGCGCCGCCTCGCGCGTGAAGCTGGCGATCGGAATGCGCGCCGGGCACGCCCCCAGGCAGGACTGGTGCGCGCAGGCCAGGCAGGCCGCCGCCGGCGCGCCGAGCGCGGCGTACTCGCTGCGCGCCAGCTCGGGACGGCCATAGTCCACCGCGTACATGCGCGTGCGCAGAACCTCGGCGATGGCGACGTCCTCCGGGCAGCTGCCCGCGCAGGCGTTGCAGCCGCTCTGGCAGTAGCTCGACGCCTGCATCTGCGCATAGCGTTCCAGCAGCTGCACGTCGCCCTGTCTGACGGCGGCATCGCCGGAGGCACGCAGGTACTCGTCGACCTCCGCCTTGCTGGTCATCGAGACGAGCAGCGCATCGGCATACCCGCCGGAGAGCACCCAGCGGAACGCCGCGTTGGAGAAAGTCGAGCCGGGACGTTCGTACGGCCGCATGTCGTTGAGGCGGGCGCCCATCAGCGTCTTCATCGCCAGCACACCGATGCCCTTCTCCCTCGCCTTTTTCAGACGCGGCGGCAGGTCGCTCTGGATCGCGGCCCAGTGGAAGGTGTGGCGCAGCCGGTCGGTGAAGCTCGGATCCTGGGCGAAGTTGTAGGCGACCAGGATGACATCCGCGAGATCCTTGTCGATGACGTAGTCCAGGCACTCCACCAGGTCGCTGCCGTGTCCCGACATGCCGCGGAAGCGGATCTTGCCCTGCTTCTTCGCCAGTTCGGTGAACGCCCACCACTCCTCGTTCTGCATGCGCTCGACGTCGTCGACGGCATGGTTGAAGTAGATGTCCAGGTAATCCGTGCCCAGCCGCTTCAGGCTGCGCTCGAGCGCTCGCATCATCCCGGCGCGGGTCTCGCGCGCACCTGCCCGGGTCTTGCTGCTCAGGACGACCTTGTCGCGCCGGCCCTGCAGAGCCTCGCCGATGGCCTCCTCGGCGAATCCGCCGTGATAGCTCTCCGCGGTGTCGAAGAAGTTCACGCCGCGCTCGAAGGCATGGCGCACCAGCGCCGCGTCCGAGGTGCTGGCGGAACCGAACGAGATGTCGGACACCTTCAGCCCGGTACGCCCCAGCGTGGCGTAGCGCCTGATGCGCGGCGCCGTCTCCTCCTGCGAGTGCGCCATCGCGGACATCCCGAGCGCAGTACCCGCACCCAGCGCCATGAATTCACGACGACCGACCATCCAGGCCTCCCGCAATCAGCGTGTCTGAACGGGCAGGCCCAGCTGCGACCACAGCAGCATGCCGCCACGCATGTTCGCGTAGCGCTCGAATCCCGCTGCACGCAGGATCACGGTCGCCTGGCCCGAGCGCATCCCGGCATGGCATACCGCGACCACCGGCCTGTCCCTTGGAATTTCGGACAGCCTTGCCTTCAGCTCGTTCAACGGGATCGGCTGCGCGCCTTCGATGAAGCCGAGCGACTCCTGCATCTCCTGCGGCTGGCGCACGTCCAGCACGTGCACCTCGCCCCGGTGCTGCACCACCCACTCGGGATCGATCTCGAGCAGGCCGGCGTAGTTCTGGCGCACCGGCCCCCACTCGGCCGGTAGCGGCACGCGGCCATCCTCGGGCCGGCCGCAGCGCAGGTTGGCCGGCAGCGCCTGGTCGATCTGTTTGGGGTGCGGCAGATTCAGGTTCTCCATGAAGCCCACGAAGTCGCGCTCGTCGGCGTGGCCGCCGATGCGCGGGTTGTGCGCCTTCTCCTCACCCACCGTGGACATGGTCCGGCCGCTGTAGTCGTGCCCCGGGTAGACCGCGCAGCTGTCGGGCAGGGTGAAGATCTGCCCGACGATCGAGCGGTAGAGAGTGTGGGCGTTGCCCTGCTGGAAGTCGCAGCGTCCTGCCCCGCGGATGAGCAGCGCATCGCCGGTGAAGGCCATGTGCCGGTCACCGGTCACGTAGGTGATGCAGCCGTCGGTGTGTCCGGGCGTGGCGCGCACCTCCAGGGTGTGGCTGCCGAAGTGCACCGCATCGCCATGGTCCAGTGGCAGGTCGGCACAGGCGATGTCGGGACCGTAGCGCCGGGAGATGCCGTAGCGGCAGCCCGTGGCCTGCTGCATCAGCCAGGCGCCGGTGACGTGGTCGGCATGGCAATGCGTGTCGAGCACTGTAAGCAGGCTGAGCCCCAGTTCCTCCAGCAGCGCCTTGTCGCGCGGATGCTGTTCGAACACGGTATCGATCAGCACCGCCTCGTGCGTGCGCGCGTCGGCCAGCAGGTAGGTATAGGTGGACGAGGCAGCGTCGTACAGCTGCCGGAAGATCAGATCTGTGCTCATGGGCGTCCCTGCCTCGATGCGTGTGCGGCGATTATCGCCGCTGGCGCGGGAAGCGTCGAATGCCGGTGGCGGCGGTTGCGATCGGCCGTACCCGGGCGCCACATCCGGCAGCCACGTCCGGCAGCCAGCGGGTAACATCCCGGCTTCGCCTGCCGCGCCCGGCCTGTCAACGGGCCGGCCCGCACAGGAGTTTTTCCCATATCCGCCACCGGGACGAACCGAATACCCTGACGGGTTTCAAACTTTCGTTCCGGTGGATCACCGGCATTCCACTACAACCCGAGGAGCGCACTCGATGAAGTTTCTGACCGCGACCCACCCGGCATTTGCCGGCGCCGCACTGACTGTGGCCATGCTGGCCGGTCCAGCCATGGCCGATTCCGGCAAGGGCGTCGCCTATGTCAGCAATCAGAACGGCGAGATCACCATCATCGATCTCGCCACGATGGAACCATCGGGGCAGATCGACGCCGGCGGCGGCTCGCCGCGCGGCATCGGCGTGACCGCGGATGGCAAGTACCTGGTCAGCGCCAACCGCGACAGCGGCGATCTGGCCATCATCGACCGCGTCAGCGGCCAGCTCGTCAAGCGTGTGCCCATCGGCGAGAACCCGGAGTTCGTGCGCGTGCGCGGCGACTACGCGTTCGTCTCGTTCGAGCCGGCGTCCGAGGGCGGCCCGCCTCCGGCACCCGGCTCGCAGGAGGCGCTCGAGCTTCAGAAGAAGCGCGAGGCGGAAGGCGAGGAGCCGGCCCGCATCGCGGTGGTCGACCTGAAGAAGGGCGAGAAGGTGCGCGAGATCGTCGGCGGCATGGAGACCGAAGGCATCGAGTTCTCGGCGGACGGCAAGAAGATCATCATCACCAACGAGGCCGACGAGAACCTCAGCGTGCACGACATCCAGACGGGCAAGCTGGTGAAGAAGATCGACACCAAGAAGTACGGCAACCGCCCGCGCGGCGTCAAGATGCACCCGAGCGGCAAGTGGTACGCCGCCACGCTCGAGTACGGCAACAAGCTCGTGGTCCTGGACGGCAAGTTCAACGTCACGAAGGTGGTGCCGACCGGCGCGGTGCCATACGGGCTGATGTTCGATCGCAGTGGCGATCGCCTGTTCGTGGCACTCGCCAAGGGCAAGGCGCTGCAGGTGTTCGACACCAAGACGTGGCAGCCGATCAAGGAGATCCCCGTCGGCGACCGCTGCTGGCACTTCACCTACACCCCGGACGAGAGCCACATCCTGGTTGCGTGCGGCCGCTCGCACGATATCCACGTGGTGGATGCCAGGACGCTGGAGCCGGTGAAGACCATCGAGGACAAGAAGCTGCCCTGGGGCATCGTGACCTATCCCAAGTCCATCGGCAGCCTCGACATGCCGAAGTGATGCACCCTGCCCCGCGCCGGCGCCGTGCCGGCGCGGGGCGCTGCAGCCGGAACGTGCTCAGTCCGCCACTTCCCGCCTGAACCATTGCGCCGTCGCGTCGTCGGCGGGAAAGAACAGTTCCAGTCGCAGCCCCTGCAAGGCCACGTCCAGCGGCGTGCCGACCGTGGCGATCATCGAGAACAATCCCAGCCGCGTGTCGCCGCGCCGCAGCCACAGCACCAGCGTGGGTGGCAGGTCATGGTCCGCGCGCAGCGATGCGGCCGCCTGCGCCACGCCGGGCAGCGGCAACACCCGCTCGAGCAGGGAGCGTGCGGCTGCATCCGCGCCCTCAAGCAGCGCCTCGGCGCGCAGGCGCCGCGCCATCCACGCGGCAACCTCGGCCCAGTTCTCGACTGCGCCGCGCAGCATGTCGGGCCGCAGGATCGCCTCGACCGCGTTGAGCGGGGCCGGCAGTGCGGCGCCGCCGGTGAGAAATCCCATCAGCGTCAGGAGCGCGCGGTTGGCGCGCACGATGGTGTGCAGGGCATCGATGACGATGGCCGGATAGGGCTCCTGCTGACCCAGGACATGGTCGAGGGCGCGGTCGATCGGCTGCATGTCGGGCGCATCCAGGCTGCGCTGCCTGAACACGGGCGCGAATCCGGCCGCGAGCAGCATCGTGTTCTGCTCGCGCAGCGGCACGTCCAGCGCCGAGGCCAGATGCAGGACCATGCCGCGGCTGGGCCGGCTGCGGCCCGACTCGAGGAAGCTCAGGTGGCGCTGCGACAGTCCGCAATGCAGCGCGAGATCGAGCTGGCTGCTGCCGCGCATGCGGCGCCATTCGCGCAGCATGCCCCCGAAGCCTGCTGCACCGATCGCCGTTGCCGATGTGCCGGTATCCATGAGCGCGTTATCCCTCCTCTTGCCGCTTCCCGGCAACTACCCGGGACGTAATTGCGGCCGTGCACCGTGCGCGTGACCATGGCCTCGCAACGTCGTCAACCCAACGGAGGCAGTCATGACCACACTCACCCAGTCCGTTCCCGTTTCCGGCACCTCGCGTTCGTCGCTTCCCTTCCATCTTGGTGCTGGTGCCGATGTGCTGGTCGGACTCGAGCTCGCACTGTTCGGTCCGGACGTCGCGCGTCTGACCATGCCGGCGCTCGACACCCTGCTCGGCGCCGATCCGGGCAGCGTGCTGCGCGTGCTCGGGCTCGCGCTGATCGTCTTCGCCATCGACACCGTGCTGGTCGCGCGCTCGCACGGCCGCCTCGGGCGGCTGCGGGCCTGGATCGCCAACGCCAACCTGGCGACGGCCGCCCTCGGCGCACTCCTGCTGCTGGCAGCGCACGCGGCATTGTCACCGATCGGCATCGCGGCGGTGGCGGCGATCTGCGTCGCGCTCGCCGTCATCGGTGCATGGCAGCGCCGGAACAGCTGAACCGGAATACCTGAACGGGAACATTCCAGTCTGAACGTCCCAGCCGGGCAGTCCACGCGATCGGACCGCAAGCTCCGATCCGCGCGGGACCAGATGCCACGCGCGTGAATGGACCGGGACTGGTACAGGGATTGCGCTAGCGCACCACGCTGCGCGCCACCACCAGCGCCAGCTCCTCCGGCTCCACCGGCTTGGTCACGTGGTTCTGGAAGCCGGCGGAGAGCGCGCGCACCCGATCCTCGGCGCGGCCGTAGGCGGTGAGCGCCACTGCCGGCAGGGTGAAGCCGCTGCCGGCCTCGCGCCGCCGCACCTCGCGCATCAGGGCGTAGCCGTCCATCTCCGGCATGCCGATGTCGCACAGGAGCAGGTCGAAGCGTTCGCATCCCAGCCACTCCAGCGCCCGGGCAGCACTGTCGGCAAGGGTCACTTCGGCACCATAGGCGCAGAGGAGATCGCCGAGCATCTGCAGGCTGTCACGCTCGTCCTCGACGACCAGCAGCCTGAGCCCGGCGAGCATGTCGCGGTTGTCCAGACTGCCGCCCGCCTCCGGCGCAATCGTGTTGGGCCGAGGTGGTCGCGTCACCGGCAGCAGGACGTGAAAGGTGGCGCCCTGTCCCTCGCCTTCGCTGTGCGCGCTGACGCGTCCGCCGTGCAGTTCGGCAACGTGGCGCACGATCGCCAGTCCCAGGCCCAGGCCGCCGTGGCGGCGGGTGATCGATCCGTCCTGCTGCCGGAACCGGTCGAACACGTACGGCAGGAACTGCGGCTCGATGCCCTGGCCGCTGTCGCGTACGCACACATCCACCTCGTTCCCCAGGCGCCTGACGGTGACGTTCACGCGTCCCCCGGCGGGCGTGAACTTGACCGCATTGGCGAGCAGGTTCCACACGACCTGCTGCAGGCGCGTGAAATCGGCGGCGATCACGGGCACGTCTGGGGCAACCTCGCTGCGTATCTGCAGGCCCTTGGCTTCAGCGGCCACCTTCACCGTCTCGAGCGCCGCTTCCATCAGCGTGCGCAGATCCACCGCGGTGATCTCCAGCTTGAGCTTGCCGGTGATGATGCGCGAGACGTCCAGCAGATCCTCGATCAGCTGCTTCTGTGCACGCGCATTGCGCTCGATCGTCTCCAGCGCGCGCACGATAACGGCCGGCTCGAACTGGTGCATGCGCGCCACCGCGCTCCAGCCCACGATGGCGTTGAGCGGCGTGCGCAGTTCGTGCGAGACGGTGGCCAGGAACTCGTCCTTGAGGCGGCTCGCCTCCTCGGCCTGGCGGCGGGCGCCCTGCTCGCGCGCGAGCAGCGCCTCGCGCTCGGACTCGGCCCGCTTGCGCTCGCTGATGTCCTGGATCACGGCGACGCCATAGGCAGGCGTGCCGTCGCGGTTGCGCACCAGCGCGCCGAACAGGTGCGCCCACACCACCTGTCCGTCGCGCCGCACGTAGCGCTTCTCCATTTCGTAGTGCGGGATCTCGCCTGCCAGGAGCCGGCGGAACAGATCGAGGTTGCGCGCCAGATCGTCCCGGTGCGTGATCGACTGGAACATGCAGCCCTCCAGTTCCTCGCGCGCGTAGCCGACGATGTGGCAGAAGCCCTCGTTCACCCGCAGCAGCACGCCCTCGGGCGAGGTCTCGGCGATCCCGAGGGGCGCGTTCTCGAAGGTGGCCCGGAGCCGCTCCTCCGTCTCGCGCAGCTTCTCTTCGATCGAACGCACGACGGCGTCGCCGGCGCGCCGCTCGCGGCGTCCATGCTCGTCGCCCTCCGGGACAGGTGTGCGATTCCTGGGCCACACGTTCGACGGTCGCTTTTCCATGTTCTCGTTCCACTGTGCGTGCTACGTGGCACCGCGCGGCCGGTGTCAGCGCCCGATCTGAGGCATCGGCGCCGGCTCGGCTTCTCCCTCCTGCGGGACCGGGGTTTCCGCCCGCTTCAGCCCGACATCCTCGAACTGCCCGGCCTCCTCGTCCCCCGCCGGATGACGTGCAGGTACCGTGGGGCCCTCGCCGTCCCATTCGCCCGGCGGGCCTGCGTCGAACAGGCGCTGCAGGCCGTCGCGGCAGCTCTGTGCGTCGGCGAAGGCATCCAGCGAGCGCGCCACGGCACGGCCATGATCCAGCACGATCCAGCGCCAAAGCCCATCGCGCCCGTCCTCGACGATGCGGTATTGCATGGTGTCTCCCTGGCCCACGCGCCCTGGGGGCGCGGATCGAGCGAAGCAGCAATCAGGGTGCGAAGCGCACAGTACAGACCAGGCCGCGCCCTGTCACGCCGCGCCCTGTCACGTCACGGTGGCGGGAACGGGACTTTCCGCTGCGCGCGGCTCAGCGCGCCGAGCGCACGGGGGAATCGGGCTGCCAGCTCGCCATCGAGGCGACGGTGTGGATCGGCGGGTAGGTGTGGCGACGCGCCTCGCACTCGTGGCGGTGTACCGACTGCTGCGCGCGCGCCACCAGCTGGCGCAGTTCGCCCGCATCCACCGGCTTGACCAGGTAGTCGTCGAACCCTGCCGCCAGAGCGTGCAGACGGTCGTCCGGCTGCGAGTATCCGGTCACGGCGAGCAGGACCGCGCGGCGCGCCTTGCCGATCTTGCGCAGGCGGCGGGCGACCTCGAAACCGTCCATGCCGGGCAGACCGATGTCGAGCAGGACCATGTGCGGGGCGTGCTTGCGCGCCAGGCGCAGCGCCTCGGTGCCGTTGTGCGCGACACACACGGCATGGCCCCAGATGCGCAGCAGCATCGACATGGTCTCGGCGGAGTCCACGTTGTCGTCCACCACCAGGATGCGCAGTGGCTCCTGCCCCTCGGCGACGTGGGACGGTGTGCCACGCTCCGTGGTCAGCGCGCGCCGAGTGGTGAGCGGCAGGCGCACGATGAACTCGCTGCCTGTTTCGGGACCGGCGCTCACTGCCTCGATCGTGCCCTCGTGCAGGTCCACGATGCGGCGCACCAGCGACAGGCCGATGCCCAGCCCGCCCTCGGCACGGTCCAGTCCGCGCTCGCCCTGCGCGAACAGGTCGAACGCACGCTCGCGCATCTCGCGCGTCATGCCAATGCCATTGTCCTTCACGCTCAGTACCGCGAACTGGCTCTCGCGCCGCAGGCCGATGTTGATCTGTCCGCCGTCCGGGGTGAACTTGGCGGCATTGTCGAGCAGGTTGACCAGCACCTGCGCCAGCCGCGCGAAGTCCCCGGCGAGCTGCACCGACTCGGGAGACAGATCGAGCTGCAGGCGGTGGCTGCGTGCCTCGAGGAAGGGCTCGGCCGCCTCCACCGCGCGCGCGATCACCGTCTTGAGATCGACCGGATGGCGCTGGAGGTTGATCTTGCCGCTGGTCACGCGACTCACGTCCACGAGGTCATCGACCAGGCGAGAGAGGTGAGCTGCCTGCCGGTCGATGGTATCGAGGCAGTGCTGCATCACGGGGTCGGTGAGATCCTGGTTGCGCACCACCGCCAGCGCGTTGCGGATCGGCGCGAGCGGATTGCGCAGTTCGTGCGCCAGCATGGCGAGGAATTCGTCGTTGCGATGACCGGCCTCCTCGAGCACCTGCAGCCGCCTCGCCTCGGTGAGGTCGCGGGTGATCTGGGCAAAGCCGATCAGCCGGTCCTGGTCGTCCACCAGAGGGGTCATCACCATCTGTGCCCAGAACTGGGAGCCATCCTTGCGCACCCGCCATCCATCGCGCTGGAAGCGGCCGGCGGCCGCGTCACGCAGATCGTGGGAGGGCATTGCGGCCGCGACATCCTGGTCGCGATAGAAGTGCGCCGAATCCGTGCCCACGATCTCGGCGGTCCGGTAGCCGAACATGCGCTCGGCCCCGGCGTTCCAGCTCGCCACCTGCCCCTCGCCGTTCAGGGAGACGACGGCGTGATCGGCGATCGCGTCCACCACCAGCCGGTAGCGCTCCTGGCTCTGGCGCAGCGACTCCTCGTGGCGCATGCGCTCGGTGAGGTCGCGGGTGATCTTGGCGAAACCGATCAGGGTGCCGTCGGACTTGCGCAGGGGGTGGATGACCACGTTGGCCCAGAAGCGCGAGCCGTCCCGGCGGAGGCGCCAGCCGTGATCCTCGAACCAGCCCTGGGCGCTGGCTGCGGCCAGCTCCTGCTCGGGCCAGTGGATGGCAATCGCCTCCGGCGGGTAGAAGACGGAGAAGTGGCGCCCGACGATCTCGTCGGCCGTGTAGCCCTTGATCGCCTCGGCCCCGGCACTCCAGGTGATGACCTTTCCGTTCGCATCCAGGCAGAAGATCGCGTACTCCCGGATGGATTCGAGCAGCAGGCGGCAGCACTCGTCGATGATGAGGGATTCAGGCGTCTGGACGGCCGGGGGCGGATGATCGGGGCATTTGATTTGCGGTTGTTCGGGGTCCATGTCCGGGAGCTGGCTGCCGACGTGGCAGAGATCATTGCGTCGTCAGCAAACGTCGCTCCCGGGGTCGACGGGAGGAATCGGCTGCCCGGAGGGAGAATCCGGGGCGGGGACTGAAGCTTCTACATGCCCGGCCTTGCACCTGGGCAGGATGTGCGCACCCGGGTCATGGCGACCCGCACGGTGGGCACCGGCGCCACGCGCCGGTGCCTGGATGCCCGATCAGTGAACCTGCTGCACGCCGGCAAGCAGCCAGCCGGTGCGCCCATCCTTGCGCTTGGACAGATTCCAGATCTCCTGGAACGGCTCGCCCGCCGGTGCATCGGCGCTGCGCATGCTGCCGCTGAAGCGCACGCTGGCCAGGTAGTCGATCGCCCCTTCCTCGATGCCGAGCAGTTCGGCGTCCAGTTCGACGATCTCGTTGCTCCCGCCGTCCTGTGCGTCCTCTGCCAGCTGCACGCGCAGTTCGGCGAGCACCTCCGGCGTGGTGAACTCGTTCAGGTCGTCCACGTCCTTGCGGTCCCATGCCGCCTGCAGCCGATGGAAGTGCAGCTTGGCGTTGCGCAGGAAGCCATTGATATCGAAATCCTCGGGCACCCCCGGTGCACGCTCCCCGCCCACCGACGCGGCAGCCGCTCCGATTCCGCCCAGGCTGGCGGCGATGCTGCCGGGGCGAGCGGACGCTGCCGGCAGCTGTGTGCGCGCCGCCGCCGGCGCCTGGTACACCGGTTCCAGCGGACGCTGCCCGACATTCGCCGTGCCCTGGCGGCTGGCGCCGCGCAGCATGCGCCAGACGAACAGCCCTGCCAGCATGAGCAGTCCGATCATCAGCGCTGCAGCGAGGAACTCCGCCAGCGGCCCCATCAGGCCCAGGTGCGACAGCAGAGCCGCGATACCGAGGCCGGCCGCCAGGCCGGCGAGCGGACCCAGGAAGCGGTTGCCGGTGGCGGGCGCCTGCGCTGCGGGCTTGGCTGCCGTGCCGGGGCTGGCCTGGTTGGCACCCGGTTGGCCGGCGGGCTGACCGAGGCTGTCGCGCTGCACCGGCTTGGACGGTGGCGCCGACTGCTGGGTCTGGCGTCCGAAGCTCCTGCCCCCGCCCATGCGCCGAGCCTCCGCATCGGGGACGACCAGGGCGAGGCCGATGGCAGCGATGAACGCGAACAGGGCGAAGCGGGTGAGGCGGTCGAGGCGAACGCGAAGCGGCTTGATCGAAGTGGGCATGGTCCTGCGGTAGAGTTGAACGGGTTTGCTGCCAATGACCTGAGTAGACCAGGATCGGAGGGTTAGATTCCAGTGCGGCAACGTTAACGGCGCATTAACGCCGCGGCGCGCGCCGCTCCGAGAGAAGGCGGCTGGACAGGATAGATCCGGCAAGTATGGAGAAGAGCTTTTTCTGTTGGCGCTGGACACCGGCGTTCGCCGGTGCGACGGCGCCTGCTTCTGTTGGCGCTGCGCACGGCCCCCGGATCAAGTCACTCCGGGGCATGCTCCGTCGGTGCGACGGCGCCTGCACAGGATAGCGCCTGGATGGCGACAACGCATCCACGACGCAAAAAAGCCGGCTCGTGGCCGGCTCCTGCGACAACCTGTCCGCCGGGCGGTCAGGCAGCCAGCTTCTTCAACCTCTGGACCGCGACCCCCACGTCCCGGGAGGCAATGGCGTAGGGGGTGCCGTTCTCGAGCATCCTCTCCGCTTCCTCGTACCTGCCTGCGTTGATGTGGCGGGCGACCGTCCCTGCATGCTTGTGGAAATCACGATGCCTCTCGCGTACCTCGGTGAATTCGCCGTGCCTGGCGAACTGGCTCTTGCCCTCGCCGTGGATCCACTTTCCCAGCATGCAGCAGTCATCGCGCTCGATCGAGGGCGCGTCGAGCTGTTCCTTGCGCGACATGGCTGCCCGGAACTTCAGCTTCCACTCGGCGTGTGTCTTGATCGCGTCATCCAGATTCATGATCCTGTCGTTTCCCCTGTTCTCATCGATTGTCCGGACGCGCACCGATGCGCCCGCCGCTGCTATCGACAGATGACCCGCCTGATTGAAGGGTCTCCCATCCACGGCCGCGCATTCATTGACTCTCGCTTGACATACCGGCCTCCGCGACATCGGGAAGCTCCTGCACGCCCGTTGCGATCGAACAGCGCGCACTGCGCGAAATCCTCGTTCACCTGCCGGCAATAGTGGTGCGCCTCCATCTAGTGGGCCGGTTCGTCGCGCGCCGGATGGAAACCGACCAGGTGGATGTTGAGCAGATCGGTCGGCGCATCGGCCTGCAGCGCCCAGGCACCCGCCTCGAGCACGCACGTGCGCGCGGACTTCTCCCCGCCGGGCGGCTGTGCCCGTTGCAGCGCGGGGGCCGGAGCCTGCGCCTGCGCGGATGCGACCAGGAGCACGACGAGCGGCAGGACGGATCGCAGGACCCTGGCGATGTGCGGATTCATGCGGGATTCTCCCCGGACAGTGCTCGGCGAAACGGGCATGGCGCACCGGCGAGGCACACCGTGGCCTGCAGCAGCAAGTCCGATACCGTCGCCCGGCAATGACAGACGCGCCCGGGTTTGCTATGGTTCGCAAATGTCATCACGGCAGTTCCCCATGTCGATGTCACTCGCAGCACGGCACCTGTCGGTCACGCTGGACATCACGGCAGCCGCGGCCGCCATCGTCGCCATCTGGTTCGTGGTCTGTGCGCTGGTGAACGGCGCCGATCAGGGCTGCATCGACCGCGTGTTCTGGGCCCTGTGCCTGGGCGGGGGCGCCCTGGCCGGAGCGGTCCTGATCGACCGGGCGCGCAGCAGCCTGGGCTGACGTACCCCTCTCGGGAGGCGCTGCTCGCGCCCTGCGCGAGTCGTGCACTTTCTTCAATGCCGGACGGATAGGACATCCGGATCCGGCAACGGACAGTCGGGAGCGCCGCATGCAACCCGCGATCGGCATGAATGCCCGTCTCCGTTCCCGCTCGCCGGTCGAAGTGCGCACGCACCATGCACCGCGCATCCTTCTGCTCACCGCATCGCTGGGCGCCGGCCATGCGCGCGCCGCACACGCGATCGCAGCGGCCCTGCGCACGCGCCATCCTGGATGTGCGATTCGCACGCAGGACTTCTGGACGCTGATGGACGAGGCCGTGGCCGCCTCGTTGCAGCGCGCCTATCTGAACGTGGTGCGTGGCCGGCCCGGGCTGTACGACCGTATCTACCGGCTCGACCAGCGCACCTGGCGTGCGATCCTCGCCGGCGCACCCCTGCCTGCACCCCTGCTCCAGGGACTGGACATTCTGGCCGGCACTGCGCGCCGCACTCTGGACGAGTTCGGCCCGCGTGCCCGGCACCCGTTCGATCGGGTGATGCTGCGCTGCTTCTGCGGTGCCCTGGACAGCGCCACCCGCCTTCTGCCCGGTGCGAGCAACCTGTTGCGCCTGGCCATCATCCGCAGCGGCTGGACCATCCTGGCGCGGCGCCTGGATGCGGTGCTGCGCACGTTCGCGCCCGATGTGATGGTCTCCACCCAGATGAACCCCGCCGCCCTGCTCGTCCTGTGCGCGCAGCGCAGGCGCGCCGGCATTCCATCGATCGGCGTCATCACCGATTTCGGCGTGCACGATTTCTGGCTGCAGCGCGGGGTGGATCGCTATTGCCTGCCGCACGAGGACGTGCAGCTGCCCGCGCGCCGCGCCGACGCGCCCGCGACGGTCACCGGCATGCCGCTCATGCCGCAGTTCCAGCGGCTCCCGGAACAGGCAGTGGCGCGGGCGCAGCTCGCCCTGCCGCAGGACGAGCCGGTGATCCTGGTCGCCGGCGGCGGCCTGGGACTGGGCGTGGAGCGCGTGGTGCGCGCGCTGCTCGGATCGTCCGGCCGGCTCCACGTCCTGGCGGTGCTGGGCCGCAACCCGTCCGCAGCCTCGCAGCTGCGCCAGTGCCCGCACCCGCGCGTGCGCCTGTGGGAGTGGACCGAGGACATGGCCCTGCTCATGCGCGCCGCCGACATCGTCGTTGGCAAGCCGGGCGGACTCACCGTGGCCGAGGCGCTGGCCTGCGGGAGGCCGCTGCTGGCCACCGACACTCTGCGCGCGCAGGAGGACTTCAACCTGCGCTTCATGCAGCGCCACGACGTCGGCGCGCTGGTGGCGGAGCAAGACCTGGTGCCGCGCATCGACGCCCTGCTCGAGTCCCGGGCAGCACTACGTGCGATGCAGGCCCGCGCTGGCGCGATCGGCCGGCGCGACGGCGCCGCGCACATCGCGGCCCTGGCCCTGTCGCTCATCGAGTCCGTGCCGGCGCACGCGCCGGCGAAGGCACATTGATGGAGGCGCTGCGCAGCCTCACGCGCACCGCGCTGCACGGGATCGAACTCGGCTACCGGCACGCGCACCACCTGCAGCCGCTGGGCAGGGTGCTGCTGCTCGGCCGAGGGCGGCATCGGGGCCCAGCCATCGCCCTGGATGACGGCACGTGCATCGAGCGCGACTGCGCCATCGGCGTGCTCCATCTGAACAATCTGGGTTTCGACGGCATGCACACGACATCGGCGGTCAGCGCCGCGCGCGCCTTCGGGCGGGAGATGCTGGTGTCGATGCAGGCACTCGCCGATGCCGCGCGCGGCGACCCGCGCTTCACCGATGTCCAGGCCTTTCACGCCACCAGCTGGCTGCCGCCGCACGGCAGCAGGCTCGGCTTCGTGGCCACGCCCCTGCCGCCCGGCCCGGGCACGCGCATGCGAGCGGCGTGGTTCGCCCTGCTGCTGTGGGCGTTCGCGCCGGCGCAGGAGACGCGCCGGCTGGCCCGGCCGCAGCCACACGCCTACTGGCTCAGCCGCCGCTGCCTGCTCGAGCGCTTCCCGTGCCGGACGTCCACCTGACCTTCGACGACGGGCCGGATCCGCTCTGGACGCCGGCCGTGCTCGATGCGTTGGCGCAATGCGGCGTGCGCGCCACGTTCTTCGCCGTGGGCAGGGCGGCGCGCGCGCACCCCGGGCTGGTGCGCCGCATCGTCGAGGCCGGCCACGCGCTGGGCAATCACACGTGGAGCCATCGTCATCCCTGGCTGCTGCGACGGCACGAGGCCGTCGCGGAGGTGCTCGACGGGGCGCACGCCATCGCCGATGTCACCGGCACGCCCGTGCGGCTGTTCCGTCCGCCGCACGGGCGCATGCGGGCGTGCATGGCGGAGGCCGCCGCGGCAGCGGGGCAGCGCACGCTGCTGTGGACGCGCAGCGCGGTGGACTGGGGCGCGCTGGCGACCCCGGCGGGCATTGCCCGGCGGCTGGCGCGCGTGCGCGACGGCGACATCGTGCTGATGCACGATGCCGCGCGCGGCAGCAACCGGCCGCAGTCCCTGCTTCACGTGCTGCCCGGCTTTCTCTGGCGGCTGCAGCAGGAAGGCTGGCACACGACCGGCGTCGACGCGTCCACCTGCTGAGCGCATGCACGCGGCATGTGCAGGGTGGGCAGTCGCGCCGCCGCTCCCCGGCAGACGAAAGCCAGAATCAGAGGTGGCGTCAAGCCTGGTATGCCTTGCTGGCCCCGGCTTTCGCCGGAGCAACGGCGAATCCCGTCATGCCGGCGAACGCCGGCATCCAGCGAAACCGATCAGGCCGTTCGCCAGTTCCTGGGCCCCGGCTTTCGCCGGGGCGACGGAGTTCTCAGCCTTCCGCCCTCTCGTCAGATGCGGGCAGCGATCGAGAACCACCTGCCCTGGCGGCCGTGATGCTGCAGGTAGCCGTCGCACACGCTCCGTGCCACTGCATCCGAGCCTCCCAGCGCGACCAGCACGACGATCGAACCGCCGAAACCGCCGCCGGTCATCCTCGCACCCAGTGTGGCGTCCTGCGACTGCGCCAGCGCGACCAGGCAGTCCAGTTCCGCACAACTCACCTCGAAATCGTCGCGCAGGGAGACGTGCGACGCGTTGAGCAGAGCGCCCAGTGCAGCCGAATCCCCCATTCGCAGCGCCTCCACTGCCGCGAGCACGCGCCCGTTCTCGCCGATCACGTGGCGTGCGCGCAGGCGTTCGGACTCGGGCAGGGCCGCGAGCCGCGGATCGTCTTTCGAGCGCACATCGCGCAGTGCGCGCACGCCGAGCTGGCGCGCGGCCTGTTCGCACTCCGCGCGCCGCACTCGGTACTCACCGCGTGCGTGGGCGTGCGGCACACCGGAGTCGATCACCAGGATCTCGGCATCGCGCGGCAGCGCGATGTGCTCGACCGCCATGGAACGCGTATTGATCAGCAGGGCCTCGCCCTGGCGCCCGAGACTGCACACCATCGGATCCATCGGATCCGACCGGTGCGCCGACGAAATCCGTCTCCGCCGCGTGCGCGATGCGCGCCAGTGCGACGTCGTCCAGCTCGAGAGCGTACGCTTCGCGCAGCGCACGCAGCAGGGTGACGCTCAGGGCCGCGCTGGAGGACAGGCCCGCGCCCACCGGGATGTCCGAGCTCACGCGCAGGTCGAATCCCTCCGGCGCGATTCCTGCAGTGCGCAGCGCGGCAGTCACACCCTGCACGTAGTCGATCCAGTGCCCGTGCGGTGCCTCGCTGCCGAGTTCGAACTCGGCCGGCACGGCGCTGCCATCGATGTCGCTGTGCGCGCGCACCAGTTGGTTCGCGTGCGGCGCCAGTTCCACGCGCGTGAACTTCGGGATGGCAGCAGGCAGCACGAAGCCGTCGTTGTAGTCGGTGTGCTCGCCGATCACGTTTACCCGCCCCGGCGCCTGCGCGCGTACCGCGGCATCGGCGGCGAACAGGTCGCGGAATGACGGCATGTGCTCAATCAAGGTCCACCTCCACCGCACGCAGTTCCGCCGCCTTCTCCTCGGGAACGGTGTCGAAGGCGACGGCCCGCTCGCCCGCGTAGAGCAGGCGGTCGCGGTCCCGCAGCTCCTCGGCGATGATCGCCTCCAGCAGCCCGCGGCCGTGCACGGCGAAGTGCCGGCGCTGCATCTCCAGTTCGCGCGCAGGCACCGGAGGCGGGAACGGATACGCGTAGATCTGGCCGTGCGGATGGTGCAGGGTGGCACCCACGGCCGCCCCGCGGTTCTCGAACGCGAACACGTACTGCACGTCCTCGCGTGCGCCCAGTTCGCGATAGCGCTCGGCCCAGACCTCGATCAGCAGCCCGATGTGGCGCACGGACAGCTGCCCCAGACTGGCGCCGCCATCCTGCGTGAACACCACCACTTCGCACGCACCCAGCCCGGGGCGGGTCTGCACCTCTATCTGCGGCGGCGCGTGCGCCATCGCACTCAGGGCCAGAAGCAGATTGTCGAACACGGCGACCTGCCAGTTGCCGGCCGGCAGTTCGGTCGGCTGTCCCGCATCGTCGCCGGGCGCGAGCGGGTCGTACCCCGCGTCTGGCAGAAAGGTGCGGTGCTGGCGGTGGGTAGCGTAGATCACCCACTCCCCCCGCATTGGATGCCAGCGCAGGTGGGAATTGGGCTGCCAGGGCGCCTGCGATGGAGACGGTGCGATCAGCCCTTCGGCGATCGGTTCGAAGCCGTACAGATGCAGCCGCCGTCCGTCCGGCTTGCGCAGGCAGCGCTTGTGCACGCGGGTTCCCCATGATTGGCAGATCGGCAATCTGATAGCGCGTGGCGTTCCCGCTCCGGGGTCGCCCGCCACTTGCTGGAGATTCCGACCAGGAGGACAGCGAGCGGGGACGCGAGCGAGCGACGAAAACCGGCTGGCCCTGTGGGTAGGCCCGGAGCCGACCGTGAACCGGGTCGGCGACGAATGGTTCGACCAGCTCGAGGCGGGCGGTTTCGCCCACCGCATCGGCGATATCGACCGGCTTGCCAGTCTGGGCGCGGAGCGCGTGCGCTTTCCCATCCTCTGGGAACGGGTCGCGCCCGAATGCCCCGAGCGCTGCCAGTGGAACTGGAGCGACGAGCGGCTTGCCCGCCTGCGCGGGCTGGGCCTACGGCCCATCGCCGGACTGCTCCATCACGGCAGCGGTCCACGCTATACCCGGCTGCTCGATCCGCATTTTCCGGACAAGTTCGCCCGCTACTGGCTCGCGGTGGCGCTGCGCTACCCCTGGATCGACGCCTGGACGCCGGTGAACGAGCCCTGCACCACCGCGCGCTTCAGCGGCCTGTACGGACACTGGTACCCGCACCATCGCGACGAGCGCAGCTTCCTGCGCATGCTGCTCAGCCAGGTGCAGGCGACGCAAACGACGAAGACCGATCGACCGCACATCGATGCCAAGCGCGAACAGGCGTCGGGAGACCGGACGGAGACCAACGATCCGTCGCCTGCTCAGAAGGAGAAGGAGAAGGAGAAGGAGAAGGAGAAGGAGAAGGAGCACAGGCGGCGCGACTAGGGTCTGTCGCCTCTGGTGCGGGTGGGGCGGGGGCCGCGCTCGGCTACAATGCGGGCCGCCTTGGAAATCCCAACGAACAACTCCGCAGCAGAATGGACCATCTCTCCCGAGCCGAACCCGCCCGCTTTCTTCCCCGCTTCATCTTCGCCACCCGCTGGCTGCAGCTGCCGCTCTACCTGGGACTGATCGTCGCGCAGTGCGTGTACGTCTACCACTTCTGGGTCGAGCTGGTGCACCTGCTCGAGGCCGTGTTCGGCAACAAGGAAGCGCTGCAGATCCTGATCACCAACATCGGCTATTCGGTCGACGAGGACTGGCAGCCCAAGCTCAACGAAACCATCATCATGCTGGTGGTGCTGGGCCTCATCGACGTGGTGATGATCAGCAACCTCCTGATCATGGTGATCGTCGGCGGCTACGAGACCTTCGTCTCGCGCATGAATCTCGAAGGCCACCCCGATCAGCCGGAGTGGCTGTCGCACGTCAACGCCTCCGTGCTCAAGGTGAAGCTGGCCACCGCCATCATCGGCATCAGCTCCATCCACCTGCTGCGCACCTTCATCAACGCCGAAAACTACGACGAGAAGGTGCTGCTGTGGCAGACGGTGATGCACATCGCCTTCCTCGTCTCCGCCCTGGCGATCGCCCTGTCCGATCGCTTCATGGCGCCGTTGCCCGATGACAGGCACTGAGAGATCGCAGCACAATCCCCACCCTCACGGAGAAGACCAATGATCAGGTACGCTGCAGCCGTTGTTGCCGCCGCCTTGGCGAGCTTCGCCCAGGCTCAGGACCAGATTCAGGCCCAGGCCCAGGCCCAGATTCAGGCCCGGGCCCAGGCCCAGATTCAGGCCCAGGCCCAGGCCCAGGCCCAGGACCAGGTCCAGGTCCAGGCCCAGGACCAGGTTCAGGCCCAGGACACCGGACTCGTCCAGCGCGCGAATCAGGTCGGCGTGAAGCAGTGTGCCGGGCGCGTCGGCGACGTCGTCGGCTACTTCCACGGCAAGGATCCGTACGCGCATCTGGCACTGTGGCACAAGGCCGATCCCGACCGGCACCTGTTCCATGGCCTCACCACCCAGCAGTACACGGACGGACGCCAGATCTCCTCACTCGCCGTCACCCCGCAGGGCGATGGATGCGACGTGTCGTTCACGCAGATCTTCGTCTTCTCGGCGTCCTGCCAGAGCGTCTTCGAGGCCTCGTTCAAGGACTGGAAGTTCTACGCGGACATGCAGGGCATTCCCCTGTACGAGGACCCCACGGCCGATTCCGTCACGCTGGCCCTGGTGCCCGCGGGAACCTCCTGTCTCGCCATCAAGACGGGCGCCTTCTACTAAGCCGCGCCGCTCAGCGCCTGGGCGCGATGCGCCACAGCTCGCCGTTGTTGCTGTCGGTGACGAGGTACAGCGCGCCGTCCGGGCCTTCCTTGACGTCACGTATGCGCTGGCCGCGTTCGGTGAGCAGGTGTTCCTCGCCGGTCACCCGGCCTCCCTCGAGGCGCAGGCGCACCAACGCGTGCTCCTTCATTCCGCCGACGAACAGGTTTCCCTTCCACTCGGGCATTGCCTTGCCCGAGTGGAACTGCGCACCGGAGGGTGCGATCACCGGATCCCAGTAGTACACCGGCTGCTGGAAGCCTTCCCGTTGCGTCACCGCGTTCGGAATCGGAGAACCCGAGTACTCCTCGCCGTATGCGACCAGAGGCCAGCCGTAGTTCTTGCCCTTCTCGATCAGGTTCAGCTCGTCACCACCCTGGGTGCCGTGCTCGATCTCCCACAGGCGGCCCTGCGCATCGAATGCCGCCGCCTGGATGTTGCGGTGACCCAGCGTCCAGACCTCCGGCAATGCGCCCGCTTCCTTCACGAACGGATTGTCGGGCGCCGCCTTGCCATCGCGATCCACGCGCAGCACCTTGCCCAGATGACTGTCGAGCTGCTGGGCGAACTTGCGCATCGGCCGATCGGAGCGTTCGCCCATCGTGACGTACAGCATCCCGTCGGGCCCGAAGGCGAGGCGCGAGCCCAAGTGCATGCCGTTGTCGTAGGTGGGCCTGGTACGCAGGATCACCTGTACCTTGTCCAGGCTGCGGTTGTCGGCGGAGAGCACGCCGCGCGCGACGCTGGTGCCATTGCCTCCGTCGCGCGGCTCGGAATAGCTCCAGAAGATGGTCCGGTCCGACGCGAACGAGGGACTGAGTGCCACGTCCAGCAATCCACCCTGGCTGCGGGAGTCGACCGGTGGCACGTTGGCGATGGGCTGGCCGACCTCGCCCCCGGGCGAGACGTAGCGCATGCGCCCGCGCTTCTCGGTGATCAGGAAACCACCGTCTGGCAGCGGCTCCACCGCCCAGGGCTTCTCCACCCCCTTGGCGACCACGCTCACGTCATAGGCCGATTCGGTCCGGATGGCGCACGCGCGCGTCTGCCCCTGGAATGCCGGCCGTTGATCCGGCGCGTTCGGAGGGCCGCTCTGCAGCGGCCTGCACTCGGCAGCGAGGACGGGGGCGGCAGCCAGTGCGGCCAGGACCGCGAGCAGGGATCGGGCGAATGTCATGGATGGAGTGCTCCAGGAGGTTGCGGGACTGGGACAGGGGCGTCGTGTGCGAAACGAGCAAGTAGCCCGCCGCAGGATTCGACCACGACGCCGCATCACGGTTGCAGCACACGGCAAAGCCAGCGATATCAGCGCTGCAGTGCGGCCTGGCACTCGACGCGACCAGCCGGGCGGGAAACCGGCCATCGTGATCGGAGTCGCACGCGCCGGCCCTCTGCGGAGACGATCGGGGGCAGGCCGAATGTCCCTTGGAGACGCGGATGTGTGAAATCTACACGCATGGGCAGGTCATGCCATTTCATGAACCGCCGGCCCGGTGCACCCGAAGTCGCCACCACGGACCGCCGCGAGGCACGGCGGGCGTGCACACGCTAAATGTACGCGCGATCGCTCCGTAAACATCCTGATTCCCGCCGCTTCGGAGCCTCGCCTTACATGCCTCGATTCATCGCCGCACTGAGCATTCGCGCCCGCCTGCTCATCATGCTGATCATCACCGGTTTCAGCATCCTTCTCCTGGCCGCCATGGATCTGCAGGAGAAGCGCGACATCATGCTGCAGGACCGCGCGCACAAGATCCGCAGTCTCACGGAATCGGCACACGCGATCCTGGGGCACTACCACACGCTGGCGGCGCAGGGCCGGCTCAGCGAGGCGAACGCCAGGGAGGAAGCCAAGGCGGCCGTGCGCGCACTTCGTTACGACGGCAACGAATACTTCTGGATCAACGACCTGCAGCAAGTGGTGGTAGCCCATCCGATGAGGCCGGAATTCGAGGGCCAGGACAAGTCGGACATGACCGACCCCAACGGCAAGAAGGTCTATCAGGAGATGGTGCAGCTCGCGCGCACCCAGGGCGGCGGCTTCGTCGACTACTACTGGCCGCGCGGCGGCGCGAAGGAGCCGATCGCCAAGCTGTCCTACGTGCAGCTGTTCGAACCGTGGGGCTGGGTCATCGGCACCGGGCTGTATCTGGACGACGTCGATGCGATGTTCTGGCAGTCCGTACGGCAGGCAGGCCTGTGGCTGGCCGGGATCATGCTGCTGGGCGGCGCCATCATGCTGTTCCTCGCCCGCAGCATTATCCGCCCCGTGCAGGCGCTGCGCGAACTGGGGGCGGCGATGCACGACATCCGCATCAACGGAAACCTGTCGCGCCGCGCCGCGGTTGCAGGCGACGACGAGGTGGCGCAAATCGGCCACTCGTTCAACGAACTGCTCGAGAGCATAAGCGCGAGCATCCGCGACGTGAACGCGAGTGCCGTGCGCGTGGAGGAAGCCGGCACGAGGCTCACCGCGCGCACCGGTGAAGTGCGCGGCGCCGCTGCCAGGCAGGCAGAAGACGCCACCAATGCTGCCGTCGCGGTGGAGGAACTGTCTGCAAGCGTCTCGATGATCGCCGACAAGACCGCCGAGGCAGCCACGGCAGCGCGCGGCGCGGGTGAACTGTCCGAGCGGGGCGAGGCACAGATGCACGAGGTCACGCAGCACATGAACCGCCTGAGCGATACCGTGACACGGGCCTCGGCGACCATCGAGTCCCTGGGCCAGCGCTCCGGCGAGATCACGACCATCGTCAAGGTGATCAAGGACATCGCCGACCAGACCAATCTCCTGGCGCTGAACGCCGCGATCGAGGCGGCGCGCGCGGGCGAACAGGGCCGCGGCTTCGCAGTGGTGGCCGACGAGGTGCGCAAGCTGGCGGAACGATCGGGCAACGCAACCACGCAGATCAGCGACATGATCGACTCGATCCAGCACGACACCGGCGAGGCCGTGCGCAGCATGACGGCCGGCAGCCGCCTGGTGAAGGAAGGGGTGGAGCGCGTCGATCAGGCCGGCCAGGCGATGAACGCGATCACCAGCAACACGCGTCAGATCGTCTCCGTCATGGAGGACATCGCCGCGTCGGTGCGCGAGCAGAGCGCGGCGAGCAACGACATCTCCACGCGTGTCGAGCGCATCGCGCGCATGTCCGAGACCAGCGATTCGGCCAGCGCCTCGACGCACGAGGAGGCGCAGGCGCTGCAGCAGGTAGCCGGCGAACTGCGCGGGGCAATGCAGAAGTTCAAGTGCTGATCCGCGCCGCAGGCACGCGACTCCGACGGCCCGGCGCGAGGTGAACGCGCCGGGCCGTTCTCTTTCGTACCCGCCCGTGTCCCTGTCGTAACTGACGTCTCCGCACCCGGCGGTGAAACGCCGCCGGGCCGCGCGCGCATGTGCGATATACTCGAACGCAGCGTCCGATGTCGGCGTGCCGACCCGGTTGTCGATCTGCGAGATCCGGTCGTCGACCTGCGAGATCCGGTGCATGGGGAACTGCTCGCGGTCGTATCATGCATGGGGACCTGCTCGCGGTCGTATCGATGCGCGACGGTGCGCTGCCGATCACGATCCATCCGGGCGCTGACTGCAACATCGGCATGCGTCCGCCGGAGCAGGTTACAAGGAGATGCGGATGATGCAGCACGCCACCGGGGCGACGCGGCTGCGTGCGGTCGTTCTGGCCACCGACCATTGGCGTTGACCTCGTCGTGCTCGGCACCCGGGGGCGCGGCTCGCTCGCGCAGCTGCTCGTGGGCAGCACGGCCAAGGAGATCCTGTCGTCCCTGCCCTGCGATGCGCTGCTGGTGCGCGGACCACGCGGTGCGCCGCAGGCAGCAACCGCTCCGTAACCCTAACCGAGTCGTGCCCGGCACGGCTTGACGTGCGGCAGCACGATCGCGTGCTCGTGCCGCCTCACGAAGGAGCTGTATGGTGAAGGAGATGCTGCCGCTGGCCATGCTGGCGCTGCCACTGGCGGGCAGCGCGGCCGCACTTCTCTTTCGGGTCAATGCCAGGAACGCCGAGGCCTTTCTCGCCGCGGCATGTGCGCTGGTCGCCTGCGTCATCGCCGCGAGCTTCTACCCGGAGATGGCGCGCGGCGCCGTGGTGCGCACGGTATTCCCCTGGGTGTCCACGCTGGATCTGACGTTCTCGCTGCGGCTGGACGGATTCGCCTGGATGTTCTCGCTGCTGGTGACGGGCATCGGCTTCCTGGTCGTGGTGTATGCGCGCTACTACATGTCGCCGCGCGATCCGGTACCGCGCTTCTTCGCGTTTCTCCTCGCCTTCATGGCGAGCATGCTGGGCGTGGTGCTCTCGGGCAACCTGATCCAGCTGGTGTTCTTCTGGGAACTCACCAGTCTCTTCTCCTTTCTCCTGATCGGCTACTGGCACCACAATCCGGCCGCGCGCGACGGTGCGCGCATGGCGTTGATCGTGACCTCCGCAGGCGGCCTGGCGCTGCTCGCCGGCGTGCTGCTCATCGGCCGCATCGTGGGCAGCTACGACCTCGACGTGGTCCTGGCCTCGGGCGACCTGATCCGCTCACACGAGCTGTACCTGCCGGCGATGGTGCTCGTCGTGCTCGGGGCGCTGACCAAGAGCGCGCAGTTCCCCTTCCATTTCTGGCTGCCGCATGCCATGGCCGCGCCCACTCCGGTGTCCGCCTATCTGCATTCCGCCGCGATGGTGAAGCTCGGCGTGTTTCTGCTCGTGCGGCTGTGGCCGGTGCTGGCCGGCACGGACGCCTGGATGTGGACGGTCGGACTAGCGGGCCTGTGCACCTTCGTGCTGGGCGCCTTCGCGGCGATCTTCCAGCACGACCTCAAGGGCCTGCTGGCCTATTCCACCATCAGTCATCTGGGACTGATCGTCGTGCTGCTGGGGCTGAACAGCCCGCTGGCGGCGGTGGCGGCCATCTTCCACATCATGAATCACGCCACCTTCAAGGCATCGCTGTTCATGGCCACCGGCGTGATCGACCACGAGACCGGCACGCGCGACATCCGCCGCCTGTCGGGCCTCCTGCGCTTCATGCCGATCACGGCCACCGCGGCAATGGTGGCCGCCGCCGCAATGGCCGGCGTGCCGTTGCTGAACGGCTTTCTGTCGAAGGAGATGTTCTTCGCCGAGGCGCTGGAGGTCAGCGGTCCGATACCGGTTCTCGATCGCGTGCTGCCGTTCGTGGCGACCGCAGCAGGCATGTTCAGCGTCGCCTACTCCCTGCGCTTCATCCACGGCGTGTTCTTCGGACCGGACCCGGTCGGTCTGCCGCGCGTGCCGCACGAGCCGCCTCGCTGGATGCGCTTTCCCATCGAGCTGCTGGTGCTCGCCTGCGTGGTGGTCGGCATCCTGCCGGCCGTGACCATCGGACCGCTCCTGGACATCGCCGTGCACGCGGTGTTCGGTGCCGACAAGCCGGCCTACAGGCTGGCAGCGTGGCACGGCTTCAACGTCCCGCTTCTGATGAGCGTGCTCGCCCTGGTCGGCGGTGCCCTGCTCTACTGGGCCCTGCGCGGCTATCTGGCCGTCGCTGAACGCACGCCGCTGCTGCCGCCGATCGACGGCCGGCGCGTGTTCGAGGGTACGCTCGATGCCGCGCGCCGCGGTGCGCGGCGGCTCGAGTCGTGGCTGGGAACGCGCCGCCTGCAGCCGCAGTTGCGATGGCTCATCGTGCTGACCGCCGCTGCCGCATCCTGGCCGGTGGTGCGCCACGGGTTGGTACCCGGTGATGCCGCCTCGATGCCCCTCGACCCGATCCTCGCGCTGCTGTGGCTGATCGGTGGCGTCTGTGCCGTGGGCGCCGCGGTGCAGGCAAAGTTCCATCGCCTGGTCGCGGTCCTGCTCACCGGCGGAGCCGGCCTGATGACCTGCGTGACCTTCGTCTGGTTCTCTGCTCCCGATCTGGCCCTGACGCAGCTGCTGGTCGAGATCGTGACCACCGTGCTGCTGCTGCTCGGCCTGCGCTGGCTGCCCAAGCGCATTGCGTTCGCATCGACCTGGACCGGTGCGCTCGCCGCGCTGCCGCGGCGCGCCTTCGATCTGGCGCTCGCGATCACCGCCGGGACCGGTCTGGCCGTGCTGGCGTATGCCGCGATGACGCGTCCGCTTCCTGACAGCGTCTCCCGCTTCTTCGTCACGCGCGCCTATTCCGAAGGCGGCGGCACCAATGTGGTCAATGTCATCCTGGTCGACTTCCGCGGCTTCGACACGCTGGGCGAGATCACGGTGCTGGCCGTCGCGGGCGTGGCCGTATATGCCCTGCTTCGCCGGTTCCGTCCCGCTGCCGAGAGCAACGCCGTGCCGCCGCAGCAGCGCATGCAACGCAAGTCCGACCTGCCCGAGGACATGGCCGTGCCTGCCTTCATCATGCGCCTGATGTTTCCCGTCATCGCCCTGCTCGCCATGTACCTGCTGGTGCGCGGCCACAACCTGCCAGGCGGCGGCTTCGTCGCAGGTCTGACCCTCGCCGTGGCCTTCATCCTCCAGTACATGGCCGGAGGCACCCGCTGGCTCGAGGCGCGCATGCAGATCCGGCCCGTGCGCTGGATCGCGATCGGCCTCCTGCTGGCCGGGGCGACAGGAGCGGGGGCCTGGTTGTTCGCGCATCCCTTCCTGACCTCGCACGTCGTCCACCTCGCCCTGCCGTTGCTGGGCGAGATCCATCTTCCCTCGGCGTTTCTGTTCGACATCGGCGTCTTCGCGCTGGTCGTCGGCGCCACCGGTCTGGTGCTGATCGCACTGGCGCACCAGTCGATCCGCGGCGATCGCCGCCCGCGCGAACTATGAACGAGGCGATCCTGGCCCTGGCAATCGGCGTGCTTGCCGGCTCCGGCATCTGGCTGCTGCTGCGTCCGCGCACCTTCCAGGTCGTGATCGGCTTGTCGCTGCTGTCCTATGCCGTCAACCTGTTCATCTTCGCCATGGGGCGCCTGCGCATGAACGCAGCGCCGATCGTGCCGGCGGGCGCAGCCGCGGATCCTGCCGCGTTCGCCGATCCGCTGCCGCAGGCGCTGGTGCTGACCGCGATCGTGATCAGCTTCGCCATGACCGCCCTGCTGCTGGTCGTGCTGCTCGCGGCACGCGGTCTTTCCGGAACTGACCACGTGGACGGCCGGGAGCGCAAGTGACCGCACTGCAATGGCATGAGCACCTCGCCATCGTACCGGTGCTGCTCCCGCTGGCAACGGCCGCCCTGCTGCTGCTGATCGGGGAGCAGCGCCGTGCCCTAAAGGGCACGGTGGCGCTGGGGTCGCTGGCGCTGCTGCTCGGCGCGGCGCTCATGCTGGTGCTGCGCGCCGATGCAGCGCCGATGGTCTATCGCCTCGGCGACTGGCCGGCCCCTTTCGGCATCGTGCTGGTCGCAGACCGCCTGTCTGCGGCGATGGTACTGCTCGCGGCAGTGCTGGGGTTCGCCGTCGTGCTGTTCTCGCTCGGACGCTGGGATCGCGCCAGCCCTCATTTCCACAGCCTGCTGCAGGTTCTGCTTATGGGTGTGAACGGCAGCTTCCTGACCGGCGACCTGTTCAACCTGTTCGTGTTCTTCGAGGTCTTTCTCGCCGCATCGTATGGCCTGGCCCTGCACGGATCCGGCGCCGCGCGCGTGCAGGCGAGCCTGCACTACATCGTGATCAATCTCACCGCCTCGCTGCTGTTCCTGGTCGGCGCGGCCGTGCTCTACGGGGTGACCGGGACGCTCAATTTCGCCGACCTTGCCGTGCGCATATCCGCCCTGCCCGCAGGCGAGCGTGGATTGCTCGAAGCCGGTGCCGCCATCCTCGGCATCGCCTTCGTGGTCAAGGCTGGCATGTGGCCGCTGTGCTTCTGGTTGCCGCGCACGTACGGGGCTGCCAGTGCGCCGGCCGCCGCCATCTTCGCCATCCTCACCAAGGTCGGCGTGTACGCGGTGCTGCGCACCTCCCTGCTGTTCTTCGGCGAAGTCGGCGGCGAGTCTGCCGGCTTCGGACGGGAGTGGCTGCTCGTCGGCGGCGTTCTGACCCTTACCTTCGGAGTCATCGGCGTCTTCGGTGCACAGGAACTGTCCCGCCTCGCCGGCTTCAGCCTGCTGGTCTCGGCCGGGACGCTGCTCGCGGCGGTCGGCTCCGGGCAGCCGGCGGTGAGCGCCGCCGCGCTCTACTACCTGATCGCCTCCACGCTCGGGGTGGCGGTGTTCTTCCTGCTGATCGAACTGGTCGAGCGCGGGCGCGGGTTCGGTGCGGACGTGCTCGCACTCACGGCGGAAACCTTCGGAGGCTTCGAGGCCGAACAGGAGGAAGTGGTGGGCGTGGCGATCCCGGCTCTGTGGGCACTGCTGGGCATCTCCTTCATCTGCTGCGCGTTGCTGCTGGCCGGTTTGCCACCACTGCCGGGCTTCATCGCGAAGATCGCACTGCTCGACGCGCTGCTGGAAGCGGCCCCGGTCAGGCCGCTCGCCTGGATCATGCTCGCATTGCTGATGTTCTCCGGGCTCGCCACGGTGGTCGCGGCGAGCCGGACCGGGATGCGCATCTTCTGGGTGCCAGAGCGGCAGAATCCGCCGCCCGTGCGCCCCGTGGAACTCGCATCGATCGTGCTGCTGCTGGCGGCCACCGCCGGGCTCACGCTGCAGGCAGGTCCGGTGATGCGCTACCTGGACGAGGCCGCGCGCGCCCTGCACGCCCCGCAGGGCTATGTCCACGGAGTGCTGAGGCCATGAAGCGCTGGCTGCCCTTCCCCGTGCTTTGGCTGCTGCTCGTCCTGCTGTGGCTGCTGCTGCAGACGACGCCGTGGATCGGGCATGTCCTGCTTGGAGGTGTGCTCGCCGCCGGGGCGTGCCTTGCCCTGCGGCGGCTGCAGAGCCCGCGCCCGGGCGCCACATCCGGACGGAGCACGCTGCGTCGCACCGTCGCCGCCGCCGCGCTTGCCATGCACGTGGCCATCGATATCGTGCGCTCCAACATCGCCGTTGCCAGAATCATCCTCTACCGCGGCACGCGCAACCAGATCGCCGGTTTCCTGGAGATCCCCCTGGTGCTGCGCGACCCTCTCGGTCTGGCGCTGCTCTCGTGCATCATCACCGCGACTCCGGGCACGGCGTGGGCCCGATACGAAGGCGAACGCGGCGTGCTCACGCTGCACATCCTCGATCTCGTCGACGAGGAGTCGTGGATCGCAACCATCAAGGGCCGCTACGAGAGCCGGCTGATCGAGATCTTCGAATGATGACCACCTTCCTTCACGCGAGCCTGCTCGCTGCGCAGGTCCTTCTGGCGCTGGCCATGGGTTGTGCCGTGTACCGCATGCTGCGGGGCCCACGCGCGCAGGACCGCATCCTCGCGCTCGACACGCTGTACGTCAACGCCATGCTCATGCTGCTCACCTTCGGCATGCGCACGGGCACCACCGTCTACTTCGACGCGGCACTGATCATCGGCATGCTTGGCTTCGCCGCCACCGCCGCGCTCGCGAAGTTCCTCATGCGCGGCGAAGTGATCGAGTAGAGGAGAACCCATGAGCCACGTCGATGCCCTCTCCCCCATGGCCGCGTTCGCGGCGGCGCTGCTGGTGCTGGCAGGTGCCCTGCTCACGGTGATCGGATCGATCGGTCTGCTGCGGCTGAAGGAGTTCTACCAGCGCGTCCATGCGCCGACCATGGGCACCGCGCTGGGCACCGGAATGATCCTCATCGGCTCGATGGTGCTGTTCTCGTCGCTGGAGTCGCGGCTGGTGCTGCACGAGATCGCGATCGGAGTGTTCATGACCCTCACCACGCCGGTGACCTTCATGCTGCTCATGCGCGCGGCAATGCATCGCGCGGCGCCCGGGGGCGGTGGGGAGGATGCCCGGCAGGAGGAACCCTGAGCGGCGGGCCCGCCGGCATGACCGGCGGGTTTGATCATCCGTACACCGTGCACAATACGGGGTGCGAATCGTGCCGGTAGAAGGAAGCGGAGATGGAGGACCTGGAGCGCATGGCGATCTTCGCGCGCGTGGTGGAGGCAAAGAGCTTCTCCGCCGCGGCGCGACGCCTGGGCATGTCGAAGTCCCTGGTGAGCAAGCACGTCACCCGCCTCGAACAGTCACTGGGGGCGCGGCTGCTGAACCGGACCACGCGGACCATGAGCCTCACCGAGATCGGCGCCATCGTCTACGCGCACTGCGCCCGCATTTTGGAGGAGATGGACGAAGCCAGGCTTGCCGCGAGCCGCATGCACGGCGAACCGCGCGGCGTGCTCAGGGTGAGCGCCTCGGTGGCATTCGGCACTCTGCACGTGGCACCCGCTCTCCCCGATTTCCTGGCCCGCTATCCTGGGGTGAGCATCGACATGACGATCACCGACCGCTTCGTCGATCTGGCCGACGAGGGCTACGACGTGGCGCTGCGGATCGCCAACGATCCGGGCCAGGCGCTGGTGGCACGACGACTGGGTGCGGTGAAGCGCAACGTGTGCGCCACGCCGGACTACTTCGAACGGCATGGGATTCCGCGCACGCCTGGCGAGCTCGTGGCGCACAACTGCCTCACCTATACGCACCTGGACCAGTGGCACTTCCGGGGACCGGAGGGCGAGATCTCGGTTCCCGCCACGGGGAACCTCAAGCTCAATGACGACGAAGCACTTTCCCAGGCGGTGCTCGGCGGCTTGGGCGTCGCCCTGCTGCCGACCTTCATCATCGGTCAGGCGCTGCAGGCAGGCCAGTTGCGATCCGTATTGGCCGAATATGTTCCGCCCGACCGGGACATCTACGCCGTCTATCTGCCGAACCGGCACCTCTCACCCAAGGTGAGAGTGTTCATCGACTATCTGCTCGAGCGCTTCGGCAGCCCGCCCTACTGGGAGCGTCGCTGACAGGCCGTGCGTCGATCGACCAGGGGATCAATCAGCCAGGGCGCTGTGTCGGACCTCGTCCTCGGAACACTCGGATTCTGGCTGGAACAGCAGCGCCTCCACGCGCAATCGGCGCGTGCGTCCATCGGGGAAGCGCCAGTCGATCGGCTGCCCGACGGAAAGGCCCAGCAACGCCGTACCCACCGGCGCCAGCACGGAGATCTTCCCGGCGGCGACATCGGCCTGCTCGGGATACACGATCTCGACGTCGCGACGCTCGCCGGTGGACTCGTCCAGATAGCGCACCCGGGAATGCATCGTCACCACGGTTGCCGGCACGGCAGCCGACGGCACGATCGTCGCCCGGTCGAGTTCTTCCTCGAGCTGCCCACCCGGCCGCAGGGACGCGACGCGGCCGAAATCACGATCGGAAATGATCAGGAAGTCTTCTTTCATGTCGGTTCTTCAGTCCTTGCCCGGCCACATTGGCCTGGCACAAGCTTTCCCAGAATGAATGATTATGCGGACATCGAGGCGAACGGGTAGCCCTCCGCCAGGAATCAGACTGTTTCCGTTACGGACACAATCCTGCTGCTGGCATGCCGCGCACGCCGGCCCCCGTCCGGGAGCCATGGCACTGCGGGGGCGTTACGCGCCCTGTTCCTCGGGTCGCGTCGAACGGCCGCTGTAGGCCTCGGGGCACGGCTCCGCCAGCAGGGGGAAGCGCACGACGAACTCGCTGCCCTGGTCCATCCCCTGGCTGTGCGCCTTGATGGTGCCGCCGTGCGACGCCACCCATTTCCTGACCAGGGCGAGCCCCAGCCCGATTCCGCTGCGCTGCGCCCGCGGATCGTCGACCTGGACGAACGGGTCGAACACCCGCCTGAGCTTGTCCGGCGCGATGCCGATGCCGTTGTCGCGGATGGACAGAACCGCGTGGCTGCCGTCGCGCGCGGTCTTCACGAAGATGCGCCCGTACTGCGGCGTGTACTTCGCGGCGTTGTCGATGAGGTTGACGGCGATCTGACCAAGGCGCGTCGCGTCGCCTTCGATCATCAGCGGCTCGGAATGGTATGCCGCAACGATGCGATGAAAGCGCTCCTCGACGTGACCGCGGCACGATTCCAGCGCGACGCGCACGGCGTCGTTCAGGTCGACCCGCCTGAGCAGCAGTCTGTCCTTACCTGCCGGCAGGCGTGCAGCGCAGAAGAGATCCTCGGCAAGCCGGGACAGCACCTCGATCTGGCGGCCGATGGCATCGATCGGCTGGGCCTGCTCGGGTCCCGCCGGTGCCCGGCGCAATACCTCCAGCCACAGAGCGATCGCGTTGAGCGGGGTGCGCATCTCATGACCCGCGGCACGAAGCAGCTCCGACGGCGTCTGCTCCCGCGTCCTGTCGATGCTGGGCTCGTTGGCCGGGGCACACTCGTCGAAGCACTTGCCGTAGCCGACGCGCTCGTAGTGGCGCGGGTTGAAGTACTCGGCCCTCGAACCGGTGGCGGCATATCGTGGCGATTGCTCCGCGGCCCATCGCTTGCTCTGTGTGGTCATCGCACCCTCCTGCATGGTCTTCGGGCCGGCGCGCACGTCGTCCTTCCGACTGCGCCCCGGCGCTCACCATGCTAGCCGCGCGACACCCGTTCGGGTAGCCGCCCGGGCGGAACCACACTGTTTCCGAAAACGGCTACTTCGCGTGCACCTTGACCCACGCGACATACCGGTCCATCCAGCCCTGCAGGAACGCGCGACTGTCGGACCCGATGCCTCCCGACGCGTCGAACAGGCCGTCCGTTGCCTGGATGAAGCACTCCGGCTGACCGAGCGTCGGACAATCCAGATAGCCCAGTACGTTGCGCAGGTGCTGCTGCGCCACCGCGGTGCCGATGGCGCCGACCGAGACGCCGAGTATGCCGGCGGGCTTGCCCGCCCAGGCGCTCTGCCCGTAGGGACGCGACGCATGGTCGATGGCGTTCTTGAGCACGCCCGGCAGCGAGCGGTTGTATTCGGGCGTCACGAAGATCACGCCCCGCGCCGCCGCGATCTCGGACTTCAGGCGTCGCACCGGCTCGGCCTGATGAGTATCGTCGTCCTGGTTGTAGAGCGGCAGATCATCGATGCGCAGCTGCGAGAACGAGAACTCCGCGGGCGCGAGCTTGGCGATCGCCGTGGCGAGCTTGCGGTTGAAGGAGTCGCGTCGCAGGCTGCCGACCACTACCGCGATGGGATACTGGCTCATATCGATCTCCTGTGAAGTGTGCGATTGTCAATGCGCCGTCTGCCCGGCATCGACGATGAACGTCTGACCGGTGGCATAGGAAGCCAGCGACGAGCATAGGAAGAGCACCATGCCCGCCATTTCCTCGGGCCTTGCCGCCCGGCCCGTCAGCGGGCCGGCGAGCACGACATCGCGCATCGCCGGATCGTCCAACCAGCGCTGCGTCATCGGCGTATGCACGAGCCCAGGCGCCAGTGCGTTGACGCGGATGTCGCGCTTTGCATAGTCGATCGCCGCCGACTTGGTCAGACCGATGACGCCATGCTTGGCCGCGACATACGGCGCCATTCCCGGGTCTGCGATCACACCCGCAATGGATGCCGTGTTCACGATCGCGCCGCCGCCTGCGCCGAGCATGTGCAGGATCTCGTACTTGAGGCACAGGTAGACGCCCTTCAGGTCGACCGCGATGACCTTGTCGAAGTCGGACTCCTCCTGCTCGGCGAGCGGCCGGGTCGGTGGCAGGATGCCGGCGTTGTTGAAGGCGCAGTGCAAGCCGCCGTAGGCGTCCACCGCCTGCTGCACCAGCGCCTGGACCTCGCTCGCCTGGGCGACGTCGGTGCGCACGAACAGTCCTTC
This sequence comes from Burkholderiales bacterium, assembly GCA_020854105.1. GTDB lineage: Bacteria > Pseudomonadota > Gammaproteobacteria > Burkholderiales > SHXO01 > SHXO01. Next base: position 145,027 of record JADZGB010000040.1, on the reverse strand, counting down.
GCCACCCTCGCGCTCGATCATCTCGATCGTCTCGGCACCCTGATCGCTCAGGTCGCCGACCACGACCCTGGCCCCCTGCCGCGCGAAGAGCAGCGCCGTCGCCCGGCCGATGCCGGTGCTGCCGCCGGTGATCAGGACCACCTTTCCGGAAAAATCGAGAAGAGAACTTTCAGGCATTTGTCGAACTCCCAGTTTCGCCCCCGTCGCCCCAATATACGCTTCCCCGCCGACGACGCGGAGCAATCGCCGTACGCGACCCGGCGCGTTTGCCGGTTCAGGAAGGAGCCCGACCGATGACTTCCGTTCCGTCATGCACGCTCTCCCCGCGCGACTACGACGCGGTGCTGTTCGATCTGGACGGCGTGCTCACCCGCACTGCGAGCGTGCACGCGGCAGCGTGGAAGAAGCTGTTCGACGAGTTTCTCCAGGAGCGTGCGAGTGCGACAGGCGAGGCCTTCGTTCCGTTCGATATCTACACCGACTACCACCGGCACGTGGACGGGAAGCCGCGCGTCGAAGGCGTCAAGGCGTTCATCGCCGCGCGCGGCATCACGCTGCCGGACGAAGCGGTGGCGCGGCTGGCCGAGGTGAAGGACCGCTACTTCATGCAGGCGCTGGACCAGCAGGGTGTCCAGACCTACGAGTCGGCAGTGGCGCTGGTGCAGGCGCTGCGCGCCGAGAACGTCCGGACCGCGGTCGTATCTTCCAGCCGGAACTGTCGGGCGGTGCTCGAGGCGGCCGGCATCGCGAACCTGTTCGATACGCGCGTGGATGGCATGGACCTCGCGCGTCTGCCGCTGCGCGGCAAGCCAGCGCCGGACTCCTTCCTGGAGGCGGCGCGTCGCCTGGACGCGGAACCGGCACGCGCAGTGGTGGTCGAGGATGCGATCGCGGGGGTCGCGGCCGGCCATGCGGGCGGGTTCGGCCGCGTCATCGGTGTCGATCGAAGCGGACAATCCGCGGCGCTGCACGAGGCCGGCGCGGACCTGGTGGTGGGGGATCTGTCGCAGGTCCGGGTGACGGATGATTCCCCCGCGGGGTGGTCGCTGCTGTTCGACGATTTCGATCCGGTGCACGAAGGTACCCGCGAAGCACTGTGCGCGCTGGGCAACGGCTACTTCGGCACGCGTGGCGCGGCCGCAGGCGCGGTCGCCGACGGCACCCATTATCCGGGCACCTATCTCGCCTGCGGCTACAGCCGGCTGAGCACGCACGTCGCGGGACGCGTGGTCGAGCACGAGGATCTCGTCAACCTCCCCAACTGGCTCGCGCTGCGGCTGCGCATCGGAGACGGGGACTGGTTCGATGTGCGCAGCATCAAGCTGCTGTCGTACCGCCAGGAACTCGATCTTCGCCGGGGCATGCTGGTGCGGACCGCGCGCTTCGAGGACGCCCGCGGGCGGCGCACGCGGCTGCACGAACGCCGCCTGGTGTCGATGAGCGACCGCCACCTGGCCGCGATGGAAGTGGCGCTCACCGCGGAGAACTGGTCTGCACCCGTGTCCGTGCACAGCGCCATCGACGCACGCGTAGTCAACGGCGGCGCCAAGCTCTATCGCGAGTACAGCAACCGTCATCTGGTGCCGCTTGGCACCGAGGCGGTCGGCAGCGACGGACTGAGTCTGCTGGTACGCACCAGCCAGTCGAACCTGCAGGTAGCTCAGGCGGCCCGCACCCGCGCGTTCATCGGCTCCACGCACGTCGAGCCCGATCGCCGCCTGGTGGAGGAGTCCGGCTATGTCGGGCAGGAGTTCCAGGTCGAACTCTCCGAAGGCGAGACGCTGGTGCTCGAGAAGGTGGTTGCGCTGCACACCTCGCGCGATTACGCCATCTCGGAGCCGGCGCTGGCAGCGCGCGAGGCAATTGCACGTGCCGGCAACTTCGAAGCCGTTCTGAGGGCGCACGTTCTCGCCTGGAAACACCTGTGGCGGCGCTTCGACGTGCAGCTCCAGCCGGCGCAGCCCGGCTTCGACCTGAACGTCCTGATGCTGCTGCGCCTGCACATGTTCCATCTGCTGCAGACCGTGTCGCCCGCATCCATCGGCCTGGATATCGGAGTGCCGGCGCGCGGCTGGACGGGCGAGGCCTACAAGGGCCACGTCTTCTGGGACGAACTGTTCATCTTTCCGTTCTTCAACCACCGGGTGCCGGAGATCACGCGCGCGCTGCTCATGTACCGCTACCGGCGTCTGCGCGAGGCCCGTGCGGCCGCGCGCGCCGCCGGATACCGGGGTGCGATGTTCCCCTGGCAGAGCGCGAGCAGCGGACGGGAAGAGACCGAGGCGTTCAACCTGAATCCGCGCTCCGGGCGCTGGGTGCGCGACAACACCTTCCTGCAGCGCCATGTGGGAAGCGCGGTCGCGTACAACGTCTGGCAGTATTTCCTGGTGACGCGCGACATGGAATTCCTGCATTTCTACGGCGCCGAGCTGATCCTCGACATCGCCCAGTTCTGGTCGAGCATCGCGCGCTTCGACGAGACGCGGGAACGCTACGTGATCCGCGGCGTGATGGGGCCGGACGAGTTTCACGACGCCTACCCGGATGCGCACCTGCCCGGCCTGAACAACAACGCCTATACGAACGTGATGGCGGTATGGGTGCTGTGCCGGGCGCTGGAGGTGCTGGACCTGCTGACTCTCATGCGCCGCGCCGAGATCATGACGCAGCTCGGGCTGTCCGCGGAGGACATCGAGCGCTGGCGCGACATCAGCCTCAGGATGTACGTGCCGTTCCACGACACGGGCATCATCAGCCAGTTCGAGGGGTACGAACGACTCGCCGAACTCGACTGGGAGCACTACCGCAGCCGGTACGGCAACATCCAGCGCCTCGAGCTCATACTCGAAGCCGAGAACGACAGCGCGAACCGCTACAAGGTCTCCAAGCAGGCCGACGTGCTCATGCTGTTCTACCTGTTCTCCTCGGAGGAGCTGGGCGAGCTGTTCACGCGCCTGGGCTATCCGTTCGAGTCGCAGACCATTCCCCGCAACGTCGCCTACTACGGCAGCCGCTCGTCACACGGCTCGACCCTGAGCCGGGTCGTGCTGGCCTGGGTGCTGGCGCGGTCCGATCGCCGGCAATCCCTCAAGTTCTTCCTGGAGGCGCTGCAGAGCGACTTCGGCGACATCCAGCAAGGCACCACCGCCGAGGGGGTGCATCTGGGAGCCATGGCCGGCACGGTGGATCTGGTCGAGCGCGTCTGGACCGGGCTCGAACTCGAGGGCGACATGCTGCGCGTGAATCCGCAACTCCCCGAGCAGATCGAGCGGCTCGACATGCGCATCCGCTACCGCGATCACTCCTTCGACCTGCGCCTGACGCACGAGTCGCTGACGGTGCGCGAGCGTGACGGCGCCGCCGCGCCCATCACGCTGCGCGTCGGCGACGAGGTACACGAACTCGCGACCGGCAGCGCGCGCGTGTTCCCGCTCGGGGGCAAGGCCGCCGGATGACTCCCGTGAGCGCAATGGCCTCAGCCGGGCTGTCGCGCAGCGGCCGCGCCATCGGCTGAATCGGGCCGCTGCAGCGCACGCCGGACGAGCTTGCTCAGCTCGCTGAACCACAGCACCGCACTGGCGAGCGCGACGCAGGCCAGCCACTGGTCCGGATCCAGCGGCGCCGTACCGAAGGCAGCGTTGAGGAACCCGACGTGCACCACGGCGATCTGCAGCAGCGCCGACAGTACGATGGCGCCCCACAGAAACGGATTGCTGAACACGTGGGAGAAGGCACTCGCGCTCTCCGAGCGGGCGTTGAAGCAGTTGAAGAGCTGGGCGAAGACGAGGACTGTGAAGCCGGCGGTTCGCGCCGTATCCAGATCATGGCTGCCCTCGATCATGCCGCCGGGCAGGTACAAATCGATGGCGAACAGCGTGACGACCGCCATCACCGCGCCCACCTCGATCACCCTCACCCACATGGCGGCGTCGATGACGCGATCGGTGAGCCGGCGCGGCCTTCGCGCCATGACGTCCTCGGTTTCCGGATCGACGCCCATCGCGAGCGCCGGGCCGGAATCGGTGATCAGGTTGATCCACAGGATCTGCGTTGCCAGCAGCGGCAGGGCCACGACGCCGTCCGCTCCGCTCAGGCCGATCATCCCGGCCAGCACCACGCCCATGAGCACGGTTAGCACCTCGCCCATGTTGGACGACAGCAGGTAGCGCAGGAACTTGCGGATGTTGTCGAAGATGCCGCGGCCCTCGCGCACCGCCACCACGATGGTCGCGAAGTTGTCGTCGGCCAGGATCATCTTGGCCGCCTGCTTGGTGACCTCGGTGCCGGTCACGCCCATCGCGATGCCGATGTCGGCCGACTTGAGGGCGGGTGCGTCGTTGACGCCGTCTCCCGTCATGGCCACGATCTGTCCATCGGCCTGCAGCGCGTCCACGATGCGCAGCTTGTGCTTGGGCGAGACGCGCGCGTAGACTGAAACGACGCCGACTGCCTCGGAAAACGCGGCATCGTCGAGCGCATCGATCTCGACCCCGCTCAGGGTACGGGCTTCATCGCCGACAATGCCAAGATCCCGGGCGATGCGGGCAGCAGTGCGCGGATGATCCCCCGTGATCATGATCACGCGGATCCCGGCGCGATGCGCCTCGCGGATGGCGTCCGCCGCCTCCTCGCGCGGGGGATCGATGATGCCGACGGTGCCCACGAAGACGAGATCGTTCTCCAGGGATTCGTCCGGTGCCGCTGCCTCGTGCGGCTCGAGCGGCCGGTAGGCCACCGAGAGCGTGCGCAGCGCGGCATCGGACAGCTCCTGCACGTCGGCCAGCAGGCGCTGGCGCAGCGCCTCGTCGAGCGCCACCACCTCCATGCCCCGGCGCACGCGCGTGCACCGTCCCAGCAGTACATCGGGCGCTCCCTTGCTGATCAGTATCGGCCGATCGCCGTGCTCGTGGTCGACCTCGACGCTGGACATCATCTTGCGCTCGGAGCTGAAGGGAATCTCCGTCACCCGCTCGAAGCGCCGCCGCCGGCGCTCGACCACGCCGAGCTTGTGCTCGGCCACCAGGAACGCGGCCTCGGTCGGATCCCCCTGGATCTCCCAGACGCCCTCCTCCGAGCGGCGCAGATGCGCATTCCCGGCAAGGCTGCCGCCGCTCAGCACGACGATGTTCTCGGCCAGCACCGCCCCCCCGCCGAGCCTGTGCCCCTGGTGCTCGACCTGCCCCTCGGGGGCATATCCGGTTCCGGTGATGCGGGTGCTGCCCGAGGCGGTCATGACGCGCTCGATGGTCATCTCCGCGCGCGTCAGGGTTCCGGTCTTGTCCGAACAGATCACCGACGCGGAACCCAGTGTCTCCACGGAGGAGAGCTTCTTCACCACCGCGTTGCGCCTGGCCATCCGCTGCACGCCCAGGGCGAGCACCGCGGAGAGGATGGCGGGAAGGCCCTCGGGCACCGCTGCCACCGCCAGCGACACACCCAGCAGCAGCACCTCGATCAGTTCGGCGGTACCGCGCACCTTCGAGGTGAGCAGGACGGCCGTGACGACGATGATGGCGATCACCACGACGGCCACGCCCAGCATGCGGCCAATGCGTACCACCTCCTTCTGAAGCGGCGTGGCTTCCTCCTTGGTGGCCTCCAGCATCGCCGCGATCGCACCCATCTCGGTGCGCATCCCCGTCGCGGTGACCACCGCGCGCGCCGTGCCATGCACGACGCCCGTGCCCTTGAACACCATGTTCAGGCGATCGCCCAGCGCGGTGGCCGCCGGCAGTCTCGCCACGTCCTTCAGGACCGCCTCACTCTCTCCTGTCAGTGAGGCTTCCTGCACGCGCAGAGTTGCCGCGCGCACCAGGCGCGCATCGGCGCCGACCGAATCGCCTTCGCCAAGCATCAGCAGGTCACCGCGCACCAGTTCCGCGCTGGGTACCCGCTGCACCTGGCCATCCCGCACCACCGAGGACATCGCCGCGGTCATCTTCGCCAGTGCGGCGACAGCGTTCTCCGCCCTGGCTTCCTGGACGTAGCCGAGGATGGCATTGACCACTACGATGGAGGCGATCACGATCGCGTCCACGGGCCAGCCCATCCGCCCCTCGACAACCCAGGCAGCGAACGAGATGACGATCGCGGCCAGCAGCAGATAGATCAGCGGATCATGGAACTGCGCCAGGAACTCGCGCCAGCCGGGGACCGGCGGCGCGGAGCGCAGTTCGTTGCGCCCGTCCTGTGCGAGGCGCCGTGCCGCCTCTTCCGAAGTGAGGCCGTCGCGCAGGTCGGCACGCAGCAGGTACGCCACCTCCTGCGCATCGGCAACGGATGGATCCTTCGGGGCGCCGGATCGCGCATCGCCTGCTGTCATGATTTCCCTTGTCTGCCGCACGGCACCTGTCACGCGCAGCATACGGCCAAACGTACGTGCACTGCAGTCGCGGGCACGCACACGCTGCACCGGACAGCCGGGAAGCCAGCCACGGCACAGCCGACCGCGGCACAGCCGACCACGGCACAGCCGGCCACGGCACAGCGGCGCCGCCCGTGGTACGGTTCACGTCTCGTCCGCAACGACGCTTCTTCGGATGGCACCCATGACCAGTCACGTCTACAAGCACATCGAACTCACCGGTTCCTCCGTCGAATCCAGCGATGACGCCGTCCGCCAGGCGATCGCGAAGGCCGCCCAGACCATCCGCGGGATGCGCTGGTTCGAGGTGGTCGAGACCCGCGGACACATCGATGCCGATGCGGTGGCGCACTGGCAGGTGACGATCAAGGTCGGATTCACCCTCGAGAACTGACGCCTCGCCACGGGGTTGCACCGGCGCGGCTACCGGTCTGCCTCGCAGCCGGAACGATCTGCGGACGAGTGACCAGTGCTTGCACTGCTTCGGGAGCGGCTCTACGAAGTCATCAAGGCGGTCGCGCCGCTGTTCGCGCTCGCCTGCGTGCTGCAGGTTACCCTGGTGCACGCGCCTGCCGCGCTGTTCGTCCAGTTTCTGGTCGGGTCGGTGCTCGTCGTCATGGGCATGCTGCTCCTGTTCGCGGGCGTGGATCTGGGCGTGCTTCCCATGGGCCGCTTCATCGGCGCGGAGCTGCCGAAGAAGCGCTCGCTGAGCCTCATCCTCGGCGTGGGCTTCGCGATGGGATTCGTCACGACGATCGCCGAGCCCGACGTCCTGGTGCTCTCCGCCCAGGTCGAGTCCGAATCGCAGGGCGCCATCCACGGACAGTTTCTCACCCACGTGATCGCCGTAGGCGTGGGATTCCCCGCGGCGCTGGCACTGCTGCGCGTGATCCACGGTTTCCCCCTGCGCTGGCTGGTCGGCATCGTCTATTCGCTGATCCTCGTGCTCACCTACTTCGCACCGGAGAACTTCATCGCGCTCGCCTACGATGCCGGAAGCGTGACCACGGGCGTGCTGACCGCCCCGGTGCTGCTCGCGCTGGCAATCGGCTTGAGTTCGGTCATTGCCGGAAGCTCGGCCATCGCCGACGGATTCGGGCTTCTCGGGCTGGCCTCCGCGGGGCCGATCATCGCCGTGCTCCTGATGGGTCTGTGGCAGTGAGCGCCATAGCGGTTCTCGAGCAGATCATCGAGATCGGCTCGAGCGTCATCGTCGCGGTCCTGCCGCTGGCCGCGCTGTTCCTGCTGTTCCAGATCCTGTTCCTGCAATTGCCGCTTGGAGAAGTCAAGCGCATACTGATCGGGACACTGGTCGCGTCGGCGGGATTGTTCCTGTTCCTGCTCGGGGTGAGCATCGCGCTCCTGCCCTACGGGCGGGCGATCGGCGAGGCGCTCGGCACACTGCCCCAGAAATGGATCCTGCCGGCGTTCGGCGCGCTGTTGGGATTCGTGACCATCTGGGGAGAGCCTGCCGTGCGCATACTGGCCGATCAGGTCGAGCACGAGAAGATCTTCGGCATGTCGATCGAGCCCGAGAAGGAGATCATGTTCACGGTCGTGCGCACCGATCTGGTGGACACCGTTCTCGAGGAGATCGTCCGCGCGGCGGATCTGAACGACACGGGCCGTGGCATCGCGTTCGTGGTTCCGGTCGAGCGCGTGGTCGGCGTCGCGCGTTTCATGAAGGCGATGTCCGGCAACCCATGATGCGCACCGCGTTCGAACGGGGCATCCGGCACCCCGGCCAGCCGCTGGAATGACCGGAGGCGGGCCCAGGATGGCGAGTCCGCGCGTGTTCCATGACCGCGTCTTCATCCTGCTGGTGGTCGTGGTATCGCTCGCCTTCGCCTGGATCCTGCAGCCATTCTTCGGCGCCGTGTTCTGGGCCACCATCCTGGCCATCCTGTTCGCACCGCTGTGCCGCCGGCTCACCGAGCGGATGCGGCAGCGGCGCACCCTCGCCGCGCTGGCCACGCTGCTGATCATCCTGGTGATCGTGATCCTGCCCTCGGCACTGATCACCGCCCTGCTGGTGCAGGAGGGACTCGGCGTGTACCAGCGCATCCAGTCCGGCGAGCTGGCTTTCGGTGTCTACCTTCAGCAGCTGCTCGGCGCGCTGCCCGCATGGGTGGGCGAGCTGCTGGATCGCTTCGGACTGACCAACCTGCGCGAGGTCCAGGCGCGGCTGTCCACCAGCCTGATGAGCGGATTGCAGCTCCTCGCCACGCACGCCGTGAGCGTGGGCCAGAACGCGTTCAACTTCCTGGTGAGCTTCTTCGTCATGCTCTACCTGCTGTTCTTCCTGTTGCGCGACGGCCGAGAGCTGGTGCGGCGCATGCGTGCGGCGCTGCCGCTGGAGGACGACCTGCAGCGCAATCTGTTCGGGAAGTTCGCCAACGTCATCCGCGCGACCGTCAGAGGCAGCATCGTCATTGCCATCCTCCAGGGCGCGCTGGGCGGTTTGATCTTCTGGTTTCTCGGCGTGCACGCGCCGGTGCTGTGGGGCGTGGTGATGGCCTTCCTGTCGCTGCTCCCGGCGGTGGGTACCGGCCTGGTGTGGGTGCCGGTCGCCGTCTACCTGCTGGTGACCGGCGACGTGTGGCAGGGCATCGTCCTGACCGCGTACGGCGTGCTGGTGATCGGGCTGGTGGACAACCTGGTGCGTCCGATTCTCGTCGGCAAGGGCACCAAGATGCCGGACTATGTGGTGCTCGTCTCCACGCTGGGCGGCATGGCGGTGTTCGGACTGAACGGCTTCGTCATCGGGCCGGCGATCGCTGCCATGTTCATCGCCGTATGGGACGTGCTGGCCACGATGAAGGCGCAAGCGGCGGTGCCGTAGAGAGAACCGCTCGTCACCACGAAGAACACGGCGGCATCGCGCGCCCGCGCGCGAGAACAGGTGCTCCGGGTGCGCGCCTGCGCCGCTGCCTGCATTTTCACGCACGGCATTTGCACGCGAGACCGTGCAGCGTCATTTCGACGACGCCTTCATGTCCTGGATGGCGAAGCGATGGTACCAATGGGCCAGTTCGAACGGCACGGCGAGATCCCGCTGCACACGAAGCGCATCCTCGTGATTCGGAAATGCAACGACGATATAGCCGGCCGGGTAAAAGATGCCGAAGTCGGTGCCCTCGCCGGTCCCTGCGGTGCTTCTGCCGTACGATCCTCCTTGACTGTCAGGGGCAGCGCGCAGATGCCACGGTCGCCGGACACCTGTGCGCGACGGGCTGTAGCAATCGCCGGACCTGGCCCGGATCAGGCAGTGGAGCGGCGCGGGTCATTCTTCCACTACCTCGCGTTCAGCGCCATTCCCGCTCGTGCGCGGTGAACCGTCATCCTTGACCATACCTGGCCGGCGGACGATCATCAGCCATCCGAGATCCCACAGGAGAGCGCGATGGCCGACTCCCGCAAGCGATCCGCAGGTTCCACGATGAGCACCGGCGCACCGGCGCCGAGCGACCGCAACTCCCTGACGATCGGCGCCGACGGCCCGATCCTGCTCCACGACGTGCACTTCCTGGAGCAGATGGCGCACTTCAATCGCGAGAAGGTGCCCGAGCGCCAGCCCCATGCGAAGGGCGCAGGCGCGTTCGGAGTCCTGAAGGTCACCGAAGACGTCTCGCGCTTCACCGCAGCGGCGCTTTTCCGCAAGGGCGTGGACACCGAAGTGCTGGCGCGCTTCTCCACGGTTGCCGGCGAGATGGGAAGCCCGGACACCTGGCGCGACGTGCGCGGCTTCTCGCTGAAGTTCTACACCAGCGAGGGCAATTACGACCTCGTCGGCAACAACACGCCGATCTTCTTCGTCCGCGATCCGATGAAGTTCCCGCACTTCATCCGCAGCCAGAAGCGGCTGCCGGACTCGGGTCTGCGCGACAACCACATGCAATGGGATTTCTGGACCAGCAATCCTGAGTCAGCGCATCAGGTCACCTACCTGATGGGGGAGCGCGGTCTGCCACGTACCTGGCGGAACATGAACGGCTATGGCTCGCACACGTATATGTGGGTGAATGCGGACGGGGCGAAGTTCTGGGTGAAGTATCACTTTCACACCAACCAGGGAATGGCGTTCTTCACCAATGCAGAGGCCTCCGCGATGGCAGGTTCCGACGCGGATTTCCATCGCCGCGACCTGTTCGAGGCGATCGCGCGCGGCGAGCATCCGAGCTGGACCTTGTCGGTGCAGGTGATGCCCTATGCGGCGGCGAAGACCTGCCGCATCAATCCGTTCGATCTGACCAAGACCTGGCCGCACCAGGACTATCCGCTGATCAGGGTCGGCACGATGACGCTCGATCGCAATCCCGAGAATTTCTTCGCGCAGATCGAGCAGGCCGCCTTCTCGCCCGGCAACACGGTTCCCGGGATCGGTCTGTCGCCCGACAAGATGCTGCTCGGCCGCGCCTTCGCGTACAACGACGCGCAGCGCAATCGGATCGGCACCAACTTCCATCAGTTGCCGGTCAATCGCCCGAAGGTGCCCGTGAACACGTACATGTTCGACGGACAGATGACCTACGAGCACAGCGGCAATGCCCCGGTGTACGTGCCGAACGGCAGTGGCCGGCCATGGTCCGATCCGACGGGTGCCGTGGCCGACGGATGGGAGGCCGATGGCGAGATGGTGCGCAGCGCCTATACGCTGCGCCCCGATGACGATGACTTCACCCAGCCCGGGATTCTGGTGCGCGACGTGTTCAACGATGCCCAGCGCAGTCAGCTGGTCGATACGGTCGCCGGCAGCCTGCTCGGCGGAGTACGCGAGCCGGTGCTGGGTCGAGCCTTCGACTACTGGAAGAGCATCGATCGCGAGATCGGCCGGCGCATCGAGGAGAAGGTGCACTCCGGTACCGCCCCCAAACCGGCCGAAGGCATGGGCGAGCGCTGATACGGTTGACTCGGGGAAGCTCGCGTTTCAGGCACGAACGGTCGTGAACAGTCGGACGCTTCGCCTGCGAAGCATGACAGATGCACACGCCGCGGCGTGAGTTCCATCGTTCGGGCTATCATTGCTTCATACGCTCGACGACCAGGCGCTGACGGCCTGGAACGAAGCCGACGAGCAGCGGCGGGTTCGACCCCGCCGCATCGCTAGCTCCGGACGCGTCGCCGTGGGGGCCGCCAGCACGAATGGCGGTGCCTTGGCGGTCGGCGCGACCGGTCAGTACATCAAGAACACCGACAACGAGAATACCGTGATGATCCCGCCCGTGGACGCGACGCGCCCGCCCGCCTCGCCTGCAGAGGAGAACCGCGTCTACGCCAAGGTCGCGTGGCGGCTGATCCCCTTCCTGTTCCTGTGCTACGTCGCCGCCTATCTGGACCGCGTGAACGTCGGCTTCGCCAAGCTGCAGATGCTCGATGACCTGCGCTTCAGCAGCACGGTCTACGGCCTGGGGGCGGGCATCTTCTTCATCGGCTACGTGCTGTTCGAGGTGCCCAGCAACATCATCCTGCATCGGGTCGGCGCGCGCCGATGGATCGCGCGCATCATGATCACGTGGGGCATGATCGCCGGGCTGATGATGTTCGTGCAGACGCCGATGCAGTTCTACGTGCTGCGCCTGCTGCTGGGCATCGCCGAGGCCGGATTCATCCCGGGCGTCCTGCTCTATCTGACCTATTGGTTTCCGCCCGCGCGGCGCGGCCGCATCGTAGCGCTGTTCCTGGCCGCGATTCCGGTATCGAGCATCATCGGCGGTCCCTTGTCGGGCTGGATACTCGAGGCGTTCTCCGGGGTGTGGGGACTGCGCGGGTGGCAATGGCTGTTCGTGATCGAGACCATCCCCTCGCTGGTGCTGGGGGTGATGGTGCTGTATTTCCTCGACGACCGCGTCGCCGATGCGAGATGGCTGAGCGACGCGGAGAAGCAGCTCGTCACCAGCCGACTCGCGCAGGAATCCAGTGGCGCGGACGAGATCTCCGGCCTGGCAGACGCCTTGCGCAGCGGACGGGTGTGGCTGCTGGGGGTGGCCTATTTCTCCTTCGCCACCTCGATCTACGTCACCAGCTTCTGGCTGCCCACGCTGATCCGGACGCGTGGCGTCTCCGACCCGATGCACATCGGACTGCTGACAGCGCTTCCCTACATCGTCGGGATGGTGGCGATGTATGCCGTGAACGAGCACGCGGATCGCACGCGCGAGCGCCGCTGGCACGCGGCTGTCCCCTGCTTCCTCGCGGGCGCGGGGTTGATGCTCAGCGCCCTTCCCGGTACGCATCTGCTGTTCGGAATGTTCGCGCTGACACTCGCCACTGCCGGTGCGTGCAGCGCGCTGGCCGCCTTCTGGAGCCTGCCGGGTGCGTTCCTCACCGGCGCCGCGGCGGCCGCGGGCATTGCGCTGATCAATTCGCTCGGAAACATCGCCGGCTTCGTCAGCACGTCCGTGATCGGGCGCATGAGCGACATTTTTGGCAGCACCGCGCCGGGGCTGTACCTGTTCGGTGCACTGGTGCTGGTCGGTGCCGCACTCGTGCTGCTGGTGCCGGCGAAGCTGGTAAACCGGTAGGCGATCGAAAGCCGTCTGTCATGTAAAGCGTCGAACGGCGTCGCGAGCGCCCTCACCACGGCAGGTGGCCTGCATCGCCCAGCAAGCCGCATCGCCCGGCAAGCTGCATCGTCGGGCTGGTTTCATTCAAGTCATCGGTCGGATGAGTCGATAGCTGTCATCGATCTCCAACACCAAGGTTCGGTATATGCATCCGCGACTCGACAAACCTGGTACAGCACCACTCCTGACCCTGTTTGCTCTGCTGGCGCTGTTGACGTTCGACGCCGTTCTGGCTGCGCCACCCCCCTGGGCTCCGGCGCATGGTTGGCGCAAGAAGCACGACCCGCACTACGTGGGATATGAGGGCCGGCGCTGGCCCAGTGACTATGGGGTGATGCGCGGAGGTTGCGACCTCCAGGCAATCGGGGCAGTGCTCGGGAGCGCAGTCGGAGCAGTGATCGGTTCCCGGGTGGGCGACGGCGACGGGCGTGCGGTCGCAACCGTGATCGGGGCGGTGCTCGGCGCAGTGATCGGTGCGCAGGTCGGCAGAGCCATGGATGAGGAAGACCGAGCCTGCGTGGGACACGCTCTTGAATTGGCCGACGATGGTCGGCCGGTGTACTGGGAGAACACGCATAGCGGAGCGCGATACACCGTCACCCCGGGCCGTACGCTGAAAGGCGACCGCATATGCCGGGAGTTTCTGCTCGATGTTGCGGTCAAGGACAGGCAAGACCATTCCAGGCAACTGGCTTGCCGCAGTGACGATGGCAAATGGACCGTCATGAGACGCTAGCGCCGCGGCTGTTATCGCTGCTCCTACCCGAAGCGGCTGGCGGACTTCTCGATAGGACCCACATCCCTGCAGGCCCTCGTGCTGGATGGCACGCCCGCGAGGCCAGGTCCTGCGAGTGATTGGACGCCGGTGACCCACGCACTCACGGACTGACTTACGGCTAGCGCCTGGCCTGGCCGAACATACGAAGCACGTCGTCGAGCGGGTTGCCATCTCCATTCAGATCCAGCATCGAGGCCAGTCCCGGTGCTGCAGCACCGGGCGCCGAACTGCCAGTGGCGGAGGTTCGTCCGCCCAGCACGCCTCCGAGCAGATTGCCGAGCCCTCCGCCTGCCGTGGGTTGCGCTGCACCACCGCCCTGCTGCTTCGCCAGAAAGCCGGTGACCACCATCGCCAGCATCGGCAGCATCCTCTTGAGCAGCGCCGGATCCAGTCCCGACTGCGAAGCCGCGTTCTGCGCGACCGCGCGGCTGACGTCCTTGGAGCCGAAGATCTGCCCGAGCACGTCGTTGCCGCGGGCGAGGTCCGTCGGCTGCGGCGCCAGAACCTGGTCGAGTAAACCGCCGCCGCCGAGTTGCCCGAGCAGGCTTCCGAGTCCGTCGAGGCCTGCGGGCCGCGACCGTGCCTGCTTCTTGAATCCGCCGAGGATCGCGGGGACCAGCGCTTCGGCACCGCTCGCTGCCTGAGTCTCGCTCACGCCCAGTTCAGTTGCTATCGACTGCAGTCCGCCCAGTTGAGCGAGGATGTCGGTGATCTGCATCTGCATGCCTCCTTGCGTCGTGGTGATGCGGCAACTCGGTCCGGGCGATCCCTGGGGCTCGCAGCGGGCGCCGGGGAAGGCGGCTTGCCGAATGCCGCGCCCGGCGAGGATCGACAGCGGATACGGTGCGTCGTGTCATCGACACCGTCTTGTCGGAATCCCATGTCGCTGCCTCGCGATGGATCCCATCATACGCTCGACAATGTCGCGCGTTGCACTGCCTGGATCCCATCGGCTTCCGCCGGGATGACGGGATTGGGGATGCGGGCATTGATGGCTTCCGCCGGGATGGCGGTCCTGGGGATGACGACATCGATGGCTTGCGCCGGGCCAGCCTGGCGTTTCGAGCGACATAGTCCAGCAACGGGTGCTGGTCCATGGCATGCTCCTCCTGCGTATCGCGAAGTCGACCTGCACCTCTCGACGATGCGGGCTCGCACCCTGGCATGCGCAGTTCATGACCGACAAAGGAGGCGTCATGGCGACGAGCGAGTCTTTGCAGGACGGCATGCTGCGGGATCTGAAGCGCAATTGGGGCTGGATCGTCGTGCGCGGCATTGCCGGGGTGCTGTTCGGCGTCCTCGCCTTCATCTGGCCCGTGGTGACGGTTACGGTGCTGGTGCTGCTGTGGGGCGCATACGCGTTGGCGGATGGCGTGCTGGCTCTGCTCGCAGCAGTGCGCATACGCGATCGCGGCAAGCCGTTCTGGGGCCTGCTGATCGTCGGCGTGCTGGGAATCCTGGCCGGCATCCTGACCTTCCTCTGGCCCGGGATGACGACGCTGGTGCTGCTTGCATTCATTGCCGCGTGGGCACTGGCGATGGGTCTGTTCCAGATCGTCGCCGCAATCCGGTTGCGCAAGGTGATTCCGAACGAATGGCTGCTGGCGCTTTCGGGCGTACTGTCAGTGATCTTCGGTGCGCTGATGTTGTGGAGACCGGGTGCCGGGGCGCTCGCAGTCGTGTGGGTCATCGCCTCGTACGCAACGGTCTTCGGTGTGTTGCTGATCGCGCTCGGCTGGAGGCTCAAGGCGCATCAGCCGTCGCGCAACGAGACGCCGACCTAGTTGCTGCGCCGAACATGGTTGCTGCACGGCTCGGTCCCGGGAGAGAATGCCAGACTCCCACGTGTGGTACCGGCAGATCTTTTGGTGGAGTGAGGTCCGACATGATTGTCCTGTCCGCGTCAGCTGCTGGTACCGTGAAGCGATCTCGCCTGGCTGCCCGCGTGCCTCCTTGCACCCGCCTCGGCAGGGCTTGGTGAGCCGATGTTCATCCTTCGCCGGCCAGGCGCCTCCATGAAGTCAACCCTCGCAGCCCTTGCATGCACGGCTGCCGTCACCCTGACGGGCTGTGGCCAGGAGAGCGGCCAGCAGAGCGCACAGTCCCCCACCCCGGTCGAGGTCGGTGTGGTGCGAGCCGAAGCGACCAATGCTCCGCTCACCAAGGACTTCGTTGGCCGGCTGGCCCCCTTTCGCAGTGCCGATGTACGTGCCCGCGTCGCGGGCGTGTTGATGAAGCGCACCTACGAAGAGGGCACCGACGTGAAGAAGGGGCAGGTGCTCTTCGAGATCGATCCCGCCTCCGTCGAGGCGACGCTGGCGGCGCGGCAGGCAGAGCTGGCGCAGGCGCAGGCAACCTACGCCAACAGCAAGGCCACCGCGGAGCGCTCGCGCAAGCTGGCATCCCAGGGCTTCATTTCCCAAGCTGCGCTGGACGAGGTACTCAGCGTCGAGCGCACCGCCGCCGCTGCAGTCCAGCAGGCGCGCGCCACCGTGCGTTCGGCGCGCATCAACCTGGACCTGGCGAAGGTGACGGCACCCATCGACGGTCGCGCCGGGAAGCAGCAGGTCACCGAGGGTGCATTGGTGGGTCAGAACGAGTCGACCTTGCTCACCACCATCGAGCAGATCGATCCCGTTTACGTGAACTTCACCATCAGCACCGCGGACCTGACGCAGCTGCGCACGGCCCAACGTGAGGGCACGGTGACACTGGCCGATCGGAACCAGGCTACGGTGCAGATCGTCCTGCCCGATGGCACACCCTACGGCGAGCGCGGCACCATCGACTTCGCCGATGCTGCAGTCAATCCGGGCACCGGCGCAATGGATCTGCGTGCCCGGATCCCGAATCCGGAGCGCAGGGTGTTACCGGGCATGTACGTCACGATCAAGGCCAACCTCGGGCAGCAGAACAATGTCTTCCTGATTCCGCAGGCGGCGATCCAGGGCGACACGGCGGGACCATACGTCATGGTCGTGGGCCAGGACGGCAAGGTCGCGCGTAAACCGGTCACGGTGGCCGGCATGAGTGGCGGTGACTTCGTGGTGGGCAGCGGGCTCGCGCCCGGTGACCAGGTGATCGTCTCCGGGCTGCAGCAGGTGAACGAGGATTCGGTTGCCCGGACCGTACCATGGCAGCCGCCCGCCTCCGGCGCGGCCGCGCCCGCGCAGCCGGCAGCCGCGGCACCAGGCGGCGAAGCGGACAGGTAGGCGCGGCACCATGCCCGGTTTCTTCATCGACCGTCCGGTGTTTGCATGGGTAGTTGCGATCCTGATCACGCTGGGTGGCCTCGTGGCAATGCTCAACCTCGGCGTGGAATCGTATCCCTCGATCGCCCCGCCGCAGATCATCGTGCGCGCCAGCTTCCCGGGCGCGAGCGCCGACACCACCGAGAAGTCGGTGACCCAGGTGATCGAGCAGGTACTCACGGGCATCGACAACCTGCTGTACTTCCAGTCGCAATCGAGTTCCACCGGGCGCTCCACGATTACCCTGACATTCGCGACTGGCACCGATCCCGATACGGCGCAGGTGCAGGTGCAAAACAAGGTCGCGCTCGCCACGCCGCGCCTTCCCTCCGAGGTGACACTGCTCGGCGTTTCGGTGGCGAAGGCCGCTGCCGGGTACCTGATGGTGGTGGCGCTGCGCTCGGACAACCCCTCCATCGATCGCAACGCGCTCAACGATATCGTCGCCTCGCGCGTGCTCGACCAGATTTCGCGCGTGACCGGCGTGGGCGATGTGCAGCAGTTCGGCTCCGAGTACGCGATGCGCATCTGGCTCGACCCGCTCAAGCTGCAAGGCTATGCGCTGTCCTCGACCCAGGTGCTGGCCGCCGTGCGCAGCCAGAACGTGCAGTTCGCGGCCGGCTCGCTGGGCGCCGATCCGGCGCCGGCCGGGCAGGCGTTCACCGCCAACGTGTCGGCGGAGGGGCGTCTGACGACGCCCGAACAGTTCGAACGGATCATCCTGCGGGCCAACCCGGACGGCACCGCCGTCAACCTCAGCGACGTGGCGCGCGTGGCGTTCGGCCCGGAGAACTACGGCTTCGACTCGCGCTACGACGGCCGTCCCCTCGGTGCGTTCGGCATCCAGCTGCTGCCCGGCGCCAATGCCTTGCAGGTGGGCAACGCCGTGCGCGAGAAGATGGACCAGCTCGCACCCACCTTTCCGGCGGGCGTGACCTGGATGGTGCCGTACGACAGCACCACCTTCGTCGAGATCTCGATCAACGAGGTCGTCAAGACGCTGTTCGAGGCCATGATCCTGGTATTCCTGGTGCTGTGGCTGTTCCTGCAGAGCCTGCGCGCCACCCTTATCCCCATGCTGGTGATACCGATCGCGCTGCTGGGCACCTTCATCGGGCTCATGCCGCTCGGCTTCACTATCAACCAGCTTACGCTGTTCGGCATGGTGCTGGCGATCGGCATCGTGGTCGACGATGCCATCGTCGTCATCGAGAACGTGGAGCGCATCATGGCGGAGGAAGGCCTGTCGCCCAAGCAGGCCACGCGCAAGGCGATGGGCCAGATCACCGGCGCCGTGGTGGCGATTACCGCGGTGCTGGTGGCAGTGTTCGTGCCCTCGGCGCTGCAGGGTGGGGCCGCGGGCGTGATCTACAGGCAGTTCGCACTGACCATCGCCATCTCGATGGCCTTGTCGGCATTCCTCGCGCTATCGTTGACGCCCGCCTTGTGCGCTGTCTTCCTCAAGCCGGCGCACGGCGGCCCGAGGCGCGGCGTGTTCCGCTGGTTCAACCAGGGATTCGAAAGCGCCACGCACGTCTATGTCGGCCAGGTGGCGCACGCACTGCGCCGTGTACCACACTGGATGGTCGTCTTCGTCCTGCTCGCCGCGCTCGGCTCGTTCCTGTTCCTGCGTCTGCCCGGCAGTTTCCTGCCGGAGGAAGACCAGGGCTATGCCATGGCCGTGGTGCAGCTGCCGCCGGGTGCGACGCTGCAGCGCACCAACGCAGCGCTGGAGCAGGTGCGCGGTGTACTCGAGGAGGACGAGGCGGTCGAGGGCGTGCTGCAGATCGCCGGGTTCAGCTTTCTTGGACAGGGCGAGAACGTGGCCATGGCGTTCATCCGGCTGAAGGACTGGTCCGAGCGTCAGGCCAACGCGGAACAGTTCATCACGCGTGCGAATGGCGCCGTGCAGGGGGTCCGCGACGCGCGCACCTTCGTGGTCAACATGCCCACCGTAAGCGGCCTGAGCCAGTTCGCCGGCTTCGACATGTACCTGCAGGACCGCACCGGCGCCGGCGTCGAGGCACTGGGTCAGGCACGCAACACCCTGCTGGCGCAAGCTGCGCAGAATCCCGCGCTCGCGCAGGTGCGCCTCAACACACTGGAGCCGGCACCGCGGATGAACCTGCGCGTCGACCGCGTGCAGGCGCAGTCGATGGGGCTGTCCGTGGGCGATATCTATACCGCCATTCAACTGATGCTGGCACCCGTGTACCTGAACGACTTTGCCTACAGCGGCCGGGTGAAGCGCGTGACCATGCAGGCCGACGCACCGTTCCGCACCGGCCCGGAAGCGTTGCGGCAGATCTTCACGCCGAGTGCCACGCAGCGCGCCCGTGACGGCAACCCGCAGATGATCCCGATCGCGAACGTGGTGCGCACGCAATGGGAGGTATCCGCCCCGTCGCTCACGCGCTACAACGGATATTCGGCAGTCGAGATCGTGGGCTCGGCGGCGCCGGGACGCGCGTCCGGCGAAGCGATGGATGCAATGCAGCAGATCGTGCGCACCGCCCTGCCGGCCGGCTTCGGCTACGACTGGACCGGCCAGTCGTACCAGGAGATCCTTGCCGGGAACACGGCCACGTTGCTGCTGGCGCTCTCGATCCTGATCGTGTTCCTGTGCCTGGCTGCGCTGTACGAGAGCTGGTCAGTGCCGGTGGCCGTCCTGCTGGTCGTGCCGCTGGGCCTGCTCGGCGCGGTGCTGTTCACCTCGCTGCGCGGTCTGCCGAACGATCTGTACTTCAAGATCGGACTGATCACCGTCATCGGGCTTGCAGCGAAGAACGCCATCCTGATCGTCGAGTTCGCCCTGGCCGGACAGGCTCAGGGCAAGAGCCTGCGCGACGCGGTGCTCGAGGCGGCCCGTCTGCGGCTGCGTCCGATCCTGATGACCTCGCTGGCGTTCATCCTGGGCGTGGTGCCTCTTGCCTTGTCGACGGGTGCGGGCGCCAATGCACGCCACGCGATCGGTACCGGTGTCATCGGCGGCATGTTGTTCGCCACTATCCTGGGCGTACTGTTCATTCCCGTCTTCTACGTCGCGATGCGCCGCCTGCTCGGGGATCGCCTGGAAGGAAATGATCGAGCTCGTGATTGATCAGCGCCGCCGGGACCTCGGCGGTTTCGAAGTCGACCCTGTGACGACGTATGCCAGGCATCGATGCTTACCAGCGGTCAAGCGCCCGGCTATCTCGAGGACGAACTCATGCGCAAGACAACGCGGAGTCGCGGTACGGGCAGTGTCAAGCGTGCCCCGAGTGTGAAGCGTGTCCCGATGGCATCCTACGTGCCTCGGCCGATCAAGCGGGCCAGCGGCCGCACTCCCACCGCGCTCATACCCGCTTACATCCGTTCGGTCGATCGCGCGCTCGACCCCGACAGTCGCGCTTACATACGCCGCAAACTCGGCATGAAGCTCGGTAAGTTTGCGCACTCGATCGAGCGCGTCAGCGTGCGGGTCGAGGACGTGAACGGACCGCGCGGTGGCGTGGACAAGGTATGTCGCATCAAGGTGGTCCTGAGTGCACTACCGAGCGTCGTCATCGAGGAACAGAATGCATCGCTTCAGGCCGCAATCGATCGTGCGCTCAGTCGCGCCGCCGTCGCGGTGAGGCGCGCTGTACAGAAGCGGCGCAAGCGGTCTACGGCGTAGTTGGCGACTTCGCGCCAGCGTGCGTTGAACGCAGATGAGCCGCCCCTCCCACGATCACGTGCGGCATGACCCCGCCCACGACGCGACCGGCGACTCCACGCATCATCACGCACATGAAGTGCATGCGCACGACCGGCACGCCGGGCATAGCGTCTCCATGTTCCGCGGCAAGTTCTGGCTTTCGCTCGCCCTCACCGTCCCGATCCTGATCTGGGGCCACGTGCTCCCGCGGCTCCTTGCCTATACGCCGCCACACCTGCCCGGTGCCGCATGGATCCCACCGGTACTGGGAACGGCCGTATTCGCGTACGGCGGCTGGCCGTTCCTGCAGGGCGCCGCACGCGAGATCAGGGACAGGCTGCCCGGAATGATGACGCTGATCGCGCTGGCAATCACCGTCGCGTTCGTATTCAGCGCGGCAGTCACACTCGGCTTCCCCGGCATGCCGCTATGGGAAGAGCTGGCAACGCTCGTCACCGTCATGCTGCTCGGTCATTGGCTGGAGATGCGTGCGATCATCCAGGCGCAGGGGGCGCTCGGCGAACTGGCCAGGCTGCTTCCGGACAAGGCGCTGCGCGTGCGCGTCGAAGGCGATGCCGAGCATGTGGATGAGGTCCCGGTGTCGCAACTGCGCGAAGGCGATATCGTCCTCGTGCGTCCGGGGGCGCGGATCCCGGCCGACGGCATCGTTCGCTCGGGCGAGAGCGGCGTCGACGAGGCGATGATCACCGGAGAGTCGGTACCGGTAGGCAAGCGCGAAGGCTCCAGGGTGATTGCCGGCACGGTGAACGGAGCGGGCTCACTGCGTGCCGAGGTCACCGGCACTGGCGAGCGCACCGCGCTTGCAGGCATCATGCGGCTGGTCGAGAAGGCGCAGAGCTCCCGCTCGCGGGCACAGGCGCTGGCCGACCGGGCCGCCTCCCTGCTCACCTGGATCGCGCTGGGTGCAGGGGCAGCGACGTTCGCGGCCTGGATGATCGCGGGCGCAGCAGCCACGACCGCCATCGAGCGACTCGTCACCGTTCTCGTCATCGCCTGCCCGCATGCGCTCGGCCTGGCGGTGCCTCTCGTGCTGGCGATATCGACGACACTCGGCGCGCGCGCGGGGCTTCTCGTCCGGGACCGACGCGGGCTCGAACAGGCGCGCAATCTCACCACCGTTGTCTTCGACAAGACCGGTACGCTTACGCTCGGCGAGCATCGTGTGGTGGCGCTACGGACTGCCGGAAATCTGTCCGAGGACGAGGCACTGCGGCTGGCGGCCGCAGTGGAGCACGACGCCGAGCATCCGGTCGCCCGTGCCATCGTGCACAGCGCCACGGAGCGCGGCATCACGGCCCCGGCCGCCGATGCATTCGATGCACTTCCCGGGCGCGGCGTGCGTGCGAAGATACAGGGGCGTGAACTCGCGGTCGGTGGTCCGAACCTGCTCGCGAGCCTTGGCGTCACGCCTCCGCCCGAGCTCGCACCCTTCGCGGAGGCTGCCTCGGCACGCGGGCAAGGAGTGGTCTATCTGATCGAAGGCAGCGCGATCCTTGCGGCATTCGCGGTCGCGGATGCTTCGCGTCCCGAGTCCGCCGAGGCCGTGCGGCGCCTGCACGACGCCGGACTCGAGGTGGTCATGATGACGGGTGACGCGCGTGTCGTGGCCGAGGCGGTGGCACGCGACGTGGGTATCGACACCGTGCTCGCCGAAGTACTGCCGCGGGACAAGGCATCCGAGATCGAGCGGCTGCAGCGACAGGGCAAGCGGGTCGCAATGGTCGGCGACGGCGTGAACGACGCGCCAGCGCTGGTCACCGCGGACGTCGGCGTCGCCATTGGTGCGGGGACGGATGTGGCAGTCGAGGCCGGGGACATCGTCCTGGTGCGCAGCGACCCGCGTGATGTAGCGCGCATCGTCAATCTGTCGCGTGCGAGCTATCGCAAGATGGTACAGAACCTGTGGTGGGCGGCCGGCTACAACATCGTCGCGATTCCCCTCGCGGCGGGCGTGCTCGCGCCGTGGGGCGTGCTGCTGTCTCCAGCGGCCGGCGCGGTGCTGATGTCGCTGAGCACGATCATCGTCGCCATCAACGCCCAGCTGCTGCGCCGCGTGCCTTTGTAATCGCGAGGCTGGGCGGCTGCGTCTGATGGAAGCGGCGTGATCGTGCTGGACCCCCGGTCACCTGGAACCCGGGTCCGGGGGCAGGACGTCGGCGAACATCTCCATGCTCTTCCACTTCGGGACTGGCGGGGTATGACCGGACCGCGGCACGTAGGGCGACGGCGTGGCGGACGTGCTGGAGTGGATGTAACGCGAGCAGTTCGGAAAAATGCGCCCGGCACGCACGCGCACCACGAGTTGCGCGCCGGTGAAGATACCGAGCAGGTCGTCATCGTCGGCAATACGGGCAACGCCGTTCACTCGCAGTCTTCTTGGACTCTCGAAGTCGATGAAGAGCAGTCCCACAGCCGCGTTGACCAGCACATTGCCCAGACTGCGGAACATTCCGTTTCCGTCGTAGCTCGGAAACGCCAGCTCGTCGTCGGCAGTGATTCGCACGAACCCCGGATCACCGCCCTTGTACGAGCAATCCGGCTGTCCCCGAGCGTCGGCACTGGCGAAGAAGAACATCGGGCGGCTTTCCACGAAGGCGCGATCTTCCGCGGTGAATGTGCTCCGACCGAGCCGCTCGTCAAGCCGATCTGCCAGCAGCCGGGTACCGAAGCGGTCCTGCAACTGACGCATTCCGACATGATAGGTGTTGCTCATGAGCGTCCTCCCTGGTCGATACGCCAGGCACCCGCGTTGCCCTGCGCGCGGCATATTCTAGAACGACAGAAACCGGCTGCCCCGCCGGGGAGGGTTCTATAACCCGGGTCGATCGGCTAATCGTTGTCGCCTGGACGAGTCTCGATTATCGTTGACTCCATGGCAGCCGGGCCAGGCAAAAGGAGAGTACGAGCGAAGGGAGAGCATATGCTGAACGACACCTCGGTGACCACCATGCTTCCCGTAAAGGACATGGCCCGCGCCCGTACCTTCTACGAAGGGTGCCTTGGCTTGACAGCGGGCAACTTCAAACCCGACGGGAAGTTCGAGTATGCCGTCGGTGGCAGCGTCCTGGCCTTGTTTCCCAAGCCGGAAGGAACAAGGGCCGAGCACACCGCGATCAGCTTTCGCGTCACCGACATCACCAGGACAATTGCCGAGTTGGAACGGGCAGGTGTGATCTTCGAAGACTACGACCTGCCCGGCCTCGAGACCGTGGATCACGTCTGTGTCCTCGGATCCGAAAAAGCCGCGTGGTTCAAGGACACCGAGGGCAACTACCTCTGCATTCACGAGGACCTCGCGTAGGCGTGATGGCACCCGTTTGACGATGCATAATTAGCCCAGAAAAGAAAAACGGCTAGCAACGCAAGCTGCTAACCGTTTGTTCTATTGGCGCGCCCGGAGCGATTCGAACGCCCGACCCCTTGGTTCGTAGCCAAGTACTCTATCCAACTGAGCTACGGGCGCGCAACGGGGCGCATTGTAGCAAACTCCGACCGCCCATCCAACCGGCCCTTGCCTGCTTTCCGGGTCGGCTCCTCTGATGCCGTACCATTGCGGGCATGAACCCGAACGCGACGCTGATCGAGTTCGAGCGCGACCTCGCCGAGCAGGGGATCACCCGCACCGGCGGGGCACCGCTCGTTTCCGGGAACTGCGTGCGCATCCTGCGCGATTCCACCGAGAACTATCCGGCCTGGCTCGAGGCCATCGCCGAGGCGCGCCGCTATGTCCTGTTCGAGAACTACATCATCGGCAAGGACGAGGTCGGACGGCAGTTCGTCGAGGCGCTCGCGAAGAAGGCGCGCGAGGGCGTTCGCGTGCGCCTGATCTACGACTGGCTGGGCTCGCCCTTCTCCGGCCGCCTGTTCCGACCGCTGGAGGAGGCCGGCGGCGAAGTGCGCTGCTTCAATCCCCCGCGTTTCTACAGCCCGTTCGGCCTGCTCACCCGCGATCACCGCAAGACGGTCTCGGTGGATGGCGAGGTCGCGTTCGTATCCGGCCTGTGCATCGCCAGGCGGTGGGCCGGCAGCGCCCAGCGCGGCATCGAGCCGTGGCGCGACACGGGCGTCGAGATCCGGGGGCCATCGGTACCCGAGATCGAGCGCGCCTTCCTGCGTGTATGGAAGGCCATCGGGCCCGATGACGCGGGCTTGCCTCTCGCCGACGCCTCCCCGACGGCAGGCAATGTGAGCGTCATGGTGGTCGCGAGCGAACCGAACCGCGGCGGCCTCTATCGCCTCGACCACTTCATCGCCACGGTCGCGCGCCACACGCTGTGGCTGACGGATGCCTACTACGTCGGCACGCCGCCCTACGTCGAAGCGCTGCGGGCAGCCGCGCACGACGGGGTGGACGTGCGCCTGCTGGTGCCCGGATCCAGCGACCTGCCCGTCACACAGGCCTTCACGCGCGCGGGCTACCGCCCGCTGCTGGAAGCGGGTGTGCGCGTGTTCGAGTGGAACGGCAGCATGCTGCACGCCAAGACCTCGGTCGCCGACGGCCGCTGGGCCCGTGTCGGTTCCTCGAACCTGAATGTGTCGAGCTGGCTCGCCAACTACGAGCTGGATCTCGCGGTCTACGACAACGACTTCGGACGGCAGATGCAAGAGATGTACGTGCGCGATCTGACGATGTCCACCGAGATCGTGCTCAGCCACCGCAAGATCCGCCCGCGCGAGCAGCGCCGCGTGAATCTCCAGCCGCTGCGCGGCAGCGCGAGCCGGGCAGCGGCCAGCGCGCTGCGCATCGGGAACACCGTCGGCGCTGCGCTCACCAACCGACGGGTGCTGACCGGGTCGGAAGCGGTGACGATGGCAAAGTTCGGTGCGGGATTCCTGGTGGTCGCGGTGCTGGGGGTGTTCTTTCCGCGCGCGCTGGCGATTCCGGTAGCGCTGCTGCTGAGTTGGCTGGGCGCGACGCTGGTGTTGCGCGCCTGGCGCATCCGCCGGCGGGTGCAGCAGGAAGCGGCAGCGCAGGCGGAGGGGCAGAATCGCCACCGCACCAGCGCAGATCCGTGAAATGCCTGGGTCCGGGCTTCCATCATGCCGGCGGAAGCTGACATCCAGCGCCCGATCTGCCGTCATGGCGGCGGAGGCCGGCATCCAGCGTGAGCAGAGCGGGCTGTCCACTTCCAATTCCTGGGTTCCGGCTTTCTCGCCGGGACGACGAGGAACCCAGAACGGCAAGCGCTCTGCTATTGCTTCTTGAACTGCCCCGGGGGCAGGAAGGTCTTGTTGTGGCCCGGCGCACTGCCGGATTTGCCCGGTGAGCCGCCTGAGCCTCCACCCGGACCACCACCGCCGCCGCCACCACCACCGCCGGAATTGCCGCCGCCCGCGTTTCCGCCACCGCTCGAGCCGCCTCCCGGCGCACCCGCGGACGTGTCGAGCTTTACCGGCGGTCCGGCCGGCAGCTTCTCGATCGGCGCATGCGACGCCGCCGGATCGTTGCTTTGCAGGGGTGCCGTGCCTGCACCCGAGATCGGCGCGCCCGTCTGCAGGCCGGGACGCGCCTTCGCTCTCGCGGTGCCTGCGCCTGCCTCGCCGTCTCGAGCATGCACTATCGGCGGTGGCAGCGCGATCTGCGCCACACCCTGCTTCGCATCCGATCGCTCGTTGCGTGCTTCATCGGGTCCGGCTGCGGCGCCGGCACCCGACTCGGACTCCGACTGCGTGGTGGATGCTGTCGCGCGCGCGGGTGGCGCCTGCAGCGTGAGGCGTCGTTCGGTGCGTCGCGGCGGCTCGGACAGCGTACGCACTTCGAACGCCTCGCCGGTGCCGAAGATGCCGCACCCGCCCGCATTGCACACCTCGACCGCGCCCTCGCTCACGCTGCCGAGCAGCCCGTCGCCAAGATCGAGCGCGTAGCCGGTGCCGCGGATGCCGATGGTGGCCACCGGGCTGTCCATGCGGTAGGCCTTGGGATCCTCTTTTCCGACCGCGCCACTAAGCGTGCGCAGTCCGCCCTGGAGAAAGGAAAGCCATACGCTGTCCTCGGCGTCGCCTTTCCCGACATGGCGGTAGCGGTCCACGCGCAGGCTGGAGGCGGGCTGCAGGGCGACGAAGGCGCCGTCCTTGAAGCGCAGTTGCACCCGACCGCCCGCACCGGTGGTGACGGTCTCGGATTCGTCGATCGAATCGCCCTTGCGCAGGGTGCGCGACTCGTCCCCTACGCTGGCGCGCACCTCGCCGAACGCGAACACGACCTCGGCGGCCGGCGCCGCGGATGCGATGTTGCCGCCGAGCAGCAGCAGCGCAGCTGCCAGCGCGACGCGCTTCAGCATAACGCTCCCGGATCCGATGGCGTCAGAGGCTGCGCGCCACGCAGCGCTCGAGCGCCACTTCCAGTTCCCGGATGCGCGAGTGCGCATCGTCCAGGAGTTCCATCAGGACGTCCTCGCGGCGCACGTCGGCCGTGCGCGCCACCCAGTCCGA
The DNA here is from genome assembly GCA_020854105.1 of Burkholderiales bacterium. Lineage (GTDB taxonomy): Bacteria > Pseudomonadota > Gammaproteobacteria > Burkholderiales > SHXO01 > SHXO01. The sequence goes on along the minus strand of JADZGB010000040.1, from coordinate 117,942 downwards.
GCTGCGGCGACAACGCCACTGGCTGCCTTCGGCCCGCGGCGCGGGATCCTGAACGGGATGGGTGGAACGGCGCAGTGCAAGATACTGGCGATCAGTCATGACGGCTTCCTCCTCGACTGCACTTCCTTCGACGGCAGGGTCCGCAACCTAGCTTGCAGCCTTCCCTGCCCGCTCTGGCAAGACGATATTGATCTCCAGCACATCGAGGTTGTCGCCGCGCTCCATCTCCACCTTCACCGCGCCGGGACTCACCGGCACGTAGCGCCCGATCACCTCGATCAGGTCCTTCTGCAGACGCGGCAGCCATTCCGCCGGCGTACCGCTGCTGCGCTCGCTCGCGATCAGCACCTGCAGACGGTCCTTGGCTACAGCGGCTGACTGCGACTTCGACCGGAACAGCGCCCTGAGCAGAGACATCATTTACCTCCGAACAGGCGCTGCAGCAGGCCACGCTTCTCCGCCGTGGTGAAGCGCAACGGAATCTCCTCGCCGAGGAAGCGCGCCACCACGTCCTGGTAGGCCTGCGCCACCGGCTGGTCCTGCATGTGGATGGCAGGCTGGCCCTGGTTGGAAGCATGCAGCACCGCCTCCGATTCCGGGATCACGCCCAGCAGCGGAATCTTGAGCAGGTCGCGCACGTCCTCGTGCGAGAGCATCTCTCCGGTGTCCACCCGCTTGGGTGCGTAGCGTGTAAGCAGCAAATGTTCCTTGACCGGCTCGCGACCCTCCTTGGCGCGGCGCGACTTCGCCTGCAGGATGCCCAGGATGCGGTCCGAGTCGCGCACGGAACTGACCTCCGGGTTGGTCACGATGATGGCGTCGTCGGCGAAGGTCAGCGCCATCACCGCTCCGTGCTCGATGCCCGCGGGCGAGTCGCACACGATGTATTCGAAGCCCATCGTACGCATGTCGTTGAGGACGCGCTCGACGCCCTCCTCCTTCAGCGCGTCCTTGTCGCGCGTCTGGCTGGCGGGCAGCACGAACAGGTTCTCGCTGTGCTTGTCCTTGATCAACGCCTGGTTGAGGCTCGCCTCCTGGTTGATCACGTTCACGAAGTCGTACACGACGCGGCGCTCGCAGCCCATGATCAGGTCGAGGTTGCGCAAGCCCACGTCGAAGTCCACCACCGCGGTCTTGTGGCCGCGCAGTGCCAGCCCGCTGGCGAAGCTGGCGCTGGTGGTGGTCTTGCCCACCCCTCCCTTGCCGGAGGTCACGACCACTATTCTGGTTTCACTCATGCGTGCGGTCTCTCGGGTTGTTCTGCCGTTGCGTTTGCTGCGCTCAGCCTTCCACCAGGGGGCTGAGCAGAATCTGCGACTGGCCGCCCCTGGTCTCGAGACTGGCGCGGATCGCCTTGCCGCGCACCTCGGCGGGCAGGCGCTCGAACGCCTTGTACACGCCCGCCACCGACACCAGTTCGGCCTCGAAGTCGAGCGCGAAGACCTGCGCGTCCTGATCGCCGCTCGCACCCGCCAGCGCGCGTCCGCGCAGCGGGCCGTAGCAGTGGATGTTGCCGTCTGCGATCAGTTCCGAGCCAGCGCTTGCGCCCGCGAGCAGCACCAGATCGCCGCCCCGTGCGTAGATGCGCTGACCGGAGCGCACCGGCCGATCCACCACCATGCTGGCACCGGCCGGGGGCGCCACGGCAGAGGGCTTCGGTTCCACCGGCGCGTCGGTGGCAGCCTCGGGTGCTGCGTCTCTGAGTGCACGCGCCTCGCGCGGCGCTGCCTCGGCGGAGCGCGCGCTCGCAGCGGTTGCCGGAAGCAGCGCGAGCCCCAATCCGCTCACCTCGGCCGCCTGCTCCTCGCGCAGGCCGATGACGCCGACGGGGAGCAGTCCGAACCGACGCACCTGACCCACCAGCCAGGTAAGCCGCGGCGGCGCCTCCCCCAGGGCGGACAAATCGATGACGGCGAGTCCACCGGCGAGGCTGTCGCCCGCTTCCTGGACCTTCGCCGCGATATCCGCTTCGAGCGTGGCTTCGTCGGCGCTGCTCAGCGCCAGCGTGATGACCGGCACCGTGGTGCCACGCAGTCGGAACGATTGGGCCTTGCGGCTCACACGGTTCACCAGCGCAGAGACTCCGTGCAGAGTGAGGATGCGCAAGTCCGGCGGCGCAGCCGGTACGCCGCGGACATCGAAGAGGGTGCCGGCAGATGCGGAGGGACGGATTGCCCTCGGCGTCGAAGCGACGAGAAAGCAGATCCGAATGAAGGCTCAGTAGAGGACAGGAACAACCGTTTGCCGAGCACCGTTGCCAACGCGGCGAATCATACAGGGAACGACGCGGTTTTACGATGGCCGCAGATGGCGACATGGCCCTGCGCAAAGAGTGCGGCAGGCGCTCGACGAACTCTGGCGAGGCTTCTCGTCCGTCCCTCTCAGCCGAGACAAACAGAAAGCCGGCTCGAGGCCGGCTTTCTGTTTGTCTGGCGGAGAGAGAGGGATTCGAACCCTCGATACGGGTATAAGCCGTATAACGCCTTAGCAGGGCGCCCCCTTCGGCCTCTCGGGCATCTCTCCTTGTTGTCTTTACTGCTGCACTACAAATTCCTATTCATCGAGAGCTGAGGGGCGGCCGAAGGCGGCGCCATCGGTTCTCAAACAGAACGGCGCCCGCCATTCTCTGTTGCGCGTGCCTGACGGCACGCGGGGCCTCTCGGGCATCTCCAAAACCACCGCGCGCACGGCGCGACTATAGCACAGCGCTCCGCGGCTCTCGACCCGAGCGTAGTTCTACACCGGCTGCGACTCCAGTTCGAACCCACGGTGCAGCACACGCACGGCCAGTTCCATGTACTTCTCGTCGACCACCACCGAGATCTTGATCTCCGAGGTCGAGATCATCTGGATGTTGATTCCCTCCTCCGCGAGCGTGCGGAACATCTGGCTGGCCACACCCGGATGCGAGCGCATGCCCACGCCGACGATCGACACCTTGCACACCTTGTTGTCACCCACGATGTCGCGCGCGCCGATATGCGCCTGCACCTTGCGGGCGATCTCCATCGCCTTGCTGAAGTCGTTGCGCGGCACGGTGAAGGAGAAGTCGGTGAGGCCGTCCACGCTCGCGTTCTGGATGATGACGTCCACGTCGATCTTCGCGTCGGCGATCGGCCCGAGGATGGCGTAGGCGATGCCTGGACGATCCGGCACACCCATCACGGTGATCTTGGCCTCGTCGCGGCTGTGGGCGATGCCGGAGATGATTGCGCGTTCCATGCGTTCGTCTTCCTCGAATGTGATGAGCGTGCCGGAATGGGCTTCCTCGGCCACCGGAATCAGGGGGTCGGTCAGGCTGGACAGCACGCGCAGCCGCACCTTGTACTTGCCGGCAAACTCCACCGAGCGGATCTGCAACACCTTGGAGCCCAGGCTGGCCATCTCCAGCATCTCCTCGAAGGTGATGGTGGGCAGGCGCCGGGCTTCCGGCACGATGCGCGGGTCGGTGGTATAGACCCCGTCGACATCGGTGAAGATCAGGCACTCGTCTGCGCGCAGCGCGACAGCCAGCGCCACCGCCGAGGTGTCCGATCCGCCGCGGCCCAGAGTCGTGATATTGCCGTCCGGATCCACACCCTGGAACCCGGCAACCACCGGCACGACGCCGGCAGCGAGGTCGGCACGCAGGCGGGCCTCGTCGATGGACTGGATGCGGGCTCTGTTGAAGGAGTTGTCGGTCAGCACGCGAACCTGGCTGCCGGTGTAGCTCTTGGCCTTGACCCCCAGTTCCATGAGCGCCATCGACAGCAGCCCCACCGTCACCTGCTCGCCAGTGGAGGCCACCACGTCCAGTTCGCGCGGGTCGGGGGTGGACTGGATCTCCCTGGCCAGCGCGATCAGGCGGTTGGTCTCGCCGGACATGGCGGAGGGAACCACCACGACCTGGTGGCCGGCGGCCGACCATTTGGCGACGCGGCGGGCGACGTTCCTGATGCGATCGACGCTGCCCACCGAGGTGCCGCCGAACTTCTGGACAATGAGTGACATGACGCCTAGAGGGCCGATTTCCAAAACGCGCGATTGTAACCGAAGGGCCTGACGGCACTGCCTGGCTGCGCCATGGCGCATCCCGGGCATTGCGGCGAACGCCGGAATCCAGGCAGTAGAACGGCCCTGGCCAGTGGCACGGATGCTGCATCCCGACCTGTCCGTTTCCCCATGGATACAAGGAGTAGCCGGTGAGCCTGTATGCGTTAGTCCTCGTGCTCGCACTGGTTCTCGTGCTCGCCTACGGGATCATGCTCTACAACGGCCTGGTCAGCGTGAAGCACAACGTCTCCCAGGCATGGTCCAACATCGAGGTGCTGCTCAAGCAGCGCCACGACGAACTGCCGAAGCTGGTCGAGGTGTGCCGACAGTACCGGCAGTTCGAGCAGGAAACGCTGCAACGCGTGATCGAGGCGCGCTCCCGGGTGTTTGCCGCCCAGCAGTCGCACAGCCCGGCCGCCCTCGGACCGGCCGAGAGTGCCCTGCGTGCCAGCCTGGGCAACCTGTTCGCGGTGGCCGAGGCCTATCCCGAACTGCGCAGCAACGAGCAGTTCCTCAACCTGCAACACCGCATCAGTGCGCTGGAGAACGCAATCAGCGACCGGCGCGAGTACTACAACGAGAGCGTGAACATCAACAACGTGCGCATCGAGCAGTTCCCGGAGGTGCTGGTCGCGCGTATGTTCGACTTCCCCAGGCGCGCCCACCTGCGCTTCTCCGGGCCCGAGAAGGCGGACATGAACGTGCGCGAGCTGTTCGCGGCCTGAGCGCGCCGCGCGGCGCTCTCTCGCAGCGGCCTGCCGTGATCTCGCGCACCCGGCTGTGGGAGGGCTTCGCCAACCAGCTCGCCTCCGTCGGCCATGTCGGCCTGCTGGGCGTGGGCCTGCACCTGAAATCGGCCGAGGCATGGCTGGCCGTTCTCGGTGCCATCGCGCTCACCAGCGCGGCGCTGTGGGCGGCCAACTTCCGGCGCGCGCGTGCGGTCTCGGACACGCCCACCTCGCGCATCGGTTCGGCCCACCAGGGCTACGTGGAGCTGGTCGGCAAGGCGCGCCCCTTCGGCGAGGCCCCGCTCCTGTCACCCCATTCGCGCACGCCCTGCGTGTGGTATCGCTTCCGCGTGGAGGAGCGGCGCGACAACAAGTGGTATACGCGCGGCGCAGGACGCAGTGACGCCTCGTTCCGGCTGGAGGACGGCAGCGGCACGGTGCTGATCGACCCCGAGCGCGCCGAGGTCGTCACCGATCACATGCGGCGCTGGGTCGAGCGAGACATGCGCTACACCGAATGGTTGCTGATCATGAATGCGCGCGTGTATGCGCTGGGAGAATTCGCCACCATCGGCGGCGGCAATGCCGACCTCGACCATCGCGCCGACGTAGGCCATCTGCTGGACGGCTGGAAGCGTGAACCGGCCGCACTGCGCGCGCGCTTCGACCTCGACGAAGACGGCGAGGTGAGCCTGAAGGAATGGGCGCTCGCGCGCCGCGCGGCGCAGCGTGAGGTGTCAAGCCGCCACGCCGGGATCCGCAGCCAGCCCGGCACGCACGTGCTGCGCGCCCCGCGCGACGGGCGCATGTTCGTGCTTTCGAACCTCGATCCTGGACTCCTGGCCAGGCGCTATCGCAGCTGGACCGCGATCCAGCTCGGCATCGCAATCGTGGCCGCCAGCGGTTGCCTGATCCTGCTGTTCCGCACGCCGCTCGCCTGAACCCGCGTCGCCGATCCATGCTCGTTGGCCGTGCTCACGGACCGCAACCGGCGCCCGGGAGCTCGTGTGAGCGAGCCCCGGCCGGGCTATCTGGCAACGGCTGCCTGCAGCACCGCGGCGGTCTCGGCATGTCCCTGGCGTACCGCGATATCCCCGGCGGTCAATCCACGGTCGTCGCGCAGCGAAGCATCCGCACCGCGTTCCAGCAGGTGCGCGACGGCCGGCGTCCTGCCGTATCCGGCCGCCCACATCAGCGCGGTCAGGGCATGGCGGTAGCGGGCATCGACCTCGATCCCCCGATCGAGCAGCAGGTCGAGCATCTGCACATGGCCATTGGCCGCCGCATAGATCACGGCGGTCTTGTCGATCTGGTCCACCGCGTCCACGTCCGCCCCGGCCGCCACGAGCGCCTGCGCCACCGCGGTGAAGCCGCCATGGGCTGCGGCCATCAGGGGCGTTGCCTTCTCCAGGTTCGCCAGGTTGGGGTCTGCGCCGGCCTGCAGCAGCATGGTCACCACCTCCAGCGATCCCTCGCGCGAGAACATGAACAGCGCGGTCTCGCCGTTGCGATTTCGCGAGTCCGGGGCCGCACCGGCCTCCAGCACCTTGCGCACCCGTCCGGCATCCCCCTGCCTGGCGAACTCGAGCAGCTGCGCGTTCAGGCTCTTCACCGGCTGCCCCGTTTGTGCGGTTGCAGCAACCGGGAATGCCAGCGCGATCGCGCATGCCACGACGATATGACGGCCACCGCGAAAGCGCGCAATTGCCTCATGGAACACGGGAGTTATTCCTTGTTACCCGGGGAGAGTTTCATTATAGTCAGTCGCCAGCGACAGTCTCGCCCGCAACACACTGCGGACAGTCGCTCAGGCTTGTATGTCTTACATCAATCGATGCAGGGTTCGGGAGGATTCATGACAAAGCAATTGCAACTGCTCGCCTTGGCGCTGCTTGCCGCAGGCATGGCCGGTGGCGCGGGGGCGCAGGAGATCACCGGCGGCGCGACCACTGTCTCGAAGGAAATGAAGGCTGATGTCCGCGTCACACGCGAGATGCTGCTCAACACGGAGAACGACAAGAAGAACTATCTCCAGACCAACGGCGGCTACAGCAACCTGCGCTACGCACCGCAGAACCAGATCCATTCGGGCAATGTCGGCAAGCTGCGCCCGGCATTCATCTTCCAGACCGAGATCAAGGAGTCCATGCAAGTGGCGCCGGTGGTGGTCAACGGCGTGATGTACATCACCACGTCCTACAACCACGTGTATGCCATCGATGCGGCCACCGGAGAGCAGTACTGGCACTACAAACACAAGATGGGGCCGGTCACCACCTACTGTTGCGGCCCGAACAACCGCGGCGTGGCCGTCTTCGGCGACACGGTCTACATGGGTACGCTCGACGCCAAGCTGATCGCGCTCGACGCCAGGACCGGCAAGTCGGTGTGGGAGGCCGAGATTGCCGACCCCGAACTGGGCTACTCGGAAACCATGGCGCCGGTGGTGGCCGACGGCAAGGTGCTGATCGGCACCAACGGCGGCGAGTACGGCATCCGCGGCTTCGTGAAGGCCTACGATGCCCGCAACGGGGAACTGCTCTGGACCTTCTACACCATCCCCGAGACGGGCCACGAAGGCGTGTGGGCAGTCAATGACGCGGTCGGCCGCAACATGCTGCGCGACATCGAGAAGGAGAAGAAGACGCTGGCCAAGGAAGGCGGCGACTTCTACAAGACCCTCGGCGGCGGCGTGTGGATGGTCCCCGCGGTGGACATGAAGTCCCGGACCGTGTACTTCGTGGTGGGCAACCCCTCGCCCGACCTGTATGGCGACAAGCGCCCCGGCGACAACCTGTATACCGACTCCATCGTCGCGGTGGATCTGGATACCGGCGCGTACAAGGCGCACTTCCAGTACATCGCGCACGACGTATGGGATCTGGACGCCGTCAGCCCGCCCATTCTGACCCAGGCCAGGGGCAAGGACGGCAAGATGCAGGACGTCGTCATTCATGGCGGCAAGACCGGCTTCGTCTACGTTCACGATCGCAAGACGCTCGACCTGATCCGCTACTCCGATCCGATGGTGCCGCAGGAGAACGTGTGGGTCCTGCCCACGCCCGACGGCGCGCGCATGCTGCCCGGCGCCAACGGCGGCGTGGAGTGGAACCCGATGGCGGTCAATCCGAAGCTGGGCCTGGCCTACGCGGCCAATCTGCATCAGCCGATGACCTATCACGTCGAAGCCGCCGATTATCCCGGCGGCAAGCTGTGGCTCGGCGGCGCCTTCAAGGTCATCCCTGGTGAGAAGCAGTGGGGCCGGTTGGCCGCTGTGGACATCAACACCGGCAAGATGGTGTGGAATGCCGATACCGAGCAGCCGCTGATGGGCGGTGTGCTGGCCACGGCTGGCAATCTGGTGTTCACCGGAGAGGGCAACGGCTTCTTCAACGCCTATGACGCGAAGAAGGGCAACAAGCTGTGGTCGTTCCAGTGCGGCGCCGGCGTGAACGCGCCCGCGACCTCGTACATGATCAACGGCAAGCAGTACATCGCGGTGGCCGCAGGCGGCAACACGCAGCTCGACTTCAAGCGCGGCAACACCGTGCTCGTCTTCGCGCTGCCCTGACCCGCTGGCGTCATCCCGGGCCGTGTCCGGCGCGTTGAGCCGGACACGGCCTTTATATTGCTGAACCCATGGACTCACGACTCGCGACAGGGCGTCTGATGACACGCAACTTCCTGTTTGCGGCCACCTTCGCCGCCCTGGCGGCAGTGGCCGGTCCCGCGTCCGCGCAAGGCGATCTCGAAGCCGGGAAGCAGAAGGTGGCCGTGTGCGCCGCCTGCCACGGACCGGATGGAAACGTGGCACCGGGCACGGCGCCCGAGGGCGAGGCCTACCCCGACCTCGCCGGCCAGACCGCGCGCTATCTCTATCTTCAGCTCAGGGACTTCAAGGAGGGGCGCCGCAAGAACCCGCTCATGAGTCCGATGGCGGCGAACCTCTCGCGCCAGGACATGTACGATCTGGCGGAGTATTTCTCCAAGCAGAAGCATGTGCCGAGCACCTTCAAGGTCGACGCGGCCAAGGCGGCGGAAGGCAAGAAGGTCTCCGATGCCGCACTGTGCACCATGTGCCACCTCGGAGGCTTCTCCGGCCAGAACGAGGTGCCGCGCGTCGCGGGCCAGGAGTATGACTACATCGTCAAGCAGATGCATGACTTCCGTGCGCGCAACCGCACCAACGACGCAGGCAACATGACCAGCGTCTCGCGCGGCCTGACCGACGAGCAGATCGAGCAGCTGGGGCACTACATCACCGGGCTGTTCTAGCCTCGATGCAGATCCAGACCCTGCCCTGCCTCGGGCCGCACGGCTTCCATCGCATCCGCTACGCCGAGTGGGGCGATGCGGCCAATCCGGACGTGGTCATCTGCGTGCACGGGCTGACTCGAAACGGGCGGGACTTCGACGATCTGGCCCGCACCCTGGCCCGCCGCCATCGCGTCCTCTGTCCCGATGTGGTGGGCCGGGGACTGAGTGACTGGCTGTCGTATGCACAGGACTACGGCTATCCCCTCTATCTCTCCGACATGGCGGCGCTGATCGCGCGCAGCGGTGCGGAGCGCGTGCGCTGGGTCGGAACGTCGATGGGCGGCCTGATCGGGATGATGCTCGCGGCCCAGCCGGACTCCCCGATCGAGCGGCTGGTGATCAACGACGTCGGTCCGCTGATTCCCGGGGCCGCGCTCGAGCGGCTCGCAGGATACGTCGGCAGGACCGGCCCGTTTGCCGATGCACACGAGCTGGAGAGGCATCTGCGCACGGTGCACGCGCCATTCGGACCACTGAGCGACGCGCAGTGGTCGCACCTCGCGCACCACTCCACCCGCCGCAACCAGGACGGCTCACTGAGTCTCGCCTACGATCCCGCCATCGCCCAGGCCTTGTCCGGACCGGCGCAGGACGTCGTCCTGTGGCCGCTGTGGGATGCGGTGCGCTGCCCTACGCTCGTGCTGCGCGGCGCGGATTCCGACCTGCTGCGCGCAGACACCGCGCAGGAGATGACGCGCCGGGGACCGCGTGCACGCCTGCTCGACTTCGCGGCGGTCGGACATGCGCCGGCGTTGATGGACGAGGACCAGATCGGCGCCGTCGCGGAGTTTCTGGGCATCTGAGCGCCTCGCTGCCGCGCCGATGATCGCCATCGACTGGGGCACCTCGAGCTTCCGCGCCTATCGTCTGGCGCGCGATGGCTCCATTGTGCAGACGCGTGCTGCGCCGATGGGCATCATGCAGGTCGAGGACGGGCGTTTCGCGCAGGCGCTCCAGAGCCGCATCGGCGATTGGCTCGCTGCCGGCGAGACGCGGGTGCTGATGAGCGGCATGATCGGCAGCCGCCAGGGATGGAAGGAGGCCCCCTACGTCTCGACGCCCGCGGGAGCCGACGCGATCGCTGCCGGCATGGTGAGCGTCGCCATGGAAACCGGCGCTGCGGCCTGGATCGCCCCGGGCGTGTGCACACGCGATGCGGCCGGCGTGCCCGACGTGATGCGCGGCGAGGAGACGCAGATCCTGGGCGTGCTCGAGTCGTTGCCTGTCGCCGATGCCTGGATCTGCCTGCCCGGAACACACAGCAAGTGGGTATACGTGCGCGAGCGGTGCATCGAACGCTTCACCACCTTCATGACGGGCGAGGTGTTCGCCGTGCTCAAGGCCCACAGCATCCTGGGCCGCATGATGGACGACGTGGCGGTGGACCTGGACGCCTTCGATGCCGGTCTGGATGCCGGAGCCGGTGACGGCCTGCTGCACCGCCTGTTCGGGGTGCGCGCGCGCGCCCTGTTCGGCGAGTTGCCGGCCGGGCACTCGGGGGCCTACCTGTCCGGCCTGCTGATCGGCAGCGAACTGGCCTCACTGCCGCAGGAACTGGACCACGCGTGCCTGCTCGGCAGTTCCGAACTGACCCGTCTGTACCGCCACGCGCTGGAGCGCAGGGGCGTGCGCGTGCAATCCCTGGACCAGCACGCAGCGGCTGCCGGATTGCACATCCTCGATCAGACACTGGAGCACATGTCGCCATGAATCTGGACCAGGCCCTGCAACGCTGTCCCCTGGTGGCCATCCTGCGCGGGGTCACGCCTTCCGAATGCCTGGACGTGGCCGAGGTGTTGATCGAATGCGGATTCGCGATCATCGAAGTGCCGCTCAACTCGCCGCAACCACTGGAGAGCATCGAGCGGCTGGCGCGCTCGCACGCCGGGCATGCGCTCATCGGCGCAGGCACGGTCCTCTACGAAGCCGAGGTGGAAGCGGTGGTGCGGGCAGGCGGAAGGTTGATGGTTGCTCCCGGCTACAGCCCTGGCGTGCTGGCGCGCGCGCGCCCGCACGGCCTGATCACGCTGCCGGGTTTCGCCACCCCGAGCGAGGCCTTTGCCGCGCTTGAAGCCGGCGCCGATGGCCTGAAGCTGTTCCCGGCGGAGGCAAACCCGCCTATGGTGCTCAGGGCCTTGCGCGCGGTCCTGCCGCGAAATGTTCCGGTGCTGCCGGTGGGTTCGATCAGCCTGGACAACATGGCCGGCTACTGGGCAGCCGGTGCGAATGGCTTCGGACTGGGCTCGTCGCTGTACAGGCCCGGCATCGCGCTCGATCGGCTGCGCGCACAGGCCGACGCGTTCAGGGAAGAGATCGGGAGGCTGCGCAGCGCCTGAGTGCGCGCGGGATCAGGCCGCCTGCGGGTCGCACTGGCGCCTGCATCCGGCCACTGCCAGCGCCGGCCGCCGCAATCTCCCCCGCACGGTCCGTTGACGCGCATGCCGCTCGGCGTCCGTGGTGGGCCGGTAGCCGAAACGCAGCCACGTCTGCGTGACGTCGGTCTGCGCCGCCGGCACGTACTTGAAGCTGGAATCCAGCAACCGCATTGCCCTTTCTCGCTGGGTCGGATCGGTGGACGACGCCCGATGGCGCCGTCTGCATGCTGTAGAAATTTCAGCTCTGGTGAGGGGGGTTCTGTCCCGCAGGGTGGTGACGGTTCGACATTTCATCCTCCTGCAGCATCGAATCCGGTCCGGCGGCGACATTTCCCGGCACGTGCACGTGCGCGGTGCGGGTCTCGCCCACTCGTGCCGAGCGGCGGCGGCCGAGTCGGTTGGCTGGGTGGCGATTGCGTTGCTGACGTCCCATGATCTTCTCCTTGGTTGTGTATGCGCGGAACAGCGCCCGAGCGTGTGGCAAGCGCCGTGCCGAATACCGAGAGGGCGAGGCTGCAACGGGGCATGCCGGTTGCCGCCTTCCCTGCCGCGGTTGGATTCGCCAACCGACCCGACGTTCCATCGCGGGCCAGTGCATTCGTGTACTGGCTCAGCGGCACCACGTTGGATTCGCCAACCGGCCCGACGTTCCATCGCGGCCCGTTCTTCAGAGCGCCGCTTTCGTCATTCCATCTGCCGGACATCAGCCAAGCATCCCCGCCATGACCAGGACCGATCCGGCCCGTGCGCAGCCGCACGCGGCCACCATGCTCGAGGTCGAGCGCATGCCGCTCGCACTGTGCTGCGACGACCCATCCGAGGTGCGCTGGCGCGCGGCGTGCGCCGGCCGCCGCCTGTGGCCGCTGCATTGGGAAGCCCCACAGGATGCGGCCAGCCTGCCGGCGCCCGACGCGTCTGCTTCGTCCTGAACTGGTGACTGGCACGGCGACAGCGCCCCGCGCTGGGCATGTGCATTGCCGAGTCGATGTGCGATGACCGGCACGATGCTGCCGGCCTGCTTTCGATCCCTGGACAACGGAGACTCGGCAATGCACATGATCGATGCTCACCACAACCGTACACGCCTCGCCGTCCTGATCGGTGCGGCCGCATGCACGGGCGCACTGCTTCTTCCCTCTGCTTCGCATGCGCAGTTCGTCGACGAGACCGCCGGTTTCTACGTCGGCGGCGGCATCGGCCGCGCCGACCTGGACAGCCCGTGCCCGGGCGGCACACGCTGCGACGATGACGGCATCGCATGGAAGGTCTATGGCGGTTATCAGATCAACAAATGGCTGTCGGCGGAACTCGGTTTCATCAACCTGCCGGACGCCGACTTCCGCGGACCAGGCGTGCGCGGCGACATCGAGACCTGGGGCATCACGGCACACGCGGTGGGCAAGTTCCCCATCCCCATCGGCGCGCTGGACCGCCTGTCGATCCTGGGCAAGCTCGGCGCCGTGTACTGGGACCGCGAACGCAACGCGAATCTGGCCGCCCTGGACGACGATGACAGCGGCGTCGACTTCGCGTGGGGCCTGGGCGCCGAGTACACGATCTCCGAACGCGTCGGGGTTCGCGCCGAATGGGAGCGCTTCGAGAATGTCGGTGACAGCGACGTCGGGCGTGGTGACGTGGACGCCTGGACGCTGAGCGTGAACTACGAGTTCTGAGCGCTGACGCCCCCGGCCTGGCCGGGGGAACTGTCGCCGGGAGACTGCCACGGCGCACGCGACCGCTTCCATTCCCACTGCCTGCCTGCGTGTCAGGATCAGGCTGCCGGCAGCGTGGCGGACGCAGCCATCGATTCCACGGCAAGGATCGCGTCAGCCGCGCACCGCGTGTCGGACGCCAGCAGGTGCGGCAAGCGCAGCGGCGTGATCTGCCACTGCGTCTCGTGTCCGTTGTCGAGCAGCACGGTGCGACACCCCGCGCGCCGGCCGGCTTCGACGTCGTCGAGGATGTCGCCCAGCATCCAGGACGTCGCCAGATCGAGACCGTGCTCGCGCGCGGCCCGCCACAGCAGGCCGGGCAACGGCTTTCGACAGTCGCAGTGCAGCGCATAGCGCGGCGCGGTCCCCTGCGGGTGGTGCGGGCACCAGTACATGCCGGCCAGCGCGACACCGGCCACGGCGAGCCGCTCGCGAAGCGCACGCTCCACGCCGAGCAGCGCGCGCTCGTCGAAGCGCCCGAGTGCCACACCCGTCTGATTGCTGACCACGAACAGTGCGAATCCGAATGCGTGCAGGTGCTGCAAGGCCTGCACCGCGCCGGGGGTAAAGCGCAGTTGCGCCGGATCGACGTTGTACGGGATGTCCTCGACCAGTGTCCCGTCCTTGCCCACGAACAGTGCCCGCCGCGTCACGGCCATGATGTCTCGCGCATCGGCAGGACCATCAGCTCCGGGATCACGCTCTTGGCCGGCATCATCAGCAGGCCGAGCACCGCCTGCGCCACGTTGCGCGGCTCCTGCAGACAGGCGAGATCAATGTCCGGGAACCGATGCAGCAGGAAGGGCGTGCGCATGCCTCCGGCCACCACCGCACTGACCTTGATGCCCTGTCCGCGCAGTTCTGAGTGCAACGCGTGCGACAGGCCGAGCAGGCCCCATTTGCTGGCGCGATAGGCGCTCGCGTTCGGCCAGGCCCGCTTGGCTGCGGTCGAGGCGATGTTGACGATGTGCCCGCCGCCCCGCGCACGCATGCTGCGCACCACGGGGCGTGAGACAAGGAACGGCCCGGTGAGGTTGGTGGCGAGGATGCGCTGCCAGTCCGCCACTGCCGGCTCGTCGAACGGCAGCGTGACATCGGTGCCGGCGTTGTTCACCACGATGTCGAGTCCGCCGAACTGCGCGATGGCTTCTTCCATCCCGACACTGACCGCGCGTTCGTCGCCGACGTCCATGCCCAGTGCCGTACAGGTGCAACCGAAGCCCCGGACGCGCCCGGCGATACTCTGGGCAGCCTCGAGCCGCAAATCCGCGGCGATGGTCATGGCACCGGCCTGGCAGAGCACCTCGCACAGGGCGGCCCCCAGGCCGCTGCCAGCACCGGTTACCAGCGCGACCTTGCCCTGCAGGACATCGCCCGCGTTCATGCGACCGTCCCGGCGCGCAGCGCCTCGCCGTCATCGGCCGGCAGCATACCCTCGTACAGACCGGCCACCTGTGCGGCCACGCGCTTCCAGGTGAACAGCTGGCGCGCGCGGCGCTGGCCTTCACGACCCATGGCTGCGGCGATGTCGGGACGTTCGCGCAGCACGGCCAGACGCTGAGCCAGTGCGACCGGATCCCTGGGAGACACGAGGAAGCCGGTGTGCTGATCCACCCGCTGTACTTGATGCCCCCGACATTGGAGCCGACCACCGGAACCCCGCAGGCCATCGCCTCGATAGCGGTGATTCCGAAGGGCTCGTCCCAGGGCGTGGTGACGAACACGTCGGCGGCACCGTACAGCGCAGGCAGCAGATCGCGCGTGCGCCTGCCGGTGAACGTGACCCGATCGGCGACCTCTTCCTCGCAGGCGACGCCGTGCAGTCTGCCGATCTCGGGCGTGGCCTCCGCTCCGGGATGTTCGGCGTTGCCGCCGACGACCAGCAGGCGCGCAGCCACGCCGTAGCGCCGCTTCAGTTCGCCCACGGCACGTATGACATTGTCGACCCCCTTGCGCGGCACCAGGCGGCCAAGCTGCAGCACAACGAACTCGTCCTCGCGCAGCCCCAGTCCGGCGCGCGCCGCGCGACCGGCAGGAGCCAGCTCAGCCGGATCGAACCCGCAGGGAATGACCGAGATCTTGCGCACGTCCGCATCGTACAGGTGCGTGAGATCCTCGAGATCCTGCGGGCACTCGGCGATGATGCGATCGGCATCCCGCACCAGCGCCCCCTCGATCTGGACGCGCGAGGCCGGGAACCGGTCGGCATCGCCCTGGAACATCCTGCGCACCTGGCCCAGTGCATGGAAGGTGACGACGAAGGGAATGTTCAGAACGCTCTTGATGTGCTGGGCCACCATGCCGGACATGAAGAAGTTCGCGTGCACCAGTGCGTAGCTGTCACCCTGTCGCCGGAAGAAGCCCACGACGTTGCACGCGAACTCATGCATGTGCGGCAGCATGTCCTCCTTCGCCATGAAGCGGGGAGGCCCGGCATCCACGTGTACGACGCGCACGTCCGGCCTCCAGTCGACCACCGTGCGTGCCAGCGCCTTGTCGCGGCGCGTGAACACGTCGACGTCGTATCCGCGCCGTGAAGGATGCGCGGCCAGCTGCGCGACATATACGTTCTGTCCGCCTGCGTCGGTGCTGCCGACAAGGACCAGCGGCGAAGCATGCTCGCTGATCAATGCGACTCTTCTCGTTGGCGCTGTCGATCCTCGTGGTGAAGGACGTGCACGGAATGCCCGCACGTTCCACGACGGCGCCGCGTCAGGCGAGCGGCAATCATCGTGCCGCCGGCACGACAGTGCCAATGCCCATCGAATCAAACGCACGATCGGCAACGTCAACGCCATCGCACGGCAGGAGGCGCACGGCAGGAGGCGCACGTGGGCGCCGGTGTCGGCGCAGCGGCGGGAGGTGCGGTCGGGGTCGTCGCCGCCGCCATCCCCGGTATCGGGCCAGCTCTGGCGCCGGGCATCGTCGCGCTCGGGGCGTATACCGGATCGTTCGCCGGTGCCATGGCCAAGCTCGGAGACGACTCCGCGGCCGACGAGCTGGACGCGAGTCCGGGCCGCAAGGACGGCGCAATGGTCGCGGTGCGCGTGCTCAACGATGAAGCGGCGCACAGCGCAGTCGATGCGCTGCGCGCGCACCCGGCTACGAGCACATCGTGCGGGGCGCCGGACCCACGGGCCTGAGCGCGGCCTGCCACCTCGGCGCGTCAAGTGTGCTGCTGGAGCGGGCCGGCACGGTCGGCGGCTGGTGCAGGACAAGGGCTTCACCTTCGACTACGCCGGCCACATCATGTTCTCCCGGGATCCGTACGTGCTCTCGCTGTACCAGAAGCGCTGGGCGACAACGTGCACTGGCAGGATCGCGAGGCCTGGATCTGGTCCTACGGCGTGTACACGCGCTATCCATTCCAGGGCGCGCTCTACGGGCTGCCGCCGCAGATGCTCGAGGAATGCCTGGTTGGCGCGATCGAGGCACGCTTCGGCCCGCTGCAGGAGGGCACTGCGGGGGCTGCGGTGCGTGATGCCCCGCACAACTTCGAGGAGTTCATCTACAGCGTCTGGGGCGCGGACGTGGCCAGGCACTTCGCGATCCCGTACAACCGCAAGCTGTGGGCGGTGCCGCTGAACGAGACGGAGACCTCCTGGCTGGGCGGACGGGTGCAGCTTCCCAATCTGGAGGAAATGATCGAAGGCGCACTGTCCCCGGCGCCCAAGCCGATGGGACCCGATGCGCGTTTCGGCTATCCGCTGCGCGGCGGATTCCAGGCGCTGATGGACGGGTTTCTGCCGCTGCTGCAGGGGGAACTGCGCCATCACGCCGAAGTCTGCGCCGTGTCGCCGCGGCGGCACACGGTGCGGCTCACCGACGGCAGCATGTACCGCTACGAACGCCTGATCAGCACCCTCGCCCTGCCCAAGCTGGTCGAGGCACTCGGGGAGGAGGCGCCGCCCGAGGTGCGTGCCGCCGCCCGCGGCCTGCGCCATGTGTCGGTCCGCTGCGTGAACCTCGGCATCGGCCGGGAGGGCCTGACCGACAAGCACTGGATCTACTACCCCGAAGACACCGTGTTCCACCGCATCTTCGTGCAGGGCAATGCCAGTCCGCACTGCAATCCGCCGGGCGGTTTCGGCCTGACCGGCGAGATCAGCCATTCGCCGCAGAAGCTGCTGCCGGTCGAGGGCGACGCCCTCATCGCGCGCTGCATCGAGGACTGCTGCCGGGTGGGCATCATCCGCGACGATGACCGCATCATCGCCGCACACCAGCTCGACCTGCCCGTCGCCTACGTGGTCTACGACCATGCGCGTGCGGCCAGTGTCGATCTGATCCGGGAGTGGCTCCTGAGCCACGACATCATCCTCGCCGGGCGCTACGCCGAGTGGGAGTACTACAACTCCGATCACGCCTTCCTGGCCGGGAAGAGAGCCGCGGAAGCCGCCCTGACCCCGGCTGCCGCGCCGGTGGCGGCGAGGATCGCCTGAATGACGCGATGCCACGCGTCGACAAAGGAGAGCACATGAGACTGATCGTCGACGCCCTGATCTCCGGAACGATCGCGGGCATTGCCACGACCGCGGCAGCCGCCGCCCGCCACGAAGGCAGCCCGGCGCTGGCGCCGGTGAATGCGGTCAGCCATGTGCTGTGGGGCGACGAAGCCGGACACCAGGACCGCGCTTCGGCACGCTACACGGGCACCGGGCTGGCGACCAATCACGCCGCGTGCGTGTTCTGGGCAGCCGTGTACGAGGCCGTGCGCCGCAAGGCCGGCGGCGGCATGCTCGGTGCGCTGGCCGCCGGGCCGGCCGTCTCGGCGCTGGCCTACGCGGTGGACTACCACCTGATGCCGCACCGGCTCACTCCGGGATACGAACTGCGCCTGTCCGGGCGTGACCTCAGTGCCATCTTCGCGGCGCTCGCCCTGTCCCTCCCGCTGCGCGCCCTGCTCGCCCGGCAGCACTGACGGGTGCAGGTCAGGCCACTACGGCATGTACGGCATGCTGTACGTGTGTTCATGCGTCGCGTGCGCGCGACAGCACACGAAAGTTTCAGCCGTGTCCGCTGTGCGCGGCCGGTTTTGCCCTATGCAGTGCGCGCCCGCAGTCGATATCCCGCTTCATGTCGCGGCAGCCACTCGCCTCGCCCGCCCCCGGCGGTCTCTCCGCCCTGTATCGCGCGTTCTGGGAGTTCTCCGAAGGTCAACGCCACCGCGTCGCGCTGGCCAGCGCGCTGCTGATCGGTTCGCAGCTCGTCAAGCTGGTCATACCGTGGCTGGTGGCCCAGGCCATCAACGCCATCCATCTCTCCGGCGGACGCGAGGCGGCGCACGCGGGCTGGCTGGTGCTGTTCATCCTGCTGGCCACCGGGCTGTCCTGGGCGCTGCACGGACCGGGACGGGTGATCGAGCGCTCGGTCGGCATCCGCGTGCACGAGACGCTGAGCGGCACCCTGTACGCACGCGTGGCACGCCTGCCGCTGATCTGGCACGAGACGCACCATAACCGGCAAGACGCAGGTGCGACTGGAGAAGGCCGGTACGGCATCGGTCAATTTCGCCCAGAGCCAGTTCATCTACCTGCAGAACCTGGTCAATCTGGGCGGGCCGCTGGTGGCGCTCATGCTGCTGTCGCGCGCGGCGGGTACTCTCGCGCTCGCCGGATACGCACTGATCGCACTGGTGATCCTGCGCTTCGACCGCCGCGTGCGCGACAACCTGACGCTCGGCGCTCCGATGGCCGAGGCGGCGATGAGCGAGGCAATCCGCATCGCCGGACTCGGCAAGGTCATGGCGTCGCTGCCGCAGGGGCCGGATACGCCGGTATCCGAGCGCGGGCTCACGCTGTCAGGGGGTCAGAAGCAGCGCATCGCCCTGGCACGCGGCATCCTGGCGGCGGCGGGCAGCAGTCTGATCCTGCTCGACGAACCCACTTCCAGCCTGGACACGGCCACCGAGGCCGAGGTCTTCTCTGCACTGTGTGCCGCCTTTCCGGACGCCACCATCGTCACTTCGGTGCACCGGATGCACCTGCTCGCGCGCGTCGACAGCGTCATCCTCATGTCCGCTGGCCGGGCGCTGGATGTGGGAAGCGCCGCGGAACTGCTGGAGCGCCAGGCGCTGTTCCGCGAACTGTGGCAGCGCTCGGGCGCCGACGCCCTGTCCGTGCCGGAGGATCGCCCGCTGCGCGCGGCCTGAGATCTCAGTTCTTCACCGACGCCAGGTCGGCCGCCAGGCGCAGATCCTCCACCAGTGCGGCAAACAGCTCCTGCTGGCGCGACTTCTCCGGCACGCGCAGCACCGCCGACGGGTGATACGTTACCAGCACCGCGTACTCGTCACGCTCGATCGCCCGGCCGCGCAGCATGGAGATGGTGACCGGCCCGCCCAGCAGCGCGCGACCGGCGGTGGCGCCCAGTGCGACCACGATCCGGGGGCGGATGCGGGCCAGTTCCTGCTGCAGCCAGATCTCGCACGCCTCGATCTCGCGCTGCGCCGGGGTCTTGTGCATGCGCCGCGTACCGCGCGGCTCCCACTTGAAGTGCTTCACGGCGTTGGTGAGATACACGCGCTCGCGCGCGATGCCGGCTTCGCTCAGCGCGTGGTCGAGCAGCCGGCCGGCCGGACCCACGAACGGCTTGCCCGCCAGGTCCTCCTCCTGCCCGGGTTGCTCGCCCACCAGCATCAGACGCGCACGTTCGTCTCCCTCGCCTCCGACTGCCTGCGTCGCACGCGCCCAGAGCGGACAGCGCCGGCAGCGCCGCAGTTCGTCCAGCCGATGCTGCGCGTCCATGTGCTTCAGCCGGTCAGGAACGGGCCTTCGCGCGCAGCGGTGGCGGCGCGGCCCTGTGCGATCGCACGCAGGAAACAGGCGACCACGCCAGCCAGCGCCTCGTCGTACCAGGGCTGCATGCCGGACACCGCGACGACGATGCTCTCCATGCACACGCGCATGGCTCGCTCGATCGAGGGCAAGGCAAGGGCAACGGCTGCGCGCGCCGCTTCTTCATCGATCAAGCACATGACAGACCCCGATCAGGGAAAGGAGTGGCGCGCTGCCTGGAGGCGTCGTCGCCGCGCCATCGCGGAGCAATCGGGGTGCCGACGCAAAAAAGAACGGCGCCCGCAGGCGCCGCCAATGGATCGACGGTGAAGATCGATCAGCCGGGCCGTGGAGAGGTCGCCCCCAGCGGCGAGGACGTCGAGGCCGAGAACGAGCCCGGGGCCGGTGAGGCGGAGGGCTCGTCGTGATCGACGCGTGCTTCGGCAGCCACCGAGGCCGGGGTAACACCGGGCACCACCGCCCCGCTCTTGGCGTACGCCTCGAGACGGTTGTAGAGCGTCTTCAGACTGATGCCGAGGATTTCGGCCGCGCGGCGCTTGACGTTGCCGCAGCTGGCCAGCGTCGCGAAGGTCACGCGCCGCTCGATCTCCTCCAGCGGCGTGCCGATGCGCACCGTCAGGACCTCCGCGTTGTCCGGCTCCACGAAGTTCGAAGTCGCCATGTCCGGCTCGATCACCTGGTCCGACAGGATATATGCGCGCTGCACGTAGTTGCGCAGTTCACGCACGTTACCGGGCCAGGTGTGCGAATACAGCTTGGCGATCGCCGCGCGGGAGAAAGTCTTGTGCGTTCCCTGCTCGCGGTTGTGCTGATCCAGGAAGTACTCGGCCAGCAGCTCGATGTCGGTGCCGCGCTCGCGCAGCGGCGGAATCTGCACCGGGAAGACATTGAGCCGGTGGAACAGATCCTCGCGCAGCCGCCCGTCCGCCACGGCACGTTCCGGATTGCGGTTGGTGGCAGCGATGATGCGCACGTCCGTTGCGATCGGCGTCGTCGTTCCCACGCGCAAGAAGGTTCCGGTCTCGAGCACGCGCAGCAGTTTCACCTGCAGCTCCATCGGCATCTCGGTGATCTCGTCCAGGAAGATCGTCCCGCCGTTGGCGCGCTCGAAGAAGCCCTTGTGCTGGCGATCGGCGCCGGTGAAGCTGCCTTTCTCGTGGCCGAACAGTTCGCTCTCGATGAGCTGCGGTGAAACCGCTCCGCAGTTGATCGGCAGGAAGGGATGGCGCTTGCGCCGGCTCATTTCGTGGATGGTCTCGGCACACACTTCCTTGCCGCTGCCGCTGTCCCCGATCAGTATCACCGTGGCCGAGGTCGGCGAGACCCGCGCGAGCTGCTCGTACAGCGTCTGCATCGCTGGGGAATTGCCCAGGATGTGGCCGAAGCGGCCGAGCTTACGCAGCTCCTCGCGTAATTCACCGATCTCGGCATGCAGATCGGCACTGCGCGGGACGCGGTCGAGGATGGCCTTGAGCCGGCTGACATCGATCGGTTTGAGCAGATAGTCCGTGGCGCCCGCGCGCAGGGCACGGATCGCGCTCTCCATGGTGGCGTGGCCAGTGAAGACCACCACCTCGGTGTTCTCGGGCGACTCCAGATCGGCCACCAGACTGGTGCCCTCGCCGTCGGGAAGCTGGAGATCTGTAAGAAGTACATCAGGCACCTGGCGCACCAGATGCGACCGCGCGTTGCGCAGGGTGTCCGCCTTGGAAACGGTGA
Source organism: Burkholderiales bacterium (assembly GCA_020854105.1). GTDB lineage: Bacteria > Pseudomonadota > Gammaproteobacteria > Burkholderiales > SHXO01 > SHXO01. The sequence goes on along the minus strand of JADZGB010000040.1, from coordinate 96,262 downwards.
AGCCCTCGGCTCTTGCGAGTTCCGCCAGGGATTCAACGGTTTCGCGATCGTCGTCGACGATCAGGATATGCGGCACGGGGCGAGCCTCCTGATAAGTGTTCTAGTGGTGTCCCGAGCCGTGGGGTCGGCTCAGTCTGGACACTTCAGCAGAACCCGGACCACCTTCTGGAACGCGTAAGCCCTTGTATCTTTTACGCCGACCTTCACCGGAGACAGGTAAATCATACATTTCAACTGTAATTTCTACTGACAAATGTCAACTGACCTGCGTCAGGACCCCATCCGTTTGCCAGAAACTACCCGTTTATCACCTCTCCACCGTTCGGATGGAAGATCTGGCCCGACATGTAGGACGCCGCATCACTGGCCAGGAACACGAAGCACGGCGCCACCTCGTCGGGCTGCCTGGGTCGCCCCAGCGGCACGTCGGCACCGAATCGCTCCACCTTCTCCTCCAGGAAGGTGGAGGGAATCAGCGGCGTCCAGATCGGTCCGGGCGCTACGCCGTTCACCAGTATCCCCTTCTTCGCCAGGGACAGGGAGAGAGGCCGGGTGAAGGAGACGATCGCGCCCTTGCTGGCGGAATAGTCCAGCAGGTGGGGACTGCCGCGGTAGGCGGTGACGAAGGTGGTGTTGATGACGCGGGCGCCGTGCTGCAGATGGGGCAGCGCCACCTTCACCAGGAAGAACATGGCGAAGATGTTGGTCGCAAAAGTGCACTGCAGCTGCTCGGCGCTGATCTCGGCGATGCTCTGGCACGGATGCTGTTCGGCGGCGTTGTCGACCAGGATGTCGAGGTGGCCCAGTGTACGCAGCGTTCGCCCGACCAGATCCTGGCAGGCGCCTTCCTCTGCGATGTCGCAACGCACGGCCTCGCAGCGTCGGCCTTCGCGCTCGATCGCCTCGCGCGTACGCGCCGCATCCTCGGTCTCCTCCAGGTAGGCGATCGCCACGTCCGCGCCTTCCTTGGCGAACGCGATCGCCACGGCGCGGCCGATGCCGCTGTCGCCGCCGGTGACGAGCGTGACCTTCCCGCGCAGCCGGCCTGACCCAATATAGTTCCGTCCCCACGACTTCGGAGCCGGGTCCATCTCATGTTCGCGTCCGGGCTGCCGATCCTGGTGCTGGGGGGCAGCGTCGTGTCCTGTTCGCCCATGATCCCTCCTCGATGCCGGGCATAGCACCCGCACCGCAAGCGCCATTCCGCAGCGGCACTGTCATTGCTGACGGAATCATCAGCGTGTATATATGTCGTAGTGCTGGACACGGACGCGCTCGCCCGCTACCTTTCGTGGAGTCCGCGATAGTGCGAAGAAACATGGCGTTAAAAGTTTGGCGCACGCTCACCATCCTGCTCACCGCACTCCTGGTGAGCCTGTGCTTCGCCGAGCTGTGGGACATGCCGGCGCGGCTGGCGATGCATGGCCGCAACTGGCTGTACGCGATGAACATGCACGAGGCCTTTCTCGACGCCAGCGCCGGTTCGCTGCTGCAGATCGCGACCGTGGGGGCAGCCTTCGTGCTGCTGGGCATGGTTCGTGATGACGCCAGGGCGTTCTGGTGGTCGCTGGCGGCTGCCGCAACCCTCCTGATCGCATTCATCGTATGGTGGGCCGTCGTCTATCCGGTGGACATGCGCGTGGCCAATCTCGGCGCGGCATCGCTGCCCGTCGACTGGGAATCGCTTCGTCTGCGGTGGGAGGCGGGGCAGGTGGCGCGGGCCGCGCTGTCCGTCGCGGCGCTATCCGCACTGGTGATCTCCGCGCTGCTGGCGCGGCCGACAAGGCGGCTGCGCCGACGCAGCCGCTACTTCATGATCTCCTGACCGGCGAACCCGGGGGGCGGACTGCATGACCGCCCTTGATCTCGCCCCGCTGTTCGCCTTTCGCGTCTCGCCGCTCGAACTGATCGTACGCGGCTCTGCGGTCTACTGGTTCCTGTTCGTGATCTTCCGCCTCATCCTGCGGCGCAACGTGGGATCGATCGTCATTGCCGACGTCCTGGTGCTGGTGGTGATTGCCGACGCTGCCCAGAACGCGATGTCCGGGGGCTACGACAGCGTGAGCGAAGGCTTCGTGCTGGTGGCGACCATCATCGCCTGGAACGTCGCGCTCGATTTCATGGCGTTATCGCTTCGCTCCGCTGCGCCGCCTGCCCGAACCCCTGTTGCTGGTGCGCGACGGCAGACTGCAGCAGCGCAATCTGCGCCGGGAATTCATGACAGAGGAAGAGTTGCTCGCGCAGATGCGCGAGAACGTTGTCGAGGATCTGTCGCAGGTGAAGCGGGCCTACATGGAGAGCGACGGCAACATCCGCGTCATCAGGAACGACGACTGAGGCGCACCCCCGCCGTCGTGCTCACCCACAGGCTGGCACCGAGCACGCCGGCATAGGCGCCAAGCGCTGCGCCGAAGGCGAGCGCCGGCAGGGCCGGCAGGAGCAGTGCCGCGGCCGCGGCGCCCATTACGCCACCCGCGCCGAAGGCGGCGACCAGGGTTCCGCCGCGAGGCTCGGCCGAGAGCACTTCCTCCGCACGGGCCACTGCGTGCAGGACGGGGTCGAATCCATCCCCACCGCCCCCCGCCGCGCCAGAGACAACCGCCCCGGAGACAACCGCCCCGGAGACAACCGCCCCGGAGACAATCGCCCCGGAGACAGCCGTTCCGGCCACAGCCGCGCCAGCCGCGGCCCGCCGCCCGCCCGCAGCGCCAGCCTCGTCCTCGAACGGCAGTACGACCTCGTCCAGCAGTGTATGCATGGGCTCTCCCGGGGGAATACAGCGGTCAGCATCGGACGTGCCCGCCTGGCACGACGACGTGCCGCCGGCACGGCGGTTGCCGAACCGGCTCAGAATTTCTGGAAGGAACGGGTGCGATGCAGCTGGTGCGCGAAACGGTGAGCGCGGAGAAATGGGGCGAAGCGCGAAACATCCTGGCGGTACGGCTGGACAATCTCGGGGACGTGCTCATGACCACGCCTGCTTTGCGGGCAATCAAGGAGTCAGAACCTCGGCGCAGAATCACGCTGCTGACCTCGGATGCAGGCGCCGCGGCCGCCCGGTACATCCCCGAGATCGACGAGGTGATCCGCTACGACGCAGCGTGGGTGAAGAGCGTGTGGCAGGCGCCCTCCCTGAGCGGCCTGCGCTGTCTGAGCCAGCTGACCGAAGGTCGCTTCGACGCAGCCATCATCTTCACCGTCTACTCCCAGAGCGCGCTGCCGGCCGCCACGATGACCTGGCTGGCCGGCATCCCGCTGCGGCTCGCGCACGTGCGCGAGAATCCCTATCAGCTGCTCACCGACTGGGCGACGGAGCCGGAGCCGGACACGACCATCCGGCACGAGGTGCGCCGCCAGCTGGAACTCGTGGCGGGCGTCGGCTTTACCACCAGCGACGACCATCTCTCGTTCGAACTCGATCCTGCCGAGCAGGCCAGCGCGATGGACAAGCTGGACGAGGCCGGCATCGACCCTGCCCGGCCCTTCATCGTGGTGCATCCGGGGGCCACCGCACCGTCGCGCCGCTACGCGCCCGCGCAGTTCGCCGAAGCCACGCGGCTGCTCGCTGCGCACACCGATCACCAGCTCGTGGTCACCGGCGCGATCGAGGAGCGCCAGCTGGTGGAGGCGGTACGCCTGCACGGCGCGCGCGGCGCGGTTGGAATGTCCGGACAGCTAGAACTCGGCGAACTGGCCGCGGTCATCGCTCGCGCCTCGTTGCTGATCGCCAACAACACCGGACCGGTGCACATCGCCGCCGCGCTCGGCACGCCAGTCGTGGATCTGTATGCGCTGACCAATCCGCAGCACACGCCCTGGCGCGTGCTCTCGCGTGTGCTGTTCCACGACGTGACGTGCAAGTACTGCTACAAGAGCGTGTGCCCGGAGCAGCACCACGCCTGCCTGCGTGAAGTGAGCGCGCAGCGCGTGGCCCAGGCAGCACTCGAACTGCTGGACACCATCGAGCAGCGTCGCGACAACGTGCTGCCCCTGCCGACGCGGCGCGCACCGGTGCACGTGCCGGGTGCGCGCACGTGACCCGCTCGCCATGATTCCGCACGGAGGCAGGACTCAGCGCCACCAGCGCGAGCGCTCGATCGACTCTTCGTCCTCGCGCGACTGCACCGCGAGCATCCAGCCGAGCAGCAGTCCCACTCCGGCGGCCACGGCGATAGCGCCGAAGGGCCAGCGCTGGATGTAGCCCGAAGTCGAATCCACCATCTGGCGCGAGCGCTCGTGCGCGCTCGTCATGGTCTCGCCGATGCGCTGCCGCGCATCGGCGAGCGAGTCGCGCATGCCCGCGCCCATCGCCGAGTGCCCATCCGATCCATTGCCCCGGCGCCGCGATTTCGAAGTCGGGAACTGGAACTCGTCGCGTTCGTTCATTTCGATCTCCTCATGGTGGATGTCGAATCGATCCGCTGCGAGCATCGCCTAGCACCCCGCATGCCGGCACTTCGGCACAGCGCTTGCGGAACCCAAGGCAGCAATCCGCTTCTCCCGAGGGGGCGGGTCCGCATCAGGGCTACCACCACCGGCGCCGCCGATAGTACGATCATGCCGGACAGCACCGCACAGGCCCCCGCGACCGTACCGCAGACCGATACCACCACAGGCGACAATCTCGCCGCAGCGGATGAACAGGCCGGCGCGGCGCCGGATGATGCCGCGGTCACGGCCAAAGTCAAGGCGGCACTCATGGCAAGCGATGGCGTGAGCGGCATCGACATCTCGATCGAGACCATGCAGGGCACGGTGATCCTGACCGGCAAGGTGGCGGATCAGGCGCAGGCGCTGCGGGCAGCCCAGATCGCCGGCAATGTCGAGGGCGTGCAGTCGGTCGACAACCGCATCGAAGTGGCGGCGAGCTAGCAGGCGCGGACCGGATCGAGCAGGTGGCTGGCCTTGGGCCGCTCCCGCCGGAAACGTGCTCGAAACACGAGTGGCTCGATGTCTGCCGCGCCCGCCCGGCGAATTGACCGATATTGCCGACCTTGCAAAATATACAGTACACGGGGCTCACGGCACGTGGCGTGCGCATGCACGTTGTTTGCGACAGACATCAAAAACCAGTCTGTCCAGAAGTACTTGCGGGTTTCCAACGGGATCGCACTCGCAGGCATGCGCATTGCCTTTGCGGAAGGCCAACTAGAACGAGGAGGCCTTCCCGTGCAACGTACCCTGTCCCTGAAGACGAGGCAGACGCTCGCGCTGTCGCCGAGGCTGCAACAGTCGGTGCGTCTGCTGCAGTTGTCCTCGCTCGAATTCGCGCAGGAGATTCGTCAGGCGCTGGTGAGCAATCCCTTCCTCGAGGAGGAGGACGTCGAAGAACCCCAGGCACCGGGCATCGCAGGCACGCACGACGAGCCCGCGGCGGCGGATGCGCCACCCGAGGAACCGCCGGCGACTGCAACCGACGACAGCTACGATGCGGGCCCTGCACTATCGGACTCGTACAGCGAGCGTTCCGCCGGCAGTCGCAACGGCGACGATTCGGAGTCTGACTGGACGGACTGGATCGAGCCTGCCGTCAGCCTGCGCGATCACCTGCGCAATCAGCTGATGATCGCCCAACTCGAACCGCGTGACCGTGCCCTGGCTCACGTCATCATCGAGGCGCTCGACGACGACGGCTATCTGCGGCAAAGCCTGGAGGAACTGGCCGCGGCGATGGAAGGCAGCAATATCGATCCGCCGGTCGAGGCGGACGATCTGCGCGCCGCCCTGCGCCTGGTTCAGTGCCTCGATCCCTGCGGCGTGGGGGCGCGCGACCTGGCCGAATGTCTGGATCTGCAGCTGCAGGCGCTGCCCCAGGACACGCCCTACCGCGAACTCGCGCGTCGCGTCGCACGCGAGCACCTGCCCCTGGTTGCCCGCCGCGAGGTGGCCCGGCTGCAGCGCATCGAGAGCTGTGACGAGGATTCCCTGCGCCATGCACTGTCGCTGATCCGCAAACTCGATCCCCGCCCGGGTACGCAGTACGGCGACGATGGCGTTCGCTACATCGTGCCCGACGTGATCGTGCGCAAGATCCGCGGCAAATGGATGTGTACGGTGAACCCGGCGGTGCTGCCCCGCATCCGCGTCAACCGCGTCTATGCCGACATCTTCCGGCGCAGCCCCCGGGACGGCGGCTCGCCGCTGAGCCAGCAGCTGCAGGAAGCGCGCTGGCTGATACGCAACGCCGAACAGCGCTTTGCCACCATCCAGCGCGTGGCGGAGGCCATTGTCGAACGGCAGAAGAAGTTCCTCGACTATGGCGAGGTGGCGATGCGACCGCTCGCGCTCAAGCAGATCGCGGACGAGCTGGGCTTGCACGAGTCCACCGTATCGCGCGTGACCAACAACAAGTACATGTCCACGCCGCGGGGCCTGTTCGAGTTCAAGCACTTCTTCTCGCGCCAGCTCTCGACCTCCAGCGGTGGAGTGTGCTCGGCCACTGCAATCCGGGCGCTGATCCGAGAACTCATCCAGTCCGAGAAGCCGGAGGAGCCGCTGTCCGATGCGCGGCTGGCCGACATGCTGGCCGAACAGGGTGTGCGCGTGGCGCGACGCACGGTCACGAAGTATCGTCGGCTGATGCAGCTGCCTAACGTGGAGCTGCGCCGCCTGAGCTAGGCCCGGACGGCGCGGGGCACATCGCCCCTCGTCAGCGCCCAAACCTTCTCGTGGACCGCCTGCTCGCTCCGATCGCGGCGTGGGACATCCGCCTGTTCACGCTGGGCGGCAGTCCAGTCACGCTGTTCGGTCTGCCGTGGGCAGCGGTCCTGACCGTCGTCCTGATCTACCTGGCGCGCATCGCCCGGTCGTGGACCGTCAACCGGCTGCTGCACCATACCGACCTCGACGTCGGCACGCGGCAGGCCATCGGATCGATCGTTCGCTACACCTTCCTGGCGGTCGGTTTCCTGGCCATCGTGCAGACCGCGGGCATCAATCTCACCACCCTCGACGTGCTCGCCGGTGCGCTCGCGGTCGGCGTGGGCTTCGGGCTGCAGAACATCTTCAGCAACTTCATCAGCGGGCTGATCCTCATGCTGGATCGCTCGATCCGGATCGGCTACCGCGTGGAGATCGCCGGCGCCGATGGCGAAGTCAAGTACATCGGCGCGCGGCGCACGACCATCGTCACCAATGACCGGGTTGCGATCATCGTCCCGAATCAGCGCTTCGTCACCGACAACGTGGTCAACCTCGGATACTACGAAACGCTCGTGCGGATCCGCATTCCAGTACCGGTTCAGCACGGCCTTGCCCCGCGCGCGGTCGAGGAACTTCTGCTCGAGGTGGCGCGCCGCAATCCGGACGTGCTGTCCGTGCCACCGCCCGCCGTGCGCCTGCTGAACGTCGCAGGAAACATGCAGTTCGAGCTGCAGGCGTGGAACCTGGGATACCCACACCGGCGCGATCAGCTAGTGAGCGCGCTGAACTTCGCTATCCTCGAGGCCTTGCGCGCGCACGAGATCAAGCCAGGGTAGTATGGCTAGATTCCGGCTTTCGCCGGGATGACCCTTCGTCAATCCTTGTCGTCCTTCCTCTCGCCGACCTCATGACCGACCACGCCGCCGACCGCTGCGCCCGCCGCCGTGCCGAGCGCGCTGCCGCCGGAAACCGCGGCGCCGCCAGCTGCGCCGGCACCGGCGCCGATCATCGCGCCCTTCTCGGAATTGTCCAGCTTGTCCCGGCTCGAACAACCCGCCAACCCAAACCCTGCAACGACGGCCAGAGTCACGACCGATGACTTGAACATGATGAGCTCCATGGAAAGGGATACCTGCCCTTCATCGAACAACCCACATGCCGCTGCCCGCGGCACAGCGGTTGCTGTCGGACGTGGTTCGAGCAACAACGCGGGAGCGCACATGAACGACTTCGTATCCGACATCCAGGCCATCCGCGAGCGCGCACGCCGGCATCTCGAGGAAGGCGCAGTCACCCCCAGCTACGGCGCGGACAAGGACGTCGTCATCCGCCCGCTCAACGAAGCGTTGGCCACCGAACTGGTCTGCACACCGCGCTACAAGCGCCACTACTTCACTGCACGCGGCCTGACCTCGGCCGGTGTGGCGGCCGAGTTCCTCGAGCATGCCAACGAGGAGCAGGTCCACGCCATCAGATCGCGGAGCGCATCGTCCAACTCGGGGGAGAGCCAGACTTCTCACCCGATACCCTGACTGCACGCAGCCACGCGGAGTACGTCGAAGGCAATTCGCTGCCCGAGATGATCAAGAAAGACCTGGTGGCCGAGCGCATTACGATCGAGAGCTATCGCGACATGGTGATCTATCTGTGCAACAACGATCCCACCACGCGCCGCCCGATGGAGGAGATCCTGGCCAAGGAGGAGGAGCACGCGGAGGATCTGCTCAGTCTGATTCAGGAGCTGCAGCTGGACATCGTCGGAAAGCCGGGACAGCAGACGACGGGTGATCCCGGCAAGACCTAGAGCAGGTACTCCCAGCGGCGCGCGAACCATTCCTTCATGCGCGCCGCGATGCCGCGATCGGCCCATCTGACCGGGTCGATCTCGATGGAGTGCTCCACGTCGAGCCGAAAAAGCCGTTCCATCTGGCCGCCGAAATCCACGCCCAGAACGATCACGTTGGCTTCGGCGTTGTGGACGAAGCTGCGCCAGTCCACATTGGTGGAACCGACGGTCGACCATACGCCGTCGATCACCGCGGTCTTCGCGTGCAGCATGGCATCGTGACGCTCGAAGATGCGCACACCAGCATCGAGCAGCGTCTGATAGTTCGACCGACCCGCGTACAGCGGCTCCCAGAAGTCGCTGACCCCAGGCAGTGCGAGCTGTACGTCGACGCCCCGTCGCGCCGCCCCGGTCAACGCCTCCATCGTGCGCGGATCGGGCACGAAGTAGCCCATCGTGAGATAGATGCGGGTGTCGGCACGCTCGATCGCGGACAGCAGCGCCGCGTAGATCTCGCTTTCCCCGGGCTCGCCCGCGGCGACCCGCATGACCTTGTCACCCTCCCGTGCGAGTCTTGGAAAGTACGCGCCAGCCTTTTCGTCGAGCCCTCCGCATTACTGCTTCCACGCGTCGAGGAACAGGCGCTGGAGGTCCGCCACGATCGGCCCGCGTGCTTCGATGTGGGTGTCGCGCCAGCCGTCCTCGACCGGCGGCTTGCGCCGCATCCGTGCGAAGGAGCTGGACGCATACACCGAGCTGATGTTGATTCCTCCTGCAAAGCCGATGCGGCCATCGACCACCAGGATCTTGCGATGGTCGCGATTGTTCAGCCGCCAGCCGCCTCTGGCCTTGAGCGAATTCACCGGGTTGTACTCGCACAATGCGATGCCGTTGGCACGCAGTCCGTCGAAGTACTCGGGCGGTGTAGAGAGCACTCCGACACTGTCGAACATGATATTGACCTGCATCCCCTCTGCCCGCTTTCTCGCCAAAGGCGCGGACAGCTCCTGCCCGACCGGATCGGTATCCAGGATGTAGGTCTCGAGCTTGACGTGATCGCGCGCACGCGCCATCGCGTCGAACATGGCATCGTGCGTGGCCGGACCGTCGATCAGCAGCCGCGCGGAATTGCCCACGCGCAGGGGCGCCGTGACAATGTTCTCGATGGCACGCAGGTGATATGCGAGCAGATCCCCCGGTGCCTGCTTCTCGAGCTTGCGGAGGATGCGCTTGGATGTGGCCGCCGGCAGCGGCCCGCCCGTACCATGTACCCGGGGCGCGGGGGATGCGCTCGGGATGCTGCCCGGTGGAGGCGGCGCGAGTGAAGGCGGCTGGGTCGCGCACGCCGCCACCAGGAACACGGCTGCCGCGAGCGCTGCGCGCAGGGGCCGTGCGCCGGAGCCCTCCGCGGGAGAACCGGCCCCGCGTGTATCAGGTGCGCGGGGTCGGGGGTTCATGCTGGCCTCGCGAGATCAGCTCTTCGGCTTGATCTGCAGGTCGTTCTTCACCGACTGTACGCCTGAGACGTCCTTGGCGATGGTTTCCGCCTTACTGCGCTGAGTCTCGTCATCCACGAAGCCGGTGAGCTGTACCACGCCGCGATAGGTGTTCACGTTGACAGCCAGCCCGCTCACGTCCTCGTCCTTCAACAACGCGGTCTTCACCTTCGCAGTGACGGCTCCGTCGTCCATCGTCTCGCCCGCCGAGCGCCGGGTATCGGTGGCAGTGCAACCCTGAATCTGTACGGCGCCGAATCCGGCCACGAGCAGCACTACGAGAATGCGTAAGAATCTCATCGGTCGAACCCTCCGTCATGTCATTTCGATGCTTGTCCGAGCGGATGCGCAGACGAACAGCCTTCAGCAATCGATGTGCCGCGGAGATCCCGCGAAGCGCGAGATTCAGGAGTGGGGGCGGGAAAAGATCAGCGTGCTGTGCCCGACGGTGATATCCAGATCCAGTCCGTGGGCACGCGCCGCGAGCAGGGCAAGCGTCTGCCGCAACGGACGGCGCGCGTGGGCTTCGAGGCGATCGGTCCCGGGCTCCAGCACGTCCACGCGCAGGCGGCACTGTCCGGCGTCCGCCTCCTCGACACCGACCTGCAGCCGGCCGCGTTCGGACAATCCGGTGAGTGCATCGCCCAGTATGAAGCGCAGCAGCGCGCGCAGCGCGCGCTCCCCGACCGGCGCCATCGTGCCCGAAGGCGGAAGACGAAGATCCAGACGTGCGCCTGCGCGCAATTCCTCGCGCAGGCCCAGAAGAATGGTGCCGATGTCCGCAGGCTGCGCTCCCGGTGCCGCAAACACGTCACGTCCGAAATCGGAGATCTCCTGCGCGAGTTCGGTCTGCTGCGAGATGGATCTGCGGATGCCTTCCACCGCACGCGCCGCCGTGGGGTCGGCGACGCGTTCGAGTATGTGCGTCCACACGTTGATGCCGTTGATGGTGGCACGCATGTCGTGCGAGAGCGCCGATAGGAGCGAGGCAAGGACAGCCTCGGTCGTTTCTGGAGTTCCGGATGGCATAAGCGCTACCAGCTTATCACGCCGGTGCGCGCAAGCGCGCCCGGACCTTCAGAGGCCGACGAACGCGTGATCAGGCAGATCCGACGGAACCGCCTGCCGACGTGGCAGCCTGCCTGTCATTCAGGCCGGCCGCCTGGTCCAGGCGCGTGCGCAAAGCCTTCACGTGTTCCAAGTTGGCGATCAGCACGCCGAACTGGCGCATCAGAACTTCCTGCGCCGGTTCCGGAAGATTCCATTCGAGCGCATCGCGATACTCGCATGCGACCTCCGCGATGGCGGATTCACATGCGCGCAGCAGATCCTGCTCCTGCTCGGCGGTCAGGGCATTCGCCTCGACGACATCCTGCCGGCGCGAATCGACGCAAGGACGCCCGCCCAGCCTGCGCACGAGGTCGGCAAGTTCGTGCGCGGCCACCGCGAGCGCGCTCGCGCTCGTGCGAGCGATGAAGCCGATGGCCTGCGTGCTCCCGCGACGGCCGAAGGCGAGTAGCTTGGTGCGGCAATTCAGTGCCGAGCGGATCAGTCGATCGAGTTCGACGAACAGCTCGGGGTCGTTCAGTACGAGTGTAGTCATGCGGGACGCTCTAGCATTGTTCGTTCCATCGTATTCGGGTTCACCGCGCAAGTGCGCCTGGTGCTGCGGCGCGCCGCAACGCGACGTCAGGTCGCTTGAATGCGCCTAAGGTGGCGCATTGCAGCAATGACGAACAGCGCGGAGTGCTGTAAGGTTTACCCGCCCCTCCAGCGGTTGCCCGCTTTGCTTCGAAATGGGCACGCAAGATGCTGAATACAAGTCGAAGCCGTGCGGTCCGAATCGGTTTTTCCCCTCCCCCGGCGGAGTCAGCGAAAGACAGGTTCCTTCCTCACGGCTTCCTTTCTTCCGCGAGTGAAAACGATGCACACGCGACTCGAATACGACAGCCTTGGCAGCATCGAGGTTCCGGCGTCCCGTCTGTGGGGTGCCTCGACGCAGCGCTCCCTGCAGTACTTCGCCATCTCGCGTGAACGCTTCCCTGCCGAACTCGTGTATGCGCTGATTCTCGTCAAGCGCTCGGCAGCGATGGCGAATTGTCGCCTCGGTTTGTTGCCTCCCGATGTCACCGAAGGTATCAGGCGCGCGGCCGACGAGGTGCTCGCAGGCGAGCATCAGGAAGAATTCCCGGTATCGGTGTGGCAGACCGGCTCGGGCACGCAGCTCAACATGAATGCCAACGAGGTACTGGCGAATCGGGCCTCGGAGCTGCTCGGCGGTCCGCGCGGACGAGGGCGCCTGGTGCATCCGAACGACCACGTGAACCGATCGCAGTCGTCGAACGACGTCATACCGACAGCCATGCACATCGCCGCGGCACGCTGCATCGCCGAGCGCCTGCTCCCCGCACTGCGCACGCTCGCCGCGACACTCGATGAGCAGTGCCGGCGTTTCTCCGACATCGTCAAGATCGGGCGAACCCATCTGCAGGATGCGACGCCACTCACGCTGGGTCAGGAGTTCTCCGGTTACGCGGAGCAGCTGCATCGCGCACGCGCGGCGATCGAGGGCACGCTGCCCGAACTCCACGAGCTGGCGCTGGGCGGGACCGCGGTCGGTACCGGTCTGAACGCACCGGCGACGTTCGCCACACAGGCGATCGACGAGATCGCACACGCCATCGGCCTGCCATTCATCGAAGCGCGCAACAGGTTCGCCGCACTCGCCGCGCACGATGCGCTGCTGCGCATGCATGGCGGCCTGCAGGCGCTTGCCGCCGCGCTGTCTAAGATCGCCAACGACGTGCGCTGGCTAGCCAGCGGGCCGCGCGCAGGACTGGGAGAACTGCGGCTGCCGGAGAATGAACCCGGCAGTTCCATCATGCCAGGCAAGGTCAATCCGACGCAGTCCGAGGCCATGCTGATGCTCTGTGCGCAGGTGACCGGCAACCAGACCATCATGGCGATCGCGGGGGCCGGCGGCAACTTCGAACTCAACGTCTACAAGCCGCTCATCGCCCATGCCACGCTGCAGAGCATTCGCCTGCTCGCGGACGGCATGCGATCCTTCAACGATCACTGCATCAGCGGAATCGAACCCGACCGCGCGCGCATCGATGATCTGCTCCAGCGCTCACTGATGCTGGTCACCGCTCTCACGCCGCACATCGGCTATGACCGTGCAGCCGAGATCGCGAAGAAGGCGCATGGCGAAGGCAGCACGCTGCGCGAGGCCGCACTCGCCCTCGGATACGTGAGCGCGGACCAGTTCGATCAGTGGGTCCGGCCGGAGCGGATGATCTGAGCGGCTTCCGCACGCAGGACCTCATGTCGTCCCGATGGGTCCTGCCTCGGGAGGGGTTAGCCCGGGGCAGGATCTTGGCGTAAAGAGGATCATTGTCGTCCCGGCGCAAGCCGGAATAGCGGACCGGACCATCGTCATCCCGGCGCAAGCCGGAATGGCGGACCGGACCATTCGTCGTCCCGGCGAAAGCCGGGACCCAGGGTTACACAGACAGGGCCCTTCTCTGTCCTGACTGGATTCCGGCTTTCGCCGGAATGACGGACGATTCGAAATGACGGACGATTCGGCTTTCCCCCGATGACGGGTCTCTAGATTCCACCCATGCACAGATACTTCACCTCGAGGAATTCCTCGATGCCGTACTTGCTTCCCTCACGGCCGATACCGGACTGCTTCACGCCGCCGAAGGGCGACACCTCGTTGGAGATGATTCCGGTATTGATGCCGACGATGCCCGACTCCAGGCCCTCGCCGACGCGCCAGATGCGGCCGATGTCGCGCGCGTAGAAGTAGCTGGCCAGGCCGAACTCGGTGTCGTTCGCCATCGCCACGCCTTCCTCCTCGGTCTTGAAGCGGAACAGCGGTGCCACCGGACCGAAGGTCTCCTCCCGCGTCACCTTCATCGTGGTATTCACGCCGGTCAGCAGCGTGGGCTCGAAGAACAGGCCGCCGAGGGTGTGGCGCTTGCCGCCCGCGACCACCTTGGCGCCCTTGGCCACGGCATCCTGGATGTGCTCTTCCACCTTCGCCACCGCATTCTCGTCGATCAGCGGACCGACGTTCACGCCGGCTTCCGTGCCCGGGCCGACCTTTAGCGCCGCCACCTTGTCCGCCAGCCTGGACGCGAAGGCATCGTAGACGCCATCCTGCACCAGGATGCGGTTGGCGCACACGCAGGTCTGCCCGGCGTTGCGGTACTTCGACATCATCGCGCCCTCGACCGCAGCGTCGAGGTCCGCGTCGTCGAACACCAGGAACGGCGCGTTGCCGCCCAGTTCCATGGACATCTTCTTCACCGTGGCCGCCCCCTGCGCCATGAGCACGCGTCCGACCTCGGTCGAGCCGGTGAAGGTGATCTTGCGCACGGTGGGATTGGAGGTGAGCTCGCCGCCGATCTCCTTGGCGCCGCCGGTGATCACGCTCAGCACGCCCTTGGGCACGCCGGCGCGCTCGGCCAGCTCCGCCAGGGCGAGCGCGGAGAACGGCGTCTGCGTGGCCGGCTTGAGCACCATGGTGCAGCCGGCCGCCAGCGCCGGGCCGGCCTTGCGCGTGATCATCGCCGCCGGGAAGTTCCACGGCGTGATCGCGCCGCACACGCCCACCGGCTGCTTGATCACGACGATGCGCTTGTCCGCCTGGTGCTGCGGGATCACGTCGCCGTAGATGCGCTTGCCCTCCTCGGCGAACCACTCGATGAACGAGGCCGCATAGGTGATCTCGCCCTTGGCCTCGGCCAGCGGCTTGCCCTGCTCGCTGGTCATGATCAGCGCCAGATCGTCCTGGTTGGCCAGCATCAGGTCGAACCACTTGCGCAGGATGGTCGCGCGCTCCTTGGCAGTCTTGGCGCGCCAGGCCGGCAGAGCGCGGTCGGCCGCCTCGATCGCGCGGCGCGTCTCCGCCACCCCCATCTTCGGGATGCTGCCGATGGCGGCCCCGGTGGCCGGATCGGTCACCGCGATGGCCTGTTTCCCGTCGGCATCGGTCCACTGGCCGTCGATGTAGCACTGCTGGCGGAACAGCGTCTGGTCCTTCAGCTTGATGGAGAAATGCTCGGTCGGTGCGTTCATGTGTGTCTCCTAAAACGTTCCCGGATACGACCCGCCGTCGATCAGGAAATTCTGGCCGGTGAAGAAGCTGCCCTGCGCGCTGCAGATGTAGGCGCACAGCTGGCCGAACTCCTGCGGATCGCCCAGGCGTCCCGCGGGGATGGTCTTGAGCCGCTCGGCGAGCGTCTCCTCGTACGACTTGCCAGCCATCTTCGCGCCGGCCTCGATGCGTCCCATCATCGTATCCGTCCTGAACAGTCCCGGCAGGACGTTGTTGATGGTGACGTTGTGCATCACCACCTGGCGCGCCAGGCCCGCGCAGAAGCCGGTGAGGCCGGTGCGCGCCCCGTTGGACAGGCCCAGGATGTTGATCGGCATCTTCACCGCGGCCGAGGTGATGTTGACGATGCGCCCGAACTTGCGCGCGATCATGCCGTCGATGGTGCCCTTGATCAGTTCGATCGGGGTGATCATGTTGGCGTCCAGCGCCTTGATCCACACGTCGCGGTCCCAGTCTCGGAAGTCGCCCGCGGGCGGGCCGCCGTTGTTGTTCACCAGGATGTCCGGCGCCGGGCACGCGGCGAGCGCGGCCGCACGGCCTTCGGCCGTGGTCAGGTCCACCGCGACCGTTTTCACCTGCACGCCGGTCGCCTTGCGGATCTCCTCCGCGGTGGCCTCGAGAGTGGACTGCGTGCGCGCCACCAGGGTCACGTTCACACCCTCTCTGGCGAGTGCGAAGGCACACCCCTTGCCGAGTCCCTTGCTGGCCGCACACACGAGCGCGCTCCTGCCCTTGATGCCGAGATCCATGGTCTGCTCCTTCCTCCGGTGGTGTCGCGAGGCGCCCGGCCACTGGCCGGCGCCGGAAAAAATGGGCGCCTATCCTGACCCATTCGGACGGGCTTTGCAAACCACCGCACTCAACAGGCCGGCCCATTTGCCGTTGATATAATCGTGTGCAAGAACAACGAGGCGCACGCTTCATGCCCATCTCACCGGTTCGGTTCGCGCTCGCTCTGTGCGTGCTGTCGCTTGTCGGCTGCGCATCGGGGCCCAATCCACAGGATCCATGGGAGCAGTGGAACCGCAATATGTACGAGTTCAACCAGACCGTCGACAAGGTTGCGCTCAAGCCAGTTGCCAAGGGCTACCGCAAGGTCGTGCCGCCACCCGTGCGCGGCGGGGTCACCAATTTCTTCGGCAACTTCCACGACATCACCTCGGCCGTCAACAACCTTCTGCAGTTCAAGCTCGGCAAGGCGCTTTCCGATGTGGGCCGCGTGGTGGTCAACAGCACGGCCGGGCTGTTCGGCGTCTTCGACATCGCCACACCGCTGGGCCTGGAGAAGCACGACGAGGACTTCGGCCAGACGCTGGGCCACTGGGGCATCGCGTCCGGGCCCTACGTCGTTCTCCCCTTCCTGGGCCCGAGCACCGTGCGCGATACGGCGGGATGGGCCGGTGACTACTTCACCGATCCCGAGTTCTACATCTTCGAGGGCGATGCGCTCGGCTGGGCCGTGTTCGGCACCCGCATCGTCAATCTGCGTGCGAATCTCCTGGACGCGGAGCGGCTGCTGGATCAGGCCGCGATCGACCGCTACGCCTTCCTGCGCGACGCCTATCTGCAGCGCCGGATGAGCCAGATCCATGACGGCAATCCACCTCCCGGCGAGAGCGCGGACGGCGCTCCGAGACGCAAGACGCTCAAGGAGCTCGAGGAAGAGCTGGGCGTGGACGATGACGATTCGGCCGCGCCCGACGCTGCCCCTGCACCGGGCGGCCTGGACGACGCGCAGCCGCGGTAGGGCCGCAGTGGCGCGGCTGTGCATGGCGGCCGCCGCCGCATGCCTGTGCGCTGCCCGGATCGCCCTGGGCGGTGAGCTGCTGCTGCCCCCAACCGAGGACGTGGCAGCGGGCAGCATCGTGCGCATGGACCTGCTCGTGACCAACGACGGCGGACAGCCTCTGCGCTACGCGGTGCGTGACGTCCTGCGAGTGCGGCTGATCGCCAACGACCAGGCGTTCCAGGTCGATCTGCAGCGCGATCCCGATTCCGCTTCTGAAGCCGGTGCAGACACCGGCGAGATCGAGATCGCGCCTCAGGCATTCCGTCGCATCGCGTATCGCGTGCGTCTGCCCCTCGACGTGCATGGCATTATCATGGCGCGAGGCCAGGACGGGGATGCGCGTGCGGTGATGTTTAAGGTGCTGCCCGCTGACCAGGTTGCGCAGCCCGATGCGCAGGCGGGCGCAGCGTCTGCATCACCTGCCGCAACTGCTTCCACTTCGCCGCTGCTCACCCGCGAGAGCGCGTTCGCGGCTGCGCTCAGCGCCTACGAACCGGTGTACTTCTCGGCCGGTTCGCACGGGGGCGCCAACGCCAAGTTCCAGCTCAGCCTGAAGTACCGGCTGTTCAACGAGAACGCAGGACTCGCACGCCGGATTCCGGCCCTCGCGCACCTCTACCTGGGCTACACGCAGAGCTCGCTGTGGGATCTGGAATCCCGCTCCAATCCCTTCCGTGACACCTCCTACCAGCCGCGCCTGTTCTATGCGGACAACGATGTGTGGCACGGGGAAACCCAGCCTGTACGGCTGAGCGCCGAGTTCGGCCTCGGTCACGAATCCAACGGCCGCGGCGGCGACGAATCGCGCAGCATCAACATCGCCTACGTGCGCCCGGGCCTGACTCTCGGGCGCACCGGCAAGTGGCAGGTGACGTTCGCGCCGAAGATCTACACTTATCTGGACAAGGAAGACAATCCGGATATCGCGGAGTATCGCGGCTACGTGGACTATTCGGCCACCATCGGCAAGGCAGACCGCTGGCAGCTCACCGGCCTGCTGCGCGAGGGCACCGGCGAGGGCTGGAGTGTGCAGATGGACCTGAGCTATCCGCTGCGCAGTGTCGCCATCGGCAATCTGAACGGCTACCTGCACTTCCAGTATTTCGGCGGCTGGGGCGAGAGCATGCTCGACTATGACCGCAGGCTGCCGGCGCAATACAGAATCGGGCTGATGTTCGTGCGCTGAAGCCCGCACGGCTATACTGGCCGCACGTGTTGCCGCCAGCGGCGCACGCACCCCGGACCCGAGCGCATCGTACCCATGACGCCATTCCTGCCGCGCCTGCACGCTTTCCTGTTCGCACTCCTCGCACAGTGCCTGCCCTTTCTCTCCACGCCCGCCCTGGCAGCCGGTGCGCTGGACGAGATCCGCCAGTCGGGCGTCATCCGCATGGGCTATCTGCCTTCGGCACCGCCATTCTCGTTCGAGCAGGGCGGCGCGCCTGCCGGCTACTCGGTGCAGCTGTGCGAGGCCGTTGCCCGGGATATGGGCAAGCACCTGAACAAGCCGTTGCGCATCCAGTGGGTGCAGCTGACCCAGCAGAACCGCCTGGCTGCGGTGCAGGAAGGCAGGGTCCACGTCGAGTGCGGCACGACCACGTGGACACTGAGCCGGCAGGAGCGAGTCGATTTCAGCCTGATGACCTTCATCGACGGCGGCACGGTGCTGGTGCAGGCGGACAGCCAGACCATGAACCTGAAGGATCTGGCGGGCAAGCGCATCGGCGCGGTCCCGGGCACGACCACCGCGGCCAAGCTCGAGCGCGCGCTGGAGCAACGCAGGATCGATGCGCAGGTGGTGCCGGTGAACTCGCCCGATCACGGCCTGGCGATGCTGTCCTCCGGTCAGCTGGACGGCTATGCCTCGGACCGCCTGATCCTGCTGAGCCTGGGGCTCACTACCGAGGGGGCGAAGAAACTGCGTTTGCTCGACGAGGATTTCTCGGTGGAGCCGTATGCCCTGGCCTTGCCGCGCAACGATCCGGACCTGCGCCTGGCGGTGAACCGCGGCCTCGCGAGGCTCTTCCGTGACGGTGCCATCGAGGGCGTGTTCGACCGCTGGTTCAGTCTGTTGGGCGAACCCAGCGTACTGCTCGCCGCGCTCTACTACCTGCAGGGGATTCCCGAATGACCCCGCCGGCCGCGCGGTACAGACCCGCAACCGCCTCGGCGAGGTGCATCGCCGCTGCCCTGCTGGCACTGAGCGCGTGGAGTGGTGCCGAGGACATCCCGCCGCCCCCACCGATGCCGGAGGAAGACGCGACTCGCTCGCCTGCGCCGGCAAACGTCGCAACCCCACGAGAGTGCCGGAACTGCGGCGTGGTGCGCTCGGTTCGCAGCGTGGAGCGCGAGCGCTCGAACCGCCGCGGAGTGTCGACCTACATGACATCCGAGCAGTACCTGGAGGGTCGGCGCTATTCCGAACCGATGGTCGGACCGGTATTCGGCATGACCTTCGGCAAGGGCCAGGAGACCAGAAGTTTCGTCGGGGCCGCGGGCAGCGAAACCATGCGCCAGCGCATCCTCGAGATCCACTACGAGGTAACCGTGCGCTTCGACGACGGACGCTACGGCCTGTTCGAGCAGAATCAGCTGGCGAGCCTGCGGGTGGGGGATCGTGTGCAGGTCGTAAACGACAAGGTGGAGCCGGCGCCGAAGTGACGATCTCGCTTCGGTGATTCCAGCGAGAATACGTCATTCCTTCGCCATGGCGGCGAACCCCGGGATTCAGAATTGCGCGAGAATGCTCTCTCACTCGCTGGGCCCCGGCTTGCGCCTGTCGGGGATCCAGGGCGGTGAAGAGCCTGTCTGTCTGCGCTGGGCCCCGGTTTTCGCCGGGGCGACGGCCTCTCCGTCATCCCGGCAAGAGCCGGGATCCAGCCGGAACAGAATAAGCGCCTTGCCTGCTTGCGCCGGAGCGTCGGCTCGCACCACGCGCATCCCGCCGGCATGCCGGGCCCAAGCAACGGATCAGCGCCTCACCAGCCTCCAGCACCGGTGTATCCGCCGGTTGCGGAAATCGTCCGGCACCGTGCGCGCCGAAATCTCCTCCCCCGCCAGAACGTCGGGTAATCGCTCCGGCCTGAAACTGCGCAGATTGGTCGAGAAGTACAGCACCCCGCCGGGCGCGAGCAGGCGCACGCACTGTGCCAGCAGCGCAGGGTGGTCGCGCTGCACGTCGAGCACGCCTGCCATCGCCTTGGAGGTGGAGAACGCCGGCGGATCCAGCACGACCAGGTCGAACACGCGGCCTGCCCGTGCGGCCTCGTCCAGCCAGTGCAGCACGTCGGCCCGCTCCAGCACGTGCGCGCGCTGATCCACGGCGTTCAGCGCCAGGTTGCGCGCCGCCCACTCGAGATAGGTGTTGGACAGGTCCACGCTCACCGAGGAGGCGGCGCCGGCACCGGCCGCGTACACGGTGAAGCTTGCCGTGTAGCAGAACAGGTTCAGAAAGCGCCTGCCCTGCGCCTCGGCCGCGACCATCGCCCGCGTATTGCGGTGGTCGAGGAACAGGCCGGTGTCGAGATAGGCGTCCAGATTGACCAGGAAGCGGTGGCCACCCTCGTCCACCACGAAGTCCGTGCCGCGCACGCCGGTCTTCTCATGCTGCTCGGCTCCATGCCGGCGCGCTCTGATCTTCGGCACGACGGCCTCGCGCGGCAGTTCCAGTGCGCGTGCCGTGACTTCATGCACCGCATCGAGCCGCGTTGCGGCTTGCGCGGCATCGACCTCGCCGCCGCGCTCGTACACCTGCAGATGGGCTCGTGCTCCGTACAGATCGATCGCGAAGGCGAACTCGGGTATGTCGCGGTCGTACACGCGGAAGCACTCGATGCCGCGCCGGCGCGCCCACTTGCGCCAGTGCCGCGCGTTCTTGCCCAGCCGGTTGGCGAAATCCTCCGGGCCCACGTCCGCCTCACAGGCGCCGGCCGCTGCTCGACAGCGCGATGCCGGCGAACACCAGCGCCATGCCGGCGAAGTGGTGAAATTGCGGGCGCTCGCCAAGGAACAGCGCGGACAGGACGATGCCGAATACCGGCATCAGGTGCACGAACACGCCCGCTCGGTTCGGGCCGACCATCGCCACGCCGCGGTTGAAGCACAGATTCGACAGGATCGAGGGGAAGATGCCGAAATAGGCGAAGCTCAGCGCCACACCGGGCGTGAAGGAGAAGCCGCGGCCGGAGGCGAGCTCGACCAGGTAGGCCACGCCGAGCAGCGGCAGGCCGAAGTAGACGATGCAGGCGAGGAAGGGCAGCCCGCTGAGCTCCTTGGGCCGCCAGCGCAGCAGCACGGTGTAGAAGGCCCACAGCACCATCGCCACGAACAGCCACACGTCGCCACGGTTCAGTTCGAGGCGCAGCAGCACCTGTGGATCGCCCTGCGACACGATGACCAGCACGCCCAGCAGCGACAGCGCCACGCCGGCGCTCTGGCGCGGCCGCGCCTTCTCGTGCACCAGGATCCAGGCGATCGGGATGATCAGCACCGGGATCACCGAGTTGAGCAGCGTGCCGTTGGTGGCGGTGGTCCACTGCAGGCCGATGTAGCACAGGGTGTTGAACAGGCTGACGCTGAGCACGCCCAGCAGCGCGAGGATGCGCCAGGAGGCGCGGATCGCCGGCCACTGCGCGCGCAGCTCGCGCGCGACGAAGGGCAGCAGGATGAGGCCGGCGAGGGCCCAGCGCCAGAAGCTCATCGCCACGGGCGGGATGTCGAAGCGCATGGCGCGGCCGATCACCATGTTCAGCGCCCAGAACATCGGCGCCAGGCTCAGCAGCAGATAGGGCGAGGCGCGCACGCTCATCGCGCGGTTCCCGGTGCCGCCGGGGCGCTCAGTTCAGGCGCGCGGCACTGCGCCGCAGATCGATGAGCTGGCCGCGCACCTCCTCGAGGTCGCCGGCGCCGGGAGAAAGGGCGAGATACTTCTCCAGATCGGTGACCGCGGCACGGAAACACTCCAGCTTCCCGTAGGCCATGCCGCGATCGCGTACCTCGCCAGCATCGTCGGGGGTGAGCATGAGCAGCCAGTGCATGAGCGGCAGCGCGCGCAGATAGTCCTCCTTCTCGAGGTGGATGGACTTCAGGTTGCGCAGCATCCGTCCCAGGATCTGGCGCGAGGTGGCCGAGCCCAGCATGCCCACCACGATGGCGCGCGAGACTTCGCCGCCGCGGACCTCGCGCAGACGCTCCTGCAGATCCTTCACTGTCAGCGATGCACCGCCCGAAAAGGGATCGAGCACCACCAGGCCTTCGTCGAGAGGGCACTTCACCAGGAAGTGTCCCGGGAATGGCACGCCCTGCAACGGCAGACCGATGCGGCGGCCGAGCTCCATGTACAGGATCGACAAGGTGATCGGAATGCCGATGCGGCGTTCGAGCACTTCGTTCAGATAGCTGTTGCGCGGATCGTAGTAGTCCTCGGCGTTCGGACCGAAGCCCTGCTCCTGGAACAGGAACCGGTTCAGTGCGCCGATGCGCGCGGCGTTCGAATCGTCTTCACGCACCCGCTCGCGCAACTGCTGCGCGAGGACTTCCATGCGGTCTGCGTAATGCTCGATGTCGACATCCGCGTTGGCGCACTTGGCAATCAGCAGTGCACCCTCGATCAGGTCGATGCGCTCATCGGGAAGCGCGGCCAGCCGCCGGAAGCGCTCGTCCGCGGAAAGCGAACGCGCGGCAGGCGAATGCACGGAGCCCATCAGTCCTGCTTGGCGACGACGGGCGGCAGGAACAGGGCGGCGATCTGTTGCGGGCGGCGCTTGCCCGGCACGGACGCAGTCTGGTCGCCTGCACCGAACAGCGCCGGCTGAACTGCCGCGGAGGGCTCGCGCGCCGGTGCGGCGAGGCGGCGTGATGCGGCGCGGCCGGCGTGACGCGCCGGCTGTCCGTCCAGCAGATCGGCCGGCAGCGGCTGCATCGGGATCTTCTTCTTGAGCATCTTCTCGATGCCTTGAAGCAGATCCTGCTCGTCGGGCGCGACCAGCGAGATCGCCTCGCCGGTCATGCCCGCGCGCCCGGTGCGGCCAATGCGGTGGATGTAATCCTCGGGATTGGGCGGCAGCTCGTAGTTGATCACGTGAGGCAGCTGCTCGATGTCGAGCCCGCGGGCAGCGATGTCGGTCGCCACCAGCACGGTCACCTTTCCTTCCTTGAAGTCGGCCAGCGCCTGCATGCGCTCGCCCTGGGTCTTGTCGCTGTGCAGGGCTGCACAGTTGAAGCCGTCGCGCTCGAGCTGGCGGCTGAGCCGGTTGGCGGAGAGCTTGGTGCTGGTGAACACCAGGACCTGGCGCATGTCACGCAAGCGCACCAGGTTGGCCAGCAGCTCGCGCTTGCGCAACGGATCTACCTTGAAGGCCGAGTGCGTGATCAGTTCCGCCACCGTGTTGCGCGCGGCGACCTGGATGCGCACCGGCGACTTGAGCACCTGGTCCGCGAACTTCTTGATGTCGTCCGGGAAGGTAGCCGAGAACATGAGGTTCTGGCGCTGGGCGGGCAGCAGGCCGATGATGCGCCGCAGATCGGGCATGAAGCCCATGTCCAGCATGCGATCGGCCTCGTCCAGGACCAGGATCTGCACCTGGGACAGGTTCGCACTGCGCTGCTGGACCAGGTCCAGCAGCCGTCCAGGCGTGGCCACCAGCACTTCGACCCCGGCCTGCAGTTCCTTCATCTGCGGATCGATCGATACGCCGCCATAGACGCAGGTCGAGCGCAGCATGGTGTGCTGGCCGTAGGTGCGTACGCTTTCCCAGACCTGCGCCGCCAGTTCGCGGGTGGGGGCCAGGATCAGGGCGCGCACCGGGTGCCGGGCAGGCGAGACGCCGTTGTTTGCCTGCGGCAGGAGCCGTTGCAGGAGCGGAAGCGTGAACGCCGCCGTCTTGCCCGTGCCGGTCTGTGCACCGGCCATCATGTCCTGACCGAGCAGAATCGGAGGAATTGCCTGTTCCTGGATCGGGGTGGGCTGGCTGTAGCCCTGCTCCTCGACTGCGCGGAGCAACTCGGCCGCCAGGCCGAGATCACTGAACTGCATGCGTGTATCGAACTCCTGTGCGATGTGGGCGCATCCCCTGGACGGGCGTCCATGCCCGGTGAACCGGAACCGCCCCGCATCCGTGGCCCGGATCATACTCCTTTCGCCGCCCGCCGGCGCTGCTTTCCGCCTTCAAGGACAAGGAGTTCCGGATGCACCCTCAGCCCGGCTCGACCGTTTCACGGTACGCGTGCCAGGTGGCATGGCCGATGACGGGCAGTGCTACGATCAGCCCGAGGTAGAAGGTCGCGAATCCGAGAGCCATCAGGACGACGATGATGACTGCCCACAGCATCATCGGAGCAAAATTCAGACGCAGCGCGTTGAAGCTGGTGATCATCGCGGTGAGCGTGTCCATGCTGGAGCGGTCGAGCAGCATCGGCAGCGAGACGACGCTGGTGGCGTATACCAGCAAGGCGAAGCCGAATCCCGCCGCCAGATAGACCATCAGGAACACGACGCCGTTTTCGCTGGCGACGATGTCGCGCAACAGAGTCCTCGTCGACGGCATGCCGCCTTCGAAGAACAGTGCCACCACGACCAGCGAGACGCGTATCCAGACCCCCATGAGCAGGGCGAGGATGACGGCGTAGAACCCGATCGCCGGTGCATTGGAGCGGCCCGCCATCAGGGTCGCGCCGAGCGCGACCCGCTCACCGTTCTCACGGCGGCGACTGATGTCGTACAGGCCCATCGCGAGGAAGGGACCGACCAGAAGGAACCCGGTCACGAATGCCAGTTCGTAGGCCGCCTGTCCCGCGAAGTGACCGAGGACGAAGCCCATCACCGCGAGCACGCCTCCGTAGAACAGGCTCGCGCCCGGTGCGGCACGCAGGTCGTCGACGCCCCTGCGCAGCCAGCGCCACGGCGCATCCATCGACAACGTGCGTACCTGCGGAAAGTGGAATTCCTCGATCTCCCCTGCTGGATTCTCCATCTGCGTCCTCCTGATTATGTTCTTATGATTCCCCTGTCTGCGGCATGGATTCTACGTCGGCAATCCGTCTCTCACCCTACGGACCGGAAAATTTCCATCGCCGGCGTGCGCAGGATGCGACGCGTGCCGAGCAGGCCGGCGAGCGTCACTCCGGCAATGCCGCCGAGCAGGCCGATCGCCCACACCCACGGGTCGATCTGGTAGGGCACACCGATGATGCGCGTCGCGATCACGTGACCGAGCGCGCTCGCGCCGATGGAGGCGAGCAGGCCGGCGAGCGCACCGATGACCACGAACTCGGCGGCCTGCGCCGCCAGCATCTGCCTGCCCGTGGCGCCCACGGTGCGCAGCACGGCGGCATCGAAGACGCGCTCGTCATGCGTGGCACTGATCGCCGCGAACAGCACCACCAACCCCGCCAGCAGGCCGAACAGGAAGACGAACTCCACCGCCTTCACCAGCTGATCCATGATGCGCTGGACCTGCGCCATCACCGAAGCGACGTCGATCACCAGCAGGTTGGGGAAGCGCTTGACCAGGCGGTCCATCATCGCGCTGCGCTCGGCCGGCAGGTGGAAGCTGGTCACCTGGCTCGCGGGGTAGGACTCCAGCACGCCAGGAGGCGCGAGCACGAAGAAGTTCACACGGAACGAGTCCCACTGGACCCGCCGCAGCGACGTGACCGGGGCCTCCAGCACGCTGCCGGCAATGTCGTAGCGCAGGCGGTCGCCGACGCCGATGCCCAGCGTGGCCGCGATGCCTTCCTCTACCGAGAACTGCGGCTGGCCGTGCTGCGCGGCGCCCCACCAGCGCCCGGCCACCATGACGTTGTCCACCTGCGGCCGCTCGGCCCAGGACAGGTTGAACTCGCGATCCACCAGGCGCTTCGCGCGCTCGTCGCCATAGTCCACCGACGAGACCGGCTGGCCGTTGATCGCCGTGAGCCGGCCCCGGATCATCGGATGGAGCGCCGGCGCCGGATAGCCCTCCTCGGCAAAGAAGGCGCGGATATCGGCGATCTGCTCGGGCTGGATATTGACCAGGAAGCGGTTCGGCGCATCGGCCGGCAGGGTCTGGCGCCAGCTCGCCAGCAAGTCCCCGCGCACCAGCGTGAGCAGGATCAGGGCGAGCATGCCAATGCCGAGCGCCACCGCCTGTGTCACCGTGCCGAAGCGCCGGCGCCTCAGATTCGCCAGTCCGAAGCGCCAGGCGAACGGCGCGCGCCGGCCCAGACGCGCGAACAGCCCGAGGAACGCGAAAGTGGCGAGCGCGAGCGCGGCCATGGTCGCGAGGGATCCGGCCAGCACGTACCAGCCGGTTCTCGCATCCTGCGCCTGCCACAGGATCAGTCCGGACAGCGCAGCGACGCCGGTGAGATAGCCGAGCCAGCCGGCCATGTCCGGCAAGCCGAGGTCACGGCGCAGCACGCGCAGGGTCGGCACGCGCCGCAGCGCAAAGATGGGCGGCAGGGCGAATCCGAGCAGCAGCACGAAGCCGGCGGCGAAGCCCTGGGCGACCGGGCGCATGCCCGCAGGCGGCAGCGCGACCTCCAGCAGCGGCGCCAACAACGCCGCCAGCACGGCCTGCCCGCCCAGCCCCAGCACACAGCCGAGCGCGCTCGCCAGCACGCCCAATCCGACGAACTGCTGCAGATGCAGCCGCAGGATCAGCGGCTGCGTGGCGCCCAGGCAGCGCATGACGGCCACCCCGTCCAGATGCCGGCGCAGGTAGCGCCGGGCGGCGAGCGCGACCGCGACCGCAGCGAGCACCACGCTGAGCAGCGCCGACAGGCCGAGGAACTTCTCGGCGCGCTCGAGCGCCGACTTGATCTCGGGGCGTGCATCGCGCACGTCCTCCACCCGTTGGCCCGGACCCATCATCGTCTGCGCATCGGCACGGAAGACGCGCAGCGCACGCGGCGCACCGGCCACCCCCAGCCGATAGCTCACGCGGCTGCCGGTCGCGATCAGGCCCGTGGAGTCGAGGTCGGCGCGGTTCATGGTAAGGCGTGGGCCGAGGTTGAGGAAGCCCACGCTGGTCTCCGGATCCTCCATCACCTGCGCGCCGATGTGCAGCTCGCGCTCGCCGACCTGCAGGCGCTCGCCGATGCGCACGTCCAGACGCACGAGCAGGCGTTCGTCCACCCAGACCGTGCCCGGCTCCGGTATGCCGTCGGCACGGATCGGGGCGCGGTCGAGTGCCGTGCGGATGCTGAACCGGCCCTTCAGCGGATAGCCGGCACCGACCGCCTTGATCTCGGTGAGCACGCTGGCATCGCCGTTGCCGGCCATGCTCGGAAAGCGCACCAGTTCCATCGTCTCCAGGCCGAGTGCCGCGGCCCGTTGTCGCAGTCGCGAATCGATCGGCCGGTCCGAATGCACCATCAGATCCGCGCCCAGCAGCTGGTTCGCTTCCACGTCCAGCGCTTGGCGTACACGGTCGGCGAAGAACGCCACCGTGGTCAGGCTCGCCACTGCGACGATCAGTGCGATGGCGAGCACACGCAATTCCCCCGCACGCCAGTCGCGCACCAGCAGCCGCGCCGACAGCGCGAGCCCCTGCCGCCATGACAGGCGTCGCACACTCCACCCAGCGGCCTGCGGTGTGGCACTGCGCGGAAGAATCTTCGTGCCTTCCCTCATGCCACCACCCTTCCGGCGTCCAGGCGCACACGGCGTACGCAGCGCGCGGCCAGCCGTTCGTCGTGGGTGACGAGCAGCAGCGTGGTGCTCTGCTCGCGGTTGAGCTCGAACATGAGATCGATGATCTCCTCGCCGGTCGCCGAATCGAGGTTGCCGGTCGGTTCGTCGGCGAACAGCAGGCGCGGGGTGCCGGCGAAGGCACGGGCGATCGCCACGCGCTGCTGCTCGCCGCCGGAGAGCTGCCGTGGATAGTGATCGAGCCGTTCCGCCAGCCCCACCCGCGTGAGCAGTGCCGTCGCGATAGCGCGCGCATCGCCGGCACCGTCCAGTTCCAGCGGCAGCATCACGTTCTCCAGCGCGGTCAGCGCCGGCAGCAGCTGGAAGGACTGGAACACGAAGCCCACCAGACGGCGACGCAACTCCGCGCGCCCGTCCTCGTCCAATCCCGAAAGATCGGCGCCGTCGAGTTCGACGCGCCCGGAGCTGGGCAGGTCCAGACCGGCCAACAGGCCGAGCAGCGTGGTCTTCCCCGATCCCGACGCACCGACGATCGCCACCGCTTCGCTCGGCGCAACCTCAAGATGGACGTTTTCGAGAATAGTGAGCTGGCTGCGCCCCGTGTCGACTTGCTTGGTGAGGCTTACCGCCCGCACAATCGGCTTCGTGTCCGTCATTCGTTTCCTTGTTCTGCTGCTGGTCCTGAGCGGCGCCTCGGCGGCCGCGCCGGTGAAGCCGACGATCCTCGTCTTCGGCGACAGTCTCTCGGCCGGTTACGGCCTGCCGCAGGGTCGCGGTTGGGTGGATCTGCTGCGTCGACGCGTGGCCGAGAACGGGCAGGCGTTCGAGGTGATCAACGCCAGCGTGAGCGGCGAGACCACGCTCGGTGGCCGCAACCGACTGCCGGCCGCGCTCGCCCGATATCGCCCGCGCGCACTCGTCATTCAGCTCGGTGCGAACGACGCACTGCGCGGGCAGCCCCTGGAGCGGATGCGCGAGAACCTGATTGCGATGGTGAAGGCCGGTCGGGCAGCCGACGCTCGGGTGCTGCTCGTCGGCATGCAGATTCCACCCAACTACGGCCAGCAATATACGCGGAAGTTCCAGGCCGCCTACGCCGAGGTGGCACGCGCCGAGAACGTGCCGCTGGTGCCCTTTCTCCTCGAGGGGTTCGCCGACCGGCGCGCCCTGTTCCAGGGCGACGGCATCCATCCCGCCGTCGAGGCCCAGCCCGCCATGCTCGACACGGTCTGGACCAGGCTCGGGCCCATGCTGGCCGGATTGCGCTGAGACGCGGACGGGTACGTCCGCGCAGGTGTGCTACGCTGTCCGCGCATCCCACACCATCGATGACGTGAGCACCCAGCCCCTGCCCCGCGACAGGGCGACCGTCGCACAGCTGTCCCGATTCGACGCGCTGATCGACGTACGCACGCCGTCCGAGTTCGCCCTCGATCACATTCCGGGCGCATCGAACCTGCCCGTGCTGTCCGACGACGAGCGTGCCCAGGTCGGCACGCTCTACAAGCAGGTCTCGCCATTCGCGGCCCGCAAGGTGGGCGCCGCCCTGGTGACGGCCAACATCGCACGCCACCTGGAAGGTCCGCTGCGCGATCGCCCGCGTCAGTGGCGACCGCTGCTGTACTGCTGGCGCGGAGGCCAGCGCAGCGCATCCTTCACCCATGTGCTGCGCGAGGTCGGCTGGGATGCGGCCCAGCTCGCGGGCGGCTACAAGACGTTCCGGCACGCGGTCATCGAGGAGACGCCCGCACTGGCGCAGCGCCTGCGCTACCGCGTGGTGTGCGGACTGACCGGCTCGGGCAAGACGCGCCTGCTGCACCGGTTGCGCGACTGCGGTGCCCAGGTGCTCGACCTCGAAGGCATGGCGGCGCACCGCGGTTCGGTGCTGGGAAACCTGCCCGATCGTGCGCAGCCCACGCAGAAGATGTTCGAGAGCCTGCTGTGGGAGCGCTTGCGTGCGCTCGACCCGGCGCGCGTAGTCTACGTGGAGTCCGAGAGCAAGAAGATCGGGCGGCTGCAGGTACCACAGTCGCTGATGGACTGCATGTGGGCGAGCGCGTGTGTGCGCATCGACGCGGACGCGCGCGTGCGGGCATCCCTGCTCAAGCACGAGTATGCGCACTTCCTGGCCGACGTCGCGGCGCTGCACCGTCAGCTCGACCGCCTAGTGGTGCTGCACGGGCACCAGGCCATCGCGCGCTGGAAGGATCTGGCCGCGGCACACGAATGGGACGCGCTGGTCGAAGCACTGCTGCAGCGGCATTACGATCCGGCGTACGGCCGGTCCATCGTCTCGCACTATCCGCGCCTAGTGGACGCGACCGTCCTGCGCATCGACAGCGACACTGATCAGGCCTATCTGGATGCGGCCAGCGCGCTCGTCGGCGCGAGGCTGGAAGCGGCCGTCTGATGCCGGCGTCCGATCTCTGCCCCACTGCGCCGGGACCGCGCGCATGAATATCGGGCTGCGCGTCGAAGTGCACACCTTCGTCGGTACGCGCGACGGGCTCGCTGCGCTGGTCGACCTGCTGCAGGCACACGACGCAGGCGCCACCTTCCTGTTTACCCTGGGACCCGACGGCAGCGGGCGGCAGGTGCGGGACTATCTCCTCGGACGGCTGCTGCGGCGCGAGCGCAACGAACTGCTCAGGTCCTACTCCAGGCGTGCCCTGCTGCACGGCTGGCTGCTCCCCACTCCGCACATCGCACGCCGCTGCGCGCAGGCCATGCGCGCGGTGCGGGAGGCGGGTTTCGAAGTCGGCATCCACGCCTACGACCGAGCCGCGTGGATGGCACGGGCACTGGAGGCCGACGCCGCCTGGACGCGCAGGGAGATGGAACGTGCGCAGGCCGCCTTCCGCGAAGTCTTCGGCGAGGATGCCAATGTGCACGGGGCAGCCGGATGGCGCATGAACCGCAACGCATTCCGCCTGACCCAGCTGCTGGGCTTCGGATACGGAAGCGACACGCGTGGCGTGGAACCCTTCGTGCCGGTGTGGCAGGCCGAGATGGTGGCCTGCCCGCAGTTGCCAACCAGCCTTCCCACACTCGATGAAGTGATGCGTCTGCGCAACGACAGCGCCGAGGCCGCGGCCGATGCCCTGCTCGAGCGCAGCGCCGACACGGCCGGCGGCGGCCACGTCTATACGCTTCGGGTGGAGATGGAAGGCATGCGCCACGCCCGGGTCCTCGAACGCATGCTGCAGACCTGGAAGGGCCGCGGCGACAAGCTGCTGTGCCTGGCCGACTGGTTCGATGCCCTGCCGCACAAGAACCT
This sequence comes from Burkholderiales bacterium, assembly GCA_020854105.1. Taxonomy (GTDB): domain Bacteria; phylum Pseudomonadota; class Gammaproteobacteria; order Burkholderiales; family SHXO01; genus SHXO01. The sequence goes on along the minus strand of JADZGB010000040.1, from coordinate 65,511 downwards.
GCGCCGCCACGAGGTCGGAATCGATATCGTCCCCGGCGGCGGCCGGGCCGCCGTGCAGCAGGCCGAGTTTCTCCTGTAACCCCGACCGAGGACCGACCATGCTCGAGAATCTTCCCGTGCCCGCCTTCGCGGCGGCCGCCACCGGCGGCAGGACCGTCACCATCGCCGGCCAGGCCGGCCGACCCTTCGTGCTGTACTTCTACCCGAAGGACAACACGCCCGGCTGCACCGACGAAGGGATTCAGTTCCGCGACCTGTATCCGCGCTTCCAGGCGGCCGGATGCGACGTGTATGGCGTGTCGCGCGACCGGCTCGGGTCGCACGAGGGCTTCAAGGCGAAGATGGGCTTTCCATTCGATCTGATTTCCGATCCCGAAGAAGCGCTGTGCGAGCTGTTCGGGGTGATGAAGGTGAAGAACATGTACGGCAAGAAGGTGCGCGGGATCGAGCGCAGCACCTTCCTCATCGACGGCAAGGCCTTGGTACGCGGGGAATGGCGCGGGGTAAAGGTTCCCGGTCATGCACAGGTGGTGCTCGACGCGGCCGAGGAACTGTAATGGCGCAACGCAAGACCGCTTCCGTCACACGCCTGCACGCGGACACCAAGCTCTTCGTGCTGGACACGAACGTGCTGATGCACGATCCCACCAGCCTGTTCCGCTTCGAGGAGCACGACATCTTCCTTCCCATGGCGACCATCGAGGAACTGGACGCCAACAAGAAGGGCATGTCGGAAGTCGCCCGCAACGCCCGGCAGGTCAGCCGCTATCTGGATGGCCTGCTCGGCATCGGGGAGGACGACATCGAGAATGGCATTCCGCTGGCGAGCCAGGGCGACCGCAGCGCGCGCGGGCGGCTGTATCTGCAGACGCATGCCATCGACAACGAACTGCCTGCGACGCTCGCGAGCGGCAAGGCCGACAACCAGATCCTGGGGGTGGTGCGTCATCTGCAGAACACCTACGGCCGGCGGCAGGTGATCCTGGTGTCGAAGGACATCAACATGCGCATCAAGGCGCGTGCGCTGGGCCTCTCGGCGGAGGACTACTTCAACGACAAGGTGCTGGAGGACACCGACCTCCTCTATACCGGCGTGCGAGAACTGCCGACGGACTTCTGGGAGACGCACGGCAAGGAGATGGAGTCCTGGCAACAGGCCGGCCGTACGTACTACAGGGTGCACGGTCCCCTCGTACCGAGCCTGCTCGTCAACGAGTTCGTCTGGGTGGAAGCGGAGCAGCCATTCCACGCGCTGGTCAGGGAGCTCAGCGGCAAGACGGCGGTGCTGCAGACGCTGGTGGACTACAACCACGCGCGCAACAGCGTGTGGGGCATTACCGCGCGCAATCGCGAGCAGAACTTCGCACTCAATCTGCTCATGAACCCGGAGATCGATTTCGTCACCCTGCTCGGCCAGGCCGGCACCGGGAAGACGCTGCTCACGCTCGCCGCTGGCCTGATGCAGACCCTCGAGCACAAGACCTACTCCGAGATCATCATGACGCGCGTCACCGTTCCCGTCGGGGAGGACATCGGCTTCCTGCCGGGCACCGAGGAAGAGAAGATGACGCCCTGGATGGGGGCCCTCGAAGACAACCTCGACGTGCTGAACAAGACCGACGACGAGGCCGGCGAATGGGGCCGCGCGGCCACGCGCGACCTGATCCGCTCGCGCATCAAGGTGAAGTCGCTCAACTTCATGCGCGGGCGGACCTTCATCAACAAGTTCCTGATCCTGGACGAGGCGCAGAACCTGACGCCCAAGCAGATGAAGACGCTGATCACGCGTGCCGGACCCGGCACTAAAGTGGTGTGTCTGGGCAACATCGCGCAGATCGACACGCCCTACCTGACCGAAGGCAGTTCAGGCCTTACCTACGTGGTCGACCGCTTCAAGGGCTGGAGCCACAGCGGCCATATCACCCTGCAGCGCGGCGAGCGCTCGCGCCTGGCGGATCACGCGGCGGAGGTGCTTTGAGGTCGGGATTCGTGAGTGGTGATTCGTGATTCCCGCCATCCCGGCGAATGCCAATTCGGATGCGGTCATCCCGGCACATCACCTAGCCTGCTGCTGCGCCGCCTCGGGCACGTAGATCATGCTGCCGTCTTTCAGGCGATAGGCCACGCCGGCGCGCACACCGTCGCCGCTGCCCATCTTTCCGCTCGCCTTGTAGCGCTCCAGCTTCTCGCCTTCCTTGACCAACATTTCCATGGTCGGCTTGCCGGCATCGATGACCACCGTCACGTCGCGGTTGGAGAACGGATTGAGCAGCGGGTTCTGGGCGACGGTGATGAGCAGTGCGGCGATGATCACCATGAACAGGTCGATCAGGTTGACCACCGACAGGATCGGATCGTCGCTCTCCGGCTCGTGCAGCAGCTTCAGGCTCATCGTGCCGACCCGGCCCGCGCGCGCGCCGCGAGCATTTCCTCGGCCAGCCAGCGCCGGCGCACGCTGACCACCCAGTAGGCCAGGCTGGCCGCGATCAGCGCCAGGATCACCGCGGCGAAGGCGATGGTGAGGTTCTGCGAGACCTTGCCCAGATTGCCGTCGGACAGTCCCATCAGGGCAGGGCCCATCGGAATCATGGTGGCGACCAGCCCCAGCATCGGCGCGATGCGGGCCACGATGCGCGGCAGCTCCAGCAACTTGTGCGCATGCAGATCGAGGGCATCCTCGTCCGCAGCGGGATTGACGCCGGCGTAGTCGAGCAGCGGCCGGCCGCCACCGCTCCTGCGCTTCCAGGCCTGCACGGCGAACCCGCCCAGCAGCCAGAACGAATAGAGAAACAACACGCACACCGCGACCAGCACCGGCATCAGGAACAGCTGTCCGACCTGGAACATGAAGCTTTCTAGAACACTCACACCGATCTTCCTTGACTTGGATGAAACTGCAACAGGGGACCGCGGCGCGCCTCGGCGAGGCCGCCGAACACCACCACGATGAACAGGAGAGCCAGCGCGAGGCCGCGCTGCAGGGCATCGACCAGTGCAATCACCGGCTGCGCGACCTGCGTGAGCTTCAGGCCCTGCACCGGCGGCGGGGGCGGCGGCGGCAGGGCCGGCTCGGCAGCGGCCCCGGCCGCAGCGGGCTGCGCACTGGGCTGCGGTGCAGGCGTCTGCGGCGCGGCCAGTCCGAAGCCGGCCGCCTGCGCGACGAACTGCTCGAAGCGCGCATTGTCGGTGCGCACGTCGAAACGGGCGGCCAGCTCACGGTAGCGCTGCGCCAGTTCGCGCACGGTAGCCGGATCCGCCTGCCAGTAGTCCTTGCGCACCGCCTCGAGCATGCGCTCGATCATCTGCGCAGCGGCCGCCGGGTTGTTGCGCTCGAACCAGTCCTTCAGGCCCAGCTGGTACTTGTCCCGGACGTAGACGTCGGCGAACTCCTGCCACTGGTCGGCCCGCACCACGTCGGGTGCCGTCACCTGCCAGCCCCAGAAGTTGTTGATCGAGTCGAGCATCTCGTTGACGCCCGAGTAGCCTTCGCGCTGCAGGGCTTCGATCCAGCCGGGGTGGAACTGGCGCGTGCGCAGCTCCCGGGCCAGGAACTGCGCAGCGGTCTCCGCCTTGGGATTGTCGCTCTCGCGCAGGTTCGAGATGTACAGCTCCGGGCTCTTTCCCGTCAGGTGACGCACCGCCAGCGACACTCCGCCCAGGTACTGGAACGGGTCGTCGGTAGTCAGCATGCCGTAGAGATTGGAGGTGCGCGCCAGCACCGCACCCTGCACGCCCTTGAGGTTCTCCGCGTACAGGTTCACCTCGGGCAGCCGCGTGCCCCAGCTCTGCATGTCGGCGCCGTAGGCGTACTGCATGCGGCTCAGGTACATCTGCGCGATCTTGTCTTCCTTCTCCCAGGTCTGCGACGCCATGATGGCATCCTCGATGCCCGAGCCGTATACGCCGGACTCGTTCGAGAACACGCGCGTGGTGGCGAGTCCGCGCGCGCGCTCGGGTTCGATGCCGGCAGCTTCGAGCCGCGCAGCCAGCGCCACCGTGCTGGCGCGCACCGCGTTGTCGGTTTCCTCCGCCTTGCCGGCGAGCACGGCGGCGTCGGCGAGCTGCTTGATCGCGTTGGGAAAGTGGTCGCGATACAGGCCGGTGGCCGAGAGCACCACGTCGATGCGCGAACGCCCGAGTTCCTCGCGCGGGATCAGTTCGACGCCGGTCACCTGCCCGCCGGGGTTCCACTTCGGTCGCACGCCCATCGCGTACAGGGCCTGCGCCTCCAGCACGCCGAAATGGCGCATGGTCTCCACCGACCACAGGGTGAAGGCGAGCTTGGTGGGCGGCGCGCCGTGCCTGGCGCGATGCGCGGCGATCAGCTTGTCGAGCGCCTCGCGTCCGGCCTCGTACGCCGCCTTGGTCGGCACCCGCGACGGGTCGAACCCGTACAGGTTGCGCCCGGTCGGCAGCGAATCCGGGTTGCGGATCGGGTCACCGCCATAGCCCGACGTGACGTGGCGGCCATCCAGCGCCAGCAGCAGCCCGCGCATCTCCGGTGATGCATCCAGGGCGGCGTAGTGCACGCGCGCCTGCTCCAGCATGGGTCCCAGACGCGCGTCGGCGCCGGCCGGCAGCGCCTCGTTGCCGCTCAGATGACGTGCCAGGAAGCGGTAGGCCGTGGAGTCGGTGAACTTGCGATAGTCGTCGACGAAGGCTTCGTCAGGATCCGGATCGACCAGCGCGACGAACTCGCGGCCGAGCATCTGCAGCAGGGTGCCGATGCGGAAGCGGTCCTCCTGCGTCGTACCGAGGGTATGCATGCCCTGCGGCTGATTGGCCAGCGCCAGTTCGTGCAGCCAGTCGTGCAGGCGCTGCAGGAAGGGCGGAAACTCGCGCCGGGCCGCCGCTTCGCTCACGCCCAGATCCTTCTCGAAGTTGAGCTCGCGTGCCTGCACCAGGATCTGGTCGCGGGTCTTGTCGCGCACCGGACCCTCGGTCAGGCTCTGCCACTCGTGCACCAGTGCGTGCAGGCCGTTGAGCTCGTTGTGCAGCCCGGCCGGCGCGAACGGCGCGGTCTGGTGGCTCAGGGTCAGCGCGCGGCCGCGGCGCTTGGCCTGCACCGCCTCGCCCACGTCGTCGACGATGTAGGGATAGATCACCGGCACGTCGGCGACCGGCAGCAGTGCGTCGTCGGCCACCCACAGTCCGCGCTCCTTCCCGGGCATCCACTCCTGCGTGCCGTGGGTGCCGAGATGTACCAGCGCGTGCGTGCCGAACGCCTCGCGTGCCCACAGGTACACCGCCAGGTAGAAGTGGTTCACCGGCACCGAGGTGTCGTGGTACAGCGCCTTCTCCCTGTCGTCTCGGCGCTCGCCGCGCGGCGGCTGGGGCATCGCCACCAGCTGACCGAGCGCCAGCCGCGGAATGACGAACTGCGGCTCGCCGCCGATCGTCATCACCATCTCGGATTTCTCCGGCTCGCCCCAGCGCGCGCCGATGCGATCGCGCACCTCGGCGGGCAAGCGGTCATACCAGGCCCGGTAGCGGGCGAGCGGCAAGGTCGCGGCCAGCCCGTCGTCCAGCAGCCGTTGCAGTTCACCGTCGCGGTAGTACGGCCGCAGCAGCCGCTGCAGCTGCGGGATCAGCGCGTCGGCCGGCGTCGGCTGAACCTGGTAGCCGGCGCCGTGCATCGCGCCGAGCATGCCGGACAGGCTGCGCGGCACGTTGAGATAGGAGGCGCCGAGATTGGTCGCGCCGGCGGGATAGTTCCAGAAGAATAGCGCCACGCGCTTGTCGGGGTTGCGCGTGCGCTGCAGCGCGACCAGGTTCAGCGCCTTCGCCACCACCGCGTCCACCTGGCCGGGAATCGACACGATCTGCCCGTCGAGCTTGCGCGTGGCGGCGGCGGTCATCGCATCGACCACGCCGGCGAATTCCGACTGCGCCAGATAGAACGGCACATCCATCACGTGCACCCCGGCGACGTCCTTCATCCATTCGTCCACGTCGCCGCGGCGATAGGGCATGGCCTGGATCACCGGGATGCCCAGACGCTCGAACTCGACCTTGCGAAGGTCCGAGCGCAGCATGATCTGGCTGTTGATCAGGACATCGGCCATCGGCTTGCCATCGACCATCAGCAGGCTGTCGAACGCCCGCTCGTCCTCCATCGGCACGTAGAACGCCAGCGGGATCGCGCCGCGCGCCTCGATCGCACGGATGGTGTCGTCGATGAAACGCGTGAGGTTCGAGGAGATGTAGTGCTGATGCAAGGCGAACGCGACCACCGGCGGCCGCGCCTGCACGTCGACGCCTTTCCAGGCGAAGTAGTCCGCCACCGATCCGAACACCGCGCCGTCGTAGTCCGGGTGGTAGACGCCGCTTTCGGGAAACAACACCGGCGCCGCGACCGCGGCGTCGGTTTGCCCGAACACGCGCGCGTCGAGATAGCGGAAGAAGTTGTCGAAGTTGCGCTTGCCGCCGTTGGCGTAGTAGCGCCATAGTTCCTGCGCATGTACATCGTCCAGGCCGCTGGCCTGGTGGCGTTCGGCCTGAACCTCCAGCCAGGGCACGCGTGCCTGCCGCAATGCCGGGCCGACCTTGCGCTCGACGGCCTCGACCACCGGATCGTAGGGAATGTCGAGCAGCACCAGGTCGGTGCCCTCGAACACGCGCGGGCCTTCCTCCCCGGAAAGGCGGTCGGCGAAAACATGGCGCACGCGCCAGCCGTGCCCCTTGGCGATGCCATCGAGAATGTGGAACTTGCCTGCCAGCACCGGCGGTGCGGTGAGCACGAGCAGGTCGCGCGCCTGCGTACAGGGCGCGACCAGCGTGAGGACCAGGGCGACGAACGCGGCCAGGGTGCCGCGCAGCCCCCGGGACAGACCCTCTGCCAGACCATGGCGCAAACCGCTGGGCAGCACTGCCCGGAGGGCGGCGCTGCGCATGTCTTTCCGGATCGGGAATGATGGTCGCATGCGGATCAGAACAGGTACTCGAGCCAAGCGGAGATGTTGCGTCCCGGCTGCGAGTAGAAGTCCACGCCGAGCGGATTGCGCGCGTCGGCAAGGCGGATGTCGCTCCACAGCCAGTACTTGGAGTCGAACACGTTGTTCACCGCCAGCGACAGGCGCATGTTCTTGATCGGCGCGACCCACGCGGCCAGGTCCAGCACCTCGTAGCTCGGCGGACGGAACCAGGGCGAATAGGTGGTGCCGTCGAAATCGTTGACGCGCCGGACGCCTGCCGCCGCTCGCAGCCGTGCCTCCCCGCCCCAGGTACCGGCATCGCGGACCAGTGCCAGCGAGGCGCGGGTCGGTTCGATGGTATCCAGCGGCTGGTCCGCGCTCTCGTCCTCGCCATGGGCATAGGCGATGGCGCCGTCCAGACGCCAGCCCGGCGCCCACTCCCAGGCAAAGCGTGCCTCCACGCCGTAGATGCGCACCTTGGTCAGGTTGACCGACATGAAGGTGGTACCGATGCCGCTCACGCAGTTGGGATCGTCGGGGCAGTTCAGCCGCACGCTGTCGATGAAGTTGCGGTAGCGGTTGTCATAGGCGGCGATCTGCGCGCGCAGCCGTTCGCGCGTCAGCCGCAGTCCCAGCTCCACCCCGGTGCTGGTTTCCGGATCGAGGTCCGGATTGGGGCTGATGGCGTAGCTCTGTGCGGTGTTGCGGAAATGCCCGTTCACCTCTTCGTAGTTGGGCGCCCGGAATCCGCGCACGATCTGCCCGTAGCCGGCGAACGTTGGCGTGAACGCCCACAGGACGCCCAGCTTGGGCGACAGCGCGTTGTTGGTCCGCGACACGGCCTGCTTGCCGATCGCCGCCAGCACCGCGTTCGACAGCGCGTCCGATTCCGGCCTGAGCCGTCGCACGTCGAAGCGCAAGCCAGGCGTCACCGTGAGCTTGCCGCCTGCCAGGTCGACGATCTCGTCCTGGATGAACAGCCCGAGCGTGTCGGTGTAGCCAGGGGCGAAATCGCGCAAGGGGAACACGTCGCCGGCCAGCGTCTTGCTGGTGGTGCCCGTGGTCAGGTTGAACACGTTGGCATCGCGGGATTCTTCGGTCTCCAGCCGCCACAGGTCGATGCCGCCGGTGACATCGTGGTGCTCGCCCAGCATCTTCTCCAGTTGCAGGCTGCCGCCGGTCAGCGTTTGGTCGAAGGAGAAGTACTGGTCGATGCGGCAGTCGTTGCCCGCACCCGCCGCAGCCGAGCACGTCGCTGAACTGTTGGTGCGCGTCTGCACGTTGAAGTTGCGCGTCTCGCTGGTCTGCCGGTAGGCACGGGCAGTCATGCGGTCGTACCAGCCACCCTGCGGCGTATGCTGCCATTCCAGCGTGCCGCGCACGCGCTCGACGTCGTCCTCGCCCGTGGTGGCGGTGACCTTCGGAAGCGATGAGGACAGGCGCAATACGTCGATTGACGCGTCGCGTTCGCGACCCTCGATCGTCAGCGCGATCCGATGATGGGCAGAAGGCGTTAGCAGCGCCTTCGCGATCACGCCGCGGTCGCGCACGTCCTCGGGATTGGGCCGGGTGCGAACGGAGGATGTGCCGCCCGCGTCGCCCTTGTTGTCGAACTCGGAGGCCTCGGTGTGCGAATAGCCGAACAGCAGCCGCACGTTGTCACTGCCGCCGGCACCGAGCAGCGCACCGGTGATACCGGCGTTGGCCGTGTTGTAGCCGAGACGCGCGCGCACGCCCGCATTTCGCCCGGGCTGCAGCAGGTCGCCGGGATCGAGCGTGAGATAGCCCACCACACCGCCGATCGCATCCGATCCGTAGAGACTGGAGGCCGGTCCCCTGAGGATTTCCGTGCGCCGCAGGAACTCCAGTGAGGGCCCCAGCGGGGCGTTCATGGTGAAATTGGTGGGCCCACCGCCGTTGTAGAAGTTCGGCAGGCGCACCCCGTCGACCATCTGCACCACGCGGTTGTCTTCGATGCCCCGGATGTTCGGTTGCGACGCACCAAAGCGCCGGGCGTCGCGGCCGACAGCCACGTCCGGCTCATCCTCGAACAGTTCCGACAGGTCGGCCGGCAGCCGCAGTCCCAGCTCCTCGCGCGTGATGCTGGTCACCGTCGCCGGCACCTTCTCGGCCTCGGCCTCGGTACGCGTGGCGGTGACTACGACCGCCCGGACCTGCGCGACTTCCTGCGCATGCAGGATCGCGTTCGGGGTGCAAAGCGCCAGACCGATGCAGATCGACAGGCGCAAAGGGCTGGCCAAGGGGAAACGAACGTATGACACGGGTGGTAGCCTCGGTTCGACAATGTTGACGACATGGCTGGCTACCACCCGCCGATTGCTGGGCAGGTACTTGCTGGCTGGAACTTATGGGTAAACGATAAGCACTCTCATTTATCTTGTCAACGTCGGATCATCCGGCCAGGTCACCTGGCGGACTTCATCCCCGACCTGATCCAGTCGCTGCTGGCCATGCCTTCGGGCGGCTGCACCACCTCCGCGGGATAGTGCCTGACGTCGACCATGGTGATCCTGCCGTTGACGGTCTTCGTCGTACCGTAGACCGTCCCCTGGATCGCCTGGTGGCCATCGGCACGCGCCATGTCCACCCGCCCCGCCGGCGTGTCGAAGCTTGATCCCTTGAGCGCGGCCATGATCTGGTCCTGCGACGGCCGCTTTCCGCCGTTGGCCGTCAGCGCCTTCTCGTATGCCGACTTGAGCCCCAGGATGGCCAGCACCGGACTGTAGGCGACGTAGGCCGGATCCCCGCCGCCCATGCGCTTGCGATACGCGACCTTGAACCAGCGGCTGAGTGCATTGTCGGGCGCGAACACGCCGACGGGTCCGCGCGCACCGAGAATGGTGCCGTCGGGGAGGATGCCCGCCATGCGCTCCAGGTGGGGCTCGGCCGCGACCAGCACGAGCTGGCTGTTGCGCAGCAGCCCGCGCGGGCCGGCCTGCACGAGGAAGCTGTCCAGGTCGCTGCCCCAGAAGCTGCTGTGGATCACCTGCGGACGCGCCTGCGCGAGGGCGGAGATCTCGGCACCGTATTGCCCGGCCCCGAATTTGGGCATGTGCGAACCTACGATCTTCACCTCGGGCTTGAGGACCGCGAGCGCATCCTCGAAGTCGCGCCAGGAGTCCTGCCCATATGCATAGTTCTGGTTGATGCCGGCGACGGTCTTCAGGTCGGGACGCGTCTGCGCCAGATACATGGCGGCGCCGACCGCATCCATCACCATGGTCGCGCGCGTGCGAAACACGTGCTTGTAGCGGTTCTCCTCGAACAGGCGCGGCGATCCACAATCGAAGAATATCGTCAGCTTCTGCAGCTCATCGGCGACCGGCGCGACCGCCAGGCAGTTGGCGCTCGAGATGTAGCCGACCACGAAATCCACCTGCTGCTTCTGCACCAGGTTGCGATACTCGGTGACCTGCTTGGTACTCGCCCCGGCTTCGTCGATCACCACGAGTTCGAGGGGCGTGCCGCCGAAGCCGCGCTGCTGATAGGGTGCAGGCACCCTGCCCGCGTTGAGTTCGGCCACCAGCGTCTCGGCACCGCCGCGCGAAGACTTTCCGAAGGTCGCCGCGGCCGGCCCCGACAGGAAGGTGACCAGGCCGATCTTGAGCGGGCGCCGCTGCTGGGCCAGGGCCGGCTGCGCGAGCGCTACCGATGCAGCGAGCAGGGCAAGGATGGCACGAACGAGAAATCGGGTCATGGTCTCGGGGATTCGACAGGGGAATGATCCGCCGTCACGAGGAGCGCGCGGCGCGGCCAAAGTGGCGTTAGGCTACCATCGATCAAACCACGAGTCAGAGGAGATGCATCGATGCCCTATGCCCAGGCCGACGGCGCACGCCTGTACTACGAGGAGACCGGATCGGGCATCCCGGTGCTGTTCATCCACGAGTTCGGCGGCGATCTGCGCAGCTGGGAACCGCAGGTGCGCGCCTTCGCCAGACGTTATCGCTGCATCACCTACAACGCACGCGGCTACCCGCCGTCGGACGTCCCGCAGGACGTCGAGGCGTATGGCCAGGAGCAGGCGGTGGAGGACGCGATTGCGGTACTCGATCACCTGGGCATCGACAAGGCGCACGTCTGCGGCCTGTCCATGGGCGGTTACGCGACGCTGCACTTCGGCATCCGCTTCCCCGGGCGCGCGCGCTCGCTCGCCATCTGCGGTGCGGGGCACGGTTCGGATCCGCTCAGCCGCGATGCCTTCCGCGCCACTGCCGCCGACCTTGCCGAGCGCATGGAAAAGCTGGGCATGGAAGCGGGCATCGCCGAGTATGCCAAGGGACCGACCCGGCAGCCGCTGCTGTGGAAGGATCCGCGCGGCTTCGAGGAGTTCCGCCGCCAGTTCGCCGAACACTCGAACATCGGCTCGGCCCTGACCATGCGCGGCTACCAGCTGCGCCGCCCGACCATCTACGACATGGAAGCGCAGATGCGCGGCATCGGGTTGCCGACCCTGATCGTCACCGGCGACGACGACACGCCCTGCCTGGAGCCGGGGCTGCTCATGAAGCGCAACATCCGCGGCGCAGCGCTGCTCGTCGTGCCCAACAGCGGCCACAGCATCAACCTGGAGGAAATCGGCGTGTTCAACGCCGCCCTGCTCGACCTGTGGACGGCGGCGGATGCCGGCACCTGGCGGCCGTGGGCGAAGGCGTCCTGAGTACGGCGGCCGCTCAATAGCGATTCGGGTTGGCGAGGTTCTCGAAGCGCGTGTACTCGCCGAGGAAGGCGAGTTGCACGGTGCCGATGGGACCGTTGCGCTGCTTGCCGATGATCACCTCGGCGATGCCCTTGTCCGGGCTCTCCGGGTTGTACACCTCGTCGCGATAGATGAACAGGATCAGGTCTGCATCCTGTTCGATCGCTCCGGATTCGCGCAGATCAGACATCACCGGCCGCTTGTTCGGGCGCTGTTCGAGGCTGCGGTTGAGCTGCGACAGCGCGATCACCGGGCAGTGGAGTTCCTTGGCGAGGCTCTTGAGCGAGCGCGAGATCTCCGAGATCTCCGTGGCGCGATTCTCGCCCTGCGAGGCCGAGGACATCAGCTGCAGATAGTCCACCACCACCAGCCCGAGTCCCTTGTACTGCCGGTGCAGGCGTCGCGCCCGCGCACGCAGTTCGAGCGGATTGAGGGCGGGCGTCTCGTCAACGTGGAGGTTGGCGTCGTTCAGGCGTCCGACCGCGTCGGTGAGGCGCTTCCAATCTTCGTCGTGCAGGCGCCCGGTGCGCAGCTTGTGCTGATCGAGCTTGCCCACCGAGCCGAGCATGCGCAGCACCAGCTGCGTGCCCGCCATTTCCATCGAGAACACGCCCACCGGCAGCTTCGCCTCGAGCGCGACGTGCTCGGCGATGTTCATGGCGAGCGAGGTGTTGTGCGTCACCACGTAGTCGTCGGTGACATAGAGGCGGCTCGGATGGGTGACGGCAATGCACTGCGTATCGGCTTCGCCATCGGGTTCGATGGAGACGATTACCGGTCGCCATGCGCGCTCCGGTCGCTCGGGAAGACGCGCCCGCTCGGATGAGAGATGGAACAGCGACCGCGGATCGTCGTGATGCAGATTGCAGACGTAGGCGGTCCGCCCTTCGCGACGTTCACCGTTGTACGTGTAAGTGCTCCGCCTGCTGCGTATCGTTGCCCATCCTCCCAGGGAGCGCACCAACGCCACCACATCGCGCGCGAGTCGCTCGCTGATCGAGCAAAAACGGATGCTGCCCCACCGCTCCACCCAGCCATCCGTGTCCAACAATCCACGCAGCACCTCGAGCCGCACCTCGCGCGAAGCCAGGAGATAGGGCGCGGGCACGAACTTCTCCTCGCTGCGCACTCCCCATAGCCCGAGGCCGCGCAAGGCCTCCTTCATGCCGTTGGGGCTCACGCCCCGGATGCCGGTCCGATGCGCCCCGCCACGTTGGGCGATCCGATAGTCGTAGCCGCCAGCCGCACGCACGGCATAAGCCGGACCAGCCGCACACTCCAGCCGCGCCAGCATCTCGTTCTCGCTGGTCGAGAACATGACGGAGCCCCCGTCCAGGTGCCCATCCCCGAGCAATGCCCCCAACAGCCACGGTGCAACCGGCAGTTCTTCGCGGCTGCCGAAGTCCCCGCTCACCGCATCGACCCACAGCCGGTGCCTGTAGCGCTGGCGTTGGAGCATCTCGATCAGGCGAGCAGTGCCGAGCGTCCTCGGCGCCTCCCACTCCCGGTAATGGACCTTCCACAGATGCTCGGCACAGCATCTCGTGCTGCGGCCGTCCGAGAAAGTGACACGGTAGACCTGCCGGCGACCCTGCGGAAACACGCCGCTGACCAGGGAACGCTTGCCATCGATCGACGCAAGCTCGTCCCCGAAGCGCAGATCCCCCATCGTCTTCCAGCCATCGACGGTCTTCACCTTGGCGTCGAGCGGCTGAGCCTTCCCCATCGACGGTCTTCCGGCCACGATCACCAGCTCCCCCGGCTGCAATCCCGATGTCATGCGGTCGAGATCGATGTAGCCCGTCGGCACGCCGGTCACGTCGTTGTTGCCGCCGCGGTTGTAGAGCATGTCGATGCGCTCGACCACCTGGGTGAGCAGATACGGCATGTCCTGGAAGCCCTTGCTTCCGCGCGCGCCCTGCTCGGCGATCTCGAAGACCCTGGATTCGGCCTCGTCGAGGATCTGGCTCGCGTCGCGCCCCATGGGACTGTACGCGCTGTCCGAGATCTCGGTGGCGACGGCGGCGAGCTGGCGCAGGATCGCGCGTTCACGCACGATCTCGGCATAGCGGCGGATGTTGGTGGCCGAGGGCGTGCCGGCGGCGAGCGCGGTGAGATAGGCGAGCCCGCCCACTGCCGCCAGATCCTTGGTGCTGTCCAGGCTCTCTGCCACGGTCACCACGTCGGCCGGCCGGCCGGCCCCGATCAGCTTGACGATGTGGCGATAGATCTGGCGATGATCGGCGCGATAGAAATCGCCCTCTGCGATCATGTCGGCGACGCGATCCCAGGCGCTGTTGTCGAGCAGCAGGCCGCCGAGCACGGACTGCTCCGCCTCGACCGAATGCGGCGGTACCTTGATGGACTCGACTTCGATGTCAGTGGTCGAAATTGCCATGCGCCGGGTGGATGAGCCGGAAAGCGGACGGACCGGACGGTCGCGTCCCGGGTGAAGACGAGGCATTCTACTGCGCGCGAGGTGCGACGCAACTCTCGCCGCCCAATGAAAAGAGGGGCGCGAGGCCCCTCTCCTTACCGCGGGTCAGCGGCGCATGCCGCCGAGGTCATTCGCCGACGACGATGACCTTGATCTGCACCTTGACGTCGGTATGCAGGTCGAGGCCGACCTCGTGTTCGCCGATGTGCTTGAGCGGGCCATGCGACAGACGCACCGAAGCCTTCGCCACCTCGAAGCCCTGGCCCTCGAGGGCCGCGGAGACGTCGTTGCTGGTGACCGAACCGAACAGGCGGCCGTCGACGCCGGCTTTCTGCGCGACCTGGAGCACCAGGCCTTCGAGCCGTGCGGCCTTCTCCTGCGCGGCCGTGAGAATCTCGTTCTGCTTCTGCTCGAGATCTTCGCGACGCTGCTGGAACTCGGCGATGTTCGCCTCGGTGGCGCGGCGCGCCTTGCCGGTGGGGATCAGGAAGTTGCGCGCGTAGCCGTCCTTGACCTTGACGATGTCGCCAAGCTGCCCGAGGTTGGCCACCTTCTCCAGGAGAATGATCTGCATCGTGGCGCTCCCTCAGTGTACGTCGGTATAGGGAAGAAGGGCCAGATAGCGCGCGCGCTTGACCGCGGCCGACAGCTGGCGCTGGTAATGCGCCTTCGTGCCGGTAATGCGCGCCGGAATGATCTTGCCATTCTCGTTGATGAAATCCTTGAGCAGCTCGACGTCCTTGTAGTCGATCTCCTGGATCTTCTCCGCAGTGAAGCGGCAGAACTTGCGGCGCTTGAACAGCGGGCGGTTCGCGCGGTCGTCGCGGCGCTTGTCCTTGGGCTTGCCTCGTCCGAATGCCATGTCGATGTCGTCCTCTAGTGCGTTTCGAATTCGTTGATGTGCAGGATCACGTGGGTGCTGCGGCGGCTGCGATTGGCCAGGAAGCCGATGACGGTGACGGTTCGTCCCGGCTCCAGCCGGTCCAGGCCGCGTGCCAGTTCACCGATCGCCACCGCATCGAGCGTGGCCTTCACCGTGCGGGGCAGCTGTCCTTCGCTCTGGACCGACTCGTGTTCGAGCGTCAGATCCAGTGCCGGGATCCCGGCGGGCGTGTAGCGCAGGGTGTCGCGCGCCACGATCTGCCCGGTCAGGGCCACCCGGTTGTGTCCGTGCGGACTGCCCCCGTCAGCCAATGCCCTCCGCGTCCCTTACGCCGCGCTGGGTGCCGGGGCTGGGGCAGGGGCAGCGCCAGGGGTGGGGGCCTCGCCACGCTCGCGGTCGCCGGCCGGCTTCGGCCGTTCCGCGCGCATCATCGGCGAGGCCTCGGTCACTGCCGCCGTCTTGTGCACGATCAGGTGGCGCAGCACCGCGTCGTTGAAGCGGAAGGCGTGATCGAGCTCGTCCAGTGTCTCCTGGTCGCACTCGATGTTCATCAACACGTAGTGCGCCTTGTGCATCTTCTGGATCTGATAGGCCAGCTGGCGGCGACCCCAGTCCTCGAGGCGGTGGATCTGGCCGTTGCGGCCGGCGATCATCCCGCGGTAGCGCTCCACCATCGCGGGCACCTGCTCGCTCTGGTCGGGATGGACGATGAAAACGATCTCGTAATGTCGCATTCAATCTCCTTGTGGGTTGGCAGCCCCCCGGATGCGAGCCGATGGAGCAAGGAAATCCTTCGCGGATCGAAGGAAGCCGCGGATTATACGGGCAAAGCCGAGAGCCGGACAAGGCGACTGGCGCCCGCGGGAACGACAGGCGTCCGTCGGAAGGCCTCAGGTCAGGCAGAGCAGACCGTTGCGGATGTGCCCGGTGAGCGTGGCGGCGTTGGCAAGGCCGTAGACGCCGAAGCCCAGCACCAGTCCGCCTGCCGCCATCCGCACCGGGCGCGCGCGTGTCACGCCGGTGAACTTGCGCAGGGCGAGGCCGGCGAGCAACAGATTGGGAACCGTGCCGAGGCCGAATGCCAGCATGATGGCAGCCCCGTCCAGGGGGTTCCCCGCCAGCAGGGCCGTCCCCAGGATGGCATAGACCAGGCCGCACGGTATCCAGCCCCACAGCAGACCGAGCCCGATCGCCAGGGGCAAGGTGTCCGCCGGCAGCAGGTGTCGCGTGAGCGGCTGCAGGCGCTGCCAGAGGGCGAGACCCAGCCGTTCGAAGCGGGCCACCACGCGGGACACACCCGCCAGGTAGAGCCCCAGGCCGATGAGCAGCACGTTGGCCAGCACGTAGAGCGCCATCTGCACCGGGAGCACGCCGTCGAACAGCAGCCCGATGCTGCCTGCGGCACCGACGATCGCGCCTGCCACCGCATAGGAGGTCACGCGTCCGGCGCTGTAGCCCAGGTGCAGGCTCCAGCGGCGGCCGCCCGCCTGCCCGGACAGGGCGGCGACGATACCGCCGCACATGCCCGCGCAGTGAACACCGCCCAGCAGGCCGGTGAGGAAGACCGCGCCGAAGATGGTTAAGGTCATGACAGGCCGAAGCCTACACGGCCTTGGAGTAGCGCGCGCGCTCCCTGCCCTCGCGCAGATAGCGGTCGAATACCATGCAGATGTTGCGGATGAAGTAGCGCCCGAGCGGGGTGACGGTAAGGTACTCCTCGCTCAGCTCCACCAGCCCGGCCTCGCGCAGGGCCTTCAGATCGTCGAGTTCGGCCGCGAAGTACTTGCGGAAGTCGATCAGGTGCGCGACCTCCAGCGACTGGATCGGCACCTCGAAGTGGCACATCAGCGCCTGGATCAGCGCCCGGCGCAGCAGGTCGTCGGCGGTGACCTCGATCCCGCGCATGACTGGCAGAACGCCCTGGTCCAGCTGGAAATAGTATTCGTCCAGCGTCTTCACGTTCTGGCTGTAGGTCGGCCCCACCTGGCTGATGGCCGAGATGCCGAAGGCGATGAGATCGGTGTCGGCGTGCGTCGAATAGCCCTGGAAATTGCGGTGCAGACGTCCCTGACGCTGCGCGACCGCCAGGTCGTCCTCGGGCTTGGCGAAATGATCCATGCCGACGTAGACGTAGCCGGCGGCAGTCAGGCGCCTGATGGCGAGCGAGAGCAGCTGCAGCTTGGCGTCGGGGGTGGGCAGGTCGGCCTCGGCAATCCGCCGCTGCGGCTTGAACACCGTGGGCAGGTGTGCATAGTTGTACAGCGCGATGCGGTCGGGGCCGGCCTCGACCACGCGCTCGAGGGTACGGTTGAAACCGATGACGTTCTGCTTCGGCAGGCCGTAGATCAGGTCCACGTTCACCGACCGGAAGCCCGATTCGCGGGCGGCGTGGATGACCCCCAGGGTCTGCGCCTCGCTCTGGATCCGGTTGATGGCCTTCTGCACGGCGGGGTCGAAGTCCTGGACGCCCAGGCTCACCCGGTTGAACCCCAGCTGTCCCAGCCGCTCGACATAGCCGGGCTTGACCGTGCGTGGATCGAGTTCGATGGAGAACTCCCCGCGTGCCTCGAGGGTGAAGTTCTCCCGGATGCCGTGGACCAGCTCCTGCATCTCCTGCCCGTCCAGGAAGTTCGGCGTGCCGCCCCCCCAGTGCATCTGCACCACCGAGCGCGATCCGGACAGCAGGCCGCGCACGAGCTGCATTTCCTTCTGCAGGTACTTCACATAGCGGGCGGAACGGCCGTGGTCCTTGGTGATGACCTTGTTGCACCCGCAGTAGTAGCAAATGCTTTCGCAGAACGGGATGTGGAAATATAATGAGATGGGCCTGGGAAGGCCGGCCATGAAGCGCTTGCGCAGCCAGCCCTCGTACGTCGAAGCGGTGAAGGCCTCGATCAGGCGATCGGCGGTGGGATACGACGTATAGCGAGGTCCGCTCACGTCGAACCGCTTCAGCAGCTCGACGGAAACCGGCGGACCGGACGGATTCTGCTGCATAGATGGGCCTGCTCCTTCCATGCGTGCCACTGTGCCATTCCGGGCCCGGCTGTGAATTGACGTGGATCAAAGGCCATAGCGGGTGCAATCGATGTCCTCCAAGATGACCGCCTTCAAGATCGTTCCCGATGTCAATCTCTCGCGTCTGAAGACTGCCTGCTCCAGCTGCAGCCTGCGCGAGCTGTGCCTCCCGGTGGATCTGAGGGAGGAAGAGATGGACAAGCTCGACGAGCTGGTATTCACCCGCCGGCCCGTCAAGCGCGGCGAATACCTGTTCCGCGTCGGCGAGAGCTTCGATTCGCTCTACGCGGCCCGCACCGGCTTCTTCAAGACCAAGCTGCTGCTCGAGGACGGACGCGAGCAGGTGACCGGCTTCCACATGGCAGGCGAGCTGATGGGGATGGACGGCATCGGCACGGAGAAGCACACCTGCGACGCGGTCGCACTCGAGGACAGCGAGGTGTGCGTGATTCCGTTCGACCGGCTGGAGAGCCTGAGCCGCGAGATGGAAGCGCTGCAGCACCATTTCCACAAGGTGATGAGCCGCGAGATCGTGCGCGAGCACGGCGTGATGATGCTGCTCGGGAGCATGCGTGCCGAGGAACGCCTGGCGGCCTTCCTGCTCAATCTGTCGCAGCGTCTGCAGACGCGCGGCTACTCGCCCAGCGAGTTCAACCTGCGCATGACGCGCGAAGAGATCGGCAGCTATCTGGGGCTGAAGCTGGAAACGGTGAGCCGCGTGTTCTCCCGGTTCCAGGAAGAGGGGCTGATCGCGGTCCAGCAGAAGAACGTCCGGATCATCAATGCCGGCGGCCTGCGCGAACTGGTAGGCAAGGGCCCCGCCTAGCTAGTTGGCGGGGGAGCTGGCGGGCCGCCGCGACCCGCACGGCGGCAGCCGGCGGTCTCATACCGACACGAAGACGCCACGTGCCGACAGCAGGCCCGCCCCTGCCGGCTCGCGCCTCGATCAGCCGCGCAGCAGCACCTGCTGGCGCGTCTCCGGCACGCCCAGCTTGCGCAGGATCGTGGCCATCAGGCACCACTTGGTGAACCCGCTCTGGAGCAGGTTCGCACCGACGAACGCGGTGAACCACAGGAAGTTCGCATTCACGAACAGCGGGCTGTCCTGGACGCCGAGCGCGAGCGACAGCAGGATGAACGTGCCGGCGACGGCGTGTACGATGTTGTCTACGGTCATGTGGATGCTCCCATCGGTGCGCATCGGTGCGCTGGACATGGCCCTACTCTAGGCGCGCGCGCCGCGCGGGTCGGTGACCTTCGTCACACACCCTGCGCCGGCGGCGCGTGCGAAACCGGATCGGCACCGGTGCCGGCCTCGCCGGTCCTGGGCCGGGGCTTGCGCCACAACGCGACGTAGTAGAGCACCGGGATGACCACCAGCGTGAGCAGCGTGGACGCCAGGATGCCGAAGATCAGCGACACGGCCAGCCCGTTGAAGATCGGGTCGTCGAGGATGAACATCGCGCCGAGCATGGCCGCCAGCCCGGTGAGCACGATCGGCTTGGCGCGTGCGGCGGCCGCACCGATCACCGCCTCCTGCAGGTCCACGCCGCGCTCCACTTCCTGATTCACGAAATCGACGAGCAGGATGGAATTGCGCACGATGATGCCGGCGAGCGCGATCATGCCGATCATCGAGGTCGCGGTGAACTGCGCGCCCAGCAGGGCGTGCCCCGGCATCACACCGATGATGGTCAGCGGAATCGGCGCCATGATGATCAAGGGCGTCAGATACGAACCGAACTGCGCGACCACTAGGAGGTAGATGAGAATGAGGCCGACGCCGTAGGCGATCCCCATGTCGCGGAAGGTCTCGTAGGTCACCTGCCACTCGCCGTCCCACTTGAAGCTGTAGCTCCGGTAGCGGTCCAGGGGCTGGCTGATGAAATACTCGGCCAGGCTGCCGCCTTCGCCGAGCCGCATTCCGCGCAGCGTCCCGCGGATGGCGAACATGCCGTAGAGGGGGCTGTCCAGCTCGCCCGCCATGTCGCCCATCACGTAGACCACGGGAAGCAGATCCTTGTGATGGATGGTGCGTTCGCGGCTGCTGGTCTCCACGTGCACCAGCTCCGCGAGCGGCACCAGCTCACCGGAGTTGCCGCGCACGGTGAGCTTGAGCAACTCGTCCGCGCTGCTCTGCCGCTCGGGCGGCAGCGTGAGCCGCACGGGAATCTCGTACTTCGCCTCGCCGCTGTGCACGGGCGTGACGTACTCGCCGGACAGGCCCGCGCGCACCGTCTCGACGACGTCCTTCTGCGCCACGCCGGCGAGCGCGGCCTTGCCCTGCAACACCCGCAGCAGCAGGCGCGGCGAACGCGCGTCCACCGTGTCGTCGATGGCGACGATGTCGGGCGTGGCCTCGAACTGCGCGCGCACCTGCCTGGCCACCCGAAGCTGGCCCTCGTAGTCGGGTCCGTAGATCTCGGCCACGATGGGCGAGAGCACCGGCGGCCCGGGCGGCACCTCGACCACCATCACGTCGCCGCCATGCGCCCTGCCGATCGCCTCCAGCCGAGCGCGCACCGCCTGCGCGATCTCGTGGCTCTGCCGCTCGCGCGCATGCTGGCCCGCGAGATTGACCTGGATGTCTCCCAGCTCCGGGCTCTCGCGCAGGTAGTACTGGCGTACCAGGCCGTTGAAGTTGATCGGACTGGCAGTGCCCGCATATGCCTGGTAGTCGGTCACCTCGGGCACCTGCTGCA
Organism: Burkholderiales bacterium; assembly: GCA_020854105.1. Classification (GTDB taxonomy): domain Bacteria; phylum Pseudomonadota; class Gammaproteobacteria; order Burkholderiales; family SHXO01; genus SHXO01. Next base: position 44,837 of record JADZGB010000040.1, on the reverse strand, counting down.
GCACCGCCCCCATCTCGCGCAGCACCGCGCCGGTCGTCTCCAGCGGCGTACCCACCGGCATGTCCAGGACCACCTGGAACTCGGACTTGTTGTCGAAGGGCAGCATCTTGAGCACGACGAGCTGCACTGCCGCCAGCGATACGGCGACGAGGATGGCGGCGAGCACGCCGAGCAGCAGGAACAGGCGATTGCGACCGCCTGCCCTGCCACGCAGGAAGGGCTGCATGATGTGCGTGAACAGGCTGGACAGCCGCGCATCCAGCCGGCTGGGCACGTGTGCGTGCGCCGGTGCGTGCGAGGCGAGCCCGTAGGCGAGCCAGGGCGTGACGGTGAAGGCCACCGCGAGCGAGATCAGCATGCCCATGCTCGCATTGATCGGGATGGGGCTCATGTACGGCCCCATCAGGCCGGTCACGAAGGCCATCGGCAGCAGCGCGGCAATGACGGTGAAGGTGGCGAGGATGGTCGGCCCCCCCACTTCGTCCACGGCCCTCGGGATGATGGCGAGCAGCGGCTCGCCGCTCATCTGGCGATGGCGATGGATGTTCTCCACCACCACGATCGCGTCGTCCACCAGGATGCCGATGGAGAAGATGAGCGCGAACAGGGAGACGCGGTTGAGGGTGAAGCCCCAGGCCCAGGACGCGAACAGTGTCGCCGCCAGCGTCAGCACCACGGCCAGACCGACGATGAGCGCCTCGCGCCGCCCGAGCGTGACGAACACCAGCACCACCACCGACAGGGTGGCGAAGACCAGCTTCTGGATGAGCTTGCTTGCCTTGTCGGCAGCCGTCGCTCCGTAGTTGCGCGTGACCGTCATGTTCACGCCCTCCGGGATGACGGTGCCGCGCATGCCGTGCGCCGCCTCCAGCACGCGCCGGGCCACTGCCGGTGCGTTCTCCCCGGGCTTCTTCGAGATCGCGAGCGTGACCGCAGGGTGCTCGCCGCCCGCTGCGGCATCGGCACCGTAGGCGGGTCCGATTCCGGTCCATACGTAGCGGCTCGGCTGGTCCGGTCCATCCACCACCCGCGCGACGTCGCGCAGGTAGATCGGCCGCCCCTCCTGCACCCCCACCACCAGGTCCGCCACGTCACGGGCACCGCTGACGTACTGTCCGGTCTCCACCAGGATTTCGCGGTTGTCGCGCACCACCGCACCCGAGGGCTGCGACGCGTTGGACACCTGCAACGCGTCGCGGATGTCCTGCATCGTCACGCGATACGCGGTCATGCGCTCCGGTTCGACCAGCACGCGCACGACGTGGCCCGGCCCGCCGATGGTGCTCACGTCGCGCGTTCCCGGCACGCGCTTGAGTTCGCTCTCCATGGCGTGCCCGACGCGCTCCAGGTCGAAGGCGCCGCGCGAGGCATCGTCCGTCCACAGCGTGAGCGTGACGATCGGCACGTCGTCGATGCCCTTGGGCTTGATGATCGGCTCGCCCACGCCGAGGTTGGGCGAGATCCAGTCGCGGTGCGAGAAGATGGTGTCGTACAGCAGCACCAGTGCGCGCTCGTGCGGCACACCCACCTCGAACTGCGCGGTGAGCACCGCCATCCCCGGCCTGGACACCGAGTACACGTGCTCGATGCCGGCGATGCGGGAGATCACCTGCTCGGCCGGCGTGCTCACCATGCTCTCGACGTCCTGCACGGAGGCGCCGGGGAAAGGAACGAACACGTTCGCCATCGTCACGTTGATCTGCGGCTCCTCCTCCTTCGGCGTGACGAGGACCGCGAACACGCCCAGGAGAAACAGCACCAGGGCGAGCAGCGGGGTGAGCTGCGCGTCCTGGGAGTAGCGTGCGATGCGTCCCGAGATGCCCATGCCGGCGCTACGCGATGTCCTTGAGCTTCTTGATGCCCAGCATATGCAGCACCAGCTTCTCGTACACCGGTTCGGTCGTGCCCTTCTTCATCTTGCGTATGAAGTAGCGCTCGAAGGCGATCTTGGCCAGGTGCACCCACTTGCCTTCCGCGAACCAGTTCACGTTGCGCGGCGGAATCTGCGGCAGCGCGACGAAGGCGACCCCACTGTCACCGAAGTCGGCCAGACAGATCGCGTTCCAGGAGGCCTTCGCGATGGGCTCCCCGCCGTCGAGCACCGCGCGGATGTTCTCGGCCGTGGCCTGGACCATCGACTCGATCATGTAGCCGGTCTTGGGCGCACCGGTCGGGACGGGCGTCTGCTCGACCGGTGGGATCGCCACGCATACGCCGACCGCGTAGATGTTGCTGAACTTCGGATTGCGCTGGTGCTGGTCGATCACGATGAAGCCGCGCGGGTTGGTGAGGCCCTCGATGCCGGACACGGCATCGATGCCCTTGAAGGCCGGCAGCATCATCGAGTACTTGAACGGCAGCTCGTGCGTGCGCTTCTCCTTGCCCATCTCGTCGAATTCCGTGACGTGCATCTTCCCGGCTTCGACGGCTGTCACCTTCGCATTGGTGATCCACTTGATGTCCCGCTCGCGCATGGCGGACTCGAGCAGGCCCTTGGAGTCCCCGACGCCGCCCAGGCCCAGGTGGCCGATATAGGGTTCGGACGTGACGTAGGTCATGGGTACCCTGTCGCGAAGCTTGCGCCGGCGAAGGTCGGTGTCCATGATCATCGCGAACTCGTACGCCGGGCCGAAACAGGACGCTCCCTGCACCGCGCCGACGACGATCGGACCCGGATCCTGCACGAAGCTGTCCCAGCGCTGCGCCGCATCCACCGCATGATCGACGTGGCAGATCGACTGCGTATGACCCTGCGGCCCCAGCCCCTCGATCTCCTCGAAGGCGAGCTTCGGTCCGGTGGCCACGACCAGGAAGTCGTATGCCACGGAGCGTCCGTCCGCCAGCTCGACCCGGTTCTCGCCCGGCTGCACCCGGGTGGCGCCGACCGGGATGAAGTCGACGTCCTTGCGCTGCAGATACGGCGCGATGGGAAAGGCGATGTCGTCGCGCTTGCGCCAGTTCACGGCGATCCACGGATTGGACGGCACGAAATGGAAGTAGTCCACGTTCGAGATCACGGTGATCCTGTCTTCCCTGCGCGCATGCTTGCGCATGTCGTAGGCCATGGAGACGCCGCCGATGCCGGCGCCGAGAATGACGATATGTGCCATAGCGTTCCTCCTGGTTGTGTCACGAGCCGCCCGCACGGTCGACCGGGCTTGCCATGCCTGCCTTCACCGGCTCCAGAGCGACCTTCTCGCCCGGCGCCACCCCTGCCAGAACCTCCCGATAGCCCTCGCCAGCCGCTTCGCCCAGACGCAACTGGCGAAAGCGCGGCTTGCCCTTGTCATCGATCACGTACACGCCCACGACTTCGCTGCGACGGATGACGGCCTGCGACGGAACCACGAGCTTGCGCGCACTGCCCACGGCGAAGTGCGCGCGCGCGTACACGCCCGGGTATACGCCCTTGCTGTCCTTGTCCAGGTCGAGACGGACCTGGTTGGAGTGCGTGCGCGGATCGGCCGAGGGAAGAATGGTCACGGTCGCCACCTTCAGCCACTGTCCGGTGGAGGGAATCTCGACGCTGGCGCGTCCCGTGGCCTTGATGCGGGCGATCTGCGATTGGGGCACCTCGGCGATGACGCGCATGTCCGCCGGGTCGAATGCGGTGAACAGCGGCTTGCCGGGGGCGGCCATCTCGCCAAGCTCGACGTGGCGGGCCGAGACGACCCCCGAGAAGGGCGCGATCACCGTGCTGTGCCCCTTGCTCACCGTGGCCTGGCCCGCGGTTGCCTGTGCCGCCAGCAGCTGCGCCTGCGCGGCCTTGAACTCGGCCTCCGCACTGTCGACTGCGGCCTGGCTCACGAACTTGCTCTCGAGCAGCCGGCGCGCGCGCTCGAGGGCCAGGCGGGCGTTCTCGACGTTCGCACGCGCCTGGGCCACCCGCGCCTGGGTCGTGGCCACTGCCTGCGCGGCTTCGCGCTCGTCGATGCGCGCGATGACCTGTCCGGCCTTCACCGGATCGCCTACGTCCACCCGCAGCTCGACGATGCGTCCGATCACCTGCGCCGAGATGGTGGACTGGCGCACTGCCTCGACCACCGCCTCGGTGGCATAGGTCTGGTCCACCGCGCGGTATTCCACCGCAGCGGTGGGAAACCCCTGTGCCGCCGCGGCAGCCGGCATCAGCAGCCACAGCGCGTGCGCGATCCTCTTCAGCATCGTCCGGCCCCGTATGGTTCGACACACTCACCTTACCCGTGAACAGGCAGGGCAGCCTTGATGCTAAGCAAAGCGCATCACCGTGAGATGTGACGCCGGTCACATACGGATGGAATGCGCTACGAGGGGCCCGCCGACGAGCGGGCAGAGCTGGCGTGCGGGTTCCGGAATCCTGGCCGAATCAGCTGCAGGTGCCGCCGTCGGCGCGCCTGGGACAGCCGACCGGACGGTCGCGCGCATCGGGAATCGGGCAGCGGTTGATCTCGGCCGCGGTGCGCTGGAAGAAGATGGTGAGCGCGCTCGAGGCGGCCGCGACCAGCCAGAGCGCGAAGAATCCCACCGAGTAGATGGCGGTGCGGGAAGCCTCCAGCGGCTCACCGTACAGGCGCAGATCCCGCGGATCGAAGACGGTGAAAAACACGGCCTCGGCGGCACCCGCGATGACGAATGCCGGCCACAGGATCTGGATCAGTTTCCTTCCATCCATGCGCTTCTCCTGCCTGGTGCAGTGCGGCCGGTAGCCCGGCTCTGTGGGTGGGGACTACGCGCGGGGAAGCAGGAGGACTTCGCCCCCTTCGGCCGGACGCCACTCGCCGCTGAGCCGCCACTCCCGCTGCTCTCCCTCCAGCCGGATGGTCCAGCGGGGCGCGGGCGCGATGCTCAGCGCACCCTCGTACCAGCCGGCCTGGGTGCCGGCAAGAAGCGCCTCGGCATCCCGTTCCGCGCGCGTGGGATGGACCAGACGCAGCCGCAGCGAGGCGGGCAGGCGGGCAGCGCCGGTCAGATGCACGCGCACCTGTGTGCCGTCCTGGCTGAACAGGATCTGCGCGCGATAGCCGGCGCGCCGTGCCTCGCGGTCGCGGTCGAGGACCTGGTTGATGGCGAGGCCCTCCTTGTAGTAGTTGTCGACAACCAGCGGATCGACGTGCGTGATCGCCAGCCATGCGGTGACGAGGCCGCCGATGACCGCCGAGCCCGGGGCGACCATCAACAGCCAGGGCCAGGGCTCGCGATACCAGGGTCTGGACAGCGTTCCGGTAGTGGCGCGTGTCATTCGATGTGCTCGTCGGTCGGCTAATGAAGGACGAAGGATGCCTTCTCGTGGATCACGATGGGTTCGGCCTGGCTGCCTGGCGCGGACTCGCGTGCCTCCACCGTGAAGTCGATGCGGTGCGAACCGGGCTCTACCCCGGCGCGCTGCACCTTCACCCGCACCGGAACCACCCGGTTGGTCGCACCACGGATCTCGAGCGGCTGCGCCTCCGATTCGATGGTCATGCCCTCCAGGCCCGAGACCCGAATGGTGATCTGGCGCGGCAGTTCGTCGGTATTCATGATCTGCAGGCGATACACGTTCTCGACCACGGGCTCGTCCATGCCGCGCAGGGTATTGGCCCGGTCGCGGATCACGTCCACCTTGACCGGGATGCGATGATACAGCGTCACCATGGCGATCACGACCACCGCCATCAGGATGCCGCTGTATACCAGGATGCGCGGCCTGGCCGCGCGGCGCGCGATCTGCTGGCTGTTCATCTGGGTCCTGAGCGCGTTCTCGGTCGAATAGCGGATCAGGCCCTTGGGATAGCCCATCTTCGCCATGACCTGATTGCAGCCGTCGATGCAGGCTCCGCACCCGATGCACTCGTACTGCAGGCCGTCGCGGATGTCTATCCCGGTCGGGCACACCTGCACGCAGATGCCGCAGTCCACGCAGTCGCCGAGGCCCTTCGCCCGGTAGTCGGCGCTCCTGTTGCGCGAACCGCGCGGCTCGCCGCGCTGCGTGTCGTAGGTGATGATGAGCGTATCCGGATCGAACATCACGCCCTGGAAACGCGCGTAGGGGCACATGTACTTGCACACCTGCTCGCGCATCCAGCCGGCGTTGCCGTAGGTGGCGAAGCCGTAGAACAGGATCCAGAACGTCGCCCAGCCCCCGGCGCTGAAGTTCACCACGTCCTGGAACAGCGGCTTGATAGGCGTGAAGTAGCCCACGAAGGTGAAGCCGGTCCACAATGCCAGCGCGATCCACAGCGCATGCTTGGTGAGCTTGAGGCGAATCTTGCGGGTACCGTTGGCCTCCTTGTCGAGCCGCATGCGGGCAGTGCGGTCCCCCTCCACCCTGTGCTCGATCCACAGGAACATCTCGGTGTAGACGGTCTGCGGACAGGCGTAGCCACACCACACCCGCCCCGCCACCGCGGTGAACAGGAACAGCGAGTAGGCCGAGATGATCAGCAGCGCGGTCAGATAGACGATGTCCTGGGGCCAGAATACCAGGCCGAAGATGTAGAACTTGCGCGCGGCCAGATCGAACAGCACGGCCTGCCGGTCGTTCCAGACCAGCCAGGGGAACCCGTAGAAGACGATCTGCGTGAGCCACACGAACAGCCAGCGCAGCGAGGCGAACTTGCCGGTGACCGCACGCGGGTAGATCTTCTTGCGGATCTCGTAGAGCGCCTGTTCCGCGACTTCGACGGGCTTGCGAGACGGCACCGCCGCTTTGTTGACGTCGTTCATGCTCGAGGCCGGAGCTGTGGCTGGGGACCGGAAGATGCGGCCGGAAATGATGTCACGAAATCGCGGACTGGCGCCCTGCGCATGCCACGTCGGCGACCGGAGTCACGATGGTATCCGGTCGGACGCCGGCGCGCCGCACACGCCGCGTCTGCCGATCGGTATCACGATGCAGGCAGGGGGGAGAGAGGCGGCGCCCGCCTCCGGCCCCTGCCTGGCGGCCTACTTTCCTTGGGACAGCCCGTAGACGTAGGCGGCCAGCAGATGGGTCTTGTTCGGCCCCAGGAACTGACCCCAGGCCGGCATGTGACCGTTGCGACCCCTGGTGATGCTCTCCACGATCGTGCTTTCCCCGCCGCCGTACAGCCAGGTTTCGTCGGTCAGGTTCGGCGCGCCCAGCGCGGGATTGCCGGTTCCGTCGGCGCCGTGGCAGGCCGCGCAGTTGGCGGCGTAGACGTCCTTGCCCTGAACGGCCTTGATGCCGTCGTGCGTGCGGCCGCCCATCTGCAGGACGTAGTGGGTCACGTTGCCGATCCCCTCCTCGCCCAGCTGCGGCCAGGGCGGCATGATGCCCGTACGCCCCTGGGTGATGGTGGCCACGATGGCCTCGGGTGTACCGCCGTAGAGCCAGTCCTTGTCGGCCAGATTCGGAAAGCCGCGCCCACCGCGCGCGTCGGAGGCGTGGCACTGTGCACAGTAGTTGAGGAACATGCGCTGGCCCATCTCGCGCGCCGCGGGATCGGCCGCGACGGCAGGGATGTCCATGGAGGCGTATTGCGCGAACTTCGGTTCGAAGCGCTCCGCCGCGCGCGCCTGCTCCTTCTCCCACTGGCCGGTGGACGACCAGTTCAGCACCCCGGCGTAGCTGCCCAGGCCGGGGTACAGCACCAGGTAGACCGCCGCGAACACCAGGGTGATCCAGAACAGCCACATCCACCAGCGCGGCAGCGGGTTGTTGTACTCCTCGAGATTCTCGTCCCAGACGTGGCCCATCACGTCCGCCTTCTGTCCCGGGGAGAGGCGTTTGGTGGACAGCTTCCACAGCAGCAGGCCGCAGCCGAGGATGCTGGCGATGGTGATCACCGTGATGTAGGCACTCCAGAATCCGCTCGTGAACTCGTTCACGCTACTTCTCCGTCATGGTGTGTGCTCGCGCCGGCTGAGCGTGCGCAAGGGGCTGATCGTCGTCCAGAGGCAGGCGTGCCGCCGCCTCGAATCGCTGCTTCGGCCAGGAGCTGTACGCCCACACCGCGATGCCGGCGAAGACGAGAAAGCTCAGCAGGGTCCACAGGGCCCGCAGATCGTTGACATCCATGGTCACTTCACTCCCTGGAGCGCGGTACCCAGGCCCTGCAGGTAGGCAATCACCGCGTCCATCTCGGTCTTGCCTTCCAGCGCGGCCTTCGCACCCGCCACGTCTTCGTCGGTGTACGGCACGCCCACCGTACGCAGCGCGTTCATCTTCGCCTCGATCGGATCGTCCGCCACGGAACTCTTTGCCAGCCAGGGATAGGCGGGCATGTTGGACTCGGGCACCACGTCGCGCGGCTGCATCAGATGCAGGCGGTGCCATTCGTCGCTGTACCTGCCGCCCACGCGGTGCAGGTCGGGCCCGGTGCGCTTGCTCCCCCAGAGGAACGGCCGGTCGTAGACGAATTCGCCCGCGACGGAGTAGTGGCCGTAGCGTTCCGTCTCGGCACGGAAGGGCCGGATCATCTGGGAGTGGCAGTTGTTGCAGCCCTCCCGGATGTAGATGTCGCGTCCGACCAGCTGCAGCGCCGGATAGGGCGTCAGGCCCTGCACCGGCTCGGTGGTGCTGCGCTGGAAGAAGAGCGGCACGATCTCCACCAGCCCGGCCACGCTCACCACCAGGATGATCAGGATGACGAGCGGGGTCAGGTTCTTCTCGAGATACTCGTGCCCGGATGTCTGTACTGCCATTTCGTCGTTCTCCTTGACCGTGGGCTCAGGCGTGCGCAGGGGCCGGTTGCAGGACCGGTGCGTCGACCGCCTTGCCGCTCGCCACCGTCTTGTACGTGTTGTAGGCCATGATCAGCATGCCGCCCAGGAACATCACGCCGCCGAGCAGACGGATGGCGTAGAAGGGATAGGTGGACTTGACGCTCTCCACGAAGGTATAGGTCAGCGTGCCGTCGTCGGGGTTGACCGCACGCCACATCAGGCCCTGCATGACGCCCGCGATCCACATGGCCGCGATGTAGAGCACCACGCCGATGGTGGCCACCCAGAAGTGGGTGGTGACCAGCTTCGTGCTATACATCTCGCTTCGGCCGAACAGGCGCGGGATCATGAAGTAGAGGCTGCCGATGGTGATCATCGCCACCCAGCCGAGCGCCCCCGCGTGCACGTGACCGATGGTCCAGTCGGTGTAGTGCGAGAGGGAGTTGACCGTCTTGATCGACATCATCGGCCCTTCGAACGTCGACATGCCGTAGAAGGACAGCGACACGATGAGGAACTTCAGGATCGGATCGGTGCGCAGTTTGTGCCACGCGCCGGACAGGGTCATGATGCCGTTGATCATGCCGCCCCACGAGGGCGCCAGCAGGATCAGCGAGAACGCCATGCCCAGCGACTGCGCCCAGTCGGGCAGCGCGGTGTAGTGCAGGTGGTGCGGACCGGCCCACATGTAGGTGAAGATCAGCGCCCAGAAGTGCACCACCGACAGGCGGTAGCTGTACACCGGGCGGTCGGCCTGCTTGGGCACGAAGTAGTACATCATTCCCAGGAAACCGGCGGTCAGGAAGAAGCCCACCGCGTTGTGGCCGTACCACCACTGCACCATCGCGTCCTGTGCGCCGGCGTAGGCGGAATAGGATTTCCACGGCGTCGCGGGGATGGCGGCGCTGTTGACCAGGTGCAGCAGCGCCACGGTCAGGATGAAGCCGCCGAAGAACCAGTTGGCGACGTAGATATGCGAGGTCTTGCGCTTGGCGATGGTGCCGAAGAAGACCACCGCGTACGACACCCATACCAGAGTGATGAGGACGTCGAGCGGCCACTCGAGTTCGGCGTACTCCTTCGACGTCGTGATTCCCAGCGGCAGCGTGATGGCCGCTCCGACGATGACGAGCTGCCAGCCCCAGAAGGTGAAGGCCGCCAGAGGCCCGGCGAACAGCCGCGCGTGACAGGTGCGCTGGACGACGTAGTAGCTGGTGGCGAACAGCGCCGATCCGCCGAAGGCGAAGATCACCGCGTTGGTGTGCAATGGCCGCAGCCGTCCGTACGACAGCCAGGGAATCCCGTAGGTCAGATCAGGGAACATCAGCTGGGCGGCGATGATCACCCCCACCAGCATGCCTACGATGCCCCACACCAGGGTCATGATGGCGAACTGGCGTACCACCGTGTAGTTGTAGGTGGTCGTACCGGCGCCAGCTGGGAAACTGGTGTTGAATGCTGCGGCCTGTGCGGACAATTTTTTCTCCCAATGTTTGGACCAGGCGACCCGCGACAGGCACGTCCCTCCGGGCCTGATGCGGGGCTATGCGGATGCTAAAGATCCGTGTTGCAGTGCGATTGACGTAGATCAAAACGGGTGTAGAAACGACGTGCTTTGCGGGGCGCCGACCTGCTAGTCGTCGTCGAGAATGCGGTGACCCGGGCCTTCGAGGTCGTCGAACTGCCCGCTGCGCACGGACCACCAGAACAGCGCACCGATCAGGAAGACCAGCACCACGCTCAGCGGGATGAGCAGATAGAGGATGTCCATGCTGCTACAGCGCCCCGGGACCGGGGGCCGGGCCGGCGCCGGCGGGGTGCGCTGCCGCAACGGTGCGTCCCCGCTGCGTGCCCGCCGGGCCCTCCTCCCGCCGCTCCCGCGTTTCGATCAGACGCAGCGCATTGAGCACCACCAGCAGCGAGCTGCCCGCCATGCCGATGCCGGCCATCCACGGCGTGACGTAGCCTGCCACCGCCAGGGGGAGGGCGATCACGTTGTACAGGGTCGCCCACCACAGGTTCTCGCGCACCACGCGCAGGGTGCGGCGCGAGATCGCGAGCGCATCGAGCAGGCCGCCCAGGCGTCCCGACAGCAGCACCAGGTCCGACTGGGCCTGCGATACCACGGCGCCCGAACCCATCGCGACCGACAGCTGCGCCTGCGCCAGCACGGGGGCGTCGTTGACCCCATCGCCGACCATCGCCACCACCGCGCCGGCCTCCTGCAGGGCACGCACCCGTGCCTGCTTGCCCTCGGGCGTCATCGCGCCCTCGAACTCGTCGATGCCCAGGCTGCGGGCCAGGGCGCCGACCGCCGTGGGCTCGTCGCCGCTCAGCACGAGAACCCGCTTGCCGCGCGCCCGCAGCGCCTGCACCACTTCGCGCGCTTCGGGCCGCAGCGCATCGCGCAGATTGAAGCGCGCCAGCCAGCATCCCTCGCTGCCCAGCCAGACCGCGGAGGTGCCGTCACCGGCATCGTCCGTCGCCGGAAGCACGCCGGCAATCTGCGCCACGTAGCGGCGGCTGCCGAGCCGGTAGCGGATGCCGTCCACCACGCCTTCCATGCCCGCGCCCGGTATCGCGCGCAGTTGCGCCGCGGCGCGGATCGATACACCGAGGTGCTCTGCCGCCTGCAGGATGGCCTGCGCGATCGGATGCTCGGATCCGCGCTCGAGCGCGGCGGCGATACTCAGCGCGTGCTCGGCCGGGACGCCCGGTGCGAGCGCGCTCGCGGCGAGCGACAGACGCCCCTGCGTCAGGGTTCCGGTCTTGTCCAGCACCACGTGCGTCACGCGCTCGAGCGCCTCGATCGCGTGCACGCGCGTCACCACCACGCCGCGCCGCGCCAGGGTACCGACCGAGACCGCGAGCGCGGTGGGCGTGGCCAGGGACAGCGCACACGGACAGGTCACGACCAGCACGGCCACTCCGATCCAGAGCGCGCGCCCGGGGTCCGCCTGCAGCCAGTAGAGGGTCGCACCTGCAGCGATCAGCAGGACGGCCGCGATGAACCACCCCGCGATGCGGTCGGTGATCTCCACGATCGGCGGACGCTGTCCGGCCGCGCGCTCGGTGAGCCGGCGGATGTGGGAGGCACGCGTGCCCTCTCCGACCCGCTCGACCCGCATCACCACCGGACTGAGCCGGTTGACCGCTCCGGCCACCAGGGCTGCGCCGGCACGCTTGAGCACGGGCAGGCTCTCGCCGGTGAGCAGCGCTTCGTCGGTCTCGGTCTCGCCCGACACCAGCACCCCGTCGGCGGGAATCACTTCGCCCGGCTTGATCAGGACGAGATCGCCCGCACGCAGCGCCACCGCGGGGATTTCCTCCGTCTCGTGGCTCGCAGGGTAGGCGCTCAGGCGATGGGCGCCCAGGGGCAGCGCACGGTCCAGGTACTCGAGGCTGGCGACCGCCTTCTGGCGCGCGCGCATCTCCAGGTAGCGCCCGCCGAGAAGGAAGAACACGAACATGGTGATGGAGTCGTAGTACACCGCGCCGCCTTCACCAAAGGTGGCGATCACGCTGGCGACGAAACTCACCGCGATGCCCAGTGCGACGGGCACGTCCATGCCCAGACGGTGCGCGCGCAGGTCGCGCAGCGCGCCCCGGAAGAAGAGGCCGGCCGAATAGAACACCACCGGCACGGTGAGCACGAAGCTGGCGATGCGCATGAGGCGCTCGATGTCCGGCGTCATCGTGCCATCGCCCGCCAGGTACTCCGGCACCGCGTACATCATGACCTGCATCATGCCGAACCCGGCGACGAACACGCGCCACAGCGCGCTGCGGTTCTCGCGGCGGCGCGCCTGCTCGGCGCCGGCCGCGGTGGCCGGGAAGGCGCGATAGCCGATCGCGCGCACTGCCTCGAGGATCTCCGAGAGCCGGACCCGCGTCGCGTTCCAGCGCACCAGGGCCCGGTGCGTGGTGTAGTTGACTTCCGCCAGCAGCACCCCGGGCATGCGCGACAGGTGCTGCTCGTTCAGCCACACGCAGGCCGAACAGGTGATGCCCTCGAGCAGCAGCTGCACCTCGCGCATGTCGCCCTCGCGACGCACGAAGTCGGCCTGTACGCTGTCCAGATCGTACAGGCGCAGGCGTTCGAGCTCTTCCGCCCCGTCGCCACTGGCGGGCGCGAACGCGGTGCGGCTCCTGTAGTAGCCGTCCAGGTTCTCGCCCGCGATGGTCTGCGCCACGGCCTGGCAGCCGGCACAGCACATCGCGCGGCTCTCGCCGCCGATCACCGCCCGGAACGAACTCCCGGCAGGCACCGGCAGCCCGCAGTGATAGCAATCCTGGCTGTTATCGCCGATCGCACTCAATGAACTTCCCTGCCCTCGCACGACTTCCGGACGCGTGCATGGTATTCGGCGCGAGCGCAGCCCTGTTGACCCAGGTCAAGGCGGGCAGACCGGCCGGTCGCACGAGGCGACCGGCCGTGGCTGCTCCGGTCAGTGCGGCGCGGTCGTCGTGGCCTTGGACGACTGCGTCTTGGGCAGGAAGATCACGATCAGCACGCCGACCGCGGCCACTGCGGCCAGCACGAAGAACGCCGTCTCGTTGGCCCCGCCGCTGGCGGCGCGGATACGGCCGATCAGATCTGGCCCGAAGTGCCCGCCCAGGTTGCCGACCGAGTTGATCCAGGCGATGCCCGCTGCCGCCGCGGTCCCCGACAGGAATGCCGTGGGCAGGGACCAGAACGTCGCCACCCACGCCAGCAACCCCACCGTCACCATGGTCAGCGCGATGATCGAGGGAATGGGTGCGTGCCCCACCGACGCCAGCACCAGGAGGCCGGCGATGCCAAGGATCAGGCCCGAGGCAACGTGCCAGCGCCGCTCGCCGGTACGGTCGGAGTGCGCACCCCAGTAGACCATGGTGATGGCGGCCACGCCCCACGGGATCATGCTGATCAGGCCGACCTTGAGGAAGTCCTGCTTGTCCACGCCCAGTTCCTGGATGATGGTCGGCATCCAGAAGTTGACCGCGTAGAAGCACACCACGCCGCAGAAGTAGACCACCGCCAGCGCCCACACGCGCGCGTCCTTGAACGCGTCCGCGAAGCTGTGGCGCTGGCCCAGGTCCTTCTTCGAGGCTTCGTCGGCCTGCACCGCGTTGACGATCAGGTCCTGCTCCTCGCGCGTGAGCCACTTGGCCTTGCGCGGACCGTTGGGCAGCAGCAGCAGCACGAGGATTCCCATGATCACCGAGGGAATGCCCTCGAGCAGGAACATCCACTGCCAGCCGCGCCAGCCGTTGTAGCCGTCCATGTACTGCATGATCGCGCCCGACATCGGCGAGCCGATCACGTTGGAGATGGCGATCGCGGTCATGAACAGCGCGATCATCTTGGCCCGCCGTGGCCCGGGGAACCAGTAGGTCACGTACAGGATGATGCCGGGGAAGAAGCCCGCTTCGGCCACACCGAGTAGGAAGCGCAGCACGTAGAAGGTGAACTCGGCGTCGGTGCAGTTGAACGTCGCGGCGACCGAGCCCCACTGGATGTCGCCGGTGAACATGAACAGCGACGAGATGATCCCCCAGGTGATCATGATGCGCGCGATCCACATGCGCGCGCCCACGCGCTCGAGGATGACGTTGCTCGGCACCTCGAAGATGAAGTAGCCGATGAAGAAGACCCCCGCGCCGAAGCCGTAGACCACGTCGCTGAACTGCAGGTCGGGCGCCATCTGCAGCTTGGCGAAGCCGACGTTCACGCGGTCGAGAAACGCGACGATGTAGCACAGGAACAGAAACGGTATCAGCCGCCAGGCGACCTTGTCGAAGGTCGCCTTCTCGAACTGCGCGGAAGCTACGGCATTTGCCATGGATTTCCTCCCCTTTGTGGTTTGTGGCTTTATGGCTTTATGGCGGTTGAGGTCTGTCGGACAGCAGCGCGCGATTGTAGCAGCGCCTTGGCCCGGCGCTGCCAACTTCATGACCCGATGGAGGATTCCGACTGCCCGCCCGGAACCATGGCAGCGGCCGCGCTCAGCCGCCGTCGAAGTGGAACTCCAGGACGATGTAGCGGCGCCCCACCAGGTCGACGGTGCGCTCGACGCTCTCGCCCGCGTACTGCGCCTTCATCGTGTAGCGCCCCGATGGCGGGTTGAAGTAGAACCAGGGGCCCGCCGACACCGCGTCGATGATCCGGTCGCCGCGCAGGTCGATGACCGTGATCTTCACCCCCTCCAGTTCCCGTGTCGGATCCGGACCGGTGAACACCAGTTGCATCGGGTACCTGTTGGCGACCTTGTGCATGGCCTTCTTCTCGGCGTCGGTCGAGCCGCCGGAGACGTATTCGATGCCGCCCTGCTTCCTGACCGGGATCTCGATCGCTTGCGGCTTGTCCCCGGTCCAGCCGGAAGAGGCGCCCAGCAGCGCGCAGAGCAGGATCGAGCCGACGATGACGTGCTTCATGGGGGCCTCGCGGTAGTCTGTCAGGGGTGACCGGTAAACTCGCCGGAGTCGACGGATGCCCGCCCGGCACCGTCGACTGCGCTGCCGCGCACCTCGAATCGGATCTGGTCGCGCAGCATGCCCGCCTCGTCCACGAGCGAGAGCGACCACTGCCCGGGAGCCGGCTCCCACAGCCCGTCGTCGGGTGCCGGCCGATCGTTCAGGCGCCAGTGCAGCCGCTGCCGCTCGCCGCCCTGCGCGCGAAAACGCATGCGTTGCAGGTGGGCGGGAATGTCGGAATCGAGTGCGACGATCTGGCCGTCGGCAGGGTACACGATGCGCGCCTGCGCGGCCGCTGCCCCGGCCTTGTAGACGACGCGCGCGGCCTCCGTGCCGCTCAGGAACAGTTCCTCGCGCTCGGGTTCGGGCACGCCCTCGAACACCACGTGCACGCGCTCCACCCCGCCTGGGAGGGCAGGCGGCGTGCTGGGCAGATTGCGGTGCAGCGCGTTCACCAGCTCCAGCCACAGCGGCGCAGCCCCGCTGATGCCGGAGACATCCCACATCGGACTGCCGTCGAAGTTGCCCACCCATACCGCCACGGTGTAGTGGGAGGTGAAGCCCACGCACCAGTTGTCGCGCATGTCCTTGCTGGTGCCCGTTTTCACCGCCGCCCAATGGCGCGGGGCGAGCGGATTGTCCAGGCCGAAGGTGGTGCTGCGCGCGCTGCGGTCCGAGAGGATGTCGGTGACGATGGACGCCGCGCCCGCATCCAGCACCCGTGCGCCGCGCTCGCCGGCCCCGGGCACGAGCGTCGGATTGCGCCGCAGGCCGCCGGCGGCGAGCGTGCGATAGGCGCCGGCCAGTTCCCACAGCGTGACCTCGGGCGATCCCAGCGCGAGCGAGTAGCCGTAGTAGTCGCCGTCCTGGCGCAGCGAGGTGAAGCCGACCGCACGCAGGCGATCGACCAGCAGGTCCAGCCCCATCAGCGTGAGCGTGCGCACGGCCGGCACGTTCAGGGAAGCGGCCAGCGCCGTGCGCAGGCTGACCAGCCCCTTGAAGCTGCGGTCGTAGTTCTGCGGCACGTACAGGCCGCCGGGCGTGACGATGTTGACCGCCGAATCGTCCAGCAGCGAGGCTGCGGTGAGCAGGCGCTGCCCGATCGCCAGTTCGTAGAGGAAGGGCTTGAGGGTGGAGCCGGCCTGGCGCGCAGCGCGCACGCCGTCGACGTAGCGGCCGGTGGGCGCCGTCCCGGCGTTGCCGACGTAGGCCAGGACCTCCGCACTGCGGTTGTCCAGCACCAGCACGGCGGCGTTGGCGACGTTGCGCCCGGACAAGGCGGACAGCTGGCGCTCGGCGGCCTCCAGGGCGAGCGCCTGGATTCCGGCGTCCAGGGTGGTGACCGCGCGCCGCCTGTCCTTGCTCAGCAGCTGCCGCGCAACGTGCGGTGCGAGCGTGGCACGCGGGGCGATATCCGGCACCCCCACGAGTTGCGTGCGCGCCAGGGCCTCGAGCGCCTCGCACGCGGTTGCCGCCTGCATGGTGACGGCGAGGGCACAGGCGCGCTTCGCCACCACGTCGGGTTTGGCGTTGGGCCCGCGCAGCAGCACGGCCAGCAGCAGCGACTCGCGCTCGTCCAGGCCGCTCGCGTCCTTGCCGAATAGTGCGCGCGCCGCCGCGCCGATGCCCTGCACCTCTCCGCGGAAGGTGGAGAGGTTCAGATACGCCTCCAGGATCTGGCGCTTGCTCCAGTGGCGCTCGAGCTGGCGCGCCGCCTGGATCTGGTCCCACTTCTGTCCGACCGTGCGGTGCGCCTTGCGCGCCCTCAGGCTCTGCTCGAGCATGGCCGCCACCTGCATCGACAGGGTGCTGGCCCCGCGCGGGCGATCCGAGAACATGCCGTCGATCACCGCGTCGGTGAGTGCCAGCCAGTCCACTCCGTCGTGCTCGTAGAAGCGCTTGTCCTCGGCGCGCACCACGGCGCGCAGGAAGCTGGGCGAGACCTGGTCGAGTGTGGCCCAATCGAGGCGGCGGCCAAGCATGTCCACTCGCATCTCGTGCAGGAGCTGCCCGTGGCGGTCGAGCAGGACGGCTTCACTGCTCAGGTGCTGCCCGCGCACCTGCTCGTAGCCGGGCAGCGCGAGCGCGAGCGCTGGCGCCAGACAGACGATGCCGAACAGTGAGCGGGTCGAGAAGAGCAAGGTATGAGAATCGCCGGTGCGCGCGCCTCGCCGCGCGAACACCGATGGTACCAGCCAGCCGGCGGTACCAGCGACCCGGCGGTACCAGCAACCCGGCGGTACCAGCAACCCGGTGGTACCAGCAACCTCATGCCTTGTCGGCACGATGGACCGGGATGGGCACGCAGCGCGCGGATCCGGCGTTTCCGCCCGTCGCCTAGCAGTCGATGGCGATGGTCACGATGCCGGCTCTGCACATCTCCTTGCTGGTGAGCGGGCGCGTGTAGATGATGCTGGTGCTGAACATCAGCTTCGCCAGCGCCAGCCGGTCGATGCGCTCGTGGCGTTCGTGCTCGCGCAGGAAGTCCGCGATATCGCGAGCGCCGTTCCGAGCGCTTTCCACCACATGGGAAACGATCACGGCGAGGTCGGAGTCCAGTTCGGCGATCCTCCCCGCCGGAGTGCCATCGGGTGGCTCCTCGCCCGCGTAGCGATGGACCGCGCTCGCGAAGCTGCCGGCGACCCAGCGCACGTAATACTCGTCCTGCAGCCCGTCCAGGTTGCCGTCGCGAAGATGGCGCAGCGCCACGTCGCGTTCGAGTTCCATCATCGCCGTCGAAAGATAATTGCCCAGATCGACGATGAGGCCGTACTTGCGCTCGTCGCCGGGGGCAGGCTGTCTGCCCCCGGCACCCGGAGCCGCGCCCGGCAATGTCAGTTCTCCGCGCGCGTCGGGTGCGATCGACAGGCAGTACTCGCTGGCGTCGGACGCCACGGGGGAAATGGCCGGCAGGTGGCGGCACAGGCGCTTGCAGATGGGGCAGCGCGCGATCCACCTGTAGTAGAGCGCGTAGGCCGGCATGGATGCGTCGAGCAGATGGTCGAACCTCCAGGCAGAAAACCCGTGCGGCTCGAAGCTGCCGCCGTCCATCACCTCACGATAACGGCCGCCGAGGAAGATGAACGTGCACGCGCTGATGCACGATGCGCCCGCACTCACCCGCGTGTGCACGCCCTGCGACAGGAGATACTTCCCCATGGCAATTCCCGCATCCAGGTTGCCCCCGCCCGAATGCAGATCGACGATCGGCGTACCCGGCGCCCTGGCGCGGCACTGCGGCAACTGACGCTTCAGGCGCTCGACATCCTCCGCCACCACGCCCTCGCCGGCGCGCTGCGCCGATCGGGGCACGTCCCGCACATGCAGAACCGGCTGATTGCCCACCGGTACGCACTTGAACTCCATCGCCGTGGCGGCATGGGCACACAGCAGGAACAGCACGGCGAGCAGCGGCCCGATCGCACGATGCCAGCATCCGGCACGGCCGGCGGAACGGGCCGGCACGGCGCGCGGCAACCGCGGCACGCTCGTCACGTGCGCACGCACTGCAGCCCGATCAGGCTGCGCCTTCGCGCACTTCGGCGCGGACATACTCGTCGGTCCCCTTCTTGCGGCACATCGTCTGCACCTGGGTGGCCCGGCCCGTCGGCGTCTCGACCATCACGTTCTGGTCGAAGCAGGTCAACTGGTCCGACTCCCCCACGCCCGCCGGAAACACCGGGGTCACGGTAGACGATGCGCCCTCTCCGAGATCCTGCGTGTCGGGCTCCTCGTAGCGGCGCCTGATCTGCGCGAGCTCCTCGTCCCGACGCTGCTCGCGCGCAGCCTGCTCCGTGTCCGAGGCTGGTACGGGCATCTGCTCGTAGCGCCGCTCGGTCTGCGAGTAGGCTTCCAGCTCCTTCGCCTGGCGCTTGGCGGTGCGCTGCACGCTCTCCTCGTGCTTCTCGCGTTGCCGGGCGTTGAGCATCTTCCCGACCGCGGTGGCCGCCAGTCCGATGGCGCAGCCCGCGGCCGCGGCCGCGAGCAGCTTGCCCTTGTCGCCGGTTCCCGATACCACCGCACCGACGAGGCCACCCGCGACGGCGCCGGTCGCGCAGGACATGACGTATCCCGCATCCCCGATCCTGCCCAGCTGCTGCTGCACCGTCTCGCAGCCGGTCGAGCTGACCCCGAGCATGACGGCGGCCGCCATGCAGATCGTCCTTCTCGCGCTCACGTTCTGCTTCTCCCTTGTTGTCGTGGCACCCGGCACTACTGCGCGCAACCCTTCTGCCCCAGATCGCTCCCGGCGTGGGCATCGGGCTCAGCCTTCTCCAGCGATGCGATGCGCTGTCCCAGGGCGCGTTCTCCAGCCTGCGCCTGCTGAATCCTTCTCCTGAGTTCCGGCGCCTTGGCGATGTCGGTCTCGCAGCGCTTGCGCGAGCGCTCGGGCGCGCTCCCGAGATCCCCCACCCGCTGCTCCCAGGCCGCGGTCGCGTCGCGGGCCATCCGCATGACTTCCGCCTGACACGCCCGATCTCCCGCATCGAATACCTGCAGCCCTTTCTGGTGCTGCAGCACGAGCGGTCCGCCGACCGCGGCATTGCGGGCCAGTTCGAGGTCTCCCCCGCCCAGCACGATCCTCAGGCCGGGGAAGGCGGCTGCGTGCGGCTTCGCGGCCGCACGGCCGCCCCAGTCCGCGATGCGCCCGGCGTCCCGGTACAGCGCCTCCGCCGGGGCATTCAGCACTTGCTCCCATTGCAGTGCGCACAGGCCCGGTGCGGCATCACGCGCTGCACGCTCGTCGAGCGCTGAAGCCGGCCGGGCAGGCACCGCGGCTGCCCGTGCCAGCGGACAGGGTTCGCTGCCCGCAACGACGCGCGCGCCGTACCTTGCCTCGATCGCATCGAGTTCGGCCTTGGCGAGGATCTGCTCGTCCTCCAGGCGGGCGCGCTCCGACCTGTCCGCGCGCAGTTCCGCAGCGCGCCGCAGCTCGGACTCCCAGATCGGGTGGCGGAATTCGTAGCCATCGTCCTCCCTGGCCTCGTCGCGCAGCGGGATGGGCGTACCCGATGCCGTTCTCAGGGACAGGCACAGCTTCCCTGTGTCGGGCAGGGCGACGTTCATGGGCAGCTGGAAGAAATACCACTTGGCGGCGCCGTCATAATCCGCCGTCGCGAGTGCCGCATTCGACCTGCCGTCCACGAGGAGCAGGCGCTGCCCATGCGCGGGATCTGCTGCACGGGCGGGTGCACGCCTGCGGCTGGTCACGCCGATCATCTGTCCGACATCGCCCAGCTGCGCGAGCTCGTTCTCTGCGGGACGGTATGTCACGGAGTACGCCGTGCCGGTGAGCCTGGCCGTCGAGCAGCCGCTGCCGAGGGCCGCCAGGAGGATGCAGAACACGAACAGGGCAGAGCGTGACATCGACAGGATCACCAGGCGTAGGCGACGAAAGACCGCAGCGCCTCTTCGAGGCCGCTCGGACACTTCCCGGAGCTCGAGCCCGGCGCGCCTGCCTTGCTCGAGAGGACTTCCAGCGCACACGACATGCCCTGGCTCCGCCAGTGCAGCTCCTCGATGAATGCCTCGAGTTCGGGGGTCGGCCCGGGGTAGCCGAATCCCTTGTGCTCGATCACGGCGAACCAGACTTCGATCAGCCGCTCCCAGTCCTCCTGAGTCCTGATCAGTGTCTGCGCCTTCAACGATCCAAAGCCCACAGCGAACAGCGTCCCCAGCGCACTGCCGTGCTCGATGATCTGCCTGCGCGCGCTTCCGGTGCTGCTCTCCTGCTTGAGCCGTGCGATGCGCTGCGTGGAAGAATGCTCTCCGCGCAGCAGGAAGGCAATTCCGATGTCCTGGAACAGGCGCACGCGCATCGCGTCGAAGGCGCCCTGCCTCGAGGTCTTCAGCACGCCGGCCCAGTCCCCATCGGTCCAGTACACAACCGGATCCAGGCACGTTCCCACGTCGCCGATCTGGTCGCCCTCGACCTCCCAGAAGCGGCGCGGCACCATCCAGTCGCCGCAGACCCACAATCGGACATCGAGCTGGTTGGTCCATCCCAGCTTCTGCACGATGCTGGCGAGATCCCGGATCATCGTGCCGGACACCTCGGTCGCCGCCTTCGCGAAATCCGCCTTCACCTGGCTCGCGTCCTTGTCGACGAATCGCAGCCGGAACCGGGCGTTCACCCCGTCCAGATGCAGCCGCATCGGGGACAGGGCTGCGTGCTCGTTGGCGGGAAAGCTGGCCAGCGCGTACCGCTGGTCGGCCAGCCTGTCCATGGAGCGGTCGGACAGCGCGAGATAGGACCGCTCGTCAACCTCGCGCGGCGGCAGGACCTGCTGCTCGAGCCGGTAGACCCCTTCGACGATGGCGTAACGGTCGTAGACCGGGTTGGCCTGGTTGCGGTCCGTGTGCAGGAGGACCCGACCGCTCCCACCTCTGCGCCCGAAATGCATGATCTGTCCGGCGTAGGGAAACACGGCCATGGGGACGAAGCTGCCGTCCGGCTGTCCTCGCAGGACAAAGCCCATGCAGTGCGCGGTCGGTGAGGCGAAATGGACGGCGCAGTCGCTCGCCTCCTTCTTCACGACGACCAGCGCATCGGGCAGGGCGTCGGCGTCGATGAACAGCCACGCGAGCCGCGCATGCCGCGTCGGCCGGGCCGCGAAGCTCGCCCCGTGCTTCTCCACCGCGGCCTCGACGCCCGCCAGCCGCTCGCCCAACGTCGGCGCAGCCAGCGCACCCGGGACGCCGATCGGGAGGAGTGCCCAGGCAACCAGTCGGCGCAGGGAGGATCTCATGCCCAGGATATCGAGGGGTCTTCATGAGGACATGCCCGGTGGGTGCACCCGGCCATGCGGCAATGCGAGCTTCGCCGGGAAGCGTGCAATCCGTGGCATGCCCGCGACATTCTGCACGCCGGGCAGGGCATATTCAAGCCATATGCCACGCCAACCACACACCGGGAAGACGTCAGGGGCCCACGACCATCCTGCCCAGCGGCAGCTCCCCGAACATCTCCGGCGCATACAGGGCCTCCACGCGCGTGGGCGGCAGCGAGAACTCGCCCGGATTGTTCAGGCGCACCGTGTACTCCAGGGTCCAGGTGCCCTTGGGTACGAAGCGGTAATAGGCGCGGAAGGAGTCGAACCTGCGTTCCTCGAATGCGGGCCAGACCCAGCCTTCGCGCCGTTCGCCCTGCGTGGCGATCTGCGCGTCACGCCCCAGCCCGGTACCGAGCACGCTCGCGCCGGCAGGAATCGGATCGTTCACCACCACCCAGGTCATGTCCGACTGCGCCTGGAGTTCCAGCCGCACGCGCAGCACGTCCCCGCGCGACCAGCGGCCCTTCTCCTTCTGTTCCACCGGCACGATCCTGCGCTCGATGCGATAGCCGGTGAACAGCGGCTTGTCGAGCGGCAGCGCGGCCAGACTGCGCACGCTCGCCCACGGCCTGCCCTGGCCTTCGTGGGCGAGCATCAGGCTACCCTTCTCCTCCGGCCAGGCAAAGGACCAGTTCGCCCCCTGCGGCGCCTTGTCCCAGTCGCTCCTGCGCGCCTGCCCGCCCAGGGTGGCGTGCGTGCTGCCGTCCACGGGCGTGGTCTCGAACGCCGCGCCGAACCGGTCCAGCGCGATCACGCCCCAGGCATTGGCCACCGTGGTGTCCCAGTGTCCACGCTGCTGGCGGCCGAGCGCGCCGCGCACCAGCCGGCCGATGTCCTCGCGCCACTCCGGCATATCGACCGCGCTGAGCAGCAGGCGGTTGGCGTTCACGTCGCCGGAGACCATCAGCCACCACAGCGCGTCCTGGCCCTCGGTGGAGAAGCTCATCGTGCTGCCCTGAAAGTTCAGGCGAGCGCGCAGCAGCCCCGAGGCTTCGCGCAGACGCGAGTCGCGCGCCGACAGCTGCGGGCTGCGCTTGAGCAGATCCAGCCAGTCGATGAGCGCCGAGGTCGGCCACAGTTTCGGGTCGACCGATATCGACGCCAGGTCGTTGTCCTGCGTCTGCCGCCCCCCGCGCGCAAGGGCCTGCAGCGCGGCGACCTTGCGCAGGGACAGGTCGGGCGCCGCCCAGCCGGAGTCGCGCACCACCTGGCCGGCGACGAAGCGCTCCAGCGCCGATTGCATGCGCGTTCGCGCCGGCTCCGGGATCTCCCACTGCGCTTCGTCCGCCACGCTCAGCAGGTAGGCGGTGAGCGCATCGCTGCCCTCGCGCATGACGGTGAAGTACTTGACGAAGCCGTCGCGATCGAGGTACGTGGGCAGCAGCGCCATCACCGCGTCCCACTGCCTGCGCTCGCGCAGCGCGAGCGCACGCGATGCCTGCTGCTCCAGACAGGTGTACGGATAGGCGCGCATGTACGCCTGCACCCCGGGCAGATCGCCGGCCAGCCGCGCCTGCACGCTGGCCTGGATGCCGCCGCGACCGGGCAGTGCGCCCTCGGGCATCTGCACCGGAATCTCCAGGCTGCGGTCGACCTGCGCCAGCGTCGCCTGCAGCGTGCGCACCGGCACGGCGGCGATCACCTGCTGCGAGACCTTCAGCGCATCCTGCACGGCCAGCCCGTCCGCGGTCGTTGCCTGGGCCGACACCTCCCAGCGTGCGCTGCCGGCGCCGACCGGCACCCGATAACGCCAGCTCACTTCCTGCGAGGCACCGGGCTCCAGCCGAATACTCTGCGCCGGCAGGGACTGCGCCTTGCCCTGGTCGGGTGTCACGCGCGCACCGACGTTCGCCTCCAGCACCGCATCGGAGGCATTGCGCAGGGTGAACAGCGCGCGCAGGTCGTCCTGCTCGCGCACCAGCGGGGGCAGGCCGGAGAACAGCATCAGCTCGCGGGTGGAGCGGATGCTGGTGTGGCCGGTGCCGAACAGGGCCGCCCCGCCGGTGGCCACTGCCACGATGCGGAACGAGGTGAGCGAATCGTTCAGCGGCACCTCGGCGCTCGCGCGCCCCTGCGCATCGAGCTTCACGCGCGCCTTCCAGAACAGCAGCGTGTCGAACAGCTCGCGCGCGGTCTGGCGCCCGCCGCCGCCGCCTGCCGCGCGCGCCTTGCGCCCGTAGTGGCGCTTGCCCACCACCTGCATCGAGGCGGTGGCGGTGTCCACCTCCAGGCCGCGCCGCTGCATCATGCGCGAGAGAAGGTCCCAGCTGTCGTTGGCGGACAGTTCGAGCAGGCCCTCGTCCACCGCCACCAGCACCACCTCGCTGCCCTTGGGCAGCGCGGTACCGCCGGCAGCACGCTTGACCTGCACGCTGACCCGGGCCTTGTCCCGCACGCGGTACACCTGCCTGTCGGTGGTCACGTTCACGTCCAGTTCGAACGCGCGCCAGCCGACCTTCACTTCCGCGATGCCCATGCGGAAGGCCGGCTTGCCGAGGTCCACCAGGGCCGTGGGCGGCACCGCGTCCACCCGCCCGCGCACCGCCAGCACGGAGACGAACACGTTGGGCGCGTGGCTGCCCTGAAGCGGCACCTCGACCACCGGCGACTTGCCCGAGAGCGATGTGACGAAGGCATCCAGCACGCCCTCGCGCTCGATCGTGACCAGTGCAGTGGCCTGGCGGAACGGCATGCGCACCTGCAGGCGGGCACGCTCGCCCGGCTCGTAGCGCCTGCGCTCGGGAATCAGGTCCATGCGATCGTCGTTGGTGGTGTCGAACCACCATTCGCCCTCGCCCGCCACCCACACGCTGGTACTGGTCGCGGCCGGGCGCCCCTCGACGTCGCGCGTACTCGCCTCCACCAGCACCTCACCGGACACCGGGGACTGGAATCGGCACTCGACCAGGCCCCTGTCGTCGCTGGTGCCTTCGCACACGGTGCGCACGCGCGCCACCTCGACACCGCTCTCGTAGGCGTAGAAGCCACCCAGCAGGCGCTTGCGGTGCGCGTAGGTGCGCCGTTCGAACAGGGTGAAGGCCACCGCCACGCCGGCCTTCGGCCTGCCCTGCAGGTCCAGTGCGACGGCGCGCAGATGCACGCCCTTGTCCGCGGACCGGGCCCAGCCGTCGGCCTTGATGCCGAGGACGACGTCCGACGGCCAAAGGGGGATGCGGGTCGCCGCCGTGAGCGTCTCGCCATTGGGATCGCGATACTCGAGTTCCGCCACCAGTTCCTGCGGCGTGTCGTAGGCGGGCAGATCGCCCAGCGTGACCCTGGCGCCGCCGCCATCGTCGAGCTCGAACCGGCGCGTCCTCAACGTGCGGCTGTCCGTGTCCGATGCCGCGCCCGTCCCGTCCTGCGCGTCCTCCTTCAGGCCGAACTCCTCGCGCAGCCAGTCGTAGCGGTGCGTCTCCTGCACGCCCTCGCGCACGGCGCCGCCGAGAAAGGCGAAGTCCGCATGGTCCTCGAAGCGCACTGTACGTGGACGCATCAGACCGCGCAGCACCACTGGCGCGTGGGCCGCTCCGCCGCCGGCCAGGTAGCTCACCTGCACGCCGACCGGGATCTCGCGTGCCTGCACCTGCGGCCGCTCCGGCGCCTCCAGGGAGGCGCGCATGAGCGGTACGCGGAACTCCTCGACTCGGAAGCTGCCGGCCTGCCGCGTGCGCGGCTCGCCCGTCAGCGTGTCCTCGACCAGCACGCGCCAGGTGCCGGTCTTCGCGTCCTTCGGCACCTGCCAGTCGCCAACCGCACTTGCGCCCTCCCACTTGACCGGCAGCTCGTACACCTCCTCGCTGCCCTCGTGCTCGATTCTGACCTTCCCGGGTAGGCGCGAGGCATCCACGTTGCGCAGGCCGCTGCCCGCCTGGTGGCGGTACAGGTGCTTCATGTGCACCGTCTCGCCAGCCCGCACCAGCGTGCGGTCGAACACCGTGGTGACCACGTACGGGCCGTCGTAGCTGCCGGCCGGCACGTTGAAGCGCCAGCGCGAGATCCCCTCGTTCCAGTCCGACAGGACGAAGCTCGCATCGCCGCCGCGTGCGGCCATGACGATGTACTGCCGATCCCATTCCCCCAGGCAGCCCGGCAGCGCGTCGCGCTTGGGCAGCGCGACGCTGCTGCGCGCGATGCCGCGCGCGTCGGTGGTTCCCTTCCAGTACTGCCTGCCGCCGCAGTCCTGCACCGAGACCCGTGCGCCCGCAACCGGCCTGCCGGTGTCGAGCGCGGTCACCCATACCAGCGACGACTCGCGGCCCTGCTTGAAGTGCACCGACAGATTGGTCACCAGCGCAGCGGTAGAGACGTGATACACCTCGCCGCCCGTGGCGCCCTCGTGCGAACCGGTGAGCAGTGCCGCGCCGAGCCTGGGGCTGGCCAGTTCCACCACGTAGAAGCCCGGCTGACGCAGTGGAATGCCAACCACCTCGAAGGTCTTCGCGCCCACCGCCTTGGGCACGTCGATGCGGCGCACGCCCTTCGCCCCGCTCAGGATCGAACGCTCGGCGGCGAACACCCGGCCGCGCTCCCCGTCCTCGCCTTCGAGCCACTCCACGTCCTGGTGAGCCTGCACCGCGCGCATCCACCGCACGATGGTGCGCGCATCGGCATTGCCCACACGCAGCACGCCGCCGGGAATCGCCTTGCCGTCACCGAAGCCGAGCACGCGTCCGCCCACCCTGGATTCGACGTTGCGCAGCGTCACCGGCAGCACGCCGGCCGCCTTCGACTCGATGATGCCGAAGCGCGCAGGGAACTTGGCGAGCGGCGGCGCGGCGGCGGTCTTCACGGTGAGCGGAAAGCGCTTCTGGTTCGACAGACGCCGCCCCGCATCGTCGCGCAGGTCCCCGGGGATCTCCAGCCTGAACTGCGCGTTCTCCGGAAACGGACCGTCGAACTCGAGCGAGGTGATCGACTCGCCGTCGTTGTCCGGTTCCGGCAGGCGCGGCGCACGTACCCTGTCCGGTCCACGCAGGATCGTCTTGCGGGCAGCGGCGCGGGAAATCGGCGCAGACAGTTCGAGCGACATCGACAGGAAGGGCAGGCAGCCGCCGTCGCGTGCCGTGCGCTGACAGGAGAAGCTCGCGGTGAACGGCGGGCGCACCCTGTACTCGAGGATCTGGTCTGCGTCGCTGGGCACGCCGGAGGCCGACCGGATGCCCTCGCCCCACACCAGCCGCACCACGCTCTCGGGCGGCAGGCGGCGCGCACAGCGCAGCACCACCAGGGGCAGGCGCTCCAGCGCAGCGGCGCGCAGCGAAGCGGCATCCTTGCCGGCCCGTGGAAGATCGCCCAGTTCGCCAGCCTGCGCGCGCGCCTGCAGCAGCCGGTCGACGAAGGAGCGCTGGCTGTCCAGGATGCGCGCGCGATCCTCGTCCTCGACCAGCCGCACACCGATGCGCTCCTCGATGCCCTGGGCATCGCACCAGGCGTGCTCGAGGATGCCAGGGCTGTCGGCGAAGGCATCCAGCGCGAGCACGAACGCCTGCTCCTCCTCGATCTGCGACTGCTCGTAGGGCAGGCTCTCCAGGATGGCCGGGCCGCCCGTCGAGAACGCGAAGCGCGCCGCATCGACGCCCTCCCCGGCCAGGCTGCGCAGGTCGCTGCGCAGCACGAAGCTGCACTGCACACCGGCCGGCAGATCGCGCGGGAAGTCGTACACCCAGTTGCGGTGGTCCGCCCAGCGCCCGGTGCCGGGCAGCGGGCAGTCGACGTCGAACGGATCGCTCTGACGCGGATCCCCGAAGGACACCATGGGCTCGCTGAAGCGCGCGGTCACCTGCCGCACTGCCTTGACCGTACCTTCCGGGGAAAACGACTCGACCTCGGCCGCGCGGCCGGGTGCGGCCGCGCACAGCAGCAGGACGGCGGCCAGGGCGCGCGCGCGCGCGGCAGCGTGGGACAACGGCATGCGACCTCCGGGATGGGACGGCGCCGCTATCTTAGCCTGTCCCCCGCTGCGCCCTGTCCCCCGCTGCGCTCTGTCCTCCGCTGCGCCCTGTGCGCGTACACGCGGCGCCGGCTTCGCCTTCACGGATGCTCGTGCCAGGCACCGCGAATCAGCCTTCGTCCCGGGCTCGGCGCGCCGGCCGCTGCCGGCAAGGCCGCGACTCAGCCCTCGCGTGCAACCAGTCGACGGTACTCGCGCAGATGGCGGATCGCCCCGAGCTTGTTGCCCGTGCTCTCGCACAGCAGGGCGAGGTTGTAATGGCAGTCGGCGAAACCCGACTGGCTGCGCAGCGCGGCACGGTACTCGGCTGCCGCCTCGTCGACACGGCCCAGATCCTCGAGCAGGACGCCGAGGTTGAACAGCAGCAATTCATTCTGAGGGTGATGTCCCAGGGCTGCGCGATACGTCTCCTCGGCCTGCTTCAGCTGGTCGGACTCGTGCAGCAGGCGACCGAGATTGACGCTTGCGGCGGCATGGCCCGGATCGACGCGCAGCGCCTCGCGATAGCCCTCGATCGCCGTGTCCGGGTCGGCGGGCTCGGCCTCCCATGCGCGCTGGAACCACGCCTCGGCCGAGGCCGTGGCTCAGCGCAGACTTAAGGGCGTTTGTCTGTTTTTTTTTGCCGGATCCCGCCGGCTTTCGCCGGGATGACGATGTGCCGAGATGGAGTTCCTGTCAGGACTTGTTCGTGCTCCTGCACACGTAGTCGAAGGTCTGTGCGCCGTGGGTGTTGTTCTTCACGTCCTCCCACATGCGCTTGGACATCTTGCCCGACGACCACACCACTTCACCGTCGACTCCGATCATGTCGATCGACGTCACCCGGTTGATGCGCCGTGCGCAGTCGACCTCGACCGTGCCGACGGTCTCCTTGAACAGCACGGGCCGGCCGCTGAAATTGTCGGTGAGCGGGTTCGTGTACACGCCGCGCTTGCGGAAGCGCGCCGTCTCACCGTCCACTTCGATGGAGCCGCTGTCGACATAATACCTTGCCTCGGTGTCCGCACCGACCTCGACCCACTGCGCCTGCGCCAGCGCGCACAGGGGCAGGCACATGGCGGCGACGATCGCGCAGATGCGGTGCATGAATTCTCCTCGAGGTTGCGCGGCGCCAACCGGCATGGAAGGCGATCCGCTCAAGCCGATGCAGCCGGCTTGCTCCAGCAATAGATGCGCATGGGCGGGACGTTGCGCACTTCCATGCGCACCTCGGGACGACCCATCCATTCCGCTGCAAACCGCGCCACGTGGCCGCGCAGCTGGTAGGCCAGGAAGCGTCCGCCGGGCGCGAGCGCCGCCCATACCTGCTGCGCGATGCGCCGGCCGCATTCCGCCGGCATGGTGGAGAATGGTATACCCGACACCACCAGATCCGGCGAAGGCATTCCGTGCACCTGTACGATCTCGTTCAGGCGCTCGGCGCTGCCGTGATGCACGATCAGGCGATCGTCACGTTCACCGCGCAGATTCTCGACGAAGGTCTCGTCCAGATCGATCGCGAGCAGGCGCGCATCGCGCCCCATCACGCGCAACAGCGCACGGGTGGTGCAGCCCGTGCCGGGTCCAAGCTCCACCACGGTGCGCAGATGTCCCATGCGGGCGACATCGGCCAGCCGGCGCGTCAGGTAGCGCGAACTCGGCAGGACGGAGGCGACGGTCGACGGGTGTCGCAGGAAGCGGCGGAAGAACATCCACGCATTTGCCGAAGTGTCGTACCGCTCATGCTGCGCATCGGTCCCTTCGTACATCGCCCCTCCCCGCATAGGTCGCCCACGGATCCAGCAAGCCCGATACCTGTCGCCCCTGCTGCTATCACGGCTGTCGATTCGCCTGTTGCCGCTGGCCCGGCCGGTTCACTGCCTGGAATCCTCCGCGTGCAGACGGCTGGCCACATTACCAAGCTCGGACACGACTGCATCCACCGCCTTCTGATGGGTAGGCTCGACCAGACGGCCGTTGTCGTCGAAGGCCTCGTGCGCGCGCGCCAGTCCGAACTGAGTGGGCAGGACGATGCAGCCGAGCACCGAGAGGATCTGCCGAACGGTGAACAGACCACGAATTCCGCCCAGGTTTCCGGGAGAAGCCGCGAGCAGGGAGACGACCTTGCCGCGGAACGCGGAAGTGGAATCCTCCTTCTGCGGACGCGACACCCAGTCGATCGCGTTCTTCAGCACTGCGGTGATCGAACTGTTGTACTCCGGGCAGGCAATGAGGAACCCGTCATGCGCCACCATCAGCCGCTTGAGCGCTCGCGCCGGCTCCGGTACTCCCTGCCCCGCCTCGAGATCGCCGTCATAGAGCGGCATGGGAAACTCGCGCAGATCGATGAGCCTGGCCTCGATGCCATGGCGATGGAGCGAATCCACCGCAACGCGGATCAGCTTCCCGTTCCAGGACTGCGTACGCGTGCTGCCGGCGAAGGCGAGGATCTTGGACATGGCGACGATGCATGAGCGGACCGTGCAGGACGGAGTATAGCCAGCAAACTCCCACATCCGACAGATCGCGTTCCTCATCGCGCCTCAGGCCGGCGCAAAAACAAACGGGGCCGCGATTGCGGCCCCGTCGGGTGCTTGCGTGCTTGCGTACTTCTGCGCCCCCGCGCGGATCAGACCCTGCGACGACGGATCAGGCCCAGGCCCAGGCCGGCCAATCCGAGCAGCGCGAGCATGCCCGGTTCCGGCACTTCACCGCCGTTGTCGCCGCCGCCGTTGTCGCATCCGGGCAGGTTGGGATTGGTTTCACACACGCCGCCCCCGCCGGTGAAGCCGGTCAGCAGGAAGGTGCGCATGTTCTCGAACTGGTCCCCGTCGAAGTTGTTCACCAGCGATGGCTGGCTGTTGATGTCGCCGTAGATGATCAGCCGGCCCACCTCGTCCAGCAGGACATCGGGTCCCCATGCTGCTGCAGTGCAGACGTCCAGCGTCGCTCCCGAGGCCGTGAAGCAGGCATCGCTGTTCACGCCTCCGGTGGGCTGCACGCGCCCCGGGCCATTGTGCTGGGCCGCTTGACCGCGGATGTCGTTCGGGCTGGTCAGGATGGTGGTCGGGCTGTTGGAGAAGGCATGGCCGAAGATATCGAAACCGAGGTCACCGACCAGCAGGCCGTTGTCGCCGGTGAGCGCACGTCCGACCGCCTCGACGCCGTCGTTGTGCGGCTCGCAGCAGGGACGCTCCGCGGTAAGCATCAGCCCCTTGTTCGAGTTCACGAAGTTGACCATGCGCGTCTGGACGCCTGCGGAGATGCCGCTGAAAATGTCTCCTTCCCAGATGACATCGGAGGCGAACGCCGTGTCCAGCTCGGCATCGCTGAGCAGGCTCCAGCCGACGTTGTAGCGGATGACCGTGTCGCCGTAGGTCTGGAACTCCGCCGCAATGATGTCGAGTTCGAAGCGATCGCCCACGACCGCGATGACCGCTGCGTTCGAGGTGCTCGAGTACAGGCCTGCCAGCGTGGCCGCCGTGGCGAGGAACTTCCATGCGAGTTTCATTCTTGGTCTCCTGATGATGCGCGTATCGACGAAGGCGCGCTCTCCCGGTTGCAGGCTTCATGCCAGCGGCGTTTTCTCGATTCGCGTCAGTGACTTGCTGTCACGAACCTCGATCGGACGGAAGATCGCTGTAAGAATTGTCGACTCGGGTATTCTCCTGGCGCACGAATAGCATTCGCATAAAACGAACGGGGCCGCGATTGCGGCCCCGTCGGATGCTGCCGGACTGCGAACGATCAGATCCTGCGGCGACGGCTCAGGCCCAGACCCAGGCCGGCCAGACCCAGCAGTGCGAGGATGCCCGGCTCCGGCACTTCGCCGTCGTCATCACCACCCGGACACGCAGGCTGCCCCACGCCGCCGCAGATGCCGCCACCGCCGGTAGCCGTGCCGCTGGTCAGGCCGCCGATGAACACGCCGCTGTCGTAGATCGTGTCGGCCGTGTCGCCGGTCACGATCTTGAGAGTGTGCGTGGTCTTGTTGGGATCGAGGATACCGACCACACCGAGCGCGAGCGACACGCCGTCGAACTCCAGCGGGTACTGGCCGGGCGAACCGTTGCCGTTGTTGAGGAAGTTCGCGGCATTCTGACCGACCACGAAGGACACCAGGCTGCCATCCGGGAATTTCGCGTAGTTCACGCCATCGACGATGAACATGAAGAAATCGGTCACGCCCTGATCCGGAAACTCGTCGCTGCCAAATACGAAGTTCGCGGAAACGGACGTGATCCCGGCCGCGACCGTGAACTCGATGACGAGCGAGTTCACGTCGTTCGTAACGGAACTCGGCGCACTCGCAGCCGCCAGAAGCGCTTCCACCTCCGGATCGGCGGCAGTCCCGGCGCTGGTCGGAAAATGGCCTTCCCAGGACGAATTGGTGTTCGTGAACGGAATGTTCGCGCTGCCCGAGGTCAGCACGATGCCGTTCGGAAGCGAGAGAGTCGGCCCACCGCTGTTCGACACGAGATTGAAGCCCGTGTACGTACCCGACTGCCCGGAATTCGGATTCGTGGAACTCGTCGCGATGTCGCCGACGAAGGTGGAACTCACCACGTTGATACCGCTGTTCGCTGCCAGCACCGCATCGGTCAGCTTGGTTGCCGCAGTGGCGTTGGTATCGGGCGCCGTGATCACGTCGATGGTCAAGGCATGCGCGGGCAGTGCAGCTGCCAGTGCCATGGCCAAAAGAAGCTTTCTCATCATTGTTCTCCCAGAGGATGCACCGAGGGTATTTCCGGTGACATCCGCCAAAGCATAGGCCGGACCATCTTGTAACTATTTGTTTCTATTACTAAATTTTCCGTCTGCGAAGTGCACTGTAAGAATTTCCGACATACCCGTCCCGAGCTGATCTGAGCAGCTCGGGTTTTCCCCTAGACGGATGAGGTATACCTTCCCGCTGGATCGGCCGATACGCGCACGCACCTGTCGCAGTTTCCAGTGAGGAAACGTAACGATCTGATTGCACGTAGAAATAGAGAGTCGCTTGAATGTTCGGGTCGCGTCTCCCTCGAGCGACTGCTGTAAGCAGTTCCGACATGAGCCAAGCTGTTTTCGCTTGCAGGGCAGCCTGCCCGCCGCCGGCCGGCCGGAGCATTCAGTGCAGCTTCACCAGCCGCTGCGGTGCCCTGCCCTTGAAGTCGTCGAATTGCTGGCTCATCGCCTCGCTCAGCGCGTTCAGCCGCTCGTCGGGGTGCGGATGGGTCTTGAACAGCAGGGCGACGCTGCTCGCATCCTGGGTGTGTGCACCGATGTCCTGCAGCACCACCGGCAGTCCGAAGGCATCGTAGCCGGCGCGCGCGGCGAGCACCACGCCCACGCGGTCGGCCTCGAACTCGGCGCCCTTGTCCAGGCCGCGCGCCAGGATCTCGGCACCGCTGCCGATCAGCTTCTGCACCACTTCCTCGCCCTCGATCTTGCGCGACAGGGCCTCGCTGCCGAGACTCATCAGCTGCTGCTTCTGCAGCACCTTCAGATGGTGCTTCTCCTGCACGTGTGCGATCTCGTGCGCGAGCACGCCGGCCAGCTGGGCCTCGTCCTGCAGACGCGCATACAGTCCCCTGGTGATGAACACGTACCCGCCGGGCGCGGCGAAGGCGTTGATGTCGGGCGACTCGATGACGCCGAAGGTCCACTTCAGATCCGCGCGTCCGCTCTGCGAGGCAATCCAGCGCCCGACCCGGTTGACGTAGGCCTGCAGCGCGTCGTCCCGGACCAGCGGTGCCGCCCCGAGCAGATTGCCCGAAATCTGCCGCCCGATCTCGACTTCCTCCTCCACGCTGATCTCGCGCACCGCGGACAGCACCTTGCCGAGGTCGAACTTGTCCTTCTTCCGGGGTTCGGCCTGCGGCGCGGGCGCAGTGCCTTTCGCCGCCGGCTGTTCCTTCCTGGTCCTGTCCGTCTGCTTCCTGTCCTTCTGCGCATCCTCCTTCTTCGGTCCCTCGATCGCCCTGCGCAGTTCGTCCAGGTCGATCGCGCCCGCGCCGGCCGACAGGCCCAGCCCGAGCAGGACTGCAACGATGCGAAGCCTCGTCGAAGTCATCGGGCACCTCCTCGCGGATCGGGCAGCAGCTTGATGCTCTGCGCCGCCAGCCCGGCCTCCCCGGCGAATCGGCGCGCGTCCGCGGCGGAGACAGCGAGCGATTCCGCCTTGGAGATCTGCTTGCCGTCGAACTTCGCGGCCTCGAGTTCCTCCGCGTCGAGTCCGCGCACGCCGGTGGTGGACACGACCTGCCCGGTGCCGGTCCGGCCCGTGGCAACCCCGGCCACGCTACCCACCTCCTGCGCCACGTTGGTCTGGCCGCCCTGCCCCCTGCGGACGCTGAGCAGGCGCACCCAGCCCTTCCTGGCGCCGGATCTGACCTGCAGCCAGCCGCTCTGGCGCGCCAGGATCTCTACCTTGTCGCCCTTGGCAATCCTGCCGATGGCCTTGGCATCCGTGAACGGCTCGGCCCGGATCTCGTCGGCCTTGAGCGCCGTGCCGATCTCCTGTGCCACCGCCCAGCCGGGCAGCAGTGTCGCCGCCAGCCACAGCGCGGCAAGCGCGCGTCCTGCTCTGGTCATGTCCGTTCTCCTTGCTGTGTCTGCGCCCGCGCTTCGGCCGCTGCGAGTGCTTCGCCGAACAGAAGGCGCCACTCCCCCGGCAGCACGCGTCCGGCGGCACCGCCGAGTGAGCGCCTGTGCACGTGCAGCGACGCGAGGCGCTCCCCGGCAATGGCGTGCGCCGCGACGAGACGATCCAGGTCGCGGCCGAGAGCGGCCACATCGGCCTCGACGGCTTCTGCCTGCTTCACATCGTCGCGTACGTGCACCCACGACACCACCAGCGTGCTCTCCAGCAAGCCGAATACCCCGCGCTGCTTGCCCTTGATCACCTCGACGTCCTTGGGCACCTTGCCGTGGCGCTCCACGGCCTTCTTCAACGCACGCATGAAGATCGCGGTGGACGTGTCGTCGCGCCCCGCGATCTGCACGACGGCCATGGCTGCCTGGTGGCTGCCCACGCCACGCAGGCTCTCGGCGACCGGATTGCGCTCGAGCGCGCGCGCGGTCGCCAGCGCGTAGACCTTGGCGATGGAGAAGTAGACGAAGGCCAGGAACACCGGCCCGGTCAGATTGAAGAAGAAGTTGGTGAAGTTGATGGACAGGTAGGACAGCACCAGCAGGCCGATCTGCGACAGCCCGAACACGCGCGCGAACAGGTCCGGCTCGACGTTGCGGTAGAAGGCGATCGCGGTTGCCCACAGGATCGCCATCGCCACCAGGAAGTAGGGCCAGCGGCTGGTCGGCACGCGGATGAAGTCATCATGGCGGATGTTGTCGATCGCGGTGGCGAGGATCTCCACGCCGGGGAACTGGCGGTCGATCGAGGTGCCCTTGATGTCGCCGAGCCCGGCCGCGGTCGAACCGACCAGGACGATCTTCCCCTTGAACTCCTCGGGCGGACGCTTCCGGTCGCTGTTCAGCATGTCCAGGTACACGTCGCTGAAACTCGCGTAGCGGTAGCTGAATGGCTTGCCGCGCCAGTTGAGCAGGATGCTCTGGCGCGCCGGTGCCGGGTGGCCCAGCGCCTGCCCCACCACCAGCGGCAGCGACGGCAACTGCCACCCGTATGCATCCAGCCACACGGGGTAGCGTCGCACCACGCCGTCGGCATCGGGTTCGACGTTGAAGGTGCCCAGCCGTCCCGCCTGCAGCGCGGCCGGAAAATGCGGCAGCACGACGGCAACGGTGGCGCCCTCCCGTGCGAGCGGGGTCCTCACCGCGCCGGGAATCGCCTGCGGCGCCAGCTCGCTCAGCGCATCGTTCTTCTGCGGCAGGCGCAGATACGGAAAGAACACGCCGGGCGTGGCCGCGATCACCTCGTTGAAGTAGGCATCGCTGTCGGGATTGAAGACATCGGGATCGCTGAACAGCACGTCGAGCACGATGGCGCTGGGCCCCTGCCGTGCGGCGTTCTCGACGAACTCCGCGAGCACCTGGCGCGGCCACGGCCAGCGCCCGTACTCCGGGGCCATCGCCGCCAGGCTGCGCTCGTCGATATCGACGATCACGATATCGGGATCGGCGGCAGGCTTGACGATGCGATTCTTGATGACCAGGTCGTAGGAGCGCTGGCGCATGTCCACGACCTGGTGCAGCACCAGCACGTCGAACAGCGCGAACAGCGAGAACAGCCCGGCGAGATACAGATAGAAATTGCTGCGCAGACGGCGCGCGAGGAAACCGGAGGCAGCGCGAAAGGCCCCGGTGTAGGCACGCAGGATGGCGACTCGTAGACTCATCGTAGGCGCTCGATTCTATCAGCGGGACGCGGGCCGGCCCGCGCCATCGCCGTGACCGCCGGCGAGGGCCGGATGACGCTGGGCGACACGTCCTTCCCGGTCCGCACCGGCGACACGGTGCTGATTCCGCCCGGCAGCGCGCACTGCATCGGCGCCGGATTCGACTGGCACGAAAGCTGCGCTGCACAGTGGCGAATGCAGCGGACCTCCGTCCGCACGCCATCATCGCACGGCAGATACGATGCCACTCGCCGAATATCTCGCATGACCGATCTTGGACCTCGTCTCGCCGCGGGCGGGACCGCCGAGCTGTTCGCCTGGGAAGGCGCACGGGTGGTGAAGCTCTACTGGGAAGGCGCCACGATGGACGCGGCCGAACGTGAAGCAGCGCGCACGCGCGCCGCACGCGAAGCCGGTGCGCCGGCCGCACAGGTGTTCGACGTGGTGAAGGTCGGCGGACGCCCCGGCGTGGTGTTCGAGAAGCTCGACGGAGCGCTGATGCTCGATGCCGTCTGCGCGCACCCGGAGCGCATGGAAGAGTTCGCCGCCGAGCTGGCTCGCCTGCAGGCGAGCCTGCATCAGCTGCCGTGTGAGGCGCTGCCCCCGCAGCGCGAGCACATGACCCGCCGGGTGCAGCTCGGCCCGCTGCCCGCGCGCGTCAAGCCCGGCGTGGTGCAGATCCTGCGCGACCTGCCGGACCAGCGCATGGTCTGTCACGGCGACCTGCACCCGGGCAATGTGATCCTCACGGCCGACGGCCCGCGCCTGATCGACTGGTTCGACGCCACTGCCGGCTGCCCCGCCGCGGATCTGGCACGCACCTGCCTGCTGCTCAACTACGCGCGCCTGGCTACGGGCGCGAACCCGCGGCGTGCGGCCTTCGATGCGTTGCGCGCGCAGTTCGTCGACCTGTTCCTGCAGCGCTACCGCGAGATCCTGCCCGAGCCGGCGCAGACACTGGCAGAGTGGATGCCGCCGGTGGCAGCCGCGCGCATCGCCGAGCCGATCTCGGGCCAGGAGCGCAGTGCGCTGCTGCGCATGATCGAGACCCTGCTCACGGCAGCGTAAGCGCGCCCGCTCAGCGCGCGCCCCGCAACGCCCGGATGCGCTCGCGCGTGGCCGGGTGCGATGCCAGGTAGTCCTTCACGTCCCCGCCGCCTGTCCTGTCCTCGCCGCTGGTCCCGTCCTCGCCGCTGGTCCCGTCCTCGCCGCTGGTCCCGTCCTCGCCGCTGGTCCCGTCCTCGCCGCTGATCCCGTCCTCGCCGCTGATCCGGGCCCCGCGACTGGCCTCGATCTTCTCGAGCATGTCGGCGAGCGAGCCCGGCGACCGCCCATTGGCTGACAGCATGCGCGCGGCGTACGCGTCTGCGGCACGTTCGTGTTCCCGCGAGTAGCGCGCCTGCAGCAGCGCCGCCGGCAATACCGCCGCGATGCTCGACAGATCGCCGAGATACCACGCGAGGACGAAGCCGACGATGGAGCTTTCCACCATCAGGCGCAGGCCGTGGCGCTCGTGTACGTGCCCGAGTTCGTGCGCCAGCACCGCGAGCACCGATTCGTCCCCATTGGCGAGGTCGACCAGCTGGTCGGTGACCACCACCGTACCGTCGGGCAGCGCGAGGGCGTTCGCACCGATTGCGGGGGCCGAGCGGAACAGCACCTCGTGAGGCACGCGCTGCGCCCCCGGCGGCTTCATCCGTGCGAACGCCTGCGCGATGCGCTCGCGCCGCTCCTGCGGCAGCCGGGTCGGCTCGAACAGCAACTGCTCCAGGCCCTTCAGCGTCTGGGCCGACACCGATTCCACCACGGCATCGGGCAACCGCGCCGCGATCTGCGCGGCGGCCCAGGGCAATCCCCAGCGGTATCCTGCCCCGACTACCGCGAGGAGCAGCAACGCCGCGGCGAGCGCCCAGCGCCACCGTGCCTGCGCGCGCACCACCAGCGATTCGCGCCGCCCCGCGGCGTCCAGAAAGGCGTCCAGTCCCGTCTGCAGCGCCACCTCGCACACCGCACCGTCGGCGAACAGCAGGCGCCGCGGCGCGCTGCCCATCGCCTCCGCCACCTCCACCTGCGTCAGCGGCACCTGGCGTGAGATGCCCTCGCCCTCGAGCGAGAGCACGCCGCGCGCGTGTAGCGTGAGCGTCACCGGCCGGCGAGCCGAGGTACGTCCGTCGAAGTAGACGCCGTGCAGCGGCGGTGTCACAGCGAGATGTCGATGTCGAGCAATTCGCCCAGTTCCTCGCCCAGCGCCGCGACACCTGCCTTCTCGCTGGCGACGAACTCGTCCAGAGCGCTGCCCGGCAGCAGGCTCGTGCACGAAGCGCGGTAGCGGGCCAGCCGCACTGCGGCGAAGGGCAGGTACAGACCCAGGGTGAGAACGATGAGCAGCAGGTTGGTGCCGCCGATCCATGCCAGGCTGCGCGCCCGCAGCCTGCACCGGAACCGGTGCGGCCCCAGCGTGGTCGTGTTCCACACCAGGTTCTGGATGCGCGACATGAGGTAGGGACCGATCAGGACCATGAAGCCCGCCCCCAGTACGCCGAGCACGCCGAAGGCGGTCATGAACTGCCTCGCGTAGCCGGCCCGCACGCCCGCAGTGAGCGCCAGGGCCGCTGGCAGTGCCACGACAGTCAGCAGGATCAGGCCGCCGAGTGCCACCAGGTAGGGTCGGTAGAAGGCGCCCACGCCAGCCGAGATCGCGAACGGCGTGGCGCCGAATGCGGCATTGCCATGCTGATAGCGCTTGAGGCGCTGATGCCACATGGGTCCGAGCAGGTAGAAACTCGCGAAGGACAGAATCGGCCAGAGCATGAACACGCGATAGGCGCCTGCGGTGCCGCCGTGGAAGGCGAAGCGCAGGCCGCGCCAGCTCGAGT
Organism: Burkholderiales bacterium; assembly: GCA_020854105.1. GTDB lineage: Bacteria > Pseudomonadota > Gammaproteobacteria > Burkholderiales > SHXO01 > SHXO01. Next base: position 5,803 of record JADZGB010000040.1, on the reverse strand, counting down.
AGTGCAGGCGGAAGCGCAGCGACTGGCGCAGCAGCCAGGGCAGGACCGGCACGACCGGCACGGCGATGACCAGTGCCAGCAGCGACTGGAATTCCAGCGCGAGGTTGTACAGAAACAGCAGCGCCACCGCCACGACGCGGCCCTTCAGGATCGCCAGCGGCCTGCCGTGGTAGTCGAAACTCGCATCCGCCACCCGCGTGTTGCGGTAGAAGTACTGCAGACGGCGCACCTTGGCCCAGGCCGAGTACACGCCCAGGGTCAGCACGGTCAGCGCGATGTTGACGATCCAGATGCGGAAGTACTCGCCTCCCGACCCGGTAAACTCGAAGTCGGCGCGGGTCAGCTGCTGCGGGGCGGACAGGGGTTCCATCATGTACGGCTTCCGATGCGGGGAATGTCTTGCCGGGGAATGTCTTGCCGGGGGATGTCTTGCCGGGGGATGTCTTGCCGGGGGATGCACTTGCCATGGCGCGCCCGCCCGCCTGGCGCACGCACGCCACACCGGCACCACCCTGTGACGAACGACACATGACGATGGTACGCATCGGCATCGATCTGGGCGGCACCAAGACGGAGATCATCGCACTGGACGCGCAGGGCAGCCAGTTGCTGCGCCGGCGCGTGGCCTCGCCGCAGGGCGACTACGCGGCCACGCTCGACATGATCGCGACGCTGGTGCGAGAGGCCGAAGCGCAGCTGGGCGCGCGTGCGAGCGTGGGCATCGGCACCCCGGGCGCGATCTCGCCGGCCAGCGGTCTGCTGCGCAACTCGAATTCGACCTGGCTCAACGGCAGGCCGCTGCTGCACGATCTCGTGCATCGCCTGGGACGCGAGGTGCGCATCGAGAACGATGCCAACTGCTTTGCCCTGTCCGAGGCGGTCGACGGCGCGGGTGCGGGATGTCGCGTCGTGTTCGGCGTGATCCTCGGCACCGGTGTGGGGGGCGGCATCGTGGTCGACGGCAGGCTGCTGAGCGGCCCGAACCGCATCGCCGGGGAATGGGGACACAATCCCCTGCCCTGGCCGCTGCGCGAAGAGCGGCCGGGCGCGGCCTGCTATTGCGGCCGCAGCGGCTGCATCGAGACCTTTCTCTCCGGCCCCGGACTCGCGCGCGATCACTTTGCCGTGACCGGCGTGCTGCTTGACCCGCCCGAGATCGTCGAGGCGGCCGCGGGCGGAGAACTGTGCAGCCTGGCGAGCGTCGAGCGCTACGAGCAGCGGCTGGCGCGCGCCCTGGCTCACGTCATCAACATCCTCGACCCGGACGCGATCGTGCTCGGCGGCGGATTGTCGAGGGTCGACCGCTGGTACCAGACCGTGCCCCGGCTGTGGGGCGAGTGGGTGTTCTGCGATCGCGTCGATACCCCGCTGCTGCGCAACGCTCACGGCGATTCCAGCGGCGTGCGCGGGGCAGCCTGGCTCGGCTGAGGGCCGCCCGCAGCGCTACAGGAAAGGGTCGGCGTTCCAGGCGAGCAGCCAGTCCGCCAGGTCCTCACCGGGCATGGCGTGGGCGATGAACCAGCCCTGCGCCATGTCACAGCCCAGCTCGTTGACCAGATCCCACTCCTCGCGCGTCTCGATGCCTTCGGCGACCGCGGTGAAGTTCAGATCACGCGCCAGCTCCACGCTCGCCTGCAGTTGCGCCTTGAGCGCGGCATCGCGCGCAGCGCCGGCGAGCATCATGCGATCGATCTTGAGTTCGCTCGCCGGAATGCGTTCGAGCTGCTCCCGGTCGCAGCGGCCGGTACCGTAGTCGTCCACCGCCACGCCGAATCCGGCCACGCGCAGCGCGAGCAGCGTCTCCAGGATCGCGTCGGACTTCTGCGCCACCGCCGCTTCGGCGACTTCGATGGTGATGTACTCGGCCGGCACCGCGGCGCGGGCCATCGTCGCCTGAATGCGCCCGGTCAGCCGCCCATCGCGCAGCAGATCGGGGGTCAGATTGACCGAGACAGGCACCTGAAGCCCATCGTCGAGCCAGCGCCGGCACTGGCCGACGGACCGTTCCAGCATCACGAAGGCCAGGTCGTCGAACAGAAAGTTGTCGGTGATCAGCGGCAGGAAGCTGCCGGCGGTGAGCAGTCCGCGCTGCGGGTGCTGCCAGCGGATCAGCGCCTCCATGCCCTTCAGTTCCATCCCGCGCAGCGATACCTTGGGCTGGAAATGCGGCAGGAACTGCTGATTCTCGATCCCCCGCCACACGTCCTCGATGGCGAGGGGCCGGGAATCGCTGCCAGATTCGTTGGATGGGGTCTCCAGGACGCCGGTGTGCTGCATGTCTCCCTCGTTCTCCCCGGACGTCGGCTGTCCAGGGCCTACCGGCGTTTTCGTCCTGCCGCGCCCCGACTTGAGACGTGGCGGTGTGCGACTAGAATCCGAGGATTCACCGATTCGGATCTGACATGCTTCCTCTCTCGGACCTGCGCGTCCTCGACTTCAGCACCCTCCTTCCCGGTCCCATGGCCACCCTGCTGCTGGCAGAGGCCGGCGCCGAGGTGATCAAGATCGAACGGCCCGGCAGCGGCGAGGAGATGCGCCACTACCGTCCCGCCTTCGGCGATGCCAGCGCACATTTCGCCATGCTCAATCGCGGCAAGCGCAGCATCGCGCTCGACCTGAAGCAGCCGGCCTCCCTGGAGGCGCTGCAGCCGCTGCTGGAGAGCGCGGACGTGCTGGTCGAGCAGTTCCGCCCGGGCGTGATGACGCGCCTGGGGCTGGGCTACGAACAGGTCAGGGCGATCAACCCGCGCATCGTCTACTGCTCGATCACCGGATACGGCCAGGGCGGGCCCAAGGCGCAGGTCGCCGCGCACGACCTCAACTACCAGGCCGACGCCGGTCTTCTCGGCATCTCCGCGGGAAGCGACGGCGCCCCGGTGGTACCGTCGGCCCTGATCGCGGACATCGCCGGCGGCGCCTATCCGGCGGTGATGAACATCCTGCTGGCGCTGCGCGCGCGCGACCGGACCGGCCAGGGCACCTATCTCGATATCGCCATGACCGACGGCCTGCTGCCTTTTCTGTTCTGGGGCATCGGCAACGGCGCCAGCGATGGCGGCTGGCCGAAGCCCGGCGCCGAGCAGCTGAGCGGCGGCAGCCCGCGCTACCAGATCTACCGAACCGCGGACGGCCGCCACCTGGCCGCGGCGCCGCTCGAGGACAGGTTCTGGGCGAACTTCTGCGAGGCGATCGGCCTGCCGCCGGCGCTGCGCGACGACCGGCGCGATCCACTGGCGACGATCACGCAGGTCGCGCGCCTGATCGGGCAGCGCACCGCTGCGCAATGGAACGAGATCCTTGCCGGCCGGGACGTGTGCTGCAATCTGGTGAAGACGCTGGAGGAAGCGCTCGCCGATCCGCAGTTCGCGGCCCGCGGCGCGCTGAGCCGCAGCGTGGTCGCGGAGGACTGCGATGCCCTGCCCGCCGTGAGCGTGCCCATCGCCGGGCACCTGCGCGACCCGCGCAGCGAGCTCGCCTACCCGCGCCTGGGTGAAGGCCAGGACCTACTGGAGCGCTGACGCGGGCACCCGTCAGCGCTGGGCCAGTACGGCAGGGCACGCAGGAATTGCCGCAGGCGCGCCGCGAAGTCGGCGGGCCGGCGCGTCCGCGCACGTTCCAGAAAAAAACTGCCCGGGGGTCTTGAAAGCCCGGTCACCGCGCCCATACCTACGCGCGGTTGGTGCAGTGGCACCAGCAATACCCGCAATACCCAACCAGCCAACTTTTGTTGAAAGTCATTGAGGTGACTGATGAAGATTCGCCCTTTGCACGACCGCATCATCGTCAAGCGCCTGGAAGAGGAACGCAAGACCGCTTCCGGCATCGTGATCCCCGACACCGCCGCCGAGAAGCCCGACCAGGGTGAAGTCCTGGCCGTGGGCAACGGCAAGGTGCTGGAAGACGGAAAGGTCCGTCCGCTCCAGCTCAAGGTCGGGGACAAGGTTCTGTTCGGCAAGTACTCCGGCCAGACCGTCAAGGTGCAGGGCGAGGAAATCCTCGTCATGCGTGAGGAAGACGTCATGGGCGTCATCGAGTAACTGCCGGAAAGCTCTGGAGGAAAAGATCATGGCAGCAAAGGAAGTCCGCTTTCACGATTCCGCACGCCACCGCATCATCGCTGGCGTGAACGTCCTGGCCGACGCGGTCAAGGTCACCCTCGGCCCCAAGGGCCGCAACGTCGTCCTGGAGAAGTCTTGGGGCGCTCCGACCGTCACCAAGGACGGCGTGTCGGTCGCCAAGGAGATCGAACTGAAGGACAAGTTCGAGAACATGGGTGCCCAGATGGTCAAGGAGGTCGCGTCCAAGACCTCCGACGTGGCCGGTGACGGCACCACCACCGCCACCGTGCTGGCCCAGTCCATCGTGCAGGAAGGCATGAAGTACGTGGCCGCCGGCATGAACCCGATGGACCTCAAGCGCGGCATCGACAAGGCGGTCGAGGCGGTCGTCGCCGAACTGAAGAACCAGTCCAAGCCCTGCAACACCAGCAAAGAGATCGCCCAGGTCGGATCGATTTCCGCCAACGCCGACGAGCAGGTCGGCCAGATCATCGCCGACGCGATGGACAAGGTCGGCAAGGAAGGCGTCATCACCGTCGAGGACGGCAAGAGCCTGCAGAACGAGCTGGACGTGGTCGAGGGCATGCAGTTCGACCGCGGCTATCTGTCCCCCTACTTCATCAACAATCCCGAGAAGCAGATCGCCGTCCTGGAAGACGCGTTCATCCTCTTCCATGACAAGAAGATCTCCGCCATCCGCGACCTGCTGCCCGTGCTGGAAGCCGTCGCCAAGGCCGGCCGTCCGCTGCTGATCGTGGCCGAGGAAGTCGAAGGCGAGGCGCTCGCCACGCTGGTCGTCAACACCATCCGCGGCATCCTCAAGACCGTTGCCGTCAAGGCGCCGGGCTTCGGCGACCGCCGCAAGGCGATGCTCGAGGACATGGCCATCCTCACCGGCGGCACCGTCATCAGCGAGGAAGTCGGCCTGAAGCTCGAGAACGTGAGCCTGAACGACCTTGGCCGCGCCAAGCGCATCGAGGTCGGCAAGGAGAACACCATCGTCATCGACGGCGCCGGCGAGCACGGCCAGATCGAGGGCCGCATCAAGTCGATTCGCCAGCAGATCGAGGACACCAGCTCCGACTACGATCGCGAGAAGCTGCAGGAGCGTGTGGCCAAGCTGGCCGGCGGCGTCGCCGTGGTCAAGGTCGGTGCCGCGACCGAAGTCGAGATGAAGGAGAAGAAGGCGCGCGTCGAGGACGCCCTGCACGCGACCCGTGCGGCGGTGGAAGAGGGCGTGGTCGCCGGTGGCGGCGTCGCGCTGATCCGCGCACGTCCCGCGCTCGGCAAGCTCAAGGGGGCCAACCACGATCAGGACGCCGGCATCAAGATCGTGCTGCGGGCACTGGAAGAGCCGCTGCGCCAAATCGTCGCCAACGCCGGTGCCGAACCCTCGGTGGTGGTGAACAAGGTGGTCGAGGGCAAGGGCACGTTCGGCTACAACGCCGCCAACGACACCTACGGCGACATGCTGGAGATGGGCGTGATCGATCCGACCAAGGTCACCCGCTATGCCCTGCAGAACGCCGCTTCCATCGCCGGCCTGATCCTGACCACCGATGCCATGGTGGCGGAACTGCCGAAGAAGGAAGAGCCCGCGTCCATGCCGCCGGGCGGCGGGATGGACTACTAGCAGGCTGTTGAAATTCGTCGCAATGCGAGAGCGGCGATCGTTTCAGCGAGCTTTTTGGATGAACTTTGGTGTCCGGACGGATCGATCCAGGGGCGCTGCGCGCCGAGAAGGC
>JADZGB010000039.1 GCA_020854105.1 Burkholderiales bacterium | reverse complement strand
TCGCCCGCTGTATCGACCGAAGTGACCTCCTGGATGAACTCGGAGTACCTGCGCGCCGTTCAACTGCGTTGGTCGCACCGGTCAGGTCACCTGTCGGCGCGAATCGAAAGCTTCACAGGCTCTGAGTTGATCCGAGCTCCACTTGTGCCGCCGCTACAGAGTCCGATGCCAGGGAAGCAAGGAGTGCAAAAGCAATGAAGGAGGCGACAAAAAGCAACGACGGTACGTCGATGCGATATCGCCGCAGTTTGATCGAAGGGGCATTCATGAATGAAACATCTCAGAAGGGGGAAACAGCAGAGAAGGGCCTAGTACTCAGTAGTCGCTAATATAGGCGACAGATGGAGCGCGGAAGAATGAGCGAACGAGGCCGGGCATTTGCTGCAGTTTGGCGAGTCGCTCCTCGATCTTGTCGCGCAGCTTTTCGCCTTTTTGCAGCGGCCGCCGCGCGGTGCCCGTCCGCTTGACATGACTCCACACCAACTCGTCCGGATTCAGATCGGGGGCATAGCCGGGCAGGAAGTGCAGGGTCAGCTTGCCGTCGGTCGTGGCGACGTAATCGCGGACGATCGCCTTCTTGTGCGCGGGCAGGCTGTCGAGCACCAGATGCACCGGCTTGCGGCGGTACTTCATCATCTGTTGCAGCAACCTGATGAACAGTTCCGCGTTGAGCGCGCCGTCGTAGGTACAGAACCAGAACGCGCCATTGGCATTGACCATCGAAGCAGCGCTGAAGGATTGCCGTTGCCCGGGTCGCTCCGCCACCGGCGTTTGACCGCGCACGCCCCAGGTCTTGCCGTGAACCGTGTCGGCCCGGAAGCCGGACTCGTCCCAGAAGAAGATCTCCGCGCCCTGGGCTTTGGCTTGCTTGGCAATGGCCGGATACGTCTCCCGTTGCCACCGTTCAATCGCTTCCGGATCGCGCTGATAGGCACGCTGCAACGGCTTTTGCGGCGTCAGCCCCAGCTTCGCCAGCAGCTCCCCGACCGCGGTCACCCCGAGTCGGATGCCAAACTTCTTGCCGATCAGCTCGGCGACCACGGCGCGCGTCCACAACCCGAAGTCCAGACCGTACTGCCGCGGGTCCCGACCATTGATCCACCGGAACACCTGGCGCTCCTGCGCCGGCGTCAGGCTACGCGGTCGCCCCGTCGCCTTCGTCGATCGCAGTGCCTTGATCCCGACTCCCGGCTGCAGCGCTGCTTGCAGCCACTTGTAGATCGTCGTGCGATTGAACCCGTAGGCCGCGATCACCTTCGCCGCCGGCTCGCCTTCGCGCACCCGTTCCACCGCCATCAGCCGGATCGCTTCCAGCGTCTGATGATCCAAAGTCCGACCGTCTCGTTTCATGCAACATGAGATTATCATCGGCGCGCGAAGTTCCGCATTTGTCGACTAAATTATCGACTACTGAGTAAAGAGAGGAAAGCGAGCAAGTTCTTACACTGGTAGTGTACCCAGGCGCTGTGCTCGCGCATTGACCCCCATCAAGTGTCGCGCGCATCGATCCGAGGTTCTGCTCAACTATCTCCGCGCTGGCAAGGAATTCTCGAGCGCCGTGATCGAGGGTCCGAGCAACAGAACCAAAGTCACCGACGCTTGCCCAGGACTTCTACCGACAAATCAACGCAGTCACTTGCTCGCCTTCACCTCGGTCCACATCCGGTTGCGCAACCGCCGCTGCGCCGGGGTGAGATCCTGCAACTGCTGCAGCTTCGCCTGCACCGCCTTCGGCGGGAACACCGCGGGCAGCGCCTTGATCGCCGGATCGATGTACTGGGCCGCCGCCGTGTTCGGGTTGCCCGAGCCGATGAGGTTGGTCAGATCGGCCGAGTTCTTGCCGTCGAGCATGAAGTTGATGAACTGGAGGGCGAGATCCGGCCGCGGTGCATCCTTGTGGATGACCATGTTGTCGACCGCGAGCACCGCACCCTCCTTGGGCATCCCCTGCAGGATCTGGAACGGCCGTGCCGCCGCCTTCGCATCGAGGTTGGCCTGGAAGATGTCGTTGCTGTAGCCGTGCGCGAGCCAGATGTTGCCGACGGTGAGTTCCTTGATGTACGACGAGGCATTGAACGCCGCCCAGTACGGCTTTGCCTTCTTGATGACGTCGGCGGCTTCCTTCCAGTGCTTCTCGTCGGTGTCGTTGGCGGAGTAGCCAAGGTAGATCAAGGCGGCGGCGAAGAGCTCGTTGGCGCTGTCGAGAACCGTCACCCGACCCTTGACCTTCTCGAGGTACTTGGGGTCGAAGATCAGCGCCCAGGTGTCGGTGGGCAGCCCCAGCTCCTTCATCTTCTGGTCGTTGTAGCCGATGATCGTCGTCGACATCGCGTACGGGACCGAATACTTGTTGCCCGGGTCGAACTTGGTGTTCATGAACGCCGGATCGACGTTCTTCATGTTGGGCAGCTTCGCGTGATCGAGCGGCTTCAACTGGTTGCCGCGGATCAGCGCCTGGACCGCGTTGCTGGTCGGCACCAGCACGTCGTAACCCTTGGCGCCGGCGGCGAGCTTCGCCAGGAGCTCCTCGTTGTCCGAGTAGTACGTCTGCACCACCTCGCACTTGCACTCGGCCTCGAAGCGCTTGATCGTCTCCGGTGCGATGTAGTTGTTCCAGTTGAAGAAGTGCAACTGGTCCTTGGCCAGCACGGGGGTGGCGGCGACGAGCGCAAGACCGAGCGTGGCGGCGGTCGCAAGCTGCGAAAGGGTACGGTTCATCGTTTCTCCTCGAGATCCGCGGTGCCGCGGAAGAAGTTCGGCGACACCTTGGAGGCAATGACGATCAGCAACAACGTGAGCAGCATGAGCAGCGTCGACACCGCGTTCACTTCGGGGGTCACCGCGATCTTGATCATCGAGTAGATCTGCAGTGGCAGTGTGACGGTGCCGGCACCGGCGGTGAAGAAGGTGATGACGAAGTCGTCGATGGAGAGCGTGAAGGCCATCAGCGCCCCCGCGATGACCCCCGGCATGATCAGCGGCAGCGTGACGTGGATGAAGGCCCGCCACGGGGTGGCGCCGAGGTCGCGCGCCGCTTCGACGAGACTCTCGTCCATGCCGGCCAGCCGCGAGCGCACCACGATCGCGACGAAGCCGATGCAAAAGGCGATGTGCGCGATCGCCACTGAGACGAGGCCCAGCGTGAAGTTGATCATCACGAAGAAGATGAGGAGCGCCACGCCCATCAGGATCTCGGGGATGGCGATGGGGGCGAGCACCAGGATCGGCAGGAAGCGCAACTGGTAGCGGTGCATGGCGATCCCCGCCATCGTGCCCAGCGTCGTGGCGACGAGGCTCGCCACCGCGGCGATCAGGAGCGAGTTGCCGGCAGCGAGGAGCATCTCGTTGTTGTTCGCGAGCTTGCGATACCAGTCGAACGTGAAGCCCACCCACTCGGCGTTGAGGCGCGAGTCGTTGAACGAATACGCGACGACGATGGCGAGCGGCAAGTAGAGGAACGCGTAGGCGAAGAGCGCCGCCGCCCAGAGCAGCACGCGGCCGCGGCGGCCGCGCCGGCGCGGTGCGCCGCTGGACGAGGTCACCTCACGCATCGCCCGAGGCGAGGCGGGCGACGCCGCGCTTGCCGATCCACGCGGCGAGCGCGGCGAGCGCCAGGGCGAGCAGCGTCAGCACGATCGACAGCACGCTGCCGAACGGCCAGTCGCGCGAATCGAGGAACTGCTGCTTGATCACGTTGCCGATGAGGCTGTCGTCGGGGCCGCCCAGGATGTCGGGGATCGCGAAGATCCCGAAGGCGGGGATGAACACCAGCGCGGCGCCGGCGTACACGCCAGGCAGCGACAGCGGAAAGGTGATGCGCCAGAAGCGCTGCCAGGCGTTGGCGCCCAGGTCCTGCGCGGCGTCGAGCAGCGTGCGGTCGTGCTTCTCGAGGTTGGCGTACAGCGGCAGCACCATGAACGGCAGGTGCACGTAGACGAGGCAGACGAGCACCGCGAAGGCTGAGAAGAGGAGCGGCACCGGCGCGATTCCGAATGCGCCCAGCACGCCGTTCACGGTGCGGGCCAGCGCGGCATTGGGGCCCAGGATGATCATCCAGGCGTAGATGCGGATGAGGAAATTGCTCCAGAACGGCAGGATCACGAGGAG
>JADZGB010000038.1 GCA_020854105.1 Burkholderiales bacterium | reverse complement strand
TGCGACAGCTGTCAGGCGCAGGCTAACCCCGCGCAGCGGGGTTAAGGCCGCAGGCCGGCCGGAGCCAAAACTTCCCGGCACCTGGGGGCTGAATGCGACAGCTGTCAGGCGCAGGCTAGCCCCGCGCAGCGGGGTCAGGGCCGCAGGCCGTGATGCTTGACGCACTGCGGTAGAATCACTGCTTTAGAGCGCACGCCGTGAATCGCATCACCATCGCCCTGTCCAAGGGCCGCATCTTCTCCGAGACCCTGCCGCTGCTGCAGGCTGCCGGCATCCGTCCGCTCGAGGATCCGGAGTCCTCGCGCAGGCTGATCATCGGCACCAGCCGTCCCGATGTCAGCATCATCATCGTGCGCGCCTCGGATGTGCCGACCTACGTACGCTATGGTGCCGCCGACCTCGGCGTGGCAGGGAAGGACGTGCTGCACGAGCAGGGTGCAGAAGGGGTGTACCAGCCGCTCGACCTGGCAATCGCACGCTGCAGGATGATGGTTGCCGTGCCTGCGGACTTCGACTATGCCAGTGCAGTACGTCAGGGCGCGCGCCTGCGGGTGGCGACCAAGTATCTCAAGACCGCGCGCGAGCATTTCGCAGCCAAGGGTGTTCACGTCGACCTGATCAAGCTCTACGGTTCCATGGAACTGGCGCCGCTGGTGGGTCTGGCCGATGCCATCGTGGACCTGGTCAGCACCGGCAGCACGCTGCGGGCGAACAACCTGATCGCAGTCGAGGACATCATGCCCGTCAGTGCGCGCCTGATCGTGAATCAGGCTGCGCTCAAGCTCAAGGGCGCGGCGATCCAGCCGCTGATCGACGCCTTCGCCGGCGCCGTGCAGGCAGAGGAGGCGCATGCCGCGGATTAGCGTCCTGTCCACCCGCGACGCCGATTTCGGCGCGCGCCTGACCGGCCTTCTCGCGTTCGAGAACACTCAGGACGCGTCGATCGATGCCACCGTCGCGGCCATTCTCGAGGACGTTCGGGCGCGTGGGGACGAGGCCGTGCTCGATCACACCCGCCGTCTCGACCGGCTGGACCTGCCAGCCGCGACGGCGCTGGAGCTGCCCAGGAGCGTACTGGAGCAGGCTTTCGCCGGTCTCGGACATGCCCGGCGCGAGGCGCTGGTGCACGCGGCCAGCCGCATCCGTGCCTATCACGAGCGCCAGGTGACGCAGCCATGGAGTTATACCGATGCCGACGGCAACTGTCTCGGACAGAACGTCACGCCAGTGGACCGCGTCGGCATCTACGTCCCGGGTGGCAAGGCGTCATATCCCTCGTCGGTGCTGATGAACACGCTTCCGGCGAAGGTCGCAGGGGTGGGCGAGATCGTCATGGTGACCCCCACGCCGGGCGGTGAGCGCAACGATCTGGTGCTGGCCGCTGCGGCCGTGTGCGGCGTGAACCGGGTCTTCACCATCGGCGGAGCACAGGCCGTCGCGGCACTGGCTTACGGGACGAAAACCATCCCCAAGGTGGACAAGATCGTCGGGCCGGGCAATGCCTACGTGGCCGCCGCCAAGCGCCGCGTGTTCGGCATGGTGGGCATCGACATGCTGGCCGGGCCCTCGGAAGTGCTGGTGATCGCCGATGCGAGCACCAATCCGGACTGGGTGGCGATGGACCTGTTTGCCCAGGCCGAGCATGACGAGATGGCGCAGTCCATTCTTCTCACGTCCGACCAGGCGTTCCTGCACGCGGTGCTGGACGGCATCGAGCGCCAGCTGGGCGACATGCCGCGCCGGGACACCATCTCGGCATCGCTGGCTGCGCGCGGCGCGCTCATCTTGGTACGCGATCTGGACGAGGCCTGCGAGATCGCGAACCGCATCGCCCCCGAACACCTCGAACTGGCCGTGGCCGATCCCGACGCGCTGCTGCCGAAGCTGCGTCACGCCGGGGCGATCTTCATCGGGCACTATTCGTCCGAATCGCTGGGCGACTACTGTGCGGGGCCGAATCACGTGCTGCCCACGGCCGGCAGTGCGCGCTTCTCCTCGCCGCTGGGTGTTTACGACTTCCAGAAGCGCACCAGCCTGATTCGGGTGTCGCGTGCCGGTGCGCGCAAACTCGGTGCGGTGGCGATGGAACTGGCCGCCGGCGAGGGCTTGCCGGCGCATGCGAAGTCGGCGCAGTATCGCCTGCACGATTGAGCGCGCGCGCCGGCAAGCGCCCATCATCCGTCTTCACGCAATGTCCATGGCCGTCAAGCCCGACCGACTGATCCGCGACGAGATCCGTGCGCTGTCCGCCTACCACGTGGCCGACAGTGCCGGCATGATCAAGCTCGACGCGATGGAGAATCCCTACGATCTGCCCGAAGAGATGCGCACGCAGATCGGGCGTATCGCGGCAGCCGCCCCGGTCAATCGCTATCCCGATCCATCGGGAGAAGCGCTGCGCGCGCAACTGCTGGACGATCCGTGCATGCCCGCCGGCTGCGATCTGATGCTCGGCAACGGCTCGGACGAGCTGATTCAGGTGCTAGCGATGGCGCTCGCGCGCCCCGGCGCAGTACTGATGGCGGTCGAGCCTTCGTTCGTGATGTTCAGGATGATCGCGACCTTCGTCGGCATGCGCTATGTCGGCGTGCCGCTGGAGGCGGATTTCCGGCTCGATTCCACGCGCATGGTGGACGCGATCCGGACCCACCGGCCGGCGTTGACGTTCATCGCCTATCCGAACAATCCGACCGGCAACTTGTTCGAGCGCTCCGGGATCGAACGGGTGCTGGCGGCTGCGGACGGACTGGTGGTGATCGACGAGGCTTATCACGCATTTGCGGGCGCCAGCTTTCTGCCGGAGCTGGGTCGCCACCCCAACATGCTGGTGATGCGCACCCTGTCCAAGCTGGGGCTGGCCGGCCTGCGGCTCGGAATGCTCATGGGCGCCAGTGAGTGGATCAGGGAACTGGACAAGCTGCGACTGCCGTATAACGTCAACGTGCTGTCGCAGCGCGTGGCGGCCTACGTGCTGAGCCGGCGCGAGGTGCTGGACGCGCAGACCGCGGCGCTGCGCGAGGAGCGCGGCCGCCTGGCTGACGCGCTGGCAAGGATGCCTGGGGTGACGCCTTTCCCGAGTGACGCGAACTTCATCCTGTTCCGCGTGGCGGAGGCGGACAAGGTCTTCTCGGCAATCGAGGCGGCTGGCGTCCTGATCAAGAACCTCTCCGGCGGGCACTCGCTCCTGCGCGATTGCCTGCGCGTGACGGTGGGCAGGCCGGAAGAGAACGCGCGCTTCCTGGCGGCGCTCGATGGTGCGCTGGCAGCGACCCGGTAATGGAAAGCCAGCCCGATTCCTCCTTTCACCCGACCGACACACTCCATGCGACAGGCAGAAGTCACCCGCAACACCCTCGAGACGCAGATCACCGTGCGCATCGACCTGGACGGCAGCGGCCGCTCGCAGCTGTCCACGGGCGTGGGCTTCTTCGATCACATGCTCGACCAGATCGCGCGTCACGGCATGTTCGACCTCGAGGTCGCGGCCAAGGGTGACCTGCACATCGACGCACACCACACGGTGGAGGACGTCGGCATCACGCTCGGGCAGGCCTTCGCCGGCGCCCTGGGGGACAAGCGCGGCGTGCGCCGCTACGGGCACGCCTATGTTCCGCTGGACGAGGCGCTGTCGCGCGTGGTGGTGGATCTGTCCGGGCGACCTGGGCTGGTCCTCGACATCGCGTTCGTGCGCGCCACCATTGGCGATTTCGACGTGGACCTGGTGCACGAGTTTTTCCAGGGGTTCGTGAATCACGCGCTGGTGACCCTGCACGTGGACAACCTGAAGGGCGAGAACGCGCACCATCAGGCGGAGACCGCATTCAAGGCATTCGGACGCGCGCTGCGCATGGCAGTCGAACTCGACCCGCGCGCCGCCGGGATCATGCCTTCCACCAAGGGAACGCTCTGAGCAGCGCGCGGCCATGACCGATATCGCAGTCGTCGACTACGGCATGGGCAATCTGCGCTCGGTTGCCAAGGCCGTCGAGCACGTCGCGGGAAGCGCGCGCGTTCAGGTCACCAGCGACCCTGCGGTGGTGCGGGCCGCTGCGCGCGTCGTGTTCCCCGGACAGGGCGCGATGCCGGATTGCATGCGCGAGCTGGATGCGCGCGGGCTGCGTCCTGCCGTGATGGAGGCGGCCCGGTCGAAGCCCTTCCTCGGAATCTGCATCGGCCTGCAGATGCTGTTCGAACTGAGCGAGGAGGGCAATGTGCCCGGGCTGGGTCTGCTCGGCGGACGGGTGGTGCGCTTCCCGGGCGATCTGCGCGAGCAGGGCAGTGGAGCCCGGCTGAAGGTGCCGCACATGGGGTGGAACGAGGTCTATCAGACCCTGACACATCCGCTCTGGGACGGCATCGCCGACGGTACCCGCTTCTACTACGTGCACAGCTACCACCCGCGGCCGGCGGACAGCTCGCTGGTGGCCGGGTTCAGCCGCTATCCCGCTGCCTTCGCCTGCGCGGTGGCACGTGCCAACCTGTTCGCGGTTCAGTTCCATCCCGAGAAGAGCCAGGCCGCCGGACTGCAGCTGCTGTCCAACTTCACCCGCTGGGATGGCCATTGCGCGCCGCGCCCGGGTCCGCACCGCTTCGCCGGATCGCCCGCGTGAGCAGGCGCACCCGCATTTGCCTTTGCGGTATGATCGAAGTGCCATCCGCCGACCACCGCTCGTACGTCCTGTCCTCTCCATGCTGATCATTCCGGCCATCGACCTCAAGGACGGTCATTGCGTTCGTCTCAAGCAGGGGGCGATGGAGCATGCCACGGTGTTCTCCGAGGATCCGGCGGCCATGGCCCGGCACTGGGTCGATCAGGGGGCGCGCCGCCTTCATCTCGTCGATCTGAACGGCGCGTTCGCGGGCAAGCCCCGGAACGAGGAAGCCATCAAGGCCATCGTGGCGCAGGTCGGGGACCGCGTCCCGGTCCAGCTGGGCGGCGGCATCCGGGATCTCGACACCGTCGAGCGCTACATCGACGACGGCATCAGTTACGTGATCATCGGCACGGCTGCGGTGAAAACCCCCGGATTCCTGCACGATGCCTGCTACGCTTTTCCCGGCCATGTGATGGTCGCGCTGGATGCCAGGGATGGCAAGGTCGCCGTGGATGGCTGGTCGAAGCTCACCGGGCACGACGTCATCGACCTCGCCAGGAAATTCCAGGACTACGGGGTCGAAGCGATCATCTATACCGACATCGGCCGTGATGGCATGATGACCGGGCTGAACATCAAGGCCACGGTCGAGCTGGCGCAGGCGCTCAGCGTGCCGGTGATCGCCAGCGGCGGCATCAGCAAACTCGACGATGTCCGCGCGCTGTGCGAGATGGAGCAGGAGGGCATCGTCGGCGCCATCACCGGCCGGGCGATCTACGAAGGCTCCCTCGACTTCATCGAAGCGCAGAAGCTCGCCGATCAGCTCCGTCCCCAGGGCTGAATATCCGCGCGAGCGGCGCGCTTCCCGTCCGTTCACATCAGGTTCGCGCCATATGCTGGCAAAACGCATAATTCCCTGCCTGGACGTCACCAGCGGCCGGGTCGTCAAGGGCGTCAACTTCGTCGGACTGCGCGACGCGGGCGATCCGGTCGAAGTGGCGCGCCGCTACGACGAACAGGGTGCCGACGAACTGTGCTTTCTGGACATCACGGCCAGTTCTGACGAGCGCGGCATGATCCTGCACGTGATCTCGGTCGTGGCCGAGCAGGTCTTCATTCCGCTCACGGTGGGCGGCGGGGTGCGCAGCGTGGACGATGTGCGCGCGCTGCTCAACGCGGGCGCGGACAAGGTCAGCATCAACACCGCTGCCGTGCAGAGCCCCGACCTGGTATGCCAGGCGAGCGGCAAGGTCGGATCGCAGTGCATCGTGGTCGCCATCGACGCCAAGCGCAGCGACGGGCACTGGGAAGTCTTCACGCACGGGGGACGGCGGGCCACCGGCATGGATGCGGTGGAATGGGCGATGCGCGTACAGGCGCTGGGCGCCGGCGAGATTCTTCTCACCAGCATGGATCGGGACGGTACGCGCAACGGCTACGACGTCGAACTCACCCGTGCGATTTCGGACAGCGTCGAGATCCCGGTGATCGCCAGCGGCGGCGTGGGAAGTCTCGAGCATCTGGCGCAGGGCATCCTCCAGGGCCATGCGGACGCGGTGCTGGCCGCCTCCATCTTCCACTACGGGGAGTACACCGTCGGCCAGGCCAAGCGCTACCTCGCCGAACAGGGCATCGAGGTGCGTGCATGACGGGGGACTGGACTGCTGCCGTGAAATGGGACGCCCAGGGTCTGGTGCCGGCCATCGTGCAGGACGCCGGCTCGGGCAAGGTGCTCATGTTCGCGTGGATGAACGCCGAGGCGCTGCGCCGAACCGCTGCCTCCGGCGAGACGGTATTCTGGTCGCGGTCGCGCCAGCGCCTCTGGCACAAGGGCGAAGAATCCGGCCATGTCCAGCGCGTGCTGGAGATGCGCCTCGACTGCGACGCGGACGCGGTTCTGCTGCGGGTCGAGCAGGCGGGCGGAATCGCCTGCCACACCGGCCGGGAGCGCTGCTTCTACCGTCGCCTCGAGAACGGGCACTGGGTCGAGACCGATGCGGTCCTCGAGGATCCGTCCCGCATCTATGGGAGAAAGGCATGATCGATCCGGGCATCCTGCAGCGACTGGCCGCGACCCTGGAGGCGCGCAAGGGCGCCGATCCCGCCTCGTCCTACGTGGCGGGCCTGCTTGCCAGGGGCAACGATGCGATTCTGAAGAAGGTGGCCGAGGAGGCCGCCGAGACCCTGATGGCCGCCAAGGACGGTGATAAACTGCATCTGGTCCGCGAGACCGCCGATCTGTGGTTTCACACGCTGGTGCTGCTCAGCTATCACGGCCTGGGCCCGGATGACATACTGGCCGAGTTGCGCCGGCGAGAGGGTATTTCCGGCATCGACGAGAAGGCATCGCGGGCCTGATGCTCAGGCGAGCCCACCCGACCCTCCCGTGCCCCCGCTTCCATGCACGATCCGAACTGCATCTTCTGCAAGATTGTCAGAGGAGAAATCCCCAGCCGGAAGGTCTACGAGGATGATCTGATCTTCGCGTTCCACGACATCAGTCCGATCGCGCCGGTTCATCTGCTCGTGATCCCCAAGGCACATGTGAGTTCGCTCGCGGAAACCCGGGACAGCGATGCGGCGGTGCTGGGCAGGATGATGAGCGAGGCCGGCCGGCTCGCGCGTGAACAGGGAGCGGATGACGGCTTCCGGCTGATCGTCAATACTGGACGGGTGGGGCGGCAGGAAGTCATGCACGTGCACGCGCATATCCTGGGCGGGCCGGAGCCGCTGGGCGCGATGCTTCCCAGACCCGGAGCCTGAAACTTGGCATTCACAGGAGAGAGAACATGGGTTCCTTCAGCATTTGGCATTGGTTGATCGTTCTGGTGGTCGTGGTTCTGGTCTTCGGGACCAAGAAACTGCGCAATCTCGGCACCGATCTCGGCAGCGCGGTCAAGGGCTTCAAGGAAGGCATCAAGACCGAGGACGAGAAGACCGCTGACGCCACTGCCCAGGTGGAGCACAGCCGTACGGGCGGTCAGACCATCGAAGGCGAGATCAAGGATCGCAGCAAGTCCTGATCGAGCCCGCCACCGGAGTCCAGGCACACATGCTCGACATCGGGTTCTCCGAGCTGATGGTGATCGGCGTGGTCGCGCTGATCGTGCTCGGTCCGGAACGGCTTCCGCGCGTCGCCCGCACTGCCGGGCACCTGCTTGGCCGCTTCCAGCGCTATGTGGCCGAGGTCAAGACGGACATCAACCGGGAGATCGAGCTGGCCGAGCTGAAGAAGCTGCAGACCAGCGTCGAGGATGCAGCGCGCTCGATAGAGAACACGGTCAGGAGCGAGGTCCGTCAGGCGGAGGAGGAGTTGCGCGGCGTCGAGAGCGAAGTCAATCGCGCCGCCGAGCAGATCGGCAGGAGCCACGACGAGTTGATCGCGGAGGCCTCGAGCGGGATATCGATGCCGCACATGGGCACGGGCCAGCCATCGGCGAGCGCCGCGACCGCGGACACGGACGCGCCGATTTCCAGCGAGCCAGGGCAGGACGCCGACCAGCCCTCCCCGCAGATGGAGCTTGGCCTTGCCGAGGAACCGCAGGCGGTTTCGGCGGAGCCGCCGAAGCCCCTGACTTGACGAACCAGGCGCCGGTGCGCCGAACCGAATCCTTCCAGCCCCGTGAGCGATAACGAGCAAGGGTCCGAAACCTTTCTGTCCCATCTCGTCGAATTGCGCGACCGCCTGCTGCGCGCGATCATCGCCCTGCTGGTGGCCTTTCTGTGCCTTGTTCCCTTCTCCAAGGACATCTACGCGTGGATGGCGAAGCCCATGCTGGCCCAGTTGCCGGTGGGCACGGCGATGATCGCTACCGAGGTGGTCTCACCGTTCTTCATTCCGCTCAAGCTCACCCTGCTTGCCGCCGTCGTGCTCGCCTTGCCGGTGATCCTGTACCAGGTCTGGGCATTCGTGGCCCCCGGTCTGTACGCGCACGAGAAGAAGCTGGTGGGCCCCCTCGTGGTGTCGAGCACCGTTCTGTTTCTGCTCGGAATGACCTTCGCCTACTACGTGGTGTTCCCGGTCGTCTTCGGTGTGATGAAGACGTTCACTCCGGAAGGGGTGGCGTGGATGCCCGATATCGGAGCCTATTTCGGCTTCGTGGTGGGAATGTTCATCGCCTTCGGCGTGACCTTCGAGGTGCCGGTGGCGGTCGTGCTCGCCGTCAAGGCGGGAATGGTGAGCGTGGCGAAGCTGCGCGAGATCCGGCCCTACGTCATCGTGGGCGCCTTCATCGTCGCGGCCATCGTCACGCCGCCCGACGTCATCTCCCAGCTCCTGCTGGCCGTGCCCCTGGTTCTGCTGTACGAAGCGGGGATCGTGGTGGCTGCAATGGTATCGCGCGGTCAGTCGGCGCCTGAATCCGAATATCAGTGAGCCGCTGGTCAACCCGGCTCACGGCGCCTGACCGATGGACGGCGTCCCACTGTCAGATCGAGGGACAAGCGTTCCCCGCCGCGCAGGACGGTGAGTTTCGCGACGTCTCCCGGCCTGGTCGCGGCCACCGTGTTCAGCATCTCGAACGAATCGGGCACCGGCTTGCCCTGGACCTCGACCAGCACGTCCCCGGGCTTCACTCCGGCCCGCTCGGCCGGGCCTCCGCGCACCACGCCGGCGATGAGCACGCCGCGCGTGTCGGCCAGCTTGAAGGACTCCGCCAGTTCGGGCGTGATGTCCTGTACCTCCACGCCGATCCAGCCGCGGGTGACGGACCCGGTCTGGATGATCTGCTCCATGACCTGCCGCGCCAGGCTGACGGGGATGGCGAAGCCGATGCCGAGGGATCCCCCGCTACGAGAGTAGATCGCGGTGTTGATCCCAACCAGATTGCCTTCGCTGTCGACCAGTGCGCCACCCGAGTTGCCGGGGTTGATCGCGGCATCGGTCTGGATGAAGTTCTCGAAGGTGTTGATGCCCAGATGGGTGCGGCCCAGTGCGCTCACGATGCCCATGGTCACTGTCTGGCCCACGCCGAACGGATTGCCGATCGCGAGCACGACATCGCCGACCTGCAAGCTTTCCACACGCCC
Organism: Burkholderiales bacterium; assembly: GCA_020854105.1. Lineage (GTDB taxonomy): Bacteria > Pseudomonadota > Gammaproteobacteria > Burkholderiales > SHXO01 > SHXO01. Next base: position 7,280 of record JADZGB010000038.1, on the reverse strand, counting down.
GAAGGTCACCGCTGGCAGTTGATCCATCTGGATGCGCAGGACGGCGAGATCCGATTCAGGATCCGTCCCGACGAGGGTGGCGACCGCCTGCCTGCCGTCGTTGAGTGCGACCTCGATCTCGTCCGCCGCCTCGATCACGTGGTTGTTGGTGAGGATGAACCCCTCTGCGCCCACGATGACTCCCGAACCCAGGCTGGAACTGCGCTGTGCGTCGTCCTCCAACTGGTCGCCGAAGAAGCGCCGGAATAGAGGGTCGTCCATGAACGGGTGACGTGGCGTCTTCACCTGCTTGCTGGTGAAGATGTTCACCACCGACGGCATCGCCTTGTTCGCCGCCGCGCTGAAGGACGGATGCAGCGGCGCGGAACCCGACGTCGACCGCGGCTGGGCGCCGCCGGACTCCGTTATGGTGACCACGCCGTTGTTTGCCTGCTGCCTGGTGAACGGAAGCAGATCGGGCCTCAGGGCCGAGACCACCAGAAGCACAGCCAGCGCGATCGTTGTCGCCTGGGCAAATACCAACCAGAGCTTGCGCATATGAAGATGCCCGGGACCGGGCATGACGGAAGGCCAGAGAGCCGCGGGAATTATCGCAAAAGCCCGGGGAGTTAGGTATCAGGCGCTTGCGGCCTCGCCCAGGCCCGGCGCAGGTTTGACAGCTGTTCCGCCTTTCCCTTATGATTCGCGGCTTTCGTTGGCTTGGCCAACTCCTATCTCCAGCCGTTGGGATCCATCATGAAGACGTTCTCGGCCAAGCCGCATGAAGTGCGGCGCGACTGGTTTGTAATCGACGCGACGGACAAGGTACTCGGCCGGCTCGCTGTCGAGGTTGCCCGCCGGCTGCGTGGCAAGCACAAAGCCATTTTCACCCCGCACGTGGACACCGGCGACTATATCGTCGTGGTCAACGCGCAGAAGCTGCGCGTCACCGGCAACAAGGCGGAAGACAAGATCTACTACCGCCACAGCCAGTACGCGGGGGGGATAAAGAGCACCACCTTTACCAAGCTGCAGGGGCAGTTCCCGACCCGTGCACTGGAAAAGGCAGTCAAGGGAATGCTGCCGAAGGGCCCCCTGGGCTCGGCCATGCTCCGCAAGCTGAAAGTCTACGCGGGCGCCGAGCATCCGCACACGGCCCAGCAGCCCCAGGAACTCAAGATCTAGACCAATTCAGGCGACTCCAATCATCATGGCCATCGCGCAACAGCAATACTACGGAACTGGTCGACGCAAGAGCGCCGTGGCGCGCGTCTTCCTCCGCCCGGGCAAGGGCAACATCCAGGTTAACGGCAAGGCCGTGGACGAATTCTTCTCCCGCGAGACCGGACGCATGGTCGTGCGCCAACCGCTGGAAGCGGCCAATCATATGACCACGTTCGACATCCTGGTCAATGTCAAGGGGGGCGGGGAGTCCGGTCAGGCTGGTGCCGTCCGGCATGGCATCACGCGCGCGCTGATCAGCTATGACGCGGAACTGAAGCCCGTGCTGAAGAAGGCCGGCCTGGTGACGCGCGATGCGCGAGAAGTCGAGCGAAAGAAGGTCGGTCTGCACAAGGCGCGCAGGCGGAAGCAGTTCTCCAAGCGCTGATCGTCCTCTTCCTACTGTTACACCGAAAGGCCGCCTGCATGGGCGGCTTTTTGTTTTTCCGGCGTCAACGAAAGCGAGGTATGTCCCATGATCAAGGTAGGCATAGTCGGCGGCACTGGCTACACCGGCGTCGAGTTGCTGCGCATTCTCTCCCGGCATCCTGATGTGCAGTTGCAGGCCATCACTTCGCGGAAGGAAATCGGGCTGCCGGTCGCCGAGATGTTCCCGAGCCTGCGCCATCACGTCGATCTGTGCTTCAGCGATCCGGAGTCGGGCGTCCTCGATAATTGCGAGGCGGTGTTCTTCGCCACCCCCAATGGCGTTGCCATGCAGCAAGCAGGTGCATTGCTGAAAGTGGGCGTACGGATCATCGACCTGGCTGCAGATTTCCGCATCCGAGACGTAACTGTGTGGGAGAAGTGGTACGGCATGCCGCACGCGTGCCCGGAACTGGTGGCGGAGGCCGTATACGGTCTGCCCGAGGTCAACCGGGAGCGCATCCGCGGCGCCCGCATCCTCGCCAATCCGGGCTGCTATCCGACCGCCGTCCAGCTGGGTTTCCTGCCCCTGATCGAGTCGGGTGCCATCGACCTGCAATCGCTCGTCGCCGACGCCAAATCGGGTGTCAGTGGCGCGGGCAGGAAAGCCGAGACCCATATTCTTTTCTCGGAAGCTGCCGATAACTTCAAGGCCTACGGGGTGGGTGGCCATCGCCATCTGCCAGAGATCGTCCAGGGCCTGGAGCGGGTCGCGAAGAAGTCGGTGGGTCTGACCTTCGTTCCGCACCTCGTTCCGATGATTCGCGGTATCCACGCGACGCTTTACGTGCGCATGCTCGATTCCATCGATCTTCAACAGGTCTACAGCGACCGTTACGCCGACGAGCCGTTCGTCGATGTGCTGCCGGCCGGCAGCCATCCCGACACGCGCAGCGTGCGTGGCGCCAATGTCTGTCGGATCGCGGTGCACGCACCCGATGGTGGACGCACGGCCGTGGTCCTGTCGGTGATCGACAACCTGGTCAAGGGCGCGGCCGGACAGGCCGTCCAGAACTTCAACCTGATGTTCGGATTTCCCGAAACGACTGCACTGGAAGCTGCCGCACTCCTGCCATGATGCTTCGCCGCAGCCTGCACCGTCTTTCCGCACCGCGTGTCAACGTGCGTACGCAGATGGCTTGGTATACGCGTGTATCGCTCGCCGTGTTGAGTGGCGTGGTGCTGGGTGCGGTGGTGCTGGCGACGTATCGGCTGGGACAGGGAGCGCTGCCCGGAGAGATGACGAGGGAGGTCGCCGTGCTCGCCAGACAAGCCGAGGATTTGCGCAGGGAGAACGAGCGATTGCGGACCGAATTCACTGCATTGGAGCATCGCGCGCAGATCGAGCAGACCACGCACGGCAGCCTGCAGGGCCAGATGAGGGCGCTGGCGGACGAGAACGCCGAACTGAAGGAGGAACTCGCCTTCTTCCATACCCTGATGAACGCGGGCGGTGCGACCGGTGCGCAGGGTGTGACGGTCGAGCGCTTCCGGGTCAGGCGAGAGGTCGTGCCCGGCGAGTATCGGTTCCAGCTTCTGGTGGCGCAGGCGCGCCCGCGCAGCCGCGCCTTCGCGGGCCGGGTGGAACTCGTGGTGGACGTCGAACAGGATGGCCGCAGTGAGGTGATCGTGTTCCCCAAGGCGTCCGAGCCACGGCAATCCTATGGCCTGCGTTTCAAGTTCTACCAGCGGGTCGACGGCGTCTTCCGCGTGCAGCCGGATGCGAAGGTCAACCGTGTCCAGGTGCGTGTGCTGGAGGACGGAGCCGGCGCACCCGTGTCATCGCAAACCGTGAGCGTTTCCTGATGGAGGACTGATGTTCGGAGGCAAGGCAAGCAAGCCGCAGAGTCGCATCGACAGCCTCATCGGCGAGGGGACCGTGGTGGACGGCAACGTAACTTTTGCAGGTGGCCTGCGCATCGACGGCCGCGTGCGCGGGAGCGTTTCCGCTGCGGACGACCAGCCGACCACGCTGGTGCTCAGCGAGAAGGCGCGGGTAGACGGCGAAATCCGCGTGTCCCATGTGGTCGTGAACGGCGCCATCGTCGGCCCGCTGTTTGCCAGCGAGTACGTAGAGCTGCAGGCCAAGGCAAACGTATCGGGCGACATCCACTACCGTACCCTCGAGATCCAGCTCGGTGCCGTGATCCAGGGACGACTCGTGCATCAGCAGCACGTGCAGGAGGCGCAGGTGATCCCCTTGATGCCTGTGGTTGAATCCGCAGGTAATTGACCGCATCTGCGCAGAGCGGGACAATTGCTGTCTGCTTCGAGAGGATCGAATGAACGCAGTCACCGACATGCCGGTACCCCTGGTCTTCACCGACAGCGCTGCCAACAAGGTCAAGGAACTTATCGACGAAGAGGGCAATCCGGAGCTCAAGTTGCGCGTATTCGTCAGCGGAGGCGGCTGCTCGGGATTCCAGTACGGGTTCACCTTTGACGAAGCCGCGACCGACGACGATACGGCGATGGTGAAGAACGGCGTGACGCTGCTGATCGACGCCATGAGCTTCCAGTACCTGGCTGGCGCCGAGATCGATTACCAGGAGAGTGCAGAAGGAGCGCAGTTCGTGATCAAGAACCCGAACGCATCCTCCACCTGCGGCTGCGGCTCTTCATTCTCCGCCTGAGATCCGGATAGTACGCAAATAAAAAGGGGCGCCTCGGCGCCCCTTTTGTCGTTTCGGCCCAGGCTCAGTTCACCTGAGCCAGATTGGTGTCGCGGATCAGTTCGAGCCGTTCCATGAGCGGTGCCGTCTGTTCCTGGAATGCGCGCCGCATCTCGCGACCGACCGGCATTGCAGCCGGAATGGATTCGCTCAGCGGGTTCTTGTGCACACCATTCACGAGGAACTCGTAGTGCAGGTGAGGGCCGCTCGCCAGTCCGCTCATTCCCACGTAGCCGATTACGTCGCCCTGTTCGACCCGCTGTCCGGGACGCAGCCGGTCGCCGAATCCCGAGAGATGGGCGTACAGGGTCGAATAGGCATTCCTGTGCTCGAGCATGACGACCTTGCCGTAGCCACCCTTGACCCCGACAAAGCGGACGACGCCATCTGCCGTGGCACGCACACGGGTGCCCACGGGGGCGGCGTAGTCCACCCCTTTGTGCGCTCGCAGGACGTTCAGGACCGGATGCAGGCGCGCGGTGGTGAACCCGGAACTGATGCGGGAGAACTCCAGCGGGGAACGCAGGAACGCGCGTCGGATGCTCTTGCCTTCCGGCGTGTAGTAGCTTCCCCTGCCCGATTCATCCTCGAAGTAGATGGCCTGGTAGGCGAGCCCGCGGTTGATGAACTGCGCGGCGAGAATCCTGCCGGAGCGGACGTGCTCGCCCTCCCGGTATATCGCTTCATAGACCACCGAGAAGCGATCCCCTGGATGCAGGTCACGGTGGAAATCGACTTCGGTGGAGAAGATGTCGGCCAGTTGCATTGCAACCGAGTCATTCAGGCCCGCCGCGTCGGTGGCTGCGAAAAGCGATGTTTCCACCTCGCCCGACGCCATCGCAACCTGCGTGACCGTCTCCTGCGAATCCTGCTCCACGACGAATCCTGGCGTGTCGCGGCGCAGCAAGAACTCGCTGCCATCGCCGTTCGTGAACCGCAGCGACACGAGTTTTCCGTCCCCGGTCGTCACGGCGCGCACACTCTTGCCAGGTAGCAGTCGCTGCATGGAACGCGCTGCGGCGGTGCTTAGAAGGAAGGCCCGTGCATCGGCATCCTCGATCTGCAGTCGGGCCAGCAGAGACCCGATCGTGTCGCCGCGCTGAATGCGTTCCTCGCGCCAGTAGCGATCCTGCTCGAGCGGCGTTTCAGTTGAACTTACAGCAATCTGTAGCTGCTGGACGACATCCTGGCGGGTGACGTCGTCCGTCGCCGTGTCGGGTGCAATGCCGAACGCGGCCACCACACCGAGGAGGGGCAGGCTGGACAATCCTAGCAGCACGCGCGCACGGCGCCGCCTGGAGGCCAAGGTCTTTTCGGATAGAATCAGCGGCACAACCAATCCCAAAATTTGCCGCAGCGTAGCAGAAATCCCCGGACATGTCTCACGCGGGGTGCCCGCCCCGGCTCGGCATTCCTCATGGCGCAGATGCACGGGTTAGAAGAGAGTCTTGCCGAGATCAAGCGAGGCAGCGACGAGCTGATCGTCGAGCAGGAGATGATCGAGCGGCTGCGCCGGGGGGCGCTGCGAGTGAAAGCAGGCTTCGACCCGACTGCACCGGATCTGCACCTGGGTCACACCGTGCTGCTCAACAAGATGCGGCAGTTCCAGCTGCTCGGTCACCACGTCATCTTCCTCATCGGCGACTTCACCGGGATGATCGGGGATCCGACGGGGAAGAACGCCACCCGGCTGCCGCTTTCGCCGGAGCAGATCCAGCAGAACGCCGGCACCTATAAGGAACAGGTGTTCAAGATCCTGGATCCTGACCGGACCGAGATTGCGTACAACTCGGCCTGGTTCGGTCCCATGGCTGCCGCCGATCTCATCAAGCTGGCCGCCAGATACACCGTGGCCCGGATGCTGGAACGCGACGATTTCGGCAAGCGCTACCGCGGTGGGCTGCCCATCGCGGTACACGAGTTCCTGTATCCCCTGGTTCAGGGCTACGACTCGGTCGCGCTAAGGGCCGACGTGGAACTGGGCGGGACGGATCAGAAGTTCAACCTTCTGGTCGGGCGGGAACTGCAGAAGGACTACGGCCAGCAGCCCCAATGTGTCCTCACGATGCCCCTGCTCGAGGGCCTGGACGGTGTCAACAAGATGTCCAAGTCCCTGGGCAACTACGTGGGGATCAACGAGCCGCCGGGCGAGATCTTCGGCAAGCTGATGTCGATCACCGACGATCTGATGTGGCGCTACATCGACCTGCTGTCCTTCGAGCCGCTGCCGATCGTTCAGCGCTGGCGTACGGATGTTGCCGCCGGTGCAAATCCGAGAGACGTCAAGGTCACGTTTGCGAAGGAGATCGTGGCGAGGTTCCATGGTCACCAGGCCGCGCAGCACGCGGAAGCGGATTTCCGGGCGCGTTTCGCCCAGGGCCAGATTCCCGAGCAGATGCCGGAGCACGTGATCCCGCTCGAGCGGGATGAACTCGCCCTGACCCAGATCCTCAGGGCCACCGGGCTGACCTCCAGCAGCTCGGAGGCGATGCGCATGATCGACCAGGGCGGTGTACGGGTCGATGGCGAGCGGGTCAGTGACAAGGCGCTCGCGCTACGGCGAGGCGGGCCGTTCGTGCTGCAGGTGGGCAAGCGCAAGTTCGCGCGCGTCACTCTCACCTAAGGTTCTCGGGGCGGGAACTCCTGCATAGACGCACTGCCTGATCATTCAGCAGGCGCATCTGGTCGCCCGTGCGGATCAGTGCGGAATCACCGGTCACGGCAGGTCGCGCAGTTCCTCATTCATCCCCTTTGAAGTCGGTTCGATTGCGCTTCGCGGAGACATTTTCCGAGTTTGGGGTTGACCGACGAAGTTGGCTCTGTATAATGCGCGGCTCTCGTCGATTCGGTCGACGTCGCTCTTTAAAAATTCACAGCCGATAGGTGTGGGCGCTTGGTTGATCCGAGGCGTCTGACCTGGGTATTTTTCTGGTCTGGTGCTGAGCTGGGCTGGGGGGGTACCTGGGGCAAGGAATCTGGATC
>JADZGB010000037.1 GCA_020854105.1 Burkholderiales bacterium | reverse complement strand
TCCACGACGTCGCCCGCGATGCGCAGATCGATGAGCCCGATGCGTTTGGCTTCGACGGCGAGATCGCGCGCCGCGACCGGCGTGCAATCGAGCAGCGACACCCAACCGGTCGCGAAGAGGGAGGCGCCGCGAAAACCGACGGCGTGACCGAGATACAAGCCGAAGGCGACGCTGGCGGGGGTCGCCCGCACCAGCGCACGCTTCTTGAAGGTTCGCCCGACGAGGTGCCCGGCCTGCTCCCACGAGCTGGCGACGTTGCGGATGACCTTGTCCAGGGTGGCTTCGCTGAGGCGCTCATCGACAGCGTCCTTCAACGCCGCCCTGATCGCGTCGCGCTGCACGTCGCTTCCAGCGGCCAGCGCCAGTACGGGTGACACGGTCGCGGCAAGCAATGGATCGCGTGCGAGTGCGCATTGCAGCGCCAGCAGGGGGCGGCCAGGTGCGTCAACGGACCAGAGTCGCCGGAGCACCCGAAAGAGCGGAACTCGCGGGTCCAAGCCGTAGAGCTCCCCGAGCCGCTGGTTGGTAAGCCTCCGGGTCGCGGTGGTCGCCTTGCCGAGGCAGTTGCCCTCGACGATCGCCATCCCGTAGTCCTCGCGCGATGCCGTCTCCGGCGCCGCAGCAAGCACCGCCGCGAGTTCGTCGAACATCATCGTTCGGCTCGTGTGGGTGCCCTTGGCGCCAAACCGAAAGCCCACCTTCGCGGCTCGATCCGAGATCTCCGCGGACGGAAATAGTGGGGAGGCTGAAGCCATGGCGCTAGAAGCTCGATTGTCCGCCGGCAAACTTGCCGGCGGAGTGAATATGCCACGAGCCGAGGGAAACTGCAAGGGCCGCTTTTGCCGCCGGCAAACTTGCCGGCGGTTTGTGAGTTGTAGCTCAGCGCGGTCGAAGGCGCCCATCGCTGCAGCTCGCTGATTTGTCGTGCCGCTACTCGCAACATTAGCTTTCGTGACAGTTGCAAAATACAGTATTACTGTCTAGTATAGCTGGCATGAACGAACCCAAGACGTTCACCCTCGACGAGATTGCGGCTCTTGCCGAGCTGCCGCGTCGCACGGTCAGGTACTACATCCAGTCCGGACTGATCGATCGTCCCCAGGGCGTGGGCAAGGGTGCCTACTACACCCAGCGCCACGTCGAGCAGCTCCTGCTGGTACGGAAGTGGCAGCTGGCGGGGCTGTCTCTGGAACGGATCGGCGAACTCCTCCGGCAGCAGGCCACCGGCCCCGTGCCCCCTACGCCGCGGCGCCCCGGGACGGTCGAGGTCTGGAGCCACCTAGTCGTCGCCGACGGCATCGAGCTCACCCTGGAACCCGGCCGCGCCGGCCTGACGCCGGAGCAGGTGCGGGCATTCTTCCGCGCGGTGACGCAGGCCTACGCGCAGATTCACGAAAGCGAGGAAAAAGAATGAACAAGCTGGCATCGGCCCTCACCGGCCTGGAGGGCGAACGCGTCACCCTGAGCGACGTCGCCGTCTCCGCGATCCTGCAGGATCTGCTCGCCGAGGTCACGGTCTCTCAGACCTACCGCAACGACGAGCGCAGGAACATCGAGGCGGTCTACACGTTCCCGCTGCCGCTCGATGCGGTGCTTCTCGATCTCGAAGTCGACATCGGCGGGCGCGTGCTCGAGGGTGTCGTCGTCGAGAAGAAGGCTGCCGAGGAAAAGTACGAGGATGCCGTCGAGGCCGGCGACGCGGCCGTGATGCTGGAGGCCATCGAGCCGGGTCTCTACACGATGAATGTCGGCAATCTGCTGCCGCAGGAGACGGCGAAGATCACATTCCGCTACGCGATCCTGTACCGGTGGGCCGGCGATCGGCTGCGCTTCTTCCTGCCGACCACGATCGCGCCGCGCTTCGGCGAATCGCCGCATCAGCCGCACCAGGCCCCGGAAGCCTCGCTCACGGCCGAGAACCAGTTCTCCCTGCGAGTGGAGGTGTTCGGTGCTCTGCGCGACGCGCAGTTCGTTTGCCCGTCCCACGCCGTCGAGCTGGTCAAGTCGCCGGAGAAGGCTGTGCTATCCCTCCGGCAGCCGAAGGCCGTCATGGACCGTGACTTCATCCTGAACGTGAAGGCGCCCCAGGCGACGCGGAGCTTCGTCCTGTGCGGACAGGACGGCGAAGGCATGACCGCGATCGCGAGCTTCCAGCCGTTCTTCCCAGGCCTGCAGCAGCCGCGTCCGCTCTCGCTGGCCATCGTCATCGACTGCTCCGGGTCGATGCAAGGCGACTCGATGGAACAGGCCAAGCAGGCGCTGGACGGCATCCTCGAAAGCCTGCAACCGCAAGACCGAGTGACGCTGATCGCGTTCGGCAATTCGACCAACGCGTTGTCGAGTCACCTCCTCCCCTGCAACAAGACCAACCTCACCAAAGCCAGGCGGTTCGCGAAGTCCTTGGACGCCAACATGGGCGGCACCGAGATCGGCAACGCGCTGCGGGAGGCCTATGCCGCCCTCGGGCGTACCGAGGCGGGCGATCTCTTCCTCGTGACCGACGGAGAAGTCTCCGATTGGGAGGCCGTCGTGGATGAAGCGACGAAGTCGGGGCATCGGATCTTCACGGTCGGCGTCGGCAGCGCCGTCTCCGAGGCGTTCGTGCGCGGGCTCGCAGCCGGCACCGGCGGCGAGTGTGAGCTCGTCTCGCCACGCGAAGGCATGGCCGACCGGGTCGTTCGCCACTTCGAGCGCATGCGGGCGCCGCGGGCCAAGCGCGT
>JADZGB010000036.1 GCA_020854105.1 Burkholderiales bacterium | reverse complement strand
GCATCCGAACATGCATCGCGAGGCACGCTCGCTGTGCGGGCCGCGAGCTAGCAGACGCCCACCGTGTACGCAACTGTCCTATGATGAGGACGATGCGGCGGTGTGAATGGATTTTTCTACAGCCTCGTTAGACCTCACCCCTGAACCGCTGGGACCGCGTGATATATGCAGCGCCCTTTCATCTGGTCGAGTGTCGTCGGAGCTCTCGTATGGCTAATCGTCTGCATCTCCAGTGGCTTTGTCGTACTGGCACGGCTTGGTGAATATGGTTCCGTCATTCAGCCTTTGATCGGCGCAGTGATGGGGTTCCTCGGAGCACTCACTCATGTTCTCCTGTCTCTTTTCGGTCGCTTCCGTCGTCTTGGCTTCGTGGGTCGCGGTTTTCTGAACTGGTTATTCGCGTACTTGCCACTAGTCGCCGTAGGAGCGCTATTCACGAACTACAAGATTGCCCAGACCAACCCCAATTTCTGGCCAGAGGCAGCGAAGCTCCTCATCCTCTACACGGGAACGCCAATGTTGGGCGTGGCGCTGTTGGTCGCCCTGATCACGAGCATGAAGGGTGGCCCAGGTGAGGTCTAACCTCTCGGTCAGCCGGACCGCCCGCAAGCTGCGCTTGCGGGTTCCCTCCGCGCTTCGCGCTCCGGCGGCCGGTTACCTCAAACGTTGGGCATCAGAGGGAGAGGGTAGGTGCCAGCACTAAGGTCGGCAGAAATCATTCGCGCGATTGAGGACGCCTTTACAGAATCCTCTGCCGCGGCGCTTCTGGTATCGCAGCCGAGACTTCATCCGCGGCGGTTCTATGTCACCGCTGGCGAAATGTCCTTCCCCGTCTGGATTTACATATGGACGTTAACTCACGGTGGTGGCGTAGCACGGCCAAAGGATGAATACCGAATCCAGCTGACCTCTGTAACTCCGCCCCTGCCGGAAAACCCGGATGGACCCACGTTGCTGCTGGGGTACGAACCCAACACAGGATGCTTCGCCGGCTTCGATCTCAGAAAGCACCGGACATTCTCAAAGCAATCGCCGTCCATACAGATAAACATCTCCACCCTGCGAGATGCGGTCCGCGATGGTTTTGCATTCACGCGGAAGGGAAATGACGAAATCGCAGTGGCGTTCCGCGCTGACAACATGCTGGCTTACTGCCTGAATTGCGAGAACTTGCACGAGAGCGGCGCAGACGCGGCCGTGTCTTCACTACTTTCAAAGGTTGGGCGATTTGAGGCTGTAACCGACCGCGAGCTGGCAGCAATTTCACCTGAGCGACGACGAGTTGTAACAAAGGTTTCGCGCTTGGCGCGCGATAGCGACTTTCGACGGAAAGTGATAGTCGCATACGACCGCAAGTGCTGCGTCACCGGCTTACAACTACGGCTCATCGACGCTGCGCACATCTTGCCGGTCGGAGCTGAGGGGAGTACGGACGATGTTCGAAACGGTCTCTGCCTCTCGCCGACCTATCACCGAGCGTATGACCGTGGCCTAATTTACCTCAATGAAGATCGCAGGATGCTGATCAACCCGAAGAGGAAGAGCGAACTAGTTCGTTTGGGCCTCGGAGGCGGACTGCGCGATTTCGAAGCCCATCTTGGACGGGAAATACTCCTCCCCGCCGACAGAACGCAGTGGCCAAACCCCGAGTTCATCCAAGCGGCCAACGAGTTCCGGGATCAGTAAGCAATAGTGTAATACGAAAACGCGCTTGACGAGCGCTATTTTTGTATTACACTTTCATTATGTCGAGACCCAAAGTCAAGAATCCCCGCAAACGGCTCGTCAATTTCCGTCTCACGGAAGACGAGCACTCGAAGATGCAGCGTTCCGCCGAGATCGCTGGGTTTGATTCCCTCAGCGACTATCTCCGGCACCTCCACGCCTCACAGTCTTCACTGACTCCCTCCACGCTTCGAGTGCGTGAAGAATCTCCGCTGTATGGGCTGGTCGAGCCTAGCGTATACGCCGAAACCGAGCGCGGGAAAGTATTCCACGGCGATTCGCTGGGACTGCTGCACGAGACTCTCAAGGAAAGTTCTGTCGATCTGATAATGACGTCCCCCCCGTTCGGCCTTGTGAGAAAGAAAAGCTACGGGAATGAGGACGCCGACAAATACATCGAATGGTTTCGACCCTTCGCACAAGGAATGCGCCGGGTTCTGAAAGAAAAGGGCAGTCTTGTAATTGATATCGGCGGAGCGTGGAAACCTGGCACGCCAACCCGTTCTCTTTATCATTTTGAATTACTGATAACGCTTTGCCGGGAGTATGGCTTTCACCTTTGCCAGGAACACTACTGGTGGAATCCGGCAAAGCTTCCAACTCCAGCGGAGTGGGTGAACGTTCGAAGAGTCAGGGTCAAAGACGCGGTCAATTGCATCTGGTGGCTATCGAAGACGCCTTGGCCTAAGGCTTCTAATAGGAGAATCCTCTCCCCTTACAGTGATTCGATGAAGGCCCTGCTGACGAACGGGTACACCCCAAAGCTTCGCCCATCGGGTCATGACATCTCCGACAAGTTCGGAAAAGATAATGGAGGATCGGTGCCACCGAATCTTCTTGCATTGGCAAATACCGAGTCGAACGGAACCTACCAAGAGTATTGCAGGGCCAACAACCTGCCAGTGCACCCAGCACGATTTCCTTCTCGGATACCCGAGTACTTTATTCGCATGCTCACCGACGAGCGTGATTTGGTTGTCGATCCCTTCGGGGGGTCGTGTGTCACCGGTGAAGTAGCGGAGTCTTTGAACCGGAAGTGGGTGTGCTGCGAGTTAGATGAGGACTATCTCAAGGGAGCAATGTCTCGGTTCGTCGGTGTAAAGCCTCGGTTGCCGAAGGCAGACAATGCGCCCTACCAGGTCTTTCCACCTTGCTCGTTAAACGGCGCCGCTGACAATTCGCCTCTTGCAGAGGATGGAGGTTTTCAGCGCACTGTAAAGGTGCCGAAGCAGCGCACGCTCAGGCTAGTCTGATGCCCAACAACGCATTGCACCGGACGCACGCAAGAACGGCGCGCGCCGGTGGAACCTCTCCTGAAGAAACCCATCGATGGGAGTTGCCAATAGAAACGCGGGAAGTACATCGCGGCCGGCTGATCGATCACATTCAATTGGTCGTACGGGACCTGGCCGCCAGCAGAGCATTCTACGAAGCCGTCTTTCGCGTCCTGAACATCCCCCTCAGCGGAACACGGGACGATTACTTCTGGGCCGACGAGCTGTTCGTCTCGACGAAGACGAGCGAAGCTGCCCGAGGCAGCCTCACCGGGCGCCACCACCTGGCTTTTCAGGCGCAGGACCGGGCCATGGTCGAAGCGTTCTACAAGGCCGCCCTGGCAAGTGGCGGCAAGGACAATGGGCCACCGGGAGAACGGGCGTATCACCCGGGTTACTACGCTGCCTTCGTCCTTGATCCTGACGGCAACAACATCGAAGCGGTCTATCACGGCGATGCGACCAGAACGTCGGCTTCGATCCGCATCACGTTCTAGTCAATGCGGCCAACCTTGCGCTCGGGCGAACGCGCGAATCAGCCTGCATCCCTGCGCAGTGGTGCGGCGAAATTATCCCGAAATTATCCAGAGCGTTCGCAATAAGTCGGGAGCGGGCTCAACCCGAATCCAGCTTCGACGCCGGTGGGAATACTCGCACGCGACTGTCGGCTCCTCATCCGCTGCCGAGAGCAGGGGCGAACTGGAGCACTCTCGCCATGAAGGAATGCCGCTCGAATCCCGGCCGCCCGTCGATCAGCACCAGGGGCTCCATTGCCGCAGCGGCGAGGACTGCGTGGTGTGTCGGGATGCCGCGGTCCGCGTCGCCCGGCAGCGTCCAGCCTTCGATGCGACCGTCTTCGAATACGCGCGCCAGCGCCTGCATCCTGAACTCGAGCGCGCAGGCCTTGTCGGGCTGGCCGCGGTGCCGCTGCACGAGCCAGATCGTGCGGGCCTCGTAAGCGCGTGCGGCCGGATCCGGTTGTGCGGCCATGGCCTGCGCGAATTCGATCAGATCCTCGCGCGTCACGGGCACCGCGGAGATACGCTGCAGGAGAGGATCCTCGGCCGATGTCATGTCCGGCCCGCTAGCCAGCGCGGCGAAACGGCGGCCATGGCACCCGCCGTACCGCGATCTCGATCAGGTAGACCAGCAGGGCCGCGCCGAGCAGCCACGGCCACAGCGGGCGCGCGCGCGTACCGCCGTCTTCGCGCGGATCGAAGATCTCGGCGGGCAGCGCACCAGGCCGCCCGCCGCTCTGTACGCTGAGCGCCGCCAGCAGTGCGGCGTCCGGCGCGCGGGAGCGGAACTCGTCGGCGTGGGCGTAGTAGAGCGTGCGGGTCCCCAGCCGCGCAGCGGCGCGCGTATCGATGCCTCCGCCCGCCAGCACCTCGAAGCGGTACTGTTGCCAGCGCGCGAGGGCGAGCGGTACGCGCACCCGGTACTCGCCCGCGCCGGTCTGGCGCAGCAGCAGCGTATTCTCGCCACCGTCCGGTGTGCGCACGCGCACCTGCGGCGCGAGCGCGGTGCGAAATCCCGCGGCGTCCTGGCCCACGAGGGTGATCACGGCCTCGCGCTGATCGCGTTGCACGCGCCACGTCAGCGCATCGAACGGCGGACGCGCCACGCCGCGCACGACCTGCGCCCACAGGCGGCCATAACCCGGCCACGACAGCCACTGCGCTGCCCAGCGATTCTTCACGTCCGACATGAAGGCCACCGTGCGACCCAGGCCGTACTGCGTGGCGACCAGCAGCGGCTTGTCCTGCGTCGCGTTCAGCAGCACCTCGGCAACGCCCTTGGCGCGGACCGCCACGTATCCGTGCAGCGGCGGGCTGTTCTCGAACGCGACGCCTGCGGTCAGCGCGCTGGCGGCACGCCGCTGCGCCTGGAACGTGGTCTCGACGATGGACTCGCCCAGCAGGCGCCTGGCCTCCGCGACGAACAGACCTGGGATCTCGGCGTCGCTAAGGGCCACGTAGTGCTTGCCCCTTGCCGCTTCGGCGAGTGTCTCGAGCAGGAGCAGGTCGGGCTTCTCGCCGATCGCGACGGTCGACAGCGTGATGCCCTCGTCCGCCAGTTCCTGGGCGAAGGCGGTGAATCCCTCCAGGGCGGGCTGCTGGTTCGACTCGATCGGCTCGATCACCTGGCCTTCCCGGCGCATCGCCTCCTCGCGCACGCGCCGGATCGTCTCCTGCGCGCGTTCGCTGTTGGAGGTTCGCTCCGACAGCGGCGCCGACGCGGTGACGCCGTCGGAGAGCAGGATCACGTGGCGTGTCTGCGCCTTCGAGCCCGCGAGCATGGTGCGCGCCTGCAGCAGTGCGTTGTACACGTTGGTCTGGCCGCTGGCGGTCATGCTCAGGATCAGATCCTCCGCACGGCGCTTGTTGCCCACGGCATCCAGCGGCACGACCGGGTGCGGCTTCGCGTCGAACGCGACCACGCCGAGCCGGTGCTCGGGTTGCAGCAGGTCCAGCGTGCCGAGCGCGGCAGACTTCGCCAGCTCGAGCTTGCGCCCGCGCATGCTGTGCGAGCGGTCGATGAGCAGCACCAGGTCGAGCTCGCGCTTCTTGCGCCTGGCCTCGAAGGTCACCGGCAGCACGCGTTCGATGGCGCTGCCGGCGAATCCGTCCTTGCCGTAGGTGTTCTCGCCGGCGGCGAACACCAGTCCGCCGCCGGCATCGCGCACGAAGGTCTCGAGGTTCGCCGCGGTCTGGTTATCGAGGCGCTCCGGCGCGACGTCGCTCAGCACCACCGTGTCGACCTCCTGCAGCCGCGCCGCGAGCGCATCTGCCCGTGCCGCCTGCACCTCGATGCCCTGCGCGCGCAGGGCGTCCGCCAGGTACGGTGCAGCGGCGCCGCCCTCGACCAGCAGCGCCCGCACCGGACGCTCGACCCACACGCCGGTGGCCATCTCGTCGTTGTCGGCAATGCTGTCACCCGATGCCGCGACGCGGGCACGCAACCCGGATTCCCCCGTGCGCGCGAAGCGAGGTTCGAACGCCATCGCGTTGCTGCCCGCCACCAGGTCGACCTCACGCTGCAGCGGCGGCTGGCCGGTCTGCTGCAGCGTCACCCGCGCACGTCCGGGCGTGCGTGCGAACACGCGCACCGTGACCGGCGTGGGCTCGCGTGCACGCACGTGCTCGGGCAGATCGATGGCCTCGATCCACGCGTCGGCCGGTTCGCCCACATCGAGCGGCAGGGTGTAGACGCGCACGCCCGCTGCCCGCAACGCCGGCATCGCACGCCAGACATCCCCCTGGGTCTGCCTACCGTCGCTGATCAGCACGAGGCGACGGGCGTGTGCCGGCGCGAAGCCGTGCAGGGCGGTGCGCAGCGCCTGCTCGAGATCGGTGGCGGTGCGATCGATCGTATCGGCATCCGCGCTGTCGCCGTCGGCGAGCGCGAGATCGCGCACCGCGGCCGTGGTGTCGAGCAGGCGCGCGCCGTCGGCGAAGGCCACGATGCGCGATTGTCCCGGGCGATGGGCGGCGTCCGCCGTGTCGATCCAGCGCAGGGCCGCGTCGATGTCGCGTGCGCGCACGCTGTGCGAGAGGTCGAGCGCGTACACCACCGAGACCTCGTCCACCGGACACAGCGCGGCCGGACGCACGAGCGCGGCGATGACCAGCGCGAACGCCAGGCTGCGCAGCAGGCAGGCGCTCCACAGGCGGCGGCGCCCGTGCGCGCGCCGGTCGCGCCAGGTTAGCCACCACAGGGCGGGCAGGGCGGTCAGGAACCACAGCGGCCACAGCGCGTCGATGCTCATGCCTCAGGCGGTCACGCGTCGCGAGTACAGCAGCCAGTCGATTGCCAGCAGCACGGCGGCGAGCAGCGCGAGCGTCAGCCACGCGCCCGGCAGCGGACCGGCAGCGGCGGCGACTGCTGCACCAGGCGCTGCCTCGGCCAGCGTGGTGCGGTTGATGGCCGCGTATTGCGGCGCCGCCGGCTGCACCGCGACCTGAAGCGTGCGTGTGCCCGCGCGGACGGTGAAGACATCGGGCCGGGGGCCGTCGAACACGGTGGACGCGCCGACCGTGCGCGCGGCCACGGCCACACCGTTGCCGTCGCTGACCTGGGCGTCGGGCAGCGCGACCTCGATCGTCCCCGGTGCTGTCCGGACGATGTCCCGGCTGCCGGTGAGCCAGCCGAGCGCGTTGCCGAGAAACACGGGCAGCTGCACCTGGAGCGATGCCGGTGCATCGCTCCAGGCGAAGCCGGTCACCACGCCACGCACCGGAGCCTCGAATGCCACCGCGGCCGGCTGGCCGCGCGCGTGCAGCAGCACCGACTGCCCGGTCGCGGTGTGCACGGCGTGCAACGCCTGCACCGGCGCGCTTGCCCAGTTCAGTCCCTGCACCGCCGGATGCGCGGATGCGACGCGCAGCAGGCCCGGTCCTGCCGCAGGTTCCGGAGGCTCACCGAGCCACGAGACCGCCGGCGGACGCATCAGCAGCGCCGGTGCCGGCGGCGGCACTGGCGGCGCGACGCGATCGAAGACGTAGGCGTCGTAGCGCGGCTCGCCGGCCGCCTGCACCGGGTCCGGGCGGCCGGGTGCGCGCACGCTGAGCGTCACCGCCGGCAGGCTGCGCAGCGCGTCCTGCAGGGCGGCATTGCCGCTGCTCACGAGCAGCACGCGCATGCCGCCGTGTGCCGGCACCACGGCGTAGGCGATGTCGTCGTCGGCGTAGGCGTCGCTCGCCAGTGCGGCGGCGGCGGCCAGCACGCCGCCGCGACTGGCGCTCACGTCGAGGGTGACGTCCACGCTCTCGCCGCCGGCGAGTTCGAGCGCCTGCGATGCGCGGAAGCCGTCGCTGCCGCGCACGAGCAGCTGCACGTGGCGGCTGCCGGGGGAGGCGTTCAGCACCTGCACCAGCGCATGTGCGCGGGTCGGCTGCTGCGGCAGGGTGCGCACGTCGAACGCGGTGATCGCGACGTTGTCCGCGGGCTCGTAGACCGAGTGGATGGTCGCGGCCGCAGCGGCGGGGTCGAACGCGACGCCGTCGGTGAACAGGTGCACCGCGGCGTCGCCGGGCAGCGGCGGCATGGCTGCACGCCCCGGGCTGCCCGGCCGCAGGCGTGTCAGGGCCGCGCGCGCTTCGCGCGGCGCGACGAAGCCCGTGGGCAGGGACGATGCGGTGGTGTCGAGCAGCGCGACCTGCGCCGTCGCCGGCAACGCGTCGATCATGCGTGCAGCGCGTTCGCGGGCATGCTCGAAGCGGGTGCGGCCATCGCGCGTGCGTGCCGCCATCGAAGGCGCGGTGTCGAGGACCAGCGCCACCCGGGTCGCCTCGCCGGTGCCGAACAGACTTCCCGGCAGCGGCAGCGCGAGCAGCAGCAGCCAGGCGATGGCCAGTGCCAGAGCGAGTGCGAGCCGCCGCCGCCACGCCGCAGGCAGGCGCGAGGCGTGTGCAAGCGCACGTGCCCACAGCAGCATGGACGGCAGAGCGACGCGACGGGCCGGCGGCCGCAGCAGGTGCAGCGCTGCGATCAGTGCGCTGATCGCAGCGAGCGCTATCCAGGACTGGGCGATCCAGGACTGGGCGATCACGGCTCGGGCACCTGCAGCGCGCAATTCATTCGGCCGCCTGCGGCCGTTGCGCTGTGTCTCGCCGATGCTGCGTCAGCGAATACTGCTTCACCGACTCGCGCCAGGCGAGCGGTGTCTGCGTGCGTTCGCCTGCCGCTTCGTCGCTGCGCCGTGCTTGCGCCGTGACGTCGGCGTAGGCGCGCTGCGCGTTCTCCCACTGCGTGAGCACGTAGCGCGCATCCTCCGGCGCATCCGCCTCCGCCTGTGCCTCGTCGCGCTCGACGCGCACCTGCTCGAGGCGCGTCTGCAGGCGCTGCGTGCGCCTGCCGAGCACGTCGCCGGCCTGTGCGTTGCCCTCCGGATTGGCGTTGGCGTCCTGATCGCCGTCGCCCGCGCCGGCTCGGCTCTGACCGACCCGCCGCCCCATGGCGCCGCCGCTCAGGCGCGCATTGCCGCCCTGCGCCTCGGCCTCGCCGTCGCCGGCCACCGCGCTGCGGCCGTCGGGATTGCTGCGGGCGAGCACGCGCACGTCGCGATCGGTATCGGGCGTGCCGCCCAGATGCTCGGTCAGCGCTGCTGCGGGCGGCGGCGCCACGCTCATCTCCTGGCGCAGCTGACGCGTGAGCCGGGCCGTGGACTCCACCGCATTGGCGGGCTTGGGCGCGCCGCCGGCTGGATCGGCCTGCTCGCGCAACAGTTGTTGCAGCCGCTCGAGGATCGATGCGGCCACTTCGGCGTTCATCTTCTCTTCCTGCTCGGGCAGCGGGCCGGCGGGATCGGATGCGAACTTACGGGCGAGTGCCTGCGCCTGTCGCGCAGCCGCACTGCGGTCCCCGCTGGCGAGCGCGGCGCGCAGGGCGCCGAGATCCGCCTTGCCGCCCAGTGCCGCAGCCAGGGAGTCGACCTGCGCGGCGAGGCTGTCGGTACCGCGCGGGGCAGCGGCCGTTTGCACGCCACCGTCCGCCTGCGCGGCTGGCGCATCGATGCGCGGCGTCGGTGCGGGGAGTGTTCCGGCGGCGGTCACGGGCGGGCGCACGAGGCCCGGTGCGGCGGGTTGCAGCGGCGTGTTCCACGCGAGTGCGAACGCGCAACCGCCCAGCGCGAGTGCGAGCATGAAGCGGCGCGGCGGGCGCAGGGGGAACACGCGTGCGGCGTCGATGCGCTGCAGTTCGCGCTGCGTGCGCTGAAGCAGGAGCTGGACAGCGGGCGGGGACTCGCGCTGTCCATCGACCCACTGCGCACTGGCGACCCACTGCGCACTGGCGAACCACTGCGCACTGGTCACGGTATCGTGCAGGCCGGCGCGGGCGTCGGCCAGTCGTGCGGCCTGCCGTGCGCCGATGCGGCGCGTGGCGGGCAGAGCGGCGGCGATGCACGCGCCGAGCGCCGCGAGGATCAGGAGCGGCAGCAGCGCCGAGATGACGTGCGGGTGCACGCCGAGTGCGCGGGCGCATTGCCACAGCAACCACGCGGCCGCGCCGATGCAGGCGCAGGAGCCGGCTGCGCGCACGAGCCGGCCGATACGTTCGCGCCGTGCGCCGATGACCAGCCAGCGTTGCAGGTACTCGCGCTCGGACATGACGGTCGCGGCCGGCGTGCCAGGCCCGGACCGCGCGATCTCCTCCAGCAATGGCCGATGACCGGCTCTCGTGTATGTTCCGATGCATCGTATCATAGGGCCTCCCCAGCACCGGAACGTACAAGGCACCGGAACGTACAAAGCGCCGGAACGTACAACACGGCGGCGGGGACACGGGGAGGAAGCGTGTTGCGACTGATCGTGTTGCGTCATCCAGCCTGCGCCGGGCCTCTTGCACGGGTGCTGGTCCAGCTGCTCGCGGCAGTGCTCTTCGCGGGTGTGGCAGCGGCGGCGCAACGGCCGCACGTGGTGCTCGTCCTCGCCGATGATCTGGGCTGGAACGACGTCGGCTTCCACGGCGGCGAAGCGCGCACGCCCAGCATCGACCGGCTCGCCGCGGGCGGCGCCGCACTCAACACGTTCTACGTCCTGCCGTCGTCGAGCCAGACGCGGGCGGCCCTGCTCACCGGCCGCCATCCGATGCGCTACGGGCTGCAGACCGGCGACATCCTGCCCGCCACTCGCTACGGGCTTCCGGAGGACGAGCCCACGCTCGCCGCCGCGCTGAAGCGAAGCGGCTATCGCACCGCCTTCATCGGCAGGTGGCAGCTCGGTCACGCCAGCGCACAATGGCTGCCGACGCGGCGCGGATTCGACAGCTTCTACGGCTCGCTCGCCGGGCAGGTCGGCGCGCGGCTCGCGAAGGGCGGCGGCAGCGACTGGCGGCGCGACGACAAGCCGGCGTCCGACCGCGGCAGCGTCACCACGCTGCTCACGCGCGAGGCAGTTGCAATGATCGGCAAGCACGATGTCGCCACGCCGCTGTTCCTCGTGCTCGCCTATTCGCTTCCCGCGCAGTCCGCTGACGCGGACAGGTCCGCGCTGGCGCGCGTCGCATCGGTGGCCGATTCCGCGCGGCGCGCACATCTGGCTGCGGTCGCCACGCTCGATGCGGCCGTGGGCGAGGTAGTGGCCGCGCTGGAGAAGCGCGGGATGCTGCAGGACACGCTGCTCGTGTTCCACAGCGACAACGGCGGAGGAGTGGCGACGCGCTATCCGACCGGCGAGTCCG
Organism: Burkholderiales bacterium; assembly: GCA_020854105.1. GTDB lineage: Bacteria > Pseudomonadota > Gammaproteobacteria > Burkholderiales > SHXO01 > SHXO01. The sequence goes on along the minus strand of JADZGB010000036.1, from coordinate 30,739 downwards.
AGGGCCTGACCACGGGCGCCGACAACGGCGTGTTCCGCGAGGGCCGAGGCAGCCTGTACGAGGGCGGGGTGCGCAGTTTCGCGGTGGCGCATTGGCCGCAGGCGATCAGGCCGAAGACGGTGATTGCCGACATGCTGCACGTGACCGACCTCGCGCCGACCGTCATGGCGCTCGCCGGTGCCGCGGCCGACGCGAAGAGGAAGCCCGACGGCGTGGACATCCTGTCCGTGCTGGGCGGGACCGAGCGCTCGGCACACAAGGAGCTGTTGCTGGCGGTGGAGGACTTCCGCGGCGCGGTGCGCGTGGGCGAGTGGAAGCTGGTGGTGCACGCCGCGCTGCCCAGCCGCATCGAACTGTTCGACGTCGCCAACGATCCGGAGGAGTCGGAGAACAAGGCCGCCACCTATCCCGAGCGCGTGAAGGAACTGCTCGAGCGTCTCAATGCCTACGCCTACGAGATGGCGCCCGCGAAATACCTGGAGGAGGCGCCCGGCGTCGCGGCGCTGCTGCGGCGTCACAATCCTGCGCAGCCGTGACCTGCACGGCTGCTCCCATCAACGAGAACGAGTGAACATGGATACCCAGAGTCTGTTCGAGCAGCTGCGCAAGTTCGACACCCCCACCATCTGCAACGCACTGGAGATCGCAGTGGGCGGACGCTTCACCAGCGGCTTCACGCGCCAGCGCCTGACTGCCTGCAATGCGAAGCTGCCGCCGATCGTGGGCTACGCACGCACGGTGACGGTGCGCTGCTCGGTGCCCTTCGATCCGGCAGGGCGCAAGGAGCGCCTGCAGGCCTACTACGAGTACCTGGCGCAAGGTCCGCGGCCGACGATCTCCGTGGTGCAGGACATCGACAGTCAGCCGGGACTGGGGGCGTTCTGGGGCGAGGTCAACACCAACGTGCACTGGGGTCTGGGCTGCGTCGGCGCGATCACCAACGGCTCGATGCGCGACCTCGACATGATGCATCCGCAGTTCCAGTGCCTCGCCGCCACGCTCAGCCCCAGCCACGCGTACATCCAGGTGGTCGATTTCGGCAGGCCGGTGGACGTGCTGGGCATGGCAGTGAACCCGGGTGACATCGTGCACGCCGACTACCACGGTGCGGTGGTGATCCCGGCCGCGGCGCTGGAGAAGCTTCCGGCAGCCATCGATCTGATGGCGCGCAAGGAGAAGGTGATCCTGGACGCGGCGCGCGCGCCAGGATTCGACGCGCGGAAGATGCGCGACGCGATGGCAGCTTCCGAGCAGGTGAAGTAGCCGTGGCCGAGCACTTCGATCTCGTGCTGCGCAATGCCGTCGTGGTCGACGGCAGCGGTGCGCCCCGCTTCGAGGCGGACGTGGCCGTGCGCAAGTCGGTGATCGCGCGCGTGGGCCGCATCGGCAGCGCGTGCGTGGAGCGCGAGATCGATCTGCAGGGCAAGGTGGCCGCACCCGGCTTCATCGACGCGCACACGCACGACGACCGCCTGATGCTGTCGGACCCGGACATGCCGGCCAAGGTCAGCCAGGGCGTGACCACGGTGGTGGCAGGCAACTGCGGCATCTCGCTGGCACCGATGCCGGGCGGCGTGCGCGGCGCCCCCACGCCGCCGCTCGATCTGCTGGACGACGCCGGCGGGTGGTTCCGGTTTCCCAACTTCGCCGCCTACGTCGAGGAGCTGAACCGGCATCCGCCCGCGACCAACGCCGTGCTGCTGGTCGGACACACCACGCTGCGCGTGGCGACGATGCGCGACATCGGGCGTCCCGCCGACGAGAGGGAGATCGCGCGCATGCAGAGCGTCGCGCGCGAGGCGCTGGCGGCCGGCGCGGCAGGCATCTCCACCGGGCTGTACTACGAGCCGGCGGCGGCCGCGCCTACCTGGGAGGTGATCGAGGTGTGCCGTCCGCTGGCCGAGTTCGACGGCCTGTACTGCACGCACATGCGCGACGAGGCCGACCGGGTCGTCGATTCGCTCGAGGAGAGCTTTCGCATCGGGCGGGAACTGGGCGTGCCCGTGGTGATCTCGCATCACAAGGTTAACGGCGTGCGCAATCACGGACGCTCGCACGAGACGCTGGCCTGTATCGAGCGGCATCGGCAGGAGCAGGATATCGGACTGGACGCCTATCCCTACTGCGCGGCGTCCACCATCCTCACCGCGGATCGCGCGGCGTCGGCGAGCCGCACCCTGGTCACGTGGTCCAGGATCTTGCCGCAGTTCGCGGGGCGCGATCTGGCCGAGGTCGCCGCGCAGATGGGCCTGTCGCAGGACGAGGCGGTGGCGCGCCTGATCCCGGCCGGTGCCATCTACTTCTCCATGGATGAGGCCGACGTGCAGCGCATCCTGGCGTACGGGCCGACCATGATCGGCTCGGACGGCCTGCCGCACGATGCCTTTCCGCACCCGCGCCTGTGGGCGACGTTCCCGCGCGTGCTGGGTCACTACAGCCGCGACCTCGGACTGTTCAGCCTGGAGCAGGCCGTACGCAAGATGACGGGGCTGACGGCCCGGACCTACGGACTCGAAGGGCGCGGCCTGCTGCGCGAAGGCGCATGGGCGGACATCACCGTGTTCGATCCGGCGCGCGTGGCCGAGGGCGCGACCTTCGAGCACCCTATCGCCGCCGCGCCCGGGATCGAGTACGTACTGGTCAACGGCGAGATGGTGTGGGAGGTGGGGCGGGCTACCGGCGCGCGACCCGGGCAGGTGCTGCGGCGTGTGGCTGGGCGGTGACGCGGAAAGCCGTGATGAACGTCGTGCTCATTGGGCGAGGGCTTCGCGGGCCGCATCCAATGCCTGTTTGCGGCCTCCCTTCTCGAGCCAATCCTCCAGCATGGCCTGCGCGGCGGGCTGCAGCCTGGCGACTTCCTCCGCCGGCATCGTCACCAGCCTCTCCCCACGATCGGCCGCGGCCTGGCGCGCGGCCTGGCCATGCGCGTCGAAGGCCCGGATCATTGCCGCCGCGACCTCGGGGCCGCTGTTGTCCTGGATCACCTTCTTCAGGTCGTCGGCCAGTCCTCTGTAGGTAGCGTCGTGCATCAGCAGCAGGAAGACCGGCGCATCCAGCCGGGCCGTGCCAGGCTCGGCATGGAAGGGGGCGGCGGCACCCGCCGGCAGCAGGTCCCAGGACAGCAGCATGCCGTCCAGTTCATCCTGCGCCATGGCCGTGCCGACTCTCGCGAGCGGAACCTCCACCGCCGTGGCGCCTGCGCGCGTGAGGAACAACCGGCCCGCGGGCGTGACTGAACCGATCTTCGCGCCAGTCAGGTCCGAGGCCTTCGTCATCGGCCCCTTGCGCATGTGGAAGGACGGCGCGCCCACCTGATGCGCCGCCAGGACGCGCGCGCCATCGAGGCTCGCCTGGGTGGCATCGCTCAGCCGCACGTATTCGATCATCGCGCGGCTCGCACTCGACGCGTCGTGTGTGATGAAGGGCAGCTCGAACGGTTCCAGCGCCGGCACACGCCCCCCCGTGGTGGCGAGATCGGTCCAGACGATGTCCGCGTCGCCCTCGATGACCGCATCGAGCAGCTTATCCGGCGCAGCGTCACCGGCCCGGACCTGGATGCTGATGCGTCCGCCCGCATCCTGATGGATCTTCTCGGTCCAGGGGATCACGAACAGGCGATGAAACGCGGAGTCGGCCGGCAGGGGATGGCGCAGCTTCATCGTCACGCCGTGCGCGAGCGCCGTGCCGGCCGCAAGCGCGAGCGAGCCCGCGACGACCAGGCGCAGCAGCAGGCACAAACGCGCCCCGCTCACGGTTTCCTGTCTCATGCCCGTCATTCGTCGGACTGGACGGTAGTGAGGAAGGTATAGATCTTCCACAGCGTCTCGTCCGGCAATACGCCTTTCCAGACCGGCATGCCCTTGTCCAGCCGGCCTTCCGTGATGGTCCTGACGTACATCGTGATGGCGTCGTCGCCATAGCGGATGTTCAGCCGGCGCAGATCGCGCGGCCGCTCTCCCTGATCGGCCCACTGCCCATGGCAGTGCGAGCAGTACTGATTGAACAGGCTGCCTCCCTCCTTGGCGCCGGCGGCGTCTCCGGCGAACGGGTTCACGGGTCTGGCCTCGTCTTCGGCGGCAGCCGTGTTCGCCGCCGCGAGAAGCAGTGCCGCGCTCAGCAGGCGCACGGTGCACTTCCAGGACATGTCGCGCTTCACTTCGTCTTCCTCGATTCGATTGCTCGTGGCTGCGTCGGTACTTCCTGGTCCGGTCTTCAGATCAAGGCATTCCGCGGCAGGTTTCGCCGGGGCGACGGCTTACTCCGGCTTTCGTCGGGGCGATGGCTTACCCCGGTTTCCGCCGGGCGACGCGTGCCCGATGAAGGCGGCGATAAAAAAGCGGCGGGGCTGCCCCCGCCGCTCGTGCTTGACGTTGGCGCACTACAGCGCGAACACCATCAGGATGCCGCCCTCGGGGCTCTGTTCGGTCATCTTCTGGCCGATCTTGCCGAAGAACGAAGGCGGTCCCTTCAGGCGCCCGGCCACCACGGCGACGTACTGCTTGCCGTCGATGGAGTAGGTCACCGGGCTCTGCGACACGCCCGTGCCTACGCGGAACTGCCACAGCAGTTTGCCGGACTTGGCGTCGACCGCCTTGAGCAACCCGTCGATGGTGCCGTAGAACACCAGTCCGCCAGCCGTGGACATGGCGCCGCCGGCCCACATGTTGGGCTCCTCGATGGTCCACACCTTCTTCTTCGCGACCGGATCCCAGGCGATGAATTCGGCCAGGTGCGAGCCGGTCGCACCGGCCTTGGACAGGTCGAACTCGGAGGCGAGATAGAACTTGCCCGGGGAGTACTCTTCTTCCCGGTTGGCGATGTCCATGCACATGTTGAACGCGGGCAGATACACCAGCCCGGTCTGTGCGCTGTAGGACATCGGCTGCCAGTTCTTGCCGCCGATCAGGTTGGGACAGACGTCGCGTGCCCACTTGCCCAGCTGCGGACGCTTCTCGTTGTTCGCCGCCTCGACCGGCTTGCCGGTGTTCAGGTCCACGTGCGTGGCCCAGTTCACCGTCACGAACGGATCTGCCGCCAGCAACTTGCCGGAATCGCGGTTGAGCACGTAGAAGAAACCGTTGCGATCCGCGTGCAAGAGCACCGGCTGCTTCGAGCCGCCGATGTTCAGCTCCGTGAGCACCGCCTCGTTGATCCCGTCGAAGTCCCAGGCGTCATGCGGGGTCCACTGGTAGCCCCACTTGATCTTGCCCGTATCCGCGTCGAAGGCGAGCTGGGACGCCGACCACAGGTTGGTGAACTGACCGTAGTCGGACGAGTCCGGGCCGCGCGTCTGCGCACCCCACGGGCCGGCGTTGGAGGTCGACCAGTACACGGTGTTGAGCTTCGGATCGTAGGAGCCCACGCCCCAGGTCGAGCCCGCACCGGTCTTCCACGAGTCGCCCTTCCAGGTCTCGTTCCCCGGCTCGCCCGGTCCGGGAATGGTGTACGTCTTCCACACCTGTTCGCCGGTGGACTGCTTGTAGGCCACGATGAAGCCGCGCACGCCGTACTCGCCGCCAGCCATGCCGGTGATGACCATGTCCTTGACGATCAGGGGCGGCGAGGTGATCGCGTAACCCTTCTTGTAGTCGGCGACGGTGACCGTCCACAGGCGCTTGCCGGTCTTGGCATCGAGTGCATCCATCTTCGCATCGAGCCGGCCGACGAACACCTTGCCGTCGTGCACCGCCACCCCGCGGTTGTCCAGGCCGCAGCACACCGTCGCCATGTAGTCGTTGGGAAGCTCGGGCTGGTAGGCCCACTTCTTGGCGCCGGTCTTCGCATCGAGCGCGAACACGTAGCGCGGACCCGTGGAACTGGTCACGTACATCGTGTCACCGATGACGACAGGCGACGATTCCTGGCTGTCTGCGGTGCCGAGCGAATACGCCCACACCGCCTTGATGCTGCCGATGTTGCCGGTGTTGATCTGATCGAGTGTGCTGTAGCGCGTGTTCGACTGGTCGTTGCCGTAGTGCGGCCAGTCGCTGCCCGCGGCGAATGCGCCGCTGACGGCGCATGCGAGCACCGCCCCGGTCAGCGTGCTGTGCGCGACCTTTCTGCTGGTTCTCATCTCCAATCCCCCAAATCTATCGGTTGGCTCTTGTAGTGGCCGGTTCACACCGATGGACCCGTGCGCGCTTCGCCTGCCCGCGCTGTTCTTGACACCTCGAGCTGCATCGACGTGTTGCGGTTGCGGTCAAGCATACCCGACGGCGTTCGAGTGTCAATTGCGACGCCCGATGTTTCGTTTGTGCGCTGCGGCGTCGGCACGCGCCTGAATTTCCTCCACGACTTCTGCCGCGACGAGGCCGAAGTGGTGGAGGAGTTCCGCGCGGTCGTGCCGGCCATGCGCGCCGATCTGCGCCGCGACGCTGTCGGAGCCGCGTGCGGCCCGGGAGGTGGAGTACCTGCTGCGCGGCAAGTAGCCGCGCAGCCGATCAGGCCAGACTCTTGCGCAGGGATTTCAGGATGCGCGGCTCGGCAAAGCCCAGCTGGAGCAGGACCGGCCCGCGGTCGAACATCTCGCTGTAGCGCGCGATGTGGCCGCCCGCGAGCCGGCAGTGGAGCATGCCGGCGTAGGCGATGCGTTTGCCCTCGCTGCCCGGCACCTTGGCCGTGTAGCTGAACGTGTAATGCGCGTAGCCGTTGTCGCCGTCGCTGCACGGGTCGAGGATGTCCCACTTCAGCCGTTCGGCATCGCGATGGAAGCACTCGAGGACCATGCGCTCGATCGCCTCGCGCCCGGCGAACTGGCCGTAGAAGTGGTCGTGATAGATGCCGTCCGGGCTGAAGCAGCGTGCTGCGGTGCGCCCGTCTCCCCGGCACACCGCGGCGGCCATCGAGCGGATCAGGGCGGAGAAATCGGGCGTCATCACGGCAGGGCTCGGCTCAGCGGGCGACGTCCATGCGCCTCAGCCGGCGTGCCAGGACGCGCATGACCAGGAAGGCGAACTCGGGCTCGCGCACGATCAGCTCCCGGAACCGCAGTTCGTCCACCGGACTGAGCAGGCAGCGTGTGCGCGAGATGGCCGTGGCGCTGCGCGGCCCCGAGTCGATCAGCGCCATCTCGCCGAAGACGCCGCCGCTGCGCACCGTCTCGATGAGCTTGCCGTCGAGGAGCACGTCCACCTCGCCGTCGATGACCACGAACATGAGTCCGCCCGGATCGCCCTGGGTGAATACGACCTCGCCCGGCGGAATGGCCTTGATCGGCGTCTCGCTGGGAAGCAGGTCGATGATGGACATGGCGTCTCCTGATGCCGTGCCGGCCGCGTATGCGGGCGGGGCCCGCGCCGGCGGGTGAGTCGGGCCAGGCTTCTTATCGGCGTATGCACGCCACGACTTCAGGCCGGCGAGTCTGGCGGGATTGTGCCCCAGGCGCCGCCGGCGTGTCGGATTTCCCGGCGTGCCAGAGCACGCTGAACGCGGTCGATCGGGCCGGCGCTTTTCCTGCCGTCGACTTCATGTCAATCTGTCTGCTTGCGCGGGCGAGTGCCCGGACCGGGAGAACGGAGAACAATGGAAGGCTCAATGCGGAAGCTGGTGTGCGCGTTCACGGGCGCCATCGGTCTGACCTCGGTGGCGGCTTCGGCAGCGCCGTTCGACAATCTCTACCTGTTCGGCGACAGCCTGCTGGACTCGGGCAATTCCTACGTGCTGACGCAGGGTTTCTACCCCATCTCTCCGCCTTATGCACAGGTGTTCAGCAACGGTCCGGTTGCCTCCCAGGTGCTGGCAAGCCGCCTGGGATTGCCGCTCGCGCCTTCCGTGCTGGGCGGCAACAACTTCGCGACCAACGGCTCGACCTCGAACAGCGAGAACGTCGCGGGCACGGACTACGGCATCGACCTGGGCATTGAACCGATCCAGCCGCTGGTGGGCATAGGACTGGAAGACCAGGTGGATGCCTTCCTGTCGCGCGGCATCGATCCGGGTGCCTTGTCCAAGTCGCTGTTCGTGGTGTGGGCCGGGTCGAATGACGCGTTCTTTCTCGGATCCCAGCTGGACAACGGACCTCTGGATCCCGATCTGGATATTGGCTTGCTGTTCTTCCAGGCCGGCGTGGCGGCGGCTCAGCACGTGGAGAGCGAGATTCTCCAGCTTGCCGCAGCGGGTGCACAGACGATGCTGGTGGGCAATCTGCCCAACCTCACCCACCTGCCCATCGTACCGGACGAGCTGAAGCCTGCGTTCGAAGCGTTCCTGCTGGCCTTTTCCAGCCAGTTCCTGGATGCGGAGTTTCTGGCAGCGCTCGCCGGGACGAATCCGGACACGAAGCTGAAGCTGTTCGACGCGTACGGCTTGTTCGAGCAGGCGGCGGCGGGTGCATATGGATTCGCCAACGTGATCGATCCCTGCCTGCCGACCCTGGGCCCCTTCCCGGCCGGTGCACCGTGCGCGAATCCCGACGGTCATCTGTTCTGGGACGACATCCATCCCACGGCACGGGCCCATCAGATACTGGGCAACGTCATGTACGCGGCAGTCGTCTCCGAGCCGCAGGCGCTGCTGCTGGTGACGTTGGCCCTGGCCGGTGCGATGGTCGTGCGCCGCCGGAAGGCGCGCGCCTGAGCACACCCGACCGGGTCGGACGCGTTGCGCCCGGCCCGGTCGCACCAGCTCAGGGCAATACCTTGACGGCCTTGACGAACTCCAGCGTGTAGGCCCTGCGATACTCGGTGGCGGGGTTGACCAGGCCGGCGCCGGCCATGAAGGCGAAGGTCTGCTCCCAGCGGGAATCGCTCATGGTCAGGATGCCATGGTCCGCGGCATCGCCGCCGGTCACCAGGGCGAATTCCTTCATCTTGCGCAGACCATAGGCCAACAGTTCCTCCTCCATCTGCGGATTGGCCTTGCGGATGAGGGCATTGCCCGGTGCCGGGTGCGCCAGGTAGCTCTTCCAGCCCTCCGCCGTGGCCTGGACGAAGCGGCGGATCATGTCCGGCCGCTCCAGCACCGTGCGCTGCAGCGTCACGATGGTCTGTGCATAGGGCGGGTAGCCGGCATCGGCGAGCAGGAACACGGTCGGCTTCACGCCGCCCTTCTCGATGGTAAAGGGCTCGGAGGTGGCGTATCCCTGCTGCGCGACATTCCTGTCCACCAGGAACTGCTGGACGCTGAATGCATACGGCCGCTTCTGCGCGTCGGTGAAACCGTACGTGGACTTGAGCCAGGGCCAGAACGTGGTTTCGCTCGCCTGCCCGATGAGAAGGGTGCGGCCCTTGAGTTCGGGCAGCGACTTCACGTCCGGGTGGGCAATGAGCGCGGCAGGATCCTTCTGGAAGGTCGCGGCCACCGTCACCACCGGCAAGCCCTGTTCGACCAGCTTGATGGTCTGCAGGTCGTAGCCCATCACCAGGTCGGCCTGCCCTGCGAGCAGCAGCTGGACCACGTTGACCTGCGGTCCGCCCATGCGTACTTCGACGTCCAGGCCGTGCTTGTGGTAGATGCCTTCGGCCAGCGCCTGATAGAACCCGCCGTGCTCGGCCTGCGCCAGCCAGTTGGTGAGGAAGACAATCCTGGGGGTGTCCTGGGCCGAGGCGGGCGCGGCCAGCGCGAGCCCTGCGCACGCGGCGAGCAGGCGGACGGTGGCAGCGAGCAGGCGGGTGAGCATCGGTTGCGCTTTCCTTGCTTCAGTGAGCGGCACAGCGTAGCAGGCCGATGGCGGACCGGTCAGCGACTGCGACCGTCGGCTGGATCCTGGCTCGAGCCGGGATGACCAGTCGCTGACTACAGCAGCCGGTACATCTCCGTGTGATCCGCCCCCTTGGTGCTGCGCGTGGCCTGCGCCCACAGCTCGTGGCACGACTTTCCCTGCGGGACGGCCACGCCCAATGCCTCGGCCAGCTTCACCGCGATTCCGACGTCCTTCTCCATGAGGGCGAGGCCGAAGCCGGAATCGAACTTCCCCGAAAGCATGAACTGCTCGACCTTGTTCTCGGTCGTGTTGTTCCTTCCCGTGGAGGCGTTCAGGATGCTGGTCATCACGTGAGGGTCGAGGCCGAACTTCTCCCCGACGTGCAGCGCCTCAACCGCCGCCACCAGGCCGGCGGCGGACACGAAGTTGTTGAGCGCCTTCATGGCGTGGCCGGAGCCCACCTCGCCGGTGCGGAAGATCTTCGTCCCCATTGCGCTGAGCAGGGGCGTACAGCGCGCGAGCTGCTCCTCGGTGCCGCCGAACATGATGGCCAGGGAGCCGTCGCGCGCCTTGTTCACGCCTCCCGAGACCGGTGCGTCCACCAGGGTGACGCCGCGTGCGGCGAGCGCCTGCGCCAGCGCGCGTGTGCGCATCGGTTCGCTCGAACTCATGTCGATGATGGTGGTGCCGCTTCGCAGTGCCGCGCTCGCCTCCCCGGACAGGAGGGTGGATTCGACCTCGCTGGAACTGGGAAGCATGGTGATGGCGATGTCCGCGCCGTCCAGCGCGTGGGCGGGCGAGGTGCAGGCGCACGCCGGGCGCTCGGCGGCGAAGCGCGCGGCGGTCGCGGGCACGATGTCGAACACGCGCAGGGCGTGGCCGGCGGCGGCGAGGCGCGCTGCCATGGGAAACCCCATGGCGCCGAGGCCGATGAATGCAACGGTGGTGTTCACCAGAGTTCTCCATCCGGTTGATCGGCTCGGATGATACTGCGGATCGCGCGTGGCGCCGCCGGACAGCGCGACACGGACAGCGCGAGGCGGTGTCGGGTCAGTGAAGCTGCCAGGTCAGGAACGGCGCCGGGCCACAGACCCTGCCCGCCAGACCATACAATTGAGCCTCCGCACCGGAGCCGTCCCACGGATTCATGCTTCCCGACCTGTTCTCGCTCGCGCTGTTCGTGCGCATTGCCGAGACCCGCAGCATCACCAAGGCCGCCGCGGCCAGCCACATCGCACTTGCGGCGGCCAGCCGGCGCATGACTCTACTCGAGCATCTCTATGGCGTGAAGCTGCTGGAGCGCACGGCACGCGGTGCGCAGCTCACGCCCGCGGGCCGGGCGCTGCTGCATCGCGCGCGGCAGATCCTCGGCCAGACCGAGCAGCTGCGCCTCGAGCTGAGCGAGTATTCCAGCGGCGGCAAGGGCCACATCCGCGTGCAGGCCAGCGCCTCGGCCATCTCCCAGTATCTGCCCGCCGACCTGGCGAGCTTCTCCGAGGCGGCGCCCCAGGCAGTGGTTGCGCTCGAGGAGCGCTTCAGCGGCGAGATCGTGCAGGCGCTGCGCGAAGGCACGACCGACGTGGGCGTTATCATGGAGGGAATGCCGCTGGACGGACTGGAAGCGTTCGAATACCGCACCGACCAGCTGGTGGCGGTGGTGCCCAAGACCCACGCACTGCGTGGGCGCAGCACGCTGTTCTCCGGACTGCTGGACTACGACTTCGTCGGACTGGAGGACGGCACGGCGCTCACCCGATTGCTGATGGATCAGGCCGCGGTCGCGCGCAAGCCGCTGCGCGCACGCATCCAGGTGCACAGTTTCGCGGCCCTGTGCAAGATCATCGAGTCCGGGCTGGGGATCGGCGTGCTGCCGGAGGGGGCGGCGCGGCCCTTCGCCAGCGCCATGCGCCTGCGGCTCATCCGGCTGGAGGACGACTGGGCCACCCGGCGCATGTACGTGTGCTATCGGGAGTACGATGCGCTGCCGGCCATCGCGCGCCGGCTGGTCGATCATCTGCGCAGCGCCGCGCCGGCGGCACCGGCCTAGAGTCTTCGCGCACGGCGAAGTCCGGATTGACGGATTTGTCATTGCCCCGATCCGTCGGATTCAGCAAGCTTGGGCGATTTCGTGCGTGCGGTGCACGCGCCATGACAAGAGCAGAGGAGGAGAAGATGTCCGATCATCCATCGCCGGTATCCGGGCGCAGGGGCTTCATCCGCAAGGCGGGCGCACTCGGCGCTGCCACCGGCCTGGGCTTCCCGTTCGTGTCGCGCGCTCAGAACAAGCCGATCCGCATCGGCGTGCCGACCATCCTCTCCGGCCGCGTGGCACAGCTGGGGATCTCGTCGCGCAATGCCATCGAGATGGCGGTCGAGAAGTTCAACGCCGGCGGCGGCCTGCGCGGACGCAAGGTGGAGATCGTCACGCGCGACTCCAAGGGCAAGCCCGACGAGGCGGCCAACAACACGCGCCAGCTGATCAACGCGGAAGGTTGCGAGATCATCATCGATGCGGAATCCTCGGCAGGGGCGTTCGCGGTGCAGGAGGTGATCCGCGAGCTCAAGGTGCTGTGCATCCACACCTGCTCGGAGACCTCCTCGCTGTCGGCGGATCCGAAGATCCGCGTGCCGACCGCGTTCCGCTGCGTGCGCCAGGGTATCCACGACGCGATCGTGAGCGCCGCCTATGCCGGCAACGTCGCCAAGGCAAGGAAGCTGAAGACGTGGATGAGCTGCTCGCCCGACTACGCCTACGGCCGCGACAACACGCTGCTGTTCATGGAGTACCTGGAGAAGTTCCATCCCGAGATCGAGAAGATCGGCGAGTCCTGGCCCAAGCTGTTCCAGGCCGACTATACGGAGAACATCACCAAGATCCTGCAGACCAGGCCCCAGGCACTGTACTCCTGCCTGTGGGCGGGCGACCTGGTGTCCTTCGTCGATCAGTCCAGCATCTACGGCCTGTTCCAGCAGACCAGCCTGTTTGCCATCAACATGGCGGACTACACCACGCTGACTGCGGTGAAGAACCTACCTGCCGGCATCCACTCCTCGACCCGCTACCTCAAGACCTTTCCCTCGGGCTCGGAGAATGCCGCCTGGGCCGACGCGTACAAGGCCAGGTACAAGGACTACCCGACCAACTGGGCGTGGGAGAACGCGCTGGCGATGGACTTCCTGTTCGCGGCGATGAGGAAGACCAACTCGACCGACGCGGGCAAGCTGGCCGAGGCGCTGCGGGGCTTGAAGATCAAGTCCGCCTTCGGTGCCGACGGCACGGTCACGATGCGCGGCGACGACCAGACCATCATCGGCTACGCCATCGGCTGGGGCACGACCATCCCGAAGGAGCCCTACGTGCCGAAGATCGTGCCGGGCGACTGGAAGACCATTCTCGAGCACGAAGCGGCCTGGAAGAGGAAGTCCGGCTACCTCTGATCGTCGACGCCTCTCACGCGGCACGCGGCGCCTGCCGCGCGCCGCGTGCGCGTGCCCACCTCTGGAACGTCTAACTCGTGGATCTGGACGCCCTGCTTTCCTGTTTCGGCACCGCCTCCTGCATGGTCACGCAGGCCACCGGCGGATTGATCAGCGGCATGCTGCTGTTCCTGGTCGCCGCCGGCCTGTCGCTCATCTTCGGCACGCTGAAGGTGGTCAACTTCATGCACGGCTCCCTGTACATGCTGGGCGCGTACTTCGCCTACACGCTGTATGGCCTGTCCGGCAACTACGCGATCGCGGTGGTCGGATCGGCGCTCGGCGTGGGTCTGTTCGCGCTCGTGTTCGAGCGATTGTTCATGAGCCGCGTGTACGGCGCCGACGTGCTGCTGCAGCTGCTGGTGTGCTACGGCTTCATCCTCATTCTCGACGACGTGGTGAAGATCGTGTGGGGCGCGGAGTTCCTGGCGATGGGCATGCCGGACACCTTCATGCGTCCGCCGGTGATCGTGGCGGGCGGCGTGCTGCCGGTGTTCTACCTGTTCCTGATCGCGGTCACGCTGGTGGTGGCCGGCGCGCTCGCCTGGCTCATCGCGCGCACCCGTTTCGGCAAGATCATCCGTGCTGCCGCCATCAACCCGACCATGACCTCCGCGCTGGGCATCAACACCGCGCTCGTGTTCGGCGGGGTGTTCGCGCTCGGGGGCATGCTGGCGGGCCTGGCGGGTGCGCTGGCAGTGCCGGTGCGCTCGCTGGTGGCCGGGATGGGGTTCTCGATCCTGATCGAGTCGTTCATCGTCACGGTGATCGGCGGCATGGGCTCGGTGGCGGGCGCACTGGTCGGTGCGCTGCTGATCGGACTGGTGCGCAGCTTCGGAACGATCGGCTTTCCGCTGTTCACCGAGGGTCTCATGTTCCTGTTCATGACCCTCGTGCTGATCCTCAAGCCGAGCGGCCTCTTCGGCAAGGAGCGCTGATCCATGCGCAGATCGACCGTGCTGCGCGACGTGGCGTTCGCCGTGGGGGTTCTCGCCATCCTGAGTGTGCTGCCCTTCGTGTTCCCGGGCAGGCATTTCTCGGACTTCGTCATCCGCATGTCGGCCTTCGCCGTCTTCGCCACCTCACTCAATCTCCTGATCGGCTACGGCGGGATGGTTTCGTTCGGCCACGGCCTGTTCTACGGCCTGGGCGCCTACAGCTTCGCCCTGCTGATGCAGAAGGCGGGCACCTCGATTCCGATGGCATTCCTGCTGACCATGCTGATCAGCGCGGGGGTCGCCACGCTCATCGGCGCCATCTGCATCCGCCTCAAGGAGATCTACTTCTCCTTCCTGACGCTGGCCTTCCAGATGCTGGTGCACAGTCTGATCATCGCCTGGACACCCCTGACCGGCGGCGACCAGGGGCTCACCGGCGGCGTGCCGCGGCCGCCCTTCCTGGGCATCCGCCTCGACGATCCGCACCATCTGTACCTGTTCTGCTGCTTCGTGCTGGTGGCATCCCTGTTCGTCATGTACCACTTCGTGCAGTCGCCGTTCGGGTACACGCTGCGCATGATCCGCGACAACCCGCGCCGGGTCGGTTTTCTCGGCATCCAGGTATGGCGCATACGTCTGCTCGCCTTCGTCGTGGCCGGCATCTTCGGCAGCGTCGGCGGCCTGCTGATGAGCCTGTTCGTGTCCAGCGCCTATCCCGACTTCGCCTACTGGACCATCTCCGGCGAGGGCGTGTTCATGGTCCTGATGGGCGGCATCGGCGTCTTTCTCGGACCGCTGGTCGGCGCGGTCGTGCTGCTCCTGCTGAGCGACATCGTCACCGGCCTCACCGAGTACTTCGGACTGGTGCTGGGCGTGGTCATCCTGTGCTTCGCGCTCGGGCTGCGTAAGGGCCTGCTCGGTACCCTGTGGGAGGCCTGGCGCGATCGCCGCCGCGCCGGAGCGGGGCTGGCAGCGGGGAAGCACTGACATGCTGCGCATCGAGAACCTGCGCAAGTCCTTCGGCGGCGTGAGCGCGATGAACGGCGTGAGCCTGAACTTCGCGGAGGGATCACTGACCGCGATCATCGGCCCCAACGGCGCCGGCAAGACGACGTTCTTCAACCTCGTCACCGGGGCGTTCAAACCCGATGCCGGAACCATCCTGCTCGGCGACGAGGACATCGCCGGCCTGTCCCCGCCCGAGGTCGTTCGGCGGGGCATGGCACGAGCCTTCCAGATCGCCAGCATCTATCCGACGCTGACGGTGCGCGAGTCCATCTTCGGCGCGGTCAACGCCCATCGCGGCTGGCACGCGCGGCTGGGTCGGCGCTTTCCGCTGGCGGAGGCAAAGGCCCAGGCCGACGAGGTGATGGAACTGGTCAAGCTCGATTCACGTGCGGATACCGTGTCCGGCTATCTGTCGCACGGGGACCAGAAGCTGCTCGACATCGCGCTCGCGCTGGCACTGGAGCCGCGCGTGCTGCTGCTCGACGAGCCGACCGCCGGTATGGGGCCGGAGGAGCGCTGGCAGATGATCGAGACGGTGCACGCGCTGTGGGAACGCAAGCACATGACGCTGATCTTCATCGAGCACGACATGGACATCGTGTTCAGATACGCGCAGACCATCCGCGTGCTGAGCTACGGCACGGTCCTGGCCGAAGGCACCCCCGACGAGGTGCGCCAGCACCCGAAGGTGATCGAGGCCTATCTGGGCTCGCACTTCGAACACACGGACTCGAGATGAGCGCGCGCGAGATCGTCTCCGCCGAGGGCATCGACGTCTTCTACGGCACCAGCCAGATCCTGTTCGGCCTGAGTCTGTCCGTCTCCGAGGGGCAGACCATGGCCCTGCTCGGTCGCAACGGTGCCGGCAAGTCCACCACCATGAAGGCGCTGGCCGGGATCGCGCCGCCCAGGACGGGCCGGATACGCGTGCTGGGCAGGGAAGTGCAGGGCGCCCGGCCGCACCGGATCGCGCGCGCCGGCCTCGGTTTCGTGCCCGAGGATCGCCAGGTGTTCCCCGAGCACACGGTCGAGGACAATCTGATCATCGCGGCGAAGAAGGGACCCGCCGGTCAGGATCACTGGAACCTCGCGCGCATCTACGAGATGCTGCCGCTGCTCGAGCCGCTGAAGAATCGCATGGCGGGGAACCTGTCCGGCGGCGAGCAGCAGATGCTCACCATCGCCCGCACGCTGATGGGCAATCCGGTCGCCCTGCTGCTGGACGAACCCAGCGAAGGCCTGGCACCGGTCATCGTGGAGCGCATCGGCGCGCTGATCCGCAAGCTGCGCGACATGGGTGTCACGGTGCTGCTGGCCGAGCAGAACATGCATTTCTGCCTGGGGATTGCCAGCCACGCCACCGTGATCGACAAGGGCCAGATCGTCTACCGCGACAGCATCGAGGCGCTGCGCAAGGACGAGACGGTCAAGAGCCGGTACCTGGCGCTCTAGCCGCGGCACGGCAGCCGCGCTGTAATCCGCGCCAGGGCGTGCAACACTGTGGACTGTCTCGAAACGGCACCAGGATGCAGGACGACATGAAGAAGGCGGTAGGCATCATCGGCGTCGGCCTCATGGGCCAGGGAATCGCGAAGAACGTCATCCGGCGGGGATATCCGCTGAGCCTGATGGACCACCCGGGCAACCAGCCGATCGACGAGCTGGTGGCGTCCGGGGCCCGGGTCTGTGCGAGCCCGGGCGAAGTGGCGCGCGAGGCCGAGGCGATCGTCCTCTGCGTGACCGGTGCACCCCAGGTGGAGGCGGTGCTGACCGGTCCCGGCGGCGTAGTCGACGCGCTGCGGCCCGGCGCGGTCGTCATCGACTGCTCCACGTCGCTGCCCGACACCAGCATCAGGATGGCGGCGGCGCTGCAGGCGGTGGGGGGACATTTCCTCGATGCCGCCATGACCAGGCTGCCCCAGCATGCGCAGGCCGGGACGCTCAATCTGCTGTGTGGCGGCGAGCCGCAGGTGCTGGAAAGCGTCCGGCCGATTCTCGAGGCGTTCAGCGAGAGCATCGTCCATGTGGGGCCGGTGGGTGCCGGGCATCGCATGAAGCTGCTGCACAACTACGTGTCGCTCGGTTGCATGGCGCTGCTGGCGGAGGTGGCCGCGCACGCACACCAGGCGGGCATCGATCCGGCCATCCTGGTGGATGTGCTCGCCAGCGGTGGCGGCGGCGGCGCGGCGCTGCAGCGCATGACGCCCTTCCTGATCGAGGGCGACGCCTCCAACGTGCCGTTCTTCCTGGGCAATGCGGCGAAGGACCTGGGCTACTACTGCGAGATGGCTGCGCACGCGGGTGTCTATCGCGAGATCGCGCAGGCAGTCAACAGGACCCTGCAGCGCAGCGTTGCCGGCGGGCACGGCAGGGCATACATTCCCGAGCTGGCTGCGCTGCTGCGAAAGACCGGCGAGGCCCGCGATTCCTGACTCGTTCCCTTGGGCGGCCATGCACGGCCGCCCGGACCCCGGAGCCTGCATGAGCGACCACGACCACGAACACGAACACGACCACGACCGCGACCACTCGCACCTGTGCGATGTCCAGCTTCGCGTGCGGGCCCTGGAGACCATCCTCACCGAGAAGGGCTACATCGATCCGGCGGTGCTCGATCAGATCGTCGAGCATTTCGAGACCAAGGTCGGGCCGCACGTCGGTGCGCGCGTCGTCGCCCACGCCTGGACCGATACGAAGTTCAAGGCCGCGCTGCTGGAGGACGCCACGCGCGCGATCAACGAGAGCGGCCTGTTCGACCAGATCGGCGATCACCTGGTCGTGGTGGAGAACAGACCGGGCGAACACAACATGGTGGTGTGCACCCTGTGCTCCTGCTATCCCTGGGACGTGCTGGGGCTGCCGCCGGTCTGGTACAAGTCCGCGCCCTATCGCTCGCGCGTGGTGATGGATCCCCGCGGCGTGCTGGCGGAGTTCGGCGTGACACTGCCTGAAGAGACGAAGATCCGGGTGTGGGACTCGACCGCCGAGACGCGCTTCCTGGTGCTGCCGCAGCGGCCGGCCGGAACCGAGGGCTGGCCGGAGGAACGGCTCGCCGAACTGGTCACGCGCGACAGCATGATCGGAACGAGGCTGGCCGAGCAGCCGGGAGCGCGTCCATGAACGGCGTGCACGACATGGGCGGCATGCACGGCTTCGGCAAGGTGGTGGCGGAGCAAGACGAGCCTGTCTTCCACGCGGACTGGGAAGGCCGCGTGCTGGCGCTGATGCGGGCGGTGCTCTATACGCGTGCGTGGAACATCGACGTGTTCCGTGATTCGCAAGAGCAGTTGCCGGCGCCGGTGTATCTCACGGTGTCCTATTACCACCGCTGGCTGCTGGGCATCACGCGCAGCGCGCTCGAACGCGGCTTGGTGGAGCAGGACGAACTGGACGCGGGCCGTACGCTGCGTCCGGCCCGGCCGGTGGAGCGGACGATGACGCCGGCCGAGGCGGGCAATGCGTTCATTCGCGGCCCCTTCGCGCGCACGCCGCAGGGCGATGCGCGCTTCAAGCCGGGCGATCGCGTGCGCACCGTCAACATCCATCCCGCCGGACACACCCGCCTGCCCCGCTACGCGCGGGACAAGGAGGGTGTGATCGCGGCGATCCGCGGCTGCCACGTGTTTCCCGACTCCAAGGCAGCGGGGAAGGGCGACGATCCGCAGTGGCTGTACAGCGTGGTGTTCAGCGGGCGCGAGCTGTGGGGTCGGCAGGCCGATCCGACGCTGGAGCTGTCGATCGAGGCGTTCGAACCCTACCTGGAGTCTGTCTGACATGCCGACCGCACCGATGGACAGGATCGACGAGCGCCAGCTGGCGGCGCTCGGCGCGCTGAACGCCATACCTGCGAACGAACGCGCGCCGACGTTCAACGAGCCGTGGGAAGCACAGGCCTTCGCCATCACGCTGGCGCTGCACCGGCGGGGCGTGTTCACCTGGGACGAATGGGCCAGCACGCTCGGGCGCGCAATCAGGGACGCACAGGCATCAGGCGATCCCGATACCGGCAGCACCTACTATCGCCACTGGCTCGCGGCGATCGAACGCATCGTGCGCGACAAGGGCCTGACCGACGAACCGACGCTGGCGCGCTACCGGGAGGCGTGGGATCGGGCGGCCGAGCGGACACCGCACGGCGAGCCCATCGTACTCACGCCGTCCGATCTGGCCTGAGGCGAAACGCTGCCCTGTCTGCCTGCAGCCGATCATCTGCAGCGCGGACCGGGGTGATCCGGACGGCACTGGATCGAGCCGCCGCAGCGGCACGATCCAGCGTCGCGCCGCCGGATCTACCAGACGCGATAGACCTGCTCCGGTCTGGCGGCCCTCGACGCTGCGGCGGTAGGCGAGTGCGACCTTCACGCCGGGCGCCGGACGGAGCCCGCGAAGTAGCAGACAAGACCCGCTGCACGCGCAGCGCGAGGCGCACGGGCTGACACAGGACGAGACAGGCGATGGCAGCCGACGGCGTCAGGACGCTGACATTCGACGGTAGCGGCACCCCGGCCCTTCCAAAGCGGTCGGGCGGCGGTGGCGGCACCTCCGTTCTTCCAAAGCGGTCGGGCGACGGCGGCGGCACCTCCGCTCTTCCGAAGCGGTCCGACGATTGAACCAGGAGCGAGGACGGCAGCCGATCTGCATTTCTACGAGCCAGGCAAGGGCCACGGCCTGCGCCACAATCCGTTCAAGGCGATCGTCGCACCGCGGCCGATAGGCTGGATCTCGACGCGCAGCGCCGGCGGGGTGAACAACCTGGCACCCTACAGCTTCTTCAATGCGTTCTGCGAGGCGCCGCCCATCGTCGGCTTCGCCTGCGCCAGCGACAACCGCGACACGCTGCACAACGTCGAGCAGACCGGTGAATTCGTGTTCAATCTGGTCACCCGTGCACTGGCGGAACGGATGAATGCGACCTCGGCCTCCGTCGCGCCCGACGTGGACGAGTTCACCCTGGCAGGGCTGACGCCAGCGCCTTCGCGACTGATCGCGGCGCCGCGGGTTGCGCAGAGCCCGGTGTCCTTCGAGTGCAGGCGGACCGACGTGCTGCAGCTCAGGGCGGCCGATGGCTCGCCCGCCCCGGCCTGGCTGGTGCTCGGAGAGGTGATCGGCGTGCATCTCGACAAGGCGCTGCTGCGCGATGGAACGTACGACACGGCGGCGGCACAGCACCTGGCGCGTGCGGGCGGGCTGGGCGATTACTTCTGGGTGTGCGCGGACACGATGATGCAGATGAAGCGGCCGGGATGACGGCGACTCCGTCTTCCCGGCGGATGAAAAGCCTGCCCCGGAATGCTTTAATCCGGGGCCGGGACCCAGCGCACAACGAAAGGGCAGTTCTACAACCTGGATTCCTACTTACTCCGGAATGACGGCTCCGCGTCCCTTCACGCCACCCGGAAGTTCGCCGCCAGATCCGGCGCGTTGGCGTAGCGGGCGGGCAGCCCGCTCGATATCAGCCCTACCTCGCAGGCCTTGATCTGCAGCGCGAGGAAGCGCGAGAAGATGCGGCACTGCGCGAGGCTGCCGGCGATGAACCACAGGCCCTTCTGCGGCGTGCGTTTCCACATGTTGCGCAGCTCACCGGTCGCATCGAAACCCCAGACCGGACCGATGCGATCGGCGATCTCGTCGCCGAGCAGCCTGCGGGCAACCTCCTGCTGGCTCTTGTAGCCGGTCGCCAGCACCAGCAGCTCGGCCGGCACCACGCGTGCGTCGCGCATGCGCAGGCCCTCCGGAACGATGCGTTCGACATCCGCCCACTGCACGACGCCGACCTTGCGCTGGATGACGAGATCGGAGCAGCCGACGTTGAAGTAGTAGCCGCCGCCGCGCTGGTGGTAGCGCATCTGGAAGCCGGTGTCGTACTCCTGGAAGTCGAGCCTGAAGGGAGTCTGCTCCAGTGCGCGCAGCAGCTCGGCGTCGTGCCTGCGGCTCTCCAGCGCAGACAGGTGATAGGCGCGCACCAGTGCATCGAAGGGCAGCGAGGTGAGCAGCTCGTCGCACTCGGGCACGGGAAGGCCCTGCAGGTAGATCTGGTACACGCGCTGGCCTTCGCGCAGGCTGCACACGTACGTCGGGCTGCGCTGGATCAGCGCGACGTCCGCGCCGCACGCATGCAGATCCTGCGCCACGTCGTGGCCGCTGGTGCCGGTGCCCAGCACCAGCGCCTTGCGTCCCTTCCACGGCGTGCCCGTCTGATACTCGCCCGAATGCATCACCTGACCGGCGAAGGACTCCAGTCCGGGCAGTTCCGGCACGTGCGGAATCGGGCTCGCGCCGATGGCGAACACGACGTGCCGCGGGCGCAGCGTGCGGATCGTGCCGTCCCCGCGGCGTACCTGCACGCTCCAGTGCTGCGCCGACTCGTCGAAGCCGCCGCGTACGAACTCGGTGGCGGTCCAGCAGTTGATCTCCATCGCCTCGGCGTAGAACTCGAGCCAGTTGGCAAGCTTGTCCTTGGAGATGTAGACGGGCCAGTTGGGCGGGAAGGGAAGATAGGGCAGGTCGTTGACGTACACCTCGTTGTGCAGCGTCAGCGAGTGATAGCGGTGGCGCCAGTTGTCGCCGATGCGCGCGTTGCGGTCCACCACCAGGGTGTCGATCCCCAGCGTTCCCAGGCGCGCGGCCATGGCCAGGCCGGCCTGTCCGGCACCGATCACCAGCACGGTGGGATCGCGATCCCCGTATTCGACCGCCTTGCGGCGCTGGTCTGCCCAGTTCTCCGCGCCGAAGTCGCGCACGTCCGATGGACCGATCGGCCGGCGGCTGCCGGTCTGTTCCTCGTGCCCGCGCAGTTCGTGCAGCGTGGTGGACAGCGTCCAGGCGCGCATGAGGCCATCGGTGGGATCGGCCATCAGCCGCAGCACCCCGCGGCAGCGGCCGACACCGGTCTCGAAGGCGAAGAAGGCCTCGATCGCGCGGGTGCCGGCACGCTCGGTCCAGGCCGGTGCGCTGCGCTCGGGGTCGAGGCGGAACGGTCCGGGCCGCATCTGCGCCACGCTCTGCTGCAGCTGGGTCCGGATCTCGTCTCGCCCCCGGCACCCGGTGAAGTGCCAGGTGAAGGCGAGTATGTCGCGCCAGCCCGCGTCGGGCAGGAACAGCCGCGCAGCCGCATCGCAGTCGCCGCGCGCCATCGCCGCGGAAAACGCCTCCAGCCACCCGGTGACTGTCTGCTCCACCGGGACCTTGTCCTCGTGCATGCTCATTCTGCGGATCCTCGCGTTCGACCCTCGATGTTAGCAGGGCGACCGGCCTTCGCCATCGGCGATGGGCGGTTTGCCGATTCTCGACTGGCAGGCCCGGCCGGATTGACGGATCATTCCAGGTTTCGGTCCGCACGAGGCAAGGGAGCGAGTCAGCATGCGTCCGCTGGAAGGGGTCACCGTCGTCGCGCTCGAGCACGTCATCGCGGGACCGTTCTGTACCCGTCAGCTGGCGGACCTCGGCGCACGCATCATCAAGATCGAGCGTCCCCGGGTCGGAGACCCCGCGCGCGCCTACGACGAGCGCGTGCGCGGGATGTCCTCGCACTTCGTCTGGACCAATCGCTCCAAGGAGAGCATCACTCTCGACCTCAAGCAGCAGGAGGCGCGCGACATCGTGCACAAGCTGCTGGAGAAGGCCGACGTGCTGCTGCAGAACCTCGCGCCGGGGGCTGCCGCGCGCATGGGCTTTTCCCACGATCAGCTGCACGAGCGCTATCCGCGCCTGATCGTGTGCGACATCTCCGGCTACGGCGCGGACGGTCCGTACCGCGACAAGAAGGCCTACGATCTGCTGATCCAGAGCGAGTCGGGGCTGCTGTCGGTCACCGGCACGCCGGAGACACCGTCCAAGGCCGGCTGCTCCATCGTGGACATCGCTTCGGGCATGTACGCCTATACCAACATCCTGGCCGCGCTGATCCAGCGCGGCAGGACGGGCAAAGGCTGCCGCATCGACATTTCCATGCTCGAGAGCATGGTCGAGTGGATGAGCTTTCCCCTCTATTACGCCTACGACGGGGCGTCGCCGCCAGTGCGCGCGGGCGCCTCGCACGCGACCATCTACCCCTACGGCCCGTTCCCGGCGGGCGATGGCAAGGTGGTGATGCTGGGGCTGCAGAACGAGCGCGAATGGGCGGTGTTCTGCGACAAGGTCCTCGGGCAGCCCGCGCTGGCAGGCGATCCGCGGTTCAACACCGGGCCCAAGCGCTCCAGTGCGCGCAAGGAGCTGTACGAGATCATCGTGAATGCCTTGTCGGGCATGACCGCCGCAAAGGTGGTGCAGCGGCTGGATCAGGCGCAGATCGGCAACGCGCGCATGAACGACATGCACGAGGTATGGGCGCACGCGCAGCTGCACGCGCGCGGGCGCCAGGTGGAGGTGGACTCACCGGAAGGATCGGTCAAGGCCATGCTGCCGCCGGGCGTGCCGGAGGAGTTCGACCCGCGCATGGACGCCATTCCCGGGATCGGCCAGCACACCGACGCGATCCTGAACGAGATCGGTTACGACGCATCCACCATCGCGCAGCTGCGCACGCGCGGCGTGGTGTGATCCGGGCGCAACCGCCAGACATGACATGAGGAGGTAACGATGACGACCATGAAGATCGCTTCCCACGCACTGCTCATCGGCGGCGAGTGGGTGCAGCCGGCCGACGGCGGCAGCATTCCGATGATCGATCCGTGCAGCGGCGAGGTGTTCGCGCACATCGCCGCGGGCGGTGCGCGGGACATCGACCGCGCGGTACGGGCCGCGCAGACGGCGCTCGACGGCAGCTGGGGCCGCACGCCCGCCTCGGAGCGCGGACGCATCCTGCAGCGCTGGGCGCGGCTGATCGAGGCGAACCTGGAGGAGCTGACGCTGATCGAGGCGCGCGACACCGGCAAGCCGATGAATGCCTCGCGCATCGACATCCAGGTCACCGCGCGCTACTTCGACTTCTACGGGGGTGCCGCCGACAAGCTGCACGGACAGGTGATTCCGTTCCTCGACGGCTACACCGTGAACGTCCTGCGCGAGCCGCACGGGGTCACCGGTCACATCATCCCGTGGAACTATCCGGCGCAGCAGTACGGACGCACCGTCGCCGCAGCGCTGGCGGCGGGCAACGCCGCCGTGATCAAACCCTCCGAGGACGCCTGCCTGTCCACCCTGCGCCTGTCCGAGCTGGGACTGGAGGCAGGGGTGCCGGGTGACGCCCTCAACGTGGTGACCGGTCTGGGCGAGGTCGCGGGCGCGGCGCTCAGTGCGCATCCGGGCGTGAACTTCCTGAGCTTCACCGGTTCACCCGAGGTGGGCACCCTGGTGCAGGCCTCGGCTGCGCGCAATCACGTGCCGTGCACGCTGGAACTGGGCGGCAAGTCGCCCCAGGTGGTGTTCGCCGACGCCGACCTGGACCGGTCGGTGCCGGTGGTGGTGAAGGCGATCGTGCAGCACGCGGGGCAGACCTGCTCGGCCGGTAGCCGGCTGCTGGTGCAGAAGGAGATCTACGAGCGCTTCCTGGGTCTGGTGAGCGAGGCCTTCGGCAAGGTGCGGGTGGGTACGCCGGAGATGAACCTCGACTGCGGTCCGGTGATGAACGCCACCCAGCGCGACCGCATCCGTTCGTTCACGCAGGCCGCGATCGACAGCGGCGTGCCGGTGCTGGCGCGCGGCAGTTTCGCCGACGGACTGCCGCCGCAGGGCTTCTGGGTGCAGCCGACGCTGTTCGGTCCCGTTCCGCGCGAGCATTCCCTGGCGTGCGAGGAGGTGTTCGGCCCGGTGCTCTCGGCCATTCCCTTCGAGGACGAGGAGGATGCCATCCGGCTCGCCAACGCCACCGACTACGGCCTGGTCGGCGCGGTCTGGACCGCCAACGGTGCGTGCCAGCAGCGCGTGTCCAAGCGCATGCGCTGCGGCCAGGTGTTCATCAACTGCTATGGTGCCGGGGGCGGCGTGGAGCTGCCCTTCGGCGGCGTGAAGAAAAGCGGACATGGGCGCGAGAAGGGCTTTCTCGCACTCGAACATTTCACGGTCACCAAGACCATCGTCAATTACCACGGATAAGGAGGAGTCATGAGCATGCTGTCGAACAAGGTTGCCATCGTCACCGGTGCGGCGAGCGGATTCGGCGCGGAGATCTCGCGCCTGTACGTCAAGGAAGGCGCGAAGGTCGTGGTCGCCGATCTGAACGAGGAGGGCGCGAAGAAGATCGCCGCCGAACTGGGCGGTAGCGCCATCGCGGTCAAGTGCGACGTCTCGCGGCGCGCGGACATCGAGAACCTCGTCGCGGCCGCGGTGAAGCAGTTCGGCACCGTCGACATCGTGGTCAACAACGCCGGGTATACGCACCGCAACGGCTCCATGCTGACGGTCGAGGAAGCTCAGTTCGACCGCTGCTTCGACGTCAACGTGAAGGCGATCTACCTGATGGCGCAATCGGTGGTCCCGCTCATGCGCCAGAAGAAATCGGGCTGCATCATCAACGTGGGCTCGGTCTCGGGCATGCGTCCGCGTCCGGGGCTGGTGTGGTACGCGGCCTCCAAGGCGGCGGCAAACCTCGTGTCGAAGGCGATGGCAGTGGAACTGGCGCCCGATGGCATCCGCGTCAACGCGATCTGCCCGGTCATGTCGGCCACCGGCATGATCGAGGACTTCATGGGCATGGCCAACACGCCCGAGAACCAGGCGAAGTTCCTCGGCGGCATCCCGATGGGACGGCTGGCCAAGCCGATCGACATCGCCAAGGCGGCGCTGTATCTCGCGTCGGATCTGGCCGACTTCATCACCGGAGTCGAGCTGCCGGTCGACGGGGGGCGCTCGGTGTGACGGCGGTGACCATGCGCGCGATCGAGGCGCGCGATTTCTCGATCGACGCTCTGTCTCTGGGGCAGCGGCCGGTGCCCGCTGCCCGTCGCGGCGAGATCCTGGTGCGGATTAAGGCCGCCAGCCTCAACTACCGCGACCTCGCCATCCTGGTCCAGAAGTATCTGCCGACACTGCCGCTGCCCTACGTGCCGGCCTCGGACTGCTGCGGCGAAGTCGTCGCGGTGGGCGAGGAGGTGACGCGCTTCAAGGTCGGCGACCGGGTCATGCCGCTCTACACGCAGGGCTGGTACGACGGCAAGCCGACCCTGGAGACGCGCACCCGGCGCACGCTGGGTGCGCCACTGGCCGGTGTGCTGGCGGAGTACGTCGCGGTGCCGGCGGAGGATGCCGTCACCGTGCCGGCGAATCTGAGCGATGCGGAAGCGGCGACGCTGCCGATCGCCGCGCTGACCGCCTGGACCACGCTGCAGGAAGGCGGCATCAAGCCGGGCGACAGCGTGCTGGTGCAGGGCACCGGCGGAGTTGCCCTGTTCGCGCTGCAGTTCGCTAAGCTTGCCGGGGCGCGGGTGATCATCCTGTCCTCCAGCGACGAGAAGCTGCAGCGCGCGAAGCAACTGGGCGCGGATGTCGGGATCAACTACCGCTCCACACCGAAGTGGGAGGACGCGGTCAGGGCCGCGACCGAGGGCCGCGGCGTGGACATCGTGGTGGAGACGGCCGGTGCGTCGATGGCCCAGTCGCTGGCGTGCACGGCTTTCGGCGGCTTCGTGGGCGTGGTCGGCTTCGTCGCCGGCTACACCGCCGAGATTCCGTTGCGCGCGATCATCGGGCCGCTGATGCGGGTGCAGGGCATCGCGGTCGGGTCGCGCGCCCGGTTCGAGGCGATGAACCGGGCCATCGAGCGCAACGGGATGAAGCCGGTCATCGATTCGCACTTCCAACTGGCCGACGCCGCCGCGGCGTTCACCCACCTGCGCGACGGCCGGCACTTCGGCAAGATCGTGATCGACATCTGAGGCGTGCACGTGCCGCTTCCACAGTACGAGACGCTGGCGCACGAGAGCGCCGCACCGCACGTCCTGCTCGTCCGCCTGAATCGTCCGCAGGTGCGCAACGCCTTCAACACGGCCATGGGGCGCGAGCTGCTGGACCTGTGGACGCGGCTCACCGAGGACAGCGAGGACTGGCGCTGCGCGGTGATCACGGGTGCGGGCGACCAGGCCTTCTGCGCCGGTGCGGATCTGAAGGAGCGCAAGGGCATGACGCGCGAGGCCTGGCGCGCACAGCACGAGCTGTTCGAGCGCGCGTTCTGGGCGCTGGGCGACCTGCCGCTGCCGATCATCGCGGCGGTGAACGGCCTCGCGTATGCCGGTGGACTGGAACTGGGACTGATGTGCGATTTCATCTACGCGGTGCGCACGGCCCGCTTCGCGCTGACCGAGACCTCTCTGGGCATCATCCCGGGCGCAGGCGGCACGCAGAACCTGCCGCGCGCCGTGGGCGAGCGCCGTGCCAGGGAGATCATCATGACCGCGCGGCCGTTCTCGGCCGACGATGCCCATGCGTGGGGTCTGGTGAACCGGCTGTGCGAACCGGGCGAGGTATTGCCGGCGGCGCTCGATACGGCGGCGTCGATCGCTGCCAATGCGCCGCTTGCCGTGCGCCAGGCCAAGAAATCGATCCGCTACGGCGCGCAGATGGAGATCCGCACCGCCTATCGCTTCGAGGTCGAGGCCTACAACCAGCTGGTCGATACCGACGACCGCCGCGAAGGTATTCTCGCCTTCAACGAGAAGCGCAGGCCGCAGTTCAAGGGCAGATGATGAACAGCTCCGCTGCAGACCGGTACCAGGACATCCGCGACGGCGTACGTGCCCTGTGCGCGCAGTTCCCCGACGAGTATCACCGCCAGATCGATGCGGCGCGCGCCTATCCCGAAGCATTCGTGGAGGCGCTGACCAGGGCCGGCTGGCTGGCTGCCATGATCCCGCTGGAGTACGGCGGTTCCGGCCTCGGTCTGGCCGAGGCCTCGGTGATCATGGAGGAGATCAACCGCTCCGGTGGCAACTCCGGCGCCTGCCACGGCCAGATGTACAACATGGGCACGCTGCTGCGCCATGGCTCGGCGGCGCAGAAGCAGGCGTATCTGCCCGGGATCGCCAGCGGCGAACTGCGCCTGCAGTCGATGGGCGTGACGGAGCCGAGCACCGGCACGGACACTACGCGCATCAAGACGGTGGCGGTGCGCAAGGGTGACCGCTACGTCGTGAACGGCCAGAAGGTGTGGATCTCACGCGTGCAGCACTCGGATCTGATGATCCTGCTCGCGCGCACCACGCCGCTGACGGAAGTGAAGAAGAAGTCAGAGGGGATGTCGATATTCCTGGTGGACCTGCGCGAGGCGATCGGCAAGGGCATGAGCGTGCGGCCCATCGCGAACATGGTGAACCACGAGACCAACGAGCTGTTCTTCGACAACCTCGAGGTCCCCGCCGAAAACCTGATCGGTGAAGAAGGGAAGGGGTTCCGCTACATCCTGGACGGGCTCAACGCCGAACGCACGCTGATTGCCGCCGAATGCATCGGTGACGGCTACTGGTTCGTCGAGCGCATCTCGAAGTACGCGAAGGAGCGTGTCGTGTTCGACCGGCCGATCGGCCAGAACCAGGGCGTGCAGTTTCCCATTGCCGAGGCCTACATCGACGTGGAGGCAGCCAATCTCATGCGCTGGAAGGCGTGCGCACTGTACGACCGCCACCAGCCGTGCGGGGCAGAGGCGAACATGGCAAAGTACCTCGCCGCGAATGCATCGTGGAAGGCGGCCAACGTGTGCCTGCAGTTCCACGGCGGTTTCGGCTTCGCGGCCGAATACGATGTCGAGCGCAAGTTCCGCGAGACCCGCCTGTACCAGGTGGCGCCGATCTCGACCAACCTGATCCTGTCCTACATGGCAGAGCACGTACTGGGACTGCCGCGGTCGTTCTGATGCGCGATCCCTGTCTCGTCATCCCGGCGAAAGCCGGGATCCAGGACGTGAAGACCGTCTGCCTGACGCTCCTCCTGGCGTGCCTTCTCGTCTTGCTGCCGATTGCAGCCCACGCCTTTCGCGTGAGCTACGAGGGCGTGCTGGTGAGCGAGAAGTCGGGCGACATGCCGGTGCCCATCTCCCTCGAGATGGACGTGAATCTGGGTGTGGTGAAAGGCAAGGTCGAGACGCGCGTGCCGCTGATCGGCAAGGGTGAGATCGAGGGCGTG
The DNA here is from genome assembly GCA_020854105.1 of Burkholderiales bacterium. GTDB lineage: Bacteria > Pseudomonadota > Gammaproteobacteria > Burkholderiales > SHXO01 > SHXO01. Next base: position 1,627 of record JADZGB010000036.1, on the reverse strand, counting down.
GAGAAGTTCGGCACCTGCGAGGTGCACGGCAGCATCGGCAGCGCGACCGTGCTGCGGCTCAGAGGGGCCTGCGGCATGAGCGACTCGGTCTTCGAGGGAACGTACAGGGTCCGCGTGCACGACAAGCCCTATCAGCAGGGAACATTCCGCATGACCAGACTGAGGTCCGCGGGGTTGAATCCGGGCGCAGAGATCGGGGAGGAGCCGGGATTCGCGGCCGGCGGATCGATGACGCGTTGCATCGATTCGAACCGCGTGTGCCTGGCGGGCTGCCGCCTGTCCGACTACAACCAGACGCTGCTGTGCACGAACCGCTGTCGCAGCGCGATGGCCAAATGCAAGGCGGCCGTCAGCGGGGCGCGTCAGTATTGATCGTCAGAACTCACGGGTGAAACCGACGCGCACGTAGCGCCTGTCGTACGCGTACAGGTCGATGCTGGAGTCGCGCTCGGCGGCACCCAGCGTCAGGCGCGGCGCGAATCCCTTGAAGGTGAGCAGGCGATTGGCCAGCGTGAGTTCCACACGCCATTCGTCTTCGTCGCGCCGGATGCCGGCGAGGAGGTCGGCGGCGCGATAGCGATAGCTCGCGTACTGCCCAAACAGGCTGCCGATCCATCCCCCGCGCCATTCCTGCACGTAGCGCACGCTGATGCCGACGGCATCATAGGCATACGGGTCCTCCTCGGCATCGCGCTGCACGAAGAACACGCCGGGTCGGATGCTCCTGTGGGGACTGATGGCGTAGCGCAGTTCCACGCTCTGCGAGTACTGCCAGCCGGTCAGATAGGTGTAGTCGTCGTAGCTGAACTCGCGCGCGTCGAGACTGGCGGTGAAGAAGACGTTCGGCCGCAGGCGCACCCCGTAGGCGATGCGGGCGGCCGGGCCCGAGTAGAGCGTACGCCCCTGATAGCTGCCGTAGTGCACACCCGCCTCCACGTTGAACTCGTGGCGTTGGCCGGGAAAGTACTTGCCGCCCATCACCTGCAGGTAGAGCTGGTCGAGGTCGCGCTGCGGATAGTCGTACATCTCTACGTATCCGGAGGCATAGATGTCGGGATTGGACGGCACGGGAAACTTCGCCTGCACCGCGGCGAGCAGGCCGACCTCCTCCTCGGCGCGCGCCTCGTCGCTCAGCACGAAGCTCTGCCCGGCGATCTCGATGGTCTTGCTGCTGGTCGCCTGCCTGGGATTGGAGTCGGAGGCGATGTCGAGCGACAGCGAGAGACTCGGCACCCGGTTGCGGATGTCGCCGATGAAGGCAAGCACGTTCTGCCTGACCGCATCAGGCAGGGGCACGGCGAGCACCTGCTCGAAGTGATAGCGTGCAGCCTGGTAGTCATGCGCCAGATAGAGCGCGCGCGCGAGTTCCAGGCGCGGGCGCAGCAGCGTCGGATCCTGCGCCAGCATGAGGCGGAACTCCGCGGCGGCTTCCATGTAGCGTCCGCGCGCGAGATGGAGCATGCCCGACAGGAAGATCGTCTGGAGACCGGGATGCGGCGCCGTGCGCAGCTGCCTCACCAGCGGCTCGGCTTCATCCAGGCGGTTGGCGGAGAGCAGCGCTTCGGCCTGGCCGAGAACGTCATGCTCCGCCACGGCGCCCTGCGCCGCGCCGAGCGAAAATGCTCGT
>JADZGB010000035.1 GCA_020854105.1 Burkholderiales bacterium | reverse complement strand
TCGCAGGCGCTCACCGAATGGACCCAGGAAGCGGCGACGCCGCTGCACAGCTACGCCGTGTGTTCGGACAGCGACGTCGGCAAGAAGCACGGCGAAGATGACTTCCAGATGCTCGCCCATGAGCTGCAATACCCGGCCACGACCGAAGCAGGGCAGCTCGCTGCCGAGGTCGGCAAGCGCCACGATGCCGGGCACATGGATGTGGTCTTTTCCACCTACCACTCCATCGATGTCATCAGCGATGCGCAGAAACGCCACGGCCTCGCCGACTTCGACCTGATCCTCTGCGACGAAGCGCACCGCACCACCGGCGCCACCTTCGCCGGCGAGGACGAGAGCCATTTCGTGAAGGTGCACGACGCCGGTTTCATCCAGGCCGCCAGGCGGCTCTACATGACCGCCACGCCGCGCATCTATTCCGAGCACGCCAAGGCGAGCGCCGAGCGCGACGATGTGGTGCTCGCCTCGATGGACGACCCGGCGGTCTACGGCAGGACGCTCTACACGCTCACCTTCTCCGAGGCGGTGCGGCGCGACCTGCTGTCCGATTACAAGGTCATCGTGCTCGCGGTGGAGGAAACCGTCATCAACCGTCGCCTGCAGCGACTGCTCGCGAGCGGCGACAACGATCTCAAGATGGACGATGCCGCGCGCATCGTCGGCTGCTGGAAGGCGTTGTCGAAGCAGGGGCTCACCCGCGATCTCGCCGACGATGGCCGCCCGATGCGCCGCGCCGTGGCCTTCTGTCATGTCATCGAGGCGAAGCAAGGCGCCAAAGTACACAAGGTCGGCTCGAAGAACATCGCGCGCATGTTCCAGGCAGTGGTGGAGGAATACCAGCGCACCGCCGAAGCGGACGGCAGCGAAGAGGAGATCGCCGCGACACTCCGATGCGAGGCCGAACACGTCGATGGCGGCATGAACGCCGGCGAGAAGGAAGCGCGGCTCGACTGGCTGAAGGCGCCTACCCCGGACAACACCTGCCGCATCCTCTCAAACGTGCGCTGCCTCTCGGAAGGCGTGGACGTGCCGGCGCTCGACGCCGTGCTGTTCCTCACGCCGCGCAATTCACAGGTGGATGTGGTGCAGGCCGTCGGCCGGGTGATGCGCAAGGCACCGGGCAAGCAGCGCGGTTACATCATCCTTCCGGTGGTGATTCCCGCCGGCAAGGAGCCGCACGAGGCGCTGAACGACAATGTCACCTACAAGGTGGTGTGGCAGGTCCTGCAGGCGCTGCGCAGCCATGACGACAAATTCGACGCGATGGTCAACAAGCTGGAGTTCAACGGCAAGGACACCGCCCGGATGGAGGTCGTCGCGGTCACCGACAAGGTGCAGAAGAAAGCGGCGCAGCTGCGCGCCACGGACAAGGCGAAGCACGCTGCCAGCGCGCGCGGCGGCCAGTCGATCGGTCAGGCCATCGCCCACAAGCCGCCCGAGCAGCACGCGCTCGAGTTCGAGATCGGCGAGATCGAAAAGGCCATCTACGCGAAGCTCGTGCAGAAGGTCGGCAACCGCCACCACTGGGAGGAATGGGCGGCGGACGTCGCAAGGATCGCAAACACGCACATCGACCGCATCACCGCCATCCTCGAAGACCCGGCCCACACGACCGAGCGCGAGGCTTTCACCGCCTTCGCGAAGGAACTGCGCGATGACCTGAACGACGCCATCACCGATGCCGAGATCATCGAGATGCTGGCGCAGCATCTCATCACGGGGCCCGTGTTCGAGGCGCTGTTCGAGCAGTACAGCTTTGCCCGCCACAACCCGATGTCGCGGGCTATGCAGAAGGTGCTCGACACCCTGCATGAGCACCACCTCGACAAGGAAGCCGACACGCTACAACAGTTCTATGCCAGCGTGAAGCTGCGCGCCGAAGGGATCGAGAGCGCGGCGGGCCGGCAGAAAATCATCAAGGAGCTCTACGACAAGTTCTTCAATGATGCGTTTCCGGAACTCTCCAGGCGCCTCGGGATCGTCTACACGCCGGTGGAAGTCGTGGACTTCATCATCGCGAGCGTACAGGACGTGCTGCGCGACGAGTTCGGCACCTCGCTCGGCAACCACAACGTCCACATCCTCGACCCCTTCACCGGCACCGGCACGTTCATCACGCGCCTGCTGCAATCGGGCTTCATTTCCAGGGCGGACCTGCCCTACAAGTACCAGCACGAAATCCACGCCAACGAGCTGGTGCTGCTCGCCTACTACATCGCCAGCATCAACATCGAGACGGCCTACCACGACCTGATGAGCGAGGACTCCCTGCCGCGTGCGCGGGAGGGATCGGGCGCGATCGATTACACGCCCTTCCCCGGCATCTGCCTCACCGACACCTTCCAGATGTACGAGAAGGACGATCTCGTCGATGCGCTGCTGGTCGACAACAGCACCCGGCGCAGGCGGCAGAAGCAGCTCGATATTCGCGTGATCCTGGGCAATCCGCCGTATTCCATCGGGCAGGGCAGCGAGAACGACAACAACCGGAACGTCGCCTATCCCAGGCTCGACGAACACATCCGCCAGACGTATGCGGCGCGTTCCGGCGCGACGCTCGCCAAGGGCCTGTACGACAGCTACATCCGTGCGATCCGGTGGGCCTCCGACCGCATCGGCAATCAGGGCGTGATCGGCTTCGTCACGAATGCCGGCTGGCTGGATGCCAATACCGCCGATGGGTTGCGACTCTGTCTCGCGGAGGAATTCTCCAGCATCTTTGTGTTCCATCTGCGCGGTAACGCACGCACGTCCGGCGAGCAACGGCGCAAAGAGAAGGACAACGTGTTTGGCGTGGGCAGCCGCGCGCCGATTGCCATCACGCTGCTGGTCAAGAACCCCGGGGCCACGCAGCAGGGCCGGATCCGCTTCCACGATATCGGCGATTACCTCTCCCGCGAGGACAAGCTCGCCACCGTCGCGGCGTTCGTCTCCATCAACGGCCCCGGCATGGACCAGCGATGGCGAGACATCACCCCCGATGCCCACGGCGACTGGCTGCGCCAGCGTGACGACCGCTTCAGGCAGTTCATCGCGCTCGGCGACAAGAAAGGCGGCAGCCCGGCGGTATTCGACAACTTCTCTCTCGGGGTCGTCACCAACCGCGATGCGTGGTGCTACAACGCCAGCAAGGCCGCCGTGACCGGGCACATGACCCGGATGATCGGCTTCTACAATCGTGAGGTCGATCGTTTCGACGCGGCGCAGGCCGGCCAAGACAACAAGGCCCGCGCTGCCGCCGTGGATGCTTTCATTGACACCGATCCGACGCAGATCAGTTGGACACACAACGTCAAACAGGAACTGGTCAAGGGTCGCCGCTTTGCGTTCGAGCCTGATTGTCTCGTGCAGAGCCTCTATCGCCCGTTCACGAAACAGTGGTTGTACTTCAACCGCCGTTTCAACGAGAGGGTCTACCAGATGCCGCGCATCTTTCCCGATGCGACGGCAGCGAATCTGGTCATTTGTGTCTCGGCCCCCGGCGAGAAGGTGCCGTTCAGCACGTACATCGCCTCCATGGTGCCCAGCCTGCACATGGTGGACATCGAGGGCTCGCAGTGCTTCCCGCTCTACCTCTATGACGATCCCGAACCTGCTGGGGCGAGCACCCCGCAATCCGGCCTGTTCGACGCACCCGCCACGAAAGCCTCTGTGCACAGGCGCCGCGACGCCATCACCGATACGGGCCTTGCACATTTCGCCGCCGCGTATCCCGGTGAGCCGATCACCAAGGAAGACCTTTTTTACTACATCTACGGCCTGCTGCATTCGCCCGACTACCGCGCGCGCTATGCCGACAACCTCGCCAAGGAGCTGCCGCGGATTCCGCGCGTGAGCACGGTCGCCGGCTTCCGCGCCTTCTCGAAAGCGGGGCGCGCCCTCGCCGAACTGCACCTGAACTACGAAACGGTGGCGCCCTACGCTGGTGTCACGGTGAACGGCCCGCACGGCAAGACGCTGACCGTGACGCCCAAGGGCATCGCGACCGGCAGGCTCGCGGACGAAGCCGCGGTGTTCCGCGTCGAAAAGATGAAGGTTCCCAAGGTGAAGGGCGAGAAGGATCTGACCCGGCTGGTCTGCAACGCGCACCTCAGCGTCACCGGCATCCCGCCCGAGGCCTACGACTACATCGTCAACGGCAAACCCGCACTCGACTGGGTGATCGAACGCCAGGGCGTCCGGACCGACAAGGACAGCGGCATCGTCAACGACGCCAATGCCTGGGCCACCGAGACGATGCACAACCCGCGCTACCCGCTGGAACTGTTCCTGCGCGTCATTACCGTGAGCCTGGAAGCGCTGAAGATCGTCCGCGCGCTGCCGGCGCTGGAGGTGATGCAGCCGTAGAGTGCCTTTCCTGAAAATCCTGACGCCCGTAAGGATTTCAGGAGATCAGCATCATTTCGAGAGGTAATCCGCACGATCGTGAGGATTACCCATGCAAATTCCCATCAGCAGCAGGCACAAGGGGCTGGAAGCAAGTCTGTGACGGCCCGCCCATTGCCGCACACGCCGCCGCACTACCATGCAACTGTCCGCCATCATTCCCGCCAGCAACGGAGATCACGACAATGCCCGGATACAAGAAGCGCCTCGCCCTCGCGGCCACGATCGCCGTGCCATTGTGCGCAGCCCTGCCGCTGGGGGCTGTGGAACCCGCCGGGGCCAGCGATGCGAGTCGAATTCAGGTGACTCCGGCCAGCGAGAATGCCGGCCAGACCACGAAGTACACGGACAAGTACATGCCCAACAGCGCAGACAAGAAAGCGCCTGCGGACAAGACGGCGCCTGCAACATCCAGTAATGCCGCCCCTCCGCCTGCCAAGGCAGTGAAGCCTTCGCGCACGACGAGTGACCCCCACTTCAAATTGCCGTCTACCTGAAAATGCCGCGGCGCCATGACGGGATCTGCCGGCAAGCTGCGCGCCCTTGACGGCTATGTTGCCGACTCGTGCTATCCGAGTCAGTTCCATCAGAGCTTCCAGCCGTCCTGGACCGACTGGAATCTCGAACGCCGCGGCCTTGCAGCGCCACGTACAGGCAGGAAGCCCTTCAAGCTGGTCGATCTCGGCTGTGGCGATGCACACGGGCTGCTGCTGACTGCTGCCTCCCATCCCGAGGGGCAGTTCGTCGGCATCGATGCCGCGCCGGAGCACATTGCACGCGGGCATGAGCTTGCCGTTGCCGCAGGCCTGACCAATGTGGAACTGCGCTGCGCCGATTTCAGGAGAGCGCGACACTTTGCCGATGAGTCCGCCGATTACGTCACGGCGCAAGGCGTGCTGGCATGGGTCAGCCCGCAGAACCGCTCGCGGCTCCTCGACCTCGCAGCGCGCTGGCTGCGGCCGGGTGGTGCATTCACCCTGGGGTACAACGCCTGCCCCGGCTGGGGCAGGCTCGCACCTTTCCAGAAACTGGTGCACGCGCTCGCGCAATCCGCCAGCGGGACCTCATCGCAGCGCTTCACGGCAGCGCTGAACCGCATCCGCGGTGACGGCATGCTGCCATCGGAGTTCTGGGAGTGGTTCGATGCACAAACTGATCGCCACCCGCCCGAGTACCTTGCGCACGAATACCTGAATGATCACTGGAATCCCTGCTGGTCGAGCGATGTCGTCAGCGGGATGGTCCAGCGGGGTTTTGCCTACGTCGGCCAGGCCATCGCGGTGCGCCTGCGCGAAGACCTGTACCTGAAGCCCGAATGGCGCCAGACACTCGCCACGATCGGCGACTCACCCACCCGTGAGCTGGCCACTGATCTGCTGGCGGATACCTGGTACCGACACGATATCTACGTCAAGAGCCCGACCGCGCCGGGACCCGCACTCCATGCGCTGACGCACCGCTGGTGGACACTCGCGGCCTCACCGGAGGACATCGAGTACCGGATGACGACACCCGCGGGTGACATCAGTTTCGACAGCGAGGCCGCCCGCAGCATCGTGCGCTGGCTCGGGCAGGGGCCAGGACAGCTGTCTGCCATCAGTGGCTTCGCAGCAGCGGATCTTCTCAACAGCATCGATGCGATGTACATGGCGGGTTTTGCCATTCCTGCCGATCCGCCCGGCGACCCGGCAACTGCGACTCGCTTCAATGCCGTACTCACCGCCCGAGGCCGCCCGGTCAACGCCGTCGCCTCTGCCCATGGCGCCATCACGGCATATCGACGAGGGTCCTGAAGCCACCCCAGAACATGCGCTTGCCGTCGAAGGGCATCTTCTTCGTCATCATCGCGGCGAGGCGCGGGTCCTTCATCACTTTCGCATTCACCCGATCACGCGCGCGGCGTGACTTGTAGATGATCCAGGAGAACACCACGACCTCGCCCGGCTTCAGCTTCACGCTCTGCGGAAACGAGGTGTACTTGCCCGGTTTCACATCGTCCGCCACGCATTCCTTGTATTCGAGCGCCCCGTGTTCGAGCCACACCCTGCCCGCCTTGCGCGCGATGGAGCGATACGCCGCCAGTTTGCGGCGGGTCACGGGAACCACGAATCCGTCGACATATCTGGCCATGGGTCACCTCCGGGCCGGATGTTACGCCGGCTGGTGCGTTGAGCCATCGAGGGTCGTGATCGCGCCGTAGAGATCCGGGCGGCGATCGC
>JADZGB010000034.1 GCA_020854105.1 Burkholderiales bacterium | reverse complement strand
CACGCGTGGAGGTCGTCACGCTGAACCCTGAACGCAACGACGTGGTGGCGACAGCGACCGCCGCAGCATCGGATAAACAGCGATTGGTTGCATGACTCAGGCGACAACTATCTTGACGCGCGCCGACACGAAGAAGGCGACCGTGGACTTCACCCGCGCCATCGAGCTCGACTCGACCGAACCGCTGGCCCGACTGGGCCTGGGCCTGGCCACCATCCGCGAGGGGCGCCTGCAGGAAGGCCGCGAGCACATCGAGATCGCGGTGGCGCTCGATCCGACCAACTCGCTGGTGCGAAGCTACGTCGGTAAGGCGTACTACGAGGAGAACAGCAAGGCTCGCGATCAGCTGGCTTCTACGCAGTTCGGGCTGGCCAAAGCACTCGATCCAAACGATCCGACGCCGTGGTTCTACGACGCAATTCTCAAGCAGACGCAGAACCGGCCGGTGGAGGCGCTGGAGGATCTGGAGCGGTCGATTGCACTCAATCAGAATCGCGGCGTAACGCGTGCGGAATCTCTGCTTGCAAAGGACTCTGCAGCCCGCGGCGCCCTCAAGGCTAGACTCTACAATCGATTGGGCTTCCACGACCAGGGCATGCAGACAGCCGCCGAAGCACTCAGTCGTGATTTCAGCAGTCCGGATGCACACCGGTTCGTAGCGTACCTATGGCCGCGCGGGCGGACCGGTGGGGGCGGATGCGATCGCTCAGGTGGTGCGTGATTCCCGGCCTGCTGGCACGAACGACGGGCGAGATTTCCCCGTGATCTACGGGCAGGCAGGGCAACCGGTCGGCGCAGATGCAATCGAGTACGTGGTTAGGACAGGTTAAGCACGCACGGCGTTCGATGGCTACCGAGCGCCAGACCCACGCGCATTTCGGCCGCGCAGGCGGAGCCATCGGAATCGATCGCACCTGGGACGACGCGGCGCCACGTATTGCCCAGATGAAGCGTTGAAGTTGAAGGGACTGGGCCGGGCGACGGAGGAATCGCCACAGCGCGGATTCCTCTCGCCTGCGCAGCCAGCGACAGCGTGCTGGATCCGACGTCAGATCAATCCACCGTTCCCGCTGACGCGAGCACGGCATGGAGCAGGACATTGCAGCCGGCCTCCAGATCCTCCGGCTTCGCGTTCTCGATTTCGTTGTGCGAGATGCCGCCCTCGCAGGGAACGAAGATCATTCCCGTTGGAGCCACGCGTGCGACATAGCAGGCGTCATGACCCGCACCGCTGACGATGTCGCTGTGGGAATATCCCAGGCGCTCGGACGCCTGGCGCACTGCTTCGATGCAGCTTGCGTCGAATCGCACCGGCGCGTAACTGGTCACCCGGTTCAGATCCGCCTCGACTGCACACTCTTCGCCGACTGCCTGCACCAGCGTGCGCAAAGCCGCTTCCATGTCATCCAGTCCTGCTTCGGTGGGATGGCGCAGGTCTACGGACATCCTGACGGTTCCAGGCACGACGTTGCGGGAGTTGGGCAAAACCTGCATGAATCCCACCGTGGCTCGCGCGCCCGGTTGTCGCGTGAGTGCAATCTGGTTTACACGATCGACGATCCGGGCAGCACCGAGCAGAGCGTCCCTACGAAGGCGCATCGGCGTGGGTCCGGCGTGCGAATCCTGCCCCGACAGCACGAGATCGTACCAGCGCAATCCCAACGCTCCCGTCACGACGCCCACGGTATGTCCAAGATCCTCGAGGATCGGACCCTGCTCGATGTGCGCTTCGTAGTAGGCCGCGAAGCTGCGCCCGCCGACGAACTCATCGCCCGCGTAGCCGATCGCGCGCAGTGCCTCGCCGACGGACACGCCGTCTGCATCGCGCTGCGTCATCGCGTGCTCCAGGGAGAATGCGCCGGCGAACACACCGGAACCCATCATCACGGGCACGAAGCGGCTGCCTTCCTCGTTTGTCCATATTGCGATCTCGAACGGTGCGAGTGTCCGAGTACCGGTGTCATTCAGAGTGCGCACGACTTCGAGCGCGGCCATCACGCCGTAGTTTCCGTCGAACTTCCCACCGGAAGGCTGTGTATCGATGTGGCTTCCGGATACCACTGGGGGCAATGAAGGATCGGCTCCGGCTCGGCGCGCGAAGATGTTTCCGATCCGATCCACCGTGATCTTCAGCCCCGCCTCGTCGAACCATTCGCGGGTCAGCTCTCGCCCCTGCCGATCCAGATCGGAAAGGGCCAGGCGGCGTACTCCTCCCTTCTCGGTTGCGCCGATCCTGGCGAGCTCCATCAGCGATCGCCGTAGACGGCTGCCGTCTATCTTCAATTCGGACATTCTGATCTGCAGTGGCGGTCAGGGAGTGGAGATGCTGCCTGATTCCCGTGGCTCGTGCACGCGCCGACACGCATCAAAATCGATGTATCCCGGGAACAAAGCACGAACCTCTCAGAATGTCAGTTTCACATTCGGGTCGTTTTGGTCAAATCTGACATCCAGCAATGCTTTTGTCATGTTTGCGCTTGACACACGATTCTCTTTACTGCTCCAATGCAGTCGCCATCATGCAACTGTCATTCTTTGGGAGGAGTGCGATATGTCGTGTCCACGTAATCAAAGAAGGTGCAAGCATGCGTTGTCCAGACTGTCGGCTGCCATGTACATGTACTCGGCCGTGCAGCAAAGTGTAGCCAACGGGGAAGATGCGGATTGGGACGAAGACACGAGCATCGACCACGATGAGGCAGACCCTTCGGATCTCATCGGAGTGATCGACGAGGAGCAGCAGGCGCTCGGTGACCTGTCTCTTCTGGATCCGACGCAAGAGATCGAGTAGCAACTGGGACGGTTGGCGGCAGCGGGCTGCGAGCGTCGAGCACGCGCGCATCGCATCGTCGTATGGGGGACGGCTGAAGGTGCCCTGCGACTCGCTCCAGCTCGCTCTTTTTTGCCTGCCGGATTCTGGCTGGTGGATTCGGAGGTCCCGTCGATCGTGGCAACCACAAACACAAAGGCCCGCGCGAGGCGGGCCTTTGTGTTTGTGGGGTCTCTGACGATGACCTACTTTCGCGCGGTATACCCCGCACTATCATCGGCGCTGCGTCGTTTCACGGTCCTGTTCGGAAT
>JADZGB010000033.1 GCA_020854105.1 Burkholderiales bacterium | reverse complement strand
TGCCATCGGTGTGTCGATGGCCCTGCGCGACCGGCCGGTGGTGGCGATCGTCGGCGACGGCAGTGCGATGTACAGCATCCAGGCGCTGTGGAGCGCCGCGCACATGAAGCTGCCGATCACCTACGTGATCCCGAACAACCGCGGCTACCGCATCCTGAAGGAGCGCCTGAAGTCGATGCGCGGCACCGACCGCTTCATCGGCATGGACCTGCGCGAGCCCGAGCTGGACTTCGTCGCGCTCGCCCGCTCCATGGGCGTGCCCGCACGGCGCATCAGCGATCCCGACGAAGTGGGTCCGGCGCTGCAGGCGGCGATCGCAGGCGGCGGCCCGTCGCTGCTGGATGTGAGCGTGTCCGATGGCTTCGGAGAGTGAGGCCGATCCAGTGCCAGTGATTCGTGATCGGTGACCGATCACGAATCACCAATTGCGAATCACGAATCACCCAATCACCCAATCACCCAATCACCCAATCACCAATCACCCAATCACTGATCCAAATGGACTTCGAATACACCGACAAGGTCAAGGAACTGCAGGCGCGCGTGTCCGCCTTCATGGAGGAGAACGTCTATCCCGGCGAGGAGACGATGTACGCGCAGATCGGCGAGGGCAACCGCTGGGAGGCGCCTGCCCTGATGGAGGAGTGGAAGGCGAAGGCGCGCGCTGCCGGATTGTGGAACCTGTGGCAGCCGAAGGGCCACGGTGGCACGCTCACCAACCTCGAGTACGCGCCGCTGTGCGAGATCATGGGCCGGTCGCCGTTCGCGCCCGAGGCGTTCAACTGCTCGGCGCCCGACACCGGCAACATGGAGGTGCTGCTGCGCTATGGCACCGAGGCGCAGAAGAAGCAGTGGCTCGAACCGCTGCTGGCGGGGAGGATCCGCTCCTGCTTCGCGATGACCGAGCCGGCGGTGGCCTCCTCGGATGCGACCAACATCGAGGCGCGCATCGTGCGCGACGGCGACCACTACGTGATCAACGGTCGCAAATGGTGGTCGTCGGGTGCGCCCGATCCACGCTGCAGGATCTTCATCTTCATGGGCAAGACCGATCCGGACAATCCGGATCGACACAGACAGCAGTCGATGATCCTGGTGCCCGCGGACACCCCCGGCGTCACCATCGAGAAGGTCCTGCCCGTGTTCGGCTACGACGATGCGCCGCACGGCCACGCGCAGGTGCGCTTCGAGAACGTGCGCGTGCCCGCCTCCAACATGCTGCTGGGCGAGGGCCGCGGCTTCGAGATCGCGCAGGGCCGGCTGGGGCCGGGCCGGATCCATCACTGCATGCGGCTGATCGGGCTGGCCGAGCGCGCGCTGGAGAAGATGTGCAAGCGCACGATGAGCCGCGTCGCCTTCGGCAAGCCGGTGTCCGAGCAGACGGTGACGCAGGAGCGCATCGCGCAGTCGCGCATCCTGATCGAGCAGGCGCGGCTGCTCACGCTGAAGGTGGCCTGGATGATGGACAAGGTCGGCAACAAGGTGGCCAAGGCGGAGATCGCGATGATCAAGGTGGCGGCGCCGAACATGGCCTGCGAGGTGATCGACTGGGCCATCCAGGCGCACGGCGGCGGCGGTGTCACCGACGACTTCCGCCTGGCGCACGCCTATGCCAATGCGCGCCTGCTGCGCCTGGCGGACGGCCCCGACGAGGTGCACCGCAATCAGATCGCGCGCATCGAACTGAAGAAGCACGCGCACCGCTGAGTATCGCCAGCCGATGAACGGGCGCACGACCCTGGTGTCGCGGGCCGCTGCTGCCCGCATCCCGGGATCCGGACCATGCCGTCAGAATGGGCGGCAGCGTCGCGCCTGCGCGCCGCACGCTCGCCTGATGCGGGGAGCGGGGTGGGTAGCGTGATCCCCGTGCGCCACCGCCTTGCCACGCGCGAGGACCTGCCGCGCATCGTGGCCATCTACAACGCCACGATTGCCTCGCGCATGGTCACGGCCGATCTGGAGCCGGTCACGGTCACCCAGCGCCTGCCCTGGTTCGAGACGCACGTCCCCGGCCGGCACCCGCTGTGGGTGGTCGAGCGCGACGGGGAGGTGGCTGCCTGGTTGAGTTTCTCCTCGTTCTACGGCCGGCCCGCCTACGATCGCACGGCAGAGCTGAGCGTGTACGTGGACGAGGCGCACCGCCGCGCCGGGCTCGGCACCGGACTGCTGCGCGAGGCCATCGCGCACGCGCCCTCCATCGGCGTCGATCGTCTCCTGGGTTTCATCTTCGGCCACAACCTGCCGAGCCTGGCACTGTTCGAGCGTTTCGGCTTCGAGCGCTGGGGACTGCTTCCCGGTGTCACTCTGCTCGATGGCGTGGAGCGTGACGTGGTGATCGTGGGGCGAGTTGTCGGCTCGGCGCGCTTGACCTGAGCGCGCGTCGCCCGCGTGCCTGCTTTCGCAGCTGCGCCGAAGCGCCACGCGCTCGCGTGGCGCTGGCCCCGGTTCCGCGGGCGGTCCGGCAGGCGTGGCGCCTGCTATCCCCTCGTCGTGACTGCGCGTGCGCGCTTGCCGGCTGCCAAGGCCAGCAGGCTCGCACCCAGCAGCGCGAGGGTGGCCGGCTCCGGCACCGAAGGTTCGTTGTCGGTGGTCGGAAACGCAAGCAGTTCCACTTCACCGATCATCTCGAACTTGTCGATGTCGACGGTGAAGCTCAGGACCTCCTCCCTGTGCGATATTCAAGCCGATGATATCGAGCGAATGGAGATCGTCGCTCAGCGCATCGGTTCCCGGCCCCTCGTACACGTCGCCGTCATAGCCTCCGCCGGCGAAGTCGATGAAGCCGAAAGTCCCGAACGAGCCTGGCGCCAGGCGCAATTCGAGATGGAAGTCGGTCCACGTCTGCCCGCTGTTGTTGGTGATGTCGAAAGCGCAATCCGGGCAATCACCCGGGGTGAAAGGTCCTTGTTGGGCCGGCGATTGCGATGTATCGAAAATGACCTGCGCATCGAAATTGTTGAACGTGGTGGAAAAGGCGGCGGCAGGGCCGGTATAGCAAGCGCATGCTGCCAGATAGAGGAGACTGAAGGACAGGCTGCGATTGGTCATGACATGCCTCCACTGCTCTAACGCAAGAGTCGCGGCGAGGACTGTCTGGCGAAGTATCGGGACATCTCGCCTTGGCCAGGTCTTCATTCCGGCGCAAACCGGAATCCCGCCGACCGAGAAAGGCCTGATCGGTTTCGCTGGGCCCCGGCCACGGATCAGGTCCGAAGCAGGGTTCGCCGGGACGGCGGCTGTCCCTCAGATGCTGGGCACAATTCGCGCCAGGGAGCTAAGCGGCTGAATCCCCGGTGATATGATCTCGGATGGGGCGATGTCGGAGCGACATCGCAAACCGAATGTAAAAGACCGCGACATACCCGCGAGTCGGTCTGCCGATGCCGGATCTCGGCAATATCATGTTTCATCTGGCAGATCCATAGACGGCCTCGCGGGGATTGATAGAAATTATATGTAAAGGATTCCGTCATATTCGCGCGGCGCGTTTTGGCGCCGTCACGTCGTCGCGACCAGCATCAGCACGAGCGCGATCACGGACGCCGGCTGCCACTTGCAGCCGGAACGTGCCTTCCGAGCGTCAGGCATCGCGCAGCCCCGCGCAGGGTGAAGCGCAGGCGTGCACCAGGTCTCAGGCCCTTCATACGCGGGCTTAGCGGCCGCCCTGCAGGAATTCGACGGTCACTGCGCTGAGCGCCCTGACGCCCTGAACGAGCGCCGCCTCGTCGATGTAGAAGCGTGGCGAATGGTTGGGCGCAGCCTTACTCATGTCCTGATCCGGCGGGGTGATGCCGAGGAAGAAGAACAGGCCGGGCACCTTCTGCTGGAAGTAGGAGAAGTCCTCCGCCACCATGACGCGCGGCTGGACCCGCAGCTTGTCCTTCCCGGCGATGCGGCCGAGCGTTGGCAGCATGCGTTCGGTGAGCGCGGCATCGTTGCTGGTGACCGCGACGGCCTTCTCGATCTTCACCTCGGCGGTGGCGCCGTTGGCCTGGGCGATGCTCTTGGCGACGTGCTCGATGCGCGCATGGATGTCCTCGCGCATGCCCTCGTCGAAACTGCGAATGGTGCCGGTCAGTTCCACGTTGTCGGGAATGATGTTCTTGCGCGTGCCGCCGTGCACGGTGGCGATTGTCACCACCGCGGGCTCCTTGCTCACGTCGATCTGGCGGCTGACGATGTTCTGCAGGCCGAGAACGATCTGCGAGGCGGTGACCACCGGATCGACGCCCATCCAGGGCCAGGCGCCGTGCGTCTGCCGGCCCTTGACCGTGATGGTCACCCAGTCGGCGCTGGCCATCAGCGGGCCGGAGCGCCAGGTGATCTGCCCGGCGGGAATGCCGGCGATCACGTGCAGACCGAAGATCGCGTCCGGGCGCGGGTCGGCCAGCACGCCCTGCTCGATCATGTGGATCGCGCCGCCCTGCTCACCGGCAGGCGGCCCTTCCTCGGCCGGCTGGAAGATGAATTTCACGCTGCCCGGGAGCTGTTCGCGCATCCCGGCGAGCACCTGCGCCACGCCCATCAGGATCGCGACGTGCGCATCGTGTCCGCACGCGTGCATCACGCCCACTTCCTGGCCGTTGTACTGGCCGCGCGCCGTCGAGCGGAAGGGCACGTCGGCTTCCTCGGTGACCGGCAAGGCGTCCATGTCCGCGCGCAGCGCCACCACCGACCCCGGCCTGCCGCCTTCCAGCAGGCCGACCACGCCGGTGTGCGCGACGCCGGTCTGCACCTTCATTCCCAATGCGCGCAGGTGTTCCGCCACGACGCGTGCGGTGCGCGTCTCGCGATTGGAGAGTTCCGGATGCCGATGAAGGTCGCGCCGCCACTCGATCACCTGCGATTCGATGCCGTGCGCGGCGGTGTCGATGGCATCCTGCTGGGCATGTGCCTGGGGTGCTGCCGCCAGCATCGCGAGCAGCGCAGTGAACTTCGATCGCATTGGCTCTCTCCCCGTGATGGTGTGGTCAGGATTCGCCGGTGCCCGGGCGCAGGCTGCGCCCGATGGTCCAGCCGACGATGTACCACCACCCGGTCCCGACGATCGCATGATAGGCGAGCGGCCACCAGAAGTTCGACAGGTCCGACAGCGGCCCCTGCGGCGACGGCGGCACCAGCCAGGCCACCGGGATCACGCCCAGGCTGACCGGGAAGTCGAGCGCGAGAAAGACGAACCAGTGCCCGGTCCAGGCGTCCTCCCGGCTGTCCAGGATCAGGACGACGGTCACGCCCAGCAGGAGCAGGTGGATCAGCGCAGCCGCCAGTCCGGCGCGGGAGCCCGGCAGCGCGTGCCTCTCCTCCCCAGGCAAGCGCCTCAGCCCTTCTTCCTGTCGCGCTCGGTGATGAACCCGTGCACCAGCTCGCGGTGCTCCGCGGTCGCGGTGATCACCGCATAGTGCGAGGAGATCATGTCGAGGTTGCTGCGCAGGTCGTTGCGCAGCCCCTGGTAGATGGCGCGCTTGGTCATGCGCAGCGTGAGCGAGGGTGCGCGACACATGCGCCGTGCGATCTTCTCCGCCTCCTGCATGAGCAGCGCATCGTCGAACACGCGATTGACCATGCCGATGCGCTGCGCTTCCTCGGCATCGATGAAATCGCCGGTGAAGAACATCTCCAGCGCACGGGCGGGACCGACCAGGCGGGGCAGGAAGTGGGCACCGCCGGCGCCGGGCACCAGGCCGACCTTCACGTAAGTCTCGGCGAAGCGCGCGCTGCGTGCGGCGTAGCGGATATCGCACATCAGTGCCATGTCCATCCCCGCTCCGGTGGCGACCCCGTTGACCACGGCGATCACCGGCTTGTCCAGGTCCTCCAGGGTGAGCGGGATGCGCTCGATGCGGTGGAACAGTTCGTTCTTGCGCTGCTCGGGCGTGTGCTCGAGGCGCTCGCCCATCTCCACGATGTCGCCGCCGCTGCAGAATGCCTCGCCGGCGCCGGTCACCATCACCACCTTGATCGCATCGTCGGTGCGGCAGCGCTCTAGTGCCGCCACCCAGGCGTCGATCATGGCGAAGTTGAACGCGTTCAGGCGCTCGGGGCGGTTGAGGACGATCCTGGCGATACCCTCGTCCACGGAGAATTGCAGCTGTTCTGTCATCGGATCGTGTCCTTGCCCGGGTCAATCGGCGGTGAGCGCCGGCCACAGCGCACTGCCGCCCGCGGCGCACACCAGGTGGCCAAGCCGTGTCTGCCAGTGCCCCTCGCCGCCGAACTCGTCGCGCCAGGACCACAGCCGGCGTGTCGAGAAGTGCAGGGGGTGCTCCTGGGTGAAGCCCATCGCGCCGTGCACCTGGTGCACGATGGCCGCCACCTTGCCCGCGGCTTCGCCCACGCGCGACTTGGCGGCTGCCACCGCGAACTCGAACTGCGCCCCGCCCCAGGCATCCGCGCCCAGGTCCGCCGCGGCCACCGCCGCTGCATAGTGGCCCGCGGCTTCGGCCAGCATGTGCTGGATTGCCTGGAACTTCGCGATCGGCCGACCGAACTGCCGGCGTTCCATCGCGTACGACACGGCAAAGTCGAGGCAGCGTTCCATCGCGCCTGCCATCTGCTGCGCGCGCATCAGGGCACCGAGCGCGAACAGCAGCTGCCGCGGCGCCTGGCGAACCATCGCCTCGTCGACTTCGACTGCGTCGAAATCGATGGTGTCGCGCGGCTCGAAGGCGAGGTTGCGTACCGGCTCGCCTACGGCCTTGCCGGACAGGGCCGATTGCGGCACCAGCACCAGGCGCAGGCCATCCTCGTCGTGCGCCTCGAGTAGCAGGTGCTGCACGGCCGTGCCCCAGGGTACGCGCGACGCCCTGCCCGCGAGCGTGTACCGCACGCCACGCCGGCGTAGTGCGAGCGACTCGGCAACCAGCGTCATGCTGCCCGTCACCGGCGCCCCGCCGGCAGCGCTCCACAGTGCCTGGGCCAGCATCGTCTCCGCCAGCGGCAGAGGCACGGCGTGGTAGCCGAGCTGGCGTACCAGCCGCATGCCATCGGCCATCGCGATGCCGGCTCCGCCGGCGGCCTCGGGCAGCAATGCCGCCGGCAACCCTGCCTGCTCGCATATCTCCCACAGCGGCGTGGGGCAGGCGCCGGCATCGGCACGCGCGAGCACCTCGCGCGTCACCTCGGCGCGCAGGAGGCGGTCGGCCTGCTCCAGCAGCAGGTTGGTCAGCTCGGAATCGGCGGTCGCAGTGTTCATCGTGCCTCGTTCAGCGCAGGCCCAGTCCGCGCGCGATGATGCCGCGCAGGATCTCGCGTGTGCCGCCGCGGATGGTGAAGGAGGGCGCATGCAGCACCACGTGCGCGAGTGTCTCCGGCAGGCGCTGTGCGTGATCGTCCAGGCTCGGCTGCAGCGGCAGGAGCAGGCGCGCGATCTCCGGCACCTCGCGCTCGAAGGCGGTGCCGACGTCCTTGACCAGCGCCGCCTCGGTGTTCGGGCTGCGCCCTTCGTCGAGCAGCGCGGCGACCGACGTGGACATGCGCAGCAGTGCGGCGAGATGCGACACCAGCCTGCCGATCTCCGCGGCCTGGCGAGCATCGGGTTCGGGCCCGATGGTGTCGATCAGTTCCACCAGCAGGCGGTAGTCGGACAGGAAGCGGTCCGGCCCGGAGCGCTCGAAGGCGAGTTCGCCGGTCACCATGGCCCAGCCGGCGCCTTCGTCGCCCAGGCGCATGTCGTCGGGGACGTAGTACTCGCGGAAGAAGACTTCATTGAACTCGTGTCCGCCCGACAGGTTGTGGATGGGGCGCACCGTCACGCCGGATGCGGACAGATCGACGATGAACTGGGTCAGGCCGCCGTGGCGGTCCTCGCCCGCCTCGCCGGTGCGTGCCAGTACGATGAGGTAGTGCACACGGTGCGCCTGCGACGTCCAGATCTTGCTGCCGTCGATCAGCCAGCCCTCGCCGTGGCGGCGGGCGCGGGTGCGCACCGCGGCGAGATCGGAACCAGAATCGGGCTCGCTCATGCCGATGCCGAAGAAGCATTCCCCCCGGCACACGCGCGGCAGGATCTCGCGGCGTGCTCGCTCGCTGCCATGGCGCAGGATCTGCGGTCCCGACTGCCGGTCGGCGATCCAGTGCGCGCCGCAGGGCGCGCCGGCGGCGAGCATCTCCCGGGTGATGACGAAGCGCACCAGGCTCGACTGAGCCTGGCCGCCGACCTCGCGCGGCCAGGTGACGCCGATGAAGCCGGCGGCACCGGCGCGGCGGCTGAATTCGGGATCGAAGGTGCTCCAGGAGCAGCGGTGCGGCACGTAGCGTCCGCCCCCGCATTCCGTGGCGAGGAAGGCGCGCACCCGCTCGCACGCCTCGCTGGCCTCGGGCGGCAGTGGCGGCGCATCGAATCGGAACGCTTGCATGGGCGGATGCGCGGCCCGGCCGATGCCGGGCAACTGTTTGACTTGCGGTGATTCTAGCGGATTGCCGGGGGCCGCCTCACGGACGATCGCGTGACGGGATGCGGTACATGTACACGGCCAGTGCCAGGCCGAAGACGGCGAGTGCGGCCTGGAGCCGCGGATCGCGCACGAAGAAGACGATGGAGATGCTCAGCGTGACCGCCATCATCGCGATGGAGATCAGCTTGGTGCGGTAGCGGATGCTGCGGTGCTGCTGCCACTCCAGCACGGCGGGGCCGAACCAGCGGTTGTTGAGCAGCGCGTTGTAGAAGCGGCGCGAGGCGCGTGCGTAGCAGGCGGCAGCGACCAGGAGGAAGGGAGTGGTCGGCAACACGGGCAGAAAGATGCCGGCCACGCCCAGCGCGACGAACGCACTGCCCAGCAGCACCAGCGCCACACGCACGGTGGATGAATGGTGCTTGCGCACGTGCGTGCTGAAATCCTGCGGCGGTCGTTCCACGTATTTCTGTTCGCCTGACGTTGGCCGGGATCGCGGAACACGACGGCCTCGCGTCCCGACGGCGTGCCGGTTCTCATCCCATGCCGGCCTTCATGCTACACCGGGCTCCGGCCGTGACGCTTCGACCGCATGAAGGATCGCGCGCTGCATGCGACAGCACCGTCAATGTGGCGCGATCAGTGCGAACTGCTTTCCACGACCTCGCATGCCGGTCCGATCCAGCCGACGTGCACGTCCGACTCGTCCAGCACCTTCACCGGTGTGCCGCACGCCTGCGCCGGCCGTGTCGTGTACGGATAGAAGCGCGGACCCCCGGGTGCGCCGTCCGGCGTCCCGCCCAGGTCGTGCCACGCGAGTACCTGCATGCCGTCGCGCCGCGCGGTGCAGACCCAGTTCTGCTGTGCGGGACCGCGCAGGTAGACCGCCACCGCGTCGTCGTAGGTCGAGTCATCGCGCGCGCCTTCCACCCAGTGCACGGGCAGCGGCGCCTTCTCCAGGCAGGCGCGGATCGCCTTGACGTAACGCGACAGCGACCTCGACCAGCCCTCGCCGGCCGCCGAGAGCGGCTCGGGCGGCAGTTCGACCTGGCGCACCGGGCGCGCGTCGCTATAGTCCGGGCGCGACTTCAACGCCGCGATGCGATGCGTGTAGCGCCTCTCCAGGCACGCAGCCGGCTCGTCCTGGCGACGGCATTCGTCGCGTGCGGCCCACCAGCGCTGCTGCCCAATGCGCAAATCACCATCGCCCGACGATCCGGCCGCGCGCAGCAGGTGTGCGTAGGCGACGGCCAGTTCGAGGTCGAGGTTCGACAGGCGTTCGCTGCCGCAGACGGTCTTCTCCATCCAGCTCGTGGCCTTGCTGCACACGAAGCTGGGCGTGGCGGCAAGCGCGCGAGTGCAGCAGAGCACGGCGCATGCTGCGAGGATTGCCGAAACAGACCGGTGCGAGGGGATGCGCGGTGCGCTCATGGCGGACTCCTGCGGGGAACCGCCCGGACCATGCAATATCCGCGCTCGACCGGCTTGCGGCGGTCGGCTCAGCCGCTGCGCAGCAGCGGCAGGATCGCTTCCCGGTAATGGCGCGGCGTCTTGGCGCCGGTGATCTTCAGTCTCAGGATGCCGCCACGATCCACCACGAATGCCGTCGGTGTCGGATAGCGCCTGCCGAATCCGTTGCGTGTCAGGCTGGCGGCCATCGTTCCCGGCAGGTGGTACAGCGCGAGCGTGCGCTGCACCCGCTCGCGATCCTCGAGGCTGTCCACGCCGACCGCGATGACTTCGAGGCCCTCGCTGCGATGTTCCTCGTAGATCGATTCGAGCAGGCCGATCTCGTACGCGCAGAACTTGCAGTAGCTCGAATAGAAGTTGACGAGCACCACCTTGCCGCGCATCGACGCGAGGTCGAACGTCTCGCCGGAGAACAGCTCGCCTGCGAGCGCGGGTGCGGGTGCGTCGATCTCCGGAACGGCGTATGCCGCCGGTATGCCGATCAGCGCCGGGACGGCGAGCAGAGCGGTCAGGAACTTCCGGCGCATGCGCGCCTGCTGCGGGTGCTGTGGACCTGCCGGCAGACGCGCCATCGGGCGCTCAGGCGAGGTTGGCTGCATCCAGTCTGCCGGCGGCGAGCAGGCCGCGGAAGGCATCGAAGGTGGCCCGGATGCCTGCCTCGAGCGGCACCGATCCGTAGTTGCCCAGGTGCGCGCGCACCGGTTCGTCGGACAGCGCCATCGGGAAGGGCAGCGCGGCGCCGCTCGCGCCGATCTTCGCCGCCGGGGCGATGCCTGCAAGGACCGCGAGCGAACTCTCCACGTCGGAGGCCACACCGTTGATGTCGAATACCGGCGCGCCTTCGCGCTCCTTCGACACCGCCTTGAGGAAGGCGCTCGCCACCTCTCCTGCGTGCAGCCAGGACACCGGGCCGGTGAACGGCACGGTGTAGTCCTTGCCTGCGGCAGCGGCGAGGATCGCCACGGTGGTCTTCGAGGTCATGCCCTGGTCGCGTCCAACGCCGTAGACCACGCCCGGACGCAAGCCCACGCTGTGCACGCCCCAGTCCTGGGAGTACACCCTGGAAGTCTCCTCGTTGCAGAACTTGTAGGCGCCGTAGAGGGTGGGAAGGGTGCCGTGTCCCTCCATCGCGCCGTGGGCGGCAATGGAACTGGCGTAGGTGATGCGCCGGATGTCCAGCCTGCGCGCGGCTTCGAAGACGTTGATGGTTCCGACCACGTTCACCCTGGCGCCGGCCACCGGATCGGCCTTGCAGAAGGGCACCTGCAGGGCGGCCAGATGGACGATGGCAGTGGCGCGGCTCGACTCCACCGCCTTGGTGACGGTGTCGGTGTCGGCCACGTCGCCCGTGAGCCAGCGGATCGAGGCCAGCTCGTCGTTCGACAGCAGCAGACCCGGGCGGCGCCTGTCCTGCGTGAGGTCGAAGGCCACCACCGGCACGCCTGCGCGCACCAGCAGCGCCATTGCCCAGCTGCCGATGCAGCCGCCTGCACCGGTGATCAGCACCGGACCGTCGTAGTCGGTGCGCTGGATCGGGAAGTATTCGTACACGTTCTGCTCCTTGTCGTGTCTCCCGGGCACGCCTCAGGCGCCCGTCTGCATCGGCAGGGACGGGTCCGCCGCCCACTCGGTGAGCGAGTTGTCGTACACCTTGACCCTATCCTGTCCCAGCATCGCGAGCACCAGCGCGACGCTGGTGGCGGCGATGCCGCCGCCGCAGTACGTGATGACCTCCGGTGCGGCCAGCGCGGACGCGAACATCGTGCGTAGTTCGGCGGCGCTCTTGAACGTGTTGTCGGCACCGACGTGCTGCGCGGCCGGCAGGTTGATGCTGCCGCTGACGTGGCCGCGGCGGCCGTAGTGCACCCCGCCCGTGCCGGCGTGCTGCTCCGGCCGCAGCGCATTGACCGTGCATACGTTCGCGGCGCCCACCGCACTCAGCACGTCGTCGCGGCCGGCGACCAGTCCGGGCCGCATCGTGCGCGTGAAGCGCGCAGGCGTGCGCACCTGCGCAGGACCGCTCTCACTCGGGCGGCTCTCGCTTTGCCACTTCTGGAAACCGCCATCGAGCACCGCTGCCCGATCGTGGCCGAATACGCGCAGCATCCACCACATGCGCGTGGCCCACCAGTGGCTCGCGGTGGAGTAGGTGATCACCAGGGTGTCGTCGCCGATGCCGAGCTGCTCCATGGCGGCGGCAAAGCGCTCGGCATCCGGCAGCATGAAGTGCAGGCGCGCATGCGGGGTGGAGACCTCGTGCTCGATGTCGACGAAGGCAGCGCCGGGTATGTGGGCCTTCTCGAAGTCGGCACGGCCCGGAACCACCTCGTAGAGCGACAGATCGGGCAGCGGCGGCAGGTGCGTGGTGCAGTCGAGCACGCGAACGTCATCGTCGCGCAGGTGCCGTGTCAGCCATTCGGTCGACACCAGATACTCGGGATGGGCGAATTGTTCTGCCATGATGAAGGAGGGCACGAAATCTCGCGGGAGCGCGCAGGATGCCGATGGTAGCACGCACCCTCGCGCAGCCGACCGGCACTGCTGCACTCATCCGTCGGGCATGGATGCTGCTCGTGGCGGCGCGCCGTTTCCGGGAGGCAGCACGCGCGTGAAGAAGAAGGTGACAGGTGTGTCCATCGGCGCATTGCTCGTCCTGGCAGCCATTCCCTGGGGCGTCGGTCACTTGGTCGAACACGTCCTGTGCGAGCGCGTGGAGCGGCTGGCTGCCGGTGCGGACGCCATGCTGCGCACGCGCCTGGTGCGCTACGAGCGCGGCTGGCTGACCTCCAAGGCGGTGCATCGGGTCGAACTGGCCAATGCCACGGCCTTCGAGATCCATCACGTCGCCGATCACCTTCCGCGGGTCGGCGAGGGCTGGGCGCGCGTGCGCTCGGTTCCGCTGCTGAGCGCAGACGCGCGGGCGCTCGCCGACCACTACTTCGGCAGCAGCGCGCCGATGACGGCCGACACGGTGGTCGGCTTCGACGGCAGCCTGTCGGTGTCGCTGCGCTCCCCGGCATTCGCGAAGGCGCTGACGGACGAACCGGACGTGCGCTTCACCTGGGGTGGCGCCCAGGGCTCGCTGCACGTCGATTCCCGGGGGAGCGCACGCATGCTGTTCGAAGTGCCCGGTCTGGCCATGCACGGACAGGGCGTGGTCGCCACTTTCGCCGATCTGCGTGTGGACGGTGACTGGCGCAGCACGGCGGACGCGTGGTCGGGCAGGACTTCGATATCGGTGTCCGCCATCGGCCTGTCCAGCCCGGAGGGCGGCGCACGGCTGCGTCGCCTCGAGGCCGCGTTCGAGCGCGAGGACCTTGGCAAGACCATCGCACTCTCGTGCCGCGTGCGCGTGGGGGAAGGCACCAGCCTGGATGCGGGTGCCGAGGACGGATTCCGCGACGGCGCCATCGACATCCACCTCGACCGGCTGGGCAAGGAGGCGTTGCGCACCTACCTGGAGCGCATGGCGCGGCTGCCCGCCGCGCTCCCCGAATCGGAGCAGACGCGGGTCAATGCCCGCATGGCGCTGGCGCTTCTCGCGGACCTTCTGGAGGGGGCGCCCCGGCTGCGCATCGAGCGCGCCCGGCTCACCACGCCCAATGGCAGCTTCGCGGCGAGCGGCGTGCTCGCCATCGATCCGGTGCACGCCGGTGCCGGGGATCGCGACCTGCTGTCACGCCTGCGCCTGGATGCGCGGGTGGAGGTCTCGGCGCGGCTGCTCGAAGGCTGGATGGCGCGCGACACCTATCGCGGCGTGAGCGCGGCGCTGCTCGAGCGCAGCGGCGAGGTGGACGAGCAGTTCGCGCGCGATCTCACCGAGCGTTTCGTGCGCGAACGCATCGAAGTCTGGACCAGCGCCGGCATACTGGCCGCCGATCGCGACCGTTACCGCGTGCAGATCGACCTGGCGCGCGGGCACCTGCGCGTCAACGGGGTGCCCAGCGATGCGCTGCTGCCCGGCCGCAGCGCGGATCCCGGGCCCGCGCCCGGGGACATCGGCACGACGCGGTTCGTTCCGCCGCGCCGGCCCTCTGCGCCGGTTTCTGGTCAAATTGCGTCCGTCCCGTAGCCGAACCATGAGGAGAGCATGCGGATGGAGATGAGCGCCCAGGACTACGAAGCCGCCTACAACCCCCGCCTGGCGGTGCCCGAGTATGCCCGCCACTTCGAGCGCTGGGGCCGGTTGTCGGAGGAGGCGCGCACGCAGATGGACGGTTACCTGGACGTCCCCTACGGGCCGCATCCGCTGCAGAGGATGGATCTGTTCCGCGCACGCGGAGTCAGCCGCGGGATGCTGATGTTCATCCACGGCGGCTACTGGCGCGCGCTGGACAAGGGCCAGCACAGCTTCGTCGCCCGGCCACTGGTGGATGCTGGCGTGAGCGTGGCCATGATCAACTACGCGCTGTGTCCGGGCGTGAGCC
The DNA here is from genome assembly GCA_020854105.1 of Burkholderiales bacterium. Classification (GTDB taxonomy): domain Bacteria; phylum Pseudomonadota; class Gammaproteobacteria; order Burkholderiales; family SHXO01; genus SHXO01. The sequence goes on along the minus strand of JADZGB010000033.1, from coordinate 18,024 downwards.
TGGAGGATCTCGTGCGCCAGGTGCTCCAGGCCTCCGCCTGGCTGTACCGCAATGCGGGCAACTTCGGCGCGCCGGGCGGCCGGCTCTACGTTGCCGGCCACTCGGCAGGCGGCCATCTGACCGCGATGATGCTTGCCGCCCAATGGCCGCGCTTCGCCCCCGACCTCCCGCCCAGGCTGTTTCGCGCCGGCCTGTCCATCAGCGGTATCTTCGACGTCGTGCCGGTCATGAAGACTCCGTCCGTGAACGCCGATGTGCGGCTGGATCCCGCATCGGCCAGGCGGCTCAGTCCGGCGCTGATGCCTCCCGCGACCGAGGCGCCGCTCTATCTGGCGGTGGGCGGAAGGGAGCAGAGCGGATTTCACGAGCAGCACGCACTGATCAAGGCGCGCTGGGGCAGCGTGGTGGCTGCGGACGTGCCCTGCCCGGAGGACAACCACTTCACCATCCTGGAGAGCCTCGCCTCCTCCGGCAGTACCCTGTTCCGGTCGGCGCTGGAGATGACCGGGCGCTGAACGCCGCGCTCCGCGGATTCTGTATACTCGTACAGTATACGGCGCGGAGGGACGGGATATGGGGCTGAAGACCGTGGGCGGCGCTGCCGCGCGGCCGCACGAGGGGCGCGGGGCGCCGGGGAATCCGCACGGGCGATTCGAGTCGGAGGAGCGCATCGCGGTGGACGACGGCTGGGACCGGCCGTGCGAGGACGAGCCGGCACGTCCGCGCACCGTGGTGGTCGAGGAGCGCGCGCGCAGCATCGTCACGCGCAACCGGTCGCCGGACGTTCCGTTCGACGCTTCCATCAATCCCTACCGCGGCTGTGAGCATGGCTGCATCTACTGCTATGCGCGGCCCTCCCACGCCTACCTCGACCTGTCCCCGGGGCTCGATTTCGAAACGCGGCTGTTCGCCAAGGACAATGCGGCCGAGGTGCTGCGCCAGGAACTGCGCAGGCCCGGCCATCGCGTGGAACCCCTCGCGATCGGCGTGAACACCGATGCCTATCAGCCGATCGAGCGCGAGCGGCGCATCACGCGCGCGATCCTGGAAGTGCTCGCCGAGTGCGAGCACCCGTGCACGCTGGTGACGAAGAACGCGCTGATCGAGCGCGACATCGATCTGCTCGCCGACATGGCGCGCAAGAATCTGATCCAGGCCTTCGTCAGCGTCACCACGCTCGATCATTCGATCGCGCGGCGCATGGAGCCGCGTGCCAGCGCGCCGCGGCGCCGCGTGGAGGCCATCGGCCGCCTCGCACAGGCCGGCGTTCCGGTGGGCGTGATGGTGGCGCCCGTCGTTCCCTTTCTGACCGACTCGGAGCTCGAGACGATCCTCGAGGCGGCACGCGCAGCCGGTGCGCGCTCCGCCGGCTACGTGCTGCTGCGGCTGCCCTGGGAGGTGAAGGGCCTGTTCCAGGACTGGCTCGCCCATCACTATCCGCTCAAGGCCGATCACGTGATGAGCCGTGTGCGTGCCATGCGCGATGGGCGGGAGAACGATCCGGGCTTCGGCTCGCGCATGCGCGGGGAGGGTCTGTTCGCGCAACTGCTCGCCAGGCGCTTCGAGGTCGCGTGCGCGCGCCTCGGCCTGAATCGCCAGCGCCGGCTGGCGCTCGACTGCACCCGCTTCCGCGCACCGCGTCCGGCCGCCCAGCTCGAGCTGTTCTGACGCCATCGGGCCGCGGGACACGTCGACCGGCCCGGCGTCACGGGTCGGCGTCGCGGGTCGGCATCGCGTACCGGCATCGCGTACTGGCATCGCGGACTTGGCTTCCTGCGGCGCTCCGCTATCATCGCAGCTGTCCGCAGCCCTCTCTGCCGTCATGAAACGTCTGTGCCGCGCGGCCAATCTTCCCGAGGCCCACATCCTGCGCGGCCTGCTCGAGCAGGCCGGAATCGAGACCCGGGTGTTCAACGAGCACGCCCAGGGGGGCGTGGGGCAGTTGCCGGTCCAGGAATCGTGGCCCGAACTGTGGGTGGACGAGCAGGATCTGGTGCGCGCTGCCGCGCTGCTGGACGCGTTCCAGCGCAGCGCGCCGGCGACCGGCACGCGAACCTGTGCCGCGTGCGCGGAGGACAGCCCGAGCAACTTTCAGATTTGCTGGAACTGCGGTGCGCCACTGTGATGCGCCTGGACCGGACCGCGCCCGCAGGCGTGCGCTGCGCATGCTGGGCGGTGCGCTGTGCGCGCCGTGCGCCGGCACCGGCGCGGCCGGCATGAGAGATGCGCTGTGCCTGTTCGCCGATGCGGCGCTCGGGCGCTACGGCGTCCCTGCAGGACATCCGCTCGGCGTCGACCGCCAGGGCGCGTTCCTCGCGGAGCTGTCCGCGCAGTCGCTGCATCGTGCAGCGCCGCTGCGCCCCTCGCGCATGGCGTCACGGACGGAACTGGAGCGCTTTCACGGCGCAGCGTTCGTCGACAGAGTGGCCCATGCCGAGCGCGACGGCCTGGAATTGCTCGATAGTGGCGATACACCCGTCTTTCCGGGCGTGTTCGAGGCAGGTGCGGCGGTGGTGGGCGCCGCGCTGGACGGACTGGCACTGGTGATGCGGGGCGAATGCCGGGCGACATTTCAGCCCATCGGCGGTCTGCACCACGCCGGACGCGATCATGCTGCGGGGTTCTGCGTGTTCAGCGACCTGGGCGTGGTGATCGAGACCCTGCGCGCCGACTACGGCATCCGCACCGTCGCCTACGTCGACATCGACGTGCACCATGGCGACGGCATCTTCCACGCCTACGAGCACGATCCCGACCTGATCATCGCCGACGTGCACCAGGACTGGCGCTCGCTCTACCCTGGAACCGGGCGTCCCGAGGAGACAGGACGGGGCGATGCGCGCGCAACCAAGCTCAACCTCAATCTGCCTGCCGGGGCCGGGGATGTGCAGTTCCTCGCGGTGTGGCCGGACGTGGTGGCCCACCTGCGCCGCTTCCGTCCGCAGTTCGTGCTGTTCCAGTGCGGCGCGGACGCCATGGCCGGTGACCCGCTTGGTCAACTGCGCTACGGCGTGAATGCCTACGCGCACGCTGCACGCAGCCTGCGGCACCTGGCCGGCGAGTTCTGCGCAGGCAGGATCATGGCGTTCGGGGGAGGGGGGTACGACCGGCGCAATCTGGCTGCCGCCTGGTGCACCGTGGTGCGCGAACTGAGCTGAGGCGGCTCCCGCCTCAGATGTCCGCGCGCTGCCGGCGCGGTCTGTCCCCGATCGGTGCGTGCCGCTCCTCGTCGCCCGCATGTGTTTCGCGCACGCCGCCGCTCCTGCCGCGCGGCAGGTCGATCCAGAACACGCTGCCATGCCCGACCACGGAACGGAAGCCGATGTCGCCGCCGAGCCGCAGGGCCAGCGCCTTGCAGATGGACAGCCCCAGGCCGCTTCCCGGCAGGCGCGCGCGATCGTGGTTGCTCGCCTGCCCGAAGCGCTGGAAGATCTGATCGCGCGACTCCGCCGGAATGCCCGGCCCCTGATCGCGCACGAACAGACGTACCTTGTCTTTCTTCGCCTCGCATCCCAGGGTGACGCCTGCCCCGGCCGGCGAGAACTTCACCGCGTTGGAGATGAGGTTGGTGAGGATCTGCTGCACGCGGTCCGCATCGGTCCATACCATCGCCCGCGTGCGCGGGTGGTCGATCGCCATGGACACATCCAGCTTCATCGCATAGGGGGCGTTGGCCTCCATCGCCAGGGCGAGCAGGGCGGACGCCTCGACGTTGCGCAGGTCGAACTCGTGCAGGCCGATCTCGATGCGCTCGAGGTCGAGCACGCTGTTGATGAGGCCTGCCAGCTGCCCGCCGTTGCGCAGGGCCATGTCGAGAAAGCGCCTGGCGTTCTCCGGGACGTGCTCGCGGAACTCGTCGCGCAGCACTTCCAGGGCGCCCAGCACGCTGGCCAGCGGCGTGCGCAGTTCGTGGCTCACGGTGGCCATGAATTCGCTCTGACGCGTCTCGAAGTTCTTCCGCTCGGTGATGTCGGCAATGGTGCCGGCGACGCGCAACGCCTCGCCGGCAGCGCCGCGCTCCATCACGCGCGCGTGCATCTCGATCCAGCGCCAGCCCGCCGTGCGTGTCTGCACGCGAGCCTGCGCCCGCAGGAAGGGCCGCGATCCCTGGAGCGTCTCTTCCATCGCGGCTTCGAACCGATCCAGGTCCTCGGCATGCACCAGGCCGAGCAGGTCGCGCACGGTGGTGACGGCGGCGCCCTGGGCGCTGCCTACCATGCGGCTCCACTGTTCACTCAGGTAGACCTCACCGCTGTGCAGGTCCCAGTCGATGAGGGTGTGGCCCGATCCCTCGAGAGCGAGCGTGAGCCGTTCCTGGCTCTCGCGCAGCGCTTCGGCCGCCTGCCGCTGCGCCGTGATGTCCTCGACCACGTGCACGCTGCCCAGGTAGCGCGCGCCGTCGAGGATGGGCGCTGCATTGGTGCGGCTCCAGATCTGCGTGGCGTCTTCATGCACGTAGCGGTGCTCGCCGCGATACGGCCGGCGCGCCAGGCGTGCGGCCTCCGCCGCCTCGCGCACCTGACCGACGTCCCCGGGATGGACCGTACTCAGATAGCCGCGCCGGCGGATGCGTTCGGCGCGCACCCCGGAGATGAGTTCGTAGTTGGCATTGGCGAAGATGCAGTTGCCGTTGGCGTCCGTCACGTACACGCCCAGCGGCGAGGCCTCGCAGATGGCGCGGAAGCGCGCCTCGCTCTCGCGCAGTGCGCGCATGCCCTTGCGGCGATTGGTGATATCCACCATCGTGCCGCGCACACCGGCAGCATCGGCGGCGTCCTGCGCATGCGGATGCGCGTGGATTTCCACCCAGCAGTACATGCCGTCCTGCCGCCGGCAGCGCGCAGGAATGCGGCAGGAGTACATCTCCCGGCGCAGGAGCGACTGCAAGGCTTCCAGCACGGCAGGGCGGTCGGCGGGGTGCACGAAGTCGGCCACGGGCCTGGCCACCATCTCCTCCACGGCCCACCCGGTGAGGGCAGTCCAGCCGGTGCCGAGATGCGCGAAATTGCAGAAGCGGTCGATGGCGAACGCGATCTCGGTGTCGCCGGCGGTTTGCCATGGGGCATGTTGGGGCGTATTCATGCCTGCGCCTCTTCGTGGTTGCGTGCTCGCCGCGGCCCGCCCCGAGGCCCGGTGCTCGAATCCAAGTGTAATGTGAAATGCAAAACACTTGTTCAGCATCGTCACGACATTGCGCATCTGTCGTCCCCGGGCGCCAGATGATCGCGGCATCGGCTCGCTCCAGTGCTACCGCCCCGTCTCCTATGAGCGCAGACCCGGCGCGACGTGCGGGTGATCCACGGGGTGATGCGCCATCCCCCTGTGGTGCTCGATCTCCGCGCGCAACTCGTGGGCCCGGCGAGTCTCGCGCAATCCGCCGCCACTCATCAGCTTGAAGAACAGAGGAATGAAGAAGATGGCGAGGAAGGTTGCCGCCATCATTCCGCCCATCACGCCCGTGCCCACCGAGTGCCGCGCCCCGGCTCCCGCGCCGCTCGACAGCGCGAGCGGCATCACGCCCAGGATGAACGCGAGCGAGGTCATCAGGATCGGCCGGAAGCGCAGGCGCGCCGCCTCGAGCGCTGCGGCGGACGGCGACAGGCCTTCCTGGAACTTCAGCAGTGCGTATTCGACGATCAGGATCGCGTTCTTCGCCGCCAGTCCGAGGAGCGTGACTAGTCCGATCTGGAAGTACACGTCGTTGGTGAGCGGACTGCCGCCCAGCAGAGGGATCTTGAGATTGTTTACCCAGATCGCGGCCAGCGCGCCGAAGGTGCCGAACGGCAGCGCCATCAGTACCGACAGCGGCAGCGACCAGCGTTCGTACTGCGCGGACAGGATCAGGAACACCATGATCACCGCCATCCCCAGGGCCAGCGCGGAGGTACCCCCGGAGCGCTTCTCCTGATACGAGGCGCCGCCCCAGTCGTAGCTGAACTCCGGCGGCAGCACCTGCTCCGCGATCTCCTCCACTGCGGCGATCGCCTGTCCGGAGCTGATGCCCGGAGCGCCCTGCCCGAGGATCTTCACGGCGGGCAGGTTGTTGAAGCGATCCAGCGAGTCGGGCCCGGCCGAATAGCTGACGCTCGCCAGTGATTTCAGCGGAATCATCTCGCCCTGCACCGAGCGCACGAACAGGTCGCCGATGGCGTCGGGCCGCTGCCGGTAATCCGGCTCGGCCGACATCAGAACCTGCCAGGTGCGCCCGTACTTGTTGAAGTCGTTCACGTAGTAGGTACCGACCGTCGCGGCCAGCGTGCTGTAGAGCGCATCGATGGGAACACCGAGGGCCTTCGCCTTCTCGCGGTCCACGTCGACGAACAGTTGCGGCACGTTCGGCCGCCACAGGGTCTGCACGTACATGAAGCGTGGATCCTTGGCCGCGCGCTCGAGGAACTGCCCCATGACTTCGGCCAGCCGCTTCGGTCCGCCTTCACCGCGGTTCTGGATATAGAACTCGAAGCCGCCGGCATTGCCCAGCCCCATGATAGGCGGTGGCGGGAACGCCAGCACCAGACCCTCCTTGATGCCGGCGGTCTTGCCGAAGAACTCGCCCACGAGCTGCGGGGTGTAGACGCCGGGACGCTGGTCCCAGTGGATCTGCGAGGCGAAGATCGTCGCGGCACTGTTGCGGAAGCCCCCGCCGAGAAAGTCCAGGCCGGTGAAGGCGACGGCGTGCTCGTTGGCCGGGTTGGACAGCATCGCCTGCGTGACCTTCTGCACCACGGCGTCGGTGCGCTGCAGGGTGGCTCCGTCGGGCAGGAATACCGCGCCGATGTAATAGCCGGTGTCCTCGTCCGGTACCAGGCTGGTGGGCGTGAACTGCCACAGCCACAGGGTGGCGGCAACCATGCCTGCGAACAGGACCAGGCCGATCGCCGCCCGGCGCAGCATCCAGGCCACGCCGTCGGCGTAGCGCACCGTCAGCCGCGCGAACCAGGTGTTGAACCAGCGGAAGAAGCCGCGCGGTTCGTGGTGGTGGCCGCTCCTGAACAGCAGCACGCACAGCGATGGGGTGAGCGTGAGCGCCACGAAGCCCGAGATCACCACGGCGATGGCGATGGTGACGGCGAACTGCCGGTACAGCTCGCCGGTGAGGCCGCCCAGGAAAGCCACCGGCACGAACACCGAGCACAGTACGAGCACGATGGCGATCACCGGACCGGTGACCTCTCCCATCGCCTTGATCGCCGCCTCGCGCGAGGACAGCTTCTCCTCGCGCATGATGCGCTCGACGTTCTCGAGCACGACGATGGCGTCGTCCACCACGATGCCGATCGACAGCACCATGCCGAACAGGGTGAGCGTGTTGATGGAATAGCCGAGCAGATGCATCCCGGCGAAGGTGCCGATCAGCGAAACCGGCACGGCGGCGAAGGGGATCAGTGTGGCGCGCCAGTTCTGCAGGAACAGGAACACCACGAGGAACACCAGCGCCATCGCTTCGGCCAGTGTCTTGACCACCTCGCGGATGGATACCTCGACGAAGCGCGTGGTGTCGTAGACGTTCGCATACGCGAGGCCCTGCGGAAACCGCTTGGCCAGGTCGGCCATCACCGCATTGCACTGTTCGGCCACGTCGAGCGCATTGGCGCCCGGCTGCAGGAACACGCCCACCAGCGTGGCGGGCTTGCCGTTGACGCGGCCGATGAACTCGTAGTCCTTCGAGCCCAGCTCGACCCGGGCGACGTCACGCACGCGGATGGCGGAGCCGCCGAGTTGCGCGCGCACGATGATGTTCTCGAACTCCTCCGGCGCCGACAGGCGGCCCTTGGTCGTGATCGTGTAGACCAGCTGCTGGCTCTGGCCGGAGGGGCTCTGTCCGACCTTGCCGGCGGCGAACTGCGCGTTCTGTTCGCCGATCGCGCGTATCACGTCATCGGGCGTCAGTCCGAGCTGCGTGAGCCGGTCGGGCCGCAGCCAGATGCGCATGGCGTAGTCCTTCGCGCCGAAGATCTGCACATTGGTCGTACCCGGCACGCGCTTGAGCGCATCGAGGACATTGAGCGTGACGTAGTTGCTGGTGTAGACGTCGTCGAAGCGCCCGTCGGGCGAATAGAAGCCGTAGACGAAGAGGAAGGAGGACGAGCCCTTCTCCACCGTCACTCCCTGGCGCCGCACTTCCTCGGGCAGGCGCGCCTCCGCCTGCTTCACGCGATTGTTGACGTTGAGCGCCGCCTTGTCGGCGTCGGCGCCGATGTCGAAGGTGATCTGGATCTCGAGCAGCCCGTTGGAGCCGGAGTTCGACGACATGAAGATCATGTCCTCGACGCCCGTGAGCTGGTTCTCCAGCGGCGCGGCGACGGTCTGCTCCAGGGTCTGCGCCGAGGCACCCGGATAGATGGCCCGCACGGTGACCACAGGCGGCGCGATCTCGGGATACTGGGCGATCGGCAGCACGCGGATCGCCGCCAGGCCGGCCAGGATGATGAACGCCGACAGCACCGCCGCGAAGATCGGACGGTCGATGAAGAAGCGCGAGAACATGGGCTAGTTCTTGGTCTGATTGCTCTGCGCGGCTGCCACCGGTGCGGTCGCGGCTGCCTGCGTGCTGGCCAGCGGCGTGGCCTTCACCGTCGTTCCGGGCGGGGCCTTGATCACACCGTCCACGATCACGCGATCGCCCGCCTTCAGGCCGCTTTCCACGATCCACTCGTCACCGGCCCACTGCCCGACCTGGATCGGGCGCGGCTCCACCACGCTCGCGCCATTCACCACCAGGACCAGCTTGCCCTGCGGGCCTTCCAGCACGGCGCGCTGCGGCACCGCCAGCGCGGACGGAATGCTGGCGCCGTCCAGACGCACGCGCACGAACTGCCCGGGGCGCAGGTCCTGGTCGGGATTGGGCAGCACCGCGCGCATCTCGCTCGCGCCGGTGGCAGGATTGATGCGCACGTCGGCGAAATCGACCTTGCCGCTGCGCGCATAGGTGGTGCCGTCGGACAGGCGCACGCTCGCTTCGAAGTGGCCGCCTCGCGGCAGCACCAGCCTGCCGCTGCCGGCCTGCGCGGCCAGTCGCAGGTGGTCGCTTTCCGATACGGCGAACACGACGTGGATCGGATCGACCTGTGAAATGGTGGTGAGCAGCGTCTGCTGCGCTTCCACGAGGCTGCCGATGGATTTCAGCGCCCGGCTGGTCACCCCGTTCAGCGGCGCCTCCACCCGGGTATAGGCGAGATCGAGGCGGGTCTGCTCCAGCGCCGCCTCGGCCGCCTTGACCTCCGCGGCAGCGACTTCCTCCGTGGCCACCGCATCGTCGAATACCTTGCGTGCCACCATGCCCTTCTCCAGCAGAGGCGTGAGGCGCTCGATCTCGCGTCTGGCCTGACTGAGCCGCGCCTGGGTCCCGGCCAGGGTCGCCTCGGCGCGGACGAGCGCGGTGCGGAAGGGCGCGGGGTCGATGGTGAACAGGCTCTGTCCCTTCCTCACCACCTTGCCTTCTTCGTAATTCCAGCTCGTCAGGATGCCGGATACGCGGGAGCGCACCTCCACTTCCTGTGCGCCTGCCGTCTGGCCTACGTATTCGAACGTGACCGGGATGGTGCGCGGTTGCACCGTGACGATGGCGACCTCCGGCGGAGGAGGGGGCGGCGGGGCCGGCTGCTGCGTCTTTCCGCAGGCGGTGATCAGGATCGGCAGCAGCGCGAGGCGCGCGGCGCGACGCAAGACACGAAGCGACATCAGGGGCTCATCCTTGTGCACGGTGGGGAGCGGTGTACGTCGAACGCGCGTGACCGGCAACGGCCGCGCGAAGTGCCGGCATGACCAGGGAGGAGGGGAACGCGAGTTCGGGGAGGGTTATAACGCGCCCGCGGCCGGGCGGCAACCCCGGACCGGCAGGGCGGCTGGAATCAGAAGCGCAGGCGCAGGCCCAGCCGCAGTTCGGGCTTGAGCCCACCGTCGCCGAAGTCCTCGACCAGCGCGTTGTAATTCACCGCCCAGCGCCGGGTGAACCAGTGCTCGCCGGTGATGCCCAGGTTGCGCAGGTCGCTCTCGTCCGGCGTGTGCGGGCCCAGCCCGAGAGTCTGGCCGTGCGTGTAGCTCAGTCCTATCGAATTGCGCTCGCCATAGAAATAGTGCAGCTGGAAGCGGTGTCCACTGGCGCTGCCGCCGTTGTCCGCGCGTCCGGCGTAGTAGGTGTAGGAGCCGCGATATCCGTTCCAGCTGCGCTCCAGCGAGAGCATGCCCAGATCCGCGTATCCGGCCGATACCGCCGGCATTGCGGCCAGCGGCTGCTGCAGACCCAGTTCGCTATGGCGCAGACCGGCGCTGAACCCCCAGCCGTCGCCGAAGCTGGTGCCCACCTGACCTAGCAGCGACCATTCGCTGGTCAGTCCCGTGCTCAGGGACTGGGTCGTTTCCAGGAGCGTGGTGAGGCGCTCGGAGACAGGGCGGTAGACACCGGTCGCGAGTTCGTGGCCGAGCGGATCGCTCAGCGCGCTGTAGTCGTAGCCCTCTTCGCGCCCCTCGGCGCCGCCGCGCCCGTCGAGCAGTGCGGCGCCCGGACGCAGGCTCTCGAAACGCAGTTCCTGCAGACGCAGCCCGCCATCCTGCGCATGGACCAGTCCATTGCAGGCAAGCAAAGTCGACAGGGATATGCGTAACAGACGTGTGCCCATGGAACCTCCTTGCAGGGAGGGCTGCCCAAGATCTCCAGTCAGCGATCTTAGACCTCCAGGCGCCCCCTGGCGAGACACCCTTGCCACAGTGTTGCAAAATCGACTCAGCTGCCTGACGCGCCATTCGGATGCGCTCCCTTCCTCGGCGCATGGCGAGAAGCTTGCTCTGTCTGGCTGGGTCCCGGCCCCGGATTAAAGCCCTCCGGGGCAGGCTTTTGTTCGTCGGGGCGACGGGGTCTTCGTCATGCCGGCGAGCCGGAATCCAGCGGCTGCCCGGACAGGCTCGTCGAAAGCCGACGCCGGTTTCGCTAGAATGATCGGTTCACCACCATCGGAGACCGCACGATGCAGCACGAACTTCCTGCACTTCCGTACGCGATGGATGCGCTCCAGCCTCATCTGTCCAAGGAGACTCTGGAGTTCCATTACGGCAAGCATCACCAGGCCTACGTCACCAACCTCAATAACCTGATCAAGGGCACCGAGTTCGAGAACATGGGTCTCGAGGACATCATCAGGAAGTCCTCCGGGGGCGTGTTCAACAATTCCGCGCAGGTCTGGAATCACACGTTCTTCTGGCACTGCATGAAGCCCGGCGGCGGCGGCCAGCCGGCCGGTGCGCTTGCCGATGGCATCACCAGGAAGTGGGGCTCCCATGATGCGTTCAAGGAAGCCTTCATCAAGTCGGCAGTGGGCAATTTCGGCTCGGGCTGGACCTGGCTGGTCCGAAAGCCGGACGGCTCGCTCGACATCGTCAACACGTCGAACGCGGCGACCCCTCTTACGACCGCCGACAAGGCTTTGCTCACCATCGACGTGTGGGAGCATGCCTACTACATCGATTACCGCAATGCCCGGCCGAAGTTCGTCGAGAGCTTCCTGGCGAACCTGGTGAACTGGGACCTCGCCGCGAAGAACCTCGCCTGACAGCGTCCCGCGACGCATGACAAAGGGCCCTCTCGCAGGGCCCTTTTCGTCTCCGGCGCAGCCGAATAATTCCCCAGGGCAGCCGGGTCACTCCCGAGGCAGCCGAAGCATTCCCGAGGCAACCGAAGCACTCCCGGGGCAGCCGAATCACTCCCGGGGCAGCCGGGTCAGCCCCTCGACGCGGTCGCCCGGTCCGATGCCCCGCCTCTCGAACCATCCCCGGTTCACCTCCAGCGCGTATCTGACCGGGCCTCGCGCCTGGTGGCTGTCCTCGGTGAGCGGTTCCATGTCCTCGATGTTGACGATGATCCCGTTGCGATCGATGAACGCGACCGACAGCGGGACATAAGTGTTCTTCATCCACATTGCCCACACGCCCTCGCGTTCGTAGACGAACAGCATCCCGCCGTTCGCTGCGAGTTGCTTGCGATACATCAGGCCGGTGCGCTTCTCCTCCTCCGTGCGTGCGAGTTCCGCCCGCAGCGCATGGCCCTTGACGGTCAGGGGGTAGGTGAGCAGGGGATCGGCATTGGCCGTGGCGCTCCACAGGAACAGGGTGGTGGCGAGGAATCGCTTCACCTTCAATGCCTTCTCCGCTGTGTCGGGTTTTCTCGCAGGTAAAGTATCACAGTGCGGCGTCGATAAGCTCCAGGGCGGGTTGTCCCCGCAGCACAACGATGACGACCCGCATCTCCGCCCTCCATTCCGTGCGCAGCACCTGGCTGGCATGGATCGTCCTGATCGTCTCCCTCGGCGGGGTGGCGCTGTGGGCCGCACACGCGCACCAGCTGGCGCAGGATCGGCGGCGCGTGCAACTGGATCGCGAGGGGGCGGAGCTCGCCCTCAAGCTCGAGGAGCGCATGCGTTCCTACGAGCAGGTGCTGCGCGGCGCGGCCGCCCTGTTCCAGGCCAATCCCGGACTCACGCGCGAGCAGTGGGCGAGGTATGCGCGCAGCACCCGCCTGCGCGAGCGCTTCCCGGGCATCCTCGGGCTGGGATTCACGCCCTACCTGGCCGGGGGCGATGCACTCGCGCGCTTCGAGAGCGCCATGCGTCGGGACGCGCTGCCAGGCTTTTCCGTCCATCCCGCCGGGGCACGCGCGCATTACGCTCCAGTGGCGTTCCTCGAGCCCCTCGAAGGCCGCAACGGGCGTGCGCTGGGCTACGACATGCTCACGGAAGCGCGGCGGCTGGAGGCGCTCCAACGCGCCCGGGACACCGGCGAACCGGTGCTCACGGCGCGCGTGCACCTGATCCAGGACGTCCACCAGCCGGCCAAACCGGGCCTGTTGCACGTGCTTCCGGTGTACCGGCCCGGAAGCGATCCGGCGACCGTTCAGGCACGCCGCGCTGCGCTGATGGGCTGGGTCTACATCCCCTACTTTGCCGACGAGCTGCTTGCTGCCATTCATGGCGGAGCCGGTTCGCACCTGCGCATCCACGACAGCGCGGGCGCGTCCGCCGATGCCCGTCTGTACGACAGCGCCAGTCGCGCTGCGCTGGACGAACCGGACGCGCGGGAATGGCACATGGCGCGCACCGTGACGGTGGGCGAGCGCAGCTGGACACTGATGCTGCGTCCTACGCTGGACGAGCGCGCCTGGCTGCTTGCATCGCCGCTTCTCATCGCGATCCTGGGTTCGCTGGCCTCCGTGCTGCTGTTCTGGATAGTGCTGCTGGCTTCGCGCACCCGCATGCGGGCACAGGCGCTGGCGCGGGAAATGACTGCGGCCCTGGAGGAAAAGAAGCGCGCACTGGAGTCCGTCAACGGGCTGCTGGACGCGGTGCTGAACGCCATTCCGGCAACGGTCGCGGTAAAGGATCCGCAGGGGCGCTACCTGCTCGTGAACGCCGCGGCGCGGGTGCTGCACAAGGTCGATCCGGCGACCATGGTCGGAAAGACCGATCTCGAGCTCTATCTGCCTGAACAGGCGCAACGCTACGTCGAGGAGGATCGCACGGTGCTGGAGACGGGCCGTGCGCTCACGCTCGAGTCGGCGATGGACAGCATGTCGGGCGAGGCGCGCTGGGTGGTGCGCCACAAGCGTGCGGCCGATCTGCCGGACGGACGGCGCGGGGTGATGGTGGTGGTGGATGACATCACCGAGCGCAAGCAGGCGCAGGCCGAGGTCGAGAACCAGCGCGAACTCCTCCACGCCGTGCTCGACGACAGTCCCAGTCCGCAGTGGGTGAAGGACGAGGCGGGGCGCTACATCCTGATGAACGAAGCGGCGGCCGTGCTGCTCGGGTCGTCGGCATCCCAGTTCATCGGCAGGACCGCGGACGAGCTGTATCCGGCCGAGGAGGCGCGCAGGATCGCGCTGCAGGACCACGCGGCGCTGCAGACCGATTGCGTGCACAGCACCGAGGCGGAGATCCTGTCCATCGATGGCCGCGTGGGCTGGGGCATCAAGCGCGAGCGCGGCATCCGCCTGCCCGATGGCCGCCGCATCCTGGTGGTGTCGGTGACCGATCTCACCGAGCAGCGCCGCGCCCAGCAGCAACTGGAATCGGCGCGCGCGCTGCTCGACGCCGTGTTCGACGCCGCGCCCGTTCCGATCGCGGTGAAGGATCAGGACGGACGTTTGCTGCTGAGCAATCCCGCCAACGAGGAACTGGTGGGCATGGCCGAAGCGCGGCAGATCGGGTGCACCGACCGCGATCTGTACGCCGGCGATCAGCTCGAGCGCATCCTGGAGGAGGACGCGCAGGCGCGCGCGGCCGACCGCGTACTGACCTTCGATACCGAGTTCGTCGGAACGAACGGCATCTGGCACAGCGTGGTCAAGCACAAGCGCGCGTTCCGGCTGCCCGGCGGCGGACACGGCGTGGTCGCGATCATGCACGACGTCACGCCGCTGCGGCGCGCCGCGCAGGAACTCGAGCGGAGCCAGTCGATGCTGGATACGGTGGTCGAATCCGTTCCCACTCCCGTGTTCGTGAAGGACGTGGACCACCGCTGGATCATCCAGAACCAGGCCTCGTGCGCCTTCCTCGGAGTCGGGCGCGAGCGTCTGATCGGCTGGTCCGATTTCGATCTGTTCCCGCGCGACCAGGCAGAGCGGGCGTGGGCGCAGGACGACCAGGTCCTGGCCAGCGGCGAGCCGCTCCAGAGCGAGGAGGTGTTCGTCACCGCCGTCGGGCAGCCGCGCTGGGTGCTGAAGTCGAAGCGACGTGCCATCCTGGCCGACGGAACCGCGTGCGTGGTCGGTTCCATCACCGACATCACCGCCATCAAGCAGGCGGAGGCTCAGGCCAAGAGCGCCCAGCAGATGGCGGAGGCGATCCTCGACGCGAGTCCCAGTCCGCTGTGGGTCAAGGACGAACGGGGGCGCATCATCCTGGTCAACGACGCCGGCTCGCGCCTGGTCGGGCGTGCGCGCGAGTCATTGCTCGGCCGCACGGCCGAAGAGCTGTTTCCGCCCGAGCTGGCTGCGCGCATCGCCGAGCAGGATGGGCAGGCGTGGGACGTTGCCGGGGAGCACACCACCGAGGGGCCGCTGCACTCGGTGGACGGACACGAGCGCTGGGGCATCAAGTCCAAGCGGGCGATGGGCCTGCCCGACGGCCGCCGCGTGCTGATCGTGTCGGTGAACGATCTGACCACGCAGCGCGCCGCACGGCACGAGGTCGAGCGCAGCCGGCAGTTTCTGGAGAAGATCCTCGATTCGGCGCCTCTGCCCATGTTCGTCAAGGACGATGCGCACCGGTTCGTGATCGTCAACGACGCCTTCAGCCGGCTGGTGCAGCGCGAGGCGGCCGCCCTGGTGGGCAAGACCGACGTCGACATCGCGCCCGCGCAGTGGGCGCACGCCTGCTTCGCGCAGGACGATGCCGCGCTCGCCAGCGACTATCCGTTGAGCTGGGAGGATCACCTGTCGGTGTTCGACGGTTCGGACCGCTAGATTTCGCGCACCAAGTGCTCGATCGAGTTGGACGACGGGTCGCGCTACGTGGTCGGCGTCAACGTCGACATCACCGATACCAAGCGCGCCGTGCTCGCCGCCGAACGCAGCCGCGGCTTCCTCGACGCGCTGGTGGCGGCACTGCCGCAGCCGGTGTTCGTCAAGGATCGCAGCCACCGCTACGTCATCCTCAACGATGCGTTCTGCCAGGCAGTCGGCAAGTCGCGCACGGAACTGCTCGGGCGCACCGATTTCGACGCGTTCGCGCAGGACGTGGCCGCGGCGAACTGGGAGGAAGACGACAAGGTGTTCGACACCGCAGAGCGGTTCGTCGGCGTACAGACCTTCCATACCCTCGCCGGAGCAAGCGGCTGGCTGTACAAGACCAAGGTGCTGCTGCGCCTTCCCGAAGGCAGCGAGTACCTGGTCGGCGCCGCCGCCGACATCACGCTGCAGAAGGAGGCCGCGCTGGAGGTCGAGCGCAGCAGACGCTTCTTGGACGCGGTGCTCAACGCCATTCCAGGCGCCGTGGTGGTCAAGGACCTCGGGCGGCGCGTGGTGGTGGCAAACGACGCGCTGTGCCGGACGATGCAGCGCCCGCGCGAGGCTCTGATCGGAACCCGGCTCGAGGACGCGCTTTCCCCCGAGGCCCGGCACCTGATGGAGGCGCAGGACGACGAGGCGTTCACCAGCGAAGGCGTGGTGAGTTTCGAGCACCGCCCCTATGCGCCGGGCGACCGGGCGGACTGGATCCTCGAGACCAAGCACGCGGTCACGCTCGCTGACGGCAGCCGCTACATGGTGGGCGTCAATACCGACGTGACCGCGCTCAAGCGGGCGGAACACGCGCTGCGCGAGACGCAAGAGCGGCTGCGTGTGCTCAACGAGATCGCCGGGGCGATGGCGCGCATGCTCGGGCTGGACGAAGTACGGCGCCGGGCCGTGCAGGCCCTCGCGCGCGACTTCGGGCAGGCCCGCGTCTGCATCGCCACGATGGAGCCGGACGGATGTGCACGCGTGGCGGCTTCCAGCGGTTGCGCGGCATTGCCGGTGCTGACCGGGCGCGAACTCGATCTGCGGCGTGTGCCGATGCTGCTCGGGCAGCTGCGCGCAGGCAACGTATCAGTGCGCGCGGACTTCGCCGGGGATGACGAGGCTCTGCGCCTGTTCGAGGCGGTGTTCGAAGGGCCGGTGCGCGCCAGCCTGCATGCGCCGCTGCGGCTGGGTACACGGCTGGTCGGGTCCGTGTGGGTCGACAGCCCCGTGCCCCGCAACTGGACCGAGCACGAGCACCGCACCCTGGTCGAGGCGGCCGATTACATCGTCATCGCACTCGAGAGCGCACGTGTCGAGCGCGCGCGTCAGGATGCGGAGGCGGAACTGCGGCGCCATCGCGACAATCTCCAGGAGCTGGTGGCGCAGCGCACGCGTGCGCTGCGCGAGGCCATGGAGGCGGCCGAACGGGCCAAATCACGCCAAGTCCGAATTCCTCATGAACATGTCGCACGAGCTGCGCACGCCTCTGCACGCGATTCTGTCGTTCGCGCGCCTGGGCCTCGACAAGATCTCCGCCGGCCGGGGCGACCCGAGCAAGCTCCAGCACTATCTCGGCCGCATCGATCAGAGCGGCGAACGTCTGCTCTCTCTGCTCAACGCGCTGCTCGATCTGTCCAAGCTCGAGTCGGGAGGAATGGCGTACGAGTTCGCGCAGCACGACCTGATGGAAGTGATGCGCCCAGCGGTGCAGGAGTTCGCGGCGCTCGCCTCCAACGCCGGCGTCGAGGTGAGCCTGAAGGACGAGAGCGGGGGCCATTCACGCGCGTGGGTCGACGCCGGCCGGATCGGCCAGGTGGTGCGCAATCTCCTGTCCAACGCGATCAAGTTCACCTCGCCAGGCGGGCAGGTGTGCATCGCCCTGCGGGAGACGGAGGGCTCTGCCGATATGCAGGGGCGGCGTGTCCTGCAGGTGCGGGTGACCGATTCCGGAATCGGAATTCCCGCGCAGGAACTGGAAGCGGTCTTCCACAAGTTCGTCCAGAGCAGCGCCACGCGCAGCAAGGCCGGAGGGACGGGCCTGGGCCTGGCCATCTGCCGCGAGATCGTCCAGGCGCACGGCGGGAGGATCTGGGTCGAGAGTGAACCGGGGCGCGGGTCGACCTTCATCGCGGCGCTGCCGGTGTCGGGGACCTCGTCCGGCACCCGGGCCGGCGCACGGAGCGAAGCGGTGAACATTGCCGAGTGAGCGGCGGAGGGGAGTGGGAATGCGCGCAAGACTTCTGGTGGTGGACGACGAGGAACTCAATCGGGAGATCATCCGGGAGTACCTCGAGGACGAGGGTTGCGACCTGTTCGAGGCCGACTCGGGCGAGCAGGCCCTGCGCATGCTCGAGACGGGCGACTATGATGCGGTGCTGCTCGATCGCATGATGCCGGGTATCGATGGCATCGAGGTGCTTCAGCGCATGAAGCAGAATCCGCGATTGTCCGAGCTGCCGGTAGTGTTCCAGACGGCCGCTGCAGCCGCGGACCAGCTGGCCGAGGGACTGCGTCTGGGCGCCTACTATTACCTTACC
>JADZGB010000032.1 GCA_020854105.1 Burkholderiales bacterium | reverse complement strand
TTCGACCTGAAGAAAAACGACATCCGTTTCGTCGAGGACGACTGGGAGAACCCGACGCTGGGCGCCTGGGGACTCGGCTGGGAAGTCTGGCTCAACGGCATGGAAGTGACGCAATTCACCTATTTCCAGCAGGCCGGCGGCATCGAGTGCAAGCCGGTGTCGGGCGAGATCACCTACGGCCTGGAACGCCTGGCGATGTACCTGCAGAGCGTGGACAACGTGTTCGACCTGGTGTGGACCGAGGGCCTCACCTATCGCGACGTGTACCACCAGAACGAGGTCGAGCAGAGCGCCTACAACTTCGAGCACAGCAACGTCGAGTTCCTGCTGAGCGCCTTCGGCGCACACGAGAAGCAGGCCAGGCACCTGATGGACCAGCAGCTGGCGCTGCCGGCCTACGAACAGGTGCTCAAGGCCGCGCACACCTTCAATCTGCTCGATGCGCGCGGCGCCATCAGCGTGACCGAGCGCGCCGCCTACATCGGCCGCATCCGCAATCTCGCACGCAGCGTCGCGCACAGCTACGTGGACAGCCGCGCGCGCATGGGTTTCCCGATGGCGCCGCGGGCGTGGGCCGAGGAGACGCTCGCGCTGCTCGAGAAGCAGAAGAAGGCGGCCTGAGCGATGAGCGCGAGGAACCTGCTGGTCGAACTGCTGGTCGAGGAGCTGCCGCCGAAGGCACTGAAGAGGCTCGGCGACAGCTTCGCCGCCACGATGCGCGATGGCCTGAGCGCACAGGGGCTGTGCACGGCGGATGCGCCGGTCCGTGCATTGGCCAGTCCGCGCCGGCTCGCCGTGCACATCGCATCGGTGTCCACGCAGGCCGCGGACAGGACCGTCGCCCAGAAGCTGATGCCCGTGAGCGTCGGCCTCACCGCACAGGGCAAGGCATCCGCGGCACTGCTCAGGAAGCTCGCCGCGCTCGGCGCCGACGAGTCGGTCGTGCCCTCGCTCGAGCGCCGGATGGACGGCAAGACCGAGACCCTGTTCCTCGACACGGTGGTCAAGGGTGCGTCGATCGCCGACGGCCTGCAGAAGGCGCTGGACGAGACGCTCGCGAAGCTTCCCATTCCGAAGGTCATGCAGTACCAGCTGGCCGACGGCTGGAGCAGCGTGAGCTTCGTGCGTCCGGCGCACGCACTGGTCGCGCTGCACGGCGAGGCGGTGGTGCCGGTGAGGGTCCTCGGCCTGGATGCCGGGCGCACCACGCAGGGCCATCGTTTCGAAGCCGCGGTCCCGCGCATCGAGATCCGCGACACGGACAGCTATGCCGCGCAACTGCGCGAACAGGGTGCGGTAATCGCCGCCTTCGACGAGCGGCGCGCAGAGATCGAGGCGCAGCTCGCGCGCGCAGCGCAGGCGCAGGGGCTGCAGCCGATCCGCGACGAGGCGCTGCTGGACGAGGTGACGGGGCTGGTGGAGCGCCCCAACGTACTGTTGTGCCGGTTCGAAGCGCAGTTCCTGGAAGTGCCGCAGGAGTGCCTCATCCTGACGATGAAGGCGAACCAGAAGTATTTTCCGCTCCTCGACGCACACGGCCGGCTCACCAACAGCTTCCTGGTGGTCAGCAACGTCACGCCGGCCGATCCCGGCCGCGTCATCGGCGGCAACGAGCGCGTGGTGCGCCCGCGCCTGGCCGATGCGAAGTTCTTCTTCGACCAGGACCGCAAAACGAAGCTGAGCGAGCGTGTGGAGCGTCTCGCCGATGTCGTCCATCACAACAGGCTCGGCTCGCAGCTGGACCGCGTGCAGCGCATCCGCGAGCTCGCCAGCGCGATTGCCGAGAAGCTGCATGCCGACGTGGCGCAGGCCGAGCGCGCTGCCTGGCTGTGCAAGGCGGATCTGGTCAGCGGCATGGTCGGCGAGTTCCCCGAGCTGCAGGGGATCATGGGACGCTACTACGCATTGCACGACGGCGAGCCGGCCGCCGTGGCAGATGCCATCGAGGCGCACTACCGGCCCCGCTTCGCCGCCGACACGCTTCCCTGCGACAACATCGGCGGGGCGGTGGCGCTGGCCGACAAGCTCGACACCCTGGTCGGCATCTATGGCATTGGCCTGGTGCCCACCGGCGATCGCGACCCCTTCGGTCTGCGCCGCCAGGCGCTGGGGGTGCTGCGCCTCCTCGCCGAGCGTGAGCTGCCGCTCGACCTGCGCGAGCTGCTGCAGCTCGCCAAGCTCGGGTTTGCACCGGGCGTGGTGGCCGACAGCGTGGACGCGGACCTGCACGGATTCATGCTCGAGCGCCTGCGCGGCTACCTGCGCGAGCGCGAATTCGCCCAGGACGAGATCGAAGCGGTGGTCGGCCAGCAGCCCACGCGCATCGACCAGGTGCTGCCACGCCTGCACGCGGTGCGCGCCTTCCGCGGCATGCCGGAGGCACAGTCGCTGGCGAGCGCGAACAAGCGCATCCGCAACATCCTGAGGAAGACCACCGTGCCCGGCACCGAGGTGGAACCGGCGCTGCTCCAGGCGCAGGCCGAGAGAGACCTGCACCGGGTGACCGGCCAGCTGCTGCCGCAGGTGCGCGCGCTCGTGCGCGACGAGGACTACACGCAGGCGCTGCGGCTGCTTGCCGGCGTGCGCAGGGAAGTGGATACTTTCTTCGACGAGGTGATGGTCATGACCGACGAACCCCTCACGCGCGATAACCGCCTTGCCCTGCTGGCACAGCTCGAGGCGCTGCTGAACCAGGTCGCCGACATCTCCAGCCTCGGCGTGTCGGGCGAGAGCTGACCGGCGGACGAGCGCATGCCCACCTCCCTGAAACTGGTGATCCTCGATCGCGACGGCGTCATCAACGTCGACAGCGATCAGTTCATCAAGTCGCCCGCCGAGTGGAAGCCGATTCCCGGCAGCCTCGAGGCGATCGCGATGCTCACGCACTCGGGGTACCGGGTGGTCGTATGCTCCAACCAGTCCGGCATCGGACGCGGCCTGCTCGACATGGCCGCACTCAACGCCATCAACGACAAGATGTACAAGGCGCTGGCCGCGTTCGGCGGACGCATCGACGCACTGTTCTACTGCCCGCATCCGGCCGAGACCGGCTGCGAGTGCCGCAAGCCCAGGCCCGGCATGTACCTGGACATCGCCCGCCGCTTCAACACCGGCCTCGCCGGCGTGCCAAGCGTGGGCGATTCGCTGCGCGACCTGCAGGCCGCGGCCAACGTGGGCTGCCGGCCGATGCTGGTCCTGACCGGCAAGGGTGGCAAGACGCGCAGCGCAGGCGGCCTGCCCGAATCGACGCTGGTCTTCGACGATCTCGCCGCGGCGGTGCGGGCGATCATTCCGGGGCACTGATGCCATGCTGACCGCGCTGCGCTCGCTGCTGTTCGTGATCCTGCAAGCCGTGCTCACGGTAGTCTGGTCGCTGCTGTCGATGTTCACGCTGCCGCTCTCGCCGATGGCGCGCTACCGCTTCATCAGCATCTGGGCGCGCATGGTGGTCTGGCTGGCGAAGTGGATATGCGGCGTGCGCTACCAGGTTCGCGGCCTGGAGAACCTGCCCGCCCGGCCGAGCGTGGTCCTGGCCAAGCACCAGTCGGCGTGGGAGACGCTCGTCCTGCAGGTCGTCCTCCCGCCGCAGGTGTGGGTGCTCAAGCGCAGCCTGCTCAAGGTTCCCTTCTTCGGCTGGGCGCTCGCGCTCACCAGTCCGATCGCCATCGACCGCGCGGCCGGCATGCGTGCGCTCAAGCAGACGCTCGAACAGGGACGCGACCGTCTGGCGCGGGGATTCTGGATCGTGGTGTACCCCGAGGGGCACCGTCATGCCCCCGGCGCACAGACCACCTATCACGTCGGCGGCGCATGGCTGGCGGCACAGACCGGTGCGCCGGTCGTGCCGGTGGCGCACAACGCCGGCTACCTGTGGCCGCGCGACAGTTTCCTCAAGCGTCCGGGCACGATCACCCTGAGCATCGGTCCGCCCATCGATCCGGCCGGCATGAAGGCGGAGGAGCTGAACGCCCGCGTGCGCGCGTGGATCGAGGAGGAGGTGCAGCGCCTGGGCGTGCCCCGCTGAATCGGACGCGAGTGCAGTTCGATCTCTTCCGACGCCCCGAACGCATCTCCGAGCGGCGCACCGCACTGCTCGGCGAGCACGAGGTGCCCTACGTACTGAAGCGCAGCGTGCGGCGCCGGCGGATGCTGCTCACGGTGGACGAAGACGGACTCACCGTCAGCGTGCC
Source organism: Burkholderiales bacterium (assembly GCA_020854105.1). GTDB lineage: Bacteria > Pseudomonadota > Gammaproteobacteria > Burkholderiales > SHXO01 > SHXO01. The sequence goes on along the minus strand of JADZGB010000032.1, from coordinate 101,473 downwards.
ATGGCGCACCGCGGAGCAGCGCATCGACGAACTGCTGCGGCAGTCCACTGCCTGGGTGCTGGGCAAGCTCGAGCTGTACGCGGCGCGGCGGCCGCGCGAGCGCCGCTGGACGCACGGCGCGGCAGTGGAATTCCTCGGCCGCGACGTGCCGCTCCAGCTCACCCGGCACACCGGGCGCACCGTCGCGCAGCTCCACGAGGACGGGACGCTGCGCCTGTGGCTCACCGCTCCGGAGGATCCGGCCGCAGTGCGTGCCGCAGTGCTTGCCTGGTACCGGCGCCATGCGCTGCCGCATCTGAGCGCGTCCGCGATACGCTTCGCGGCAATACTGGGCGAGCCTCCGCCCGTGGTGATGCTGAGCAGCGCGCAGGGACGCTGGGGGAGCTGCAACGCGCGCCGCGAGGTGCGGCTCAACTGGCGCCTGATGCAGGCGCCGCCGCGCCTGATCGACTACGTCGTGGCCCACGAGGTAGCGCACCTGCGCGTGATGAACCACTCGGTGCGCTTCTGGTCCACCGTCGAGCGCCTGCACCCCGGCTACCGCGACGCCCGCGCCGAGCTGGACCGGCGGGCCGCGCACTACATGTCCCTGTAGAGCAGGCGCTGGAGGGCCCTGTGCTACACTCGATCGAAACCGCAGTTCCAACCCTCATGCGCGCCTTTCTCCCGCTCGTCCTGCTCGCCTGTCTGCTGCAGGGATGCGGACAGAAGGGAAGCCTGTACATTCCCACCGCGGAGCAACTGCAGGAGGAGGAGGCGCGCCGGCGCGCGCTCGCCGCGCGCGAGCAGCGCGAGCGGGAAGCCGAAGCGCTGGAGCGCGAACGACGCGTGGCGCCCGCGGAGCCGGCGCAGACCGCGCCGCCCCCTCCCGTTCAGCCTGCGGTGCGCTAGGCCGGCGACCGGAACCCTCATGCTGACCGACCCCCCGCATTCCACCTTCATCGGCTATCGTGCGGGCACCCTGTGCGTCGAGGACGTGCCGCTGCCGCAGATCGCCGCGTCCTTCGGCACGCCCTGCTACGTCTACTCGCGCGCCCAACTCACGCAGGCCTTCCACGCCTTCTCCCGGCCGTTCGGTACGCGGCCCCATCTGCTGTGCTACGCAGCCAAGGCCAACTCGAATCTCGCCATCCTCGACCTGTTCGCGCGCCTGGGCAGCGGATTCGACATCGTCTCCGGCGGCGAACTCGAGCGCGTGCTGGCCGCGGGCGGCGATGCGCGAAAGGTGGTGTTCTCGGGCGTGGGCAAGCGCGTCGACGAGATCGAGCTGGCGCTGGACAAGGGCATCCTGTGCTTCAACGTGGAATCGGCCAGCGAGCTCGAGCGCATCTCGTCCATTGCCGCACGCAGGAAGATCGACGCAGCCATCAGCCTGCGCGTCAATCCCGACGTCGACCCGAAAACCCATCCCTACATCTCCACCGGGCTTCGCAACAACAAGTTCGGTGTCGCGTTCGAGGACGCCTTCGCGCTCTACCGGCGCGCGCACGGCCTGCCGGGGCTGCGCATCACCGGGATCGATTACCACATCGGCTCGCAGATCACCGAGATCCCGCCCTTCCTGGACGCCCTCGACAAGCTGCTCGGCCTGGTCGCGCGCCTGGAGACGGAGGGCATCGGCCTGCACCATCTCGATCTCGGCGGCGGACTGGGCATCCGCTACGCCGACGAGACACCGCCGGAACCGGGCCGCTACGTCGAAGCCCTGCTCGCAAGGCTCGGCGACCGGCGCGAGACCATCATCCTGGAACCGGGGCGCGCACTGGTGGGCAACGCGGGCGTGCTGCTCACCCGCGTGGAATACCTCAAGCCAGGACCGGCAAGGAACTTCGCGATCGTGGATGCGGCGATGAACGACCTGATGCGCCCGGCGCTGTACGACGCCTACCACGCGATCGTGCCGGTGCAGCCCGGTGCCCGCGAGACACGGCACTGGGAGATCGTGGGACCGGTGTGCGAGAGCGGCGACTTCCTCGGACACGGGCGTGATCTGGCCCTCTCCGAGGGCGATCTGCTGGCCGTGATGTCAGCGGGCGCATACGGCATGAGCATGAGTTCGAACTACAACACGCGTGCACGTGCGGCCGAAGCGGTGGTCGACGGCGATGCCGTGCATCTGGTGCGTGCGCGCGAGCGGGTCGGAGATCTGTTCGCCGGTGAGCGCCGGCTGCCTTTCCCGCCGCAGCGATGACAGCGACCCTGCGCGTCCTGCTCTTGCTCGCTACGGCCGCGGCCGGCTGCAACGACGGCAAGAGCGCGGCGACGAAGACCGAAACGCCGCCGGCACCGGTATCGGTCGCCATGACCGAGCGCCGCACCGTCCCGCTCACGGTCACGGCCGTGGGCAACGTCCAGCCGGTGGAGAGCGTCGCGGTGAAGTCGCGCATCGACGGACAGATCGTCGCGGTGCACGTGCGCGACGGCCAGGAGGTGCGCAAGGGCCAGCTCCTGTTCGAACTGGACCGGCGCTACCTGCAGGCGCAACTCAAGCAGCTCGAGGCCGAGGAGGCGCGCGATCGCGCGCTGCTAACCAACGCGCGATCGCTCGAGCGGCGCTACACGGAACTGCAGAGCAAGGGCTTCGTTTCCGAGGAAGCGCTCACGCAGGCGCGCACCGGCCTTGCCGCGGCGCAAGCCACGGTGGAGGCGGACCGCGCCGCGGTGCAGACCGCGCGCGTGCAGCTGTCCTACACGCGCATCGAAGCGCCCATCGCGGGGCGCGCCGGACGCGTGGCCCTGCAGCTTGGCAGCACGGTCACGGCCAACGCCAGCCAGCCGCTCGTCACCATCAACCGCATGGCCCCGATCAACGTGAGCTTTGCCGTGCCCGAACGCCTGCTGGCACAGGTGCGCAATCCGGCCGGAGGCGCACCGCTGGACGTGTCGGTGACGCTAGAAGGCAGCGATCCCGCGCCCGTGTCGGGGCAGCTGAGCTTCATCGACAACGCCGTCGACGCGCAGACCGGCACCATCCGACTGCACGCGACCTTCGACAATGCCGACTGGCGGCTGTGGCCCGGCCAGTTCGTCACCACCACGCTCAAGCTCGCCGAACAGGCCGACGTGGTGGTCGTGCCGGCACAGGCCATCCAGAATGGGCCCGAGGGCCAGTACGTGTACGTGGTCAAGCCGGACCAGACCGCGGAGCTGCGTCCGGTGAAGGTCGAGCGCACCGAAGCCGGCCGCGCGGTGATCGCCGAGGGCGTGCAGCCGGGCGAGACGGTGATCACCGTGGGGCAGCTGCGGGTGACGCCCGGCGCGAAGGTGTCGGTGCGGCAAGGGTGAAAAATTCTTCACCACGAAGACACGAAGGCACGAGGAAAGGCAAAGACGAGAACAGGAAGAGAACGGCTGGCAGGGGTTACACGAGCACCATGCAGCCCGATTGCGAAACGGACCTGTACTCTTTCCCGAGTTTCTTTCGTGTCTTCGTGCCCTCGTGGTTGACGATCTTTCGAGCCTTCGTGGTTCTGCCTGGTGGTCGACATGCCCTGATGGTTGAACACGCATGAACCTCTCCGAACCGTTCATCCGCCGTCCGGTCATGACCCTGCTGGTCATGGTCGGCCTGCTCGCCTTCGGCATCCTCGCCTACCGCAAGCTGCCGGTTGCGCAGCTACCCAATGTCGACTTTCCCACCCTGCAGGTGCGCGCGGAGCTGCCGGGTGCCAGCCCGGAGACCATGGCCACCGCGGTGGCCACGCCGCTGGAGAAGCAGTTCTCCACCATCGCCGGCCTGGAGCAGATGACCTCCTCCAGTACGCAGGGCACCACGCAGATCACGCTGCAGTTCGAACTCGATCGCAACATCGACGCCGCCGCGCAGGACGTGCAGACCGCCATCTCGCTGGCGCGGCGCCAGTTGCCGCCGGACATGACCGTGCCGCCGTCCTACCGCAAGGTCAACCCCGCAGACCAGGCGATCTACTACCTCGCGCTGACCTCGGACACGCTGCCGCTGTACCGCGTGAACGACTACGCCGAGACCATGATGGCGCAGCGCATCTCGATGATCAGCGGCGTGGCGCAGGTGCTGGTGTACGGCTCGCAGGCCTACGCCGTACGCGTGCAGGTCGATCCCAAGGCGCTGGCCGCGCGCGGCATCGGCATCGACGAGGTGGAGCGGGCGCTCACCCAGAACAATCCGAACCTGCCCACGGGCGTGCTGCAGGGAACGGAGCGCTCGGCCTCGGTGATGACCAACAGCAAGCTCCACGACGCCGCGGGCTTCGCCGAGGTCATCGTCGCCTACCGCAATGGTGCACCGGTGCGCGTGAAGGACATCGGGCAGGCGGTGGACAGCGTGCAGAACAACCGCGTGGCCGCCTGGTTCAACGACAAGCGCGGCATCCTGCTCGGCATCCAGCGCCAGCCCGGGACCAACACCGTCGAGGTGGTGGACCGCATCCGCGAACTGCTGCCGACCTTCCGCGAGCAGGTGCCACCGGGCGTGAACATCGACGTGCTGTTCGATCGCACCGAGGGCATCCGCGAGGCCGTGCACGAGGTGCAGTTCACGCTGGTGCTGGCGCTGGTGCTGGTGGTGATGGTCATCTTCCTGTTCCTGCGCAATCTTTCGGCCACGGTGATCCCCACCGCGGCGCTGCCGCTGTCCATCGTCGGCACCTTCGCAGTGATGTACATGTTCGACTTCAGCATCGACACGCTCTCGCTGCTGGCGCTGACGCTGTGCGTGGGCTTCGTCGTCGACGACGCCATCGTCGTGCTGGAGAACATCGCGCGCCACCTGGAGATGGGCAAGACGCCGCTGCAGGCCACTCTCGACGGCTCGCGCGAGATCGCCTTCACCGTGCTGTCGATGACGCTCTCGCTCGCCGTGGTGTTCGTACCGGTGCTGTTCATGGGCGGCGTGGTAGGACGCCTGCTGCACGAGTTCGCCATCACCATCATCGCGGCCATCCTGATCTCCGGTTTCGTCTCGCTCACGCTGACCCCGATGCTGTGCGGACGCTGGCTGCGGGCCGGACACGCTCAGCGCCACGGACGCGCCTACATGGCCGTCGAGCGCGTGTTCGACGCGGTGCGCGACGGCTACGCACGAAGCCTGCGCAGGACCATGCGCTTTCCGCGCGTGACCATGCTGGTATTCGCGCTCACCAGCGCCACGGCGATCTGGCTGGGCGTGGCGATCCCCAAGGGCTTTCTGCCCACGGAGGATACGGGCCAGCTGTTCGCCTTCACCGAGGGCCCGCAGGACATCTCGTTCGAGGCGATGTACCGTCAGCAGCAGCTTGCCGTGGCGAAGATCCGCGAGAATCCCTACGTCAAGGACACCATGTCCTTCATCGGGGTGGGCGGCTCCAGCCTGCAGATGAACCTCGGGCGCGCGGTGATCACGCTCGATCCGCGCAACGAACGTCCGTCCGCCGACGCCATCATGCAGATGCTGCGCCCGCAGCTGATCGACATGCCGGGGTTGAAGGTCTTCCTGCAGAACCTGCCGACCATCCGGCTCGGCGGCGTGATCACCAAGAGCCAGTACCAGCTGGCCCTGCAGAGCGCCGACCTGGACGAGCTGTACGAGTGGGCCCCGAAGATCGAGACGCGCATGCGCTCGATCCCCGGGATCCAGGACGTGGCCTCCGACCTGCAGATCAAGAACACGCAGGTCGAGATCAGGATCCTGCGCGACAAGGCCTCCGCCCTCGGGCTGACGCCCGAGCAGATCGAGAACGCCCTGTTCAATGCCTTCGGTTCGCGTCAGGTCTCGACCATCTACACGCCGAGCAACGAGTTCTGGGTGGTGCTGGAACTGGAACCGCAGTACCAGCGCGAAGCCTGGGCGCTGGACCTGCTGCACGTGCGATCATCCAGCGGCCAGCTGGTGCCGCTGGGCGCGGTGGCGAGCATCGAGACCTCGGTCGGCCCGCTGTCCATCAACCACCTGGGCCAGCTTCCCGCCGTCAACCTGTCGTTCAACCTGGCCCCCGGCGTGGCGCTGAGCGAAGGCGTCGAGCGCACCAATGCCGCGATCGCCGAACTGCGCGCACCGGCCACCCTCAGCGCCAGCTTCCAGGGCACCGCCCAGGCCTTCCAGTCCTCGCTGGTCGGCATGCCGATGCTGCTGCTGATGGCCGTGTTCGTGATCTACCTGATCCTGGGCATCCTGTACGAGAGCCTGATCCACCCGCTCACGATCCTGTCCGGCCTGCCCTCGGCGGTGCTGGGCGCGCTGCTCACGCTGTACCTGTTCCACCCCGAGCTGGACATCTACGGCTGGGTCGGCCTGCTGATGCTGATCGGCATCGTGAAGAAGAACGCCATCATGATGATCGACTTCGCCATCGATCGTCAGCGCGACGGGCAGGTCTCGCCCGCCGACGCGATCTACCAGGCGGCGCTGACACGCTTCCGTCCGATCATGATGACGACGATGGCGGCCCTGGTCGGTACCCTGCCGATCGCACTCGCCTTCGGCGGCGGCGCCGAGGCGCGCCGGCCGCTCGGACTGGCCGTGGTCGGCGGACTGGTGGTGTCGCAGGTGCTCACCCTCTACATCACGCCGGTGATCTTCGTCTACATGGAGCGCTTCCAGGCGTGGTGGTCGCGCCGCCGCCCGGTGCGCCACAGCGGCGCGCCGGCCTGACTTGATCTGGATCAGGATGCCCACATCCGGGCCGCTGCGCCGCTCGGGCGCTTCCTATAATTCCGGGCACCGAGACTGGAGGATCCGATGGAAGAGAGCGTGAAGTACGTGCTGGACGAGAGCCAGATACCGCGCACCTGGTACAACATCGCGGCCGATCTGCCCGCTCCGCTGCCGCCGGTGCTGCATCCGGGCACGCATCAGCCCCTGGGACCGGACGACCTCGCTCCGCTCTTTCCCATGTCCATCATCGCGCAGGAGGTGAGCACCGAGCGCGAGATCGAGATACCCGATCCCGTGCGCGAGGTGTATCGGCAGTGGCGTCCGGCGCCGCTGTTCCGTGCGCGGCGCCTGGAGCAGGCGCTGCAGACCCCGGCGCGCATCTACTACAAGTACGAGGGCGTGAGCCCGGCCGGCAGCCACAAGCCGAACACCGCCGTGGCGCAGGCGTTCTACAACAAGGAAGCTGGCGTCAAGCGCATCACCACCGAGACCGGCGCAGGGCAGTGGGGGTCGTCGCTGGCCTTCGCCGGCGCGCTGTTCGGGCTCGAGATCCAGGTGTTCATGGTGAAGGTGTCGTTCAACCACAAGCCCTACCGCCGCGCGCTGATGGAAACCTATGGCGCACGCTGCATCGCCAGTCCGTCGATGGAGACGGAGGTGGGCCGGCGCATCCTGGCGGCGACCCCGGACAGCAACGGCAGTCTGGGCATCGCGATCTCCGAGGCGGTCGAGATCGCCGCGCAGCGTGAGGACACGAAGTACGCGCTGGGCTCGGTGCTCAACCACGTTCTCCTTCACCAGACGGTAGTCGGCGTGGAGGCGATGAAACAGCTGGAACTGGCCGATGACTATCCGGACGTGATCGTCGGCTGCACCGGCGGCGGTTCGAACTTCGCGGGCATCGCCTTCCCGTTCATGGGCGAGGAACTGCGCGGGGGCAGGAAGGTGCGCGTGATCGCCGTCGAGCCCGCCGCCTGCCCGAGCCTCACGCGGGGCAGGTATGCCTATGATTTCGGCGACACCGGACACCTCACGCCGCTGGTGAAGATGCACACGCTCGGATCGAGCTTCATCCCGCCGGGATTCCATGCCGGCGGTCTGCGCTACCACGGCATGGCGCCGCTGGTCTCGCACGTCAAGGAGCTCGGGCTGATCGAGGCACGCGCCTACCACCAGATCGCCTGCTTCGAGGCAGGCGTGTTCTTCGCGCGCCACGAGGGCATCGTGCCGGCGCCGGAGGCGAACCACGCGGTCAAGGGCGCCATCGACGAGGCCCTGCGCTGCAAGGAAGAAGGCGTGAGTCGCGCCATCCTGTTCAATCTGTGCGGTCACGGACATTTCGACATGCAGGCCTACACCGACTATTTCGCCGGCAGGCTGGCCGATCACGACTACGACGAGCAGGAACTGGCGATGGCGCTGTCGGGCTTGCCGAGCGTGAAGGAGGCTGGATCCCGGCCCCGGATTTAAGCATTCCGGGGCAGGCTTTCACGCGGCGGAATGACGACACCCACGTCGCCCCGGCGAAAGCCGGGGCCCAGCGCAATTTGCTGGATCCCGAGTTACGCCGGGATGGCGGCTTGCGACATCAGGACGCCATCAGCCTTCCGGAGAAGTCGGTCTCCGGTTCGCGCACCAGCGTGACCGGCACGTGCGACAGGTGCAGCACCTTGTTCGACACCGATCCCAGCAGCATGCCCACGACCTTTCCGTGGCCGCGCGTGCTCATGACGATGGCGTCGCATTCGAGCTGGCGGGCGCGTTCGACGATGATCTCGGCCACCGGCCCCACCGCCCGGTGTACGGTGAAAGACACCCCGGCCTGCCGCAGCAGGTCGGCGGCGCCGGCCAGCGCCTTGTCGCTCTGCTGGTAATAGTAGGTGTCCATCTTCTCGGGCTCGAGATACACCATGCTCGGCTCGGAGAAGATGTTGGCCTGCACGTTGAGGACGTGCACTTCGCGCACCGCCCCCACCTTCGCGAGCCGGATCGCCTCCTTCACCGCCGCCTCGGCGCGAACCGAGCCATCGACAGGCACGAGTACTTTCTGCATGGCACCCCTCCATCGGCTGAAACAGCTATTTGAACCCGTCCGCGGCATTCCGGCAACGGTCCGGGTGAACGCCGCCGCGGGCGGGACCCCGCGACACCTCTCCTGTGGCCGGTCCCGGCCGCGCCTTGCCCCCGGGCGGCCATGTACATTCTGCCGCGATGTCGCACTCCCGTACCGGCCGCCTGATCCTGCGCACCCAGGCTGCACCGGCCGTGCTGGCCGCGGCCGGCGCAGCCTGCATCGTCTGGCGCAGCGTGGACCGTCTGGCGGCTGGGCCCGGTAGGCGCCGGCTATTCTGGCGCCGGCCTCCACACCCGACCTGCTGGAGACTGCTGGCGCACCCTCCCTGAACGGTTCAACCCAGGCTGGGCAGGAAACCCGACACGGCGTGGATCAGCAGGCCGATGCTGCCGCCGATCAAGGTGCCGTTCACGCGGATGTACTGGAGGTCGCGGCCGATCGCCAGTTCGATGCGCTGCGTGAACGCGCTCGCGTCCCAGCGCCGTACGGTGTCCTCGATGAGTGCGGCAACGGCCTGGCGGCGCTGCCGCACCAGGTCGGCCAGCGCCCGCCGCAGCCAGCCATTGAGCGCGTCCGCCACGGCGTCGTCGGCGAGCACGCCCTTGCCGACGGCACGTACGGCGTCCTGCAGGCCGGCGCGCAGACGCGAACCGGGAGCGCACGCATCCTCGCGCACGCGCTCGCGCAGCCGATCCCACACCTGTCCGAGGTACTCGCCCAGCAGCGGGTGATCGATCAGCGACTGCTTGAACCGCTCGGCGCGCGCGCGATGCTCGGGCGACTCGCGCAGGTCGCGGATGTAGTCGTGCACCACCGAGGCGAAACGCTGACGCAGTGCGTGCTGCGGATCCTCGGCGATCTCCGCGAGGGATTCCTCGGCGGCACGGATCAGGCGATCGGAGATCGCCTCGTCCACGCCAAGCTTATGCCACAGCCACGCGGTCCGCTCCCGCACCTTCACGCGGATCTCGGGCTCGGCCTCCGCGAGGAAGCGGTGCGCCTGCGCCAGCATTTCGTCCAGCAGGCGCTGATGCTGGTCGTTTGCCGTCAGGATCTCGAGAACGTTCCCCGCCAGCGGTGCGAACTCGATGCGTCCGAGTGCGGCAACGAGGTTCTGCTGCAGGAAGTGGCGCGCCGGCTCGTGCGCCACGGTGTCGAGCACTTGCGGCACCCAGCGCGCCACGTGCTCGATCACCGGTCCGGTGCGCTGCGCATCGGCCAGCCAGCGCGAGGCGATGCGTGCGAAGTCGATGTCGGCCAGGCGGGCGACGACCACGTCGTCGGACAGGAAGTGCCGCTGCACGAACTCGCCCAGCGTGCGGCCGATGCGGTCCTTGTTGCGCGGAACGATCGCGGTGTGCGGAAGCGGGATGCGCAGGGGATGGCGGAACAGCGCGGTGACCGCGAACCAGTCCGCCAGCCCGCCGACCAGGGCGGCTTCACAGAACGCGCGCAGGTAGCCGATGGCGGGATGCGCGGCCTCGTACAGGCGTGCCACGACGTACACGAGCGCCACCAAGCCGAGCAGCCCCGTGGCGGCACGCTGCATGCGGCGCAGGCGCAGCGCCCGCGCGCCTTCGTCGGACGCCGACGCAGGGCCGCCGGGATGCCCGCGCGGCATGCTCACGATGCGGCCAGCATCGCGTGGGCGATGGCGAAGTAGATCAGCAGCGACATGACGTCCTGGACAATGGTCGCGATCGGTCCGCTGCCGTACGCCGGATCGCGCCCCAGATGCGCGAGCAGCCATGGGAACAGCAGGCCCAGGGTCGTGGCGACGGTGCCCGCAGCCACGAGCGACAGTGCAACCACCGCGCCCAGGCGCGCGTCCCCGAAAACCAGCCAGATCAGCGGGAAGCACACTGCGCCGAGCGTGAGCCCGATGAGCACGCCGGTACGCATCTCGCCGGCGATGAGCGTGCGCAGCGGCACGTGGCTGAGCGAGAGTCCGCGCACGGCGATCGCTTCAGTCTGCGTGCCGATGGCATCGGCGAGGTAGACGATCCCCGGAATGAAGAAGGCCAACGCCACGCGCGAGGACAATGCGGCCTCGTAGTTGGCGACGATGCTGGTGGCGATGACGCTGCCGAGCAGGCCGAGCAGCAGCCAGGGCAGGCGATCGCGCGCGCGCCGCGCCGGCGGTGCTTCGATCGCCTCGCGCGCTTGGGACGATTCCGCGCGGATACCGGCGAGGCGGTGGAGATCTTCCACGTGCTCGCGGCGCAATGCACGCAACAGCGTGCGCGGCGGGACGACGCCGACGAGACGTCCGCGCGCGTCGGTCAGCGCCACGGCAGTGAGCGCATGGCGCAGCGCGTGCGACGCGATCCGCTCCTGCGACCACGACGCATGCGCCGGCAGCGGCGCGCGCATCAGTGCACGCAGCGCCGTGCCGGGTTGGGCGTCGAACAGATCCGACAGCTCGACCCGGCCGATCAGCACGCCATCGGCATCGACCACGTAGAGGTGCTCGACATGCTCGAAGCCGCCCGCCTCGAGCGCCGCGAGCGCCTGGCCAGCAGGCGTATCCGCCAGCCCGGTGGGCACGCGCCGCGTCACGCTGGCGTCCCGGCCGAGGCTCGCACTCACCCGCGCCACCCCTCGGCCCCGGCGTGTGCGCTGCAGTTTTCAATGTAAACCGGGGAAAACGTCGCCCGTTCACAGTGTCGTGACCGCGAACGCGCACCGCCGGCTTGTCCCGGCGACCCGTCCCCACTAGACTTCCGGGGAGACCTGACAAGAGTAAGAATCATGATCGTCTACGATTTGTTGTGCGAGAATGCCCACCGCTTCGAGGGTTGGTTCGCCTCCCCCGAAGCCTTCTCGCACCAGCACGAGGCCGGTCAGCTGGCCTGCCCGATGTGCGGATCTTCCAGCGTTCAGAAGCAGCCGTCGGCGCCCTACGTGCAGACCGGCGGCGGCGACAATGGTCAGGCCGTGATGGCCAATCCGGAACTGCTGGAGAGCATGCGCAGGAAGTTCGTCGAATTCGTCCTCCAGAGCACCGTGGACGTCGGTCCCCGCTTCGCCGACGAGGCCCGCGCCATCCACTACAGGGAAGCCCCCGACCGCGCCATCCGCGGTCTGGCTACCGCGCAGGATACGAAAGAACTGCAGGAAGAGGGGATCGAGGTATTCTCCCTGCCGGTGCCCGTGCTTCCGAAGGACAAGCTGCACTAGCGCAGCGCGCAGCACCCGACCGTCCGTCATGACCACGCTGCCGCCCCTGGCCGTTCTGGGCGCGGGGGTGGTGGTGGTCTCCACCGCCTCGATCCTGATCCGCCTCGCGCAGGACGAAGGCGTCGACTCCCTCACCATCGCCACGGTCCGGCTGGGACTTGCCGCCGCGCTGCTCCTGCCGGCGGCGCTGCGCGCGGCGCATGCCGACCTGCACGCCCTGCGCCGGCGCGACCTGGCGCTTGCGCTGGCCTCCGGCGTGCTGCTCGCCATCCATTTCTGGTCCTGGATCGCATCGCTCGAGCATACCTCGGTGGCGAGCAGCACGATCCTGGTCACCACCAATCCGCTGTGGGTCGCACTCGCCGCGGCACTGTTCCTGCACGAGCGCCCGGGACGCGCCGCCATCGCCGGCATCGGCCTGTCGCTGCTCGGCACGTTGCTCACCTTCTTCGCCGATGCACATGGCATGCATCCCGGGCGCAATCCGCTGCTGGGCAACTCACTGGCCCTGCTCGGCGCGCTTGCCGCATCGGGCTATCTTCTGGTGGGCCGCGCATTGCGCGAGCGCATGCGCCTGATCCTGTACATCGGTCTGGCATACGGCAGCGCGGCGGTACTGCTCGGCCTCGCCCACGCGTTCACTGCAACGCCCTGGTCGGGTCACTCGTCCAGCGCATGGCTGTTCATGGCGGCGCTCGCGCTCGGTCCGCAGCTGCTCGGTCACACGGCGTTCAACTACGCGCTGCGCCATCTGTCCGCGACCTTCGTCGCGCTCGCCATCCTCGGTGAACCGATCGGATCGACCCTGCTCGCCTGGCTGCTCTTCGACGAGCGTTTCGGCGCCGTGCAGATGCTCGGGTTCGCGCTGCTGCTGTGCGGCATCTTTCTCGCGGCGCGTGCGGAGCGGACCGGCTACGGTGCGCCGCACGCGGCATCCAGGCATGGAGTCCAGTGAAATGAACGTGCACCCGCAATCGCGGGCAGTCATCGACGCATTCGCGCGCATGAACCTGTCGCCGCCGGAGCGCATCCCGGTCGCGCAGGCTCGCGAGCAGTACACGCGTGGACGCGCCGCCTTTCTCGCAGCGGAGGAAGCCGTCGCCAGCGCCGTCGATTCGAGCTTTCCGGGTCCGGCCGGTGCCGTCGCGATGCGCCTCTACCGGCCACTTGGCATCGTTGCGTCCCGGACCCTGCCGGCGCTGGTGTTCTTCCACGGCGGCGGCTGGGTGTTCGGCGACCTGGACAGCCACGACCGCCTGTGCCGCGCGCTCGCCAACCGTGCGCAGTGCTGCGTGGTGGCAGTGAACTACCGGCTGGCGCCCGAGCACCGATTCCCGGCCGCCGTGGAGGATGCCATCGCCGCGATCGAGCACGTCGCGGCGAACGCAACCGCACTGGGCGTGGATGCCGCGCGCATCGCCGCGGCGGGAGACAGCGCCGGCGGCAACCTGGTGGCGGTGTGCGCGCTGCACCTGCGCGACCACGCCGGCCCGCGTCTCGCGCTGCAGGTGCTGCTCTACCCGGTCACCGACCTGCGCATGACCAGCGGCTCGTATCGCAGCCTCGGCACCGGCTATCTGCTCACGGCGGAGCGCATGCGCTACTTCGCACGGCAATATCTCGCCGAGCCGGCACAGGCGCTCGATTGGCGCGCCTCGCCGCTGCTCGCTGCGTCGCTCGCGAACCTGCCCCCTGCGCTGATCATCACCGCGAGCCACGACCCTCTGGTGGACGAGGGCAAGGCCTACGCCGATCGCCTCGCGGCCGCAGGCGGGCGGGCAAGGTACAGCTGCCATGCAGGCATGATCCACGGCTTCATGACGATGGCAGGCGCCATCGACGGCGGCCGCGAGGCGATCGACGAGGCGGCGGCTGCCCTGCGGGCCGCGTTCGGCAACGCCTGACGCGCGAGTGCGCTCAGGCGCTCCGCAATTGCCCGAGCGCACGCTCGGGCGCCAGAAAGGGCCGTCCGACATCCTGCGCCAGACCCTCGTGAGTGACGTGGCCGGCGCAGATCTGCAGGCCGTTGCGCAGCCCGCCGTCCTCGGCCAGCGCGCGCCTGTAGCCCTTGTCGGCGAGTGCGATGACATAGCCGATCGTCGCCTGCGTCAGCGCCAGCGTGGCGGTGCGCGCCACCGCGGAAGGCATGTTCGGCACGCAATAGTGGATGACACCCTCCTCGACGTAGGTGGGGTGCGTGTGCGAGGTCGGCCGCGACGTCTCGGCGATGCCGCCCTGATCGATGGCGATGTCCACGAACACCGAGCCGGGCCGCATGCGGCGCATCAGCCTGCGGTCGATGAGCTTGGGCGCCAGCTTGCCCGGGGTGAGCGTGGCGCCGATCACCAGATCGGCGTCGGCCACGTGCCGCGCGAGGGTCAGCGCCTGCGAGTAGCAGGTCTTCACGCGTCCGCCGTGCACGTCCTCCAGGTGCGCGAGCGCGGCAGTGTCGATGTCGAACACGGTCACGTCCGCGCCCATGCCGGCCGCCAGCCGCACTGCGTTGCGCCCGGATGCACCGGCGCCGACCACCACCACCCTGCCGGGCGGCACGCCGGGGACGCCGCCGAGCAGCACGCCGCTGCCGCCGCTGGACATCTGCAGGGCCCAGGCACCGAACTGCACCGCCAGCTTGCCGGCGATGCGCGACATGGGCGCGAGCAGCGGCAGACGGCCGGCCGCGTCCATGACGGTCTCGTACGCGATGCCGATGGTACCCGCGGCGAGCAGCGTGTCGAGCAGTTCGGGATCGGGCGCCAGGTGCAGGTAGGTGAACAGCACCTGGCCCCGCTTCTGCAGCGCGTACTCCTGCGGCTGCAGCTCCTTGACCTTGACCACCATATCCGCCTGCCACACCTCGGCCTGTGCGCCGATGCGGGCATCGGCGGCGACGTAGTCATCGTCGGAGAATCCGATGCGTGCACCGGCGCCCGACTGCACCACCACTTCGTGACCATGCTGCCGCAGCGTGTGCGCGCCGGCCGGCGTGATGCCCACGCGGTACTCCTGGTCCTTGATCTCCTTCGGTACGCCGATGAGCATGTGGGCTCGCACTCCTGACTGATGGACGGGTCGACAGCGCGGCGGCCGCCCGCATGCGCTGCGCGCCGTGCCCGGGTTTCATCCTGCCAAATCCGCTCGCCTCGTGCAGCGGCGCGGGCGGCGTAACATGGCTGCGACAGCGAGGAGAACGCGATGGCGCACACCTTCCCATGGTTGCACCGGCGATCCGGCCGCAGGGCGCTTTCGTTGGCCCTGGCCGGATGGACCTGGCTGTGGTGCACGGTGGCGCCGGCCCAGATCCTACCCGCCATCCCGGAGAGCGTGCTGCGCGACCCCTGGGTTCTCCATCTCGCGCTGATGGAATCGCTGGCGCCGCAGATCGAACAGTCCGCCCCAGGTAGCCGGGGGCCGCTCGCCGACGCGCTGGCTACGCTGCAGGTGAGTCTGGGCGAGTACGAGACGCGCTTCGATCGCGCCATCGACCGGCTGGCCGCCGATCCCGGCTTCGGCTATGCGGCGACCGAGGTGTCCGGTGAGCTGGCGCGACAGGTGGCCGACATCGAGGCGTGTCTGGACGCAGTGTACGCGCTGCTGGGCGTGCAGGGGCGCCACGAGGTCGCGGCAGCCCAGGCGGCCGTGCAGGAGCTGCGGCGCATGCTGCAGGCGAGAACACCTTTCGAGCGCGACGTCCTGGCCGGCCTGGCCGGGCGGCCGCAGACGGTGGAACTGGCCACGCGCTGGTGGAACGGCGAGGAGCGCGCAATCGCGCTCAAGAAGCGCGTGGGCGCACTGCGCGAAACACTCGAAGGCATCGTCTCAGCGCACTGAGGCGGCCGGCACGCGCGCGACCGCACGGACCGTGCGCGCCCGCCATACCAGGCGTGCCCCGAGCAGGAGCACCAGCACGCAGGCGAACAGCACCGGCTCGGTGAGATCCTTCTTCACCAGCCACCAGAAGTGCGTCACTCCGAGGATGGCGATCGGGTAGACCAGCCTGTGCAGCAGCTGCCAGCGCACAGCGCCCAGACGCCGCACCATGGCGTTGCTGGACGTGGCGGCGAGCGGGACGAGCAGGACGAAGGCGGCAAAGCCGACCGTGATGAACGGCCGCTTCACGATGTCCTTCGCGATTGCCGTCCAGTCGAAGAACTGATCGAGCCAGACGTAAGTGGCGAAGTGCAGCGCCGCGTGGAAGAAAGCGAACAGGCCCAGCATGCGGCGCAGGCGCAACAGCCAGTTCATGCCGGTCAGCCGGCGCAGCGGCGTCACCGCGAGCGTGAGCATCAGGAAGGCCAGCGTCCACCAACCGGTCGAGTGCGTGATGGCCTCGATCGGATTGGCACCCAGACCGCCCCGCGCGCCGAGCCAGACGAGCCGGCCGAGCGGCACCAGGCACAGCACGAAGCACGCACGTCTGACCCACGCGATCTGCCCGTTGTGCAGCGCCTTCATGTCGCAGGGGGATCAGAAGTTCTTCTTCAGATCCATGCCGGCGTAAAGCGACGCCACCTGCTCGGCGTAGCCGTTGAACATGAGGGTGGGACGCTTGCGGAACTCGCCGATGCGCCGCTCCTTCGCCTGGCTCCAGCGCGGATGATCCACCTCGGGGTTGACGTTCGAGTAGAAGCCGTATTCGCGCGGCTGGGCCCGGTTCCACGCCGTCCTCGGCTGCGTCTGCGTGAAGCGGATCTTCACGATCGACTTGCCGCTCTTGAAGCCGTACTTCCACGGAATGACCACGCGTACCGGTGCCCCGTTCTGATTGGGCAGCACCTCGCCGTACAGGCCGACGCACATCAGGCTGAGCGGGTGCATCGCCTCGTCCAGGCGCAGGCCCTCCGCGTACGGCCACTCGAGCACCGGATAGGCGAGGCCGGGCATCTGCCGGCGGTCCGCGACGGTGACGAACTCGACGTACTTCGCGTTGCCGGTGGGCTCCACGCGCCTGATGAGTTCCCTCAGGCTGTAGCCGACCCAGGGCACGACCATCGACCAGCCTTCGACGCAGCGCAGACGGTACACGCGCTCCTCCAGCGGAGCCAGCCTGAGCAGTTCCTCGATCCCGATCGTGCGCGCCTTCCTGACCTCGCCCTCGATGGCAACCGTCCACGGGCGCGTCTTCAGGCTGCGCGCGTTCTGCGCCGGTTCGTCCTTGTCGGTGCCGAACTCGTAGAAGTTGTTGTAGGTGGTGACGTCCTCGTACGGCGTCCTGTCCTCGGTGGTGCTGAACGTGCCGCTGCGCGTGTTCGGCAGCTTCTGCGCCGCAGCCCGGACCCGTGAGGCCGGGAGCACAACGCCGGTCCCCACGGCCGCCGCGATCAGGCCGGCCGAGCGTAGGAAGGCACGCCGGCGGCGGTACAGGTCCGGGGGAGTGATCTCGGAGGGCGCGATATCGGGGGGACGTCGGATCAGCATCGTTTCGTCCTCGGAACGTGGTTGGCTCATTGCCGCTCGGGCGGGCGCCGGCATCGGCGCGGATGCCGGTTCGACCCGCTCCGGGCGAAGGCGTTCCGATCCGGCCCGGGCAAGCGCGGGCCGTGCCTGCCTAGACCAGGAACAGCGTCGCCAGGCCCAGGAAGATGAAGAACCCGCCGCTGTCGGTGATCGCCGTGATGAGCACGCTCGAGCCCACCGCCGGATCGCGCCCGAGCTTGGACATCAGCATGGGGATGAACACGCCGAACAGCGCGGCGACCAGCAGGTTGAGCGTCATCGCGGCAGTCATGACCAGCCCGAGCAGAACGCTGCGGTAGAGCAGCATGGTGAACACGCCGATGATGCCGCCCCACACCACGCCATTGAGCAGCGCGATGGCGATCTCCTTGGTCAACAACGCGCGCGCGCTCGCCTGGCTGATCTGGCCGAGCGCCAGTGCACGCACGATCATGGTGATGGTCTGGTTGCCGGAGTTGCCGCCGATGCCCGACACGATCGGCATGAGCGCGGCCAGTGCCACCAGCTTCTCGATCGAGTCCTCGAACAGGCCGATCACGCGCGAGGCGATGAAGGCGGTCACCAGATTCACCGCCAGCCAGGTCCAGCGGTTGCGCACACTCGCCCACACCGAGGCGAAGATATCCTCCTCCTGGCGCAGACCGCCGAGCTTGAGGCGGTCGTTCTCGGCCGCC
This sequence comes from Burkholderiales bacterium, assembly GCA_020854105.1. Lineage (GTDB taxonomy): Bacteria > Pseudomonadota > Gammaproteobacteria > Burkholderiales > SHXO01 > SHXO01. The sequence goes on along the minus strand of JADZGB010000032.1, from coordinate 83,478 downwards.
TCGCGCACGTAGTCGAGCACCGCGTCCACCGTCACCCGCCCGATCAGCTTGCCGTTGTCGTCCACGATCGGCGCGGTGACCAGATCGTAGCGCTCGAAGGCCTGCGCCGCCTCGGCCGCCTTGTCGGCCGGCGTCAGGCGCAGCACATCGGTCTTCATGACGTCCGCGACGCGCCGGTCCGGATCGTTCACCAGCAGGGTGTTCACCGGCAGCACGCCCTTCAGGTACTCAGCGCGATCGACCACGAAGATCTGGTCGGTGTGATCGGGCAGTTCCTCGAGCCGGCGAAGATAGCGCAGCACGACTTCCAGCGTGATGTCGTCACGGATGGTGACCAGGTCGAAATCCATGAGCGCACCGACCGCGTCCTCGTCGTAGGACATGGCCGAGCGCAGCTGCTCCCGCTCCTCCACCGGCAGGGCCTGAAAGACGCCCTGCATGACCTCGTCCGGCAGGCCGGGAGCGAGGTCGGCCAGCTCGTCGGTGTCCAGCGTCTCGGCGGCGGCCACCAGCTCGGCCGGCTCCATGTACGCGATGAGAGTGTCACGTACCGGATCGGACACCTCGAGGAGAATCTCGCCGTCGCGGCCGGCCTTGACCAGGTCCCAGACGGCGAGACGCTCGTCGATGGGCAGGGCCTCGAGGACGTAGGCGATATCGGCCGGGTGCAGCGCGTCGAGCTTGTTCTGCAGCTCCGCCACGTGCTGCTTGTGGACGAGCGACTCCACCAGCTCGTGACGCGGCATCTCCTGCTTGTGCACGAGGCTCTCGACCAGCTGCTGCTTGTCGAGCAGCGCCTGGATCTCGCGCAGGTGCTCCTGCACGCTCTCCGGCGCGGCGGATTCGCGGATCTCGGGCATGAAACGAGACGATCGGCTGATACGGCGCTCGCGAGCGCAGGCAAACGTAGGATTCTAGCCCGCAAACACCGCACTGCGCCCCAGATCCTAGGGTCGGCCCAGGATTGGAGGAATCGGCCATCCGTCATCCCGCCGCGTGAAAGCCTGCCCCGGAATGCTTCAATCCAAGGCCGGGATCCAGCAGACACGGACAGGGCCGTTCGCACTCCACATGCCCGGCGCCGGCTTCGCCGGCGCGGCAGGATCGCGCTACTGACTGGGCGGGACGCGCGTGGCCTGCCAGGACACGAACTGGGGGCGGCCGTCGCGCCTGGCCCAGATGGAGTGGAAGCGCAGCGGCACCGACATCTCCTGACCCTTCACGGTGACGTCGAAATCGGCGTCGCCGGTGATGATCGCCAGGCATCCGAACGTTCGCACCCGTGCATCGCTGCGCCGCATGACGCGGTATTTCACGCTGCCCGAGCGCATGGACTCGATGTAGCGGTCCTTGTCGTCCACCACCGCGCCGGAATGGATGTAGACGAGGTCGTCGGCGAACATGCGCCGCATGGCATCGAAATCGTTCGAGGTCTGTGCCGCATAGCGCGCGTCCTCGGCCTGCGAGGCCTCCTGCTGCGTGATGGTGCCGCTGCAGGATTGTGCGTGCACGGCGCCGGCCGCGAATGCGCTCACCGCCAGTGCCGCCCATGTCAGCAGCCATCCGGACCGTCCTGTCTTCATGCGCTCCTCACATGTCGTCTGCGTACCGTACGCTCGCCGCGGTGCCTCTAGCTGCGCTCGAGCAGCGCGAACGGCGTTCCCGCGCAGGTCAGCGGCGCCTTGCTGCCCGTGACCTGGAACAGCTGCAGCGTCTCCCCCTTCCAGGCGAAGCCGATGCGCTCCTTGCCGTCCGCCTCGCGCTCGCCGTGGCTGACCAGCATGTCGCACCTGGCCGCCGACGCGTCCAGGTTCACCTCGTAGATGAACTTCCGGTCCGGCAGCACCGCTTCGCCGGTCTCCGAGAACTCGTAGGCTCGGCCCTGCGCGTCGGTGTATTTGCCGGCGATCACGGTACGGTTCACGTAGGCCTCCAGATCGCCGTCCAGGCGCGTGTAGGTCACGGATTTGCGCTTGGAGAAGTGCGGCTCGGCGATGCTGACGGACTTGAATATGCCCTCCTTGCCGCGCTCGCCCCGGAAGTAGATGTAGCTCAGATCCGAGGCGTACACCACACCCGAATCCTCCTTCGCGACCGCGAGCCGATACGACTGGGGCTTGCGGTCGGGCTGCACGTCGATCAGCGCCACCAGAACGGCGCGCTGGAAGTTGGTGATCAGCATCGGATAGGTGCGGTTGTCGCGCTGGATCTTGATGGCGGTGGCCACGTTCGCGCTCGCTGCAGCGCGCGGGGAGCGCGTGCGCGCCAGCTTGTCGCGATAGCTCGCGGCGATCCAGGTGCCTTCGAGATCCCTGGGGAATACGCGGTCGATCTGCTTGGGGCTCCTTGCTTTCTCTTCCTTCCCGGCCTTCTGGCCCTTGCCGGAGTTCCCGTCCGTAGTGGGCGCGCCGTCCTGGGTGGCGCCCGCGGCCGGTGCCGCGGGCTTGTCCTGGCCCCACGCACTGGCGGCCATGCTCATGCCCAGCACCAGCGCAACGGCTAGACCCCGGACAATCATTCGTTCTGCCATGGTTCGTTCGGTCATGTGAATGTTCAGTCAACCAGCGGCGCACGCCGCTTCCATAATCCGCTGTGCTCCTGGAATGCATGCGCAAGCTGCAGGAGCCCGAAATCGTCCCGGCTGCGCGCCACCAGCTGCAGTCCCACCGGCAGCCCGTCCGGCGTGAATCCGCACGGGATCGACAGCGCCGGCAGGCCGGTTGCACTGGTCCGGTAACAGGATTTCATCCAGTCCAGGTAGGTCAGCATGGGCTGGCCGTCGATCTCGGTCACCCAGGGCCGGTCGACGTCGAAGGGCGGCACCTGCGCCACCGGCGCAGCGAGGAACTCGTATTGTTCCATAAACGTCCGCACGCGGTGGTACAGCTCCGTGCGCCGGATCTCGGCGCGCGCCACGTCCTGACCGCTGAGGCGCCGCCCCGCCTCGATGTTCCACACCACCGTGTCCTTGAGCTGGTCGCGCCGGCTGTCCAGCAGACTGCCGTAGGAGCCCTCGAGGTGCCAGGCGCGCAGTACCTGGAACACCTCGTCGGCGATGCGCAGATCGGGCTCGGCCTCCTCGACGCGGCAGCCGAGTGCCTCCAGCACGCGCAACCCTGGCTCGAGGGCCGCTGTCACCGCCGGATCCACCGGCAAGCCGCACAGGTCGTGCGACCAAGCCACCCGCACCCCGGTGAAGTCGCGCGCGAGCGGCTGCGCGAAGCAGCTGCCGGGCTCGGGGTCGGCCAGCGGCGCGCGCGCATCCGGACCCGCGATGACCTGCATCTGCAGCGCCACGTCCTGCACGGTGCGCCCCATGGGTCCGAGCACGGACAGCGGGAAGAACGCGTTCATCGCCGGCCAGTTCGGCACACGGCCGGGCGAGGGTCGCAGACCGACCACGTTGCAGAAGCTCGCCGGGTTGCGCAGCGAGCCGCCCAGATCGGAGCCGTCCGCGATTGGCAGCATGCCGCAGGCGAGCGCCACCGCGGCGCCGCCGCTGCTGCCGCCGCAGGTCCGCGCCAGATCCCAGGGATTGCGGGTCGCACCGAACACGGCGTTGAATGTCTGCGAGCCCGCGCCGAACTCCGGCGTGTTGGTCTTGCCGATCAGGATGGCGCCGGCACTGCGATAGCGTTCGGCCAGGATCGCGTCGGTGTCCGGCACGAAGTCCCGGTAGATCGGCGAGCCGAAGGTGGTCCGCATGCCCTTCGTCGGCAGCAGGTCCTTGTGCGCCACCGGCAGACCGTGCAGCGGGCCGGGTGTCTCCCCGCGCGCGAGCGCGCGATCGGCTGCGCGCGCACCCTCCAGCGCGCGTTCCGCATCCAGGGTGACGATGGCGTTCACCTTCGGATTCAGGCGCTCGATTCGGCCCAGGTGCGCGCGCATGAGTTCCTCGGCGGAAACGGCCTTGCTGCGCAGCAGGGCGGCGAGTTCGGTGGCCGGTTCGAAGCAGAGTTCGTCGAGCATGGGTCAGCTGCGGAAGATGAAGTAGACCGCGCCCAGGATACACAAGCCGGCCCACGCGTAATCGAGCTTCACCGGCTGGTGCATGTAGAACACCGCGAAGGGTACGAATACGCTCAGGGTGATCACCTCCTGCAGGATCTTGAGCTGAGGGAGGCTCATCACCGTATAGCCGATGCGATTGGCCGGCACCTGCAGCAGGTACTCGAACAGCGCGATGCCCCAGCTCGCCAGCGCCGCGACCAGCCAGGGACGGTCGCTCATGTTCTTCAGGTGCGCGTACCAGGCGAAGGTCATGAACACGTTCGAGGCGGTCAGCAGCAGGACGGTCTGGAGCGAGGCGGGCATGGGGCGGGCGGGTCGGGACGCGGAATACGGCGGGACGCGCAGGGTGGCAGAAGAACCGTGTTCGTGCAGGATGCCGCGCGCTGACACCCGCGCAGTCGGCGGGACGCGATTCAGAGCAGGCGCTTGCCGAGGACGACGGCCGCCACGGCGGCCGCGAACAGCAGCACGAATCTCAGCTTCGCGGTGACGGCCGCGAGCTGCCACGGGCGCTGCGACAGCGGCGCGCGCTGCAGCGGTCGCAGCACCCAGAAGAAGAACGCCGCGCCCGGAACCGCTGCCAGCCAGGTGTGCCAGGCCAGGCCGATCGAACCGATGCGCAGCACCGGCGAGGCGCTGTCGTACGCGGCGCGCAGCACCCAGGGCGACGCCGGGTCGCCGGTGCGCAGCACGCTGAACGGCGCCCCGGGACCGGCGCGTATGTACTGCTCCCGGAACACGCCCAGCTCGACCGCCTCGCCGGTCTCGGCGATGCGCCCGTGCAGCGTGAACGCCGGAAACATGCCGAAGACGTAGTGCGGCGCAGGCGCAGACTGTGCGAGGAACGTGGCCGGGGCCTGCGGGTCCGCGCCCGCCATCAGCGTGCCCCGCTCGATGCCGTGCCACAGCAGCAGCAGCGTGCCGAGCAGGGCGAGGACGGCCAGCACGGCCAGGCTGGGCAGTCCCAGCTGCTGCTGCAGACGGCTCCTGCGCTCGCGCCGGTCCAGCTGCGTGAGCGCCCCGTCCGCACCGGCCATCAGCGCTGCCGCGGTTTCACCTGCGCCCGCACTGCGGCTCTCCCCCGGCATGCGGGGCGCCATGCCGCTGGCTCGGGCCACCAGCGAGATCAATGCTTCCAGGGCTGCGGCATAGTCCGGGCGCCGCCTCGCGTCACGTGCGCTCACCGGAGCGTGCAGCAGGGCGATCCGGTCGTACAGTTCGAGGCGCAGCTCGCCGTCGCGCCAGGGCGCCGTCAGTGCACGCATGCGGTGGTAGCGGCGCAGTACCTGTTCCTGGGACAAACCATCGTCGGCACACAGCTCGACGTAGTCGTCACGATCCTTCGCCGGCGACAGGCCGGGCAGGTCCTCGCGCAGGCGTGCGCAGATCGCATCGTTGCGCGCGGCGACCGCCTCGCTCTGCGCTGCACTGCCGTCGGCGGACCACAGATGGGCGGAGACGGATTCCGGGCCGGCGGTGCCGAACTCCGGGCTGGCGGCGCCGGGTTCCGGGCCGGCCGCACCCGACCCCGCAGAAGTGTCCGCCGCCGCGGAAGATGCGAGATACTCCACCGTGAACGTCAACATGCCAGGTGACTCGTCCGTGCTCTCGTATTGGCCCAGCGTAGCACAGGCCCTCGTGCCGTCCCGTGCATGCCGCTGGCGGCTGCTCGCGTCCTGGTGCTGCGCCCTCGTCGTGTCATTGCCGGGCGCGCATGCAGCGGACGCCGAGCCGGCCGGCCAGCTGATGCGGCCGCGCGCGGTGGTCCTCCACGTGCACGCCGACATCGGGGACCGGCGTTTCCTCCCGGCGCTCACGCAACGCCTGGAGAAAGCACTGGCACCGCCCGTGCACGTGCTGACCACCAGCGTGGAACTCGCAACCTTGCGCCCCGCGATCGGGAAGATGGACGCTGCCCTGCTGGCGGAGAACCTGGTCCGTGGCATCGACTGGACCCGCCATGCGCAGACCGTGCAGGTCCTGCTGATCCTGGACGACATGCGCCTGCGTCCGGCCAACTTCAATTTCGCGGTGAGCAACGGCACGCCCGCCACGCCGCATCACGTGATCGTCGTCTCGCTCGCCCGCCTGCAGGATCGTGCGATCCGCGGCGGCGAGGACAAGGATCCCGGCATGACCGCAGAGCGCGTGGCGAAGATGGTGCTCAAGAACGTCGCCCGCGTGGCGGGCTACGCACACAGCGATCGCTGCGTGTTCGGCTTTCCCCGAAATCTCGGCGAGCTCGACGCGGCCCCTGCGGGGTATTGCGAACCCGATCTGTCCGTCCTGGTCTCGGCCGGCATTGCCCGGCGGCTCCTCGCGCCCTAGCGGTGAAGGCGGTTCATCTCTGATCCGGACGGGCGATGCCGGAAGGCGCACTCATGCCGGTGGGCGCGAGAGTGCCGAAAGGCGGAGACATGCCGGCGGGTGGCGACATGCCGGAGGGCGGCGACATGATGGCGTCGCGGTCGGCGATGCGCGGCCCCTGCGCAAGCAGCTCGATGCTCTCTCCGCTCGCGTTCGGGCCGATCCCCAGCCGGCGGTAGGTCTCGGCCAGATCGGGGAAGCGGGTCGAGGCGATGTGCTGCTCGTACAGTTCGGAGAACACGCCGGTGCCGCTCAGCTGGTCGAGCTTCGCGAACAGCCGGACCGCCTGCCACGCCTGCCGGCCCCCGAGGCAGCAGGCGCGCAGGTCGCGCAGCAGCGTGTCGAGCGAATGCCGGCCCTGCGTGCGCTCGCGCACGCGCTGGTCGGCCATGAACAGCAGCGCCGCACCGTACCAGTACACGCGCATATAGGCGCCGTCGCGGTGCATGCGCTCGGTCGCGGCCGCCAGGCTGGTGCCCGGCATGCTGCGCATGCCGCGGCGAAAGCCGGCGTGCATGCGCTGCCAGGCCTCGGCCACCGGCAGCATCCCGGCGCGCGCGCGCAGCACGTTCTGGTAGTAGCTCGCCAGGCCCTCCGACAGCCAGGCGTCCTCGGCCCGCACGTACGGCAGCAGCAGGTGCGACATCTCGTGCACCGCGGTCCAGTCCACCATGAAGGCGGCGAGCGGCTCGCGCTGGTTGATGAAGAAGTGCAGCGCGGGCCGTCCGCCGCGCAGGACGAACGCCCAGGGCACGGGTTCGTCGCCGCGCGCTCCCGGCACCACCACCACCTGGGCCTCGTCTACCGGGAAGCGGCCGTACGAGGTGCTCACCGCTTCGGCGGCACGCGTGAGCCACTGGCGCACCAAATCCCACTCGACCGCTGGTGCGCCGTGCAGGAGGGCAACGCGCAGCCGCGCGCCGCCCGTGTCGATTTCGCGCTCGCGGAAGGAGCCGAAGGCCACGGCGGCGGGCCAGTCGTGCGGGGTCCGGCCCAGCCGATACGCGGTGATGCCACCCTGCGCGTCGCGCACCGCGGTCCATGGCGCCGACACGGACAGTCCCTGCGGCAGGATGAAGCGCAGCTCCACGTCCTCGTTCTGTGCCAGCGACCGCGGCCGCCACAGCCAGGTGCCCACGTCGGTCACCACATCCGGCCCGACGCGCCGCGCCGCGCCGCTGCTGCCTTGATGCCGCCCGCCATGGATCAGCAATGCCGAGCGATAGTTCAGGCAGCCGTCGTCCTGCATGCCGGCGAGCCCGAGCTCCGCGCCGTTGGGTTCGAGCCGAGTGCGCGTGCCTTCGATGCGCGCCTCGGCGAGCGCCAGCGATGCATCGAGCGACTCGGCCACCAGGGAATGCGGCGCGGGACCGTCGAAGCAGGCGCGCACGCTGATCTGCTGCAACGCCTCGTCCACACCGACGGTGTAGCGGTGCAGGCGCAACTCGCCGGCCGGTGCCGGCAGCGCACACAGCAGGCCGGCAAGGAACAGGGGAAAGCGCAGGTCGCGTCCGTACATCGCCTCAGGATAGCAGCAGCGCAGGATCTGTCCGCAGCGCGTGGGCGCGCAGGATCTGTCCGCGGCACGTGAGCGCCGGGGCCTGGCCGCTGCGCGTGCAGCGCGCGCGGCGCGGCGATGCCTGCGCCACGCTAGAGGGCGATGTCGGGCAGACTGGCGGAGCGGCTGCCTGGCAGCGGCGCGTTGCCGGCCGCGTGATAGGTGAACACGAGCGAGAACTTGGCCGCATCGGTACGGTTGGCGCCCGCCGCATGGAAGGTGCGGCAGTGGAAGAACACCACGTCGCCCGCATCCAGCACCGGCGTCCGGCCGCGTGCGATCAGTGCCTGGTTCTCGGGCAGGTCCTCGCGCAGGAACAGGGCCGGATCGAGGCGCTCGCCCGCGAAGTGCATGCGATGCGTGCCCGGAATGAAGGACAGGCAGCCGTTCTCCGGGGTCTCGCGGCCCAGCGCCAGCCACACCGAGACCAGGTCCGGCCGCGCGAACGACCAGTAGCGGATGTCCTGATGCCAGCCGGTCACCGAGCTGTAGCGCGGCTGCTTGGTCATGACGCAGTTGTGATGCGCCTGCGCCAGCAGGACCTCCGGCCCCAGCAGCTGGCGCAGGCGCCCGGCGAGCGCCGCGCTCGCGCCCCAGTGGCGAAACGCGGCATCGCGCGCGCAGGCCTGCAGCAGCCGGCGCACGGTGTGCCCGCCCGGCGCATCGAGCGATGCTGGCGCGCCAGGGTAGTGCAGCTGCGCCTCGTACTCGACAGGCGCCATCGCGCGCGCGAGGTGGTCGCGGGCGACGTCGAGGATGCGCTGGCAGGTGCCGGCATCGGCCAGGGCGCGCACCACGACGAATCCATCCTCCTGGAAACGGGCGAGTTCCCCGTCGCTGAATCGGTCCTGCGTCACGTGCGGTCTCAGGCGGGCTGCGTGTTCGCGACCGGCTGGTGCGGGTCATACGCCAGCGCCGGTGCGAGCCACCGGTGCGCGGTGTCCATGTCCCAGCCGCGGCGCCGGGCATAGTCCTCGACCTGGTCACGGTCGATCTTGCCCACTGCGAAGTAACGCGACTGCGGATGCGAGAAGTAGAAGCCGCTCACGGCAGCGGCGGGCAGCATGGCGAAGCTGTCGGTCAGCTCGATGTCGGCATTGGCCGTGGCGGCGAGCAGGTCGAACAGGAGTTCCTTCTCGGTGTGGTCGGGGCAGGCGGGATAGCCCGGAGCGGGCCGGACGCCGCGATACTTCTCGTCGACCAGTTCCTCCACGCTGCATCGCTCGTCCGGCGCATAGCCCCACAGCTCCTGTCGCACCCGCATGTGCATGCGCTCGGCGAACGCTTCGGCGAGCCGGTCGGCGAGCGCCTTGAGCATGATCGCGTCGTAGTCGTCGTGCCGCGCCTCGAACTCCTCGAGCCGCGCATCGATGCCAAGCCCCGCGGTGACGGCGAAGCCGCCAATGTAATCCTTCACGCCGGTGCTCTTCGGGGCGATGAAGTCGGCCAGGCAGTAGTTGTCGCGATCCTCGGGCTTGACCGCCTGCTGGCGCAGGAAATGGAAGGTCGTCAGGACCCGGCTGCGCGATTCATCGGCGTAGACCTCGACGTCGTCACCGACGCGGTTGGCCGGGAACAGGCCGATCACCGCGTTGGCGCGCAGCCACTTCTCGCGCACGATGCGCTCCAGCATGGCCTGCGCGTCGGCGAACACGTTGCGCGCCGCCTCGCCCACGACCGCGTCCTGCAGGATCTTCGGATACCGGCCGGCCAGCTCCCAGGTCTGGAAGAACGGCGTCCAGTCGATGACCCGGGCGATCTCGGACAGATCGTAGTCGCGGAACACCCGCACGCCGGTCCGCGCCGGCACGGGCGGCCGATAGTCCGACCAGTCGATCTTCGTGGCGTTGCGCCGGGCGCCCTCGAGCGTGTGATGCGGCGCCTGACCGCGGCGTCCCTGGTGCTGCTGGCGCACGCGCTCGTACTCCGCGCGCGTCTTGCGCACGAACTCCTCCTTCATGGCGCCGTCGCTGAGCAGGCTGGTGCACACGCCCACGGCGCGCGAGGCGTCTGGCACCCATGCCACCGACGCCGCGTAATGCGGCTCGATCTTCACCGCGGTGTGCACGCGCGAGGTGGTCGCGCCGCCGATCAGCAGCGGGACCGTGAAGCCCTCCCGCTGCATCTCGCGCGCGACGTGCGCCATCTCCTCGAGCGAAGGCGTGATCAGGCCGGACAGGCCGATGATGTCCGCGCCGTGCTCGCGCGCGGTCTGCAGGATCCTGTCCGCCGGCACCATGACCCCGAGGTTGATCACCTCGAAGTTGTTGCACTGGAGCACCACGGCGACGATGTTCTTGCCGATGTCGTGCACGTCACCCTTGACGGTGGCCAGCACGATCCTGCCCTTGGCCTTGCCGCCGTCGCCCGTGCGTGCCTTCTCGGCCTCGATGTAGGGAATCAGGTGCGCCACCGCCTGCTTCATCACGCGCGCCGACTTCACCACCTGCGGCAGGAACATCTTGCCGGCACCGAACAGGTCGCCCACGATGTTCATGCCGTCCATCAGCGGGCCTTCGATGACTTCGATCGGCCGCGCGAACTGCGCCCGCGCCTCCTCGGTGTCCTCGACGATCCAGGTGTCGATGCCCTTGACCAGCGCGTGCGCGAGCCGCTCCTGCACGCTGTCCCTGCGCCAGGCGAGATCCTCGACCTGCTGCCTGCCTTCCTTCCTGTAGCTCTCGGCGAAACTCACCAGCCGCTCGGTGGCATCCGGCCGCCGGTCGAACAGCACGTCCTCGACGCGCTCGAGCAGATCCTCGGGAATCTCGGCGTACACCCCCAGCTGGCCCGCGTTGACGATGCCCATCGTCATCCCGGCCTGGATCGCGTGGTACAGGAAGGCGGTGTGGATCGCCTCGCGCACCGGCTCGTTGCCGCGGAAGGAGAAGGAGATGTTGGACACTCCGCCGCTGACCTTGGCGTGAGGAAGGGCCTTGCGGATCCGGCGCGTGGCTTCGATGAAGTCGGTGCCGTAGGCGTTGTGCTCCTCGATGCCGGTGGCGATGGCGAAGACATTCGGGTCGAAGACGATGTCCTCCGGCGGGAAGCCGACTTCCTTCACCAGCAGATGGTAGGCGCGCGTGCAGATCTCCACGCGCCGCTGCAGCGAGTCGGCCTGGCCCTGCTCGTCGAAGGCCATGACGATCGCCGCCGCGCCGTAGCGGCGCAGCAGCCGGGCCTGGCGCAGGAACTCGGCCTCGCCCTCCTTCATGCTGATCGAATTGACCACGCACTTGCCCTGCAGGCACTTCAGTCCTGCCTCGATCACGCTCCACTTGCTCGAGTCGAGCATCACCGGCACCTTGCAGATGTCCGGTTCGGTCGCGACCAGCTTGAGGAAGGTGGTCATGGCGGCCGTCGAGTCCAGCATGGCCTCGTCCATGTTCACGTCCACCATCTGCGCGCCGTTCTCCACCTGCTGGCGCGCCACGCTCAGGGCCTCGCTGTAGTTGCCGCTCAGGATCATGCGCGCGAAGGCCTTCGAGCCCGTCACGTTGGTGCGCTCGCCCACGTTGACGAACAGCGAGTCCTCGCCGATGTTCAGCGGCTCCAGGCCGGACAGGCGCAGCTTGCGCTCGATCTGCGGGAGGCTGCGCGGCGCCAGCCCGGCGACCACCTCGGCGATCGCGCGGATGTGCGCGGGCGTCGTGCCGCAGCAGCCGCCCACGATGTTCAGGAAGCCCTTCTGTGCGAACTCGCGCAGCAGGCCGGCCATGTACTCGGGCGACTCGTCGTACTCGCCCATTTCGTTGGGCAGCCCGGCGTTGGGGTGAAGCGAGGTGCGGGTGTCCGCGATCCCGGCCAGTTCCTCGATGTGCGGGCGCAGGTCGCGTGCGCCCAGCGCGCAGTTGAGCCCGATCGCGAGCGGCTTCGCGTGCGCCACCGAGTTCCAGAACGCTCCGATGGTCTGGCCCGAGAGAGTGCGGCCGGAGCGGTCGGTGATGGTGCCGGAGATCATGACCGGCAGCCAGGCCTGGTGGCGTTCGAAGTAGTCCTCCACCGCGAAGATCGCGGCCTTGGCATTCAGGGTGTCGAACACGGTCTCGATCATGAGCAGGTCGGCCCCGCCCTGCACGAGCCCGTCCACCGCCTCGAGGTAGGCGTCCACCAGCTGGTCGAACGTGATATTGCGTGCGCCCGGGTCGTTCACGTCCGGCGAGATCGACGCGGTGCGGTTGGTCGGTCCCAGCACGCCGGCGACGAAGCGCGGCTTGTCCGGCGTGCGCGCGCTGTGCGCATCGGCCATCTCGCGCGCCAGACGGGCGCCCTCGCGATTGAGGTTGTGCACCTGCTGCTCCATGGCGTAGTCGGCCATGGCGATGCGCGTGGCGTTGAAGGTGTTGGTCTCGAGGATGTCGGCGCCGGCGTCGAGGTATGCCGCGTGGATCGCGCGGATGATGTCGGGCTGCGTCAGCGTGAGCAGGTCATTGTTGCCCTTCTGATCGCAGGCGTGCTGGTGAAACAGCTCGCCGTGGTAGTGGTGCGCCTCGAGCTGGCGGCCCTGTATCATCGTACCCATCGCGCCATCGAGGATCAGGATGCGCTGCTCGAGCGCCCGGTGCAGCAGATGGATGCGATCGGTTGGCATGAAATGAAAAACCCGTTCGCGAAAGCGGACGGGTTTTCAGGGGCTCCCGCGCTTTAGCGATATTTGTTAAGCGCCCGCAAGCTGCGATCAACTCGGCGCGATATGGCCGAATGTTAGCCCGTATCGGCCGGCCCCGCAACGACTGAAGTACACGACTGCAGGACAGGCCCGCCTCAGGCCAGGGCGACGCCCAGGAGGCGGCCGATGCTCCAGGTGAGCACGCCGGCAGCGCCGCCAATGAGCAGCATGCGCAGACCGCCCCGCCCGGCATGACGCCCGGTGAACAGGGAGAGCATCGCCCCCACCGTGAACAGGGCCAGGGCGGTCATCAGGATCGAGCCGGCAAGCGCGCGCGGCCCCTCCAGGACAATGAAGGGCAGCAGCGGCACCAGGGCACCGCCGGCGAAGGCCAGGAACGAGAACAGCGCCGCCCCCCAGGGAGAGCCGAGTTCGTCGGGATTGAGGCCCAGTTCCTCGCGCGCCAGTGCGTCCAGACCTTTCTCCGGGTCGGCCGTCATGCGCCCCGCCAGCTCGCGCGCCTGCTCCGCCTGCAGCCCCCGTGCCTCGTAGATCAGTGCCAGCTCGGCTGCTTCCTCGTCCGGGTAGGCGCGCAGCTCCTCGCGCTCCAGGCCGATCTGGTATTCGAACATCTCGCGCTGGGAGCGCACCGAAACGTACTCGCCGGCCGCCATGGAGAAGGCGCCCGCCAGCAGGCCGGCCGCTCCGCTGAGCAGGACCAGGCCGGGGTCGCCGCTGGCACCGGCAATGGCGAAGATCAGGCTGGCATTGGAAACCAGGCCGTCATTGGCGCCGAACACGGCGGCGCGCAGATTGCCGCCGCCGGCGAGCGTGTGGTGGCGGTGCTCGGGTGCGGCGCCCGGCTCGGGCGTGGGATGGCCGAACTCGGTACGGGTGTATACCGACATGCCGCGCACCTTCATCGCGGCCAGCACGCTGCGCATCGCGTACGGGCCGAAGCGGCGTGTGAGCCAAGCGACGAGACGCGTGCGCGGATCGGGCCGATAGACGCCTGGCGCGGCCCTGCCCTGCTCGCGTGCGATGCGCGCCCAGATGGCCGACTGCGCCTCGGCCTCGCACGCGAGTTCCGAGAACAGCCGTGCGCGCGCCGTCCCCGCTTCGAGTTGCGAGAGCAGGCGATAGAGGAAGGCGGCGCGCTGCTCCTCGCGCCAGCTGTCCAAAGGTGCGCTCATGCCTGATGCGAAGTCCGGAACGTGCGCGGCGCCGTGGCGACCGTCGTCGCGCCATCATACGCGCGCATGGATGCTATCCCGGGAGTGAACTCGCCCCGAACCGAGGTGGACGCGCTGGCTGGACGACGCGACAGCACGTGCCGGATGCGAGTGCACCTGATGATGGTCACGGGCGGACGACGCGCCGGATGCTGCGCGAATGAGGCTGGCGCGCAGGGTCGGCTGCAATCCTTTCAGGCGACCGGCGATGCGCGCCGGTACTGGATGGCCTCGCTCACGTGCGCGGATTCCACGGTCTGCGCGGCGGCCAGATCGGCCACGGTACGCGCCACTTTCATCACCCGGTGGAAGGCACGTGCCGACCAGCCGAGCCGGCCGCCGGCGGCGCGCAGGATGCGCATTCCCTCCGCGTCCGGCGTGGCATGGCGGTCGAGCTGCCCCACACCCAGGTGCGCGTTGAGGCAACCCTGGCGCGCCAGCTGACGCTCGCGCGCGCTGGCCACACGCGCGCGGACCTGCGCGCTCGCTTCGCCTCCGGAGTGCCGCAGCAGTTCGCTCTGCGCGAGCGTGGCAACCTCCACGTGCAGGTCGATGCGGTCGACCAGCGGCCCGGACAGCCTGCGGCGATAGCGGTCGGCCTGCTCGGGCGTGCAGCGGCAGCGCCCGGAAGGATGGCCGAGGTAGCCGCAGGGACAGGGATTCATCGCAGCCACCAGCTGGAAGCGAGCGGGAAACTCGGCTTGGCGCGCTGCGCGCGAGATGGTGATGCGGCCCGACTCGAGGGGCTCGCGCAGCACCTCGAGCACGTCGCGATCGAACTCGGGCAGCTCATCGAGAAACAGCACACCGTGCAGCGCGAGCGATATCTCGCCGGGCCGCGGATGGCTGCCGCCGCCGATCAGGGCAGCCGCGGAGGCACTGTGGTGCGGCGCCCGGAACGGCCGGCGCCGCCAGTCGCGCGGGTGGAAGCCGGCGCTCGACAGGGACTGCACCGCCGCGGTCTCGAGCGCGTCCTCGTAGCTCATCTGCGGGAGTATTCCCGGCAGGCGCTCGGCCAGCATGGTCTTGCCCGTACCCGGCGGGCCGGACATGAGAAGGTGATGGCCACCCGCAGCGGCAACCTCGAGCGCGCGCCTCGCGCTGGCCTGGCCCCTCACCTCGCACAGATCCGGATAGCGCGCTTCGCCCGCCGCGCCATCGCACACGCAGCGGGCCAGCTCCTCGCGCCTGCACAGGTGCGCGCACACGGCCAGCAGCGAGTCCGCGCCGTAGACCGTGGCATCGCGCACCAGCGCAGCCTCCGACGCGCTCACGGCAGGCAGGACGAATGCACGCCCGCAGCGCTGTGCCTGCAGCATCATGGCGAGCGCGCCGCGCACCCCGCGCAGATCCCCCGTCAGTGCGAGCTCTCCGGCGAACTCGTAGCAATCCAGTGTGTTGCCGGCGATCTGGCGCGAGGCGGCGAGGATGCCCAGCGCAATGGGCAGATCGAAGCGCCCGCCCTCCTTGGGCAGTTCGGCTGGTGCGAGGTTGACGGTGATGCGCCGCGCGGGAAAGTCGAAGCCGGCATTCTGCAGGGCGGCGCGCACGCGGTCGCGCGCTTCGCGCACCTCGGCCTCCGGCAGGCCGACGACGGTGAAGCTGGGCAGGCCGTTGCCCAGATGGACCTCGACCGTGACCAGGGGCGCGTCCATGCCCGCCAGGGCACGGCTGTAGAGGACGGCGAGAGACATCGGCCACCGGATTTGCTGAGCAGCACAGAGCAGTATATCCCTTTGTCATTGCCGATGCCGCCTGCCGGGACACAGAGGCGATGATGCATACTTCGGCAGCGCATCCATCCGCTTCCCCCTCCCTCATGAACGGCAATCACGAATTCATGCGCCGCAGCCTGGCGGCGGTCTGGCATCCTTGCACGCAGATGAAGTCGCACGAGCGCGTGCCGCTGGTGCCGATCCGCCGCGGCGAGGGCGCCTGGCTGGAGGACTTCGACGGCCGGCGTTATCTGGATGCCATCAGCTCGTGGTGGGTGAACCTGTTCGGCCACTGCAACCCGCGCATCAACGCCGCCCTGCAGGACCAGCTCGCACGCATCGAGCACCTCATGCTCGCCGGCTTCACGCACGAGCCGGTGGTGCAGCTGTCCGAACGGCTCGCGGCGCTCACCGGCGGCACACTGGGCCATTGCTTCTACGCCTCGGACGGTGCCTCGGCTACGGAGATCGCGCTGAAGATGAGCGTGCACTACTGGCGCAACAGCGGCCGGCCCGGGAAGGACGGCTTCCTCGCCATCGAGGACGGCTATCACGGCGAGACGCTCGGCGCCCTGTCGGTGACCGACGTGCCGCTGTTCCGCGAGGCGTACGCCACGCTGTTGCGGCCGGCGCACACGCTGCCCAGCCCGGACTGGCGGCGCGCCCAGCCGGGCGAGCGCGCGCAGGACTTCGCCCTGCGCCAGGCCGGGGCGCTCGAGGCACATCTGGAGCGCCATCACGCGCGCACCGCGGCGCTGATCGTCGAGCCGCTGGTTCAATGCGCCGCCGGCATGGCCATGCATCACCCGGCCTGGCTGCGGCGCGCGCGCGAACTCTGCGACCGCTTCGAGGTGCACCTGATCGCCGACGAGATCGCGGTGGGCTGCGGCCGTACCGGCACCTTCTTCGCACACGAACAGGCGCACATCCGGCCGGACTTCCTGTGCCTGTCCAAGGGCATCAGCGGCGGCTACCTGCCGCTGTCGACCGTGCTCACCACCGACCGCGTCTACGAGGCGTTCTACAGCGACGACAGCGCGCGCGCGTTCCTGCATTCGCACTCCTACACCGGCAATGCGCTGGCATGCCGCGCGGCGCTCGCCACGCTGGACATCTTCGAGCAGGACGACGTGCTCGCGGCGAACCGGGCACGCGCCGCGAGCCTGAGCGCGGCCTGCGCGGCGCTGCGTGCGCATCCGCGTGTCAGACACTTCCGTCAGTGCGGCATGATCCTGGCCTTCGACGTGGCCGATGCGCCCGCAGGATTCGCCCGCCGCTACGCACAGGAGGCGATGGCGCGCGGGATCCTGCTGCGGCCGATCGCGGACTGTGTCTACTTCATGCCGCCGTACGTCGTGGACGACGACCAGATCGCGTTGCTCGCGAAGGCCGCATTCGCCGCGCTGGATGCCACGCTGGAGGGGTGATGACAACAAGCTGGTTGGTGACCGGCACCGACACCGGCGTGGGCAAGACCGTGGTCAGCTGTGCCCTGCTGCACCGGCTGCGGCAGACGGGCATGCGGGCCGTCGGCATGAAGCCGGTCGCGTCCGGCTGCACGCGCGCGGCGCAGGGACTGGTGAACGAGGACATCGAGGCGCTGCTGCAGGCCGGGGATCCCGAGGCGACCCGGGACGAGGTCGGCATGTACCGTTTCGAGCCGCCGATCGCTCCGCACATCGCCGCTGCGCGCGCCGGCGTGGAGATCGACATCGCGGCAATCGCTGCCCGCCACCGCGCGCTGGCGCACCGCTACGATGCCGTGGTGGTGGAAGGCGCCGGGGGATGGCTGGTGCCGCTGGGCGCGTCGTCGGTCTTCGCCGATCTCGCCCGCGCACTGGCACTGCCGGTGGTGCTGGTGGTGGGGATTCGGCTGGGCTGCATCAACCACGCGCTGCTCACTGTGGAGTCGATCGCATGCAGCGGTCCGCGGCTGGCCGGCTGGGTAGCCAACGTCATCGACCCGCACATGACGTTCATGGATGAGAATCTCGACACGCTGCGCACACGCATCGATGCGCCTCTGCTCGGAGTGGTGGAGCACCGTGTTCCGCCGGACCCGGCGCATATCGCCCTGGAATTGCCGCCGGCGCGCCGAGGGATGGGTGGATGACTCCTGCCGTCGCCCCGGCGCACGCCGGGGCCCAGCGCAGACAGACTAGGCCCTTCCCTGTCTCGGCTGGATCCCGGCTTTCGCCAGGATGACGGGTGGCGTTGCCGAGATGACGGGTGGACGTTCGCCGGGATGACGGAGGATGGCGTTCGCCGGGATGACGGAGGGTCAATCCTTGAACGCTTCGACGTTGATGAGCAGCTTCACCTCGTCGCCCAAACCCGGCGCGTAGGTCGTCATGCCGAACTCGCTGCGCTTGAGCGTGGCGACGGCATTCGCGCCGCAGGCCATCTTCTTGGCGAAGGGATTCTCGGCGCAGTGGAAGCTGCTGATCGCGAGGGTAAGCGGCCTGGTCACGCCGAGCAGGGTGAACTGCCCGGGCACGGACCGGGGCTTGTCGCCCTCGAACACGATCCGGTCCGACCTGAAGCGCATTGTCGGGTGCTTCGCCACGTCGAAGAAATCCTCGCTCATCAGATGCTCGTCGAGCTTCGCGACGCCGGAGTCGACGGAGGCGATGTCGATGGTCAGGTCGATGCTGCCGGTGCGCGCGGCGCGGTCGAGCGTGATCTTTCCGCTGACCTTGTTGAAGCGGCCGCGCTGGGTGGACCAGTTGAAGTGGTTGATCTCGTACACCGGCAGCGTATGGCTCGGATCGATGGTGTAGCTCTCCGCGGCGAAAGCGGGAGCGGCGACCAGTGCGCCGAGCAGTGTTGCGAGCAGATGCTTCTTCATTGGCTTCTCCGTTGTTCGTGGGAATGATTGCACCGATGGCGAGCCACGGCTACTTTACGGCCGCGCCAACCAGCTTGAACCTCACCTGCACCTCGTTGGAGACGGTGTCGGTATCCTTCCATACGCCGTCGCCCACACCGAATTGCAGGCGCAGCAGGGTGAAGCTGCCTTCGAACACGACGTCCCGGCCCTGCTGACGCACGGTGAAGGGCACGACCACGTCGCGCGAGTGGCCCTTGATGCTGATCCGCCCGTCGGCCTCGTAGCGCGCGCCGCCCATGGCGCGCAAGGCCGTGGACTCGAATATCGCCGTGGGGAATGCCGCCACGTGGAACCACGGCTTGCGCTTGACCTCGGTGTTCACCTCGGTCGCACCGATGTCCACGCTGTTCAGGTCCACTTCGACGCGCACGCGGCCGGCGGCGGGCTTGGCCGCATCGAACTCGATCTGCGCGGCGATCCTGCCGAACCGGCCATCGGCGCTCACGCCCATCTGCTTGCCGCTGAAGCGCACTTCGCTGCGCGCAGCATCGATCGCGCTCACGCGCTGAGCGAAGGCGTGCGGCAGGATCGCGAGGAGGAACAGGGCTGCGGCGACGGAGCGCGATGCGTTCATGTGCGTGGATGGAGAAAGGGCAGCATGCGGACGAGCGCGGCATCGCGATCGACGAAGTGATGCTTCAACGCGGCCGCTGCGTGCAGGATGACCAGTACGAGCAGAGCGCGGTTGAGGATCCAGTGCAGTTGCTCGAGCTGCTCACCGAGGGCTTCGTCCTTGCCGACCAGATCGGGCAGCGGCACCATCCCCAGGTACACCACGCTCACTCCCAGTGCAGAACTCATCAGCCAGCCGGAGACGGGGATGGCGAACAGCAGCACGTACAGGGCGAGGTGCACGGACGCCGCGAGTCTTGCCTGCCAGCGCGGCAACGCGAGCGGCGGCGGCGGCGGCGCGAGCTGACGCCAGGCGAGACGCAGCGCGGTGAGCAGCAGGATGGTGATACCCACCCACTTGTGCCACGAGTATGTCCTGAGCTTGGCAGGGCTGAAGTCCAGATCGACCATGTATAGACCGATGCCTGCGGCGGCCAGGATCAGCGCGGCGGTGAGCCAGTGCAGCAGAACGGCTGCCAGGGAATAGACACTGCGACACATTGGCAGGCGCGAGCCTCCCGCGCGGTAGATGGAAACCAAGCCTGCAGTCTAGCCAGCCAGGCCGGCTGCGGATAGAGAGCTTTTTTGCAGCGACTCGTTCAATCGGCCTGAACGAGTCGCAGCGCGTCGCTACGGCGTCTTTGGGTCTGCGACCGAGCCTGCCGCCTCGAGTTCCTGCACCCGCCGCGAGAGCTGGTCGAGCTGTTCCAGTGCGCGCTGCAGCACCGCCTGCTGCACGTCGAATTCCTCGCGCGTGACCAGCTCCATGCGCGCGAAGAAGCCCTGCAGCATCGCCTTCGTGTTTGCTTCCACGTCCTTCGCCGGCGTTTTCGCCAGTACCTGCGCGATGCGCTGTTGCAGCCGCTCGAGCGTCGAGGCATCGATCATCTTCTGTCTCCGAACACGTTAGAGCCATACACGTTACTGCCATACACACCGGGATGGCACATGGCGATGCACCGTTGATGCGCAGACGCATCGTGGCGCGCACCACGATAGTGCGGATCGCCTGCGCGATCGCTGCAAGTTTCGCATAAGTATCTGTATTTCGGCGAATACGATCCGGGCATGGGAAATGCGATGCACACGCGGCGCAGGACCATCCCTTCCATGAGAGAGACCACGATGAAATTCGTAACCGCGATTATCAAGCCGTTCAAGCTTGACGAGGTGCGGGAGGCCCTTTCCGCCATCGGCGTGCAGGGCATCACCGTCACCGAGGTCAAGGGCTTCGGCAGGCAGAAGGGGCACACGGAGCTGTACCGCGGCGCGGAGTACGTCGTCGACTTCCTGCCCAAGGTCAAGCTCGAAGTCGCGATCACGGACGAGCTGCTCGAGCAGGTCATCGACGCGATCGAGAAGTCCGCGTACACCGGCAAGATCGGCGACGGGAAGATCTTCGTGTTCGAGCTCGAACAGTCCATCCGCATCCGCACCGGCGAGACCGGCGCGGAGGCGCTCTAGGCACCCGCAGGGAGACCATCGCGATGAAGACGCTCCTCATGCTGATCGCCCTGTGGGGCGCGCTCGCGCTGACCGGGCAGGTCGGCGCGCAGCAATCCATGACGGCCCCCGCCGCGGCCGAGGCCGCGATGCCGGCAGCGGCGGCCGAGATCGCCGCGACGGCCGCCGCCGAACAGGCGACGGCCGCGACACCGGTGCCCGACAAGGGCGACGTCGCCTGGATGATGACCGCGACGATGCTGGTGATCCTGATGACCATCCCGGGCCTCGCCCTGTTCTACGGCGGCATGGTCCGCACCAAGAACATGCTGTCGATGCTGATGAAGGTCTTCATGACCTTCTCGCTGGTCTCGGTGCTGTGGGTGGTGTACGGCTATTCCGTGGCGTTCTCGGACGGCAATCCGTTCTTCGGCGGACTGTCGAAGATGTTCCTCGCCGGCGTGGACACGAGTTCGCTGGCGGGAACCTTCAGCAAGGGGGTCTACCTGCCGGAGTACGCGTTCATCGTGTTCCAGCTCACCTTCGCGGCCATCACTCCTTCCCTGATCGTCGGTGCATTCGCGGAGCGGGTGAAGTTCTCCGCCATCCTGCTGTTCATGGTGATCTGGTTCACCCTGTCCTACCTGCCGATCGCACGCATGGTGTGGTTCTGGGCCGGACCGGACGCCATCACTGACGCGGCGTCGCTGGAGAAGGTGACCGCCACGGCTGGCTGGCTGTGGGCCAAGGGAGCGCTCGACTTCGCAGGCGGCACGGTGGTGCACATCAATGCCGGCATCGCCGGCCTGGTGGGCGCGCTGGTGATCGGCAAGCGCATCGGCTACGGCCGCGAAGCCATGCCGCCGCACTCGCTGACCCTGACGATGATCGGTGCCTCGCTGCTGTGGGTGGGCTGGTTCGGCTTCAATGTCGGCTCCAACCTGGAGTCCAGCGCGGTGGCCGCGATGGTGATGCTCAACACGCAGATCGCCACCGCGATGGCCGCCCTGGCCTGGATGTTCGGCGAGTGGATCTTCCGCGGCAAGCCGACCATGCTGGGCGCCGCCTCCGGCGCCATCTCCGGCCTGGTCACCATCACGCCCGCGTGCGGCTTCGTCGGTCCGGCGGGTGCCCTGGTGCTGGGACTGGTCGCCGGCCTGGTGTGCCTGTGGGCGGTCACCTGGCTCAAGCACAAGCTGGGCTACGACGATTCCCTCGACGTGTTCGGAGTGCACTGCATCGGCGGGATCCTGGGAGCGCTCGGCACCGGGATCTTCGCCGCGCCCGCACTCGGTGGCGCGGGCATCTACGACTACGTGGCCAATGCCACCAGCCCCGAGTACTCCATCGCCCGCCAGTTCATGATCCAGCTCACCGGCGTGATCACCACCGTGCTGTGGTCGGGCGTGGTCTCCTTCGCGGCCTTCAAGGCCGTGGACGTGATCGTCGGCCTGCGCGTGAGCGAAGAGCAGGAGCGCGCGGGTCTGGACGAGAGCCAGCACGGCGAGCGCGCCTACCACATGTAAACCCCCCGTGTAACCTCCGGGCCCCTCCTCCGGTGGCTCGTCACCGGTTCAAGGGCGCTCTGCGGAGCGCCCTTCTTTTTTCCTGCTCCCCTCCCTGCCTCCTCGCGTGCGCGCGCTGCCGGTCGCGCACCCGGCACTTCGGCGCGACTGCTGCGGTAGGATGTGAACCCAGATGACCCGTGATCATGTCCGCTGAACCGGCCGCCAACGTGGAGCAGGCGATCCGCCTTCTGGTCGCTGCTGCCCTCCTGGCAGGCAGCCTTTACGTGCTCATGCCGCTGCTGGCGCCCATCGTGTGGGCCAGCATCTTCGTCATCTCCACCTGGCCCCTGTATGTCCGGCTCAGGCGGCGCGTGCGCAGCGTCTCCGCGGCCGCCACGCTGGGCGCACTGGCACTGCTGGTCATGTTCGCGCTGCCGATTGCCCTGATGGCGACTTCGCTCGTCGATCTGGGCAACTCGGCGCTCGCCTACAGCCGTTCGCGCGAGTGGCCCGGTGCGCCGGCCCTCATCGCGGACCTGCCCTGGATCGGGGAGGCGATCGCGCGCCGCTGGAACGAAGCGGTGGCCGATGTGCCGGCCTTCCTGGCCTCGCTCAGACAGTACGAGCCGCAGCTGCGCGAGTTCCTGCTGCGCGTGGGACGCGGACTGGGGCAGTCGGTGCTCCTGCTTCTGCTCGCAGCGGTGTTCGCCTTCTTCCTGTTCCGCGACGCCGAGCGCCTGGGTTCGACCCTGCAGCGCGCCGCCGCGCGCATCGATCCCCAGCAGGGATTGAAGCTCCTCGACGTCGCGACCGCCACCACCCGCTCGGTGGTCTACGGCATCGTGGGCACGGCCGCGACCCAGGGTCTGCTCGCGGCCATCGGCCTGGCCATCGCCGGGGTACCGGCGCCGCTGCTGCTGGGCTTGTTCGTGGGCATGCTCGCCCTGATACCGATCGGCCTTACCGGCGTGATCATGCTGCCGGCCTGCGCCTGGCTGTTCCTGGAGGGGCAGTTCGGCTGGGGCATTTTCCTGACCCTGTGGGCAGTATTCGTCGTCGGTGGCGTGGACAATTTCCTGCGCCCCCTGTTGATCAGCCGTGGCAGCCGGCTGCCGCTGGCGATCGTGCTGACCGGCGTGCTGGGCGGCCTGCTGACCCTGGGCGTGCTCGGCATCTTCATCGGCGCCGTCCTGCTCGGCGTCGTCTACGTGATGCTGCGCGAGTGGGCCGAGACCCCGGCGCTGCCGCCGGCGCTCGAGCAGAAGCCGGACGCGCCTGCCGATCAGCCTCTGCCGCGATAGCCCGGCACGCCCTGATCGGGTATCCACACGGCGCGCGGCGGCGCGCCGGTCTGCCAGAACACGTCGATCGGAATGCCGCCGCGCGGATACCAGTAGCCGCCGATGCGCAGCCACTTCGGTGCCAGCAGCTCGGCCAGCCGCCTGCCGATCGCCACCGTGCAGTCCTCGTGGAACGCGCCGTGATTGCGATAGCTGGTCAGATACAGCTTGAGCGACTTGCTCTCCACCAGCCATCGCGCCGGAACGTAGTCGATCACGAGGTGCGCGAAATCGGGCTGTCCGGTGATCGGGCACAGCGAGGTGAACTCCGGCGCACTGAAGCGCACCAGGTAGGGCGACTCGGGATGCGGGTTGGGCACACGCTCGAGCAGCGCCTCCTCGGGAGAGGCGGGCGGTGCGACGGGTCTGCCGAGCTGTGTCAGATAGGGCTTGGTCTTGCGGGGCATGTGCGGATTCCCTTGGATGACGATGTCCCAGGCATCGGGCGCGATTGCCGGCACCGCGGCCGGCGCAGCGCCCGACCGGCCCGCGCCCGGTTGCGCCCGGCGAGACTGACTCGTTGGCGAGCCACCCCGTGTCTCAGAACAGGCCCACCACCGCCCCCTGCGCGGTCAACCCGATCCTCTCGGCCGACGGCACCTTCGGCAGGCCCGGCATGGTCATGATGTCCCCGCAGATCATCACGATGAACTCGGCGCCGGCTGCGAGCCGCACCTCGCGCACGTTGACCACGTGGCCCGACGGCGCACCCTTGAGCGACGGGTCTGTCGAGAACGAGTATTGCGTCTTCGCCACGCAGATCGGATAGCGGCCGTAGCCGTCCTGCTCGAGCCTTTCGATCTGCGCGCGCACCCTGCCATCGGCGCTCACGTCGGCCGCACCGTAGATCTTGGTCGCGACGGCCTTCATCTTGTCCCACAACGGCTGCTCGTCCTCGTAGGCGAAGCGGAAGTCGGACGGTGTCCGCTCGACGATGTCCACCACGGCGTGCGCGAGATCCTCGGCGCCCTTGCCGCCCTCCGCCCAGTGACGCGCCAGCACCACCGGCGCCTCGTGATGGGCCATCTCGCGCCGGAGCAGATCGACCTCGGCCTGCGTGTCGTGCGTGAAGTGATTGATCGCGATCACGCAGGGCAGGCCGAAGTGGTTGCGCACGTTGTTCACGTGGCGCTCGAGATTGGCGATGCCCTTCTCCAGCGCGGCCAGGTCCTCCTGGTCGAGTCGCTTCAGTTCGGCGCCGCCGTGGAACTTCAGGGCACGGATGGTCGCGACGATCACCACCGCGTCCGGCCGCAGGCCGGACTTGCGGCACTTGATGTCGATGAACTTCTCGGCTCCCAGGTCTGCGCCGAATCCCGCCTCGGTGATGACGTAGTCGGCAAGCTTGAGGCTGGCCCTGGTGGCGATCACGGAGTTGCATCCGTGCGCGATGTTGGCGAACGGACCGCCGTGCAGGATGGCCGGGTTGTTCTCGAGCGTCTGCACCAGGTTGGGCTTGATCGCGTCCTTGAGCAGAACGGTCATGGCACCGTCGGCCTTCAGGTCACGCGCGCGCACCGGCTTCTGCTCCCGGGTATGGCCCACCACGATGTTGCCCAGGCGCTGCCGCAGGTCCTGCAGCGAGGTGGCGAGGCAGAAGATCGCCATCACTTCCGAGGCCACGACGATGTCGAACCCGTCCTCGCGCGGGTAGCCGTTGGCCGTGCCGCCGAGCGAGACGACGATGTCGCGCAGGGCGCGATCGTTCATGTCCACCACGCGCTTCCAGGTGACGCGGCGCACGTCGATACCCAGCTCGTTGCCGTGATGGATGTGGTTGTCGATCAGCGCGGCGAGCAGGTTGTTGGCGAGCGCGATCGCGCTGAAATCGCCGGTGAAGTGCAGGTTGATGTCCTCCATCGGCACGACCTGCGCGTGGCCGCCGCCGGCCGCACCGCCCTTCATGCCGAACACGGGCCCCAGCGAGGGCTCGCGCAGGCACACCATGGCCTTCTTCCCTATCCGGTTCAGCGCGTCGCCCAGACCCACCGTGGTGGTGGTCTTGCCCTCCCCGGCCGGTGTGGGACTGATGGCGGTGACCAGGATCAGCCTGCCGTCCTTGCGGTTCTTCAGCGACTCGAGATAATCCAGCGAGATCTTCGCCTTGTAGTGTCCGTAGGGCTCCAGCGCGTCGTCCGGGATGCCCAGACGCTCGGACGCAAGGGTGGAAATTCGCTGCATGCGCGCGCGCTGCGCGATCTCGATGTCGGTGGGCAAGGACGTACTCCGCCAGTTGCGAGCGATGCCGGCACGGCGCCAGAAACTCCCCGGGGAGGCGGTCCCGGCGGGTCTGCCGGGCGGGCATCGACATGGAAAACGGCGAATTATTGCAGTTCCTGGTACCGCAATGGGACGGCAGGGCAAAGTGGCTACAATGGCCCCTCGACACGCAACCCGACGACCCCATGATTGCAGCTGATCTGACTCCCGCCCTGAGCGGCCCGTTGCTCCAGCTGGAACAACAGATCATCCAGAACCACCAGGCGATCGAGCACTGGTTCCGGGCGCAATGGCATGAACTCGAGACGCCGTTCTACGCCTCGGTGGACCTGCGCAACAGCGGGTTCAAGCTCGCGCCGGTCGATACCAATCTTTTCCCGGGCGGCTTCAACAACCTGAAGGACGACTTCCTGCCGTTGTGCGTGCAGGCCTCGATGGTGGCGATCCAGAAGCTGTGCCCCGATGCCAAGGGGGTGCTGCTCGTACCGGAGAACCACACGCGCAACCAGTTCTACCTGCAGAACGTCGCGCGCCTGCGCTCGATCCTGCGCATGGCGGGCGTGCGCGTGCGCATAGGCACGCTGATACCCGAGATCACGGCGCCCACTGCACTCGATCTTCCCGACGGCGGCAGGCTCACGCTCGAGCCCATCGTCCGGCGCGGCAACCGCCTGGGCGTGGAGGGCTTCGATCCCTGCGTCGTGCTGCTCAACAACGATCTGTCGGCGGGCATCCCGGCCCTGCTGCAGAACATCGAGCAGCAGGTGATCCCGCCGACCTTCGCGGGCTGGTCGACGCGGCGCAAGTCGCGTCATTTCGCGGCGTACAGCCGGGTGGCGGAGGAGTTCGCACGCCTGATCGGCATCGATCCGTGGCTGCTCGACCCCTATTTCGGAACCTGCGGCGAGGTCAACTTCCAGGAGCGCACGGGCGAGGAGTGCCTCGCCCAGCACGTGTCCGAGATCCTGGAGCGGGTGCGCGCGAAGTACCGCGAGTACGGGATCGACCGCGAGGCCTTCGCCATCGTCAAGGCCGACGCCGGCACCTACGGCATGGGCATCATGACGGTGAAGAGTCCCGACGACGTGCGCGACCTCAACCGCAAGCAGCGCAACAAGATGGCGGTGGTCAAGGAAGGACTCGCAGTGAGCGACGTCATGGTGCAGGAAGGGGTGTACACCTTCGAGACCGTGAACGAAGCCGTGGCCGAGCCGGTGATCTACATGATCGACCAGTTCGTGGTCGGCGGCTTCTATCGGGTGCACACCGGCCGCGGCCAGGACGAGAACCTGAACGCGCCCGGCATGCACTTCGAACCCATGCCGTTCGACGGTACCTGTCTGCTGCCCGAACTGGAGACGCCCAGCGAGTGCCCGCCCAATCGCTTCTATGCCTACGGCGTGGTGGCCCGCCTGGCGCTGGTGGCCGCCGCCGTGGAACTGGAGGAGATGGCGGCGCAGGCCGAGGCGGGTGAACAGCCGCTGCGCAAGCTCGCGTAATGCAGCTCGCCTTCGTCCTCGATCCGCTCGACAGCATCAAGTCGTACAAGGACTCCTCCTACGCCATGATGGAGGAGGCGGCGCGGCGCGGCCACGCCCTGTTCGTCCTGCACCAGGAGGGGCTGCTGTCCCGGGACGGCCAGGTGCGCGCGAACGTCTGGCCGATCGCGCTCACCGGCGACAGATACGCCTGGTACCGCCTGGGCGAGGCGGCCGAGCGCGCGCTCTCCGAGTTCGACGCGGTCCTCATGCGCAAGGATCCGCCGTTCGACATGGAGTACGTCTACAGCACCTATCTGCTGGAACTCGCCGAGCGCCAGGGCGCACGCGTGATCAACCGGCCCGCCGCGCTGCGCGACTACAACGAGAAGTTCTCCATCACGCGCTTCACGCAGTTCACGGTGCCTACGCTGGTGACGCGGCTCGATTCCGAGCTGCGCGCCTTTCTCGCCGAGCAGGGCGACATCGTGCTCAAGCCGCTCGACGGCATGGGCGGCGCCTCGGTATTCCGACTGCACCGCACCGATCCCAACATCGGCGTGGTCATCGAGACGCTCACGCACTACGGTCGCCGCACCATCATGGCGCAGCGCTACATCCCGGAGATCGTACACGGCGACAAGCGCATCCTGCTCATCGACGGCACCCCCGCGCCTCACGCGCTGGCGCGCATTCCCAAGCCGGGCGAGACGCGCGGCAACCTGGCCGCGGGCGGCCGCGGCGTCGCGCAGCCGCTGTCGGCGCGCGACCGTGAGATCGCCGAAACGGTGGGGGCCGTGCTGCGCGAGGACGGACTGCTGCTGATCGGGCTCGACGTGATCGGCGATTATCTGACCGAGATCAACGTCACCAGCCCCACGGGCATGCGCGAGATCCACGAGCAGACCGGTTTCAGCGTGGCCGGCATGATGATCGACGCGGTCGAACGAGCGGCCGCGTGACCCCGGCGCGCCACGCGCCGGCCCCTGACGTCGTGGCGGAACACGCCGCACCCCGGAGAGTAGAATCCGCACGTCGCGCGGCCTGCGCGGCTGCATCCGAAGCTGTCGCATCCCATGGTAGGCATCCTCATCATCGCGCACGGGACGTTCGGCGAGAGTCTCATCCACTCCGCCACGCACGTGCTCGGCACCCGTCCCCCGCTGCTGCTGCAGCTGGGCGTGACCCTGCACGACGATCCGCAGAAGATGCTGCCGCAGGCACTGAAGCTGGTCGGGCAGCTCGACCAGGGCGACGGCGTGCTGGTGCTGACCGACGTGTACGGCGCCACGCCCGCCAACATCGCCTGCGCGCTGCTGGTCCCCGGCAGGGTGGAGGGTGTCGCGGGTCTGAGCCTGCCCATGCTGGTTCGCGCGCTCACCTACCGCAATGAACGCCTCGACGCCGTGATCGGCAAGGCCGTGTCCGGCGGCGTCGAGGGAGTCTTCCACATGCCACCTGCGAGTCCCAGCAATGCAGCAACGCGAAGTTGAAATCGTCAACAAGCTCGGCCTGCACGCGCGCGCCTCGGCCAAGCTCACTCAGCTCGCGGGCAGCTTCCAGAGCGAGGTCTGGATCTCGCGCAACGGCCGGCGCGTGAACGCCAAGAGCATCATGGGGGTCATGATGCTGGCCGCGGCCAGGGGATCGAAGCTCACCGTCGAGACCACCGGCACCGACGAGGAGCAGGCCATGACGGCACTGGTGGACCTCATCGAGCAGAAGTTCGGCGAAAGCGAGTAGCTGCCGGCACATGTCCTTCACCATTCATGGCATCGGCGTCTCCGGCGGCATCGCGATCGGGCGTGCGCACCTGCTCACCCATACCCAGCTCGAGGTCGAGCATTACGACATCGCCGAGGCGGATGTCGAACAGGAGAAGGAACGCTTCGACCACGCCATCCTCACCGCGCGTGCCGAGCTTGCCGCGCTGGCCGAGCACATTCCGGAGAACGCACCGCCGGAGTTCGAGGGTTTCCTCAACCTTCATCTTATGATCCTGGGCGACAGCACGCTGTCGGAGACGCCCAAGGCGCTCATCGAGACGCAGCGCTGCAACGCCGAATGGGCGCTGACGCAGCAGACCGAGGAACTGCTGGCCCAGTTCGACCGCATGGAGGATGCCTACCTGCGCGAGCGCAAGGTCGACGTCATGCAGGTGGTCGAGCGCGTGCTCAAGGCGCTCATGGGCAAGCCGCGCACGATCCCGGCGCCGCGCCACCCGGAGGAGGACAGCATCCTCGTCGCACACGACCTCTCACCGGCGGACGTGATCCTGTTCAAGCAGCACCGCTTCGCGAGCTTCGTCACCGACCTGGGCGGCGTCACCTCGCACACGGCCATCCTGGCACGCAGCCTGGGCATTCCGTCGATCGTCGCCCTGCACCACGCGCGCCAGCTCATCCACGAGAACGAGCTGCTCATCGTGGACGGCACCAACGGGGTGGTGATCGTCAACCCCGACGCCAACGTGCTGGCCGAGTTCCACCTGCGCCAGGAGCAGTGGCAGCTCGAGCGCGAGAAGCTCAAGCGCCTGAAGACCACGCGCGCTGCCACGCTGGACGGCACGCGCATCGAACTGCACGCCAACATCGAGCTGCCCGAGGACGTCGAGCAGGCGCGCGCCAACGCGGCCGCCGGCATCGGCCTGTTCCGCAGCGAGTTCCTGTTCCTCAACCGCGACGAGTTCCCCGGCGAGGACGAGCAGTTCGAGGCCTACCGCAGGGTCGCCACGGCGATGGCACCGCTGCCGGTGACCATCCGCACCCTCGACCTGGGCGCCGACAAGACCTGGAAGGGCGCGACCGAGCGCTTCTCACCCAACCCGGCGCTCGGCCTGCGCGCGATCCGGCTGTGCCTGGCCGAGCCGCGCATGTTCCACGCGCAGCTGCGCGCGATCCTGCGTGCCTCGCACTACGGCAAGCTCAGGATCCTGGTCCCGATGCTGTCCACCGCGCACGAACTCAACCAGACCCTGCACCTGCTCGACGAGGCGCGCCGCAGCCTGGACGCCGATGGCATCGCGTACGACCGCGAGATCCCGGTGGGCGGCATGATCGAAGTGCCGGCTGCGGCCCTGTCCCTGGCCACCTTCACGCGCCGGCTCGACTTCCTGTCCATCGGGACCAACGACCTCATCCAGTACACGCTGGCCATCGACCGCACCGACGACAGCGTCGCGCACCTGTACGATCCGCTGCATCCCGCCGTGCTGGAACTGGTGGCGCAGGTCATCCGGGGCGGACACAAGGCCGGAAAGCCGGTCGCCGTGTGTGGCGAGATGGCCGGCGACGTGCGCCTCACTCGCCTGCTGCTCGGCCTCGGGCTGCGCCAGTTCTCCATGCACCCGGCCCAGCTGCTGAGCATCAAGCAGCAGATCCTACGCACCGACCTCGGGGAGGCGACACAGATCGCCAGCAGGATGCTCCGGTCCGACGACCCCGAGCGGCTGCTGTCCCTGCTCGAGCGCATGAACGCGTAATGCGCGTCGACTCCGAGCAGCTCGCCCAGCACCTGCGGCGCGGCCTGCATCCGCTCTACACGGTGCACGGCGAGGAGCCGCTGCTTGCGCTGGAAGCCGCCGACCGCATCCGCGCCCACGCGCGCGCCGAGGGATATACCGAGCGCGAGCTGCTCATCGTCGAATCGGCGGCCGACTGGGCTCGCCTGGCCGCGAGCGGCAGCAGTCTGTCGCTGTTCGGGTCGCGCCGGCTGCTCGACCTGCGCATCCCCTCCGGCAAGCCCGGCACCGAGGGTGCAGAGGCACTCCGGCGCTACGCCGCCGACCTGCCGCCCGACACGCTGACGCTCATCACGCTGCCCCGGCTGGAGCGGGCGACGCTCGACAGCGGCTGGTTCCAGTCGCTCGATGCCGCCGGCGTAACAGTGACCGCCAATGCCGTGCCGCTCGCCCGGCTGCCGCAGTGGCTCGCCGGGCGGCTAGCCGATCAGAAGCAGGAGGTCGATCGCGACACCCTGCAGTTCCTGGCCGACATGGTCGAGGGAAACCTGCTCGCAGCGCGCCAGGAGGTCCAGAAGCTGAGCCTGCTGTTCCCGCCCGGGCCCCTGGATGGTGAGGCAGTGCGCGCCGCCGTCTCCGATGTCGCCCGCTACGACGTGTTCAGGATCGGCGAGCCGCTGCTCGGCCGCGACCCGGCGCGCTTCATCCGCGTGCTGAGCGGCCTGCAGGCCGAGGGGGCGGCCGCGCCGCTGGTGCTGTGGGCGATCACGGAGGAGATCCACGCGCTGTGGCGCGTGGCTGCCCTGCTCGAATCCGGGCGGCCGCTGCAGGCCGCTCTGCGCGAGGCGCGGGTGTGGGGCGCGCGCGCGCAGCTGCTGCCGCAGGCCCTGCGGCGGACGCGGCTGGCGGCCCTGGAAAGGGCGCTGCTGCAGGCGGCTCGAGCCGACCGCACGATCAAGGGCATCGGTCCGGGCGATGCGTGGGACGAACTGCTGCGTCTGGGCCTTCTCGTCACCGGCCTGCCTGCAGCGGTCCGCGCAGGGCAATCGCGGTAGAATCCGGACATGATCGCGGGGTGATTCGCCCTGCGCGCAGCAGGTCGTCATCCCGATGGATATTCATTCCTACATGCACGGCGTGGGCCGCGCGGCTCGCCGTGCCGCCCGCGCGATGGCGCGGGCGGAAACGCGCGCGAAGGACTGCGCGCTGCTGGCGATGGCCGAAGCCATCGAGCGCGACAGCGCGCGTCTGCTCGCGGCCAACGCCGAGGACGTGGCCGCCGCACATGCCAAGGGGCTGGACAGCGCGATGATCGACCGCCTCACGCTGAGCGGCAAGAGCGTTGCCTCGATGGCCCAGGGTCTGCGCGAGATCGCCGCCTTGCGCGATCCGGTGGGAGGGATCTCCGAGCTCGCCTATCGCCCCAGCGGCATCCAGGTCGGACGCATGCGTGTTCCGCTGGGCGTGGTGGCGATCATCTACGAAGCGCGCCCGAACGTGACTGCCGATGCGGCCGGCCTGTGCCTGAAGTCGGGCAACGCCACGATCCTGCGCGGCGGCTCCGAGGCCATCCGCTCGAACCAGGCGATCGCGGCATGCGTGCGCGAAGGCCTTGCCGGGGCCGGGCTGCCGGAGGAGGCAGTGCAGGTGGTGGAGACCACCGACCGCGCCGCGGTGGGCGAGCTGATCACGATGAAGGATCTGGTGGACATCGTCGTGCCGCGCGGCGGCAAGGGCCTGATCGAGCGCATCTCGAACGAATCGCGCATTCCCGTGCTCAAGCACCTGGACGGCGTCTGCCACGTCTACATCGACGATCGTGCCGATCTGGAGAAGGCGCTGCGCATTGCCGACAACGCCAAGACCCAGCGCTACGGCACCTGCAACACGATGGAGACGCTGCTGGTGCACCGGGACATCGCCGCGCGCGCCATCCCGGCGCTGGCGAGGATATACGGCGACAAGGGCGTCGAGCTGCGCGGCTGCGACCGGGCCCGCGCGATCGTGCCGGCCATGAATCCGGCCAGCGACGAGGACTGGTACACCGAGTACCTCGCGCCGATCCTGAGCGTGCGCGTGGTGGACGATCTCGATCAGGCAATGGAACACATCGCCACCTACGGCTCGCAGCACACCGACGCCATCGTCACCGAGGACTACGCACGCGCGCGCCGCTTCCTGCGCGAGGTCGATTCCAGCTCGGTGATGGTGAACGCCTCCACGCGCTTCGCCGACGGCTTCGAGTACGGCCTGGGTGCCGAGATCGGCATCTCCACCGACAAGCTGCACGCGCGCGGACCGGTCGGACTCGAAGGCCTGACCTCGCAGAAGTACGTCGTGCTGGGCGACGGCCACATTCGCAGCTGATTCCCTGCCCGCACCAGCGGGCGCAACAACGAGAAGCCTTGAACTGCCAATGAGCAACGTGATCGAGGTCAAGGTTCCCGACATCGGGGACTTCAAGGACGTACCCGTCATCGAAGTGCTGGTCAAGCCGGGCGACACGGTCGCCAGGGAAGCATCGCTGATCACCCTCGAATCCGACAAGGCGACCATGGAAGTGCCGGCGCCGGAGGCAGGTACGGTCAGGGAACTGAAAGTGAAGGTCGGCGACAAGGTGGCCGAAGGCGTGGTGATCCTGACGCTGGAGACCGCAGGCGCCGCAGCGCAGGCATCCGCGTCCGCCCCCGCCGCGAAATCCGAAGCGCCCGCCCCCGCAGCGAAATCCGAGGCGCGCGGACCGGCACCGGCCACGCCTGCAGCACCGGAGCAGGGTGCCGGTGCCGCGGCCAGGGGCGACGTGCACGCGCAGGTGGTGGTGATCGGCTCCGGACCGGGCGGCTACACCGCCGCCTTCCGTGCAGCCGATCTGGGCAAGCAGGTCGTGCTGGTCGAGCGCTATGCGGCGCTGGGCGGTGTGTGCACCAATGTCGGATGCATCCCCTCCAAGGCACTGCTGCATGCGGCGCGGGTGATCGCCGAAGCGGAGGAAATGTCGCACTTCGGCGTGAACCTCGGCCCCGCCAAGGTGGATCTCGACAAGCTGCGCGGGTGGAAGGAAGGCATCATCGCGCGCTCGAATCGCGGTCTGTCCGGACTGGCCAAGCAGCGCAAGGTGCAGGTGATGACCGGGTCGGCCACGTTCACCTCGGCACACATGCTCGAGGTGCAGGGCAGCGACGGCACGAAGACGGTGTCGTTCGACCATTGCATCATCGCCGCCGGCTCGCGGCCGGCTCGTATCCCGGGCTTTCCCTACGACGATGAGCGCCTGATCGACTCCACCGGCGCACTGGAGCTGAAGGACGTGCCCGGGCGCCTGCTGGTGATCGGCGGCGGCATCATCGGCCTGGAAATGGCCACCGTGTACGACGCGCTCGGCTCCAGGGTCAGCGTGGTGGAACTGATGGACGGGCTCATCCCGGGGGCCGACCGCGACATCGTCAAGCCCCTGCACAAGCGCATCGAGAAGCGCTACGAGGCCATCCTGCTCGGCACCAAGGTGGCGAAGCTCGAGTCGGTCAAGGAAGGCATCCGCGCGACGTTCGAGCGGGAGGGTGCGCCCGCACCGCAGGTATACGACCGCGTGCTGCTGGCCGTGGGCCGCCGGCCGAACGGCAGGGAGATCGCCGCCGAGCGCGCCGGCGTGCACGTGGACGAGCGCGGCTACATTCCGGTCGACCGGCGGATGTGCACCAACGTGCCGCACATCCACGCGATCGGCGACATCGTGGGCGAGCCCATGCTCGCACACAAGGCCACGCACGAGGGCAAGCTCGCGGCGGAGGTGATCGCAGGGCACAAGGCCGCGTTCGACGCACGCACCATACCGTCGGTCGCCTACACCGACCCGGAGATTGCGTGGATGGGACTGACCGAGACCGCCGCCAAGGCTCAGGGCATCGAGTACGAGAAGGCGGTATTCCCGTGGGCTGCCAGCGGCCGGGCGCGCGCCATCGCGCGCGACGAGGGCATGACCAAGCTGCTGGTAGACAAGAATACGCACCGGCTCCTCGGGGCCGCGATCGTCGGTCCGAACGCCGGCGAACTGATCGCCGAGACCGTCCTGGCGCTGGAGATGGGCGCCGACACGCAGGACATCGGACTGACCATCCATCCCCACCCGACGCTGTCGGAGACCGTGTTCTTCGCCGCCGAGATTGCCGACGGCAGCATCACCGACCTGTACATGCCGAAGAAGTAGGCCCGCCCATGCACACAGGCCAGGTCCGGTGCAACGTGAACGCCGGCCGGGCGCGGCCCCGGCCGCGCCCCGGGATGACGGCGCAGGAGTGCACGCATGAGCAGGCTCTTCGTTCCTCTGGTCACACCACCCGGTGGCATCGACCGCCCCGCCCTGTGGTTTGCCTTCCACGGCGTCCAGATCCTCATCCGGCACGAGGGCAGCGCTGCCGCCATGCCCACGCTCGCGCATCCGCGCGAGCTGGGACTCGCGCCGGTGCGCGAGCAGTATCTCGGGATGCTGGGTGACACGCACTGCTTCGCCTGCGAGATCGACACGGACGCGGCGCTCCCCGAGGGCTGGACCTGGAGCGGGCTGCGCGGCCTGTTCGGGCTGGTGGACGACGCCCTGTTCGCACTGGCCGGGCGTGCGGTGCAGATCGTCGACTGGGACCGCTCGCACCAGTACTGCGGCCGTTGCGGCACACCGACACGAGTCAAGCAAGGCGAGCGCGCACGCCAGTGTCCGGCCTGTGCACAGACGCACTACCCGCGGCTGGCCCCGGCGGTGATGGCGCTGGTGCGGCGCGAAGACGAGCTGCTGCTGGCGCGCTCGCCGCACTTCCCGCCCGGCATGCACAGCGCGCTCGCCGGCTTCGTCGAACCAGGGGAGAGCCTCGAGCAGTGCATGCAGCGCGAAGTGAAGGAGGAGGTCGGCGTGGACGTCGCCAACCTTCGCTATTTCTCGAGCCAGCCCTGGCCGTTCCCGCATTCGCTGATGATCGCCTTCAACTGCGACTACGCCGGCGGCGAACTCACGCCGCAGCCGGGCGAGATCGAAGCTGCAGGCTGGTTCAGGCTCGACGCCTTGCCGGTGCTGCCCAATCCGATCAGCATCGCCCGCCGCCTCATCGATGCGACCATCGCGCAGATGCGAGCCGGCGGATAGGCCAACCGGAGGTCATGCAGCCCGAGGGGAGGATGAGCATGCTGAAGATCTGGGGACGCACCAACTCGGTCAACGTGCAGAAGGTCCTGTGGGCCTGTGCCGAGATGGGGCTGCCGTACGAGCGCATCGACGCCGGCGGCGAGTTCGGAGAGGTGAACACGCCGCAGTATCGCGCGCTCAATCCCAATGGCCTGGTGCCCACGATCGAGGACAGCGGGTTCGTCCTGTGGGAATCGAACGCCATCGTGCGCTACCTGTGCGCCAGGCACGGCGCCGGCACGCTCTGGCCGCAGAATCTGGTCGTGCGCGCCGAAGCCGACAAGTGGATGGACTGGCACAACAGCACGCTGTGGCCGTCGTTGCGGCCGCTGTTCTGGGGCCTGATCCGCACGTCCGTGGATCAGCGCGACGCGAAGCTGCTCGAGGAGTCGCGCGCGCGCAGCGCCGAGGTCCTCGTCTATCTGGACGATCACCTGAGGAATCACGCCTACGTCGCCGGCGATTCCCTCACCATGGGCGACATCCCGGTGGGTTGCGGCGTGTGGCGGTGGTTCACGCTTCCCATCCAGCGCTCCGAACTGCCTCATCTGCAGCGCTGGTTCCAGCTGCTGCGCCAGCGCCCGGCATACCAGAGCAGCGTGATGCTGCCGCTCACCTGATGCCATGGCCGGCCTGCGCACCGCCTGGGAGCTGATCGGCTGGGCAGGCATCGCGTTCCTGCTCTGGCTGTCCCTGACGCCCAGTCCGCCGCAAATGGGCGGCTTTGCGCACGCTGACAAGATCGGGCACGCGCTCGCCTACGCGCTGCTCATGGTGTGGTTCGCGCAGCTGAGAAGGACGCGGCCAGGCCGTGCCGCGACCGCCCTGGGGCTTCTGGCGCTCGGTGTGGGGATCGAGTTCGCGCAGGACTGGGGCGGGGCGCGCGAGTTCTCGCGGGCCGACATGGTCGCGGATCTGGCGGGCATCGCGCTCGGCTGGTGGGCAGCCCCGCCCAGAGGGCCGGACCTGCTCGCGCTCGGGCAACGCGTGGTGCGCGCGGCCTCCTAGCGTACGGCCTGATCGGTTTCGCTGGATGCCGGCGTTCGCCGGCATGACGGATCCGCCGTCATCCCGGCGCGTGAAAGCCTGCCCCGGAATGCTTTGATCCGGGGCCGGGATCCAGCACGACAGGCAAGGCATCTCACCGGCGCTCTCACTTCCCCGCCCCGTTCATGTAGTCCAGCGCCAGGTGCGTGAGCGTGCGCACCCCCAGCAGCAGCGCGGACTCGTCCACGTAGAACTTCGGCGAGTGGTTGTACGCCACCTTGCCCAGGTCGGCCCCCTTCGGAGCGCCGCCGAGGAAGACGAACAGCCCCGGCACCCGTTGCGCGAAGAAGGAGAAGTCCTCCGAACCCATGAGCCGGTCGCGCACGATGACGTTGGTCTTGCCCGCCACCCGCTCGAGCGTGGGCAGCATCCGCTCGGTCAGCTTCGGATCGTTCACCGTGACTGCATACGGCTTGTCGATGACGACCTGTGCGGTGGCGCCCGATGCCTCGGCGATGTTCTCGGCGGTGAGCCGGATGCGCCGGTGGACGTCGTCGCGCAGCGCTTCGTCGAACGTGCGCA
Source organism: Burkholderiales bacterium (assembly GCA_020854105.1). Classification (GTDB taxonomy): domain Bacteria; phylum Pseudomonadota; class Gammaproteobacteria; order Burkholderiales; family SHXO01; genus SHXO01. Next base: position 46,296 of record JADZGB010000032.1, on the reverse strand, counting down.
CGGTGCCGACCATCTCGACCTTGTCCGGAATGATGTTGAAGCGGTTGCCGCCGTCGATGCCGCCAATGCTGATCACCGCCGGCTCCCTGGGGATGTTGACCTGCCGGCTGACGATGGTCTGCAGGCCGAGCACGATCTGCGAGGCGACGACGATCGGATCGACCCCGCCCCAGGGCGCGGAGCCGTGTGTCTGCCGGCCGGTCACGGTGATGCGCAGCACGTCCGCCGCCGCCATCGTGGCACCGGAACGGTAGGCAATGGTGCCGGCCTCGTGAATGGCGGCGGTGTGCAGGCCGAAGATCGCCTCGGGCCTGGGCTCGGCATCCATCACACCCTCCTCGATCATCAGCGCGGCTCCGCCCCTCTCGCCGGGCGGCGGACCTTCCTCGGCCGGCTGGAAGATGAACTTGACCGTCCCCGGCACGTGGCTGCGCATGCGCGTCAGCACCTCCGCCACGCCCATCAGGATCGCGACGTGGGTGTCATGGCCGCAGGCGTGCATCACGCCGGTCTCCTTGCCCGCCCACTGTGTGCGCACCTTCGAGGCAAACGGAAGGTCCACTTCCTCGGTGACCGGCAGCGCGTCCATGTCCGCCCGCAGGGCCACGACAGGACCCGGTTTTCCGCCGCGCAGCACGGCCACCACGCCCGTGTGTGCAACCCCTGTCTGCACCGGAAGTCCCAGTTCGCGCAGATGTTTCGCGATCACCGCGGCGGTGCGCAGCTCGCGGTTGCCAAGCTCCGGATGCTGGTGGATGTCGCGCCGCCACACGATCACCTTCGGCTCGATTTCGGCTGCCAGCCGATCGACGTCCGCAGCGCGCACGGCCGGCACGGGCAGCAACGTCGCCAGCGCTGCTGCCGTCAGAATCACCTGCTTCATCGCACGTCCTCCTCGTGAACCGGGTTCGGTCTGCCGCTTATACCCCTGGGAACGGGCCGTGGTAAAGACACCTGGCACGAGGAATGCTCGGGCGTCCGCGGTAACCCGGCAGGAGCGGAAAATGAAGTACGAGACACAGGGAAGCGTTTTCGGCGGCTATGGATTCATGAACTACTCCGCGCGGCAATTGCCTTCCCACGCTCACGGGCACCGGCCGGTCCCCGCCCCGGGCCGCCTGCGTCAGCTCGCCGACCAGTTGCTGCACCGCCTCCAGCGGCGCTGAGCACACACGCGGCGCACCGCCGCCGCCTGCCCCACTCCCCTTTGCTCCCCGCCGCCGGCAAGCGTGCCGGGCGTCGCGCATTCGCGCATACAATCGGGTCAGGCCGTTCCGGCCTGACGACGGGAGTGGCGGCGTGGCAGATCCGAGGGCATCGCGGGACAAGGCCATCCTTGCCGCGGTCGCTGGTGCGACCGCGAACATCGACTGGCTGACCAACGACCGCATCGAGGCGTTGACCGGCGGCCACGGCATGCTCAACCTGCCGGTGATCGCCATCGTCGACGTGCTGGCGCGCGAGATTCTGGGCGGCGCCGAGGTCGAGGTGAAGTTTGCCAACGCGAAGCACCAACCGGTGGACGATCTGCTGGCCAAGGCGATCCGCGCCGCGCGCGATGCGGGAGCGGATGCCGCGAACGCGGCCCTGCTGTCGGCCGTGCTGCTCTACCTTGCCGGTGCACAGGCCCAGGTCGGCATTCCGGCCGGCAACCGCAAGCTGGGTGCGACCGCCCGCATGATCGCCGGCGTGGATCGCTGCGGCGTGGCGGCAATCCCGACCGGCAAGATGAACAACAAGATCTCCGGCTTCCCGGCCGTGCTCGCCATCAACCAGGCGATGCTGGCCGGCACGCTGAGCCCGATCGACGGACGAAAGGTGCCGCCCGGCATCGCCGCCGGTCCGCTGTTCGGCCACAGCACCCTGGGTGAGGACATCGTCTTCCCTGCCATGGCGCAGCGAGGTGCACACATCGGCACCCAGGCGATGCTGGATGCGTTCGCTGGCGCCGGCATCCTGCCCCATCCGTTCAGCGCGGCACTGTTCGGTGCGGCCGCCATCCTCGAGATCATCCATCCCGACGCCGACGTGGCAGAGCAGTACGGACCCTACGGCAAGGTCACCAGCGCCTTCGTCGCCGGCAGCAGTGCCGCCGCCGCCGCGGGGCTGCCGCCCGAACTGCACTTCCGGCTCACCGGGAGCGCGATCGCCACGGGCAAGCTGCTCGGCGACCTCGGTCTCATCCTCAAGGACATCGGCGGTCCCACCGTGATCGGCATGATGGCGCTGAACGAGGTGGTGCAGGTGTTCGAGGAGTTCCATCGCATGACCGATCCGCCGCTGGGCCATCTGTGCGCGGACGCGGTCGCGGCATTCCACGCCCTGCTGCAGGAAAACGCGAGGACCGGAGACGTCGCGGCACGCCTTGCCGGGGAGCGCGCGGCGCGCTCGCTCGATCCGGACACGACCCTGCTGTCGATGAACACCGTGGCGCGCAAGGCAACCCAGATCCGCCGCGGACCGGTCACCGACACGCTCGTGCTCGCCTCCGAGCCGCACCGCGTGGACGCCTTGTACCGGCGCGCGGCATTCGCCTACGAGCAGCTCAGTGCCGGTACCGCGCTGGCCGAGGTCGTGCGCAGGCTGGACGAGGAACGCCAGCGCACGATCGAGCAGCGCGCGAGTGCGCATCTGTCGCGCAGTACAGGCCAGGAGATCCGTATGCGCATCACGCGCATCGCCGCCGCAGCGCGGCGCGACAGCAAGATGGCGCGCAAGTGGTTCGTGTTCGATCCCTCGATCGACGTCGAGATCGTGATCGACGGCACGCGCCAAGCGCTGAACGGCTTCGTGCACGAGCTCGCGCCCAGGATGGCGCGCGGCGAGGCGCCGGAACTGAGCGCCATCGCACCCATCGTCGCCCCGATGGTGGGCGAGGTGCTGGTCGCCGCCAACAGCATCGTCAACGTCACCGTGCCCGCGGCGATGGCCGCCGCACTCGGCCTGCACGCGCCGGCCGAGGCGGCCGAGATCGCCGAGGCGGCCGCCTACCTCAGCGCCGGCATTCCCGGCGGCAAGGCGCGTGCGGAGGGTGCCGCCACGATCGCACTGCGTGCCATGGCAGCGACCGCTCCACCCCCCGGGGGCGGAGAATGAGCGAGCTGCTGCTGCTCGTGCAGGTGGACGATGCCACCGGCGAGACGCTGCAGCACGCGACGCAGCAGATCCTCGCGGCCGGCGCACGCAACGTGCAGATCCTCTCGTCGTCCACCAAGAAGGGACGGCCCGGACACGTGTGCCTGATCGATCTTCCGACCGAGCGCGAGGACGACGTCGCCCTGCTGCTCGGCACCGAGCTGGGCGTGTGGGGATACCGCATCCTGCAGGCGAGCCACCGGCACTTCGACATACGCCTGGAGGAACGCCGCGTGGTCGCGGGCACGATCGAGCACGTGGTGCGCTGCAAGTACGTCCGCAAGGGGGAGCGGCTGCTCGCGGTCAAGGCCGAGCACGACGATCTGGTGCGTTTGCAGGAACGGCTCGCGGCTGCGGGACACGCGCGCGCGCTTCGCACCCTGCGGGCGGAGGTGGAACGCGCGGCGCTCGCGAGCACGGGCGCTGCGGTTCTCGTGCTGGACTAGCCGTGCTGGACTAGCCGCTTGAGCGGCACCCGCACGCGTGATACCGTGCCTGCAGGCCGTGCACGATTGCCGGCACACCAGAGGAGGAGGATCGATGTCCGAGCGCGTTGCGTCCATCGTTGCACTGTGCGGCGCGATCCTGATCGCTGCACTGTGTAGTGCGCCCGAGGCGCGCGCCGCCGGGGCGGTCGAGATGCAGGTCGAGCGCATCGTGCGCACCGCCATCCGCGAATACAATGGCGCGATGCAGGCGGGCGACCCGGCCGACTGGATCAAGTACTTCACCGAGGACGTCAAGCGCAGCGACCCGGCGGGCACGCAGCAGGGCAAGCAGGATTTCGCTGCACACTACGCGAAGGAGTTCGCGGCGTTCAACACGCAGTGGACGCCACGGCGCGTCATCGTGATGGGCCGTTCGGCCGCAGTCGAGTTCGAATGGAGCGGCACGCGCCGCAATTCCAGCGAACCGGTCAAGGTCGACATGGTCGTCATCCTGGAACTCGCCTCGAGCGGCAAGTTCGACTCGATCGCGTTCTACTACGACACCGCACGCGTTGCCGGCACCGGCCCAGGCGCGAGCGCGGCTGCGCAATAGCGTGCCGAGGAGAAGAGCCATGAAGCATGTGTATGGAGCGGGATCCCTGCTCGCGGCACTCTGGGTTGTCGGTGCCTTCGGCGCGGCGCGTGCGCTCGCCGCCGAGCCGCAGCACGCACCGGTGCGGGCGGATTGTCCCGCGGGCGATGCCTACATCGACTGCATGGCAGTCGCGGGCGACCGGATGGCAATCTACGTCCAGGGCCGCACGGCCTACGAGCACGCGCGCGAGACCGGGGATTTCTCGGACGCCCTGCGTCTGTCCCGGCAACTCGCATCCCTGGGCGACAGGAACGGCGAGCGGCTGCTCAAGATGACGCACATGCAACTGGGCTGGGGCGCGCACAAGGATTTCCCGCAGGCCTATGCCTGGCTCACCGTCGCCATCCGCGGCGGCGAGGACTACCTGGTGCGCTGGCGTGACATGCTCGCCGAGAAGATGACGCCGGAACAGCTCGCACAGGGCAAGGCGCTGGCCGGCGAACAGATGGAACCGAAGACACACTAGGCTGCGTGAACGGCAACCGCTGGATCCCTGCCCCGGATTGAAGCTTCCGGGGCGGGATTTCATGCGCCGGGGGATGGCCTGTCTGTCATGCCGGCGAAAGCCGGCATCCAGAAGACTACTGCTGATCCTTCAGCCGCAGGTCGTTTCGGATGAAATTCGCCAGCGTGGCGATCTTCGAGTCGTCCAGGATGCCCTTGAACGCCGGCATGCCCTTCTCCATGCGTCCATCGGCGATCACCTGGACAAGTTCGTCGTAGGAGAGCTTGGTGACTCGCAGATCGGCGCCGTAGCCGCCCTCGCTCGGACCGCCGCGGCCATCGTACTTGTGGCACAGCACACAGCTCTGGAACAGTTCGCGGCCGCCCGCGCGCGGCACCACGATGACCGGCCGATCGTCGGTCTCCTGGGCCTGGGCCGTTGCGCTGAAGCGCGGCGCGACGCCGCTCAGGCAAAGTGCTGCAATGGCGAGCGCCAGGGAGAGGCCCGCCCGGGATGTTTTCGTATTCAAGTTCTGCATCTCGCTGCCATCGAATCCATTTCTATGCCGGGATGAAATCGGACCGGCGCGCGCGGGAAACGCGCGCCGGTCCAGCCAATGCTCAATCTCCGAGTTCGAACACGTACAGCATGTTGCTCGGGACCTGGGTCTTGAGTTCGGGCGTCGCGCTCACGAACCACTGCGGCCAGGCACCGCCGAGGCCGACCTCGATCGCAACGTACTGCTTGCCGTTGGACATGAAGGTCATGGGCGGCGCGTTGATGGCAGAGCCGGTCTCGAACTTCCACAGCTCCTGCAGCGTCTCGGCATCCAGCGCGACGACCTGACCCTCGGCGTAGCCGGCGAACACCAGACCGCCCGCCGTCGACAGCAGACCACCGAGCTGCGGATGCTGGGTCGGATGCTTCTTCGCCACCTTGCCGGTGCGCACGTCGATGGCCGTGATGCTGCCGCTGATGCGGCCGCAGTCCGGGTCGTCGAACGTGGAGAACGGCGCACCGCCCAGGAACAGCTGACGCGGCTTGTGTTCACCCGGGATGGTGACCTCGGTGTACGCCTTGTTGCAGCCGTCGATCGTCGGGATGTAGTAGTAGTTGGTCGCCGGACTGTACGACGTCGGCGGCCAGTTCTTGCCCCCCATGTGACCGGGCCTGAGCACGCCTTCGATCTCGCCGCGGCCCTTGGTCGCGTTGCCACGTCCCGCGGCCGTGCCCTTCGCGTACGACTGCACGTCCGAGTTCGGGTCGTAGGAAAGAGGCTTGCACTTGGCGTCCAACCCCGGCGTCCAGTTCAGCTCCGCGACGAACTGCGTGCCCCACAGGCATTCGCCGGTCTTGCGGTCGAGCGCGTAGGCGAAGCCATTGCGGTTGGCGTGCAACGTGGCGCGCACGAACTTGCCGTTGATGTTCGTATCGACGAAGGTGTTCTCGGCGATCGAATCGTAGTCGTACGGATCGTTCGGCGTGTGCTGGAAGCCCCATACGATCTTGCCGGTGTCGGCATTGACCGCGATGGTGCTGTCCGTCCACAGGTTGTCGCCGGGGCGGTAGGCGGCATCCCAGTCCGGACCCGGATTGGCCGTGCCCCAGATGATCAGGTTCAGCTCCGGATCGTACGAGCCGGTGACCCAGGTGGAGCCTCCGCCGGTCTTCCAGGCGCCGTAGCTGTCCTTCCACGTCTCGTGGCCGGGCTCGCCCGGGCCGGGGATCGTGTGCGTGCGCCACTTGCGCTTGCCGGTCTTGAGATCCATCGCCTCGAGCCAGCCGCGCACGCCGAATTCGGCACCCGCCATGCCGGTCACCACCATGTCCTTCACGATGAGGGGTGCGCCGGTGATGGTCTCACCCTGCCCCGGATCGGCCACCTGCGCTTCCCACACCAGGCTGCCGTCGGTCTTGTTGATGGCCAGGATGCGTCCGTCGATGACGGGCGAGATGACCATGTTTCCCGCCAGCACCGCACCGCGGTTGTTGATGCCGCAGCAGGCCACCGTCGTCGAATAGTCGCGGTCGGGCGCAGGGTCGTACTGCCACACCATGCGCGGCACGCCGCCCCGGGTGTCGAGCTTGGTCAGCACACCCCAGCCGGTGGTGATGTAGAGGAAACCGTCCTCGGCCACGGGGGTGCCTTCCAGGCCCGCGAAGGGAAATACGATGATCTCCTTGCCGCCGCCCTGCGTGCCGCCCATTGCCCAGGTGAAGGCAACCTTGAGCTTGCGCACGTTGTTCTTGTTGATCTGTGCGAGGCCGGAGAAGCGGTGCGCCTCGAGATTGCCGTGGTGGTTGAGCCAGTTCTCCGGCTCCTTCTCACTGGCGACGAGGCGATCCCACGTCACCTCGCCCGCGCTCACGCCCGCGGAGACGCCCATGCCGACGATGACCGCGGCAATGGTATGACGCCATCTGTTCATTGCTGCCCTCCCTATGACCGTTGTTGTGGACGGGTCTCTTATCGCGACGCAGCATACGACGAAGCGATCAAGCACCCGTCGCGGCAGATTCTTGCAGAGATGAATGCGAAGCGCTAGCAGAAAAATCCGGACAGGAAAAATCCAGGCAGAAAAATCGCGGGTAGAAGAATCCAGGCGTGCGTCGACGCTGTCCGGCGCGAGCCGGCGGCGATGCTCGATCAGGACGCCAGGGCTGTCCTTGCCCTGCCGGCAACTGCGGCAAGCCCTCGCCGGTGTTCACCCACTCGAGTTTGTCGGCCGCGTGGATTTGGCTCCGCGGCGGCCATGCGTTCGCTGCGTCCTGCATCGGGACGTCAGTCGGCCGACTCCACCGGCAGGTCCGCGCGCCGTCCCCATTCGTCCCAGGAACCGTCGTACACGCGCCAGTCATCGTGCCCGTTGAGATGCAGGCCCAGTGCCAGGATGCACGCGGTCACGCCCGATCCGCAGGTGAGCGTGACCGGCCTGTCGAGCGCGATCCCGGTGGCCTCGATGCGACGGCGGATCTCCTCGCGCGGAAGCAGCCTGCGCGTCTGCGGATCTAGCAGGTTGGCCCAGTAAAGGTTGCTGCTGTGGGGGATGTGACCCGGGCGCGTGCCGGGATAGCGGTCCTGCTCGGTGCCGGCGAACCGCCCGGGCGTGCGCGCATCGAGGATCTGTGCGCCGGCCTCGGACGCCTGCCTGACGTCGGGCCAGCGCGCGAGCAGGTCGCGCTGCACGCCCGGCACGAAGGTCTTCGGCACTGCCTGCACCTCGCCCGAGACGACCGGCAGCCCTCGCGCCTTCCACTCCTTCAGGCCGCCGTCGAGGATCGACACGTTGTCGTAGCCGTACTGGCGGAACAGCCACCAGGCGCGCGCCGCGCTGTACAGACCAAGCGTGTCGTAGGCCACGACATGAGTGGCATTGTCGATCCCCAGGGCGCCGACTTCGTCGGCGAAGCGCCGGGGCGGCGGAAACTTGCGCGGCAGCGGATTGTCCGGATCGGCCACGCGCACATAGTCGAAGAAGACCGCCCCGGGTATGTGCTCGGCGATGTACTCGGCACGTGCGTCACGGCCGGTGTCCGGAAGATGCAGCGTCGCATCGACGATGCGCAGCGACGGGTTGCTCAGGTTGGCGTGCAGCCATTGCACGGGGACGACGGGACCTGGGTAGCTCATGTGCGTTCGCTGATCGTTCGATGGACAGAAGTGATTGCGCTACCCTTCCCGCTCGGGCACCCGCTCCGCCGCCTCCAGCCACACCGTCGCCTCGCCGTCGCTCGGCGCGCGCCAGTCGCTGCGCGGCGAGAGCGATCCGCCGGAACCGACCTTCGGACCGTTCGGCAGTGCGCTGCGCTTGTACTGGGAGGTGGCGAAGAAGCGCTTCAGGAAAACCGTCAGCCACTTCCTGATCTCGGCAATGCCGTACTGGTTGCGCATCGCCTCGGGGATGTCGGGCCAGTTGCCCCGTGTGCGATCGCTCCAGGCGCTCCATGCCATGAAGGCGACCTTGGTCGGCAGGTAGCCGAAGCGCACAGTGTAGTAGAGGTTGAAGTCCTGCAGCTCGTACGGGCCGATGACGGCTTCCGTGCTCTGCACCGACGCGTCGTCGGATGCGGGCACCAGCTCGGGACTGATGAGCGTGTCGAGCACGTCCGCCAGCACCTGGCTCGCCTGCGCACCCAGCTGCCCGGTGCGCGCGACGTAGCGGATCAGGTACTGGATCAGCGTCTTGGGCACGCTCGCATTCACGTGGTAGTGCGCCATGTGGTCGCCGACGCCGTAGGTGGACCAGCCCAGCGCCAGCTCGGACAGGTCGCTGGTGCCGACCACCGGCGCATCGTGCAGGTTCGCCAGCCGGAACAGGTGGCTGGTGCGCTCCCCCGCCTGCACGTTCTCGAACGTGACGTCGTACACCGGCTCGCCCTGCGCGTACGGGTGGCCGATGTCCTGGAACATCTGCATGCAGCTGGGGCGGATGTCGATCTCTGCCGCCGTGCAGCCCACCGCCTGCATCAGGCGGTGCGACTGATCCAGCGTGCGCGCGCTGGTGGCGAATCCGGGCATCGTGTACGCGAGGATGTTCGTGCGCGGGAGGCCCATCACGTCCATCGCGCGTGCGCACACGATCAGCGCCTGGGTCGAGTCGAGGCCACCCGACACGCCGATCACCACCTTGCGTGCATTCATCGAACGCAGGCGCTTGACCAGTCCCTGCACCTGGATGTCGTACACCTCCCGGCAACGCACATCGCGCGTCGCCGGATCCGACGGCACGTAGGGAAAGCGCTCGTAGCGGCGCGCGAGCGGCAGCGGGATCCTCGCCGGCAGATCGAGATCGAACTCGACGGTCCGGAACTGCGCGACGATCTCGCGCTGCCGCTGCACGGACTGGCTGAACATGTTGGTGCGCATCCTGTCCTGCACCAGACGGTCCAGGTCGATGTCCGCGCTCACGACCTGCGAGCGGTACTGGAAGCGCTGCGTCTCCGCGAGCCACGATCCATTCTCGAAGACCATGCCATGACCATCCCAGGCGAGATCGGTGGTCGATTCCCCGTATCCCGACGCGCAGTACAGGTAGCCGGCGATGCAGCGCCCCGACTGGCTGGACACGAGATGGCGCCGCCAGTCGTCCTTGCCCACGGTGACGTTCGACGCGGACGGGTTCACCACGACGAGCGCGCCTGCGAGCGCTGCGTATGACGAAGGCGCGATGGGCGTCCACAGATCCTCGCACAGCTCCACGGCGAAGCTCAGCAGCGGTTGCGCCCTGCACCGGAACAGCAGCCGCGCGCCGAAGGGCACGCGCTGCCCGCACAGGTCGATGTGCTCGTGCCGGCAATGGTCGCCCGGCGTGAACTGTCGCAGCTCGTAGAACTCGCGATAGTTCGGCAGGAAGGTCTTGGGCACCACGCCGAGGATGCGTCCGCCCGAAAGGACGACGGCGCAGTTGTATAGCAGTCCGTCGATGCGCAGCGGCGCACCGGCCACGGCGACGATCGGCAGCGCGGCGGTCTTCTCGACCAGCTCGCGCAGCGCCGCCTGCACCGCGTCGAGCAATGCCTGCTGGTGGAACAGATCCTCGCAGGAGTACGCCGACAGGCCCAGCTCGGGCAGGACGACCAGCACCGCGCCGTCGTCCGATGCCTCGGTGATCAGCGTGGCGGACTGCGCGGCATTGAACGCCGGGTCCGCCACCTTCACCTCCGGTATCGCGACGGCGACGCGGACGAAGTTGTGGCTGTAGAGGTTGAAGAAATTCGCGGTGGTCATGTCAGCATGGCGATCCCGGTCCCGGTTCGGATTGTGCACCACCGCAGAGCAATGCACCACACCGCTGCCTGCCGCTCGCGGGCACGTCCCGCTCACCGCTGCGTCCCGCGCAGTTGACGCCGCTCTCCCGTGCGCAGACACTTGCAGCGAGCCGCGTTAGACAGGCCCGCACGATTCCAGGGAGGAGGGAAGGCGATGTCCATTGATGCTCATCGACGGCGTGCGCGAACGTTCGCCGCGGCACTGCTGCTCGGCGCCCTGCTGCTGCCGGGCGGTCCGGCACTCGCGGCCCGGTACACCATGGTGATCAGCCACCTGTCGCCGGAGGATCTCATCAGCAACGAGTCCCATCCCGCGATGAAGCACTTCGAGTCCATCGTCGAGGCACGCAGCAACGGCGAGATCGACGTGAAGGTGTTCGGCAACGGCCAGCTCGGCAGCGAAGCCGAGACGGCAAAGGCCGCGCGGAGCGGCACCACGGTGCAGGCCACGCTCATCTCCTCGGGCGCGATGTCTTCCTTCTTCGCGGACTACCAGATCGTCACCACGCCGTTTCTGTTTTCCGACTACCGCGTCGCCCGCGCCTACTTCGACGGCGAGTGGCACGCCAGCTTCATGCGCGGGACGATCAAGTCCAGCGGTCTGCGCTACCTCGGCACGCTCGACGACGGCGGCGGCTTCGTCGCCTTCACCAACAACAAGCGCCTGGTCAGGACCGTGGCCGATCTGAAGGGACTGAAGATCCGGGTCGAGGAGAACCCGGCGCACATTGCCATCATGAAGGCCCTGGGCGCCTCCGCCACGCCGCTCCCCTGGGGCGAGGTGATGACCGCGCTCGGGACCGGACTCGCCGACGGCCAGTTCAACGCCCCCGGCGTCAGCCTCGCGTTCAAGCTCTGGGAGGTGAACCAGTTCACCACGCTCAGCGGCCACGTGTACAACTCGATCTCCTGGATGATGAGCGAGAAGTGGTTCCAGAAGCTGCCCGCGCAGTACAAGGCGCTGATCGTCGAGGCCGCGCGCGAGGCGGTGCAGGTCTCGCACGGCATGGCGGTGCTGGCCGCCGTGCGCGGATGGCAGGCGTCCTGCCAGAAGTTCGAGCAGTGCTACGTGCTGCCCCAGTCGGAGCGCGAGCGCATGGCCGCCATCGCGCGGCCGGCGTGGAAGCAGTGGATCACCCGCGACTTCAAGGTCAAGGCAACGCTGGTCGACGCCCTGTGGGCCGAAGTGGCCCGCGTGCACAAGGCGGTCGACGCGCGCGACCTCGAGCAGTACGGCCGGTAGCGCACTGGAGCCGCCATGCGCACGCTGCGCTTGATCAGCGACGCGGCCAACCGCCTCGCCCTCGCTGCCTGCATCGCCTGTCTGCTGGCCATGCTCGCGATCTCCTTTGCCGGCTTCTTCTACATGGCGCTCACCGGCGAAGCGCTGAGCTGGACCTATTCGCTGGCGCGCCTGTTCGTGCCGTGGCTCGGCATGCTCAGCATCAGCGTCGCCTTCAAGGCAGGCGAACACGTGGCGATGGGCATGCTCGTGCACGTGGTGCCTGCGCCGGCGGGTCGCGCGCTGCAGCGGCTCAGTCTGGCGGCGATCGCGCTGTTCGCCGCGATGCTGCTGTGGTACGGCTGGGAGTTCTTCATCCAGTCCGACCAGTACTACATGGTGTCGGACCAGCTTCAGGTGCACCACCGCTGGGTATCTGCCTGCGTCCCGATCACCGGGCTGCTTCTGCTGCTGCATCTGCCTTGCGGCACGCAGCTGCTCGAGGCGCCAGCGCTCGACACGTCCATCGAGGACAACGGCCTGCCCGGGGCGGTGCGCTGATGGCTGCGCTCGCCGTCTTCATCGCGCTGCTGCTCATCGGCGCGCCCATCGCGCTGGTGATGGCGCTGTCCGGTCTGGCTGGAGCGCTGTCGATCGGCGGCCCGGAGTTCCTCGCGGTCATCGCCGACCGCATGTTCTCGGGTGTAAGCGGCTTCCTGCTCATGGCGGTGCCGTACTTCATCTTCACCGCCGAGCTGATGAACCATGCTGGCCTCACGCAGCGGCTCATCGACTTCAACAACGCGCTGCTCGGCCGCGTGCGCGGTGCGCTCAGCCACGTCAATATCACTGCCAGCCTTTTTTTCGCGGGACTCACCGGAGCCGCCATCACCGACACGGTGGCCATCGGCAAGATCATGATCCCGGCGATGAAGAAGCAGGGCTACAGCGCCGAGTACGCCGCCGCGGTGACCGCCTGTTCGTCCATCGTCGGACCCATCATCCCGCCCAGCATCGTGATGGTCGTGTACGCCAGCATGCTGCGCGACGTATCGGTGCTGTCCCTGTTCGTCGCCGGCATCGTTCCCGGCGTGCTGATGACGCTGTCTATGCTGCTGATGAGCTTCTGGCTGGCCTGGCGGCGCGGCTTTCCGGTGCAGGGCGGCGGTGGACTGAAGCCTGCTCTGCGCGCGTTCCTGCCGACCGTCCCCGCTCTGATGGTGCCGGTGATCATCCTGGCCGGCATCCTCAGCGGCCTGAGCACGGTGACGGAGGCCTCGGCCTTCGCCGCCGTCTATGCGCTGCTGATCGGTGCACTGCTGTATCGCAATCTGAGCTGGGCCTCGATCCGTGCCGCACTGGTGAGCACGGTGCGCCTGAGCGGCGTGGTGTTCTTCCTGCTCGGGGCCTCGACCGTGCTGGGCTGGTATGTCACGCGCTCCGGGATCACGCGCGAGGCTGCAGAGTTCATCGCCGGTGTGAGCACCGATCCGGTCGTCCAGATCACCCTGGTCAACGTGCTGCTGCTGCTGATCGGCACCGTCGTGGACGTGCTGCCGGCACTGGTGGTCACCGCGCCGGTTCTGGTACCGGCGATGGTGCAGCTGGGTTTCGATCCTCTGCACTTCGCCATCGTGATGATCGTCACGCTCAACGTCGGCAACATCACTCCGCCGGTGGGGATGACGCTGATGACGGCGGCACAGATCGCGCAGGTGAGCTACGAACGCGCCATCGTTGCTTCGCTGCCGTTCTACGTCAGCCACATCACCATGATCGCGATCGTGTCGCTATGGCCCGGGCTGGTGCTGTGGTTGCCGCGGTTGTGGCTGGGGTAGCGGACGAGGATCCGGCGGCGAGACCCGGTGTGCAGCGGCGAAGGCACACGGCCTTGTCCGTTTTCGCTGGGCCCCGGCGAAAGCCAGCCAGACAGAGAAGGCCCTTTCCACGCCGCGCCCTGCGTGCGCGGGTGCGGCGCGGACGGCTCAGAGCGAACTGACCAGATGGCCCCCGTCGGCCACGACCACCGAACCGGTCATGTAGCTGCCCGCATCGGAGGCAAGCAGCAGCAACGGGCCATCGAGCTCGCCGGGCCTGCCGATGCGACGTTGCGGAATGCGCCTGATCAGCGCCTTGCCCGCCTCGCTCTCGAAGAAGTCGCGGTTGATGTCGGTCTCGATGTAGCCGGGCGCCAGTGCATTGACGCGAATGTCATGGCGGGCGAGCTCCAGTGCCATCGCCTTCGTGAGCTGGATCAGGCCGGCCTTCGACGCGACGTAGGCCGAAATCGCGCCGGCCACGCGCAAGCCGGTGATGGACGCGATGTTGACGATGCTGCCGCCCTGCCCGTGATCGCGCATGTGACGGGCGCCCGACTGCGCCACGCGCCAGGCACCGTTGAGGTTGACGTCCACCACGCTCGCCCAGTCCTTCTCGCTCACGTCGAGGAAGGGCCTGGTCACGGCGACGCCGGCGTTGTTCACCAGCACGTGGATGGGACCCAGCCTGGCCGAGACCGCATCGAACGCAGCCTGCACGCTGCCTGCCTGGGTGACGTCCATCGCGCAGGCGCATGCCTTGCCGCCCTGCGCCCTGATCTGTTCCGCCAGCTTCTCGCCTTCGGCGATGCGCCGGCCGACCAAGCCCACCGCCGCGCCGGACCGGGCGAGGGTCAGCGCGAAATGACGGCCCAGGCCGCCGAAGGCACCGGTCACCAGCGCGCACTTGCCGGCAAGACTGATCTCGAACATCGAATCCTCCTCGAACGATGCGCGAGCATAAACAAAAACGGGGCGCCCAAGAGCGCCCCGTGCAAGGAACGAGACGGATCGTGCCTCAGAGATTGCGCTTGTTCATCTGATCGGCGATGTAATCGGCCTGCCGGATGGCGAGCGCGACGATCGTCAGCGTCGGGTTCTCCGCGGCGCTGGTGGTGAACTGACTGCCGTCGGAGATGAACAGGTTCTTCACGTCATGCGTCTGGCCGAAGCTGCTGCACACGCCGTCGGCGGCCCGGGCACTCTGACGACAGGTGCCCAGGTTGTGCGTCGAGGGGAACGGCAGGCGCGTGTACACCCGCTTGGCACCCGCCGCCTCGTAGATCGCGGTCGCCTGCTTCCACGCGTGCTCGCGCATGGCGACGTCGTTGGGATGGTCCTGGTAGTGCACGTGCGCCACCGGCATGCCGTTCTTGTCCTTGACCGACTCGTGCAGCGTGACCCGGTTGCTCTCCTGCGGCATGTCCTCGCCCACGATCCACAGACCGGCGATGTTGCGATACTCCGCCAGGTCCCCGGCGTACTCCCGTCCCCAGCCGCCCGGCTTCATGTAGCTCGCCACGCCGGGGAAGCCGAATGCAGGTAGCGTCTCCAGCTCGTAGCCGGCAGCAAAGCCGCGCTCGGGCCGATGCGCGTCCTCGTCGCGCACGATGCCCGCCATCTGCGTCCCGCGGTGCAGATTCACTTCTCCCGGCATGACGGCGTACACCGTCCCGGTGAGGTGTGACATGTAGTTGCGCCCGACCTGGCCCGAGCTGTTCGCGAGGCCCTGCGGAAACCTGCTGGAAGCGGAATTGAGCAGCAGGCGCGGGGTCTCTATCGAATTGCCGGCCACGCACACCATGCGTGCCTTCTGCTCGTGCGTGGCGCCGTCCTTGTCCACATAGACCACGCCGGTGGCCTTGCCGGAGCTGTCATGGTTGATCTTCACGACCATCGACTCGGGGCGGATCTCGAAGTTGCCGGTCTTCTCGGCGGCCGGAATTTCGGTGTAGAGCGACGACCACTTCGCGCCGATCGCACAGCCGCTCATGCAGAAGCCGATCTGCTGGCATTTCGGGCGGCCGCCGTACTCGCGCGAATTCACCGCCATGTTGCCGGTGTGCACGTCCTTGTAGCCGAGCTTCTTCGCGCCATAGGCGAGCACGTGATAGTTGTTGTTGCCCGGCAGACGCGGGCGGCCGTTGGTGCCGGTCACACCCAGCTTGTCCTCGGCCTTGGTGTAATAGGCCTCGAGATCGTCGTAGGTAGTCGGCCAGTCGAGCAGGTTGGCACCCGCCAGCCTGCCGTAGGTCGTTGCGCCCTTGAACTCGTGCGGCTGCAGACGCAGCGCGGCACCGGCCCAGTGCACCGTGGTGCCGCCCACGGTCTTGCAGATCCATGCCGGCAGGCCGGCGGGCAGCTGGCCGGAACCGACGCGCGGATCCAGCCAGGACAGCTTCATGAACATCTCGCCGGTGTCGTTCTTGATGTCGGACAGCGTGAGCCGCGAGCCTGCTTCCAGACACACGACCTTGATGCCCTTCTGTGCGAGCTCGTTGCCCAGCGTGCCGCCTCCGGCCCCGGAGCCGATGATGACGACGACCGAATCGTCGTTCTTGTCGAATGTTGCCATGTCCGTGGTCTCCGTCGCTCAGCTGTCCTTGGGGATGAACGTGATGTCGTCGAAACCGCGCTCGAGATAGCCGCCATGCTCGACCGACGATCCCTCGTATCCGAAGATCTTCCAGACCTCGGGGTTGCCGTACAGGCCATTGAGCGACTCGCCATACACGGTCTGGAAGAAGGCGGAATCCTCCATCTTCTTCAACACGGCGACGCGCATCTCCTCGTCCATGCCGGCGAAGCTGCCGCCCGCGTTCAGCTGCCCGATGCCCTCGAGTAACTGGTCGCGCAGCTGCGCATCCTCCGCGGCCTTGGTGTCGAGCGCGTTGACCGCGTTCTGGTAGTAACGGTCGTCCAGCGAGTCATGCGGGAACAGCGTGCGTCCCATTGCCAGCAGCGCTTTCGCCTGATCCTCGCTCAGCGCCTCGAGTGGCCCCGCATGCGCCACGAAGGTCGCGAACCCGCCACCCATGATGAGCGACAGCACGAACGCGCTTCCCCCGGCCTTCAGGAAGGCGCGTCGTGCGCGCTCGAAGTCCTGCTTGTGCATAGATCTCCTCCTCTGGTTGCTGTTCTGCGGGCAAGGCGCTCGCCCCTGCCGGCAAGGGCAGAATAGCCGAGCCGGCAGTGGGTGCAAAGTGGCGCTCGCGCCTGGGATGACGTTGATGCTGCGCACCAACGGTATTCGCCGCGGGAGGAGAATGCGCGATCAGCACCGCGCGCTGCAGTGCGTCAAGCGCGCTTGGAGAACTGCGGCCAGCGCCGCAGGACGATGGGGCCGTCGTCCGCGTAGGCATGGCAGCCGTTGATCAGTCCCGGCCGCTGCGTCGCACCCCGCGCCTGGTCGAGTTCGACGCGGGCTGCGTACACCGTCTGGAAGGCAGTGGTGGCCATCGGTCCGAGCAGTTCGAGCAGGTGCGTGCAGCCCCTGGTGCCGCCCAGCAGTTCGCGCGTTCTCCGGCTCCAGCCCGAGCGGATGCTCAGACCCTTGAGCCTGCTGAACGCCGGCGCGATGTCGCCGCAGATGCCGTAGGGCCCGTTGTCGATGACCGCTTGCGCGTCGAGAACGTTGAGATCCGTATCCACGGTCAGTCGAATCCACATGTCGTGAAGATGCGCGCCGGCCGCGATGGTGCCGCCGCGATCCTCGCCGGGTATGTCGTATGGCTTGGTGTCGACCAGGTGGCCTTCGATGTCCCACGCGCCGTCCTCGCGCAGGTAGCCGCGGCAGGTGACGGTGCGGGTGTGCATGGGCTTGCGGCCCACGGGTGGTGTAAGGGGCATGATGCGATTGCGGTGATGGTTGAACCGATGATGGCTGCCGCCCCCGGATGAGCGCTTCGGGGCGGGCTTCACGGGAGGACGAAGCCGGCCGCCATTCCGGCGCACGCCGGGATCCGGTCTGCCGGCGCAGCCGATTTGACGGGCTCCTACGGCTCGCCTGCCTCCTTGCGTCTCTGCGCGAGGCGTTCCAGCACCGCCAGCTTCTCCTGCGCAGTGTACTCGGACCACTCGCCGATCTCTTCGATCGTGCGGTGACAACCGCGGCACATGCGCGTATCCGGGTCGAGCACGCAGACCTTCACGCAGGGGGACGGCACGTGGCGCGGCGCGAGCATGTCCGGACTCAGGCAGCTGGCTGCGCCAGACGCTGGCGCCGGGCAAGCAGGGCACGGCCCGCCCGCGACATCGTCGGCCGCTGCAGGAAATCGCAGATGTACTCGCTCGCCACCAGCAGCTGCTGCATCTTCACGCCGGTCTCGATGCCCATTCCGTCGAGCATGTAGACGACGTCCTCGGTGGCGACGTTGCCGGTGGCGCCGGGCGAATACGGACATCCGCCCAGCCCCGAGATCGAGCTGTCGAACACCGCGACACCCATCTGCATCGAGGCCAGGATGTTGGCCAGCGCCTGGCCGAAGGTGTCGTGGAAATGTCCCGCCAGCCTGTTCGCCGGAACATGCCGTGCGAGTGCCTCGACCAGGCGCTGTGTTCGCACGGGCGTGCCGGCTCCGGTCGTGTCGCCCAGCGAGACCTCGTAGCACCCCATCTCGTACAACCGGCGCGCGACCGGCACGACCGCGTGCGGGTCCACGTCGCCCTCGTAGGGGCAGGCCAGTGCCACCGAGATGTATCCGCGCACCGTCAGCCCGGCCTCGAGCGCGGTTCTGACCACCGGCTCGAAACGCTCGAACGACTCCGCGATCGTGCAGTTGGTGTTCTTCTGCGAGAACGTCTCGGTCGCCGCCGCGAACACCGCGATCTCGGACGCCCCGGCCGCGATCGCGCCATCGAGCCCCTTCATGTTCGGCACCAGCACCGCATAGCTCACGCCGTGCTTGCGCTGGATGCCCGCCATCACCTGGGCGGAATCGGCCATGCGCGGAACCCACTTCGGCGACACGAAGCTGGTCGCCTCGATCGCCGTGAGGCCGGCATCGCCGAGACGGTCGATCAGACCGATCTTGATCTCGGCCGGCACGATCTGCGGCTCGTTCTGCAATCCGTCGCGCGGACCGACCTCGACGATCTTCACCCTGCTGGGCATGTCATTGCTCATGACTCTCTCTCGAACTGAAACAGTTGCTCGCCGTCCCTGACCTGGTCGCCCGGGACGAACAGCACTTCCTTGACCGTGCCGGCTGCCGGCGCGCAGATGGTGTGCTCCATCTTCATCGCCTCGATGATCATCAGCGGCTGGCCCTTCTCCACCTGCGCGCCCGCCTGCACCAGCACCTGCACGACATTGCCCGGCATCGGTGCGGCCAGTGTGCCGCCTGCCTGCTCGTCCTCGATCGCGTCGAACACGCGCAAGGCCAGGCGATGGCTGACACCGTCGGCGAACACGGTGAGTTGATCGCCCTGCCGCACGACGGTGCCGTGGATGCGGCGTCCGCCCAGGTCCAGCACGAGCCGCCCGTCCGTCTCGGCCTGCGCGCGCGCCTGCGTACTGCCTCCGGGCAGGTCCAGCAGGAACCCGCCGCGCCGATAGTGTGCGGTCACCTCCACGACGCGGTCGCCGTCGTCGAAGGCGAACACGTGGTGATTGTCCTCGTTCATGCGCCAGCCGTCGCGTGCATGCCAGGGCGACCACGGATCGCCGGAGGCAAGCGCCTCGGCGCACGCCTGCGCGTCGATGCGGGACAGCTCGGACAGCACGGCCAGCGCGAGAATGACATCCGTAGCCGGCTTCGTCTCCGGCAGCAGTTCGCTGTGATAACGGCCGATCAGGCCGGTATCGAGCAGGCCGGGCTCGCGGTGCGCCAGGGCGAAGGCGCGGTGCGACACCAGCGCAAGCAGGAACTGCACGTTCGTGCCGGGACCGACGATCTGATAATCCGCCAGTGCCCCACGCATGCGGCGCAGCGCCGCGGTGCGATCGATGTCCCACACGATCAGCTTGGCGATCATCGGGTCGTAGTGAACGCCGATGTCGTCGCCCTCGCGCACACCGGTGTCCACGCGCACGTGGGCACTGGCCTGCGGCTGCCGAAGACGCCGGATGGTGCCGGCCGCGGGCAGGAAGTCGCGGGCCGGCTCCTCGGCATACACGCGCGCCTCGATGGCGTGGCCGTTGATGGACAGCTGCTCCTGCGCGAGCGGCAGGCTCTCGCCCGCTGCCACGCGCAGCTGCCACTCGACCAGGTCCAGTCCGGTGATCATCTCCGTCACCGGATGCTCCACCTGCAGGCGCGTGTTCATTTCCATGAAGTAGAACTCGCCCCGCTCGTCGGCGATGAACTCCACGGTACCGGCATTGGCGTAGCCCACCGCGCGGGCAGCCGCCACCGCGGCCGAGCCCATCTGCCGCCGCCGCGCGGCGGTCATGCCGGGCGCCGGTGCCTCCTCCAGCACTTTCTGGTGCCGGCGCTGAACCGAGCAGTCGCGTTCGAACAGGTGCACGGCGTTGCCGTGCGCGTCGGCGAAGATCTGCATCTCGATGTGGCGCGGGCGGGTCAGGTACTTCTCGATCAGCACGCGCGCGTCGCCGAACGCGGCCGCCGCTTCGCGCTGCGCGGAGGCGAGCGCGACGTCGAACTGATCGCGCGTCTCGACCACCTTCATGCCCTTGCCGCCGCCCCCGGCGGAAGCCTTGATCAGCACCGGATAGCCGATGCGCTCGGCCTCCTGCCGCAACAGGGCGGAATCCTGGTTCTCGCCGTGGTAGCCAGGCACCAGCGGCACCCCCGCCTCCTCCATCAGGCGCTTCGCGGCGCTCTTCGAGCCCATGGCCCGTATCGCTTCGGCCGGTGGGCCGATGAAGACCAGACCGGCCTTCGCGCACGCCTCCGCGAACCCGGCATTCTCGGACAGGAACCCGTAGCCCGGATGCACCGCCTGCGCGCCGCTGGTCTGCGCGACCTCGACGATGCGCGCAGCGTTCAGGTAGCTCTCGCGCGCCGGCGCCGGGCCGATGCGATGCGCCTCGTCACAGGCCGCGACGTGCATCGCACCGGCGTCGGCGTCGGAGTAGACCGCGACGGTGCGAATGCCCAGCCGGCGACAGGTGCGCGCGACGCGCACGGCAATCTCACCGCGGTTGGCTATGAGAATCTTGTCGAACAATGTCCGCCTCTGCGTTGTCCCATCATCCGGGCGATGCACCCTACCGTCATTCCGGCGCAAGCCATTGATCTGTCATTCCGGCGAAAGCCGGAATCCAGCGCACAGGACCCGGCCGTCCGCCACACTGGTTTCGGGCTTCCGCCCAGACTCAGGCAGCGCCGTCACTTCGGCACCCACGCAGGCGTCCGCTTCTCCAGGAACGCGGCCACACCCTCTCTGCCCTCGGGCGTGACGCGAATGCGGGCGATGCGCTCGGCGGTGTCTTCCACCAGCGCGCGGTCGATCGGCCGGTTGGTCACCGCTTCGATCAGCCGCTTCGCCTCGGTCTGCGACTTCGGCCCGCCCTTGAGTAGATGCCCCACCATCTCGCCGATTCTGGCATCCAGCTCCGCTTCGTCCACCACTTCGTGCAACAGGCCGATGCGCAGGGCCTGCGCCGCGTCGAAGCGCTCCGCGGTCTGGAAGTAGCGGCGCGCCTGCCGCTCTCCGATGGCGGCCACCACGTGCGGACTGATCACCGCGGGTATCAGCCCCAGGCGCACTTCCGACAGCGAAAACGAGGCCGCCGGCGTGCCGACGGCAATGTCGCAGCAGGCGACCAGTCCCACGCCACCGCCGTAGGCCGGACCATGCACACGCGCGACGCTCGGCTTGCTCATCGTCGAGAGCGTGTGCATCAGATCGGCCAGGGCGACCGCATCGCGCAGGTTCTCCGCCTCGGAATACGACGCCATGCGCTTCATCCAGTTCAGGTCGGCACCCGCCGAGAAGCTCTTGCCGTTTGCGGCGAGCACGACCACGCGCACCTGCCCGTTCGCATCGAGTTCGCGCAGGCGCGCCGTCAGGGCGACGATCAGGCTGTCGTCGAAGGCGTTGTGGATCGCTGCCCGGTTCAGCGTGAGCCGGGCCACGCTGCCTTCGATGGTGACCAGTACCGCTTCACCGTCCATGCTCGAACCTCCCGTCACTCCTGGCTGCTTCCGATCCGCTGCAGCGACCCCTGCGTCGAGGAACGCCCGGGTACCTTCCTGGGCACCTCCCCTGGTCACCTTCCCGGGCACCGACGCGGCCGCTGCGTTCGCGGCGGCCGCGCCCTACATGCGGAACACGCCGAAGCGCGTGTCCTCGACCGGCGCGTTGAGACTCGCTGACAGGCCCAGTCCCAGCACGCGCCGCGTGTCGACCGGGTCGATGACTCCGTCATCCCACAGGCGCGCACTGGCGTAGTAGGGATGGCCCTGCGTCTCGTACTGGGCGCGGATCGGCCGCTTGAACGCCTCTTCCTCTTCCCTGCTCCAGATCTTGCCGGCTCTCTCCAGGCCTTCGCGGCGCACCGTGGCCAGCACACTTGCCGCCTGTTCGCCCCCCATCACCGAGATACGCGCATTCGGCCACATCCACAGGAAGCGCGGGGCGTATGCGCGTCCGCACATGCCATAGTTGCCCGCGCCGAAGCTGCCGCCGACGATCACCGTGAACTTGGGAACCCTGGCACATGCCACCGCGGTGACCATCTTCGCGCCGTCCTTGGCGATGCCGCCGGATTCGTACTTGCGCCCGACCATGAAGCCGGTGATGTTCTGCAGGAATACCAGCGGAATACCGCGCTGGCTGCACAGCTCGATGAAGTGCGCACCCTTGAGGGCGGACTCGGAGAACAGGATGCCGTTGTTGGCGATGATCCCCACCGGATAGCCGTAGATGCGCGCGAAGCCGGTGACCAGCGTGGTCCCGTAGAGTGGCTTGAACTCGTCCAGCTCGCTTCCATCCACCACGCGCGCGACGATCTCGCGGATGTCGAATGGCTTGCGCGCATCGGTCGGAATCACGCCATGCAGTTCCGCGGGATCGTACACGGGGTCGCGCGGCTCCCGACTGTCGAGTCCGACGCGCTTGGGCTGGTTCAGGTGGGAGACGATGCGCCGCGCGATCTGCAGCGCGTGCGTGTCGTCGAGCGCGTAGTGATCCGCCACGCCCGAGGTGCGGGCGTGCACGTCGGCGCCGCCCAGCTCCTCGGCGCTGACGATCTCGCCGGTGGCCGCCTTCACCAGTGGCGGCCCGCCCAGGAAGATGGTGCCCTGGTTCCTGACGATGATCGACTCGTCCGACATCGCTGGCACGTAAGCCCCGCCGGCGGTGCAGGACCCCATCACCACGGCGATCTGCGCGATGCCCTGCCCGGACATGTTCGCCTGGTTGAAGAAGATCCGTCCGAAGTGGTCGCGGTCGGGAAACACCTCGTCCTGACTGGGCAGGTTCGCTCCGCCGGAATCCACCAGATAGATGCACGGCAGGCGATTCTGCTGGGCGATCTCCTGCGCGCGCAGGTGCTTCTTCACCGTCAACGGGAAGTAGGTGCCGCCCTTCACCGTCGCGTCGTTTACGACGATCATGCATTCGCGGCCGCTGACGCGACCGATCCCGGTGATGATGCCGGCAGCCGGCACCTGGTTCTCGTACATGTTCCAGGCCGCGAGCTGGGACAGTTCCAGGAACGGCGAGCCCACGTCGAGCAAAGCGCGCACGCGCTCGCGCGGCAGCAGCTTGCCGCGCGCCACGTGCTTGTCGCGCGCGGCCTCGCCGCCGCCCTGCCGGATCGTCTCGACGCGCGCACGCAGGTCGGCCACGAGCGCCGCCATCGCGTCGCGATTGGCGGCGAACTCGGGCGAGCGCGGATTGAGCGTGGAGCGGATGGACGACATTCAGTTCACGGCGCTCGACGCATGGGACACGGAAGACACAGGAGACATCCGGTGAATCGGCGGATCGATGCCGCGCTCACTCCTCCTTCTTGTCGGCAACCGGACCGCCGGCCTTCTTCCAGCCGTTGAATCCGCCCTGCACGTGCGCGACCGGCTCGAGTCCCATGTCCTGCACGGCCTTGGTCGCGAGCGCCGAACGCCACGCGGAGGCGCAGTAGAACAGGAACTGCTTGCCGCTGCCGAACACCTCCTTGTAATAGGGACTGGCCGGATCGACCCAGAATTCGAGCATCCCGCGCGGTGCGTGGAAGGCTCCCGGAATCATCCCGTCCCGCTCCAGTTCGCGCGGGTCGCGAATGTCGACGAAGACCACGTTCGGGTCGCCGTGCATCTTGATCGCGTCCTCGGTCGGGACCGTCTTGATGCTCTGGCTGGCCTCGTCCACGAGCTGCTTGCAGCCTTTGGTGATCGGCATGACGCCTCCTGTGAGATTGACCGCGTATTATGCCGCGTCCGGCGAGAGCCACCGTTTCAGCGGCGGCGCCTGCCAGGTCTGCATCCTGGAGAGCAGCGCAGCCGGATCGGCGTTCGCCAGCACCAGGGAGTAATGAACCGGCTGTACGAATCCTTCGGCCAGCGCGTGATCGAACATCGCCAGCAGCGGGGCGTAGTAGCCCCCGACGTCGAGCAGGCCGCACGGCTTCTGGTGCACGCCCAGTTGCGCCCAGGTCACGATCTCGCAGAACTCCTCGAACGTGCCGAAGCCGCCCGGCAGAGCCATGAACCCGTCCGACAGGTCGGCCATGCGCTGCTTGCGCTCGTGCATGCTGGCGGTGACGATGAGCCGGGTCAGCTCCTCGCAAGCCGGTTCGCGCCGCATCAGCCCCTCCGGGATCACGCCGATGACCTCACCGCCGGCGCTCAACGCCGCGTCGGCGACCGCGCCCATCATGCCCACATGGCCGCCGCCGAACACGACTCCGATACCGCGCCGGGCGAGCAACGTCCCGACCGCGCGGGCCGCAGCGATGTACCGCGGATCTCGGCCCGGCTGCGAGCCGCAGAAGATGCAGACGCGCTTCAGAAGCCGCCCTCCTTCAGCCAGCGCTCGATCTGATCGAACCGGTCCATGCCCCAGAACGGTTCGTCGTCCACGAAGATGAACGGAGAGCCGAACACGCCGCGAGCAATCGCCTGCTCGACCTCGGCCTTCAGCCGCTCCTTGATAGCGGGATCGTTGAGCGCAGCCTCGAGGGCCGTGCCGTCAATGCCCAGGCCGGCGGCGATGCGCACCGTGTCGGACGGATTGGAGATGTTCACGTCGCGGGTGAAGTACGCCTCCAGCAGGGCGCCGGCGAGCATCTTTGCCTTGACCGGATCCTGCCTTTCCACCCAGTAGAACGCCCGCGCCGGCGCCTGCGAAGCGATCGGAAAGACGCCGGGATGTCTGTACGCCACGCCGTGGAAGCGCGCGCTGCGCAGGAAGTCCCGCCTGGAGTAGTCGCCCTTGAGCGGCACCGTAGGCAGCGGCGGCAGGCCGGTCACCTTGAAGGTGGCCCCGAGCAGGATCGGGCGCCACCGCACCTCTCTGCCGTATTTCGCGGCCAGTGCGTCGATTCGGGTGCTGGCGAGATAGCCGTACGGCGACGAGAAGTCGAAGTAGAAGTCGATGGGTTGCATGTCACGCCAGAGTCAAGCGTTGTGGATCCCGGCTCGCGCCGGGATGGCGGAGGGGTGTGCTGCTTGCGCCGGAACGACGGACGGGTACGGCTCGCGCCGGAATGGCGGATTGCGCCGGGATGACACATTGCACCGGCATGACAAAGCAGCGAGTCATGCTCTTCCCGGTGGATAATCCGGCTGCACGCCCCGTGCGCTGACGCCTGCGCCCGACCGGCGGGCGGTCACTTCGATCTCGATCTTCATGGCCGGATCCACCAGCCCGCAGATCAACGCCGTCGCGGCCGGCCGCGCCCTGGCGAAATGCTCGCCGAAGATAGGCGCGACCTGCGCGAAGTATTCCTGGCGCGTCAGGTAGTAGTGCACGCGCACCACGTCGTCGAGCGTACAGCCTGCCTGGGCGAGCGCGTGCGCGATGTTCCCGAACACCTGGCGCGTCTGCGTCTCCAGGTCAT
Source organism: Burkholderiales bacterium (assembly GCA_020854105.1). Classification (GTDB taxonomy): domain Bacteria; phylum Pseudomonadota; class Gammaproteobacteria; order Burkholderiales; family SHXO01; genus SHXO01. The sequence continues at coordinate 20,857 of JADZGB010000032.1, read as the reverse complement.
CGGAGATGGTCATCGTCGAGTAGTCGTACCCGGTGGTGCCGGCCACGAACACCCAGTCGCCGTCCACCACCGCGCGGCTGTAGCCGGCCAGCGTCTCGAAGCTCGAACCCGAGGAAATCAGCTCGCGCATGGCGCTATCCCTTGCGCGGCGGAAACGTCACGCCGTTGAGCCTGGCCTGGGCCTGGATCAGCGAACCGGTCATGTGCTCCGGTCCGCCGAAGCCCAGGTTGATCGCGCCGATCAGGCTCTGCAGCGTGCTCGCCGCCATCGGTCCCGACAGGCCCGCATCCATGGCCATCTGGTTGTAGTAGCGCATGTCCTTCGCCGCATTGACCAGCGCGAACTTGTGTCCGGCGAAATCGCCCTCGACCGCCTTGCCCGCAACGTTCTGGAACATCGGTGAGTTGGCGGCCCCGAGACTGAACAGCTTGAAGAACATCCTCGGATCGACATCGAGCCTGGCACACGCCGCGAGCAGCTCGCCGACGATGGCGAGCTGGCCGATGACTCCGAAATTGTTGATGAGCTTGAGCTTGTGGCCAGCGCCGGTGGCGCCGGCATGCAGGATGTTCTCCGAGTACGCGGCGAGCACCGGTCGGATCTCCTCGAAGGTGGCGTCGTCGGCACCGACCATGGAATTCAGGCGGCCCTGCTCGGCCTCCACCGGCGTACGCGTCAGCGGTGCATCGACGAAGCGCATGCCCTTCGCCTGCATGTCCGCGGCGATGCGTGTGGTGGACTGGGGCTGACTGGTGGACGTATCGACGACGATCTGCCCGCTGCGCCCGCTGGCCAGGATGCCGCCTTCACCGTAGACGAGATCCTCGACCTGCGCCGAGCCCGTGACGCACAGGATGACCACGTCCGAGCCGTCGCACAACGCGCGCGGCTCCTTCGCCTCCTTCGCGCCACGCTGCACCAGATCCTCTACCGGCGCGCGGTTGCGGTGTCCCATGACCAAGGTCGGGAAGCCCTTCTCGACCAGGTTCTTCGCCATGCCGTGGCCCATGAGGCCCACGCCGATGAAACCGATGCGCTTCGTGCTCACTTTTGCTCTCCCTGAGTACTGAAAGTGCATTCACCACGACGGAACACGAAGTAGCGCGACGAACAGACAGAAGCGTTCGACACAGAGGGCACCGAGAATCACCGAGGAAACGCGAGGTCATCGCTATTTTCGTAGTTCCTCTGTGTATCTCTGTGTCCTCTGTGTCGAATGAGTTTGCTCTTGTTCGTGTTCGTTCGCGATTCGACCGTCAAACCATCTCCACCGCCATCGCGGTCGCCTCGCCCCCGCCGATGCACAGGCTGGCCACGCCGCGCCTGCCGCCATGCTTGCGCAGCGCGCCGAGCAGCGTGACCAGGATGCGGGCGCCGGAGGCTCCGATCGGATGGCCCAGCGCACAGGCACCGCCATGCACGTTCACCTTGTCGTGCGGCAGGCCGTGTTCCTTCATTGCCGCCATCGCCACGACGGCGAAGGCCTCGTTGATCTCGTACAGATCCACCTCGCCAGCCTTCCAGCCAGTCTTGTCATGGAGCTTGCGGATGGCACCGACCGGCGCGGTGGTGAACCAGCCCGGCTCCTGTGCGTGCGTGGTGTGGGCGACGATGCGCGCGAGCGGTGCCAGTCCGCGGCGCTGCGCTTCCGAGGCGCGCATGAGCACCAGCGCGGCAGCGCCGTCGGAGATGGAGCTGGAGTTGGCTGCCGTGACCGTTCCGTCCTCGCGGAACGCCGGCTTCAACTGCGGGATCTTCTCGAAGTTGGCCTTGAACGGCTGCTCGTCCCGGTCCATGAAGCGATCGCCCTTGCCGGACTTGAGCGAGACGTGCGCGGTCTCCCAGGCGAAGCTGCCGTCGTTGTTCGCCTTCTGTGCGCGCTCCAGCGAGGCGATGGCGAAGGCGTCCTGCTGGTTGCGGGTGAAGCCGAACTTCGAGGCACAGTCCTCCGCGAAGGTGCCCATCAGCCGGCCCTTGTCGTAGGCATCCTCGAGGCCGTCGAGGAACATGTGGTCGAGCACCTGCTGGTGCCCCATGCGATATCCGGCCCGCGCCTTGGGCAGGAGATAGGGCGCATTGGTCATGCTCTCCATGCCGCCTGCCACCATGACCGCGTTCGTGCCGGCCAGCAGCAGGTCGTTCGCGAGCATGGCTGCCTTCATGCCCGAGCCGCACATCTTGTTGATGGTGGTGCACCCGATGGCCAGCGGCAGGCCCGCGCCGAGCGAGGCCTGGCGTGCAGGCGCCTGCCCCTGGCCGGCGGCCAGCACGCAACCCATGATGACCTCGTCCACCTGGTCGGCGGCCAGACCGGCGCGTTCGACCGCGGCACGGATCGCCACGGCACCCAGTTCCGGCGCGGTGAAGTCCTTTAGTTCGCCCTGCATCGCACCCATGGGGGTACGGGCAGCGCCGACGATGACAACCGGGTCGTTCATGGCAGTCTCCAGAGTGGATGTCCTACTTCGTGCGGCCGCCGAAGCGCCGTGCGAAGCGAGCCTGTTCAGGGTACGGAAACACGTCCGCGATCTCGCCTTCGGTCACGCGTTCCTTCACACCGTTCCAGTATTCGGGCGTGAGCAGATCCGCGTGATGCGCGAGGAAGTGCGGCCGGATCTTGTCGCCGGAGAGCAGGAACGGGCCGAACTCCTCCGGAAAAACGTCGTTTTGCGCCACAGCATACCAAGGTTCGGCCGACATCTCGTCCTCGGGCGTGCGCGGCGGCGGGATGCGCCGGAAGCTGATCTCGGTCATGTACGCGATCTCGTCGTAGTCGTAGAACACCACCCGCCCGCCGCGTGTCAGACCAAAGTTCTTGAACAGCATGTCGCCGGGGAAGATGTTGACCGAGGCTAGTTCCTTGATGGCGTTGCCGTAGTCGCACACGGCTGTCGCGGCCTGCTCGGCGGATGCCACGTCCAGGTACAGGTTGAGCGGCATCATGCGCCGCTCGATGTACAGGTGCTTCACCACGATCGTGTCGCCGTCCTCCTCGAACAGCGAGCCGGCCTCGCGCTTCAGTTCGTCGATCAGCTCCGCGGTGAAGCGTGCGCGCGGGAAGGCGACGTCGGTGTACTCGAGCGTGTCCGCCATGCGCCCGACGCGGTCGTGGCGCTTCACCAGCATGTACTTCTCCTTCACCGTCTGGCGGTCGATGTTCTTGGACGGCGCGATGTTGTCGCGGATCACCTTGAACACGTAGGGATAGGACGGCAGCGTGAAGACGATCATCACCAGCCCGCGGATGCCGGGTGCGACCACGAAGCTGTCGGTGGAATGCTTCAGGTGGAGCAGAAAGTCGCGGTAGAAGAGGGTCTTGCCGTGCTTCTGCAGACCGAGCGCGGTGTACAGCTCGGCCTTGGGCTTGCCCGGCATCATGCCGGCGAGGAAGTCGACGTAGGCCGAGGGCACTTCCATGTCGACCATCAGGTAGGCACGGTTGAACGCGAACAGCGGCGCGATCTCGCGCGAGTCGAGCAATGCGGCATCCAGGCACAGGCCGCCGTTGCCGTACACGATGGGAATGGCGATCGGCTGCTCCAGACTGCCGTTGACGATCTTCCCGATCAGGTAGGCACGCCGGTTCCGGTAGAACAGCGCACCGAGCACCTGCAACTGGTGGTTCGCCTCCAGCCGCAGCGGCCGCGGCAGCCGCTCGCGCACCGCGCGCAGGACGTAGCGCAGGTCGCGATCCAGATCCTCGAACGGCACGCGCAGGTCGAAGTCGGCGAGGATCTGGCGCAGCACCGCGTGCAGGCCGTCGCGCAGCGGGTAGTAGCTGCGGTAGGACGGCGGATCGGCCTCCAGGTACTCGGTCGAGACCGCCGGCCGGACGAACAGGCAGTCGTTGTGGAAGTAGGTGCGATGCAGGATCTTGCAGCTGGCCGTGTTGAAGAAGGTCTCGGCGAGCTCGGGTTGCGGGTGGTCGGTAAGCATCCCGACGTAGTGCAGCTTGATGTCCTGCCACAGCATTTCGGGCAGGTTGTCGGTGTCGAAATCGCGCTGCAGGCTCTCGACCGTCTCCTTGACGCGATCGTCGTAGAACAGGATGCGCTCGGCATGCGCGCGCCGCACCGCGGCCCAGTCGGCGGCTTCGAAACGCTGTTTGGCGGCCCGGCTCATCTCGCGGAACAGGCGGTAGTGCTTGTTGAAGCCTTCGAGCAGGGCGTGCGCGATCGCAGGCACGAGCTGATCGGGGGCGGAAGGGAGCGGCTGGGACACTGGCAGGCAGGCGGGCGATCAACGGGCCAGAAGCGCGGCCCGTCGATCATACCGCAATGCAGCACGAGGCCTGGTGCGCGCCTGCCTGCCTACCCGGCCTTCGCGCGCTCTTCCCACAGCCTCTCGGCGACAAGGCGCAGCATGTAGTATCCGAAGCGAGGGTTCGCAAGACACAGCGCCCTGGACTGTTCGGCACTCAGGCAGAAAAGGTGCGCATCGGTCTCGCACACCGCACTGCTGGTGCGCGCATGACGGGGCGAGAATATGCCCAGTTCGCCAAACAGGGCTCCGGGACTGGCGCTCGCTTCGAGCTCCGGGAATCGAATCTTCCCTTGCTGCAGGTAATACATCATCCTGCCCGGCTCGTCCTTCCGAAACAGCACTTCACCCGCGCGCCTGACCTCGTACGCCATGTGCGGAAGCAGCTCGGCAAGCAATGTGTCGAGGGTCTCCGAGCGCCGCATCCGGGTGGCCCGCACGCCGTCCATCGCCTGTACGAGACGTGCGGCCTGCATCCGTCCTTGTACGCCGAGTTTCCCGTAGGCGTGATGCAGATGAAGCTTGACGACTCCTTCGCTGATCAGGCACCGGCGCGCGATCTCGAGATTGGTCAAGCCATCGCAGGCCAGTTCGAGAATCTCGAGTTCGCGCCGGGTGAGCCCGAAGGGCATGCTCCGCCGCGAATTGGCTTCCTGCCCGGCGCCAATCGCCGAGTGCCCGCGTCTCATCCTATATATCCGCCGATATATGACTTCTGACTGGTGCACTACCTACACTGGTTGTGCCCGTCGCGCAACGCAGCGGGCAACCGCCAACCCATTCGGAGAAAGACAATGTACACGACCAAAGCGATCGCCGCCGTCATGGTGCTTCTCGCATCAGCCGGCGCTTCGGGCGCCAACGCCGCGAAGTGCTCCGGATACAACATCAACAGCGCGATGGCGTTCGACACCAACGAACTGTCGTCGGGCGCCTCGATGAGCACCCTGCGCGTGACCAGCGTACACGTGAGCGAGGATCCATCTTCGCCCATGCACCTCGCCGCCGGCGAGTGCTCCGGCTCGATTACCGCTACGCCAGACGGTAAAGCGCAGGGACAGGGCCACTGCATGCGCAAGGACAAGGACGGCGACGTCTACAACGAGCAGTGGAACCTACCGCCCGGCGCCGAGAAAGGCACGTGGAAGCTGGTGGGCGGCTCGGGGAAGTACGTGAACATGACTGGTTCCGGCTGGTGGCAGGTGACGATGTCACAGGGCAAGACCACCGCGGTGCGCTGGGTTGGCAGCTGCCAGTAGCCGGGTCCGCATCGCCTTGGCGCTGCCGGTACCCGCCCAGTGCAGGTATAGCAGGTATAGCCAGGTGCAGGTATAGCCATATTGCCCATTCATGACGGACGCAGGTACCGTATGGTCCAGTGCCAGGCTCGCAACCCGCCGGAGCGGTCCATGCAGTGCCTGCAATGCCATCATGACAACCGGGCTACGGCCCGCTTCTGCCAGGTCTGCGGCGCGCCGGTGCTGCGCCGCTGTCCGCAGTGCGCTACCGAACTGGCCGCGCAGGCGCGCTTCTGCGACCGCTGCGGCTCGCAGCTGAGCAGCCCGTCACCTGCCTCCCTCAGCCTGAGCGACGGCGAGCGCCGCCGCGCCACGGTGATGTTCTGCGATCTATCCGGCTACACCGCCCTGGGCGAGCGCCTCGACCCCGAAGAGGTCGAGGAGTTGCTTGCCCGCATCAAGTTGCGCGCCGGGCAGATCGTCGAGCGCCACGGCGGCATCCTGAATCAATTCCAGGGGGATGGACTGCTCGTGCTCTTTGGCGTGCCCGTGGCTCACGAGGACGATCCCGCCCGTGCCGTGCGCACCGCACGCGAACTCCACACCATGGTGCGCAGCATCAGCCCCGAGGTCGAGCAGCGCATCGGCAAGCCTCTGCGCCTGCATAGCGGGATCAACAGCGGTCTGGTGGTGGCCAGCCTGCGCGACATCCGCGACGGCACGGTGGGCATCACCGGGGACAGTGCCAACCTGGCCGCCCGCCTGGCCGAACTTGCGCAACCCGACACCATCCTGGTGGGCCCGGAGACCAAGCGCCAGATCGAGGACTTCTTCGAAACCACTGCGCAGGCGCCGACCGCGTTCAGGGGCAAGTCCGAGCCGCTGCGCCCCCATCGCATCGAACGCGAAACTCCCACCCAGACACGCTTCGAGGCCGCGCAGCGCAGGGGGCTCACGAGATTCACGGGGCGCGAATCGGAGTTGGCAGCGATGCATCTGGCGCTGGGTCGCTCCTTGGCCGGCTTGGCGCAAGTGCTGACGGTGTCCGGGGAACCCGGTCTCGGCAAGTCGCGGCTTGCGTTCGAGTTTCGGCACGGTCTGGATCGAACTCGGATCAGCATCCTCGAGGGGCGATGCCAGAGCTACGGCACCGCCACACCGTACCGTCCCTTCATCGACGCCATGCGTCGCGGCCTGCATTTGCGCGAGGACGAGAGCGGCGAGGCGATGCAGCGGCGGGCGGTGAACAACGTCCTCGCGCTCGACCCCGCGCTTTCCGCCTACCTTCCGCAGCTGCTGCATCTGCTCTCCACCTCCAGTCCTGACCACGCACTCTCGCAGACGCTGGAAGGTGTCCAGTTGCGCGAATCGCTCGAGAACGCGCTGGTGACGATTCTGGCTGCAAGTGCCGCGCGCCGCCCCGTAGTGCTCATTCTGGAGGATTGGCACTGGGCCGATCCGGGCTCCGTGTCCGCTTTGCAGCGCCTTACGGCGACTGTCCCGGACAGGCGGCTGCTTACGTTGGTGCTCTACCGTCCGGAGATCCCGTGCCCGATTGCACCCGCGCCGAATCACTCGCACATTGCACTCGCGCCGCTCGGCCCGCAGGAGACCGGCTCCATCATGTGTTCGGTGCTCGGCGTTGCAGACCTTCCGGAGGGTTTCGGCGCACTGGTGCATACACGCACAGAGGGAAATCCCTTTTTCACCGAGGAGATCGTCGCCGCGCTGCGCGAGCAGGGCCACATCAAGATCGCCCAAGGGGAGATGGCGATGTCCGGTTCGCTCGAGACGATGGCACTGCCCGAATCGGTGCAGACCACTATTCGCGCGCGCGTCGACCGGCTGCCCGCCGCAGCGCGTGACCTGCTGCGCCTCGCCGCGGTGATCGGCCGCGAGTTCGAGGACGAAGTGCTGGCGCGCATGTCCTCCTGCGAGGCCGACGTGGCCGATACGCTCGGGCATCTCGTGGAGCAGGACCTTCTGCAGCGCGTGCGCGCGGCCCCTCAGTCCGAGCACATGTTCAAGCATGTGCTGATCCAGTCCGTCGTGTACGACACCCTGCTGCTCCAGCAGCGCCGCTCTCTGCACGCGCGCGCGGGGGATGCCATCGAAACCTTCCACTGGGACCGTCTCGGGCAACACTGCGAGGCGTTGGCCTGGCATTACGCTCGCAGCACCGAGACCGACAAGGCCGCAACCTATTGTGAGATGGCAGGCGACAAGGCGGCGGGTGTCTATTCTCTGGACACGGCTCGCATGCGGTATCGGGAAGTGCTCGCCCTGCTCGGCGCATCCACCGACCCCGCCATGCGACTGCAGCGCGTCGACGTCACGATCAAGCTGGCGAAGGCTGCGCACTACGCCGCGTCGGAAGAGACACTCGCGATCCTGGAGGCTGCGCGCGCGGACGCGAAGCTGCTCGAGGACCCGGGGCGCATGGCGCGCGTGGCATCGTTGATGGGGGGTGTATACCGGATGCTCGGCAACCACCCTAAAGTCTTTTTCGTGCTCGGTGAGTGCGCACGTCTTGCGGAAGAGTTGGAGGACGACGAGATGTTCGCGGCGGCCAATCACGTCATGGGCCGGGCGAGTTACCTCACCGGCGATTACGCCAGAGGGATCGCGTACATGGAGCGCGGAATCGCGATTTCCGAGCGGGTCGGCAACTGGGCGGAGGTGTCCTACTCGCTGGGCTTTTCGGCCGACTGTTGGGCATGGCTCGGCGAGTTCACGCGCGCGTACGATCTTGCGGAACGTTCCCTGCAACTGGCGCTCGACAGCAACGACCTGAGCCGGCAAGGCGGCTCCAACTGGTACCTAGCAGCGGTGTGCTGCATGCACGGGGACTGGGCGCGTGGGCTCGAGGTGGCGGAACGCTGTGCGGGCCTCGCACGGCGCATCGGCGGCACCTATCTCCTCGGCGCAGGTCTGAGCACGCAGGGCTGGGCTGCTTTCATGCTCGGTCGTACGGACGAGGGCCTCGATCTCATGCGGAAGGGCCTCGCGACCATGGAGGATTCCGGTTCGCGCCAGGGCACCGGTCTGTATGCGTCCTGGATTGCCGACGCAAGCGCACTGGCGGGCCGCGAAGACGACGCACGGCGCTATGCGCAAAAGGCGCTCGACTTCCTCGCTCGGTTCGGAGAAGGCAATGGCGAAGCGCCGGCGTACCGCGCCCTTGCGATTGCTGAAGCTTGCGGCCCGATACCAGACTGGAACGTGGTCGAGGATCATATGAGGGAGAGCGTTCGAGCTGCGGAACAGCGCGGCGAGCGCCCACAGCTGGCCATCACCTGCCTGCGGCATGCGCAGTTCGCGTTGAAGCAGGGCGATTCTGCTTTTGCGCGGGCGCAGCTTGACCGGGCTCAGGCCCTGTTCGCCGAGACGGGCATGCGCTGGTGGCCGGAGTACACGGCACGAGTGAGGCAAGACATCACTTGAGGATCGATACGCTTCCTGTTGACCGCAAGAGCACAATCACCGAAGTTGCAGGCAGTGGGACAACCACTCTTGAATGCCGGCTTCGCCGGCACGGCGAATGGGTTTACTTCGTATCGTCGAACAGCTCCCGCCCGATCAGCCACCGTCTGATCTCGGAAGTCCCCGCCCCGATCTCGTACAGCTTGGCGTCGCGCCATAGACGCCCCGTTGCGTACTCGTTGATGTAGCCGTTGCCGCCCAGCGCCTGGATCGCCTCACCGGCCATCCACGTGGCCTTCTCCGCCGAATACAGAATCGCACCGGCCGCGTCCTTGCGCAGGGCACGCACCGCCTCGGGAGTCCTTGCCGCGTCGCACGCACGGCCCACGGCGTAGACATAGGCCTTGCTCGCGTTCATCGTGCTGTACATGTCGGCCAGCTTGCCCTGCATCAGCTGGAACTCGCCGATCGACTGGCCGAACTGCTTGCGGTCGTGCACATAGGGGATCACCACGTCCATGCACGCCTGCATGATCCCGAGCGGTCCGCCGGACAGCACGGCGCGCTCGAAGTCGAGCCCGCTCATCAGCACGTTCGTACCCTTGCCAACCTGGCCGAGCACGTTCTCCGCTGGCACCTCGCAGTCCTGGAACACGAGTTCGCAGGTGTTGGAGCCGCGCATGCCGAGCTTGTCCAGCTTCTGCGCGGTGGAGAATCCCTTGAACCCGTTCTCGATCAGGAACGCGGTCATGCCGCGCGCGCCGGCTTCGACGTCGGTCTTCGCGTACACCACCAGCAAGTTCGCGTCGGGGCCGTTGGTGATCCACATCTTGTTGCCGTTGAGCACGTACCGGTCGCCCTTCCGGTCCGCACGCAGCTTCATGCTCACGACGTCGGATCCCGCGTTCGGCTCGCTCATCGCCAGCGCCCCGACGTGCTCTCCGGACACGAGCTTTGGCAGGTACTTGCGCTTCTGTTCCGCGTTGCCGTTGCGGCGGATCTGGTTCACGCACAGGTTCGAGTGCGCACCGTACGAAAGGCCGACCGACGCGGAGGCGCGGCTGATCTCCTCCATCGCGACGACGTGCGCGAGGTAGCCCATCGCGACGCCGCCGTAGTCTTCCTCCACCGTGATGCCGAGCAGGCCCAGCTCGCCCAGCTTGCGCCACAGATCCATCGGGAATGCATTGCTGCGGTCGATCTGCGCCGCGCGCGGGGCGATCTCGGCGGCCGCGAACTGCTGCACGCTCTCGCGCAGCATGTCGAGTGTCTCGCCCAGACCGAAGTCGAGGCCCGGGAAACGCGCGATCGGCGCGGATGAGGAAGGCATCGGGACATCGTTCGGGTTCATCTTCGGATCTCCGGAAAGTATGTGGGCAAGTGCCTCGCTGCGGCGGCAGTCTTTGCCGCACCGCAGCATCCGCCCAGCGACCGCGGGACGGATGGTTTACCATGCCTGTTTATCCCATGGCCGCCTTCGGCCGCCAGACATGAACCGACACGCTGCCGTGCCGGCGCCCGAGCCGGCGCTGCGCTTCCCATTCTCCCATCCGCCGCAGGCCGGGCACAGTACGGAAGTGGCGCCGGGCGTGTACTGGCTGCGCATGCCGCTGCCGTTCGCGCTCGATCACATCAATCTCTGGGCCGTGCGCGAGGACGACGGCAGCTTCACCCTGATCGACTGCGGGCTAAACACCGACGCCACGCGTACACTGTGGGAGCAGCACTTCGAGCGGCTGCTGGGCGGCTCGCGCGTCTCCCGCGTGATCGTCACGCACTACCATCCCGACCACGTCGGACTCGCCGGCTGGCTGACTCAGCGGCTGGACGCACCGATGTGGATGAGCGAGAGCGAGTTCCTCATGGCGCACGTGTCCTACGGCGAACTGCCGGGACATCGTCGCGAGGACCAGCTCGCGCTGTACCGGCTGCACGGCCTCGATGCAGCGCGCGAGGAGGCGATACGCAACCGTCCGCACAGCTATCGGCGCGGCATCACCGAACCGCCCGCGAGCTTCCAGCGTCTGATGGACGGCGAGTCGCTGCGCATCGGCGGACGCGCCTGGCAGGTGATCGTCGGACACGGCCACGCACCCGAGCACGCCGCACTGTACTGCGCCGAGGCAGGCGTGCTCATTTCCGGCGACATGCTGCTGCCGAAGATCAGCACCAACGTCAGCGTGTGGCCCGAGCAGCCCGAGGCGGACCCGGTGGCGCTGTTCCTCGCCTCGCTGCAGCGCTTCGCGGCCCTGCCCGAGGACGTCCTGGTGCTGCCCTCGCACGGCCTGCCCTTCCATGGCGCCCACGACCGCATCGCCGCGCTGCACACGCACCACGCGGAGCGGCTGGCCGAGGTGCTGGAGGCCTGCGCAGCCCCGGCGAGCGCAGCGGACATCGTGCCGGTGCTGTTCCGCCGCCAGCTGGACGACCACCAGATGTCCTTCGCAATGGGCGAGGCGATCGCCCATCTCAATCACCTGCACCGGCAGCAACGCCTGGAGCGCACGCACGGCGACGACGGCGTGCTGCGCTTCGCACGCAGCGCCTGAACCTGGATCGAGAGTGATCATGTCGACAACGAATCCTCCCTTGCCCCCGACCCCGCCCGGACCAGAGGAACTGACCAGGGAGTTCGCCGAGATCGCGGCGCACAGCCAGCGCCTGGTGACCGAGTATCTCGAGCGCGCGCGAGCGGGCAAGGCGGTACTGCCGGCGGACGATGTCGGAGTGACCAATGCGTTCGTGGAGCTGTCGCGCAAGCTCATGGGCAACCCGATGCTGCTGGCCCAGGCGCAGATGCGCATGTGGCACGACTACATGCGCCTGTGGCACAACGCAATGGCTCGCTTCCTCGGCGAGAAGCCCGAACCGGTGGTGGATGCGGGAACCGACAACCGCTTCCGCAACGAGGTCTGGCAGAACAACTTCCTGTTCGACTACATCAAGCAGTCCTATCTGATCGCCGCGCAGAACATCCAGCGCACGGTAGGGGAGGTGCAGGATCTCGATCCGCAGACCGCGCGCAAGGTGCGCTTCTTCACGCGCCAGTTCGTCGACGCGCTCGCGCCCACCAACTTCGTCTTCACCAACCCGGAAGTGCTGAAGGCCACGCTGGATTCCGGCGGCCGCAACCTGATCGAGGGGCTGCACAATCTGCTCGAGGATCTCGAGCGCGGCAGCGGGCAGCTCGCGATCAGCATGACCGACTACTCGGCGTTCACGCTGGGGGAGAACGTCGCCACCGCACCGGGCAAGGTCGTCTACCAGAACGAGCTGATGCAGCTCATCCAGTACGCTCCCACCACGCAGAGCGTGTGGAAAACGCCGCTGCTGATCATTCCCCCGTGGATCAACAAGTACTACATCCTCGACCTGCGCGAGAAGAATTCCTTCATCCGCTGGGCCGTGTCGCAGGGCCACACGCTGTTCGTGATCTCGTGGGTGAACCCGGACGAGAAGCTCGCGCACAAGGGCTTCGACGATTACATGCGCGAAGGTCCGCTGGCAGCGCTGCAGGCGATCGAGCAGGCGACCGGCGAGAAGGAAGCCAACGTTATCGGCTACTGCCTGGGCGGGACGCTGCTCGCGTGCACGCTGGCCTGGCTGGGCATCAAGGGTCGGCGCCCGGTCAAGAGCGCGACCTACTTCACCGCGATGATCGACTTCGCCGAGCCCGGGGAGCTGGGCGTGTTCGTGGACGAGACGGTGCTCGCCAACCTGGAGAAGAAGATGGAGGAGCGCGGCTACCTCGAGGGCTCCGAGATGGCCATCACCTTCAACCTGCTGCGCGCCAACGACCTGATCTGGTCCTTCGTGGTGAACAACTACCTGCTGGGCAAGGATCCGTTCCCCTTCGACCTGCTGTTCTGGAACTCGGATTCCACACGCATGCCGGCGAAGATGCACACGTTCTACCTGCGCAACATGTACATCCGCAATGCGCTGGTGCAACCTGGAGCGATCGAACTGGACGGCGAGCCCATCGATCTGGACAACATCGAGGTGCCGTCCTGCTTCGTATCCACCGTCGAGGATCACATCGCGCCGTGGAAATCGACCTACATGGGTGCGCTGCGCATGCCCGAGCCGGTGAAGTTCGTCCTCGGGGGCTCGGGGCACATCGCCGGCGTGGTGAATCCACCCTCGGCAAACAAGTACCAGTACTGGACCAGCGAGGGCAGCCTGCCGCCGGGCGCGGACGAGTGGCTGTCCAATGCCAGGCGCGAGGATGGTTCGTGGTGGCCGGAGTGGAACCGCTGGATCGAGCAGTTCTGCGGCGCGAAGGTGGCCGCGCGCGCGCCGGGCAGCGGCAAGCTGAAGGTGATCGAGGACGCGCCGGGTTCCTACGCCAAGCTGAGACTGGACGCCACTGACGAGTCGACGCCCGCCGCGGATGCGCCGGTCCTCACCACCACCGTCCTGCCGGAAGCTGCAAACGATGCGGCGGTGAAGGCCGCGCCTGCGCCTGCACCCGCCACGCCGCCCGAGCGGAAGCGGGCAACGGCTACCGCACAGTCCGCCTCCCAGGCCCCGGCACCGACCCTGGAGAGCACCATCGACCTGCTCTCCGCGGCGGCCCACGCTAATCCGGAACCTGCCATGCCGGCGCCCGCCAAGCGATCGCGCAGGACGGCCGCGCGCAAGGGCGAAGGGCCTTCGCTTTCGAAACCGAAGGCAAGCAGCCGCAAGCGCTGAGCGCGCCCGCTCACACCGCGGCGCGGCTTCCTTCGCGCGCCGTGTCGCGGTGCGCGTCGAGCGCCTGAGCCATGGCGGGCTCGCCGAACAGCGCGCCCTGCTGGTACAGGATGCCTTCGACGCGCAGGAACGCCGACTGTGCCTGCGTGTCCACACCTTCCGCCGCGAGTTCGACGCCCAGGCTGCGCGCCAGCGTCAGCGTCGCCCGCACCAGCGCCTGCTCGGATGCGCCGCTGCCGATGCCTTCGACCAGCGCATGACCGAGCTTGACCCGCGCGAGCGGAAGCCGGCGCAGCAGGCCCAGCGAGCGCGTGAAGGATTCCACCTCGTCCACCGTCACCGACAGCGCCACGCCGGAAGCGCTCAGGCGCGTGAACAGGCCCTCGGCTTCGTCCGCGCGGGCCAGTACGCTGACACGGAACTCCAGTTCGAGGAAGCGCGGCGCGACCGCCTGACGCCGCAGCGCGGTGCCGATGACTTCGCACAGCGCGGCGACCTCCAGGCGCTGAGCGACCAGCTCCACCGCGATCGGTACCGCGTCGGCGGCGTTCCATGCCTGCAGCTGCGCGCAGGCCTGCGCGATCTGCCAGGCATCGAGCCGGCGCGAGACATCGTCCTGCGCCACGACGAGAAAGCGCGCCGGCGCGAGCATGCCGTGATCCGGATGCATCCAGCGCAGGCAGGCCTGCACGCCAATCATGCGCTGCCCATCCACTGCCGCTACGCGTGGCCGGTAGAGCAGCGAGAGCTGATGCTCCAGATCCGAGCGGCCCAGTTCGGTGGCCAGCACATGATGCGCCCACATCCGCTCGTTGAGCGCCGGCGAGAAGAACGTGAAGGCGGCACCGCGCGTCTGGCCGGCGCGCACCAGGGCCTCCCTCGCCGCGTCGGGCAGCTCCTGCGGTCCGCCGTCGTCGGGCGCCAGCGCGATGCCGATCTTGGCATGCAGGGGCAGCTCCAGGCCGCTCAGCTCCACCGGCACCGAGAACTCCGCGAGGATCTTCTCCGCGACGCGCCGCACCTGTTCGGGTTCCTCTACGTCCTCGAGCAGCACGACGAACTGGTCGGCCGCCATGCGCAGGATCGCGTCGTGCCCGCGCAAAATGCGCTGCAGCCGCTCGCCGGCGACCCTGATCAGCGCACCGGCCTCGTCGCGTCCCAGGATGCGGTCCACGCCCTCGAGCTGCGCCACGGCAACGTGCATGAGGGCCGTGTGCCGTGCGCGCCGGTGCGCGCGGCTCGACGCCGCGCGCAGGCGCTGCGCCAGAACCTGAGCACTCGTCAGCCCGGCGGTGGCGGTGCGCGCGGACTGGCGCTCTGCCATGCGCATCGCAGTCACGTCCCCGCACGCGAGGACGAAGCCGGTGCAGCCTGCGGCCTCGTCGCGCACGTGCGAGAGGTAGCCCCACAGCGGGTGTACGTTGTCCTCGGCGTCGCGTATCCACAGCTCGCCCTGCCACGCGCCCTGGTCGCGCACGAACGACCACATCGCCTCGGTGGAGGTCGACTCGTGGTGATCGGCGGACCACACCTCGTCGATGGACGTCCCCGCCAGGGCGGCCTGGTCCCGGCCGGTCAGTTCGCGGAACGCGGCGTTGGCGCGTACCACCATGCGCTGCGCATCGAGCAGGGCCATCGGCTGCTGGATCTGCTCGAATGCCTGCTGCACCGCCTGCACGCTGGCGTCCGGTGTCGCGGGCGTGCCATCGAGTCGCTGACGCTCGATGAGCCAGCGCACCGCCACGTCCAGTTCGCGCGTCTCGTCGCCGCGGAAACGCAGCATCTGGTAGGTGAGATCGGAATCGACGTAGGGGCGCGTCAGCGCGGCCAGACGCCGGATCGGAGCGCGCACGGCCACGATCGACAGCAGCGCGATCAGTCCGCTGGCTCCGAGAAGCACCAGCAGAATGCGCTCGCCGTACTCGCGCTGGCCGCGCAGCCGCACGGCCGCCTGCGCCAGGCGCGCTTCCAGCTGCGCCAGGTCCGCGCTCAGATTGGCCTGCACCAGCCCGTCGATCTCCGGTGCGATGGCTGCGAAGGCCCGCTGCGCTTCCCCGAGCGCCTGCCTGGGGGCCGCCGAGGCGGGGCCGGCGCCGCTGCTCCACTGCCGCTCGCCACGCTCGACCCACGCACGCACGCGGCTCGCCCAGTCGCGCTCGGCGGCGGTATCGGTGAGCACCTCGTAGCGTGAGATGTTGGCGAGCAGTGCGGTGCGCCCGGGTGCCTGCGGAAGCGGCGCACCGGCGGCGCGCGCGGCGTACTCGCGGCCCTTTGCACGCAACTGCCCGGTGAGCTCGCTCACGATGTTCTGCTTGCGCAGCGTGCGGCCCCGGTTGGGCCGACCGGCCACGCCCGGCTGCTGCGCCAGCAGCGCGGCACCTTCCGCACGATAGCGGTCGAATGCGGCGGCCTGCCCGGCACGCGCCTCGATGGCCGCGATCGCCGACTGCGCCTGCTTCGACGCTGCCTCGAAGCGGTCTGCGAGCGCCTGCGCCTGTGCCTGGTCGGCCACGGCCTTCACATGCTCGGCCAGCCCGGCGTCGAACTCGGCACGCGCCTTGGCCATTGCCTCGAGCACGGCGCCGGCCTTGTCCGGCTCGTAGCCCTGCAGCGCCGCGTCGGCGTGATCGAGTGCGGCGTTCATCCGCCGCGCGGCCGCCCGCGCCGCTTCCGCCGCGCGGGGCAGGGCCTCGGCCGGCGCATCCGCGCGCCCGCCCTCGAGCAGATGGAAATATGCCGCAGCGATGAGCGCCACGATCAGTCCGAAACCCAGCCACAGCCGGTGGCCTACCGTCAGCCGCATGCTCTTCCCCAGATTGCGCAGGCAATTCGCGCGCGGACCGATACTCTAGTCCGCCAGGGCGCCACGGGCTACTGCCGCCATGCGACGACGTGCAGATTTGCAACAGCGGCGTGCGCGCGAGGCGGCCGGCGCCGACTGCGCTATCCTGCCGGGAATGGTGCATGGAGGAGACCCGGGTTGAAGACAATCCTGATTACCGGTGCCGCGGGTGACATCGGCACGCATCTGCGACGCGAACTGGCTGGCGTGTACAGATTGCGCCTGTCCGACCTCCGCGCCATCCACAATTCCTCGGCGGGCGAATCGTTCGAACCGGGCGACATTGCCGAGATGGACGTCGCCCTGCGCATCACGCGCGGCGTGGACGCGATCGTGCACCTGGGCGGCGTCTCCGCGGAGGCCGAATGGGACCCGATCCTGCGCGCCAACATCGTCGGCTGCTACAACGTGTTCGAGGCCGCGCGCCGCAACGGCGTCAAGCGCGTTCTGTTCGCCACCAGCAATCACGCGGTCGGCTTCTACCGCCGTGACGAGACCATCGACCACCAGGTCTATCCGCGGCCCGACAGCCGCTATGGGCTGTCGAAGGTGTTCGGCGAACAGCTCGGCAGCCTGTACGCGGACAAGTACGGCCTCGAGGTGTTGTGCATGCGCATCGGCAACGTGAACCCCCAGCCGGTGGACAAGCGCCGCCTGAGCATATGGATCTCGCCGCGGGATCTCGCTCAGCTGGTCCGAATCGGCGTCGATCACCCCGGGATCAGATTCGAGATCGTCTACGGGGTATCGAACAACAGGCGCTCCTGGTACGACAACTCGAACGCGACACGCCTCGGCTACCAGCCGCAGGATGACAGCGAGCCGTATGCGGCCGGGATCCTCGCGCAACACCGCGACGACGCGAACCCCGACGTTGAGACGTACCAGGGCGGCAGCTTCGTGACGCTGGAGAGCGGCGGGAACCCGAACGCTGCGAGCTGACTCCCGTCCCGGCGCGTGAAAGCCCTGCCCCGGAATGCCTTGATCTGGGACCGGGCAAATTATGAAAAGGCAGTTCTACTGCCTGGATCCCGTATATGGCCGGGATGACGGAATCATTGGGCGTTCGCCGGGACCCAGCGCAAAACCGAAAAGGCCGTGCTCCGCCGCCCTATTCCTCCGCCACCACTCCAGTGCGCGACCGGAACTCCCGTAGATACTCCAGCCCCCTGATCGCCCTGCTGCCGTACCAGCTCGTCATCGCCCCATCGATCAATGCAACACGGGTACCACTGCCTTCCGGCACCAGCTCGAGAATCTCTGCGCGGTGGCGTTCTCCGAAACTGTAGGGCTCGCTGGAAAGCAGCACGACATCCACGTTCGCGAGCACCTCGCGCGTGAGATCCACGCTCGGATAGCGCGCGATCCCCGGCGGGGCCCACGACTCCCAGCCCACCGTGGCCAGCATGCGCGAGATGTAGGTATCCTCGGACACGGTCATCCAGGGCGACTTCCAGATCAGGTACAGCACCCGCTGTCGCGGCCAGGCGCGCGTGGCGTACCGGACTTCGTTCCAGGCACGCGCGAAGCGCTCGCACAGGACATCGGCCTGCGCCTGCCGGCCGAAGATGCCGCCCAGCAGCCGATACAGGGCGACGTTGTCGGCAGGACCGCGCGGATGCGTCACGATCACGTGCGGCACGAGGCGCCGCAGCTCCTCCACCACCGGCCGCGGGTTCTCGTCGACATTCACCACGAGGTGCGTGGGCTGCAGCCGCCTGATCTTCGCCACGTCGATCGTCTTGGTACCGCCGACCTTGGCGACCTTCCTCACCTTGTCGCGCGGTTCGATGCAGAAACCCGTGCGCCCGACCACCTGTCCGGCCAGCTCGAGGTCGAACATCAGTTCCGTGATGCTCGGAACGAGCGAGACGATGCGGGCCGACGGTCCCGCGGGCTCGTGGCGCGTTCCCATGGCATCGATCAAACCGGGATCTCCAGTCTGCGTGTCCGACATGCACCTGCCCCGTTGACGAAGTCGAGGCATTCTAGCCAGAAGATGTCCGCCGCCGTCTGTTGTCGAGCCCGCAAGACTTGGCAATAATTATGCGTTTACGTGCCTTACCGGGCATCCCCGGTCGCCACCCGCGGCCCGAACTCACTCACCACAGTCCGAACATGACCGATCTCAGCGTGCAGTCCGCCTCCACCGGCACCCGCCCCACGGGCAGCGTGCGCTTCGTCACCGCCGCCAGCCTGTTCGATGGTCACGACGCGTCGATCAACATCATGCGGCGCATGCTGCAGGCGAGCGGGGCCGAGGTCATCCACCTGGGCCACAACCGCTCGGTGGACGAGGTGGTCACCGCGGCGCTACAGGAGGACGCGCACGGCATCGCGGTCAGCTCCTATCAGGGCGGGCACGTGGAGTACTTCAAGTACATGATCGATCTGCTGCGCCAGCGCGGCGGCGGCGGCATCCAGGTGTTCGGCGGCGGCGGCGGCGTGATCGTGCCGGCCGAGATCCGCGAGCTACATGCCTACGGCGTCACACGCATCTACTCGCCCGAGGACGGCGCGAAGATGGGGCTGCAGGGCATGATCGACGACATGGTCCAGCGCTCGCGCGCCGACCTGTGCGCGGAACTGCCGGCCTCGCTCGATGCGTTGCGCGCCGGCGACCGCCGCGTGCTCGCACGCACGATCACCGCATTGGAGGCCGGTGCACTGCCGAAGGCGCTGCACGGGCAGCTCATGGCCGATGCCGGGGGGCGTACCGCCATCCCGGTGCTCGGCATCACCGGCACCGGCGGCTCGGGCAAGTCCTCGCTCACCGACGAGCTGATCCGGCGCATCCGCCTGGATCAGTCGGACCGGCTGAGGATCGCCATCATCGCGGTCGATCCCTCGCGCCGCAAGACCGGCGGCGCGCTGCTCGGCGACCGCATCCGCATGAATGCGATCAACGGCGAGAATATCTACATGCGCTCGCTCGCCACCCGCGCCGCGGGAAGCGAGATCTCGGCGACGCTGCCCGAGGCTATCGCGGCGTGCAAGGTGGCGGGCTTCGACCTGATCGTGGTCGAGACCTCCGGCATCGGCCAGGGCGATGCGGCGATCGTCCCGCACGTGGACTTCTCGCTGTACGTGATGACGCCCGAGTACGGTGCGGCGAGCCAGCTGGAGAAGATCGACATGCTGGACTTCGCCGACTTCGTGGCGATCAACAAGTTCGACCGCCGTGGCGCCGAGGACGCGCTGCGCGACGTCTCCAAGCAGTACCAGCGCAACCGCCAGCTGTTCTCCACGCCGCCGGATCGCATGCCGGTGTTCGGCACCATCGCCGCGCGCTTCAACGACGACGGCGTGACCGCCTTGTACCAGGCCATCGCGGCGAAGCTCGGGGACAAGGGCCTCGCGCTGCTGCCCGGGACGCTGCCCGCGACGAGCGTGCGCACGCCGTCGAAGGTCAAGGCGGTGGTACCACCGCAGCGCGCGCGCTACCTTGCGGAGATCGCCGAGAGCGTGCGCACCTACAAGCAGCACGCCCTCGTGCAGTCGCGCGTGGCGCGGGAGCGCCAGCAGCTCTGCGAGACGAAGCGGATGCTCGCCGAGTGCGGCGAGGCCGCACCCTCCGCCCTCGATACCCTGGTCGCCCAGCGCGACACCGCCCTCGATCCCGTGGCGAGGAAGCTGCTGGAAATGTGGCCCGACATGCAGAAGGCCTACGCCGGTGCCGAGTACGTGGTGAAGATCCGCGACCGGGAGATCCGCACCGCGCTCACCTATACGTCGCTTTCGGGCACACGGATCCGCAAGGTGGCGCTGCCGCGCTTCGAGGACAACGGCGAGATCGTGAAGTGGCTGATGCTGGAGAACGTGCCCGGCTCCTTCCCCTTCACCGGCGGTGTATTCGCGTTCAAGCGCGAGAACGAGGATCCGACACGCATGTTCGCCGGCGAGGGCGATCCCTTCCGCACCAACAAGCGCTTCCACCTGCTCGCACAGGAAATGCCGGCCAAGCGCCTGTCCACCGCGTTCGACTCGGTGACGCTGTACGGCTTCGATCCGGACCTGCGTCCCGACATCTACGGCAAGGTGGGCAACTCGGGTGTGTCGATTGCCACGCTGGACGACATGAAGGTACTGTACTCGGGCTTCGACCTGTGTGCGCCCAACAACAGCGTGTCGATGACGATCAACGGCCCGGCGCCGACGATCCTGGCGATGTTCATGAACACCGCCGTCGACCAGCAGATCGAGAAGTTCAGGGCCGACAACAGGCGCGAGCCGACCGACGACGAGGCACAGAAGATCCGGGCATGGACGCTGGAAACCGTGCGCGGCACGGTGCAGGCCGACATCCTCAAGGAGGACCAGGGCCAGAACACCTGCATCTTCTCTACCGAGTTCAGCCTCAAGGTGATGGGCGATATCCAGGAGTACTTCGTCCATCAC